>NZ_JAEOXH010000001.1:2279813-2670806 GCF_016632315.1 Oxynema mangrovii CENA135 | reverse complement strand
GGTAGGGTGCGTTAGCGGGCAAAAACATCCGGCGAAAGTCCAGTAAATTAGATTCCCGCGTAACGCACCAATTCTTAGAATTAGAAAATGGTGCGTTATGGCGGACAGATAAATTAATCCTGGGAAATCACAAATCATCGCCGCCTAACACACCCTCTCGCTATTTCTATGGGGTCGAGGGTTTCGTTTCCAAACCCCTACAGGTTTTTTGAGATTTTCGCGCTCGGGATTAACCGCCTTGTTTGAGAGGAGAATTAGAAAAAGGTGCGTTATGGCGGACAGATAAATTAATCCTGGGAAATCACAAATCATCGCCGCCTAACACACCCTACCAGACTAATTCTCTCGCTGTTTCTATGGGGTTGAGGGTTTGGAAACCAAACCCCTACAGGTTTTTTGAGATTTTCTCGACGAACGGCGTTTTTGGGGGGGGCTATACAGTATCTACGGGAAATTGGCGAGGGGAAAGCCCACCGAAAAACTTCGGTGGGCTTCGATCTGTCGATTTTTATACGGTGTATGGGGGCGGAGGGACTTGAACCCTCACGGCTGTCACCAGCCAACGGATTTTCATTCTCCCGTAGCTTTCGCTACTGCCCCGCAAGGGGGTTTTGAGAATTGGACTCTCCCTTTACCCTCGGCTTGACGTTAGGGTAGCTCCCGTCGAGTCTCTGCACCTTCCTCAAGCATCTTACATCTCTCGGCTTGGCTCAGGATTGCCTTGTCTGTTGCCAGAGTTAGGTTTCCCTGAATTTGAGAGCGGTCACTTAATGGATTTCTCCACTAAGGCTCAGTTTTCTAAGTCCGTAGCGTCTACCATTCCGCCACGCCCCCGAACGATCGCCCTCCGGCTATAGGAGCAGTCGATCTGGGTGTCTTCCTGACTTTGTCATTACCCCTGTTGCCGCGCTCGTTAACGGAGTCAGGCACAGCCGTCCGGACAAAGCGATCCTTATTATGGGCGATCGCCCGGGAAAAGTCAACCACTTTCTCGGGGGAGTTACCGGGAGGGCGATCGCCCCTGCATTTGTAAAAATTTGGCAAAGATTCGGCGAGTTTTGCCAAGATCGTGCGGCCCCCTGGCGGCGCTCGCCCGGGCGGGCCTTACCCTTTTTGATTTTAGACTGTCCGTTTCCCCTACCGACCGAAGGCGCGTAACCCCCGCCTTTGCAGTCTTTAAGGTATGGCGGCGATCGCCGGGTCGCTGCAACTACTCTGCAAAAATATTTCTTTTTCAACGGGATATGACCCTTGCAAGGGAATTGTCCCAGGTTGCTCGATCGCCGGGCAATTTGTTAATCTTTATGTAGTTAATGCAACTTGAACGCAACGTAACGAGAAAAACGTGCCGCCGAGGACGAGGGCAACCCTGCCAAACTCCCAGGATCGTTTACAGTAGACAGCAAGCAAGTCAAAGACTTAGGGGTCTCATGGTTTATCAACCGGACTTTATGTATTCCAACTCTGAAGATGAGCAAGTCAACCCACTCCTGAGATATTTACAAGATCAACCCCCGGAAGTGTTGGCGCGGGTCGCCAAGACCGTCAGCCCGGAAATCAAAGAAATCATTTCTCAGAACGTGCAAGGGCTTGTCGGCGTCCTGCCGTCGGAAAACTTCGACGTCCAAATTACCACAAACCGGGAAAATTTGGCCGGATTGCTCGCCTCCGCCATGATGACGGGCTACTTCCTGCACAAAATGGAACAACGGATGCACCTCGACGAAAACCTCGGAGGGATCGGCTCGATCGCCAGCGATTCCACAGAAGACTGACGGCGACCCCAAAAGATCTCCCAGGAGAATCTTACCCGTCCCACCGTTCTCGCCACCGCATAACCTCCCCACGCCATCGCTTCACGTCGGGGAGGTTATTGGTGCGGGTTGCGCCTCCCGCTCAGGCGATCGCCGCCTTCAGACTGGCGCAAAACTCGCCCACCGCCGCCAATCCCGCCTCCGGCGAGGGGTCGTCCAGGCGCTTGACGAACGCACTGCCGACAATGACCGCATCGGCCCCCCATTCCTTCACCTGACGGGCTTGTTCCGGCGCCGAAATGCCGAAACCCACCCCAATCGGTTTATCCGTATAAGAACGAATCCGGTCGAGTAAATCCGGAACCCGCGCCTGAACTTGTTCGCGCATCCCGGTCACCCCAGTCACGCTGACCAAATAGATAAACCCTTGAGATTGATGGGCGATCGCCTCGATCCGGTCCGCCGAACTCGTCGGCGCCACCAACAAAATCACCTCAATCCCGCATTCCGCCGCCCGAGAGAGCACCTCATCGGACTCCTCTAACGGCAAATCCGGAACCACCAACCCTTTCACCCCCGCTTGGGCCGCACTTTTGAGAAACGTCTCAATACCGCGATAAAGAATCGGATTGTAATAAGTAAACAAAATAATCGGCGCCTGCAACGTCGGGGTCACCCGTTCGAGCATCGCCAACACCTGTTCCAAGCGCGTCCCGCGCCTCAAAGCCCGGGTCGCCGCCGCTTGAATCACCGGGCCGTCCGCCAGGGGGTCGGAATAGGGTACGCCGAGTTCGATCGCGTCGGCGCCTTTGTCATCGAGCAGCTTTAACGCTTTGGCGGTCGTCTCCAAATCGGGATCGCCAGCCGTAATAAAAGGAATCAAAGCACACTGCTGTTGTTGGCGGAGAGATTCAAAACACTGGGAAACCGATTTCATGCCTGTAGACTTAAATTCTAAACTTTAAACTTTTAACTCTAAACTCTAAACTCTACAGCAATTCGCACTGTCATGAGGTACGAGAGGCAAAGATCCCCCCAACCCCCCTTAAAAAGGGGGGCAGTGAAAGTCCCCCTTTTTAAGGGGGATTTAGGGGGCTCGAAATGTAGCGCCCAACAGCGAAAACTGCTGTAAACTCTAAACTCCCTACTCTTGGGCGTCGATTTCTGCCTGGAGGCGTTCGAGTTCTTCCGGGGACATTTCCTCCAAGCGTTTATTTAAAACCGCTTCCTCGTAATCCTTAACTTGCTGGTGATAGGTCATGTTACCGCTTACCGCGCGCCACAGGTAACTCGCCAACCAACCGAGCAATCCGCCAATTAAAAGTAACTGGCTCCAAATTCCCGCAGAAGTGGCATCGAATCCGGCCCCTTGCAGGATCGTATACGCCAATCCCCCGGCGATGAAAATACCCAAACCAATTCCGATTGTATCAATCCGTCGCATGACACCCACTGACTCGATCGTTCCAGGTAAAAATTGACAAAAGAATAGCGGCGAACCCCTTTTCGGCGATCGCCGCCCTGCTTTTCCCCGTCGATTTAGGCGCCAATTTCGCGGCGCTTCGGTCGAAAATTCAAAAAGGGAGACAGCAACAACATTCCCGGGAAGAATAAAAACACCAAAAGATACATAAAGACCCGTTCCACCGAACTAACCACGTACCAGCGCCGTTGCAGGTAGAAATAAGTCAATCCCGGAATCACGAGCAAGTAAGCCCCGCCAATTCCGACATATAACAATAAAACGAACAGAGTGGAATCCAACATTTGCCTCATCAACGAAATAATTGCATTTGAGATCCGGGGAAGACCGAGGCGCATCAAAAGGCCGTCGTCTCCCGAATATTTCCTTATTGTACTGCGACATTCGCGCGGCAACGGCAGGGGAGGCGAGGATTACCGAAGCACCGATTAATAGCCCGGTTCTTCCTCGTACTGAGTCGTTTTCGTTTTTTCGGGGATATTCACCCGAGGGGGCGTGTAGGGCTTATCCGCCCCTTCCTCGGCCCAGGCGTCCCCTTCTACATCGTCGTCGTAATCTTCGTCATATTCGACTTCTTCGTAAGCCGCACCATAGACAGGTTCGCCGTAGGGGTCGTCGTAATAGCGATCGTCCTTCGTCGCTTCACTCCAATTTTCCTCGGCGACTTCATCCTCGTAATAAATCGGTTCCGGTTCCGGTTGGCGCAGGGGTTCCGGGGCGGGTTGTTCCCAGGCTTGGTCTTCGTCCCAGACCTCCTCGACCACCCGGGCGGGCGATCGCACGGGTTCCGGGGCGGGGGTGCGGGCCCCCGTTCCCAGGCGGTTTTCCGGACTGGCGGTAGGCATCAAATATTCGTCTTCCGCTTCTCTCGCCCAGGGGGGTTCGCCGATTCCGAGGCGTTCCAACACCCCCACGGTGAGCTGAGTGATGCGGTCTTCGGCGCCTTCAAAGACGATCAGGCGGTTGGGGCCGCTACTGACGACTTCTTCGACGGGTAACTCGTAAGTGCTGATCGCCTGGTCGGGAATTTGGGGCAGTCCCAAGGCGGCGATCACGATCGAAACCACTTCCCCGGTTTCGACGTTAAACTTGAAGCCCCTAACTTTACCGAGCAGTTCGCCATTTTCGGTAATCACTTCGCTGTTAATGAGGCTGCTATAGGATTCTACGTCAACATCTTCGATGACATTTTCATCTTCGACGAGGATGACGTCCCCTATCTGCTGGATGCTGTCGAGCAGCATAAAGCGCGGCATTCCGGCGATCGCGAGTAGGTTGTCTCTCAAGCCGAGAGCCACGACTTCCCGCCGATCGATGTCTACCAATAACTCTTTTACCACGCCGAGGCGCTTGCCCGTGTTGCGGGTAATGACTTGAGTATTTAAGAGGTCGGAGCGTTGGCGGATTTTATCAGATGTCATTCTTTGTCGAATCCCGATCTAGAATTCTGTTTAAGATTTAGTAAGTCTAAAGGTAAGTTTAAACAGGCGCGCTGTTCGACTCTAGATTTAAGCCGACCACTTGGGTGTGAGCGCCTCTGGCTTGAGTAACGCCAATAACCCGCTCTGCTGCTTTGATCATCGGAGTTTTGTGGCTGACCACAATAAACTGGGCGCGTTGGGCCTGTTGTTTAATCATTTTAGCTAATCGCTCTACATTTGCCCCGTCCAAAAACATATCGACTTCGTCAAAAGCGTAGAACGGGGAAGGACGGTAGCGTTGGAGGGCAAAAATAAAACTGAGGGCGGTCATCGATTTTTCGCCGCCGGACATGGCGGCGAGACGTTGAACGGGTTTCCCTTTCGGGTGGGCGACGAGATTTAAGCCACTGGAAAACGGATCTTCCGGGTCGTCGAGTTGAAGGTAACCGTCGCCTTCGGAGAGGTCGGCGAAGATGGTTTGAAAGTTTTCATTGACTGCGTCGAAGGCTTCTTTAAAAGCGCGCAGTCTTAAGGTGGTAAAGTTTTCAATTCGCAGGAGCAGTTCGGTGCGTTCGCCTTCGAGGGTGGCGAGTTTGGATTGTAATTCTTCCAAACGGGTTTGGGTGCGATCGTATTCTTCGAGGGCGAGCATGTTGACGGGTTCCATCGCTTTGAGTTGTTTTTGCAACGATCGCACCTCTTTTTGCAACTCTTGCAGGGCCGTCACCAGGCGATTTTTGCTCTCTTCGGGGACGGGGGGCACCGGGTCGGGCAGTTCGGCGCGTCCGGCGGCGATTTGCTCCCGCAAGGCGCCGAGTTGTTCCCGGCGGGCTTCCTGGCTTTCTTGCAGTTTTTGCGCCTGCCATTCGATTTGTTGGCGGGCGAGGTGCAGTTGTCTTAATGCTTCCTCGGCGCGATCGCGCGCTTGTTTGTCTTCCCCTAATTTGGCTTCGATTTCGGCCAGTTCCCGCCGATTTTGGGCGATGTTTTCGTCAATTTCCGCTAATTTTGCCCGGGTTCGTTCGATGCGATCGTCGAGGCTGATTTGGGCGTGGTGCAGGTCTTCCAATCGTCGCCGGGTTTCTTGGCGTTTTTCGTCGAGCCGTTGTTGCTGGTTGTCGAGGTCCTGGCGGCGACTTTGGGCGGCGCGCAAGGACGCCGAGGCGTCTTGTAATTCGCTTTCGAGTTGGCGGACTTTAGCCTGGATCCCCTGCCATTCGCTGTTGGTCCCCGATTCTTCGAGGGCGCTCAGTTCGTGGCGCCATTGCTGCAAGCGGGCTTCTTGGCTGGGGATTTCGCCGTCGAGGACTTGGAGGCGATCGCGCGCGGCGGCCAATTCTTGGGTATTGTCGGCCAACTGCTCGCGAACTTGCTGCTGTTGGGCGCTCAGACTGTCGATTTCTCCTTGTAGCTGCTCGGTTTTGAGCTGGAGTTCCCGTTGCTCCTGTTTCGCGTCGATTAAGGCTTGCGATCGCCCTTTGACTTGTTCGGCGGCTTCGGCGATCGCCTCCCCACACCGTTGTAAAATCTGCTCGATCTGCTCCAACCGCTCTTTTAACTCGGTCACTTCCGCCGATTCCGTATCTCCCCCGGTTCCGAAGTGCAAACTAGAACGGTGGGAACTGCTCCCCCCGGTCATGGCGCCGGAGGTTTCGAGCAGTTCGCCGTCGAGGGTGACGATCCGGGTTTTCCCCATGTGCGATCGCGCCGCATCCAAGGTCTCGAACACCACCGTATTGCCGAAAACGTAGGCAAACACTTGCAAGTAGGGGCGCTCGCACTCGATCAAATTCACCGCATAATCGACAAATCCGCGCGCCTGTCGCAGTTCGGCGATCGGCGAAAATCGGGGCGGTCGAATCTTATTCAACGGCAAAAAGGTCGCCCGTCCGGCTCGTTTTTGCTTGAGCAGTTGGATCGCCGACGCCGCCACGGCGTCATCTTCGACCACCAAATACGCCAACCGTCCTCCGGCGGCGGTTTCCAAGGCTAATTGGTAATGCGGATCGACGCGCCCCAATTCGGCGACCAAACCGCACACCCCCTGCAATCCCGCCTGGACGATAACTTGACTGGCCCCGGTCCCACTGGCTTCGCGCAGGGCTTGGGTTTGGGCTTCGAGTTTGTCGAGACGGCGCTGTTTCTCCCGTTGTTCGTCGAGCAGCCGCTTTTCCGTGTCTTGTTGGGTTTTTAAGTCGTTTTCCGCCGCCGCCAATCCCCCGGCTAAGGATTGTACGCGATCGATCGCCGCCTGGTGGCGCAGGTCCAATTCGCCCAAGTTCACCTTTTTTTCGGCGAGTCGGGCGCCGAACTCTTGCAGGGTTTCGTGTTGTTCCGCGATCGCGCGATCGAGCGATCGCACCCGTTCCCCGAGGCGCGCCTGTTCGGTCCGTTGCGGGTCCAAGCTTTTCTGCAAGGTTTCGATCTGGCGGTGCAAGGCGGTTTGTTGCTGCACCCACTCTTCCGAGGCGGCGGCGATCGCACTGGCCCGTTCCCGGCGGCGATCGAGGTCTTGTTGCAGTTCGTCGCTCAACTGCCGCGCCGATTTCAATTGAGCGTCACTTTCCTGGCGTTCTTGGGCGACTTGCTCTAATTTCTGCTGGTAATGGCCGATTTCCCGTTCGGCTTCGGCAATGTCTCGCTGTTGCTGCTGTTGACTTTCTTGGAGTTCGTGCAAGCGTTGCGCCTGCTGCTCTTTTTCCGCTTCCCGTTGGGCGAGTACGGACTGTTTCGCCAGCAATTCTTCCTCTCCCAAGGCTTTCACCCGGGCGTTGAGTTCTTCGAGTCGTTGGTTCGCTTGTTGAATCTCGCCACTGGCGGTGGCGACACGATCGCGCAATTGGGCCGCTTCGCGATCGCCCGCTTCGATTTGCTCGCGCAACTTCCATTCCTGTTGGTTGAGCTGGTGCCACTGTAGTACGGCTTCGAGCAGTTCTTTCTCTTGGACTTGGGCGCGCAGAGCTTGATATTTCTGCGCTTTCTCCCGATCCTTGGCGAGGCGATCGCGCTGGGAAATCAACTCTTGTTCCACAATCCGACAGCGATCCTCGCGCTCTTTCACCTCATCTAACTTATCCTTCGCTTGGGCGATCTTGCGATCGAACGCCGCCACCCCCGCCAGCTCGTCAATAATCGTGCGCCGTTCCCGCGCGTTCATCGAGATAATCGCGGTGACGTCCCCTTGTAAGACTACATTGTACCCTTCCGGATAAATTCGCATCCGGTTCATCTGCTCGTGCAGCTCACTTAAAGTGCAAGCCTGACCGTTAATATAGTACGTAGAGGTATACGTCCCGGCTTTCGTCACCCGCAAGCGTCGCGTAATACTCCATTCATTACTCGGATCCGATTCTCGAACCGCTTGCGGATCCGATTCGGCGATCGCCGCCCCGTTCTCTGGACTCGCTAAGGTCCCATTTTGCTCTTGCGGTTCCTCACTCGGCTGCACTTGGACCGAGCCCGGATCGGCGATCGCCTGCGCCTCTTGCAAGTAATCCTCTTCGGTCGGCAACCCTTCGCCTTCGAGATCGAAAGTCACCGTCACACTCGCCTCGACGGTGGTCCGACTGCGCGCGAGGTTATGATTGACCAAATCCGGCAACCGTTCGGCGCGCATCCCCTTCGAGGTGGAAATCCCCAAACAAAAGAGCAACGCATCTAAAATATTCGATTTGCCCGAACCGTTCGGTCCGGTGACCACCGTAAATCCCGGTAACACGGGGATGCTCGTGGTACCGCCAAAAGATTTAAAGTTTGTCAGTTCTAGGCGATTAATATGAACCATGCGAACTTAACAACGGAACGTCGGACAGGAGTTGACCAGCAGTTGAACGATTCTTCACAGGGTAGCACGGTGGCATATTTTCGGTGACATCCTCCCGACGCTGAATCAAAGATTACAGCGCGGGCTTCCCAGCCTCACGATTGGGTATTCCTGCCCCGCGCCACTTATCTAGGTCATCGACCCCCGACAGACCGACTTGACAGGCGGTTTCCCTTCCCCAGAGTCCCTGGGTTACTACGTTTTCTTGTCCACGATGCAAAACCATCTCTGCTGCGGCACGGTCACGATGAGTCCGATACCCACACTCAGGACAATGATGCTCTCTGACTTCCAACCCTTTGCTCACCGTAGCAAGGCAGGATGGGCAGGTTTGACTGGTGCCGTTGGGGTTGACTTTAGCAAAGTACACTCCCCGTTTCCAGCACACCCATTCCGTCAGAGACAGGAATTGTCCGAAGGCAGCATCTACACAATCTTTTCCCAACATCCCTCGCGTCAACCCGGTGACGTTGAGGTCTTCTGCAAAGATAGTTTGCGCCCGGCGTCCCCGTTTCTGAAATGCTTCCCAGGTATCGTGCAGTCTGCGAATTGTGGTCTGCAACACCTGAGAATGTACCTTACCCAAGTGCGGGAATTGCTTCTTCGCTTTGGGCAGGTTGTTCTGCTGACGATGGTAAGACGGGAATGGCTCATCGGCGGGAATGATGTATTCCTTTTCCAGCGAGCATCGGTCTACCGAACACTTACGCGAAGCAATCCAGTCTTTGAGTTCGCGCAAAGCGTAGTTATATACGCCTCTGCACGTCTCCATCCACTCCAACAGTTCAGTCTGCCCGGTGGCGTCTGGATAGATTCGGTAGGTGTAGTTCGTGGTCAGCATAGCCGGAGTTTACCAAAGGCTATAGCTGCCTGTAAATGCTGGTCTCATCCCCATCGTAGGGCTTGGCCCTTCCCGTAGGGTGGGGATGAGACCAGCTCGGGACTTATCGCTCCCCGAACCCCTCAAAAGTTAAAGGTAGGCGAGATGGGAAGAGTCACCACCCCACCGTACACGAGTAGAACGGGCATCTTGCCCGACAGCTATTGACAAGGGACGACTGACCGGGAGTTTTCAAGCGTCCCGAGTCCCTCAATCTAAAATCTAAAACCTAAAATCTCAAATCAAATATTCCCAATCCCTTCGATCGCGGCGAATTTCGAGGCACACTAAATAAAGAGAACTAGTTGCCTCTTGCTTTGCGATCGAAAAACTCGTCTCGTGTGGCGAGACCCAAGGTCACTCCCCCTCAAACCCTGAGAACGTCTAGATCGGCTGTCCTGACTTGTTTTCTCACGATTTTACGTAAGGATAAGCCTTTCCCTCCCATGTCTTGTACTTCGGTCAGTTCTGCGATTGTCCATCTCAATGCCGCGATCGCCGCCGCCAATCCGTTCGAGCGCGCGACCCGGGTCACGGAACGGGAAATTTGGTGGGCGACGCCGCCGAATTTAGAAGAGTTGAACCCGGAGGCGATCGCCGCCGTTCTCGATGCGGTGGAACGCGCGCGCAAGCGGATCGAGCCTCTATCTTCGTTGGCGATCCTCGGCGAGACGGGAACGGGGAAAACCCACGCGATCGCCTGCGTCCGCCAACATCTTCAACGCGACCGTCCCGGTTTGCTCGTTTACGTCAATGCGGGTCAATTTAGCGATGTCAATTTAATTCGCTACCAGTTTTTACAAACCGTAGTCGATAGCTTCCGCCATCCGGGCCATGCCAATTTCATGCAGTGGCAGGATTTGGCGACGGCGATCGCCCTCGAAGCCTTTCAATCCATTTATCCGGAGCGCGATCGCTTTTCGGTAGACTCTCTGGTCAACAAGCTCAACCGTCAAACCCTCTCCAAAAATCAAACCTGGATCGCCCAACTCAGCGAGGCTTTTTTCAAAATTCGACCGACTCTCGGCGATCCGGATCTGGTGCGCGCACTGCTGTGGACTTTGTGTCACGCCCAAGCTCCCTATGCAATCAAGTGGTTGGCGGGCCAGGTGTTGGCGTCGGCGAAGGCGGAGGAGCTGGGATTACCCAACCGCAGCCGGGATTACCGCGACGCGCAAGCGTGGGAAATTGTTCTGGAAATTTTGAGTCTCGCCACTCAGTTCTACCCGGTAGTTATCGCCTTCGACCAACTCGACTCGCCGGAAAATAGCGATACGGGATTGAAGCGGGAACGGGTCGCGGCGAGTTTGGTCAAGCGGATTTGGGAAACGTTGCCGATCGCCCGTCTCAACTATGGCGTGGTTTTGGCGATCGCCGCCACGCCGCAGACCTGGTATGAAAAAATTCAGTCCCTCCCGTCGGGAATTGTCGCCTATCTGTCGAAATCTGTCGCTCCGATTCGTTTACAGGCGATCGATGCCCGGGGAATGCGCGAACTGGTGGGGTTATTCTTGCAGCAATTTTACGATCGCTGTCATTTAATCCCGCCGCGATCGCTCTATCCCTTCGATAGCGACCAACTCGATGCCTTGGCGCGCGAGGAACTCAACGTCCGCGAGTTGTTGGAATGGTGCGCGGAAAATTTTCGCCCGGTGGAGGTAGACCCGTGGGAAGCGGTGCAAATTGCCTTGGATCGCGCCAAGCAGACCGTGGAGGAACGACAACTGCACGCCGATCGCCGAGCACTCGTCGCGGCGCTGCAATTGGGGTTACAGATGCTTTTAGATCGGTCGATCGCCGGAGTCACCTTAGAAGCGGTGGAACCGATGGAGGCGAGCGATCGCCATTACGTTCCCTTACGGGCGATCGTCCGCACGAATGACGGATCCTCGCACGCGATCGGTCTGGCGGTCGTCCCCCGCTTGAATGCGTCCCAATTGCGGGCGACGTTCGCTCGCTTGCTCGATCGCGATCGCCTCGGTCTCGACGGAGCCTGTTTGCTGGCTCCGGAAATTCCCACTCACTGGCAGTGTCGTCAAGAGTTGGTGCGTTTTGTCCGGGGCGATCGCTGTAGCTATATTCCTTTAGAGAAAGACGCCCTCACCCCCTTATTGGCCATTTGGTGGCTGCATCGAGAGCGCCAGCAATGGCAATTGAGCGATCGCGAGATTGTCGAGTTTGTCCGACAGCGCCAGTTCCTCGCGGAAGATCCCCCGATCTTAGCCATTCTCTCTACGGCGATCGCTCCTTTACCCCAGGCGGTGGAGGGGGACGGCGATCGTCCTGGTTTCCCTCGCGATTGGCGATCGGATGCTACCGGAAACGATCGAAATTTACTCAAAATTGATGAGAGTAACGACTCGCCGTAACGGGCGATCTCTGCTCTGGGGTAGGAGTTAAGAATTTATACTTAATGAATACTCCTCCACCTGCTACGCGAGGTGGCGGTGTCTTGATTAGAAGGGTTTATCCCTCCCGACAGGCGGTATTCTCGCCGTGTTCTGGGAACTTTTGCCCAGAGACACCCCCAAGTCGTTTCCGCTATGGGGCTTGGAGTGAAACTTTGACCCGGAGTCCGACGTGTATCAACCGACTCCACAGGATTTACAGGGTGCTTCTCCCTCAGTTGAGAGGTCGTGTCTCCGGGGTGTTCGGAAATCTCAGTTCCGCCCTTTACCGTACCGCTCAAGATGTATAGCATCCTAACATAGAAACCGCCGCTCCTTAACCCCCACCTGTTCCTAGGTGGGGGAATGCGTCGCTATTTTGGTTCAAAAAATAACAAGTTCGTCGCGATCGCCAATTGTAAAATGTCCTGATGCTTTAGAGCCGCAGACGGGAATAATGACTCGTATAGGGAAACCCCATTGGAGTTCAACTCGTCAGTTCTTTTTATCCGGCTCGAAGATTACGGATGGCGGCGATCGCGTTTTTAGCGTAGGCCAGATCGAAACCCGTCCCTTCTACAAGCCTTATCGGGTGCCTCAAAACTAGGCTAGTAGGTAGCAGAATTTCTTCATCTGAGCGATCCAATTTTGCCCTTTTGACAAAGAGGCTATTTCTCATGTGTATGTCTTTGGCCATTTCCCTAATTTTTGCCCTCGTCGCCGGGTCGATTTGCCTCGGAACCCAAGATGAAATGATTGCCGTTTTGTCCGGGACGATCGCCGCCGTCAGTTCGGTCGTGGTTATTTTTCTCGTCGCGTGGCAGATTCAGCTTCTACTCGTCTGTCTGTTGGTCGGACTATCAAAAGTTTTCACCGTTGACGACGCGACCCATGCTTAACGCTTATTCAACTAAACTGATGGTATTTATAAAGTTTGCTTTATAATCTGTTACATTGTAATCTACAAACAAAATGAAGGGCGCGGGGATCGAACCCTAGCCCCATCGAAACCAAGAGGATTGGGTTATGTCTCAGATATTTCCAGTCATTGTTCTGGCGATCGCCACCATTGCCATTGCCTATTTCTTAGAGCTATTTGGCGTCATTTTTAGTGGCTTCTCCTTTCTTTTTACCGGAATGCCAGATTGGACTTGGACCGCCGTGTTATTGGTTCTCGTAATTGCCACCTATCGGGCTTTACCCGAGTGAGTAAAAATGCTCATTAAACTCGTCAATTGACTCGACCAGTATCAAGACTTATTGAGTTGAAAAATTCTCCAAAAATTTTTGAAAATTTTCCCTCCAATAAGTTGGGACGCGATCGAAACTGGAATCGAGTGTGACTTAGGCAACGCCTTCCTTAGTGCGACAGTTCGTTAGACTCACTAATCGCAGAGCATTATCTAACTGAACGTTTGGAGACGATCGCTAAAACCCTTTGTCAAAGAGCCAGAACTCACAGGAAGAATCACGCGAACACTTGAGGGTCGAGCTGGGTGCGGGAGTTATTGTAGAGATCCGTACTCTTTCGCTCACTGCTCGACCCAAATTCGGTTAAACCGGGGGGTTTTGGAAGTCAAAGTCATATATTAGCAATGCTCAAAAGATATCCGGGGAGGATCGAGGCTGTCTTTTGAGCCAAATTTTGTAAATTTCAGCAACTTTTCAGACCAAACAGGCGATCGCTGTCGGCGCGATCGCCTATTTGGCGTGGAAACTATCCAAAAATATAGAGATTTCCAGCAATTTCGATGCGAGGAACCGCCCCGATCTCCCTTCCCCTCATTTTAACCCGCGATCGCGACGACTTTAACCGTGGAATTCATCATTTTCAATCCAGCATTGAACGTTAACGGAAATTTTATATCTTTTATCGGTTCCTACGCTCTGTGAATCAAATATATATTACAAAAATAACAAGAACGTTAGTGATAACGTTGGCGAGCGCACGTTTCTGCTACGGAGAAGCAAAATCCCCATTTTTGCTTTGAAAATGCGGTAGTTCTCGCCTAAATACCCCGGCGCCCCCCGAACTAAATACCCCGGCGCCCCCGAACTAAATACCCCGGCGCCCCCCGAACTAAATACCTCGGCGCCCTCCGAACTTCAAGTGAGTTAAAAAGGTGTTTGAGAACTTTGAAAACAAGATAAGATGCGTTATACGATAAACAGTAATGCTTCAACTAAGGGGTATAAGTAAAATGGCTGCCAGCAAAACTCAAAAAGGACTCAGAGGAACCCCTCAGCAAGCTAAAGTTCGCGTCTTGCTGACCCTTTGGGACATGAAAGCTCACCGAGAATCGGTCAAAAAAGGCCAATTAAACAACAGGATCGTCCGCACCAACGAGCGGGCTAAAGATTACTCGCCCATTCTCGAAGAATTAATCGCGCAAGGGGCGATCTCCATTGCCAAAAACAAGGTCACTTTACTCGAACCCGTCGGTTTTGACGCCCTCGACGCCGGGTTGAGAGACCCCGAATTCGAGTTCGACGCGCAACAAGTGAGCAGCAAACTCGGCAACGCTTTACTCGATTGGCTTCGCCAAAGGTACCCCGGCGCCGCACGATCGGCAGGGGTGGCGCCGGATGTTCTCGGTGACGGGGACGGTCATGTACCCGGCGAAGGAGACGGTCATGTACCCGGCGCCGGGATATCTTCTTACGCCGATTTCGAGCGGGTCACCCTCGATCTCTACGAGCAACTCAACCGGGATTACAACTTCGATCGCCTGGTTCCGATTTATCGGCTTCGTCGCGAAATCGGCGATCGCATCTCTCGGTTCGAGTTCAACCAGTGGCTGTTGGAAATGCAAACCAACGACAAAATCCGCTTGCAAGGGAGCAGCCTACCGGATAACGACCCGAGCAAAATTGAAGACTCGATTACCACCGAACTGAGCGGTTTGCGTTGTTATATCAAACGAATTAACGCTTAAATCCCGATTTCCACTCGCTTTTTTCCCAAATTGTTGAATTCTCCTCCTCACCACTAGATTATGAGTCCAGACTACTCCCCCCTCGAACAGATTCACGAAGTCATTCAAACACACAATCCCTTCCGTCGCGAATTGACTGTCCGACAACAAGAAGTCTGGGGAACCGGATTTCCCGACGTTCCCTCGATTAACGCTCATGCTTCCGATGCCGTCTTTGAGGCGATCGAAAATGTGCGATCGGGTTCGCGTCAAGTCATGGGAATTACCCTTCTCGCCGACCCCGGAGGCGGAAAAACTCACCTCATCAGTCGCATCCGCCATCGCCTGCAAGCCAATGGGGGAGCTTGGTTTATTTACATGGACCAATACGCCAACCTCAACCAAATTTCCCTAGAATTCCTCAAAACCCTCGCAACCAGCCTCAAAAAAACGGGCAGTAAAAATGTGATGCAGTGGCAGGAATTAGCCGCTAATTTAGTGAACCATGCTGAAGCCGAGCAAGATCGGCCCGAAGAAATTGTTGAAAAGGTGCAAAGTTTAGAAAATCCAGCAGCATATATTGAGGCTTTAACCGACTGTATTTTAGACCTACATCCGGATATCGAGAACCCCGATTTAGTTAAAGCGATTCTCTGGACTCTATCGAAGAATAAACATTATGCGATCAACTGGCTCTCCGGCAGAAGTTTGGCACAAAATCGAGCCGAGCAAATGCAGTTAGCCAATCCCAGTGAAGAACAACGGGAAAATGAAATCTTCGAGATGAGTTGTCAAATTCTTGATTTAGTCAGTTACTACAATCCCCTCGTCATTTGTTTCGATCGCTTCGATTCGCAAGAAGTCAATGATGCGGGTTATACCCGATTGCAAGTGGTTGCCGATTTCTGTATGGATTTATATGACAAACTTAAAAAAGGGGTACTGATTACTGCCGTCTATCCCGAGATTTGGATAACCCAACTCAAAGCGATGACAAATCCTAAAGCCATTGAAGATCGAATTGCCGAACGCAAAATCGATCTCGACGTTTTAGATGGTGATAGTGCTTTTAATTTAATCGGCACTTATTTATCAGAATTCTACCAACAAAAGAATTTAACGCCACCCCATCCGGTCTATCCGTTCGATCGCGATCGGCTGATAGAACTCGGCAAACAGAAGGCGATCGCCAGAAATATTTTAAAATGGTGTCGCGATAACTGGAGTTTACCGAATGCCGATCCCGGATCGCAAGATCGAGAACCTCAACAAAATCCCGTTGAATCGGCACTCAATAACGAAATCGAACAAGTAGAATCCGATTCCTTGCTAGATAACGAACCGAAAATCGCCAAATCACTGCGATTTTGTTTCGAGAGATTGGTGGGATTTCACTTGGAAAATGTCACCATCAAAGAAATCGAAAAAGTTAACCCTCCGAATAAATATGTCGATTTTAAAATCGTCGGGGAAGAA
Organism: Oxynema mangrovii CENA135; assembly: GCF_016632315.1. Taxonomy (NCBI): domain Bacteria; kingdom Bacillati; phylum Cyanobacteriota; class Cyanophyceae; order Oscillatoriales; family Oscillatoriaceae; genus Oxynema; species Oxynema mangrovii. The sequence continues at coordinate 2,654,667 of NZ_JAEOXH010000001.1, read as the reverse complement.
AACGGTCAAATGGTCAAAATTGGCATTGCCGTTCTGCAAGCTTCTGGCGGAACGACCGTCACCGCCGGATTATCTCATTTAGGAAATTATCAAAAATACGATCTGACCCGAGGCTGTGTAGTTCGCTCGAAAGAAGTCAGTCCTAATGCGCGAAGAGCAAGAGAATATTTAAACCGCTTATTGGAAAAACAAGGCGGCGAATGGGTGACATTAAAGTTTGAAGAAATTAAACCCTTAGTCGCGATCGCCGAAGTGTACGAAGGTCGCGAGGATTATGGATTAAGCGATGCTCAGATCTTCGATTATATCGCCGAAACTAAATTCGTTGAAACTAATCCTTTGATTCTCGAAATCTTAAGCGATCCCTCCGGACAAATCCCCGATGATGTCGAAGAAGACAATTAAAAAAACTCCGGTCTAAATTCTTGTACAATGGGAGTTTTTTAAAATGGTTTTTGATTGTTAAAAATAAAAACAATGAGTTTTATTTCTAGCGCTTTATGCGTCCCGTCGCCGGAAATAGAGGCACTGATGCGGGGACGGGCGATCGCGGTTTTATCGCGCCAGTTTTTACAAACTAATCGAGTCTTTGCACTTTATCCCCTCAAGGCTTTACCTGTAGCAATTCCTCTCGAAAACTATTACCGTTCGGGGTTTATCCCGACGGCGCGATCGCAGTGGGACGCAGAAAATTCCGAAACAGCATTGATTCGACTATGGGCAAAATCTGAGTTTTGTCAATCCTTAAATGGGTTGGAAGATCTAGAATCTTTTCTAGAATTTTTAGGGAGTCAAACGATTTGGACGAGTGCAGGATTGGGCGAAATTGTTGAGGGAAAAAATAATTTTTTTTTAACTTGTCTTCGCGTTTATAAGTTACCACAAGCGATCGTCTGTCAGCGAGAAGACTCTAATCTTGTTCCCGGTAAATTTATCGGTATTCCCCAGAATTTTAACGGCGATGAATCTCAACCTGTCTTGAGCGATCGCCTATTCAATCGCCGTCGGGAACAACTCGAAAAAAGAACACCCCCCGATCATCCCGAATTAGAATTATTACAAAGCGCGATCGCCGAAATGGCGCCGAATAATGCTAATGCGCAAAGCTTCGATCGCGACTTACAAGTATTTTTAGGCTGGGGTGAATCGACAACAACAACCCCAGGCGATCGCGATCGCGACTGGATCGAGGCGATCGCAACAGTCGGCAACTCCAGCGATGGCGATACTTTTGAAAAATTGGTCAGAAAAAGTTTAATTAAACTCGGTTTCTCTAACCGGAATACCAATCCGAAAACCAGTCTACACCCCGACTGTACCGGAGGCGCGGGGGGCTTAGATTTTTATTGTGAAAACCCCTATCCCGTCGTTGGTGAATGCAAAGCGACCCAAAGTGAAAAAGTCCCCGACGGAACCCCAGCCCAACTGGTCAAACTCGGCTACAAACATTTACAACGGCAATACAATCGCTGTATTAAAATAATTATGGCTGCCGGAGAATTGACCGAAGATGCGGAACTAACGGCGAGTGGAAATGAAATGAACGTCATCCGTCCAGAAACCTTACAGCGATTAGTCGATCTCAAATCCCGCCATCCCGGGGCGATCGATTTACTCGACCTCAAACCTCATTTAGAACAAGAACCCCACGGACAAGAAGCCGATGGAAAAGTGAATCGTTATATCGATCGCCTCTGGCAAGATTTGCAGGTGCGATCGCATTTAATTAAATTGGTAAAAAATGCCAACCGCGACGTTGGAATTGAATATCTCAACGGCGCCTATGATGCCTCGAACCCGCCTAAATTCATTGGGAGTTTGAACGAACTGCACGAAATTTTAATCGAATTGTCTTCCCCTCTCACCGGATATTTAGGGCGTAAAAAAGGGGAAACTTGGCAAGGCGATCGCTTTTACTTCTTGCGGGATCTCGATCTGTAAGTTCAATTGAATATAACACTTCGCGATCTGATGAGGTACAGGGCCGATCCCTCTATCCCCCCTTCGCCCCCCTTTCAAAGGGGGGTTGGGGGGATTTCCGGGGGAACGAGCAAAGTAGGGGTTTGGTAACCAAACCCCTACCTGGCGAGGGCGATTGAGGGGGATCTAAATGTCTTGCATAGCAGAGGAAAATGCTGTATAGCATTTTGGGGAGTGCGAGCATCTTTCCGAGAGAATAGCGAGCAAGATGCTCGCACTCCTTCGATCTTCTGACAGTTTTGCGTCCCCTACAATCAAAAAACAAGAACTTCAAAAAATCGATGGATAAAATAGAGCGCTATCGCGGATCTTTACTCGGTTTGGCGACGGGAGACGCCCTCGGAACGACCCTCGAATTTAAATCGCCGGGAAGCTTCACGCCGATTGACGACCTCATCGGTGGCGGACCGTTCGACTTGGAACCGGGACAGTGGACGGACGATACCTCAATGGCCCTGTGTTTGGCAGAAAGTTTGATCGAATGTCAAGATTTCGACCCTGTAGACCAACTTTCGCGTTACCTGCAATGGTTGGAAACGGGTCATTTGAGCAGTACCGGACGCTGTTTCGATATCGGTCATACGGTTTATCAAGCCTTATCCCGATTTCAGAAAACCTCAGAAGCCTACTGCGGGTCTACGGACCCCCGACGGGCGGGGAATGGTTCGATTATGCGCCTGACACCTCTCGTGCTATTTTATGCTAATCGACCGGAGGAGGCGATCGCCCGCGCTGCGGACAGTTCGCGAACCACTCACGGCGCCCGAACCTGTATCGATGCTTGTCGCTATATGGCGGCGTTGCTGGTCGGCGCCCTCAACGGCGTCAGCAAAGCGGAATTACTCGCGCCGTCCTACAGTCCAATTCCGGGGTATTGGCAGCAATCCCCGTTAATTTCAGCAGAAATCGCGGAAATTGCGGCGGGATCGTTTAAAGAGCGTCAACCGCCCCAAATTCAAGGAACGGGTTACGTGGTCAAGTCTTTAGAGGCGGCATTGTGGGCATTTTATAACAGCGAATCGTTTAAAGAGGGCTGTTTGTTGGCGGTTAATTTAGGCGACGATGCGGACACGACCGGGGCGGTTTACGGACAAATTGCCGGGGCGTTTTATGGCGAAACGGGAATCCCCCTCGAATGGCGATCGCGCCTTAGTTTACAAGCATTAATGCTTAAATTTGCCGAAGATTTATTTCATTTGAGCGAGAAAAAATGAGGGGAACTGCTCAATCGGGGTTGCGCTGGGGCGGCTTTGGTCGATAATGACGATCGCAACGGTCACTGTCGAGCCATTATGGATATCATTACATGGGTTAGAGCCTTTTTCACCGCGCGATCGCTGCCAATTTTTATTGCAGTTAGTGCTTTGGGTTCGGAATCGGCGTATATTGTTTTTTTAACCTTATATTATTGGTTATTCGATCCCGATCGCGCCCGCCAATTGGGAATGCTTCTCGGTGTCAGTTATGGAGTCAATACGGGACTCAAAACCTGGGTCAATGCACCGCGTCCGTTTGTAGACCGTCCGGACCTTGCTTTTCCCGAAGTCACCGCCGATATTGATGATGCTTCTTTTCCAAGCGGACACGCCCAAGGGGCGGCAACATTTTGGGTTTATCTCGCCCGATCTTACCAGAGACCTTGGCTGTGGATTGTTACCGTGCTTCTGATTGCCGCGATCGCCCTTTCTCGCATTTATCTAGGCGTTCACTATTTTTTAGACGTACTTGGGGGCGTCTTATTCGGCACCTTATTCGCCTGGATTTGGGAACGTCGCCCCTTTCCGGAAGTGCGCGATCGCTCCGTCAAGATGGCGATCGTCGGCTTTACCTTTTTTCTATCGATTATCTTGCCATCTTTAGGGCGCGCCTGTGGCGTTTTTGCCGCTTTCTTTCTAACCCGACCGCAATTTATCCCGCCCCAAACTCGGATAAAACAGTTGTTCTTTGCAGGGGTTGGCTTAATCCTTATTTTCGGGATTTATAAGGGATCGCAATTGCTGTTCGATCGCCTCGACCTCTATCCCTGGCTCGATTATTTTCGTTTTCTCGGTTTAGTCTTAGTCGCTACCGAACTTTGGCCGCGTTTGATGGTAAAAATTGGTCAATGTTCTCCGATTTCGGGCGATCGCGCTTAGAGAACCAATCCGTATCGAAATGACGATCGAAGAAGATCCAACCTGATGGTAAACCATTGCAAAACTGCAAAATTTCGGGTGATGGCGATCGCCTGCAGGCGTTGGAAAACGATCGATCGCCCTTCCCCCATTGCAGGCTAATTCGAGAGTTGTTGCAAGCGTAAATCGGCTAAATCCAGCAACCAATGGGCCAGACCGATCCAATCGGCACGAGCGGCTAGACTCACTTGAGATAAAGTAGCGACCAGACAGGGATCGATTTCGAGTCGATTGCACAGGTGCATGATTCTCACATCTTTCATGCCGTCACCAAATTGCGTTTGGATCGGGTCGCGATCGCTACAAATCAGAGCGGCTTTGGCGAGGGATCGGGCGCTGTAGTAAGAAAGAGGCTCGCCGTTGCCGAGGATGGGAAATAAAGCCTCTTGAGCGTTCGCAGAATAGAGCATTAAGGGACGAATGGCGCGGGGAAAAAAGGTGACTGTATCCACGATGTCGTTCTCCAAAAGTTAGCAGTTAGAACAAAAAATCTACAAAATGCCGTGAGAGAAAAATGGATAAAAATAAAAAACCGATAATTATCTCACCCTACTCGATTAAACAAGGCAACGGCGACCATTTGCCAGCTTGGGGGGGTTTCCGTCGGCGTGTTCGGTGGCGAGGGTTGGCGGCGAGGGGTCGCTTTCAACTTCAGTTGGGTGTAACTCCACAATTCCATCGGCGTGCTTTTCCTTTCCAGTTCGTTTTCACTCTAAGCCCGTTAAAATCTGGGTTCGAGTGAATTGTGTCAGTCTTCAAACTGGTCGGAGATCGGCACAAGAAAACGGCGATCGCGCCGTCCGTTGCAGTGGACGATCCCGGGAGTGGTCGCGATCGCGCTCTATCTCAGTCGATCCGGTGATTTGAGGTGAAATTATTCCAGGTGAAAGGGTTTGAGGTATTCGAGAACTTGGAAAAACTGCGGGACTAACAAACTATGGGGTAAGCGTCGGCGATAAATTTCCGCTAAGGTTTCGCCAAACCAAATAATTTCCGGACGTTTTCGCGACGGTTGCGCCGATTTTTGGCCGATTTCGTGAAAGTAGCCGTTGCTGTAATTGTCGTACTTGTCCGCGAGACTGACGAGAACTACGGAATCGGAACTCGCCGCCACTTGGTCGATATAGAGTTGCTTGCGATCGCGCCAGGTTCCGGAGCGATCGCACTCGGTACACCCGCGCACGATCGCCGCGATCTCCGGTCCGAACTCCCGTGCGATCGCCTCCACCCCTTCGGGGATCGTCATCCCTCGTTCGGGGGCGATATCTTCGGGATAATCGTGCAACCAAGCGGCGATCGCCTCATTTTCGTTGCCGCCATCGAGCCAAACGTAACTCGAAACCGCCTGTAAATGGAGGATATAGGGTTTGCCGCTATATTTGCGTTGCTGGTAACGATGGGCTTCTAGGGCAAACTGCACGGCGCGATCGTAGCGATCGCTGTATTGGGGATGAGGTGAGAAACGAGCCATTTTAGATTTTAGATTAGATTTTAGATTTTAGACCTGATAGCTTGTGGGGCGGGCATCTAGCCCGCCGAACTCATAGAAATTGTTTTAAGTTTTATATAAACCTAAAGATCGATGGCATGTTCTTTGAGAACATCGATGGGAATATAGTTTAACGTCGCCTCGTGAGTGGCTTCCAAAACGATCGGCGGCGCAAATCCGGAATCGAGGGCTTCTTTCCAGCGACTGGCACACAAACACCAACGATCGCCCGGTTTCAGCCCCGGAAACCCAAACATCGGCATCGGCGTACTCAGATCGTTCCCTTGGGCCTTGGTAAACTCTAAAAATTCCGCGCTCACTTGCGCGCAAACCGTATGAACGCCGCGATCGTCCGGTCCGGTGTGGCAACAGCCATCCCGGTAAAACCCGGTCGTCGGCGAGGTACCGCACAGTTTTAACGTCGTCCCTAAAACATTTTTAGCCTCATTCATGAGCTTTCCACCCTAGCATCGATCTTGAGGGTATCACGGGGGTCGCGATCGCCCTATCCTTGCAAGAATCCTTTAAAAATGGCGTCCCCGATCCACCCTTATTCCTGCCGGAAAATTTGCTCGCGCAGGCGATCGATCGCCCCGGATTCGTCGAGTTGCCACCACCCGACAAACCCGACGATCGCCGCCAGCAAACCGACCAGCAGCAAGCGGACGCGCACCTGTTTGGGCGAGAGGGGGCGGCGGTTTCGGCGGGAGCGATCGCCGCCATCGGGGGTTTCTTCCTCGTCGAGTAAGGCGCGAGAGGACTCGGCAAATTCATCGTCTAAAATGCCCTCACTCGGTAACCGAGTCGGATCGAATAGCACCAATTTTTCCGGAGATAGACGATAGTACGTGAGAACTACCGACGTATTATCGTGACCATTTTTGTCGTTCGCCAAATCGATCCAGCGTTGCACCGCTTGTTCTACGGACAGGTCGCCGTTAAAAATATGGGGACAAAACTGATGCCAAAACTGCTCGACGCGATCGTTATCGCTCAACCCGTCGGAACACAATAACAATAAGCCATCTTCCTCGACGATAAAGCGAGAAACGTTGGGATGGAGTAAATCTCCCTCCCGGGTTCCCAAAGCTTGAGTCAGAGCCCCCGCCTCCCGGCGTTTGAGGACATCGCGGTAGAAACTGCGGCCCGTGCGGACTTCGCGGGTGACCAAATCGTCATCGACACTCAACTGCTGGCAGTAGTGAGGGGTAATCCAGTAAGCGCGACTGTCGCCGAGGGAGACGAGATAGAGTTCGTGACTGTTGGCGAGACGGGCCCCGGTTTCCGTCGCCACGGTTTGGGGGAGTTGGAGGGCCATCATCAAAGTCGTTCCCATGCGCTGGCGTAAGGCCCGTCCTTGTTGGTCGTTTTGGGCGGCGATCGTATTGTTGACCACCCGGGCGATCGCCCGCAACTGGTCGGAAATTGCCGTCGGCGGACTCAACTCCGTTTCGTTGAGCACTTCTTCCATAAACGCGCGGATCGGCAGTTTGAGGGATTGCACCGCCATTTGACTGGCGACCTCGCCGCCTTCGTGACCGCCGACGCCATCGCAGACGATCGCCAAATGACCCAAGAGGCGATCGCGGTTTTTCGTTCCCGGTTCCGGTAAATCCTCCGTCGTCGGAAAACAACAATCCTCATTGTGGGTGCGTTGCGGTCCCGGGTCGCTTCCTCCCGCCACCCGTACCCGTAACGGTAACTGTCCGGCGAGTTCGAGTAATAGTTGATTCACCTGAGTTTCGATGCTGGCGAGATCCGCATCCCGACGGCGCATTTGCTTGCCGATCTCCTGGAGGCGATCGCCCACCACCCCTTGTTTCTGACCCGTCCAAGTCAACCAGTTATAGCCCAAATCCTGGGCGTCCGGCTTCGTCACCAACGTCGCATCGCTGTAGAGTTCGCGCAACCAGACCCGCCACCCCTGCACCCGAATATTCTCCGCCTTGAGCAAACTCGACGCCACCCCCAAATCGAGCAAGGGGCGCCACAATTGCAGAATTTGCCACAACCAATACACCTGACGGACCGGAGGCGCTTCTCCCCACGCTTCCAACAGCGACGGGTACAAATTCGCCGTATTCGGATCCACCGGAACATTTTCCAGCAGCAAGAAGTTGCGCCCTTGCGGCCCTTGACCCACCGTGCAGAACCCGTAAATCTGGGGGACGTGGAGGCGCTGGGGATACAATTGTAAATAAGGAAGTAATTCCTCGGGAATCTCGTTAGGAATTAACGGTAATTGCGAGGGTTGCGTATCCAGGAAAATTTGAGGGGCAACCACATAATAGCGATCGGCGATCGTCTCGCCCATTTCCAGTCCCATCGCCGCCGCCCCCACACCCCACAAATACCGATAGGTAAGCGGCGTTTGGCACGAGTCGCACTGCCGATTCCCCAAAGGATTGGCAGGATTGGCACAAGCGGTATTTGGACAGTAGAGAGAGGGTTCGGAACTGCTCATGAACTGGATCGGTTACGGCACAATAGAAATCAACAACAGGGTCAGCCAGAATAATTGGCGATCGCGAAACCCTTCGCTCGCAGCCGTTAGCGCCCGAGGGGCGACGCCCATCTTAACCGCGTGTAAAAACTTCCGCAATTTCAACCACGGGTTAAGCTGGTCGATAATTCGATCCCGAGCGAATCCAAAACTCATTCTATCCTTTCCCCCGTGTCAATCGTTCCCCGATTTTTGAGATCGTCTTTCCCAAACTCAATTGGATGCGTGATGTGATGGTCATTGCTGCAACTTCCCACAACTTCGGGCTAGTCTTAGCCTCCACCCCTACCCTCGTTCAGATCCTGTTCAACCCCACAATGGCGTGGCTGTTAGCCGGATCGATCTTATGTTTGATGGAACTGTTCGTCCCCACCGCCCTCGTCGAATTCACGATGGGGCTGAGTGCGTTTATCGTCGCCGGAATTTCCCTCATCCTCCCCCAACCGAGTTTACAAGTTTTATTGTGGATGATTTTATCCGCCCTCGGCCTCTTTCTCTCCCGCCAACTCCTACCCAAGCGCAAAGTCTCCACCTTAGAAGATGCCGACGAAGCCGAAACCCTCACCGAAATCCGTCCCGGCGAAGCGGGTCGCGTCCTCTATGAAGGCAACTCCTGGCGCGCCTTATGTGAAGACCCCGATAATGCCATCGGGCCCAATCAAAAAGTTTTGGTCGTCGGACGCAAAGGCAACACCTTATTAGTCGTTCCCGAAAAACTCTTGCACTGAAATGGGGTGAACCGGGACGGCGATCGGTTTCAGTCCAGATTGGCAACAAATTCGATCGGTTTAAAACAATTAGAACAGTTTTAGAACAGTTATAGAGGACTCAGTAAATGGAAGGATTTTTTGTACTGATTGGCTTGGCGTTAGGGGGTTCCGCCCTCGCCGGAATGGTCAAAATCGTCAATCAAGGGAATGAAGCCCTCGTCGAAAGTCTCGGGCGTTACAACGGCAAAAAATTAAAACCCGGCGTTAATTTTATCGTTCCGTTTGTCGATAACGTCGTTTATAAAGAAACCACCCGGGAAAAAGTCATCGATATCCCGCCGCAACAGTGCATCACCCGGGATAACGTGTCGATTTCCGTCGATGCGGTCGTCTATTGGCGGATTGTCGATATGGAAAAAGCCTATTACAAAGTCGAAAATCTCAAAGATGCGATGATTAACCTCGTTCTAACTCAAATTCGCTCGGAAATGGGCAAGTTAGAACTGGATCAAACCTTTACCGCCCGCAGCGAAATTAACGAAGTGCTGTTGCGCGAATTAGATATTTCCACCGACCCGTGGGGCGTGAAAGTGACCCGAGTGGAACTGCGCGATATCGTTCCCTCGAAAGCCGTGCAAGATTCGATGGAACTGCAAATGTCCGCCGAACGGAAAAAACGGGCGGCAATTTTAACCTCGGAAGGGGAACGAGAATCGGCGGTCAACAGCGCCCGAGGTCGCGCCGAGGCGCAAGTGCTCGAAGCGGAATCCCGCCAAAAGGCGGCGATTTTGGATGCGGAAGCGCAGCAAAAGACGATCGTTTTGAAGGCGCAAGCCGAACGTCAAGAACAGGTTCTCAAAGCGCAAGCGACTTCTGAAGCCTTGCAGATTATCACAAAAACGCTGAAGGCCGATCCCACCGCCCGAGAAGCACTCCAGTTCCTATTGGCGCAAGAATATTTGCGTATGGGTTTGACCATTGGCAGCAGTGACAGCAGTAAAGTCATGTTTATGGACCCGCGCAATATTCCGGCAACTTTTGAGGGATTACGTTCGATTGTGGGCAATTCTAATTTACCTAATTCGGAAACGGAGGAGTTTTAGAAAATCCTAACTCTGTGGTGCGGGCATCTTGCCCGCCTTCTCCGGACAACCCCAATCAACTAACTCTGTCATTGCTCCACTCGAGGGAATTTAGCTACCCCATCTGACCTAATTACATTGAGAATTCATATCCAAATAAATAACAATATTTAAGAGGTCTAGATCGATGTCTGCTACGCTAGCGATTGATTTCCATGAAATTCGCCAAATTTTTAAGGCAAAAGCATCTAACTCTTCACGACTTTTAGAACTGGCTCGACAAGCGAAGTATTTAGCAACGGTTGTCGAAGAAAGTTGGGAAGAATTACCTTCTGAAAAACAAGAATTACTAAGAATTTTCGCTTATGCAATAATTGAGCCACCTAAAGATCTCAAAAGTCGATTGATTGCTATATTAGATCGCTTATCAGCGGCCTGGAATATTAGTTTGATTATTTTGAAAGGAGAAGTTTATGCTTTTGGAGTTTATTCTCAAGCCTATCAACATTTAATTGATGCTCTTTTAAATTCAATAGAAAATGAAAGTGAAGCTTATCAGTTTAAATTAAGAAAAGCGATTGAAGAGAGTATATCTGAAGAAGTTGATAAAGGACAAGCTATGACTGTGGAGGAAGCCAGTGACAGAATCCGATCTATTTCAAATAGTATTTTCGAGTAATTTTGAAGCCAGTCTAAAAAAACTCTTAAAAAAACACTATCGTAAAAACAATGTAGGACGTGAAAACCTTATAAACATTATAGAAAATATTATTCGACAGTTGAGTATTGCTCCTCGTGTTCGTCCACCTATCGGTCATTTAGAACCTTTTCCAAAAGGAATGTCTGTCGAAGGATATGAATTATGGAAATTAGAGTTTAAAATGCCTCAACTTCAAGGTGCAAGCCGAGAAGGACGATTAATTTATTTATTAAACACACAAGCCCAAAAAGTGGTTGTTGTTTGGATTTATACTCATGCAGAATTTGAAAAAAGACCGGATAATTCTAATCTTAAGATTTTATTAAAAGAAATCATTTATAACAATAACGATAACAATCAAATCAATAATCAAGAAAATGAATAATTTTTTGTAAAACCTTATAAACAAAGGTATAGCCTTCCCCAATTAGATGTATTGTGGTTTCAAATAAGAATGAGACCCAATATCTGTGTAGTGTAGAGGTGATTCGCGAATCACCTCTACAGGGTGTGGGTAAACTCACTCTTAAAGGCGCTGTAAATGCCAGAATCTGTCTCAATCTAAATTGAAATGACTATACTATTAAGGCGGTACTCCCGTAGCTGTCCAAGTAAGGGCGGGTTCACCAAGCCAAATCGATCGCCCCTACTACTGACGAGTTTTTCATGAGTTCAGCAATATGAGAAACACTATATTATTATTTTAGTTTATTCAGAAATAATTATTTTCGTGGATTCCTGTGTTATGAGCTACGATCGCTTATGTCGGTTTCAGTCAGTGTAAAGGATCGTTTTTGAAAACGGATACAATTAAAATATTGTCAAGTAGAGATTGGCCATATCGGGAGCGAAAACAAGAAATTAAACTAGACGATTTTCAATAACTTTCTTTCCAAAACTCAACCCCGTTCTTGGGCGAGACTGCACCGATCGCACAACCCGAAAAACTCTAAAGTATGATAAAACACTTTAAAATGATGGGATTGTTCGAGTTTTCGTTCGAGGTCGTGAACTGGGCATTCATCTAGGGGAATGGACTGACCGCATTGCAAACAGGTTAAGTGATGGCGGTCTTGTTGGAGGCTGCTATAGAGAGATTCGCCATTGGCTAAGGTGCGGACTTGAACGACTCCTTCGAGTTTTAAGCCTTCTAAGGCCCGATATACCGTTGCCAGACCGACTCCCTGATTGCGATGGCGCAGTTCGATATAAATATCCTGTGCGGAAAGGGCTTCTTTCTTGGTTTTGAGAAAATTGAGAATGCGGTCTTGAGAACGGGTGCGCTTGGCTTTCATAGGGATTTTTTTTAGAGCTTAGATTTAGAGAGTTGAGAAGATCGAGACGGTCGGAGGATTGAAGATAACAGAGGGTTCGGGAACGATCGGGAGATTGGGATCGCGATCGCGCAATCCCAAACGATCTCGATTGTCACAAAACCTAATAATATTTTACTAATATTTTACGATAAACTCGCACGGTGATGTCTGGGGAAGATCGACGAGGGGCGCGGTAAAATAGCTAGCAATTGGGGGCGATCGCCTCGAAAAATCGGCGACCTTCGCCGCGACTGGCGCAGTCGAAGTGTCCGGGTCTCGCCTTAAAATGAGAAAGCCGCGACCTCAAAGGCACGATCTCAAGAATCTACGGGCAAAGCTGATGACTCAAAGACAATACCAGGCTCACATCTATGTTACTCTGCGCCGTTCGGTTTTAGATCCGGCAGGAACGGCGGTCGAGTCCGGACTGAAAAATATGGGCTACGACAACGTTACCGGGGTGCGCATCGGCAAATATGTCGAACTGTCGATCTGCGCCAGCGACGAACAACAGGCCCGCAACCAACTCGATCGCATCTGCGACGAACTCTTAGCCAATCCGGTCATTGAAAACTATCGCTTCGAGTTAACCGAAGTCGCCACGGTTCAAAAAGCGGAGGTCAACTCGTGAAATTTGGAGTCATTGTATTTCCCGGTTCCAACTGCGATCGCGATGTGGTCTGGGTCACCGAAGGCTTACTCGATCAACCGACTCGCCTCGTTTGGCATCAAGACACCGACATCGCCGACCTCGATGTTATCGTCCTTCCCGGCGGCTTCAGTTACGGCGATTACTTGCGTTGCGGCGCGATCGCCCGTTTTTCCAGAGTGATGCCCGAAGTGGTCAAACACGCGGAACGCGGCAAATTCGTCATCGGTATTTGTAACGGCTTCCAGGTCCTCACCGAATCGGGCTTATTACCCGGGGCCTTAATCCGCAATCGCGACCTGCATTTTATCTGCGATCGCGTCCCGGTCAAAGTCGAAAACACCCGCTTACCCTGGACGAGTGCCTACGATCCCGGTCAAGTCATCACCCTTCCCATCGCCCACGGGGAAGGTCGCTACTACGCCGACGCCGACACCCTCGACGAACTCGAAACTAACAACCAAGTCGTGTTTCGCTACTGCACCCCGGACGGGGCGATCGACGCCGCAGGCAATCCCAACGGATCCTTAAATAATATTGCCGGAATCTGCAATCGCAACGGCAACGTCCTCGGCTTGATGCCCCACCCCGAACGCGCCTCCGACCCCGTTCTCGGTGCCACCGACGGCATCAAACTGTTTGAAAGTCTCTTAGGCGCAGCCGTCGCCGCCGTTTAGATGACGAGCTTCGGAGTCAGGAGTCCCCAGGGCGCCGATCCGACCCACTGCTGAAGACATCTCCCGACTCCGGACTTCTTACGAATGCGGTTCGCCAAACAACACCACCGAACAGGCTAAATCTTGGATCACCTGAGTGGTGACATTGCTAATCGCCAAACCTCCGGCAGTCCGACGGCGAACCGATCGCAGAATCACCAAATCCGCCGATCGCGCCGCCCTGAGAATCACCTTAGTCACGTCGTCGTGGGCGATCGTCTTAATATGGGTGGACACCGATAGCGGACTGTCACTGAGAGCCTTCGACAACTCCATCTCGAAGCGATCGATCTGTTCCGGCGGCGTCCGGCGATCGCACACGTGCAGTAACTCGATCTGCGCCTCATTCGCATCCGCAAATAACTGCGCAAACCACACCGTCCGCAACGATTGAGGACTCAAATCCTTCACCGGAACTAAAATCCGATGCATGTTCATCGGTTCGTCCATCAACCGCGTCACCGCCACCGGACAGTGAGACGACCAAAACACGTCATTAATCACATTTCCGAACAACCGCGCCCGCAAACTCGTCGTCGGACTCCACCCCATCACGATCAACCCCGCTTGTTTTTCCCGGGCGACCCGACTGATTCCGCGCGCCACATCGTCGTCAATCCGTAACTCCGGCTGCGCCTCGACCTCGAATTCTCGGGCAATATCGAGCGATCGCGATAACAATCGTTCGCTTTGGGCGATCGCCCCGTCTAACTCCGGGTCATCCATGTGAACGTGACCCATCGCCACCGATAACGGTACGATATGCCCCTGTTCGTGGCGCGCCAGCAACGCCGCCATTTCAATCAAATAACGTTCCGTCAGAGGATTGTAAATCGGTACCACCACCGTAAACGGCGACGGACTCGGTTCTCTCTGGCTGACTTCCCCCGTTGCCTTTTGTTCGTGCTGTTCCCACCAAATCAACCGTTCTTCAGCGTCGATTTGGGCTTGCGTTAAGGGTAAGCGACTCGCAAACTGCGCCGTCATCAACGGTCCGAGAATCGACGTCAACAACATCAACACGACAATCGTATTGAACACTTCATCGGTAATAATTCCCTGTTGCACCCCCACCAACGCCGCCGCCAACGTCGCCGCCACCTGGGGAACCGATAACGACCACATCGTTAACGTCTCGGTCCATTGATAGCGATACAGCACTTTCGCCACCAACGCCGCCACGAATTTCGCCGTCAGTAACCCGATTGAAATCGCCAAGGTCATCCCCAACGAAGAGGTCAGGGTCTTCGCAAATGCCGGAATATTCAACAGCAACCCCATCCCCACAAAGAAAAAGGGAATAAACATGACGCTGCCGACAAATTCCACTTTTTCCTTAACCGGACCGTTCCCCACCGCGTCATTCACCGCCAAACCCGCGAGGAACGCCCCGACAATTTTATCGACGTTGATGATTTGCGCCCCTACCGACGCTAAAAAGACCGCGAGGAGAACGAATAAAAATTGATTGCCTTCTTCGTCACCCGTGCGCCGAAAAAACTCTTTTCCGGCCCAGTCTAAGCCAAATAAAACGGCCACCGCATAAATTCCCAAGGCGGCTAACTGAATCACTAAGGTTTCGGGGGTAAAATTGCCCGCATTAATCGAAACACAAATTGCTAAAACGAGTAAGGCCGCAATATCGGTAAAAATGGTCGCACCAATGGTCACTGTAACGGCTTCGTTACCGACGACCCCGAGACGATTGACAATCGGATAGCCTAACAGGGTATGGGAGGCAAGCAGCGAACCGATTAAAATTGAAGCATTCCAATCAAACCCAAAAAAACGCCCGATCGCCGTACCGACGATTAACGGGACGAAAAAGGTCGCCGCCCCAAAAATCATCGAGCGATCTTTGGTTTTACGAAACTGTTCGAGATCGATTTCTAATCCGGCAACAAACATTAAATAAATTTTGCCGATATCCGAGAGCAAGGCGATCGTTTCTCCCTCGGGATTGAGCAAGGTAGCCCCGTGGGGACCGAGCAACACCCCGGCGACAAGTAAGCCGACTAATCCCGGTAACTTTAATTTTTCAAAAATTGGCGGGACGGTCAAAATGACCAACAGCAAAATTGTAAATTCAAGGATCGGACTGTCGGGTAAGTTTTGAAGGAGTTGTTCCATAAGTGCGTTTTTAATCGAGAACTTCAAGGGGCGATCGATGGGCGATCGCCGGAAAGGCTTTTGCTCTTATTTGTTTCTGGGATAAGTTTTTTGAATCGATTCAGTTCCATTCCCGTCTCGGTCGATGGCAGTTTCGACGGGAATCGCTCCTGGCATCGTCGCCACTTACGACGAGCAAGAACCGCTATACTATAGCAAATCTATAGCGACCCTATCTGAGTAGTAAAATTTATTGAGAACGAGGATAACCTGTAAATTTGATGTTCTCAATCTAACTCTTTCACCTTTCATTCCCGTTTCTACTGGAATCTAGCTACTGCAATCGGAGTTAACCGACCGTCGATCGGGTTCGATTTTTATTCTCTTCGAGTTGCAATTCATTTAGGAATCTGTATCTATTCTTTCTTGTTTTTTTGTTTTTTCTATAAAATCAAGCTATGCTTTTAAGTTGTTAAATGAATTAACTGTAGGGAACGAGGACGGGTAAAATCTGGGGAATCACGCGAAAATGTGCCGGGGTTTGAGTCGTCAACTCCCCATCGGTATTAATCTCGCAGTGTTTGCGAGTTTCGATCCGAATGTCCTGACCTTCCAAGGTCCGAACCCCGCGCATTCGATGGTGTCTGCCTTGCCACAAGGCGGGAAATAAATAAATAATTTCCCACCAATGTTTGACTTCCAAACTATATAAGTCCAAGCGGCGATCGTCGATGGTCGCATCGTGAATGACGGTCATGCCTCCACCATAATAGCGACCGTTGCCGACGGCAATTTGAATCGTTTTCACCCGAATACATTGACCGTTGGCGATGATTTGCGCTCGAAAAGGGCGTGCTTTCCACAAGACTTTAAATGCCGTCGCCGCATAAGCCAAAACTCCCCAACGGTGTTTGGCCTCTTTCGTCAATTTTTGAGTAATATCGACACTCAATCCCAAACTGGCTACGTTAAAGAAATATTTGCCATTGACCCACCCCAAATCGATGTAGCGTACCCGACCTCGGGCGATCGTCTCGCACGCGGCCTCGATCGCATTGGGAATATTTAAAGTACGGGCGAGGTCGTTGGCCGTACCCAGAGGTAGAATTCCGAGGGGAAGTTGAACCTCGACCAAGCCTTCGACTGCCGCATTCAAGGTACCGTCGCCGCCGCCGATCACGACGAGATCGACGCAATTGCGGTACTTTCGGATAACATCGGGCAGATCGCGCGGATCTTCGGGGCATTCTCGCACGATTTCGAGTCCGAAAGCAGTCAAATAGGCGATCGCGCGCTCGACTGCCTGAGATTTTCCCTGACGAGCATGACGGTTACTCAATACTAACGCGCGCTTTGGCGGTTGGCGATCGCGCTCAAACTTTGCCCCTTCCGACTCCCGAGGCGATCGCCCGAACGAATTAAAAACATTCATTGTGAATATAGCTATTTTAGAGATCTCAGAGAGGGGCGATTTGCACGGCTACCACGGGATCGAAACACCGATCGATCCTAGTGCTTGCCATTGGTGTCGAGGCGATCGAGCCATTGCACCAAGGCTTCGCGAACCCCGGGAGGGACATCGAGGGGCAAACTTCCCGAACGCACGTGTAAGTCCCGTTGCGGAAAGGGAATCTCAATTTCGCGTTGTTCGAGTAAGGCATAAATGCGAAAATACAATTCGCTTTTGAGATAATATTGCTTGCTCGGTTCCGCACTCCACACCAGCAACTCGAAATCGAGGGAACTGTCTCCAAACCCGAGAAACAGAACGTTCGGTGGCGGGACGAGTAAGACATCCGGATGGCCTTTGGCCGCATCTAATAAGGCGGCTTCCACCGCTTGAATATCGGAACCGTAGGCGACACCGACGGGTAAGTGCAAGCGAGACACGGGGTTATCGTGACTCCAGTTAATCACCTCGTTTTCGAGAAAGCGCGAATTCGGTACGATGATCGAGACGCGATCGAGGGTGCGAATTACCGTACTGCGACTGCCAATCCGTTCGACGGTGCCGCTATATTCGCCGACTTCGACAAAATCCCCCACTTGAATCGGACGCTCGAATAATAAGACTAAGCCACTGCCGAAGTTTTTGGCGATATCCTGCAAGCCGAAACCGATCGCCACACTCAACGCACTGACGACGATTGTCAGGGAACTGATATCGAGTCCCCAAACTTGCAGTAAGACTAAGGTTCCGATGAAGATCAAACCGTATTTAGTGACGATCGCCACCGCTTCTTGGGCGCCCCGGTTCATCCCCGCGATCTTTAAAATTCGGGATTTGAGCAGTTGGGTGGTTTTGGAGGCGACGGCGATCAAACCCAACAACATCCCCGTGAGGATGAGGATGTCAATTAAGGAATAGGGCCGCGACCCCAAGGTTAGAATCGGCGAGGTAAAGGCGGTCCGCAGGGCCTCTAGGATCCGGTAACTCCACTGGCGGGTGAGGGGAAAGGAATTGGTGATATAGAAGGCGGCGCCGAGCCAGACGAAGGCGCGGGCGATCGCCAAACTGAAACTGAGGAAAAATTGGACGCCTTGGGAACTCTCTTCCCCGTCTTCCGCACTCTCCGACGAGAGCAATTGCGTTAGGGGTTGTCGGTAGCGATTCCAGAGTTTCCCCAAACCGGAGTGCAGGACTAAACTCAAGGCGAAAATGGCGATGGAGACAATCAGCGATCGCCAGATAAAACGGCTGCTGCGCTCTTTTCTCGCTTCTTTGAGCGCCTTTTCGAGTTGTTTCGCCCACAAATCGGCTTGTTGTTCTAAGGTCAAGCCGTCCGGAGCGTCCGCGTCGGTGACCGTGAGCAGTTGGCGGTCGTTCACCACGATCGTCGGTAGTTGGTTCGATTCGACCACTTGCACGTCAATCGGCGCTCCCGAATCGGCTATTTTTTGGAGTTGGTCGTTAATCAGACTGGCGCGAAAGTCGGCGCGATATTCCCGAACCCGACTGACGAGAAACAAGGGCCGACCGTCTAAAATGACGGGCGCTTTGGCTTTTTTGATTTCCGACTTCATCCACTCGAGAGGGACGGGGGCCACGGCACCGGGCGCCTCTAACATGGGGGTGGGGGGCGTTTCCTGGGCGACGGCGCTGGGGGAGGAAACGGCGCTGGGAATGTGACTGGCGATCGCAATTGAAAAGGCGAGGAACGCGGCGATCGCGATCCGAGTCGCACTCCATGTTTTCGAGCCATGGCGCGCGATCGCGTCGAGAACTCCTGAATCGTTCGAGTCTGCCTCACGGCGCGTAGAAATCATATTCGATCTAGATCTGATGGAGAGCGAACGAGCGGCAAGCGGGCTACACCCTACTGATTCTCATCAGTTTACCGAAAGGGAAGGTTAGATCGAGTGACTGGCAACATCTAGCAGGGGAGAGGAGGTACTCTTGCCACGGGCAACTTCGATCTGCGCTCGTACCGAGTTTCTCTCCCACCGCGCGATCGCTACCGGACTCTGTTGCCGGGTCATTAACTGCGTTACTTTCACAAAATATGCGGACGATCCGGATTCATTCTCACTAAATAAAAAAAGATATTTTAAAGATGAATTGACAGAAGTTAGGAGGCGATCTCGTCGAGTGTTCTTAATAGTAAGTTTCGATCCATGCTAAAAATCTGGATAAAGAAATTTGACCGCTAGATCTCTAAAAACAATTCATCAATTGCAAGTTAAATTCTGTAAATTTTTTCAGATATTATCCGAATATGAATTCCGTAAAAGCTTTACAAATAGATACCATTTCACAAAAAATGGTTTTAAATCGCTTTAAATGTTTATCTACTCGGAAAACTAAGAATTGACTTTGGGTTAATCTATCAATATAGAAAATATTCTAAAAATTTAAGAGCGTGACTGTTTTTATTGTGGCTAACAGAAAAAATAAAAAAGCGACAAATAGACATTCTACCCCATCGGCGATCGCCCCCTTTAATATCTTTCAAAAGAAAATATTAATTTAATTTTCTCAGTGAATTTAAAATTTCAAAAATCCCGCTTATAAAATTTTCTTTTGTAAAAAAAATGCAATTATATATGAAGATGTAAAGCCGTCGGTCTGCTGAGAACAACCGAGGGGAAAGAGAGAATCACAACAGCCGAGTGATGAATCTAAAGCGCATTTCAGATCGAATAGAGTGTCAGTATCGAATCTTATTGTGGGCTGAATACCGGAAGCAACGGCTGAGGAATCATGCAATTCTAAAATAAAATATCTCTGGAATTGACGCCTGTAAGCACCTTATCCAAGCTCGATCCACCCCACTCCACAAAAAATCCCCGATATAAGTTTGCGGATCGGGGGAATGCTGGGGGGTATAAAGCAAGCACGAACCGAGGGAAATCGATCCCGACCCCCTGGGTTTTAGGCGGTCGGTTCTTTCGGCGACCTGTAAAGTTCTGTAAGCATTCAACCAGAGGTGCGCCAAGGGCAGATCTCGACGTCAGGAGTCGGTCGGTGGCCATCGGGCCAAACGACCTGGCCGAACCGAGTCCGAGATCGTCCTGGGTCAAACTGAGACCCCGTTACAGATCGAATCGCCCGCCACATCGGAACGAGCGATCGGGGGTCGAAATCGTGGTGACGAGGATTTGCTGACGCAATGGTTACACCTGCCCTGGGTTTCCCACCGGGAAACCGCAGCACTTGGCGATCGCGCGAGTGCCGGGGGTTCGAGCGCGATCGCTCGCGCAGCGCTGCCCTATGGGGCTATCCGTTTCTGCCCAGTTGAGGAGGCTAACGTTGATGATCGTCCATAAAGTTGCAATCGGAACCCTAGCCGCCCTTGCGACTGCCGAGTTGACCCAAGAAGTCAACGTCAGTGCCAACACCCATACACCCCTGCAACCGACCTGCGATTGGGTGGCTGGCACGCCATCGAAAGTGAATTCAGGCGAAGGGGAATCGCCTCAAGAAGCACCAACGGCGATGACAGGTTGCCTCTCCAGCGAAGCACCCGACATCGATACTGACCGCGATCGGCACAGTCCGGTTCCTGAATGCGGGGATAAATCTAGATCTCATGACGGTTGCGAACCGATCGCGACCGATTCCGAAGCCCTTGGGGAGTCCGATTCGCCCGAGACCATCGGCGGGGAGTTTGGCGACCGTCTGGCGCGCCGAAGCCAGTTGACCGATCTCGGCGCACATTGGGCCAAACCGTTTATCGAAGCCTTACAAGCCGACGGCGTGATTCAAGGCTTTCCCGACGGCAGTTTCCGACCGAACGCTCCGATGACCCGCGCTCAATTTGCCGCCGTCGTCGAGCGGGCTTTCCGCGATCCTCCTACTCAGTCGCGACCCGATCGCCGCCCCCGGTCTGCGAGAACTCAACACGGTTCCGATCGCGTCTTTCGAGATGTTTCGGAGCGCTCTTGGGCCCAAAATGCGATCGAAGCGGCGGCAGATATGGGATTCCTGACGGGTTTTCCCAACCAGGAATTCGCTCCCGACCGCCCGATCGCCCGCCTGCAAGTTCTCGTCGCCCTCGTGCGCGGCTTGAACTTAACCCCTACCGACGCCGCCTCCGAGTTGTCTGCCGCGATCGACACCACCACCATTCCCGACTACGCCCAAACGAGTTGGGCCGCCTCCCGACGTCTGACCGAACAACTCCAACAGCGCGCCCGTCAGATGGGCATCTCGATTCCCGAGGATTGGTTGAACCAACCGAACGGCAATGCTACCCGCGCCGAAGTGGCGGCTCTAATCTACGAAGCTCTCGCCATTTCTACACAACCCGAAGCCACGGTCAACCCCATCTCGACGCCCAACCCCTCCGTCAGTGCAGGTGCCGACCGTGCCAATCAGCAGAGGCCCACGGAGATAAAACCCAATACTCCAGACCCCAGATCGATCCGGAAAATTACGGAGCCAATTCCTTGGGTGGAACCGGGGGTCAACCTGTCCTGGAATGGCGCCCCATCCGCCAGCGTTCCCGTCGCCTCTCCACAGGAGAATCCCCCGGAGAGTGACGGCGAAGCGAACGCGGAAACTGCCAAGGCGATCGCCTACCGCCAAGATCGCTCTGATGCGATCGCCCCGGAAAGCGTCACGGCGTGGGGCGCCAAAGGCACCCGCGACCCGGAACCTCGCTCTTACCAACCGGAAGCCGACGTCGTCGCCACCCGCACCATCTCCCGGTTGCAAATCTTGCAAGAGCGCATCGGTGCGACCCGCATCCCCGACATGCCCTTACCCCCCTTAGCCGCCGCAGGCACCTATTTACCCGACCCCACTCCTATTTTTGACGGCTACATCTGGCCCGCTCGCGGGATCCTCACCTCCGGTTACGGCTGGCGTTGGGGACGGATGCACAAAGGCATCGATATCGCCGGACCGTTGGGAACGCCGATTCTGGCCGCTTCCGCAGGGGTCGTCACTTATGCGGCTTGGAATGCAGGCGGTTACGGCAACCTGGTCGAAATCCAACATCCCGACGGCAGCTTTACCCGCTACGCCCACAACTATCGGATTTTAGTGCGCGAGGGCCAATCCGTCGAACAAGGACAATTGATCGCTCAAATGGGCACTACGGGGAACAGTACCGGAGTTCACTTACACTTCGAGATCCATCCCCCCGGCGAAGATGCGGTCGATCCGCTAGCCTATCTTCCCGGCGATCGCCGTCAGTTCCAAATTGATGCCGTCGTCGGTCAGGCGCAACCGTAGCCGTGCCGCGCGCCGTTCGCCCCCTCCGGTCTGGGTATCCGCAATCCCTACACCCTGCTCGGTTCCTCGTGCGGATCGCCAGACCCGAACCCCCCCATTCGTTAACGGCTAGTTAACGGCGCACGAGCTGGGGATGTCGTCCTAACTGTCCGGTCATTAACCGCAACGCCAAGCGTCGCAGGGGCGAGACGTGACGCAATCCCCACAGTCCCACTTGTCGCAGCATCACCGAGGGCAGCCAGCGATTGGAAAAGAGGCGATCGAGGAAGTCGGTAAATCCCAATATTGTTAAATTTTCCCCCTTGCGCCATCGTTCGTAACGCTTCAAGACCTTGAGGGACCCGAGATCTTCCCCGTTTTTGTGGGCTTCTTGCAGGATTTGCGCGATCGCCGCCGCATCCCGAATGCCCAAATTCAAGCCCTGGCCGCCCACGGGATGACAGCAGTGGGCGGCATCGCCGACTAAAGCCAGACGCGGCAGCACGTAGCGATCGCTCTGCATTAACTGCACTGGAAACACAAATCGCTCGCCGATCGGCTCGATCTCTCCCATCGCCTCGCCGTAGCGTTTTTTCAATTCCACTAAAAACTGTTCGTCGTCCAATGCCGCCAGGGCTTTCGCTTCGGCGTGGGGAGCCGTCCAAACGACGTTGCAGCGATTCCCCGGCAAGGGCAAAATCGCAAACGGACCGCTCGGCCAAAACCGCTCGTAGGCAATATTCCCGTGACCTTTCTGCGGTCGGACTTTCGTCGTAATGCACGATTGCCAATACTTCCAGCCCCGGGTGCCAATGCCCGCCAACCCCCGAATCCGGGAGTGCTTGCCATCGGCAGCCAGTAGCACCCGAGCGCGGATGGTTTGCGAACGCCCGTCGGCCTCCACGTGCAGGTTAACTCCCTCGCTGTCGTATTCCACCCCTTGCACTTGCGCCGGACAGATCCAAGTCAGTTGGGAACAGCGATCGTCGGCAAACTCATGTAAGGCAGACAGCAGCACTGAATGTTCTGCCACGTAACCGAGCTGTTCGGTGCCTAAATCTCCGGTTTCAAACTGCACCCCCAACCGTCCGCGATCGGATAGATGGATCTGTTTGAACGTGCAGATCTTCGGTAAAATCCTCTCCCAGACCCCGATTCCGTCGAAAATATGCCCGGTAAGTAAGGTCAGGGCGTAAACTTGGGTTCGAGCTGCCGCCGCTTCTCGCTCGGCGGCGTCGATCGAGATCACCCGCAAGCCGGAATCTTTGAGGGCGCAGGCGATCGTCATTCCGGTGACCCCCGCGCCGACGATCGCCACGTCGCAGGTGGCGGTCGGCTCGCTGGGGGTCGATTGCACGGCGGGGGAAGCTAGGGAAGGTTGCGGCATTGTTCGGTCGAGCTTACGAACCAAAAAATTAACGATATTTACATTTCTTTATTATTCTTTATTCTGCCGCAACTTGCGGCGATGGGAAACTCCCCATCGCTTAACGGTGCCATTCCCGTAAGGCGATCGCGATGCCCTCGCGCAGGTCCGGGGCGATCGTCGGATCGGCGGCCCGTTCTTGCAGGCGCTGGTAAGTCCGTTCCGGATCGAGCCGTTTGAGGGCGGCGATCGCGTGCAGGCGCACGCTGGCATCGGGATCGGCCAACAGCCGGATCGACGGTTCGATCGCCCGGGAATCCCCCAACTCTCCCAACCCCAGGACGATCGCCTTCTTCACTTCAGCCGACTCGGGTCCGGTCGAGGGTTCCGCGTCGATCACGGCGACGAGCACCTCTGCCGCGCGCTCGCGCAAGGGGGTCTCGGTTTGTCGTCCGAGAACCGCCGCAATTTCAGCCGCGAACGCCGCCGGGAGTTTCTCTCCCTCGTTCCCGCCGCGACAGCAAAGTTGGATCGCGCCCTGCAAGGCATCCACCGCTTCCGGAACGCTCATCCAGCCGAGGGCGCGAACCGCCGCGAGTTTTAACGGCATCGGGGTCGTCTCAGCCGCGAAGACGTCGGACAAGGCGGCGACGGCGGCGGGGCTGTCGAGCCGTCCCAGGGCGATCGCCGCCTGCTGGCAAACCTCAAGATTCAAATCCCAGAGGCGATCGCGCAGCCGTCGGACGAGATCGCATCCGGGTAAGCGATCGTCCAGGGAACCGCGCGCCGCCCACAAGCCCAGGCCGATCGCCCCTTGACGACGCACCCGGGCCGATGGGTCGTCCAACGCTTTCACGAGCAAGGGAGGCAGGCGCGGATCGTCGAGGGCGATCGCCGCTTCCCAGGCGATCGCGCGCACTTCCACGTCCGGATCGGCGATCGCCGCGAGTAAGGGTTCGACAACCCGAGGGTGCTGGATCTGGGCGATCGCCCGCACCGCGAGCCGCCGCGATTGTGGCTCTTGCATCAATTCGGCGAGGATGTCGATCGCCCCTTCTCCCAGTTCGGCGAGGGCGCTGGTCGCGGCGTCCCGCAGATCCTCATCTTCTTCGGCAACCAACAGGTTCGCCAGGGCGGCGATCGTCGTCGTGCGCGTTTCCGGACTGACCCGGTGGCTCAGCAGGTCGGTCGCGGCGCGCACGGCAAACCAGCGCAATTCCCCATCGACGGCCCGATCGCCGATCCAGGCGAGCAAGGGGGCGATCGCCGCTTCTCCAAAGTAGGCAAGCAGCTTGGTCGCTTCCCACCGTTGTCGAAAATCTCCGTTGGCCAAACTGTCGAGGGTTAATTGGAGGGCGTTCGCTGCGGTCGTTCCGCCGTTGCGATCGCCGGGTACCTCGTCGTCTCTGGCCAGCAATTGTTGCAGGCAGTCGAGCACTTGCGACCAATTGCCCCCGGCGGAGGCGGCGTTGGCTCGCGCTAATAGATCGGCGCTAGGGAGAGACATCACGGGGAAGTTGACGGGGTAGGAAGCGATTTCGAGGTGGCGTGCGGTTCGTCCAAGCGCTGGCGAGCCATCATCTGCCAAACCCGCGTTTCGGGATTGATAACGAGGTCGCTATCTTCGGCGCACTGTTTCCAGGGGAGTAAGGGGGGAGAGGCATTCCCGCCCCGGTCGTCGTCCGGCGTCCGTTCCAGGGTTTGGGCCAACAGGCAATAGGCGGCGATATTGCGATCGTCGAGGGCGATCGCCTCTCGCAACTGGCGTTCGGCTTCGCGATTGCGGTTTTCTTGAAAATACGCCCATCCCAGGTTTTTGTACAGGTCTGAGAGGGTTTCCGGGTCGATATTTTCGTAATGTCGCGCCCGTTCTAAGGCGTCGCTCAGGCGGGCGATTGCCCCTTGGGTGTCTCCCGCTCTCCAAATTTGCAAGCGCGCTAAGTTGTTGGTGGCGCGCAATTGGGTACTCGGTTCGCCGTAGGCGATCGCTTGTTGGTAATATTCTGTGGCGCGTCGGTAATCTTCTTTTTCTTCGTAGACCATCGCCAAGTTGTAAGACGCATAGCTGTTGTCGCGATCGAAGTTCAAGGCGAGTTGGCCGAACAGAAGGGCTTTTTCAAAGTTTTTATCTTGAAAATTGGTCACGGTCAGCCCGTTGAACTGTTGGGAAATTTTCGGCGCGATCGCGTGATTCCAGTACAGTTGCACTGCCGGGGTCAGCACTGGCCATCCCACCCCGGCTACGCCCGCGATCCCGACCCAGAAGAGGGCCGCTTTCCAGGGGAGCGATCGCCCCGACTCCGGGCGCTCCCGGCTCGATTTTAATGGCGCTCGGATCTGCTCCAAACGCTGCAAAATGATTTTGGTATGTTGCGGGCGCGCTTTCCAATCCGGCGCCATCAGTTCGTCGATCGCGTCGGCTAACGGTCGCTCTAGGTCGGCAACACGATCGCGCCACTGCAATTCCCCCTTGTCGGTTTCGGGAAATTCCATCGGCGACAAGCCCGAGAGCAAATGAACGAAGGTGCGCCCGAGGGCAAAAAAGTCCGACTGTAGGGTTGCTTTCCCTTCGAGTTGTTCGGGAGCGGCATAACCACTGGTTCCCACCCGCGTTTGGCCGTCGGCGCCGAATTCGGCGACGGTTCCAAAGTCGATTGCGGCGAGTTCGCCATTGGGACGCAAAATCAGATTGGACGGTTTGAGGTCTCGATGGCCGAGATTGTGTTGATGGATGACGTGGAGCAGTTCGGTTAACTGTTGCAGCCAATCGAGGGCGCGATCGCTCGAGATCGGTCCGTTCTCGGACAGCCATTGTTCTAAGTTTTCCCCTTCGATTTTTTCCATGACCAAACCGTGAACGATTTTGTTACGGGGCAAGGTCACGGTGAAATAGCCGTCGGGTTCGACTTTGGGAATGCCGGGATGTCTCAGCCACATCAAAACTCGCGCTTCTCGTCGAAACAGACGCACTAATTTGGGATTGTGGGTGAATTTGAAGATTTTTAAAACTTTGATTTCGCCCCAATTGAGTTGATTCGTGCCCCAATCTTTGACTTCGTAGATGTCGGTCATCGCGGCGGGATTGGGGGGACGCAAGGGGCGCAGGATTTCATAGCGATCGTCAACGAGCAAGCTCGTCCCGCAACTCTGACACTGAGTTGCGCCATCAGGATTTTCCCGGTGGGAACAGTGAGGATTGATGCAGTAACTCACCTTGGTGGGGGTTGGCGTGACGATCGACACGGGTAAGGAAGTTGATCGGAGCGTTGACGGCGAAAACGGGGAGGGATCGGAGGCGATCGCCTCGGCAGTACGAACCGGAGGGCGTGCATAATGGCCGGGCGATCGCTCCTACTACGGTTTAAGAGGAGCGACAATTGGCGACATAACGAGACAATAGCCAATCCCGAAGCGGGGATTCGCTATTGTCCGCTCGCCAGGGTGCCGATGGCGGCTGGTTTACGCGGCCATCGCCGCGAGTAACTGCCGCAGGTTTTCTGGGGCGTAACCGACTTCGAGCTGCGATTTTTCTTCGAGTACCGATGACATTTGCTTGAGCAGCTCGATCGTGTCGTCGTAGCTGCCCGTTCGCATGAACAGGAATTGCAATTGGTTTTTCACCAACATCAAGATCGAAGAAATGCGCTCGGATTTGCTGGTTTTTTTAGGAACGGCAGATTCTTTACCGAGATTGTGACTCATCCAAATGCGGATGTTATCGATTTTCTTGGTGCGGGCGTATTCTTGAATTTCCATACAGCTATTGGCCACCAGTTTGTTGGTGACAAATTTCATGATTAACGGCTGCAAGGTAAAGGAGGTTTCGCCCGTGGAATCTTGTTTTTCAATGAGCGATCGCCGCGCCAGGGATTCGAGATTTTTGAGCAGTTCGGATAAAGACACCGGAAGGAGCAAATCTTCCCGCAAGCGCGACAGCGACACGGGGGTACGTTCGATCGCCAGCCAGTACATGATTTCTTCTTCCGACGGCGACAAACGATTGAATTGCTGCTCTAACAGCTCGTTGAGGGTATCTTCTACGAACAGTTCCGTCGCTTTGAGGAAGCTCGAAACGTTGCCGTTGAAAAATTCCTTAATCGTCGCGGCGACAATTTTGTACGCCAGCAAGTTATCGCCGTAGCGTTTGGCCAGTTCTTGCCATTCTTTATCCGTCGCTACTACGCCTTTTTCATCAAACAGTTCGCGGGCGATTTCGTCGGAGTCCATCGGTTGAACGGACCGGACTTTCTCGCCTTTGAGTAAGGCAATTTCTGCGGGTTCTTCCGCCGTGGCAATCAGCAAGCAGCTTTCGTGGGGGGTTTCGCCCAAGCGTTCGATCAGCTTGCGGTAGCCTTCGTAGCCACTGCGATAGTTCCCCGCGAGTTCGCCACCGCGCAGTAGGGTCTCGAAATCGTCGAAGACAATTAAGCATCGGCGTTCGCGCAAGTAATCTAACAGTCGCGAAATACGTCCGTTGAGATCGTTGGGCATGTCAGGACGTTTTTGACCGGAAAGGAACTGCAACAAGTCGCCGATGATCTCTTCCGGCGCCGGGGATCCGGCCAGCGATCGCCAGACGACATAATCGAAGTCACTTTCGAGTTGTTTGCCCAGTTGCACGGACAGAACTGTTTTACCGATGCCCGCCATTCCCAGCAAGACCACCAAGCGGCACCGATCTTCCGTGATTAATTCTTCCAAGATCTGCAGTTCTTCGGAACGTCCGTAAAAGTCGGACACGTCGGGTGCTTCGCCCCAATCTTGATGGCGACTGCCCAAGACAATCGGCGCCGGTCCGGTTGATTCCGGTTCGCTGCTGCTCGGTTCTCCTTCGTTGGATTGATATTGATAGTAAAGCTGATGGCGCAGTTCGGCTAATTTGCCAGGGCCACGACCGTAAATGTTGAATTTTCTATAGACTTCGCCGAGGCGTTTGCGGACGGCAATGTTGCTGATTTCCAGCATACTGGCGATCGCGGCGGTCGAGTTTCCGTCTAATGCCATGATGACCGTTTCGAGTTCGGCATCGGAGACGCCCCGCTTTTTGGCTACATCTCTAAGAAAATCAGGAGGAATTTGGTTCGTCAAGGTTTTTGTCCCGCCTTTACAAAAGATAAACTACTGAGTCCAGTATACTCTGTTTCTAGGAGTTTGTGAACGGGTGAGATTTCCCTTGCCACAAAACTTTACACCTATAGAGTCACTTGCGCTTTCCTATCATCTCAGACAAGTAGATGATTTCGCCATTATAGGCTAGAGGAGATCGAAAGAGAAAATCATCGCTTCTCTCGTGCCGAAGATACTTTGATGGCGCAAACCAATTTTTTACTCATTGCTTCTGCAATCTCCCACAACGATCGAATTTCTACTCATCTGAGAGAGAAGCCACTACCGTGACTTCCGATGAAGGTGCAAGTGACTATCGCTAACCTGGGGAACGCTCCAACGACTCAAAAGAGGGAGAGCTTTTTGATTTTGAATATAGTGACGAATCGGTTTGCAAACATCGCACCCTTTCGTCCTCGTCGGCTTCAATTCCCGTCGCGCGATCTGATTGCACTCAGTAGACTAGACATTCTAACTCTTCTTGGCAACAAATTGACAAGGGCTTACCTTTTCGATAGTTTGTCTCCTTGTCAAAAGTTCTCCTTTATTGACCGCGATGCTTTCGCGGGTTTGAGATCGCACGATCGCCCTTTTCCCCTTGCTGTCTGGCGCTTCGAGTCCCTTCTACAACTCTGGATACAACTGTTCGCAACGATGGCTCGATCGCCTCAATCCCCCGCTTTCGAGCCGGGTAAACATCGAGTTGCTTTTTCGATCTCCACGACGGACAATACCTAGAGATCGCTCTGTGGCGATCGCCTCTCTAATGCGATAAGTTCCTACCCTATTCCAAGGAACTCATCGCTGTCAAACGGGATTTTTCGATCCCTAAAAGCCCGTCATTCTCCCCTCGCCGAGGCATCGGTCGAAGCCGACCTTATCATTTTCTAAAAATTTAGGATTCCCCCTGTCCGGGTCAGTTTTTTATTTCGATCGGGGTCATGTGTGACTTAAGTCAGCTTGTTTAAATCAAGTTGGCGGCGGGCGATCGCGACTCACTTAGAAGCATCCAAGTGACGAATGGGGATCTCGCTAAGGGATTTTCGAGCGGCTCGATCGCCCCTCGGGGATTACGGATTTTGCGTTCCGTCTTTCTCCGTACCCCGTCGATCTCGAACGCACAAACCCACTCGCCAAGAATACTGTAGGCGACGATTCCGTGAATTTTTACTCTCCTCAAAGGTGCTTCGATCTATATAAGACTCCCTTCAGACCGACCCGCGATCTCCCCCTCCATCGATAGAAATGAGATCGATCGATCTCTGAAAAGTGAGAAAAAGTACCAAAAAAACTCATAAATCGGGCGCATTTAAGCAAATTTCAGTGAGATCGGCGCGGCGGTGAGGGAGAGTACCACGCCCTCGGCACGCGATCGCACCCGGCGCCGCGATCGGGGTTCTGCCTAAAAGGATCTCAACGCACCCCTGTTTGTCAGCGTAGAAGTGTACCCGACAGGGATGAAAACGGTGCCATCAATCTTTGGAGAAAGGTAGGGGCGAACGACCCTTCGCTCCTACTCGTCCACTCAATTAGGAGGGGAATTCACGCTTGGGGACACGAGAATCACGGTCACTTAGGCGAGAGTCCCTCCGATAAGTTGTGTGGTTGAACCGAGAATCCTCGCCGTTTGAACGGAGGAACTGTCAAGAGCGTTATCATGCGACCCCACAAATTCGGACAATTGCCGACGAAATCCGACACGCGACTGCGACAACGGAAATGGCGATGAATGAGGGCAGTCAAACCCTCGACGAGGCCCTCACCGTTCTCGACCATACGATCGCCTCATTTAAAGAGGTCGATCGCACCACGATGGAAAACGTGCAAGGAATCGGTCAAATCAAAGAAGGCGTGCAACAAATCAAGTCGCGATCGCCTTAGCAAATATGGTCTAATCGAGTTGTCTTTATAAAAAATTGTGTTAATTTTGCACGGAATCGGCGAGGCCGAACTCGCGTAAGGCGGGCAGAAAGTTGCGGTTTTCATGTCCCGACCGACTGAGTTTAATTAAGGCAAAACGCTGTAGGGGGGTGAGAGTTTGCCACTGTTTCACCGTTAAATTAACGTTAAATGCCCGGGCTTTTTCTCCCACGGCTTCGGGAACTTCGGCAGGATTCAACCACGGTGGATTCGGATCGATGTCTAAATCTTTGGCGGGGCGCTCGTTGTACTGTAAAACTTGTTGCTGTAATTCGTGACGATAGGCTTCAATTTCAACCGCATTCTGGCAGGGGCGATCGACTAAATCTTGATGCACGCTTTCGGGGAATTGATGCCAGTGAGCCAATTTAAGTTTAACGCCACAAGTATCGAGTTTGTAGCGAACTTGCATGGGAATACAGCGTAGAGATTCTACAAAATCCGATTCAAATTGAAAAAATTCAGACATGGAAAACTTTAGATTTTAGATTGAGGGAGTGGGGAATAGGGAGATCTAAGAGGCAGGCAAGACACCTGCACCACTGATTTCTATTCCTGGCTGTTGCCTGTTGCCTTTTCCCCTCAAGCCTCACGCTTGCTATTCATTTGACGGATAATCCAGTAACCGATTGAGAGGGCAAAAATAGCTATTCCCAATCCGAGTAAATCCGTTCCCGAATACTTTTCAAAGCTAAAGATAATAATCTTACGGGCGACGGCAATGAGGGAGGTGACAATCACTAACTCGACTTGAAGGGTGTGTTTTTTTAAGTAAGCCGTGATGTTCTCTAAAATTTCAATGGAAATGAGCAAGTTCAAAAACAAACCGAAGATTTCAAACAACTGTTTTTCGATAAATTCCGTTCGGGAAAAAAACAGCATATTGCCGAGAAAAATAATTAAATCGAAAACGGCGACTAAAATGACTACGATCATGACGAGCGATAGAATTTTAGCGACGATATTTTGAATGTTTTCGATAACGTGCAGAAAAGTTGAATCGTCAACCAAAAATTCGAGGCTATGTAAGAACTTTCGCAATTTCCGCATGGAGATGTGTTCGCAAGAGACGAATGACAGCAGTTATTTCGTAATCTACGGGCTGTCTCGTCTCTCGTATTTTAAGAATTGTTACGACGTCAGAGCCGGAACGGGAAGGGTCACTTCCGTGGCGACAGTTTGGTTAGCGTCAGTGACTTTGGCTAAGGCGACGGCGCAGGCTTTTAATTCCGGTTGACCCGAGTCAGGACAGGCGTGAGGGTGGGTGAGGGCGTTGGCTTCGGCGTTGTCGGCCCACAGGGCGCCCCAGTGCATGGGGACGAAGACGGTTCCGGGGGCGATCGCCCGAGTAATTTTAGCGGGAAAACGGGCGTGACCGCGACGCGATCGCACCTCCACCATCTCCCCATCCGCAATCCCCAACTGGGCCGCATGGCGCGGGTGAATTTCAATAAAGGGATTCGGATGCATCTTGGTCGTTTTCTCGATCCGTCCGGTACGGGTTTGGGTGTGCCAGTGACCGTACAGGCGCCCGGTGGTCAACACGAAGGGATAATCGGGGTTCGGCGGTTCGGCGAGTCCTTTGGAATGGTAAGCCGCAAAGCGGGCGCGACCGTCGGGGGTGGGAAAGCGCCAATCGCTATAAAGCCGCTTGAGATTCGGCGGATTGGCGATTTCGGTCTCTTCCAGGGGACAGGGCCACTGGATCGGTCCTTGTTCGAGTAAGCGGGCGTGGCTGATTCCCGTCATGTCGCAGACGCGATCGCGGGTGACGCGCACAAATTCAGCGTAAACCTCCGCCGAATTGGCAAACGGGAACTGTTCGCGAAACCCCAACCGCCGCCCGACCTCGGCAAAAATCTCCCAATCCGGGCGCGCTTGTCCCGGGGGACGGCGAAAAGCGGGACATAAAGTGACCGTGCGTTCGGAATTGGTCATCACCCCAGTTTTTTCGCTCCACTGGGCCGCCGGTAAAATCACGTGGGCGAATTCGGCAGTTTCCGTGGGATAGTAGGCATCTTGATAAATCGTGAACGGCGATCGCCTCAACGCCGCTTTCGTCCGTTCCAGATCCGGCATACTCACCGCCGGATTGGTCGCCGCAATCCACAAAACGCCGACCTCTCCCGTTTCCAAACCCGTTATCATCTCCCACGCCGTGCGCCCCACCTCGGGAGCAATGCGACCGGGGGGCACCCCCCAAAACTGTTCGATTTCCCGGCGGTGTTCAGCATTTTTCACCAACCGATAACCGGGGAGTAAATTCGCCAAGCCCCCGGCTTCGCGACCCCCCATCGCATTCGGCTGACCCGTCAGGGAGAACGGTCCGGCCCCCGGGCGTCCGATTTGAGCCGTCATCAGGTGCAAATTAATCAGGGTGCGAACTTTCGCCGTCCCTTCACTCGATTGGTTCATTCCCATCGACCAAAGGGACAAAACGCGATCGGACTCGCCCCAGTAACGGGCGGCGGTTTCTAAATCTTCGATGGCAATCCCGCAGCGATCGGCGACCATTTCCGGGGGATAATGCTCCAGAATTTGGGCGTATTGGGCAAAGCCGGAAGTACATTCGTCGATAAAGAGGGTGTTGAGATCCCCTGCTTTTAATAACAGATGGGCGATCCCGTTGAGCAGGTCGATATCGGTTCCCGGTTTAATCGCCAGGTGCAAGTCGGCGGTTTCGGCGGTACTGGTGCGCCGGGGATCGACGACGATCAGCTTGACGTGCTTGTTGCGCTTGTGGTGCTTGCGTAAGCGGTTGAAGACGATCGGGTGGCATTCGGCGGTATTGGTGCCGATGAGAAAGGCGCAATCGGTTTTCTCTAAATCGTCGTAACACGGCGGCGGACCGTCGGATCCGAAGCTCTGAATGTAGCCCGCGACCGCCGAGGACATGCACAGGCGCGAGTTGGCGTCGAAGTTGTTGGTTCCCAGACAACCTTTGAGGAGTTTTTGGGCGATGTAGTAGTCCTCGGTTTGGAATTGACCGGAACCGTACATGCAGATGGCTTCGGGGCCTTGGGTAAAACGCACGGTTTGCAGGCGTTGCACGATCGCGCCGAGGGCTTCGTCCCAACTGACCCGCCGGAAGGGGCGATCGAGGGACTCGCGCATCATCGGCGCTTTGAGTCGATTTTTACTGAGAGATTCGCTGACAGTGGCACCTTTGACGCACACCATGCCCTCGCTGGAGGGATGGGCGCGATCGCCCTTCACCTTCCAGATGGGAGTCCCTTGGGAATCTCGATGGGTCGCTTGTCCTCGGGCGGCGGGCGGCGAGACTTCCAATCCACAACCGACACCGCAGTAAGGACACAGAGTTTTGGTGGATTCAGACATAATCGAGGGGTTGATGGGGTTTCAGGGATTTTTAGGCGTCCGGGCGATCGCTGGCGAAGGCGGCGACGGATTCGTTAACGGCGTGAGGATGGAGTTCTTCCCCCTCGTGGTGGGCGGCGAAGGATCCTTTCGGTTCTTTGAGATAGAAGGCGCACAGGAAGGCGACAATAATTGAGGTGACGCCGAGGACTTGGAAGAAAATTTGATTGCCGAGATCGCCTTCGGGCAGCAAGCTGTATAGGGTCAGGTAGGCGACGGCGCCGACATTGCCGTAAGCGCCGACATTTCCGGCGACTTGTCCGGTGACCCGGCGTTTGATTAACGGCACGATCGCGAAGGTCGAACCTTCTCCCGCTTGGACGAAGAACGAGCAGCACATCGTCAGCAAGATCGCCCCGGGAAGCCACCAACTGCCGTTAACCCCACTCATCAGGAAGTAGCCGATCCCCATACATCCGGTCAGAACGGTCATCGTCAGTTTGCGGCTGCCGAGTTTGTCGGAAATCAAGCCCCCACCGGGACGGGCTGCTAAGTTCATAAAGGCATAGCTGGCGGCGATCGCCCCGGCTAACACTTTACTCAAGCCGAAGGTATTCTCGAAGAAGGTCGGCAGCATCGACACCACCGCCAGTTCGGAACCGAAATTGACGATATAAGTTAATTCGAGTAACGCCACTTGAGTGAACTCGTAACGGTCTTCTAAGGGATAGCGCTTCTGACCGAGAACCAGTTCTTTATTCACTCCCCAGCATTTGAGCGCTTGGAAGGCGTACAAACCGAGCAAAGCGATCCAGGCGAGGATCAGTTGGGGGGTGTTGAAAAAACCTACTTTACTCAAGCGCCAAGCGAGAACGGCCAGAATTCCGGACAGGGGAACGTTCATCAACATCAACAACCAGAAGTCGCGACGGGTGGTGACTTCCAAACCGCCGTGGCGTTTCGGCTGGTGATAGGTTTTGCCCGGGGGGGTATCTTGGACGTTAAAGAAGTAAATGGCACCGTAAACGGCGGCGATAACGCCAGTCAGGGCGATCGCGAAGCGCCAGTTAATTTGCCCGGCGGACATCACGGCGGCAATGGTGGCGATCGTCGGTAAGGTAAACGCTGCCCCGGCAGATCCGAAGTTGCCCCAACCGCCATAAATCCCTTCCGCCAAACCGATTTCTTTCGGCGGGAACCACTCGGCGACCATGCGGATGCCGATCACGAAGCCAGCCCCGACAATCGATAGGGCCAGACGCGAGACCACCAACTGGGAGAAGTTCTGGGCGAAGGCAAACGCCAAACAGGGGATCGCCGCATACATCAACAGCAGGGAATAAGTAATGCGCGGTCCGTATTTGTCCAAGACCATGCCGATAATCACCCGGGCCGGAACGGTGAGGGCGACGTTACAAATGGCCAAGGTTCGGACTTGGGACGGTTCGAGTCCCATCGATTCTTGAACGGCAGTGGCAAATGGAGCGAAGTTGAACCAAACGACAAAAGAGAGGAAAAAAGCAAACCAGGTCAGGTGTAGGATTTTGTAGCGTCCTCTAAAGGACCAGAGTTCTGCAAGCATGGCAATTATGGCAATGATGGATAGTTTGGGGTGAGCTCAAATCGGTCGGGGTCGTCGCGGATCGGCAATCGAGGAGATCGCGATCGGCGATCGCCCCCCGTCCCACGGCGATCGCCGGACGGGGCATCGAACGGGAAATCAACTGATTAATTGGGAATCACGGTGAAACTTGTAACGGGACGGTTCCCTTCACGGGCGATCCTGCACGGCATTTTCTGTGACGGGCGGCAGGGGCTCGGAGGCAAGCAGGGAGGCGTCTTCACGGTTGTTTTCTGGGGTTTCCCCCTCCCCGGAAGGCCGGGAGAGGGAAGAAACCGATCGCAGGCAAGATCGAAGAATGGAATAACTGAGGCAAACCTAGTTAGAATCCATCCAAGGACTGACCTGCAGTTGTCCGCTTGGCGTCATCACCACAACGAACTTGGCAACCGGGCTGACTGTTGCTGCCTCTGCTGCCCCGTCGAGTAAGTTCGGCAGGGGGGTTTCACCGATAAAGCTTTCCGCCGTTTCGTTGACGGGTTTGTAAGCCACGATCGCGCCGTCTTCGCTCAGGTTGACTTCATAGACCAAATCCATGTCAAAGGTCGGCAGGGTTTGCCAGTTTTGGTCAATTTGGTCGTAAAGCTGCTGTTGTAAGGCCGCGATCGTCGCTTCGTCGGCGATCGTCGCGACTTCACTCGTTTCCGGCGCCTCCGCACTCATGGCACTCGGCGCTTCTGCGGCACTTTCCGGCGTCTGCGCTGTGGGGGCGGCTTCCGTCATCGCCGCCGACTCCTCGATCGCCATCGCCTCGGTTTCCGATGTCTCCTGTTCGACCGCCGTCGGACTCTGGGCCGTCATTTCCGTGGTTTCGTTCTTCACTTGCGCGGTTCCCCCACCTGAGAGCAGGTGGAAAATGCCACCGAGAAGGAAAATCGAAACGGTTGCCGCCAGAATGACGAGCGCGTCTGTGGGAAATTGGCCTTTTTTCTCAGAAGAAAGTTCGGGGGAAGACATGGTAATTCGTTACATCCACTACATGATTGAGGGAGTAAACTTAACACGAGGAAAAATGCTTAAAAGTCAACGACGAACATCAGCGTGTTAAAAAATGTTGTGGTGACACTGATGTTCGCGCTCAGCTCTAGGGAGTCGCATCCCCGATCCAAGGATTGACTTGTAACGAGCCTGTCGGCGTAAAGATCGCGATGAAATCCGCCACGGGTTCGCTGGTAGGCGCACTCGCCGCGATCGCCAACGGCGTATCTCCCAGGGCCTTCACTGCCACCGGGTTAATCGCCTGATAACTGGAGATCGCCCCCCCTGCCTTCACGGAAACCCGATAAACCAGGCGTTCGCTAAATGTGGGAACGGTCGTCCAGCCGCGATCGAGTTGTTCG
Organism: Oxynema mangrovii CENA135; assembly: GCF_016632315.1. Taxonomy (NCBI): domain Bacteria; kingdom Bacillati; phylum Cyanobacteriota; class Cyanophyceae; order Oscillatoriales; family Oscillatoriaceae; genus Oxynema; species Oxynema mangrovii. The sequence continues at coordinate 2,617,910 of NZ_JAEOXH010000001.1, read as the reverse complement.
TAGACTTGCGCCCGTAACGCCTCAATTTGCGCCGGATCGGTAATTTTGACCGCTTCCGGGGTCGCGGACTCGGCGGCGGTTAAGGTGGCGGTTTCGACGGCCACTTCTACCGGAGTCCCTACCGCTTCCGTAGTCTCCGTCGCGGCGATCGCTTGCTGCTGTTCGGCGATCTCCAGATCGCGAGCGTGATTCGTCAATTGTTGTCGCCAGTGATTGACCATGAAACCGGTAAATCCCGTCAGGGCGATCGCGCAGAGAATTTGCATCACAGGAGAACTCGCCGTTTTCGGTGCGACAGCAACGTTAGCGGCAGTGGTCGAAGGCGTAGCGGTAACTGGTTTAGTCGTCATGGTAGTTGGGAGTAGGGAATAGGGCGTAGGGAATAGGGAATAGGGCGTAGCTTGTAGTGCGGGCATCGGATCCGCCGCTTTCAGCCCCCTTTTCCCTCAATCAACAATCAACAATCAAAAATCAACAATCCCTTACAAGTGTGCTTTCGGTGTGGCGCCGAACTGCTCGACGAGAATGTCATGCAACTTTGATTTGAGATCCTCGCAGGGGATGGACTTTTCGACACATTTGCCAAGTGCGGCATCTTTACCGACCTTGCCCCCCATGTACAAATCCACCCCCTCGACGACCTTGCCATCCTTGCGGGCTTTCGTGCCCATCAAGCCGATATCGGCCACTTGCGGCTGACCGCAGGAATTCGGGCATCCGGTCCAGTGGATGCGAACCGATCGCGGGATCTCTAATTCCGCTTCGAGTTCTTTCACTAACGCCACCGCTCGATTTTTGGTTTCGATCAGGGCAAAATTGCAGAACTGGGCACCCGTACACGAAACCAGCGATCGGCTCAACTCTGCCGGGGCGATCGCAAATTGCTCTAACAACGGTTCCCCTAAAAACGCTTCCAAGCGCGTTTCCGGAACGTTCGGCACGATCGCATTCTGCTCCACTGTCAGGCGAATCTCGCCACTGCCGTACACTTGCGCCAACCGTGCCAACTCGAACATCTGCGGCGCCTGCAACCGTCCCACGGGAACGTGCAGACCCACGTAATACATTCCCGGCTGTTTCTGCGCGTGAACGCCGATGTGGTCGCGTTTTTCCCAAGCAATTTCGTCTTCTTCTGCCGCTTCTACCAGCGATCGCCCGAATTCTCGTTCGACTTCAGCGCGGAATTTCTCCAGACCCCACTCGTCGATCAACCACATCAGCCGCGACTTCTGGCGGTTGGCGCGCGACCCGTTATCGCGGTAAACACTTAAAATTGCTTCACTGAGATCCGCCACGTCTGCCGGAGTCACCCAAGCATTTAAAGGAATCGCCGCTTCGCAGCGTTTCGCGGAGAAAAAGCCCCCGACGAGAACGTTAAACCCAATTTCTCCGTTTTTATACGCCGGAACGAAGGCAATATCGTTAATTTCCGCGTGAACCGAGTTATCTTTTCCTCCGGCGATCGCGATGTTGAACTTGCGCGGCAAATTCGTATAAGCGAAATTGCCCTCGCCGCTATTGGTAATCCGGTCTTGAACTTGTTTGACTAAAGGGCGCGTATCGATGAGCTCGTCCGCGTCAATCCCCGCCACAGGGGACCCGGTGATGTTGCGAACGTTATCCATCCCCGACTGCACGCTCGTCATTTGTGCCGCTTGCAAGCGTCGGAAAATATCCGGGATATCCTCGATGCGAATACCGCGCAGTTGTAAATTTTGGCGCGTCGTAATATCGGCGCTACCATCGTCGCCGTAACGCTGTACGATTTCCGCTAAAATTCTCATTCGATCGCTGCTGAGAATGCCGTTGGGCAGGCGCATTCTCAACATGAATTTACCGGGGGTTACCGGACGAAAAAAGACCCCCAACCATTTCAGGCGTTGTTCGCGATCGGTCGCGTCGATCGCCTCCCAGCCAATGCGGGCAAATTCTTCGAGTTCGTCTTTGACCAGTAAGCCGTCTTTTTCGGCTTTAAACTTTTCAAACTTATTCAGTTTAGCTGTAGTCAGTTTGTCAGTTGCCAGGGTCATCGCTCTACCTAATTCCGTGGGTAAAATCGTCTTTTTTTCCGATTAAAGCTAATAAATAGCTAAATTCAAAGCAGATTCGCTAAGATAGCTCAACTTAAAGTTTTAGAAAGTTAATTCACTTAATTTGCATATTTAAGGTTAATTTATAGGTTTCGAGGTTCGGATAAAAACATTTCCTTATCTACCGTAGTTTTTTGAGACAATCGACCGGAAATTCCGAGGCGATCGCCATCGAAATTTGTATCGAAATTAACCATTGTTTTTAGGTCTTACCTATCTCTACTTTTCTGAGTTTTGTTCTCCTACAACGCCCTTCGGTTAGTGATAAGTTATGGGCAGAATCAAGGTGCTTTCGTATCTTTGATTACAAAATATTTCGTTTTATGAATTTTTTGCATATTCGAGATGCTATTCCCGAATACTGAGCCTCCATGGGGGATCGATCGCGCCCGATTCCCGAGTCCCGAGTCGCCAAACTCTAAAATGGTCACAATAATTCTTGAGAGATCTCAGCAATGAAGTTTGTATTTCAACTCAGCCGACAGGCGGCGATCGCCCTCGTATTTTGCGTCCTGACCTTCCTTTACGGTTGTGGCGACACCCAGGGGGGCGATCGCGTCTCCCAAAACCCCACTCGACCGATGGCTCAAGCAATTTTGATCGGTACGGAGGATCCGTCCAAAATTCTTGGGGAGGTCAATTTGGTGCAAACTCCCGAAGGCTTGCAAATTACCGCCCAAGTCCAACAGGCTCCGAGTGGACGACACGGGTTTCACATTCACGAAAACGGCAGTTGTGAAGAGAATGGGAACGCTGCCGGGGGACATTTCAACCCCAACGGGGTAAAACACGGTTTTATCGTCGAAGATGGCTTTGAAGCGGCCCATGCGGGGGATCTCGGCAATATCGAAATTGCGGAAGATGGCAGAGGTTCCTTGAGTTACACCATTTCCGGGTTGACCTTGAGCGAGACTCAAACCGAGGGTGAATACGCGATCGGCGATCGCGCCTTCATCTTGCACGCCGATCCCGACGATTTCGGACAACCGACCGGGAACGCTGGCGGACGTATCGGTTGCGGTACGATTCAAATCAGCCAGTCCTGAAGGACTGTTTACAAAATCAACATTAATAGCTCTGTTTGAGAGGAAGTGTCTTGTAGGGGTTTGGCGAGCAAACCCCCACTTCTCCAGGGTTTGGTCACCAAACCCCTACAAGATTTTTTTATATTTTCTTTATAAACAGTCTTTTAACCGTCATTCCGTAAACGAGGGAATCGACCCGGCGATTACCTGACGAAATCGAGAATGGCTATTTTCGATCTTTCAAAAATCACTGCAATTCAATATATTCAATTAACAATATTTTCATTTAAAAATGCGTTAAAGATCGGCAATTCCTAACAAATTGCCCTTTATTTGAAAAAAATATTGAAAAAATCCGGCGCCGGGAAATCGCAAGCTTAAACTAAAAATCAGTCGGGGAGGTTTTCGCGCAAAGACTCGATCGTTGCGGTCTGACTATCCCCCCAATACACTCGACCGTCGAATTTCAAAGATTCAGGAAAACAGATAAATGTCCGATCGCAACCAGAAGGCTTACATTCAATCTGTCCTCGATCGCGCCGACATCAAAATTAACGGCGATCGCCCTTGGGACCTTCACATTTACGACGATCGCTTTTACCCCCGTATCATTCGCGACGGATCGTTAGGATTGGGAGAATCTTATATGGATGTTTGGTGGGATTCTCCACAACTCGACGAGTTTTTTGCGAAAGTGATGCGCGCCAAACTGTACGATACTGAAATTGCCAAAACGCCAGGATTTTATCTCGAATGGCTGCGGGGAAAATTCTTGAACTTACAAAGTTTGGCGCGATCGTTTCACGTCGGCGAGCACCATTATGACTTGGGTAACGACCTCTATCAACTGATGCTCGATCGCCGCATGAACTACAGTTGTGCCTATTGGAAAAATGCCCAAACCTTAGACGAAGCCCAAGAAGCCAAACTCGATTTAATTTGTCAGAAATTGCAACTTAAACCGGGTATGACCGTATTAGATATCGGTTGTGGTTGGGGCGCTTTAATGAACTACGCCGCCGAAAAATATGGCGTTTCTTGTGTCGGTTTGACTGTTTCTAAAGAACAAAAAGCTCTCGGCGAAAAATTGGGGGAAGGATTGAGCGTTGAATTTTTATTGCAAGATTATCGAACTTTTAATGGTCAATTCGATCGCGTCGCCTCGATCGGAATGTTCGAGCATGTCGGACATAAAAATTACGAGGTCTTTATGGACGTCGTGCGCCGTTGTTTGAAAGATAACGGGTTGTTTCTCTTGCATACCATCGGTACGAATACGCCAAACTATGGGGAGGCTTGGTTAAATAAATATATCTTTCCCAACGGGATGTTACCGTCCCCCGGTCAAATTTCTAAGGCGGCGGAAGGGCGTTTAGTCGTGGAAGATTGGCATAATTTCGGCCAAGATTACGATCGCACGTTCGTGGCGTATTTTGAAAACTTCGATCGCAACTGGTCGATTCTCGAAGGGCAATATGGAGAAACCTTTTATCGCATGTGGAAATACTTTTTACTCTCTTACGCCGGAGCTTTTCGCGCCCGGGACTTGCAGTTGTGGCAAATTGTTTTTTCAAAAGAGGGGATTCTCGGAGGGTATCAATCTGTGAGGTAAGTTAACGCCATTCTGGAAAAACACGAAACAATCGGCGATCGTATTTCCGCTCTTGATTAGGGATGCGATCGCCTCCTTATTGCCTAGGGGCAGGAATTGAGCCATCGAGTCCGTCACGGAAAGCATTGAGAATTGCTATATAATTTTTAAATATCTTTAATCTTTATAGCCGCGATCGCCGCGATCGATTACATTAATCAAGAGTCATTATTTTTATGCCAGTCATCTACGCTGCATCTTTGTACCTAACCGGATGGAGTCAGGTTATAGGGTTGCGCTATGCACTTGGAGATCGCGACCTTGAGGGATGGGGTGCTGACGAGGAAGGAGAAACGCGAGATCTCCGAGCAAAAACAGTGATTGACGGGTCAATTGTCTTAAAGTTTCTGCATCGGATCTCATTGAGCCAAATATAAATAAAAATCAGACGAGCTTGGAGAGGAAATATGCTCATTGAAATGGTGGGTTACCGCGTCACCGAAAAGATCTATGAAAGTGCGGGGTCGCGAGTGTATCGCGGGTGGCGAGAACGGGACGAGTTACCCGTCGTTGTCAAAGTCATGAAAGACGAATATCCCAGTCCGGAAGCGATCGCCCAATACCGACGGGAATATGAAATTACGAAAAACTTCGAGCTCGAAGGGGTCGTTAAAACATTAGGACTGGAACAGTATAAAAATGGGTTGGCGATCGTTCTCGAAGACTTTGGGGCGCGATCGCTCAAAATTGCCCTGGAATCTCAACGATTGTCGATTCGAGAGTTTTTCCCCCTGGCGATCGAAATTACCGAGATTCTCGGTCAGATCCACCGTCAAAAAATTATTCATAAAGATATTAACCCCTCCAATATTTTGATCGAACCGGGAAGCGGAAAAGTTAAAATTATCGATTTTGGGATTTCCACCTTTTTATCGAAAGAAAACTCGACCGTTCGCAATCCCAACATTCTCGAAGGCACCCTCGCCTATATTTCCCCAGAACAAACCGGACGCATGAACCGCGCGATCGACTATCGCACGGATTTTTATTCTCTCGGCGTCACCTTTTACGAAATGCTCCTGGGAGAATTACCGTTCGAGAGTAGCGATCCGATGGAACTGATCCACTGTCACATCGCGCGATCGCCCGTTCCTCCCGATACCGTCAACCCTAAGATTCCCGGCATTCTCGCGGCGATCGTCATGAAACTGCTCGCCAAAACCGCCGAAGAACGCTATCAGAGTGCGTGGGGACTCAAAGCGGATTTAGAACGCTGTCGCGACGCGATACAAAACCAAGCGCAACCCGCCCCATTTCCCCTGGGAGAACACGACGTTTCCGATAACTTCCAGATTCGCGAGAAACTCTACGGACGCGAAACCGAAGTCGCCACCTTACTCGCCGCTTTCGATCGCGTCGCCGCCGGAACCACGGAACTGATGCTCGTTGCCGGATTTTCCGGGATCGGCAAATCCGCCCTCGTCCAAGAAGTCCACAAACCGATCGTGCGCCAGCGCGGTTATTTTATTTCCGGGAAATTCGACCAATTCAAACGAAATATCCCCTTTGCGTCCCTCGTGCAGGCGTTTCGCGACCTGATCCGCCAATTGCTCGCCGAAAGCGAAGCGCGGGTCGCCTATTGGAAAACCGAACTCTTAGAAGCCTTTGGCGGCGACGGTCAGGTGCTGATCGACGCCATCCCGGAAATCGAGGCGATCGTCGGACCGCAACCCCCGGTCGAACCGCTTTCGCCGACCGCCAGCCAAAACCGTTTTAACCTCCTTTTTGGTAAATTTATTCGCGTTTTTACCCGCGCCGAACACCCTCTCGTTATTTTTCTCGACGATTTGCAATGGGCCGATAGTGCCTCGCTCAAACTCCTCGAATTACTCGTCGGCGATACGGATACTCGCTATTTATTTGCGATCGGCGCCTACCGGGATAATGAAGTCAGTCCGATTCATCCGTTGATGACGACGTTAACCGATATTGGCAATGCGGGGGTGAATGTCAATCAAATTACGCTCAAACCCCTCGCTTTTGACGATCTCAATCAATTAATTGCGGACGCGCTCGATACCTCCGGCGATCGCACCGCCGAACTGGCCCAATTAGTCCTCGCCAAAACTCAAGGCAATCCCTTTTTTAGCAATCAATTTCTCAAGTCGATTGACGAAGAAAATATTCTCGAATTCGACTATCACCACGGAGTTTGGCAGTGGGATATCGATCGCGTCCGCCAGATGGATGTCGCCGATAATGTGGTCGAATTTATGGCGGGAAAACTGCAAAAGTTTTCCCCGGAAACGCAACGAGTGTTGAAACTTGCCGCTTGTATTGGCAACCAATTCGACCTCGCGACGTTAGCGGTGGTCAATCAAAAATCTCTCGCCGAAACCGCGCGGGATTTATGGCAAGCCCTCGATGAAGGTTCGATCGTGCCCCTGAGCGATAACTATCGCTTTTTTCAATATGCGGAAACGGCGGAAGTGTTCGGCGATCGCGATTTAGAAGTGACCTATAAATTCCTGCACGATCGCGTCCAACAAGCTGCATATTCTTTGATTGAAGAAAGTGAAAAACAAGCTACTCACTATCAAATCGGGCGCTTGTTTTTACAGGCGATTAAAACGCCGGAAGAATTAGAAGAAAATATCTTCGATTTAGTCAATCAACTCAATTACGGCAACGATCGCCTCGACGACTTGGCAGAAAAAGCAGAACTGGCGCGCCTCAATTTGCGCGCCGGACAAAAAGCGAAAGCCGCCACCGCTTACAATGCTGCAGTAAAATATTTAAAAATCGGGCTGGATTTGCTGCCGGAGAATTGTTGGGATAGGGACTATGAATTTACGTTTAAATATTATCTAGAAACCGCAGAAGCGGAATATTTAAACACGAATTTTAAAGCGTCGGAAGCCTTAGCCCAACAGATCGAAGAACGGGCGAACAGCCGGGGCGATCGCGTAAAAGTAGACGAGCTAAAAATGCAAATCTACATGGCCGAATCGCAAATGATCGCCACGATCGAAACGGGTTTAGACGCCCTCGATCGCCTCGGGATCGAAATGTGGCAAGGCAGTGCGGTTCCCGAATTACCTCCGGTGACCGATGTCGCCGATTTACCGGAAATGACCGATCCCGATCGCCTCGCCGCCATGCGGATTTTAGTGACGATGGCTCCCGCCGCTTACGTCGCCAAACCGGAGGTGCTGCGTCAGGCGATTTTAACCATGGTGCAACTGTCTCTCGAAAGCGGTTATTCCGCCTTATCCGCTTACGCTTATGCAGTTTACGGCTTGTTATTGTGCGGGGCGATCGGGGAATTAGACAAAGGCTATAACGCGGGTAAACTGGGGCTGATGCTCCTCGATAAATTCCACAGTAAAGCCTTAAAATGTAAAGTTCATTTTCTCTTTAACGTCTTCATTCGTCACTGGAAAGAACCGACGCGCAACACGAGAGAACCCCTGAAGAAAACCGTACAAATTGGGGTGGATACGGGAGATTTAGAATATGCCAGTTTTGCCGCCCAAAATTACTGTTATTTTATGTTTTCGGCGGGGGAACCCCTGCCTTTGTTGGAAGAACAACAACGGCATTACGTCGAGTTTATCGAGAAAGTCAAACAGCGATATTCGATCGGTAATGCGTTGATTTGGCGTCAGTGCAGTTTGAATTTATTGGGTCAAAATGAGGATCCGTGTCGGCTGGTCGGAGAAAGTTTTAATGAAGATGAAACGATCGCCGTTTATCGAGAAACGAACAATCGCAGTTCCCTGCTACACGTCCACACGGCGAAAGGGATTCTCAATTATTTATTTGGGGACGACGAGACGGCGATCGCCTGTTTGAGCGAAGCCGAACAATATTGGACCGCCGGACTCGGTTCGATTGTCAACGTGACCCGGATTTTATTTCATTCCTTAAGCCTGTTGGCGGTTTACGATCGCGCCTCGGAGGGCGATCGCGCGGCGTATCGAGCCAAAATCGAGCAAAATCAGGCGCAATTGCAGCGCTGGGCCAGTGCGGCTCCGGAAAATTACCAGCACAAGTGGGAGTTAGTCGAAGCGGAACGCGCCCGGGTGTTTGGGGATCCCCTTCGCGCGATGGAAGGCTACGATCGCGCGATCGCCGCCGCTTTAAAAATTAACTACAACCACGATGCGGGGGTGGCCCGAGAATGCGCCATGCGGTTTTATCTGGCGCGCGGTCACGAGACGATCGCCCGCGCTTACGCCCTCGACGCCCATTATGCTTATCTACAGTGGGGCGCCAACGCTAAAGTCGCCCAGTTGGAGCAACAGTACCCTCAATTTTTCAGCAACGCGCGATCGCAGGGAAGCCGTCACCAACGCACCACGGTCACCTTATCCCGTTCCACCACCGGGTCTCATTCCGGAGAAGAGTTGGATTTAGGGACGATTCTCAAAGCGTCGCAAGCCATTTCCGGCGAAATCGTCCTCGAAAAACTGCTCTCGAAATTAATCGAACTGATTTTAGAAAATGCCGGAGCTCAACGGGGGGTCTTGATCCTCGCCGAGGACGAACAGCTCAAAATACAAGCCTCCGGAGATGCGGAAACCGGGGCGATCGCCGTGTTGCAAGGAACGGACGTGGCCAGCAGCGACGACCTCCCCCAGGCGATCGTCAATTACACGACCCGCACCTTAGAAGATGTAGTCTTGGCGGACGCCACCGAAGCCGAGCAGTTCGCGACCCAACCGTATATCGTCCGGGAACGACCGCGATCGATTTTGTGCGCGCCGATCCTCAACCAAGGCAAACTCGTGGGCTTGGTGTATTTGGAGAATAATTTAACCACGGACGCCTTTACCCCCGATCGCCTGGAAGTAGTCAAAGTCCTGTCCGCACAAGCGGCGATTTCGATTGAAAATGCCTTGCTGTACCGCACGTTGGAGCGCAAGGTCGAAGAACGCACGGCTCAGTTAGCGCAAGCGAACCGGGAAATTACCGTCCTCAACGAGCGCTTGAAGGCGGAAAACCTGCGCATGGCGGCAGAACTCGACATCACCCGCCAGTTGCAGCAGATGATCTTGCCGAATGCGGAAGAACTCAGCCAGATCGAAGGTCTGGATATCGCCGGATTCATGCAACCCGCCGACGAGGTGGGAGGGGATTATTACGATGTCTTGCAACACGGCGGACGGGTGAAAATTGGCATCGGCGACGTGACGGGCCACGGGTTGGAAAGTGGGATGTTGACGATTATGGTTCAAACGGCGGTGCGGACGTTGTTGACCAATGGAGAAACGAACCCGGTTCGCTTTTTGGATGCGATCAACCGCACGATTTTTAATAACGTGGCGCGCATGAATTCGGATAAAAATTTATCGTTGGCACTGCTCGATTATGCCGATCGCAAGTTACGCTTGAGCGGACAACACGAGGAAGTGTTGGTGATTCGTTCCGGTGGCGAGATCGAACGGATCGATACTATCGATCTGGGATTTCCGATCGGTTTAGATGACGAAATTGCCGATTTTATTGGCGAAATGGAAATTCAGCTCAATCCCGGCGATACGGTGGTGCTCTACACCGACGGGATTACAGAGGCGGAAAATCTCGAAGGGGTGCAATATGGAATCGATCGCCTGTGTGAGGTGCTGGTCCGTCATGCGGCCCGATCTGCCGAGGAGATCCGTCAGGAGGCGATCGCCGATGTTTTGAACCATATTGGGGAACAAAAGATTTTTGACGATCTTACCTTGCTCGTTCTCAAACAGAAGTCAACATCCGTTCACAATTGATTGAAAGATCGAAGGGGGATCGATAGGAGTGAGGTTCGCTGAAGAGTTAGCCCGAAACTGGGGATTTGGGCGCTCTCGAATGAGTCTAAGTGAAAGGAAAACGTCCATGATGCGGATATATGGAGAGTTTGTCGAGCCGTTACCTCCGAGTGGGGAAGAGTTGAGTATCAGTTTTTTCCCAGATCCGACGGCGATCGCCTCTCAATGGCGCTCTCAACCCCTCTCGGCAGACGTTTTGGCCGATTATCTGAGTCGTTTTTTTACCGACCCGTCCGGCGATCGCGATCTCCGTGCCAAACGAGCGGAAATTCAATGTGCGGTCAGCTATATTGCCAACGAGTTATTGGAAAATGCAATTAAGTTTCACCACCCAGACAGCGTACAGCCGATTTCCATTCAGGTGCGCGTCCGAGGCGATCGCTTGATTTTTTTAGTCAGTAACACGATCGATCGCTTCAAAATGGAGCGCTTCCAAGAATTTATCGAAAAGGCGATCGCCTCGGACCCTCACGAACTTTACATCCATCAAGTGGAAAAAAATGCGGCAGACGAGAGTAATAATAGTTCTGGCTTAGGATATCTGACGATTATGGTCGATTATATGGCTAGGATAGGATGGAAGTTCGAGACCCTGCCGAACGATACCCCCCTTATTCGCGTGACGACGATGGTGCAGTTGTTCCTTTAGGTTCCTCGCCGCGCGATCGCCACGACCGGGGGAACGGCTCGATTGGTTCTTCACCCTTTGTTCACTCTTCCAGACGACTCATGGCTACCCCCCAACCCGACACGATGGAAATTAAAAACGAAGACTACAGCGTTGTTTACGACCCCGCAGCCACTACGGTGAACTTTCAAGGATCCCTGCGCTTGAGCGGAATGGCGGAATACGCGCCGATTGTCGAGTTGCTCGATCGCACCCTGGAAACGAACCCGGATTGTATTACTTTGAATTTGGAAAAACTCGAATTCCTCAACAGTTCCGGGATTAATGTCCTTTCTAAGTTCGTGATTAAAGTCCGTCAAAAAAAGACGGTTCGCACGATCGTTCGCGGCAACCAAAATATTCTGTGGCAGGCAAAATCCCTCAAGAACTTACAGCGTTTAATGCCGTCTCTCCAATTGGAACTATAATCGGCAATCACGATTGGGCGGCGATCGTCGCGCTCTGCGCTCGAAGGCGAGCCATCAGTAGAGGTCTCTGGGGCGATCGCTCCGATAGTTTTCTATTTATTTGAACAGTTAACTGACCGACAATTGATTAAAAAGATGAGGTATCGGTAAAAGTTATGGAGGACGAAAAAAGACCCCAAGAAGCGCTCGCCTTTGAAGTTCGCCAACTGCGCGAGCAAGTCCGCCAGTTACGACAAGAAAAAAACGATTTAGAGATTTTATTAGAAAACACGATCGAACATTCGGATTTTATCGAAAACGAGTTATTAAAAGCCAAGGAAGCCGCCGAACTCGCCAATCGAGCGAAAAGTGAATTTTTGGCGAATATGAGTCACGAACTTCGGACTCCGTTAAGTGGCATTCTCGGCTATGCCGAACTGTTGGTAGAAGATGAAAATCTGACCGAAGATCAAAAAAGCGATCTGAATAAAATTCACGAATGCGGTCAACATTTATTAAACTTAATTTCCGATATTTTGGATTTGGCAAAAATCGAAGCACGTCGCTTGGAATTAGAGCCAGAAACCTTTAATTTTCCCGCGTTTGTTCAAAATCTCGGCGATTTATTTTCGATGCGATCGGAACAAAAAAGAATTAGTTTTAACTGCAATCTTTATTCTTCTTTACCCGTCAGAGTGCGCGGCGATCGCAAGCGAGTCCGGCAAGTTTTACTCAATTTGTTAAGTAATGCGGTTAAATTTACCGAGTCGGGAACGGTCACCCTCAATGTCGGGTATTTGAATCAATTGGGAGAATGGGAAAGGGAAGATCTAGAAACCAACCATCTCGCCGAACGCCAGCGAATGCGTTTTGAAGTGATCGATACTGGAATGGGAATTCCCGAGGAAAAAATAGAAGAAATTTTTCTGCCATTCCAACAAATAAAAAATCAAAAATATTCCGGACAAGGCACTGGATTGGGGTTGACCATTACTAAAAAGTTAGTGGAACTGATGCAAGGTGAAATTGCCGTGACCAGTCAGCTAGGACGGGGAACCACGTTTTCCGTCGAGTTTTGCCTTCCGGAAGTCATAGATTATCAAGATAGTTACGAATTAACTTCGGAAGCGTTTAAATCGACCAAGATGTTTTCATCCCCCTATCCAGAAGAAAGGTGACATCCTCCCGACGCTGAATCAAAGATTACAGCGCGGGCTTCCCAACCTCGCGATTGGGTATTCCTGCCCCACGCCACTTATCTAGGTCATCGACCCCCGACAGACCGACTTGACAGGCGGTTTCCGTTCCCCAGAGTCCCTGGGATACTACGTTTTCTTGTCCACGATGCAAAACCATCTCTGCTGCAGCATGGTCGCGATGAGTCCGATATCCACACTCAGGACAATGATGCTCTCTGACTTCCAACCCTTTGCTGACCGTAGCAAAGCAGGATGGACAGACTTGACTGGTGCCGTTGGGGTTGACTTTAGCAAAGTAGACTCCCCGTTTCCAGCACACCCATTCCGTCAGAGACAGAAATTGTCCGAAGGCAGCATCTACACAATCTTTTCGCAACATCCCTCGCGTCAAGCCTTCGACGTTGAGGTCTTCTGCAAAGATGGTTTGCGCCTGGTCACAAAGCTGATGAGCCGTTTTCAGATGGAAGTCTTTACGACGGTTCGCAATCCGATGGTGCATTCTAGCCACTTCGATTTGTGCTTTCTCCCAGTTTTGAGAACCCTTCTGTTTTCGTGCTGCTCTGCGTTGCAGCAATTTCAGCTTGCGTTGCATCGACTTGAAAAACTTGGGTCGTTTTTGGAAGGAGCCATCGGAAGCGGTCAAGAATCGCTCCAATCCCAGGTCAATCCCAATTGCCCGACCGTGAACTGGAGCATCGGGAACCGATACGCTCGACTCAATCGTGACGACGACATACCATTGTGTTCCTCGCACCCTCGACAATACCCTTACCTGTTTCACCTTGAACCCGTCAGGGATGGGGCGATGCAGCTCGATCGGCACTTCCCCAATCTTTGGCAACTTGATTGTGAAGCCATTGATGGGATTGTTCTTGAACTGGGGAAATAGAAAGGATTTGAATTGACCGAACTTTTTGAAACGAGGGAATCCATATCCCCGCTTCTGAAATGCTTTCCAGGTATCGTGCAGTCTGCGAATTGTGGTCTGCAACACCTGAGAATGTACCTGACCCAGATGCGGGAATTGCTTCTTTGCTTTAGCCAGGTTGTTCTGCTGACGGTGATAAGACGGAAACGGTTCATCAGCAGGAATGGTGTATTCCTTTTCCAACGAACATCGGTCTACCTGACACTTACGCGAAGCAATCCAGTCTTTGAGTTCGCGCAAAGCGTAGTTATATACCCCTCGGCACGTCTCCATCCACTCCAACAGTTCAGCCTGCTGGGTGGCGCCTGGATAGATTCGGTAGGTGTAGTTCATGGTCAGCATGGCCGGAGTTTACCACAGGCTATAGCTGATTGTAAATGCTTGTCCGATCCCCATCGTAGGGCTTGACCCTTCCCGTAGGGTGGGGAATCGACTTTTCAAGGTTAGTCCATCTATCCCGACGCTGATGCTTCGCATACAGCCCGGGAGTTATAGCGCCCCGAACCCTTCAAAAGTTAAAATAAGCAAGTTATAGCATTTTCCTCTGCTATGCAAGACATTTTAGATCCTCCTAAATCCCCCTCGCCAGGTAGGGGTTTGGTAACCAAACCCCTACTTTCCTCGTTCCCCCCTCTATCCCCCCTTCGCCCCCCTTTGAAAGGGGGGCGAAGGGGGGATAGAGGGATCGGCACTGTACGTCATCAGACGCCCGAGTGTTGTAAATAGTTGAATACAGTGATTTTCTTGGGTGACCTTACGTTAGCCCTGTTGTATCATCGTTGTTGTATCATTCTGTTATCATTCTGTTGCATGATAAGAGAAAAATCCCCCTAAAAAAGGGGGGTTTACGATTGGTTTTACAATTTCGCAAGCAATCTAATTTCTATTGATAAGATCCTCGGATTCCTGCGGGGAAGGCGATCGCATCGCGCCCTTAAATTTCTCGCACCAAATTATCGAAAGCTTCCGTTTCGCGAACGCAATCAAAATCCGGATTCGTTTGAATTAAATCGCGAATTTGAGGGTTGAGCGCGATCGCCCGTTTGAGATTGTCCACCACCATATCGACATCATTTTTTAAGGCATAGCACCGGGCTTTTCCATACCACGGATCGGACTGTTCGGCATGAACGCGAATCGCTTTATTATAAGAAGAAATTGCCTCGTCATACTGTTGTAATTCCGTCAGGGCGACCCCGCGACCCAACCAGGCATCGTAACAGTCGGGATCGACTTGGGTAGCGCGTTCGTACATTTCCAACGATTGTTGATATTTTCCTTCGTGGAATAACTCGAATCCTTGTTTGAGATAAAGTCCGAACACTTCGCGAAAGGGTTCGCCGACTTTATTTTGCATTTTCATCGACTCTTCGAGGGTATTGCGCGCCTCGGCGAGCAAGTTTTGGGTGGCTAACGCCATCGAAATTAGCTCGTTGAGTTGGGCGTTTTTATCTTCTGCCGGATTCGGTAACATCGGGGCTAAAGCGCTTTCTGAAGGGCGATCGCCCCCGCCGATCAATTCCGCTTCGATTTCGGCTTTTAACTCCTGTCCGATTTGTTCTTTAACTTCATTGACGATGCGATCGCCGATGCTGCGCCGCAACAGCCAAATTCCGAATACGGTTGCGGCAATTGGAAACAGGGTCAGGGCTATTAATAAGGTATTGAGCGGACTCATGGCCCGGGTGAAGGCGCGATCGACTTCCGCTTGAATTTGTTCTTGAAGTTGCGGAGCGGCGATCGCCGAATCTCCGGCGGGGCTCGCTTCCGGTTCCGGGGTCGATAGGGACTGGGCCGGAGTGGCTTCGGACGCGGCGGGTGCGGCGGTCGGCGCCGGACTCGGAGACGCCGCAGGTTGGGCCGTCGGCGAGGCGGTGGGACTCGGAGATGCTGTAGGTTGGGCCGTCGGCGAAGCGGTCGGACTGGTCAGGGGTTTCGGCGGTGGGGGCGGGGTTTGCGCCGTTGCGGAACCGACGCACACGGCGATCGCGGCGAGGGTCAAACTGCCGTGTTTGAGCCAGTTGAGGGGAACGCGAACCCGGGAGACAACACCGACCGCAGACCGACGCCGTGCGGTCGCAGGGGTGAGAGATGCCGTGGACTGGGCGGCGCAGGGGTTGATGGTCATGAAAATCTCACCTGTGGATAGATCGACGATTTCACAAGTCTGCCATTAATCTAGAAGATTTTCGGAACGACTGGGAAGACGGGGGTGCGATCGCCCCTCGTTTTCACCCGGTGAGGATTTCCCAAAATCGTTCGTCTTGGCGGATCGGTTCTAAAAAGGGGTCTTCCGTGGCGCGCGATCGCAAACCTTCCCGGTCGAGACCCATGGCCCGCTCTAAATGGTCGATCGCCAACTCGCCATTTCCCTGACGGGCGTACAATCGAGCGAGAGCGTAGTGCAGGTGTGGCGCCTTCGGCTGCTGTTGCAAGGCGCGATCGTAAGCGGCGATCGCCTCGGGATACACCCCCGTTTCGGCTAAGGCTTGGCCTAAATCTCCCCAAATTCGAGGGTCGTTTTCTCGTAATTTTAAGGCTTGTTTGTAGGCGCGAATGGCGATTTCGTAGCGCTTGAGATGGGTCAGGGCAACCCCGCGCAAATACCAGGCTTCGGCAGCGTCGGGATCGATCGCCACGGCTTTGTCGTAGCATTCGATCGCCTCTTCATAGCGATTTAACGCCACCATCGCCCGACCGCGTTCGACCCAGGCTTCCGGATAGTCCGCTTGGTAGTGAATCGCTTGTTCGTAGCAAAAGTTGGCTTCGTCGTGGCGTCCGAGTTGGGCGAGGGTTTTGCCGCGATCGTACCAGGCTTGCGGATAATCCGGTTTGAACAATAAGGCGCGATCGATGCAAATTAACGCTTCTTCGTACTGTTCCACCGCCGCCAGGGCCACGCCGCGATCGTGCCACGCTTCAAAATATTCTTTATTCAAATCCGTCGCCCGTTCGTAGGAGGCGATCGCGTCTAGATAGCGCTGCAATTGCATCAAGGCCCCACCGCGATTGTGCCACGCTTCCGCATAGTTGGGCTTGATGCGCAAGGCTTCGTCATACGCCGCAATCGCCGCTTCGTACTGTTCCAGGTGAAATAAGGCACTGCCGCGATTGCTCCAGGCTTGGTGGTAATCTCCTTTGAGTTGGATCCCTCGGTCGTAAGCGGCGATCGCCGCTTCGTAACGACCCTCGAAAAACAGTTGATTTCCCTGTTTTACCCAGTCCATCGCCGTTCCTTCTCGGTCTTTTTCGGCGACCTCCAAGGGTTCCGGCGTTGACGATCGGGCCGTCTGTGGCGATTGTAGGGTCGTGGGGGTTCCTTTGCCCAACGGCGGCCCGGGGGGAGTTTCCGGACGATCGTTGGCGCGTTCGAGGCGATCGAGGGACTGCTGTCCTTCCCGGATGGCGCTTTGCAGTTGCACCAGAGTATCGGCTTTGAGGCTTTCGATTTCCGCTTTGTAATGTTCCACTTGACGGTGCAAGTCGGCGAACACTCGCCACACCCCGATCGCCGCGATCGCGGGCAACACCGCGAGGGCGACGAGTAAGGCGTAAATGGGATTGGTATTGCGGGTAAAAGCGCGATCGACCTCTTCGCGAACCAGTTCGCGCAGGGGTTCCCGACCGTCGGCGGGTCGTTGGACGAACGGTTCGAGATCTTCCCCGGTCGTCGTCGGGGCTGGGGGATTTTGGGCGATCGCGGGGGCGGGGGTCGGCAGCGTGACGCCGCTACAGGCGATCGCCAGACCCGCACACCAACTTGCCAACCACAATCCCACGACAACTTTGCCCGTTCTACGTTTCATCCAACACTCCGAATCGATACCACTTGCGACCTTAGTTTATTATTGCCGCCTTGCGGGCGATCGAGCCGATACCGATTTCTCCCGTTCAATTTATATATAAAATAATTGATATTCCTGGATTTTAGACGATCGCCTGCCCCGATCGCCTCAACTCCCCTACAATCGATGACGATCGCTAGAATCAAATCGGAGAAAACACCAGCACATGGGCAATCAATGGGATAATTTCCTGCACAATCTCGGACGATGGCAAGGATCGTTCGCCCAATTTTCGCCGGAAGGGGAAGCCTTGAGCGAAACGCCGACCCTGCTCCTCCTCGAAGGTTTGGAGAACGACGAGCGCGCCCGTTTGACCCTGCAACGGTTTGCTCCCGGCGCCCGTCCGGGGGCGGACGAACCTGTCAGCGAACTGGTGCGCGAATATCGATCGTTCGGGCGCGATATCCTCTTTTTCGATGACGGCGCTTTCTCTCAAGGGACGATCCAACTCGGTCCGTTTTCGGAATTTGGCGCTGAATTCGGCTTTGTAGACGAGAATCGCCGCCTGCGTTTGGTGGAACTGTTCGCGCCGGAAGGACACCTCAAAAATTTGACCCTGATTCGCGAAAGTCGTGCGGGGTCTGAGGCGGTGGAGAGTCCCCCTCTGAAGCTGGAGCAGTTATTGGGAACGTGGGAAGGAATGGCCCAAACGCTTTATCCGGATTGGCGGAGCGCCGACGTGATGCAAACGAGGTTAGTGTTGGAGGCGATCGCCCCCTCTCAAGTCCGCCAAACTCTTTCATTTACCGTCGGGTTGCAAAACGGTCAAATCGAGTCGATCGCCTCGATCGAGGGCGATCGCTTGCACTTTGAGGGGGGTTCTCGCCCGACTTCGGTATTACTGTTACCGGGGGGTGCTTCGGCGACCTTCCCGGTGAAGGTAGAGCGCAGACAGTCGTTTTTTATCGAGGCGGGTTGGTTGGTGCGACCGGATTACCGTCAGCGCTTGATTCGCCGTTATAGCGATCGCGGCGAGTGGGAAAGTTTGACCCTGGTGGGCGAGCGCAAAATCGACATTTAAAGGAGAAAACTGCATTGGGTGGCGATCGCCCGGGCGAGCAACTCGTCGTATTCCTCGGCGGCGATCGTATACGCCCCAAACCGTTCGAGGTGGGGGTTGTTCATTTGGGCGTCGAATAAGATAAACCCGCGCGATCGCAAATGTTCCACCAATTTGACCATCGCTACTTTCGACCCTTCCGGGATCTTAAAAAACATCGATTCGCCGATAAAGGCGCCGCCGATAACTAAACCTAAAATCCCTCCGGCGAGACGATCGCCCTGCCAGGTTTCAAAACTGTGAGCCCACCCGTGTTGGTGTAATTGCCAGTAAATTTCCTTGAGATCGTCGCAAATCCAGGTCGTCTCGCGATCGGCGCAGCCTTCGATAACCGCCCGGAAGTCGAGATCGATCGCCGTCACGAAGCGCTCTTGATTGAGCACTCGCCGTAAGGATTTCGGATAGCGAAAGCGATCGTCTAAAGGAACCAACGCCCGGGCTTTACTCGTGTACCAGGCTAACTCTCCATCGGGATCGTTGGCCATCAGAAAATAGCCTCGGGCATATCCTCGAATAATTGCAGGTATGTCGAACTCCATTAATGGCGCCGTCAGATTGGATCGAATGCGGTTTGCGGGAGTGGCGATCGTCCCAGAGGGCAAAAACGCAGACCCACTGCCCGTTCGGCGAGATATGCTGTAGGATCGAAAAAATCCTGAAGTCACCTCATAGAGTCGATGGCCGAACCGATTCAACCGATCGCCTTACCTCCTGCCGAAAACCCCGCTCAGGAAGGCGAATGGTTAAAAGCTGCTTTACATCAGTGGCTCGATCGCGAATTTCTCCCCGAACCGATCAACGAAGAGATCGCCCAGCGAGCATCGCAAATCTTCGTGCGTCAGCGCATGGAGGGTCAAAACGACTTAGGCTCCCTCGTGATCGCGATCGTCACGGAAATGGAGGGGTTTGACTTTTCGAGAAGTTTTTACGGCGAATTTGCGATCGCCAACGCCGTGAGCGATCTCCTGCTCGACAGTTTAGGGATCGACCGTTGTTGCGGTCAGTAAGCTCCCCCGGTAACGCGGACCGCTCACGAGAAGAGGAAGGCTGAAATTATACCAGCTTCAGCCTACATCCTCCACGCCTAACCCTCTTCCAACAGGCTTACCAGCTCGACTTGACCACGCCGGGTAACAGCCCTTCGTGAGCCATTTCGCGAATCGCATTGCGAGACAGACCGAAATCGCGATAGTAGCCTCTCGGACGACCCGTCATCCAGCAACGATTGCGGTGGCGCGTGCGGGAACTGCTGCGCGGCAAGCGTTGTAACTTGCGGTGGATCTCCATTTTCTCCGCCGCCGTTTCCGCTTTAGCGAACTGTTCTTTGAGTTCGGCACGCTTTTCGGCATACTTCTCGATCAGATGTTCGCGCTTTTTCTCGCGCTCGATCATGGACTTTTTAGCCATACTTTATCCCAGTGTAAAAAAAGACAGCATCTTCCATCATATCCGATCGCGCCGAAAAGACGAGGGGGTCAACCGGGTTAAATCTCTGCCGCCGGACATAAATCTGCCAGCAAACAGCGCCCACACTCGGGCTGGCGCGCCTTACACACCGCCCGCCCGTGGTAGATCAGCCGGATCGACCAATTTTCCCAATCTTCTTGAGGCACTAAGCGAATCAAATCCCGCTCGACTTTGACCGGATCGGTCTGTTCGGTCAGTCCCAAGCGCTTGCTGAGTCGTTTGACGTGGGTATCGACGGTCACCCCTTGATTGATTCCGTAGGCGTTGGCGAGGACCACATTCGCGGTTTTGCGGGCCACTCCCGGCAATTCGAGCAACAGTTCCATCCGTTTGGGAACTTGTCCGTTAAATTTTTCGGCGATCGCCCGACAAGCCCCTCGAATATTCTTGGCTTTATTGCGATAAAATCCCGTCGATCGCACCAAAGTTTCCAACTCGCCCAACTCCGCCCCCGCCAGGGACTCGGCATCGGGAAATCGGGCAAAGAGAGCCGGGGTCACTTGGTTGACGCGATCGTCCGTACATTGCGCCGACAACATCGTAGCGACGAGCAACTGTACCGGAGTCTCGTAATTGAGGGTACAACGCGCTTGGGGATATTCGCGCTTGAGCCGAATCAGAATTTCTAAGGCGCGCTGTTTTTTGCTCGAAAGTTTGTGAGTGATGTTCATGACGAAGCTCGCAGAGGGTAAAGTCGTCGGACTCCCGATGAAGTGAGAATCCCCGTACCTTGAGGTCGGGGACTGTCAAGAGCCGTGGAAAATGGGGAGTGAGGCGGGCATCTTGCCCGCTTCTGACCCCCACTCGATCGCCCTATTCCAACAACTTCTGCACCCAATCCAATTGGGTCGTATCGCGAATAATCAGGAAGATTCCCAAACCCAATAACAACATCAACCCGGTTTGCATGACCCCATCTTGAATGTGAGTGGGTAAGGGTTTACCGCGAACCCCTTCGATCGCCAGAAACGCCAACTGACCGCCATCGAGGGCCGGAAGGGGCAAAATATTGATAATCGCCAGGTTGATACTGATTAATGCCGCAAAGCGGAACAAGTTTCCCGCATCGGATTTGGCGATATCGGCGCCAATGGCGACAATCGCCACCGGACCGGAGACTTGGTCGGCAGTTTCGCTGAAATTGCGAATCAATTGGGCGAAGCCTTGGGCGGTCAGTACGGAGATTTCCTGAAATTCGGCGGCCCCGGAGGCTAAAGCGCCGAATAAATTATCGGCCCGACGCCGCACGATCTTGCCGTTGGGGGCGAGGCGCACGCCGATAATGCCCTGACCGTCGTCACTGCGGTCGGGGGTAATGTCGAGGGTTAAAATTTGCTCTTCCCGTTGGACTTGCAGTTGGATGGTTTGTTGGGGGTGGGTTTCGATCGCTTTTTTAAGGGCTTGAATGGCTTTGGGCGATCGTCCTAAATCCCGTCCGGCGGCGGCGAGAATAATATCTTCGGCTTCCAACCCCGCCCGTTCGGCGGCGGAGTTGTCCGTCATGACATCGGCAATTAACACCCCCGGTTCGTAGTTGATATCTTGAACCCCGACGGTGGCGACTTGGCCGACGAGGAGAAAGTAGGCAAAGATTAAATTGGCGATCACTCCGGCGCTGATGACGATCGCCCGATCTAGAATCGGACGATTTCGCAATAAGTTGGGGTCGTCCGGGGGGATCGTACTTTCGGGGTCGTCATCGGGAAAGCCGACAAATCCTCCCAATGGAAAGCCGCGTAGGGCGTACTCGGTTTCCGGGCCTTGGTACTTCCACAGGATCGGCCCGAAGCCAATCGAGAAGCGATTGACGTGAATCCCTTGAAGGCGGGCGGCCATGAAGTGGCCGAGTTCGTGGACGAAGATCAGAACTGCCAGAACTGCGATCGCTGCCAAAACCGACATAGATAAATAAATGAAAAATTATATACTTCTGTTTGTTTATTCTAGTCGGTTGGGGAGAGCTCGCCGAATCGCGATCGCCGAACGGCTGGCGCGATCGCCCCGTTTCGACCCTTCCACCGCCCCGCCCGAACGGGCATGTATTTTACAAAACTTCCCGTTTTAAATACGGTTGCAGCACCTCTGGCACTCGGATCGTACCGTCGGCAAGCTGGTAATTTTCTAAAATAGCCGCCATCGTCCGACCGATCGCCAATCCGGAACCGTTGAGGGTATGCACGAAGCGCGTCCCCTTCTTCCCCGGTTCCTTAAAACGAATTCCGGCCCGTCTGGCTTGGAAGTCGCCGCAGTTGGAACAGCTCGAAATTTCCCGATACTTACCCGACGAAGGCAACCACACTTCTAAGTCGTAACATTTGCGGGCGCTGAAGCCGAGGTCGCCGCTACACAGTTCCAAAACCCGATAGGGCAGTTTCAACGCCTGTAAAATCGCTTCCGCATCCTGCACCAAGGATTGATGTTCGGCTTCGGAGGTGTCCGGGTGGACGATTTTAACCAATTCGACTTTATTAAATTGATGCAGGCGAATTAAGCCCCGGGTATCCTTGCCGTAGGCGCCCGCTTCGCGCCGGAAACAGGGGGTATGGGCGCAGTGGTAGATCGGCAAGTCTTCGGCTTGGAGGATTTCGTCGCGATAGAGGTTGGTAACGGGGACTTCGGCGGTGGGAATCAGCCAGAGGTCGTCCGCATCGCATTTAAAGCTTTCTTCGGCGAATTTCGGTAACTGCCCGGTTCCGCGCAAGGTGTCGCTGTTGACGAGCAAGGGCGGAATCACTTCGAGATATCCGGCTTCGATTTGGCGATCGAGCATGAAGGCGATCAGGGCGCGTTCGAGGGCGGCGCCGTTGCCGACTAAGCTGATAAAGCGGCTTTGGGCGACTTTGACGGCGCGTTCGGTGTTGAGGATGCCCATTTGCTCGGCAATTTCCCAGTGGGGGCGGATCCGTTCCGGGTTCGAGGGCAGATATTCGTCGCCCCAGCGTCGGACTTCGACGTTTTCGGCTTCGCTTTTGCCGAGGGGGGTGGACTCGTCGGGTAAGTTGGGCAGGTCGAGTAATTGCCGTTCGAGTTCGGCTTTGAGTTCCCGTTCTCGCGGTTCGAGTTCGGCGATTTGGGTTTTAATTTGATTGCCTTCTTCTTTGAGGGCGAGGATGTCCGGGTCTTGAGGTTTGCTGCCGGACTTCATTTTTTGGCCGATCGTTTTGCCAATTTCGTTACTGCGGGCTTGCAGTTGCGATCGCTCGGTTTCCAAGTCCCGTTGTTGGCGGTCTACGGCGAGAAGGGGGGCGAGGTCGTACTCGTCGCTGCGTCGTTTGAGGAGATCGAGAATGGCGTCCGATCGATCCCGAATTTGCTTGAGGTCCAGCACGGATATTTTCCCGGTTATCGTGTTGTTTTGAATCGTGTTGTTTTGACAATCTATCAGAATATGCGATCGCGGTTCGGAGGCGATTCTCCTGGGGAGTCGCACTGGCGACGCCCGCAAGCTACCGAGTCAATTGTTCAAGAATGTTTGTGACGCATTCCCAACCCCGTCGGCGTTTGCAAGCGCGGCAAGTTGCCGTACTGCTGCTGGATCGGAATTTCGATCGTGAATTCGGTTCCCTGTCCGGGGGTCGAAAGACATTGCAAGCGTCCGCCATGCCGTTCGACGACGATTTGATAGCCGATCGACAGGCCCAAACCCGTCCCTTTACCGACGGGTTTGGTGGTGAAAAACGGCTCGAATAAGCGGTTGCGGATGGTTTCGTTCATTCCCGGCCCGTTATCGGCAATCCGGATCGCCACGCAGGGTAGCGGGCTCGCAATGGTGCGCTGGGCGTCGTAAGGGGCGATCGCCCCCTTGTCTTCCCCACCCCCCGAGGACGGACGCAGGTGGGGCGATCGCGGTTCGCTACTTTCGCGAATAAATGAGGTACAAATCCGAATACAAGGACTATTTCCCTGCGTTTCTCCTCGTGTGTTCTCCTCTCCCGGGGCGGCGGGTTGCGAGGGGGGGCGATCGCGGAGTCTCTCCCCAGGAGAATCGCCCCCCTCCCGATTTCCCTCGGCGGCTGCCAGTTCCAGGGCGTCGATCGCATTACTCAAAATATTCATAAATACTTGATTGAGCGGTCCGGGATAGCATTCCACTAAAGGCAAATCCCCATATTCTTTAATAATTTCGATTTCCGGCCCGTTCCCTTTCGCTTTGAGTCGATGCTGCAAAATCAGCAAGGTACTGTCGAGTCCTTCGTGCAGATCCACGCACTTCATTTCCGCTTCGTCCAACCGCGAGAAATTTCGCAAACTCAAGACGATTTGACGAATCCGTTCGGAACCAATTTGCATCGACGAAACTAATTTGGGCAAATCCCCCATTAAAAAATCGAGGTCGATTTCTTCGCTGAGTCGTTCGATCTGTGCTGGCGGGTTGGTATATTCGCGTTGGTACAGTTTGACTAATTTGAGCAAGTCGCGAATGTATTCCGTGGCGTGGGCGAGATTGCCATAAATAAAATTCACCGGATTGTTAATTTCGTGGGCCACCCCCGCTACCAATTGTCCGAGACTGGACATTTTTTCGGCTTGAATCAGTTGGAATTGGGTTTGTTGGAGTTCTTCGAGGGCTGTTTCGAGTTCTTTGGTCTGCTGGCGCAAGCGCGCTTCCGACTGGCGCAAGGCGGCTTCGACGCGCTGGCGTTCGCGGATATCTTGTTTGAGTTTGGCGTTGGCGGCTTCGAGTTCGGCGGTGCGTTCGGCGACGAGTTGTTGTAAGTTGTCGTGGGCTTCTTGTAACGCCGCTTCGGCGCGCGATCGCTCTTCGACTTCTTTTTGCAGTTGTTCGTTGGCGACGGTGAGTTCTTTGGTCCGGTCTTCGACCACTTGCTGCAAGGCTTCGATCAAGCCGTACATTTCCGTGGGCCGCAAGGCGTGCAGCAAGCTGGTTTGAGAGACGATTCCGAGCAATTCCCCTTGTTTACCGGAGACGACCAAGCGCCGCACGTTGTGGGTTTGCATCTGTTCGTGGGCGAACCAGAGGGAATCTTCGGGGCTGAGGTCGAAGAGGGGGGAACTCATGACTTCTTTCGCCCGCAGGTTTTTTAAATCGAGTTCTAAGGCTTGGAATTGAACGATATCCCGTTCGGTGACGATTCCGACGGGCATCGAGATCTCGGGGGTCTGGCGATCGCGGGTAATGACTACGCAACTGACTTGTTCGCGGTTCATCAGTTCGGCTAAATGCAGGGCGCAAGCATTTTCCGGGGCGTGGACGACTTCCCGACTCATGACGTCTTTGACGTAGCGCAGTTTCGTTAATAAGTTGACGGGTTGCAGGGCCGCCCGAATCGTTTCTGGGGTGACAATTCCTATTAAATGATTATTTTTATCCAACATCGGCAGGTGGCGAATTTTGTGCTGCCGAAATAGGGATAAGACCGCAAACATATCGTGGGTCTCGGATTGTTGGACGGTAATCGCCGGGGCACTCATGACTTCGGCGACTTTGACGTGTTTGAAGTTGACCCCCGCCGCCGTCAGTCGCACGATATCCCGTTCGGTAAAAATGCCCAATTTTTGCGGACAAATCGCCGTGGAAACGGTGGCGATCGTCCCGGTGACGTGCAGGTGGGCGAGTTGTTCGCTGACGGTAGGTGCCGCTTCCATCACTAACACGCAACTGGCCCGAATTGACGGCAACATCGGCCCGTTGGGCGCTACGGCTTTTTCGGGAAGCGGACAGCTACTTCTCACTTGGCTCATCAGCGCCAGGACTTGTTCTAAGGATGCGTCGGGCCCCACCACAATCGGGTAGCGGTCGATCGCGTAGTCCAAGGCTGAGGCATAAAAGAGTCGGTCGTTGAGTAGCATAATTATGGTTGACGATTCCTAAAATTTTGGAAATGTTTATAAGAGCGATTAGCTTGTTAAAACCCAGACGCTATTTTTAGCAAAAGAGTTGGCTATTACCGATCTCGGTTCGCAGCCACAAAGGTTAGAGAAATTGTAAACGGCGCGATCGCAGTTCAAAACTTTTTTACATTAATTCATACCCGAAAAACTGACCGGAGTCAGGCGAAACCTGCTTCTCACCCTAGCGGTTTTGCCTGAATCGGGGGTGGATTCCCGTATGCGATCGTCCGCCGTTAACTGAAACAGGCAGTTACTTTATATTTTGCAGTATTTTTGCGAGAAGTTGCCAACTCGTCAAGGCTTCGAGAAGCTTTAGAACTCGGGAAAGCCAAACTCTCGATCGCCCGTTCTCATCGTTCAACTTTTCTCTCCAACCGGGAATAATTCACCCCAGACTTGCGATCGGATCTCAGCCGATCCCCCGGTTGACTGCTTGAAATAAGGGGTGTTGACCGTAAGGCGATCGTCCCCAAGCTTCCCCATGCCGTTCGCTAAAATAATCTTGGAGAGACCATCTCCGTTCCACGTTTCCATTCGTTTCGATCGCCGGATCTGATTGAATATGTCCCATTCTTATTCTCAAGAAGACGTCCAGCAAATTTTGCAACTCGCCCTCGCCCAACAAGCGGATGGAGGCGAATTTTCCCGCGATCGTCTCCTGGAAATGGCCCACGAGTTGGGGATTTCCGAGAGTACCCTACACCTCGCCGAACAGCAGTGGTTGGGTCTGCAAGGCGAAAATCGCGATCGCCAAGCCTTCGACCAGTTTCGACGCTCTAAATTTAGACAGAGTGCGATTAAATACGCGATTGTCAACTCGTTTTTAGTCGTCCTCAATTTACTCACCGCCCACACCCTTTCTTGGGTGTTCTGGGTCGCCGGACTTTGGGGGGTCTTCTTAGCCCTCAAAGGTTGGAAAACCTACGCCCTCGAAGGCGAAGAGTACGAAAGAGCGTTTTCTGCTTGGCGACTCAAACAGCAAATCGGTCAATCGTTGGGGAATACTATTTCTAGATTTCTCAACCCCGAACGCGAGTCTTTATAATTCGTCGGCGCGATCGCGCGATCGCGCTAAAATTTGTTGAGAACTTGGCTGACTTCACTCAAAAATGCCAAACTATTAAACTCAATCCCCGGACTCATGGAATCGAAAGTCGAGAGGGCGGAACAAGACTTTTCCCCGATAATTGTTTGATACGGATCGAGTTTAAAACTACGCTGAGTATTTTTTTCAAATCGAGAAAAGTGCAGCAACGCCATCGATTCTAAAATTTGCTGTTTCAGTGGACTGTCGTAAATCAAACCCTCGCGGATGTTGCGATCGTCGAGTACTCCTCGATAAATATTTAACAGTGTCGAATAAGAAATCGCCCCATTATAAAAGCGGTCATTATCACGATTGCTTTTCCCCACGATTGACCCAGTTAACAAGTTGAAAAAAACCACTGCTTGTTGTCTCGGATCGTCCCACAACCGCGTCAACTCCTGGGTATCTTCGATCGCCCACGACGACTCTCCCTCACGGTCTCGCAATTTCCGAACGTAATATTTATCGAAAAATACCGGATAAATGGTTAAATTATCCAGATTTTGCTTTAAATATTGAATCAGTTGACCCGACATAAAATAAAGTTCGTCGTCGGTATTCGTTCGGGTAATATGCAGGGTACTGCTGTAAGGAGTTTGGGCAATATAAACAATATGTTGGTAACCGTCTGCATAAAGATGGGCGATCGTGTCCATTAACACTTTAGGAGTGACGTACAACTGACGGACTGTTTCTTTACCCACAAAGGTTTGCAGTCGTTCCACCCGAATTCGACCGTCCGGCGATCGTTCTACTCCAATCGCTTCTCCAATTAAATTCGCAATCCGATTTTGACGGGTTTCATGGCGAAACATCGCATCGCTTTCCCGACTCGAAACCACGACGATCGCCAATTTTTTTAACCGATCTGCTTCTGCAACTTGCTCTCGCGTCGATGATGTCTTAGAAAACATCTTTGGCAATACCGAATACAGAGAACTCAAGCCGTTAGTCGCCGCATATTGCTTTAAAGTATGAATGCGGAAACCCTGAGAATTCGATCGCATGTTTTTACTAAAAAGATGCGCCAATGTCTTAGAGAGATTCGCCATAAACTTTTCTGCTACAACCGGGTTCTTCTCATTGCCTTCATGTAAGCGAATTTGAGGAACAAAAGATTTGCTTACGAGATATTCTAAAATAATATCCAGTGATAAATAAGCTAAAATCGTCCATGCAAATTTATATAAAAATACCGATTCCGGAGTTTTTAAATTATCCTTTAAATGCATCGGGTCGTAAGCAAAAATAATCCAAGGTACATTCTTCAGATTGTTTTGATAAAAATTATCGCACGGTGGAGTATCCGGTCCCCAAAGCACGGGTAAGGTGGAAATTCCTGACGTGACATATTCCCAATTAAACTGTTCTTGGAACGGCGATCGAAAATAACGAAGATCTTCGATTTTAATGCGTGCGGATAAACAAGATAACGCATCAGTTTCTAACCCCGCTTTGACAATGCTGATATATCGTAAAGCTTGTTTGGGATTATTGCTGACAACTTCTTGAAAAAAGATATGATTGAACATTCGTTCGATATTGGGTTGTAAAACTCCTTTGCTCAATCGGATATAAACCGGACGATTGAAAGCGGGTAATATTGACTGACGCGCGATCGAACGCTTTAACAAGTTTTTTAAACGATCTATCTTCTCATTAACTTTGTATTTTTTAAAGCCTTTCAAGGTACCTCTAAATAAACTTTGTTTGGCGGTTTCATCCGACCCTTGCAATATCGGTAAAACGTTTTCTGTGAAGCTGGCGATCGCGTTGTATTCTAATTCTGCATCGGGATTATAATCGGAAGCTGAAGGATCTAATTTTGAGGCAAAAACACAATAATATAAAAAGAAACGATATAAAACTTTGCGTGCAAAAGCCTCAGAGCGATCGGGGTCGGCTAAATTATTTCGATGAGTCTCGCTATCAGGATTTAACAGATCGATATTATACTCAAAAACAGATTTCTTTCCGTAAGCTTGAACTGGATGATTGAGCTTGAGCTTTAACCCAAAAATAAACTCGACTTCTCCCCGTTCTGGGTCGGTATTTTCTCCTAAATGTCCCTCAATTAATGGAATAATTGGTAAAGAATCGAACGCTTCAGCCCGCGAAAAGAAATCTTTATAATTAACCGCAACTCCTGCATAATTAACCTCATAGTCGCTATCGGCTTTGTTCAAATCGTTAACATAATCTTCGATCGCCCGCAACCGCCTCATTAAATCTCTCAAGTAAATCACGTCTACATGCTGCTGATTTGTTTGGATATTTTCGAGCAGATGTTCTAAATATAAAAGACAAGCTTCTCTTTTCAGTTTTCCCAAGCTCTCCTGGTCTACCAAACGTTGGAGATTGTTAAAGTCAGAAGCAGGATTACGCATACTCGATTGAAAGATATCTTGCAATTCTTCAATTTCATCTGAATCGAGGTTGTTCTGATTGCGGATGTAGTTCATTACGGCTTCTTCCACCTCTTCTCGAAAGCGTTCGGTTTGAGAAACGGTAATTGTTAATTTATGGAACTTAAATATTGAACTACTTCCGGGCAAATCGGTGTCGATCGTCAAACTTTGTTTTTCAAAGTTGTCCGAAAATTCAGTAACTTTATAGGTAGTTTTGTCGAGCTTGAGAAGTGTTTGAAAACTGTCTAGATCGGTACTCATTTTAGCTACTAGTTCGGCCAAGTTCTCCTCGTCGAGGAGCAATGAATTTAGGTGTTTTTTGAGGGCGGCTTGAATCTTGTTGATAAGTTGGGGAAATTGGCGCTCGAATCCCGGACTAAAATTGACCGTCGCTACTTTCACGCCTCGGGTGAAGTGCAGGGGATTTTGACAGGATTGACGGGCGAGTTCGGTGGCGATCGCGTCAAAATTGGCGAGTAGTTTATTGCGTTTTTTCGAGACTTTGAACGGGTTACGATCGCGCAACAGGCGATCGAGTTTGCTTAAAATATCGCCGTAGTCTACGGGAACGAGGGAATTGTCTTCTTCTCTGAATTGATTGGTCACTGCAATACCCGAGTAATGTTCGATCGCTTTATGGGGTCATATTTTATACGATTCTGGAGAAAATTATATTAAGTTTTTCAAAATTAACGATCGCCCGTCCCAGGAGGAGACGGCTAAAATGTCGTGAATTGAGGGCATTTCGGGCATTTTTATATATAGGCGATCGCCAAAGACACTCGTTAGCTTTACAATTAGGGACAGTTCTTGTTAGCGTAGCGATGAGCGATCGCGCGACAGACACTAAATTCAGGGCGTTTTGTGTCGATCTTTGGGGTGAAACTCGCTATAGAATTCCGATCGCGATCGCCGGAATTTGCGATCCTTCATCAGAAACAAACGCGGTTAAACATGGAAAGAATTCTAGAACCGGAAGTGATGGACACCTGGGAAGATGCGATCGAGTATGACTCGATGGACTTTCGAGAGGTCAATACCGCCTTTGCAGAAGCGGCGATCGCCGTCGGACCGCCTTCGGGATTAATTTTGGATGCGGGAACGGGAACGGCCCGGATTCCGATCGAAATCGCCCGCAAACGTCCGCAATGGCAAATCATCGCCGTCGATTTGTCCGCCAATATGCTTAAAGTTGGCGATCGCAACGTCCGCGAAGCCGGGTTAGAACACCGCATTGAGTTAGAATTTATCGATGCTAAAAAAATGCCCTATCCCAACGGACATTTCGATGCGATTATTTCTAACAGTATCGTCCATCATTTACCCGATCCGATCCCGTTTTTTGACGAACTCAAACGCTTGTTAAAGCCCAATGGCGGTTTATTTTTACGCGATTTAATGCGACCGAACGATCGCGCCACCGTCGATGCGTTAGTCGCCGCGATCGGATCGGAATATAACGACTATCAAACGAAATTATTTCGCGATTCCCTCCACGCCGCGTTTACCGTTGCCGAAATCCGCGAAATGCTAGATACAGCCGGATTAAAAGGGGTAAAGGTCTATCAATCTTCCGATCGCCACTGGACCGCCGAACGACAATGGGGCCCGTCTTCGGAGGGTAACTAAAATAATGACTGAAATTAAAAAATGGGAACTACTGCGATCGCAGCTTGTTTTTAATAACCCCTGGTGTCGCGTTCGCCGGGACGAAGTTCGCTTACCCAACGGACATCAAATCGACGATTTTTTTGTCAACGTTCGACCCGATCTCGCCGTCGTTTTTGCCCTCACCGAACGTCGAGAAATCATTTTTGTCCGTCAATACCGCCACGGGGTCGGCGAAATTTTATTAGAACTGCCCGCCGGGGCGTTCGATCCCGCCGTCGAATCCGCCGAATCTGCCGCCCGCCGCGAGTTTACCGAGGAAACGGGTTACGCGGGCGATCGCTTCATTCCCTTGGCGTCCTTACACGACAATCCCGTTAAAGACACCAATAAAGTCCATTTATTTCTCGTCGAAAATGTCAAAAAAATTGGCGAACAAGTTCTCGATATTACCGAAGAGATCGAACTCGTTTTAATCCCGATCGAAACTGTGCGCGATCGCATTCAAACCGGGGAAATTTGCGTCGCGGGCACCGTCGCCGCCACCTTTTTAGCCTTGCAGTTGTTAGCCGCGCAAAACCCCTAACTGCCGATTTTGCGAGTCCACACCCCACCCCTCTCGCAACTGCACTTAACATTATGTTATAAAACATGTAGAAATGTTAAGTGCAGTTGCGAATGTTGATTTCGCCTCAAACCCTGGCGCAAATTAAAGCGTCGGTGAAAGAAAAACTCTTATTCGGGAACGAACCGAGTCCCGAACTGACCGCGATTCTGCTGGTCTACTTCGTTCAAGGGATCCTCGGTTTGGCCCGCTTGGCGGTGAGTTTCTTCCTCAAAGACGAACTCGCCCTCTCTCCCGCCGAAGTCTCCGCCTTAATGGGGATTGCGGCCCTCCCTTGGATTGTCAAGCCGCTTTTTGGCTTTATTTCCGACGGTTTGCCCATTTTCGGCTATCGTCGCCGTCCTTACATCGTCCTGTCCGGGATCTTGGGCGCCTTGGCGTGGGTGAGTATGGCGACAGTCGTACACACCGGATGGGCGGCGACGGCGGTGATGCTGGTCAGTTCCCTGTCCGTGGCGGTCAGCGACGTGATTGTCGATTCTCTGGTCGTCGAACGGGCCCGCCAGGAGTCGCAAAGCGAAGCGGGTTCCCTGCAGTCCCTCTGCTGGGGCGCCTCGGCCCTCGGCAGTTTAATCACCGCCTATTTGAGTGGGTCGTTACTCGAACAATTCAACACCCAAACGGTGTTTTTAATCACCGCAACCTTCCCGTTAATCGTATCGGCAGTCGCCTGGTTAATTGACGAAGAAAAAGTGCGCGATCGCCGTCCCGGATTGACCAAAGTCAAACAACAAATCGGACAATTAAAAACCGCAATTTCTCAAAAAGCGATCTGGTTGCCCACCGCCTTTTTATTCATCTGGCAGGCGACCCCTTCCTCCGATTCTGCCTTCTTTTTCTTCACCACCAACGAGTTAGGCTTTCAGCCGGAATTTCTCGGGCGGGTTCGCTTGGTCACCAGTCTCGCCTCGTTATTAGGAATTTGGTTATTCCAGCGCTTCTTTAAAACCATTAACTTTCGGACGATGTTCGCCTGGACCACCGTGTTATCGGCCCTGTTGGGAATGACCAGTTTGTTACTCGTCACCCATGCGAATCGGGCGATCGGGATTGACGATGCGTGGTTCAGTATCGGCGACAGTTTGATCCTCACGGTCATGGGACAAATTGCCTATATGCCCGTGTTAGTTTTAGCCGCCCGCTTGTGTCCGTCCGGCGTCGAAGCGACCTTATTCGCCTTGTTAATGTCCGTGACCAATTTAGCGGGACTGAGTTCTTACGAATTGGGAGCCTTACTCACCCATTGGTTGGGGGTTACAGAAACCAATTTCGAGAATTTGTGGCTGTTAGTCGTGATTACCAATGTAAGCACTTTACTGCCGTTGCCCTTTTTAAACTGGCTGCCCGGGAGTCATGACGACAACAACGGTGGAGGACGGGCGATCGCCCCCGGCGAACCCTCAAATCCGGTGTTTAAAGATAATAGCCAGCCTGTCGAAAGTTTGCAGGTGTAAAAATGATCTAAAAATACGTTTTTCTCTCCCTTCTATTGTTTCTGTTGGCGTCGATCTATCGATTGTAAACAATTATGCAACTGCAAGATAAATCACAATTTCCTAACGTCGAGCATTTAGATTCAAAATCTTACAGTCGCGAAGATTGGAAACAAGGGTATCAGTCCCAACCCGAAGAATTTAGCTATTGGATCGACGAAATTGACGGCGAAATTCCCCCGGATTTATGCGGAACCTTCTTTCGCAACGGCCCCGGATTGCTCGACATTCACGGACAGCCGATTCACCATCCTTTTGATGGGGATGGCATGATTTGTAAAATCGGGTTTAAAGACGGTCGCGCCCACTTTCAAAATCGCTTCGTTCGTACACAAGGTTATCTGGAAGAACGCGAAGCCGGAAAAATTCTCTATCGGGGGGTGTTCGGCACCCAAAAACCGGGGGGATGGCTGGCAAATTTCCTAGATTTGCGCGTTAAAAATATTGCCAATACCCACGTGATTTATTGGGGTGAAAAGTTGCTGGCGTTGTGGGAAGCGGCGCCACCCCACCGCCTCGATCCCGAGAGTTTAGAAACGGTCGGACTCGACGACCTCGACGGGTTGCTCGAATCTGGGAAAGCGTTTGCGGCGCATCCGCGTATCGATCCGGCGTGCGCGATCGATGAGGGGGCGCCCTGTTTGGTCAATTTTGCGGTCAAACCGGGGCCGAAAACGACGATCGCGATTTACGAGTTCGATCCGGCGGGGAATTTGCGGCGCCATCACGAACACTCGGTGCCGGGATTTGCCTTTCTCCACGACATGGCGATTACGCCGAATTATTGCATCTTTTTCCAAAATCCGGTGAGTTTCCATCCCCTGCCCTATTTCCTGGGAGTCAAAGGGGCGGGGCAGTGCATCCGTTTTAACCCGAAAGCGCCGACGAAGGTCATTTTAATTCCGCGCGACGGTTCCTCGCCGATGCAGATCGTGGAAACTGAGCCGTGTTTCGTGTTCCACCACGCCAATGCTTGGGAAGAAAACGGCAAAATTTACATCGATTCGGTCTGTTACGAGTCGTTCCCTTCGATCCAGGAGGACGGGGATTTTCGCGAGGTCGATTTCGACGCCCTCCCGGAAGGTCAGTTGTGGCGTTTCGAGATTGACGAGGGGCGCGAAACGGTGGGTCATCAGGTGTTGAGTCGCCGTTGTTGCGAGTTTCCGGTGTTGCATCCGGCGCGAGTCGGGCGTCCCTATCGTTATTTATATCTCGGCGTGGCCGATCGCGAGACGGGAAATGCACCGTTGCAGGCGGTGATGAAATGGGATGCGCAAACGGGCGATCGCCAGGTGTGGAGTGCGGCGCCCCGTGGTTTTGGCGGCGAACCGTTGTTCGTTCCCCGTCCGGGAGGAGACGGCGAGGATGACGGGTGGGTGTTGTTGCTGGTGTACGATGCGGCCCGTCACGGGTCGGATTTAGTCATTTTAGACGCTCGGGCGATCGCCTCGGGTCCGATCGCCCGCTTGCACTTGAAGCACCATATTCCCTACGGTCTGCACGGTAGTTTCACGCCGGAATGCTTCGTCTGAGGTTCGCCGCGATCGATTTTTCTATAAACCTCGAACGATCGGCTAGGATCCGTTTAGGGATGGGTCGTACCCTCCCTCCCTGGTGGGTTTCTTCCAATGGTTAAAACGGGTGCCACAGGGGCGATCTCGGTCGTTACGACCGACGATCGCCTCGGCTGTGCCGATCTCGGGTGGGATAAGGTTATCGGGTAGAGGTGATTATGAAATTCACGATCGCGATCGCAACTTACAATCGGCTTCCCCTACTCAAACGGGCGATCGATTCGGCCCTCGCACAAACGCTCAGTTGTGAAGTGGTGGTCGTCGATGACGCCTCCACCGACGGAACCGAACAGTACGTCCGCAGTTTGAGCGAAGCCCTACGGGCGGCGGGGGATCCTCGCCTGGTGTACTGTCGTAACGAGGAAAACTGCGGACACGCACTGACCGTGAACAAGGGGGTCGAAGTTGCAAGCGGCGAGTGGGTAAAACTGCTCGACGACGACGATTATCTCGCGTTTAACTGTATCGAAGAAATGACTCGGGCGATCGCCCTGCATCCGGCGGCGGCAATTTGTTCGTGTCGGGCGAGTCAAGTGGATGAGAACGAATGCGAATTGAGCCGAACCCGCGAAGTCGGTCCCGGTCGCGCGTTTTATATTCCCCAAGAGGATATCCACTATGGAATGCTGCTCGAATTAGTGCCGTTCGGAACTCCCGCCCAAGTGGCATTTCGCCGCGATGCCTTTCTCGAAACCGGGGGATGGGATTCGAGTTTGGATACCAACTGCGACGATATCGATTCTTGGATTAGAATCGCCGAGCATGGCGATGCGATTTTTATCAATCAATGTTTGGCGTTTCGCACGGTCTGGGCTGAGGCGTACAATAAAAAATTTACGATTCACAAACGCCTGGAAACGAATATTTTAATGAAACAAAAGATCTGCGATCGCATTAGTGAAAAACACCGCGATCGCGTTCCCGCTTTCCAAAATATTACCGCGTATTTAAAACTTCACTGGCTGTTTGTCGCCCTCAAAAGCAAACAGTTGCCGACGGCGCTCAAATTGGCTTTTCCCAGTATTTTTAGATATCGGGGATGGAAATTACTGCTCGAAACAATTCTCTCGCGCCGATTTAACAATTTTTCCTCGTTGAATTTAATTACTGAAAAAACTTTAAAATCCGTCCAAGTCTCCTCCTCGGCGTCTCCCGTTCACCCGCGAACCTTTGGCGGCAGCAATCCGGAACTGATTCGGGAACAGTTACGCCTGAAAGCTAGCAAAATGGCGTTTAAAAAAGGAAATCCGATCGCCGGGGTGAAATTGGGATTCCCTGCCTTGGTTTCGATGGTCAATCGCAAACTCTTTGGAAAAACTCAGAACCTTTCCCAGACGGGCGATCGTGCGGCTATCGAGGCTTCGGGCGATCGCAACACGGAAAATAATGTAGTTTTAATCGATCGTATCGAAACATTAATTAAAAATAAGCAAAATGTCGATTTAAGCGAAATTAAGCAGGTGCGCGATTATTTTAAGTTGCGCTGGAGTTGGTTGGCGCTCAAGCATGGTAAAGTCGCCGAAGCGGTAAAAATCGCCCTTCCGGCGTTGTTCTCTCTCAATGCTTGGAAGTTATTTGTTCAAGCTTTACTCAAAGATAAGCAAGAAAAGAATAAGTCTTTAGTGCAGAAAATTGTTTTAATCGATTATTAAAGAGGAGGGAGCATCCCCCTAAATCTGCCTTTTTTAGGGGGACTTTATTCGATCGCCGTTTTACTGTCCTCGGATTTGTTTGAGATTATATTGGGCGGGTGTATAACTCGGATCGAGTTCCACGGCCCGTTCAAACTGGGCGATCGCCTCGGCGATTTTGCCTTGTGCTTGCAAGGTTAAACCCAAGCCGTTGTACGCTAACACCCGCGAATTCGCTGGAATCGCCGCCCTATCCGGCAAGGCGATCGCCCGCTCGAAGTGAGCGATCGCCTCGTCGAATTGCCCTTGCTGGCGGTAAATGACGCCTAACCCGTTATACGCCGTCCCTAAATTGGGGTCGAGTTCGATCGCCCGTCGGTATGCCGCGATCGCCTCGTTCCAGCGATCTTGACGTTGCAAGACTACTGCAAGATTGTTGTGGACTCCGGCCCAATTCGGTTCGATTTGCAAGGCCCGTTCGTAAGCGGCGATCGCCTCTTCTAGATTGCCCTGTCGGACTAAAACAATCCCTAACTCGTTATACGCCCGGGCTTGATTCGGATTGACCTGCAACGCCTGACGGTAAGCGACGATCGCCTCGTCCGGGCGATCGTCGCGTCGCAACAACCCGGCTAATTTTAAATAGGCTTCGCCGTCGGTCGGATTGAGTTGGATCGCCCGCCGATAGGAGGCGATCGCCTCGGGTATGCGTCCGGTAGCACTCAAAACCACCGCAAGATTGTAATGAGTTTGTCCCTGATTGGGGTTAATCTCTAAGCCCTGACGATATGCGGCGATCGCTTCCTCGAACTGACCGCGATCGTTAAAGGCATTGCCGAGATTATTATAAGCACTCGACTGTTGCGGGTCGAGGGCGATCGCCTGTCGGTATGCCGCGATCGCTTCCTCGACGCGGTCTTGATAGTAAAGGGACAACCCCAACCAATCGTAAGCCGCCGCATTGTCGCGATCGCGTTCGAGAACCGACCGCCAAATTTGTTCCGATCTGGCATAATCCCGCGCATTAAATGCCGCACTTCCTTCTTGAAATAGGCTTTCTAAACTTTGGGCGATCGCTGCAGGTACCATCAAAGTCATAGATAAGCTACAGGCGAGTGCAATGCAGGCGCGATCGAACTTCATTCTCCTGAGTGATTTAAACATCGGATTTTAGATTTTGGATTTTAGATTTTAGATTAGATTTTAGATTAGATTTTAGATTTTAGCCATCTTATCTGAGTTGTGAAATTTATTGAAGTCTATCGATTCCCTATCCCTCTTTTATCATTTTCGGAATCGAAATTTCGATCGCAGCCGTTTAATCCCTCTCAAGTAGCAGCGTTGAGAGATCTTTCGACTCGAATCCTAAAATTTGTAGACTTTTAGCTCATCAAATCTCCCCAGATCGAGTTCTGCAAGACCTTCATTGCTTTTTTCTAAGCGTATTTCACCCCAGTGTGACCGAAGAGAGAAATGTGATTCATTTAAAATAGTTAAGGGGTTATTCATGTTTTTGGCTGCGGGTCAAGTCTTCAATTTTTAAAAACCTAATCGCTATGCAGTTTTGCCACAACCGATTTAGGAGAGCTATATATAAAATAAATGCCTTGAATAGATGAGTGCTATGCATAGTATGCAACAAAGATCGAGATTGACTCCCCTGAAAAAAAATTATAAAGTAATTCAAAAAATTGAAAAGAAAAATTATAAGTTTGTTTCGTTTCGTAATACAATTCCCCTAATCGATCGCTCCCATGATGGCTATAATCACAAATCACCATCGGGGCGCCAATTGCTAAACGCAAACTTGACAACTCACTTAAGCTGAGTCTCATTGGAATGGGGGAAATGTAATGACGGGGATGATGGATCTCGATCTGACACAAGACGGGCAGATTGTCGATTTGGAAGGCTTGCAGATTGATGCGCGATCTCCTTGGCAACGGTTAAGTAGTCAGCTCGAAAATCCCACATTCGGCGAGCCGATCGCCCTTACCCCCATCACTCCCGATCCGATCTCTCCTCCAGAACTTCACTTTAATAGCAGTGGTTACAGCACCGATCGCCCCGATTGGATTCGACCTCACGATCGCCGAGTTCCCAGGGATCGCCCCGTAGATTTGCTGACCGGAAACGATCCTCGGCATCGTCCGATCGCCCTCCAGCCAGAAGAACTCGATCTCCTCGGCGATGCGGCGATCGCGCGCTGGTCGAATACCGAATGGGGTCGTACAGGCGCCCTCAACCCAGATACCATTGAGTTCAAAGTTGAAGATTTACCCGGGTCGATCCTCGGACAAGCACGAGGAAACACGATCGCGATCGATCCCACGGCGGCGGGTTATGGCTGGTTTGTCGATCCGACTCCCTTCGACGATCTCGAATTTCAGCCCGTAGGGGAAGGATGGCGCGCCGATCCCCAAAGTGAGGCATTCGATCGCATGGACGTACTGACCGTTATCAGCCACGAACTCGGTCACCTTCTCGGTTTAGACGATCTCGAACATGGCGATCGTCCCCGTCATTTAATGAATGGTTCCCTGGCGGTGGGAGAACGACGATTCCCCGAGGAACCTCTAGAAACCGATTCGATCCCCGAAAGCGATCGCGCCTTAGCGCACAACATGGAAGCAAAGATCGTGATTGAGGATACATCGGAGGAGGCGTATTTCAATAATCCTACCCTTTCTCTAGGAATGCAAAATGCGATCGCCACCGGGGTAAAACAACTGCTAGAAAACCTCGATCGCGCCAGTGACACCCTCGGCGGTCAACTATTATCAATTCCCGGCATTATTGACGACTCGAACGTTCCGGGGCTGTTGGGAAGCACACAACTCGGCAGCTTATTAGAAAAGCAACTCATCCCAGTTATTAAGGGAAATTCGGACAACCTATCCTTAGACGAACTTGCCAGAAACATCGACGACATTGAAGGGAACCTAGACAGCCAAGAAAATCCTGGACTCAGTGGAAACTTCAGTGACGTTAATATCCAGTTACATCGCCTTAGCGATACTGCCGACAATTCCGACAGTTACGAATTACTCTTTGACTTCACACTCAACACTCGCTTGAGCGATCTCGTTCAACTCGATTTAGGAAAAAATGCCGATTTATTTGGGATCGACCTCGGAGACGATCTCCGACCCGAACTGTCTTTAAATACAGAAGTTAAGATCGATTTTTCTCTCGGAACGGCATTAAGTATAACCCAAATTGATTCCCAAAATTCAGAGAAAACAAATCTTAATATTAGCTTAAATCCAGATGATTTCTTTTTCCAAAATGCAGATTTAGAAGGAAGCATCAAGATTGAAGATCGCGACATGGACTTCGATTTGAATGTTGGTTTTTTAGAGACGCGAGTTGAAAATGGCAGCTTTTTACTAG
The DNA here is from genome assembly GCF_016632315.1 of Oxynema mangrovii CENA135. Lineage (NCBI taxonomy): Bacteria > Bacillati > Cyanobacteriota > Cyanophyceae > Oscillatoriales > Oscillatoriaceae > Oxynema > Oxynema mangrovii. The sequence continues at coordinate 2,578,149 of NZ_JAEOXH010000001.1, read as the reverse complement.
ATGTCAATCTCAATGCTAGCTTGGTAGATCCAGATCGGAGCGAAACAAGCGACAATCGCATTACCCTAAACGAACTTCAAGTCAATAATAACGATAGTTTAACGGCCTTAACAGCGACGGGAACTGTAGATATTGAACTACCCGTTAAAGTTAATCCCCTTCCAGGATTTTCTGAAGACTTTATAGACAGCGATGGTGCGACGATCGCGATCGATGCCGAGTTTGAAGATCTGTTAAACAATGCGATCGTTATTCCAGAAAGTAACGATCCACGCATGACCCTACCGATTTCCATCGATGAGGGATTTGAAAGCAATCTTTTACCCTTTGCTCAGATAAGTTCTAGCGATCTCGTCAGCTTGTTGGAACGGATTAAAACGCAAATCTCGAAAGTAGAAGCCTCAGAAGCCTTCAATGTATCTTTTCCTTTTGCAGAGAATACTGACCTCGGCGACGCGATCGGTTTAGCCGAGGCATTAAAAACAACACCGCTCGATCGCCTGACCAAGGATGACAATCAATTAAATATTGAAAATTTTCAAACATTTTCACAAGAAGTCGCCAGTATTTTAGGGCTAGATATAGCAGAAATTAACCCAAACTTCAATCCTGAAACGCAAGAATTGAAGTTTAATATTCAAGTTAATTCATCATTAGAAGAAATCGATGTTCCGATGGACTTCGATCTCGATTTAGGAGATCTAGGTAATTTCGAGAGCCAAAGCGAAGCCAATTTAACCCCAGATTTCAATCTCGATTTGACGGCGGGAATCGATTTGAGTGGAAAAGATACTGAAATTGGGATCGTGGCGATCGCCTTACCACCAGAAGACCAACAATCTCCATCAGAAAATGAAGGTGAATCTCCTTTAAATCCTCAATTAAATGGAGATGCTAACTTCAGCTTAAAACTGGCGAACAACGAGGAAGTTGCGATTAGCGTTACTCAAAATGAAACCCTGGATAATACCAGTGTTACCGATTTAATTGCCGATCTTCAAGCGGCGATCGATCGTGCTGGAATCGATACCGTTACCGTTAAAGAAATTTATGAAGACAACGGTTTTCTTTTATCGACATCTGAGATAATCTTACAGGTTTCCAGCGTTAATGAAGTTGCGAAGAGCTTGGGATTAGAGAAAGGCCAAATGGCGGCCAAACTGGCGATGTCTGGGCAGAGCGAGTTAATTCTAAAAGCAAGTCATCCTGTATCTATCGATAACATAACCAATGATATTAGCTTTGGTTTGGAGATCGAAACCAAGAATAACGATGGAGAAAAGAAGGTTGAGAAGGTCGATATTAAAATCACAAAGGATTTAGATTTTGATTCTGAATCGACCGTCAATTTATCTACAATCGTTAACGATATAAATTTAGCCTTAGCTGACGTTGAAACGACCGAAGGTGTCCCCCTCGGATCTGTCATACAAGCGGTTATTTCCGACGGGCATATTCTTTTTAAAACGAGCGATCCGAAAATTACATCCTTAGCCGTTTTAAATATTAATTCCGATAAAACTGAATCAGTTTTTGGCTTTGATTTTACGGAAGTAGCGGTCAAAATTGGCCTTCCTAAAAATGGGTTTTTATCCGAGGATGTAATCTTTAGGGTAAGTTTAGACAATAACGCCCCCGTCGAAATTACAGTAAAACCCGATCCGACTAATGCGGATACAGACGATCCGATCGCGGCCTTAATTGCTGATATCAATACAGCTTTAAAAAATAGTGATTTGTCCGATAAAATCATTGCCGGACGGAGCGGCGATCGCCTCATTTTAGCGGTCACTAGCGAAGCCAAGCAACTCGCCATTTATCCTGCCAATCAAGCGGCGATCGATCTTGGCATTAAAGAGAATTTTCAAACTAAAAATAAACCATCTTTAGAAACCTTTATTGAAGATGCTCGCATTGAAGGGAGTTTAAATTTAACCGCCGATCGGATCGCAGCAGAAGCACAACTTGGCTTTATCGGTCTCGATATTCACGGTAGTGAAAAAGATGATGAGATAGACGATGCTAAGATTACGGCTGAAGTCAATCTGTCCCTGACCGATTCTGAAGACAATACGAAGTTTACTTTTGGGGATCCAGAGGTCGATCTTGAAAACTTTCTAGAAGGAATCGAACTGGATTGGTCGGGGAACCTTACCTTACGAGATGTTGACGTTAAAGAGGGAGTGTCCGGACTCAATTTTAGCGATCTGGAAATCCCGATCGAGATTACTAACTCTAGCGATTATAAACTGCCCACGATCGCACCCGATCTGAGCGGTTTGGACTCCTTAAACAGCTTCCAAAATGTTAATTTTGACAAAGTTGTTGAAGTTCTAGAAAACACCACGACTCTCTTAAGGGACGAACTCTTATCGTTGGACGCTTTCGAGCAAGATTTACCCTTACTCGGACTCAATGCAGGCGACTTATTTGGATTTACTGAAACCTTTGCTGAAGTGGTCGCTGACTTCAATCGAAATCCGGCAGAAATTATTCAGCAACTCAACGATCGCTTGACCGAAGCCTGGGGGTTAACGCCAGGGAGCGATGTAGTCAGCCTTGTCTACGATGCGGCGACCTCGATCTTCAGGATCGATCTCAATTTAGTGGAAACATTGAGCGAATCGTTACCCTTGCAAATCGACTTGGGAACGATCGCCGACATTCCCAACGTAGAACTGCAAGGGTCTGCAGGGGTGTCATTGGAAGGTGGCGCCAAGGCAAAATTGAGTATCGGCATCGATTTATCCAATCCGGACAATCCCCTACCCTTTCTCGATCTCGATCGCAGCGAATTTGGGGCCGAATTTGCGGCGCGAGGGGAGAATTTAACCTTCGTAGCGGCGTTAGGATCGTTAGGATTGCGGGTCAGCGAGGGGGTCGTGGCGATCGACGGCGATGGAAATGCCGCGACTACCGACGATTTCGCCGAAGTGGCGATCGCCTTGCTCGATCCGACTCCCGGTGACGGTCGGCTTCTGTTCGACGAACTCAGTGAGATCGATGCGACGATCGCTGTCACGGGTGCTGCCGATGCCACGTTACCTTTATTCTTCCCGTCAGACTCCAATTTTATCGGCGATTTGGGTTTTGCAGTGGCGGACTTATCCCCTTTCTTCGCCGACCCGACCGATCCGACCCATTTCGATTTAGACATTCCCGATCTGTCCAGTCTGCTCGACGATCTCGATTTTAGTTTGTTGAGTAATTTCCATCTGGCGATCGAGGGAATTGATTCATTTTTAGCGGGGTTACAAACCTTGCTAGAAGGCAAAGTTTTTAACTCGACATTACCGCTAATTGGAGATGGGTTAACCGAGACGGCAACGTTTATCGAAGATATCCGCAGCGATTTTTATAACGGACTGCGCGATCGCCTCGAAAATGCGATCGCTCCCAAGCCAGAACTAATTCGAGAGAGCCTATTTGAGATTCTCGCCGAGGGAGGACTCAATCTATTACAAGATCGGAATAATTCGGGAGCGATCGATCTCGATGATATTCAGATTTCCGGAGATCCGAATGCTACTGAATTCCTAGAATGGGAGATGACTCTCGGCAATACCATCGCGATCGATGAAGATATTGCCTTCGATTTAGGTTTACCTGCTTTAGGATTAAGCGTCGATGGTAAGGTGAATGTCGATTTAGCATGGGAACTCGATTTTGGATTTGGCTTGAGTCGATCGCAAGGATTTTATGTTCTTCTCGATCCCAATCGTGAAGAATTGGTCGTCACCGTCGATGCAGGTCTTCCGGATTTCAAGGGGACGGGAAATCTAGGTTTCCTCAGTCTGCAAGCCGAGGATAATTCCCAGAACAATACCTCATTTAATGCTGAATGGGCGATCGATCTCGTCGATGGCAGTGGCAACGATCTTGAAAAACTCGAACTGTTTGAACTCAAAGGCTTAGACGTTAATTCGAGCTTGACAGGAACCGCAGATGTCAACCTCAAATTACAAGCCGCTATCGGTGGAGCCAACTTAGACGGAGAAATAACCGCCGTTCTTCCTAAGATCGCGAGCGATTTTGAGTTGGTCTGGGATTTAGGTAATAGTAACGGATCCGATAATTTTGGTAATTTAAAAACTCTGGCTTTAAAGAATGTCAGCCTCGATCTCGGCTCGTTTATTTCAGATTTCTTAAAACCGACCATCGGTAAAATTCAACAAATAACGGAACCCCTCGAACCAATTATTGATGTCTTAACTCAACCCCTCCCGGTTATTTCCCAGATCGCCGCAAAAAACATTACCTTGGTCGATCTAGGGAAAGCCTTTGGCGTAGGAGAGTTTGGCGCGATCGAAGATCTGGCAAATTTGGTTGATTTAGCGAATAAAATTGATAACTTAAGTAATCTAGAATCGCTCTCAATTTCTTTTGGGAGTTGGGATTTTAAACAATATATAGATAGTGAAACAAATGAGGTTAACGAGAAAGATATCGATGATAAATTAAATAAATTAGGCGCAGTCAATTTCTCTAATATCGAAGGGAATAATGCTGAGGCGATCGCCTTTATAAACGGACTCAGCCAGGGAGAAGAGGGCGGTAATTTAGAGTTTCCAATTTTAACCAATCGTTCGGAAGTCTTCAGCTTGCTTCTCGGAAAAGAAGCGAATTTTGTTACTTACGATATGGAGAAACTCGAATTCGAGTTTGAATACAGTCAATTCTTCCCAATTTTTGGGCCACTCGGTGCAGAAATTACCGGAATGCTTGGGGCTGAGATCGATTTAGGATTCGGTTTTGATAGCTACGGCGCCCAACGATTTGCCGAAGGGAATTATCAATATCCACTCGATATTTTCCGAGGATTTTATGTTAGAGATCGCCTGGAAGCCAATGGAGAAGGGACGGACGTTCCAGAAGCAGTTGTAATGGGAAGTTTGGTAGCCGCCGGAGTCCTTAATCTGCTGGTTGCCAAAGGCGGCGTTGGGGGAGGAATCTTTGCTAATATCGATTTCAATCTCAACGATCCGAATAATGATGGAAAAGTCAGGATTGAAGAACTTCTGAATAATATTTATTTAGGATTTCAAAATGGCGGGGGCTTGAAAAATCCAATCACATCTGTCTTCGATATCGGCGGTTCGGTAGAGGCAAAGTTAGAATGGTTTGTCGAAGTGTTTGGAAACAAGACAAGCGGACAAATAGGGCCTTCACTCCCCCTCCTCGATTTCAATATTGAGGTTCCTCGCGATCCCGTTCTAGCTAGCGTTATTGGCGATGGTATTTTGCGTTTAAATATGGGGGATTATGCAGCCGATCGCCTGCACCAAAATACTAAAGATGGCGACGAAAATTTTAAGGTTATTCAACAAAGCAATAATCCTGAAACAGGCCATCAGATTCAAGTTGAAGCCTTCGGAATCACTCAAACCTATCAAGGGATCTCGAAAATCGTCGCTTTCGGCGGGAGTGGCGACGATACCCTCATTTTGGAGAAGGCGAACCACTTCGGTGAAGAGAAGGCGACGATCGCCGCCGAAATTGACGGCGGATTTGGGAACGATAAGATCGATTGGCAGCACAGTAGCGGCGAGGTGACGATCGTCGGCGGATCCGGTAACGATACCTTGTCGGGCGGCAGTGGAAAGGATTCCTTAAGCGGTGGAAAAGGCCGAGATCTCATCCGGGGTAACGGCGGTGACGATCGCATTTCTGGAGGAAGCGAAGCCGATGCGATCGGTGGCGACGCTGGCAAAGATACGATCGCGGCGGGGGACGGTGACGATACGGTAGCGGGTGGCGGCAGTCTCGACGACCTCGACGGTGGGGCAGGTCGCGATCGGATCTGGGGCGATGCCACCCTCGATCTGGATGGAACCCTCAGCCACGATCTCCTGGATATCGGCGATGGCGATCGCATCAGTGGCGGCGCCGACGATGACGAACTCTTTGGGGAAACGGGTAACGATACGATCGCAGGGGGGACGGGAGCCGACGCGATCGGCGGGGATGCCGATGCGGACGAGATTTGGGGGGATTCCGATTTGAGCGTCAACGGCAAGATCCTCGCCCCTTTACCCCGTAGTGGGGGCAACGATACCCTCTCCGGGAATGGCGGGGGAGATCGCCTGTTCGGCGAAGACGGGAACGATTGGATTGGCGGTCATCTCGGCGACGATACGATCGAGGGCAATTATGGAAGCGATACCCTTTTGGGTCACGAAAATAACGACGTTCTCGATGGCGGGATGGAAACCGATCTATTGTTCGGCGGTGTAGGTAGCGACGTTCTCGATGGCGGGTTGCAAAGCGATTTGCTGTTCGGCGATCGCGGGATCGTCGCCGATCTGGACGATAACCCCAATGACACCCAGAACGATCGCGTAGCGGGAGACGGCGATCGAGATCGTCTCCTCGGATGGATCGGGGATGGTCAATCCATCACTCGGGATCTGGCATTGACCATCCCCGATCCTGGTGATGGGGACGACACGATCGCCGCAGATGCGGGAGACGACCTCGCCTTTGGCGGAACGGGAGACGATCGCCTCGTCGGCGATCGCCTTGCAGAAGACAGGGACAGCGACACGCCGACAGGAAACGATATTCTGATCGGCGATGGCGGACAAGTGTTATGGCGCGATCGCCAGCTCAACTCGATCGAAACCACCGATCCCCAAGTGGGGGGCAACGATACGATTGCCGGCAACAATGGCGACGATCTCGTCTTCGGAGGGTTCGGAAACGATGCGATCGTCGGCGGTCACGGAGATCGTCTGCCGACTACCGGATCGGACGGCGATCGACTCGTCGGCGATAGTGGCAAAATTGAATATCGAGATCGGCAAATCAGCCGTCTTTTCAGTCTGGATCCCACCTGGGGAGGTCGCGACACGATCGCCGGAAACGAAGGTGAAGACGAGATCCTCGGCGGTGCTGGCGATGACGAACTGACCGGGAACGAGGGCGACGATCGGATTTTAGGAGATAACGGCGCGATCGTCGGCGACGACGGTAGCGAGAGTGCCAACGATATTTACTCAACCGACCCGAATACAGGCGGCAGCGATCGCCTCGCCGGGGATGCAGGGGACGATGTTCTCATCGGCGGCGATCGCGACGATCGCATCGGGGGAAATGACGGCGACGATGTTGCCATCGGAGACCACGCCGAGATTCAACGCAACGACGACGGCGCCATCGAACGGATTGCCACCCGCTTTAGCGATGTCGGCGGTAACGATATCGTGGCGGGCGATCGCGGCGCCGATGTCGCGATCGGCGGGTTCGGACGAGATTCCCTCGATGGGGCCGCCGGAACCGATATCATCGCTGGAGACCATGGCGAACTGGATTATACTCTCGACGGCGATCTCGATACGCTCAATCGGTTTACTACCACCGATCCCACCGCAGGCGATCGCGATTCGATTTCCGGCGGCCACGATAATGACGCCCTCTTTGGCGGTACGTTCGGTGACGAGCTGACCGCCGGGGAAGGGAACGATCTCGTGTTTGGCGATTTCGGCCAACTCGAAGGAATCGTCGATTTGACCCAATTACCGCTTAATCAGCCGAATCCACCCTTTACATTGACGGCGATCGATACCCAAATCGAAGATCTCGGCGGCGATGAAGTGATTCGCGGGGGCGGCGGCGACGATATCATCCTCGGACAACAAGGACGCGATCGCCTGTTCGGCGAGGAAGGCGATGACGATCTGATCGGCGGACATAATCGAGCAGGCGGTGACGACAGCGACGACACGATCGACGGCGGAACTGGGAACGACGCGATCGCCGGGGACAATGCTAATATTGTCCGGCGAACCGACAGTCTCAACCCGCGAATGCGCGTTTTAGCCGGGGAGACGATCTATGACGAGGCAGGCAATGCTCAAGTCACGGCGGAAGGTCAAGCCAATCCAACCGATGCCGCCGAACGCAATATCGAGTTATTTGACCACCACATCGATACCGAATCTCGCCAGTTTGGAAACGACGCGATCGCCGGGGGAGCCGATGACGATGCGATCTTCGGTCAACTCGGTGACGATATCGTTCGAGGCGATCGTTCGATGGACGAATCCGCCAGTCCGAGGGATCCTTTCGCGATCGCGGAAGACGACGGCGACGACTACATCGAAGGGAATGGCGGCAGCGACCTCATTTTCGGCAATTCCGGTCAAGACGATATCATCGGCGGTAGTTCTAGCCTGTTCGGCAACGATACACCTCAACAACGTCCCGACGGCGAAGATACGATCTTTGGCGGGGCCGCCACCGACGGCGATCGTAACCATTCCGGTGACGAATCCAGCCGAGGTCACGCCCGCGATGCGGACGCGATCGCCGGGGATAACGCTAATATTTTCCGCTTAGTCGGCATCGATGGCATATATGCGGCGGCCTTTTTAACTTTCACTTACGATAACTACCATCGTCAGGCGAAAATTATACCGCGTGCGGTGGTCGAATTAGATTATACTCCCAGGGATCCCCTACAGGCGATCGGCAGCCACGACCTCATTTATGGGGAAAATGGCGATGATGCCATTTACGGCATGACAGGTAACGACGTCTTATTCGGTAACGGTCAAAATGACGACCTCATCGGCGGGATCGGCTCCGATCGCATTTATGGCGGTACCGGAGAAGATGGCATTCTCGGCGATGACGGACGCTCGTTCACCAGTCGCAATGGCGAGACCGAATCCCTCTACGGACTCAATACCCCCGATCGCCAACGCAACATCTCACTCCCCGGACCGTTTACCGGGGCGATCGTCCACGAAAGCGGACGCCTCAAAAAAGAGGCGCGATCGATCGCCTTCGAGTTCGGCGACAATGACCTAATTTACGGCGGTTTGGGCGATGATTTCCTACATGGGGGGGCCGGTGACGATGCCATCTCCGGCGCCGAAGCCCTCGCCACCTTCTACACCGCCGATCCGGTCAGCGATTTCGACCCCTTGGGTTACGATCCGGACACCCGTAAATTCGCCGCCTACGACGCCGATAACCCACGCCAGAAGCTCGATTCTTTCCCGATCGAGTTTGAAGCTACCGATACCGACGGCAACAAGATCGACGATGGCAAAGATTATATTTTTGGCGATAACGGTCACGATTGGTTAGTCGGTGGAACGCGCAACGATCGCCTGTTCGGCGGGCTCGGTGACGACCTCTTAAATGCCGACGACAATCACGATACCAATGGCGGCTCTAACGATCGCCCCGACGACCCGGAATTTGCCGACGCCGACTTTGCCTTTGGCGGTGGCGGTTTGGATGTGTTAATCGCCAATACGGGTGGCGATCGCCTGTTCGACTGGACGGGAGAATTTAACAGTTTCTTCGTTCCCTTCAGTCCCTTTGGGTCGCCGACGATCGTGCGATCGATTTCACCACAGGTCGTTGAATTTCTACTCGATCTCGGCGAAAGCAGTGGTGCGGATTCACAATTGAGCGAACCGGATGGCGAACTCGGTTTGGTGACTCAAAAAGATCCACAATGGGGCGATCGACACGGGGCGCCGCGCGATCCACAACCGGGGAATCTCCCGGGAGTCCAACGCGATACCCAAGGCAGTCCGGAAGGTCGTGAAGCAGGTCGGTCTAATCCGAGTGGCAATACCAACCGACCGTCACCAACACCGATATTTGAAGGGGCGATCGCGCCGAATGCCTCGCAGAATGTCAGTTCGACCGCTTTGGGTGAGAGCGATCCCATCCCCGGGCGCGAGGATCGTACCACCCCCGGGGAAAATCGCTCCCCCAGTTCTGGCGATCGCGCTGGGGGCGATCGCACTCCCACCCCTCGGATTTCTATACCCGTTGAAGATAGCGAAGAAACTGCGGAAGATTCCCTAACTTCCGAGACTTCTACAACTTCACCGGAACCAATCCTTGACGCCAGCCAACCGACTCCAACCGTCGAAAATTCTGCCCTAGTTGGAGACAACGAACAAACTTCTGAGGAGTTATCAAGTTCGCCAACTTCTACAACTTCATCGGTTTCAATCAGTCAAGACCGTGAAGATGAAGCGCCAAAATTAGGAGCTGAGGAGTCAAGTACCGATCCCGTACAAGAGACGAATACTAACAATACAGAAATCCCCCATCCGGCTGAGGCGATCGTTACTGAACTTACCCCCGTTGAACATCACTCAGTTGCAGATAACTCAGTTCGGGAAAACAATGCAATAGAAACGAGTTATCCAGAACCGATTGAGTTAAATCCGATTGACTTAGATCCGATTGACTTAGATCCGATTGACTTAGATCCGATTGACGTAGAAAATATCGGGCTATCTCAAGAGGCGATCGCCCCAACGGATGAAATAGCCGTTAAAGATGAACCAGCTTCCGAATCCGAATTGTCAGTTGAGCAATCGCCAATCGAGACAACCGAAACCGAGATCGTCAATCCACCCTCAAATTCCCCCTTACAACAACCGCAAGACCTACAAGAATCGACAGAACCCACGATCGTCCAACAAACCTATACCAGTGGCGATCGTAATCTGAGTATTCCCGATCTGGAGATGTTGCGATCGACCTTGGCTATCGGCGATCGTGGCACGATTTTAGACCTGAACGTGCAACTCGATATCGACCACGATCGTCCTCAAGATCTTGAAGTTTTCCTCGAACATCCTCAAGGATTACGAGTACAACTGTTGAGTAATTTTGGCGGTCAACAACTTAACGAGTTTGTCTTAGATGATGACGCCGAACTTCCAATTTCAGCAGTGAATCATCCCAATATTCGCACCTTCCGACCCGAAACCCATCTGAGTGTATTGGAAGATCTGAGTGTAGAAGGCTTGTGGACTCTAGAAATCCGGGATAACCGCAAACAAAAACATGGAATTCTCAACAGTTGGTCAATTCTAGGTCAGATCCTTTCTGAAGGTTCGGCTTAGAGTAAAAAGGAACTGTTCGAGCATTTTTTCCCTTCAAAAGGGGTCAAACTAATCACGGTGGTTTAACCTAAATCGGACAGTAAAGCAGGATAATTATCCCTCTTCTGTCACTCTAGGAAAACCCTTGTTTTGACTTAATTTAAAGACTCTTATCGGGTCGGCGATCGCCACGGATTTTCCTCATAGGAACTCACACATCGCGTCAGAGCCGCCTCGGTCTCTCTCGATCGAGGATCGGGCGATCGCCATCTCCGACAATGATAGAAGAGAGATATATAGACTGGTTGTTGTTCTCAAAAATAAGCAGTTAAGACTATTAGATAAATTGAATATTTATTCCTAAGTTAGCCAAAAATATCCCGATCTTTGTATCTAATTAAAGAGAAACTCTATATTTCGATCGAGATTGCAAAACTTCTCAAAAACTTTAAAAAAATCAGCAAAAAAAATCGGTAGAATTTTTTAAATGTAATATGGTTGAGATCGCATCTTTGACTATTCGATCGCATAGGGCATCGAAGACGATCGGGAAGCTCGGGCTAAAGGGTTCAATCTACTCGTGATTTCATTGGATGGAAGCGCAAGCGCTTCGCAAGTTGCAAGCCAATGGATAAGCGACAAAGCCGCGACAATCGATACATTAACAACCAATCGCTAAAATGAAACTATTATCTATATTAGGCAGGCACTGGAAAGAAAGCTATCTGTTTATTCTGTTAGCTTTGGGTATCTGTACGGTTTTCATCAAAATCGTTTTATTTCTGTACTACCACCACAATATCCCGATGGGGCATTTATCCAGAGATTTATCGGTGATTGCCAACCTGCCCGCCCATGCTGGATTTTTATCCCAAATCGGTATATTTTTTTGGTCTGGGACTACTGGAATTTGTTTGCTGAGTTATAAAGTGGTCTCCAATTTCCCCCGAACCGATCCCATAAAACGGTTTTTTCTCATTTCAGCCATTTTCACACTCATCCTCGGAATCGACGATGCTTTTGTATTACACGAAGATATATTTCCGGCGATTGGCATCCCAGAAAAATTAGTTTTATTAAGTTATGCCCTCTTTCTGTCCTTCTATCTCGTCAAATTTTTCAGAGTTATTCTGCAAACCGAATATCTGTTACTCGTGACTCCTCTATTTTTCTTCGGACTCTCGATTTTTATCGATCTTCTCAGTAGACTCAGACCGGACTTTTTGGGAATTCACGACGATATCCGACTGTTGCTTGAAGATGGCACGAAACTTGTGGGAATTGTAAGCTGGTTTATTTATTTTCTGCACTGTGGCGAACAGTTAATTCTTCGCTATTTGAGAAAATACGATTTTTAAAGAAAAGTTAAGCTATTGCTACTGTTTCTTTGAACGCCAAAGCCCTCGCCTAGATCGGGCTGTATTTTCAAGCGACTATTGGCTGAGTTGAACGAGATCGCCGCTCCTCCCTTCTAACAAATAAGTCCTCATCTGTCCCTTGCCTTTGATGTCGATCGTTCCTCGTTCTTTCAAAAGATAATTTCGATTTTTTAAGCATTCATAGGTTGCCTCAGACAAATGAATACAACCTGGAATTCCGTGTGATTCCATCCGGCTCGCAATATTGACCGTATCCCCCCACAGGTCATAAATAAACTTTTTAATACCGATCACCCCAGCAATAACAGGTCCGGTATGAATACCAATTCGCATAGTCAAAGACGTATCCACTTCTTGATTAAATTTGGCAATTTCTGCCTGCATATCTAAGGCCATTTCCGCGATCGCCTCTGCATGATCTTCGCGAGGAACGGGTAAGCCACTGACGACCATATAACAATCGCCAATTGTTTTAATTTTTTCCAATCCATGTTTACCGACTAGGCGATCGAAACGCGAAAAAATTTCATTGAGTAAACCCACTAATTCCGCCGCCGGAATTTCCGAGGAGAGTTTGGTAAAGCCGACAATATCCGCAAATAAGACCGTCACTTCGGCAAAGCTATCGGCGATCGTATTTTCTTGTAATTTGAGGCGATCGGCGATCGGTTCCGGCAAAATATTCAGCAAAAGATTTTCGGCTTTTTGTTGTTCGATTTTAACTTGCTCTGTGGACGATTCGATCGCTCCCAACATCGAGTTAATGGCAGTCGCCAAACTCGATAGTTCGTCTTTCCCGGGAATCGAAACTCGACGGGAAAGATCGTTATCTGTTCCGATCGTTTCTACGTCCTTACTCAGATGGGTCAAGCGAGCGAGAATGATTCTTTCTAAAAGTAATAATGTTAAAATACCAAACCCTATTCCCAAAATGAATAAAGTAATAATTAACGTATTGAGTGTTGTTTCTCCCTGCTTGGAAATATCCCGAGGAATATTAATTTGTAATAATAACGCCGGAGTGCCGTAGATATCATTAAGAACCGTATAGCCTGCCATAATATCCGAGTTGAGCGCTTCCACGGAAATCGGCACTTCGCGATCGCTAGAGCTTAATTGCAGCGCAATTCGAGCGGGATCGATCGCATTTTTTGGCGGCAAACCGATCGCCTCACCGCGATCGAGACGGTAAGCCGTAATATCTAAATGGGTCAGTTCCGCCAGATGTTGGATTTCTGCCGCATCTAAATTCCGTCCGAGAACCAAGGTTCCACGACTCGGACCGCCGCCATCGCTCGTTAAAATCGGTCCGGAGGCGATCGCCATCGGTCCCCTTTCCAGCATCACAATTCCTTGAATTGCCTCTTCATAACTTTCAACTAAAGACTGATTCTCTTGTAAATAGGTGGAAATATCTGCACTCAAAGGCAGAATTTTCTTCTCGTCGAGATCGAACGCCGTCCCGTAAACTAATTCCCCGCTTTTATTAATAAATAATAGCGCATTTGCCCCAATAGAAAGTAAATTAGTTTCCCCTAAATTTCGCGTCACATAATCTCTATTTTTCGTTTCGATAAAATTATACGTCTCATCCCAAATACCCCATTGAAAATTCAAGTTTTTGAATTCGTCGAGATAATTTGAGAACGCATCTCTTACCCGTTGTACATTCTGCTTAGCTTCCCGTTCTTCTAATTTAGTAAAACCATCGAGCAGAATTGTGCGAGAAGTGTAATACAACACGCCAACAAGACTCCCCAAAGTAATGGAGATGGCGAGCAGGGTATTCCTTCGCAAAGTCATAAGCAAGAGGGGCCAGAGCTAGATTGACATTGGGATTATCACATTTTTTGAGTCCCCTTGCTTGCTAATGCCGACCCGTCAACCGTCCGCTACCCTCTCGACGTGGGATGACAATCTTAAGCCTTAAGGTTAAATTGAGGTTAATTGGAGTTTAAGCGATATAACCTGACGGCAGCGTGCATCATCTCTCCATTCCTGCCTTGCAAGCAGACCACCAAGCTCAGCGATGGCAAACCTTTGTAAGGAAAAAACAAGCAAATCAGCTTTATTTGTCAGTTTTTCCTAAATTTTCTGCTGTTTTCCAGATTCGGCTGCAATTATGCCGATCTTCTCCGAAATGGACGAGGACAATTTTTCACTCACCGTTGTTTATCGCTGATGGGGCGATCGCAGTCAATTTTTCGTATTAAAGGATAAAAAATTAGCATGAAACTGGTTATTTCTCCTCTAGAAGCTAGAAAATGGTTGGGAATTACAGCCGTCGGTTTATTTTTAGCAAGTTTGGCAAGTTTGGCCGTCAAATTTTTTGTCTTGAAATTTGCACCAAATGTGAATAATATCGATCTATTTGTCGATTTCTTTCACCTCGATCGCGAGAAAAATTTGCCCAGTTTATTTTCTGCTTTACTCCTATTAATTTCATCAATTTGTTTGGCAATTATTGCACTGGGAAATACCCGAGCTAACCACCGCTATAAAAAACATTGGTTTGCTTTATCTCTGATTTTTCTATTTTTATCAATCGACGAATGGAATAGTTTTCATGAGTTACTCACCGATCCGTTACGGGCGAATTTGAACACCAGTGGAATTTTCTTTTTTGCTTGGGTTATTGTTGCGATTCCCCTGGTGGCGACGCTTTTCCTTGTTTACTTAAAGTTTTTGCGAGATTTACCCCCTCATACTAAAAAGCTATTTTTCATGGCAGGAGGGCTGTATCTATCGGGAACCTTGGGCATGGAATTAATTAATGGCTATTACTTTTCCCAAAATGTCAATGCAATCCTCGCCCAAGAACCTATTCCGGCAATGATTTATGCGGTAATGACTCATATTGAAGAGTTATTAGAGATGGTAGGCATTGTCACTTTTATTTATGCCCTGACTTCTTATATGAGTCGCTACGTCGAACAATTGGAAATTTGGGTTGACGATCGCCAGAAATCCTCGATCTCCAAAATGTAGAAACTTAAAAATGTAGAAACTTCCTCAATCTATCCGCCGATCGCCGCGATCGCCCTTGATTTAAAACGCTTTGTAGTCAACAATAAAGTTGATTCCACAAAGCGTTTTTACATTTATGCACTCATCGCTGGCGGAACTGATTTCCGAAATTTGTCAGCACCCCCTCACCAGTCCTAAAAGACGGAAAGCCTTTAACCGCCTGATTGCGGCGATCGCCCGTCTTCCCGGACTCACTAAATCTTCCCATCCGGACTATCTCGATGCCTTCAATCAAACCCTCACTTGGGTCAATCGAGAAATTTGCCATCAATTTGACTGGACTCAACCCGATGTCGAACGGCGATCGGTTCAATGGTTGAATAGTTATTTGTATTGGCGAATTAAAGATTTATATGCTAAAAATTCAAGCGATTCAGTGAGTTTAGATGCTCCTTTAACTGAAGACAAAAGCATCACTTTAGCGGATTTACTTTCGGATTCCTCCGGCGATCGCCCCACCCGGGACGGACTCGATATTTATATTCAAACCCTCGAACGCGAACATCGCCAAAATCTCGCCCTCAAACTAGAACAATACATCGAAACCGACCCAGAAAATCAGTTAAAACAATGTCATCCAAAAGCCTATCCCCAATGTAACGCTCAAGAAATTGCCCGCCGCGTGTTACTTAAATATCCTCCCGAGAAGTTTACGGCGATCGCCCGCGAATTTGGCATCAACTATCAAACTTTAAAATCCCATTGGGAACGCAATTGCCGACCGTTATTACAAGAGATCGCCCGACAACTCGGATATCAATCGGAAAGTTAACGTGATGAATAGTCCCGACCTTTCTTTATTCACCATTCCACTCGGAAGACAAGCCCACGATCGCGCCCGCGATTTCGTCCGTCAATCGATAACTTTTGTATCAGAAGAGCAGAAAAATGCCGTAGGAAAGCGAATTTATTTGAATAATCTTGCTATTTTTGCAGTTAATTATTATTTGAATTGGTTGGCGTATGAAACGGATTTGATGGCCGGAGATTTTGCCGATCCGATCTTGCGTTCTCGCTGGGATATTGCCGATTTGACGATCGCCGATCTCGGTAAATTAGAATGTCGTCCACTGTGGGAAGGCGAAACTTGCGTTGCTTTACCTCCAGAAGCGACGGGCGATCGTTTGGGCTACATTCTCGTTGAGTTGTGTAACGAACTCAATGGCGCTAATTTACTTGGTTTTTTACCGAGTTTTGACGAATCATCGACCCCAGATTTTTTAGCTGTCAGCGATTTATTATCTCTAGACGATCTCATTGATTATTTATTTCGGTTGGAAAGTACGAGAGAATTTTTACAAGGAAACGATCCGATCGCCCACGACGTTTGCCATCGGTTAGAAGGGCGAGAAATTAGCGAAATTGCCGCCCAGTTAGAGCGCATTTATCGACAGGAAAGCGAAGACGAGCAACCTTATGCAATTAAAGATTTACTGTTAGGAACGGTTATCGTAGGGACGGGCGATCGCAATCTCAATGCTCCCGTAAATACCGATGACGATTGGGAAGTTCTCGACCTCGCCGAAAGCTTATTAGAAAAACTTCGCACCCTTTGGCAAGGTTAAATCCGATGGTTTTTCTTATTTTAAGAGTGTAATTTTTTGTTGTTTTTACACGCCATCGATCGCAAATCTGAGAGAGGTGATTTCATGGACGAACGAAAAATAAATGCCTACACCAATTTACTGATGCAAATACTGCAATGTTCGAGAGATGACGAGATCGATCGCCTCTTGGAAATGCGATCGGATGTCTTCGATCGCGGGTTTATCGAATTTATAGAAATGGCTGGAAATTTAAAGGTAAAACAAGGTGAAGTTCATTTAGGAAATTTATGTTTTGAGTTAGCCTCTCAACTATCATTAAAACTCGATCGTCAATCTAGCCAATTCCGTGAAGGCGATCTTGATTTTCTAGATCGACTAATTAACATCGTCAAAAATCGAGGTAATGAAAGTGAATCTATTTTTAGATTCTTACAACAATATTTAGACCGCCTCGATACCCATTTTGTTGAATTTTTATATCTGTTTGCCGATCGAGAATTTCCAAAATATTCAGCCGATAAACAGGAAGTTTTAGCAATAGTATTTCACGATTTAAGTCATTTATTATTACAGTGTCCTTTTGGAAATCGAGCCAATATTGTCGAAATTGCGATCGCCTGTTGCGATCTCACTTTGCGCGTTTATCGTCGAGACAGTCATACCGATGAATGGGCGATCGTTCAAAATACTTTGGGATTGTGTTTTATCGATCGCCTTCAGGGCGATCGTAACCGTAATATCGATCGGGCCATTCAATGTTATCAACAAGCTTTAACCATTCATACTCCCGAACAGTCTCTTAATAATTGGATCACTTTAAATATTAATTTAGCGAGCGCCTATGTGGCTAAGCCACAAGGCAATATTTCAGAAAATTTTGAAAAATCTATCGGCCACCTTAAATTAGTTTTACAAACTATCGATAAAAGAAAAAATTTAGAAACTTGGGCATTTGTCCAACATAATTTAGGTGCCATTTATCTCGATCGCCCCCTTGGTAATATATTAGAAAATATTGAAACGGCGATCGCCTGTTGCGAAGCCGCTTTATCGGTGTACGATCGCCAAAAAAATCCCGTTGACTGGGGAAAAGTACAACAAAATTTAGGAATCGCTTATTTCAAACGACGTCAAGGCGATCGTTCTGTTAATTTAGAATTATCAATTTATTATTCAAACTTATCTTTAGATATATTTTTGCCTGAATTTTTCTTAGGCAATTGGTCAAAAATTAAAGTAAATTTAGCCCGAGCTTATGAAGATATAAGCCAAAATAAATCGGATAATTTAGAAAAGGCTCTCAACTGTATTAATGATATTTTTGAAAATTTAAGTTTAAATGATGCCCCGGAACAATGGGCAGAAGCTCAATTAGAACTCGGTCGTGTTTATTCCCAACGCATTCAAGGGGATTTGATTGAAAATTTTGAGCGGGCGATCGCCGCTTATCAATCCGCCTTATCCGTTTATACGAAAGAACTGTTTCCGGAAAAGTGGGCGTCGGTTCAACATGCTTTAGGATATGCTTATTACGAGCAATTACTAACAACAAGACCGCAACCCATTGAGCGAGCAATCGAGCATTATCAACAAGCGCTTTTGGTTTACACTCCTAAGACTTTTCCCTATATGTGGGCTTGCACTCATCTCAATTTAGCCAATGCTTACAATCTTTGCAAAACTGGATCGATTGCAGAAAATATAGAATTGGCGATCGATTCTGCCCGAAAAGCTTTGAAAGTTTATACCCAAGAAAATTTTTCATTAGAATGGGCCGATTTACAAAACAATTTAGGACAGTTTTACACTCGTCGAAGTCGAGGACATCGAGACAGTAATATTCAACAATCTTTTTTATACTATGAAAATGCATTAAAGGTTTACAATCGACAGTCTTTTCCCCTGGAATGGGCAAAAATTATTTTAAATTTTGCCAATCTTTTCAAAGAATTAGGAAAATCTCAAGAGGCGATCGCTCATTTAGAATTAGCCTTAGAGGTCTTTACTCTCGATGCATTTCCTTATGCTGCTTCAGTTTGCGGAAATCTTCTAGGAAATATAGCGTTTGACTTAGGTCAGTGGGAAAAAGCAATTTATGGTTATGAATTGGCGGTTAAAGGCGCCGAAATTAGTCGTTCTTGGATTAAAGATGATACTCGTCGCCAAGAGATTTTAATTCGATTATTCGGAAACAATCCGAAAATTGTAGAAGCCTGCATTCATCATGGCGATATTGAGAAAGCTGTGGAGTTTTTGGAGCGATCGCGATCGCGTTTTCTCGCCGATTTAATCACCAGTCAAGAACTCCTATGTTCTCAATATCTTTCTGACGAAATTAAACAGTATTTACAAGACTACGAACGTCTACAAGAACAAATCGATCGCCTTTATTTTTTCAACGATTCTCAACTTGAGCGATCGGCGATCGCTCACTTCGATCTGCTCGCCAATCGCACCTCTTCTAACATACAAGAACAGATCGCTCAATTAGAATTAGAAAAACAAAAAATATGGAAAAAATTTAGACATATCGATCCAGTATTAGCGGGAGAATTAGAAATCGAACCTCTCCGATTCGATCGGATTCAAGCTTTAGTCAAAACTCGAACCATTGCGCTTCTCAGTTTTTATGTTAGCGAAGAAGATACCTATATTTTTATCGTCCGAAAAGATCGGCTAACTTATCAGCTTTGTCCGACCCAAGGGAAGAACAATTTACAACAATGGTTGTTTAAACAGTGGTTAGAACCCTACATTGCGAGTGGCGATCGCACGAAATCAGAAGAAGAACGAAAACAATGGCGAGAACAATGGCAAAATACTATTCCTATTGTACTCACCGAACTTTCCGAACGCCTGCAAATCGATCGCCTGATCGACGAACATCTTCAGGGAATTGAAGAACTCATTATCATCCCTCATTTATTGTTACATCAAATTCCTTTAGGCGCCCTTCCTATCGCCGAAAATTACTATTTTTGCGATCGATTCTTGATTCGCTACGCCCCCAGTTGCCAAATTTTAAACTACTGTCAAAATCGTCCTAGTATTCCCGATTCAACGACCTACGGGATGGTTGAAGATACGCGAGAAAATCTGGCTTTTACGAATTTTGAATGTCACTATATTGCCGAACTGTTTCAAATTCCCAATCGATTTCGCCTCAGAGGACGACAACAGGGAACAGTTGAAAACTTCCGGGAATTGGTCGCGCAAGTCAACGCCATTCATTTGAGCCATCACGCCGCATCGCGACTCGATCGCCCTTTAGAATCGAAATTAGAATTAGGTAACGGTTACATTACTTTGGGTCAATTGATGACACCGGGATGGCGGTTTCCCGATCTCGTCGAAGTCTCTCTTTCTTGTTGCGAAACTGGGTTTACACTGACTGGAATTACCGACGATACCCTCACGTTTGCGGCTGGTTTTTTATGTGCCGGGGCGCGCCACGTTGTCAATACCTTGTGGTCGGTCAACGATCTGTCTACCGCACTTTTTTCTATGTTTTATTACCGCGATCGCCAGCAGGGAATTTGTCGAGTTGCAGCGTTACAGCGCGCCCAAAAAGCATTAAGAACCCTCGACAGTGAAACTCTAAAAACGGTTTATCAACCGCAAATGATTGCGTTGTTCGACGGACAATTTAAACGCTTGAATGAAGCGCGTCAAACGGTCAAAGCCAAGCGAGAAGCTTCGGCTACAGATAGTCCCGAATACGAACAATGGGACGGGATGTACAAGCAGTTGAGCGAAAAAGCGAGTCTGGCGCGTCGTAACAAAAAAATAGTACAACAGGCGATCGCAAAAACGGCGGAACAACCGCAACCGTTTTCCCATCCGGTTTACTGGGCCGCGTTTATCGGTTCTGGATTGCGTTAGTGGTGCAAGTTTGCACTCCCTGGGGAGTGGCAAAAGTTTTTTGATACTCTCAAACTCCCGGTGCAGAAGGGTTTCGGCGATTCAACCGAGGGCTTTCTGGCAAAAAGTTGCGCCGAATTTGCATAATTTTTTCGTTTCACCCCGGTTAGTTAAAAAGCGCAGTTGGCCAACTCGCTTCTCCCTATAACTCTATAAATGACCGAGGAGAAACGAGTGATGATTCACGTTGTTTTGTCTGCCGTTGCGATCGTTGTCAGTTCGGGAACTGTAGTTTTTAGCGATCGCGCCGAGTCTGCTATTTTTACGTCCTATTTTAGCGATTCTTCCCGTTTTGAGGAGGTAGCGATCGCCCAAAATACGACATCGAAGACAGACCCGAACGAAGAGAACGACGATCCGATTGTGGATCCCAATTAGATGTTTGCGATTGTCATTGGCGATCGCAAAGCTTAAATCTAGAGGCGGTTTGAATTGAAAAATAACTCGATCGGTAGATATGTTTCAGTTCAAACTGTCTTTAGATTCTGGTAATTTGCGTGCAGATAAGTTACTAGAATCGGCGAAAATTATAAGCTATAAATTCAGATAGATTCCCTGATACAAGATGATTTTTAAAACATCTAACTACTGAATTCAGGCGATCGCGTTCCCAAGCGTTGCCGTGCCATCATTTGCCAAATTTCCAATTCTGGTAAATTCCAAGTATTGGGATGTTTTTTATGATTGTCTCGCTCTGATTTCAATCCTTTTTTCCAATAACCAATCGCTTCTTCTAATTCTCCCTTGGCTTCGAGAACTTGTGCTAAAAGATAATAAGCCGCCGGACGATCGCCTTCTAAGTCAATCGATTGGTGTAAATGGTCGAACGCCAATCCGCAATGATTTTGCAACCAATAGCCCCATCCTAAATTTTTATGTAAGGCAGCGAGAACTACGCGATCGCTCGCCCGTTCTAATGCAATTTTAAGTTGGGCGATCGCCTCGTCTAAATGTCCTTCTAAAATTTGCAATCGAGCTAAATTATTAATGGCGGCATAAGCTGCCCGATTTTGTTGCTTCGCGGCTTCTCGATAGTGGGCGATCGCCTCATCTCGACAGTCTAAATGTTCGTAAGTGGCGCCCAGATTGTATTGTGCCGGAGCAAGAGCTTCGTTATAGCGAACGGCATTTTTTAGATCGGTTTTAGCACTTTTAAAATTTCCATCTGTGTAACTTTTATGACCAATTTTATTTAAGTATTTTGCTAAAAGTTGATGGGTTATCTCTTGAGTAACTTGCGAACTTAGTCGAAAATAACCCATTCGATTGTGGCGCTGTTCTTGAATGACAATCGAGTGCGTTTCCAACCCTTCTAAAGCCCGTTCCGATTCCCACAATTCATCGGGATCGACAATGCCGTTTGCCTGTAAATCTTGTAGAGAAATTGCGCGATCGCCATTCACTGCCAACCAACTCGCAATCTCGATCGCCAAACTGGGAATTTCATCGTTATAGTGGGTTTCTAAAAACTTACGGACGAGTTGGCCAACGGAGAATGTCGTTGATTTAATAAATTGGGCTAAATTTCCAGAAACTAAAATTTCGGCATGGTTGGCAACTAATTTTAAAATTAAGGGGTTGCCTCCATATAAATTAATTAATTCTGCAATCAGATCGGACTGTAACAGATCGGGATAACTGGAAGATTCCAGGAGCATTCGGGCTTCGTTTTCGCTCAAGCCGCCCAATTCTAAAACTCGAATTTCGCTGGAGCGATCGCCAAACTTAGAATGGTTTAATGGCCAATCCCAACTGGTTAGTAATAAACAACTTTGGGGAGAACTTTGGAGAAATAAATCAATAATTTCTTCGCAATCTTCTGGTTGCGATCGCCAACTTTGTTCGAGAGCATCTAAAACAAACAAACAGCGAGAGGATCGCAAAGATTCGAGGGCGTCAGACTCTTTTCGATCGCCAATAAATGAGATCGCGCTGTCTAAAATGGTTGCCATGTCGCGGCGATCGTTCAACGTCCGCCAGACAATACAATCAAAATAATGACCGAAATTGGCGATCGCCTGCCGCACTAAAGCCGTTTTCCCCGCACCTCCCATTCCCACCACTGCCACAACCGGGGATTTGTCAGCTACGATCCAGCGTTCTAAGGTTTGCAATTGCGTGCTTCGTCCGCAAAATGAGGTGACTTCTGGCGCTTCACTTAAATCCCACCGAGATGAGGCGCCGCTCGTGTTTGCACCTGTCGGCGAGACGCCTTGTTGACCCCGACTTCTCATTTGTTTCTCATATTCTGAGATTAAGAGTTGTTCGAGTTTTGCCAACTTCCCCGGACCCGACCCCGGAATCTCAAATTTTTTGTAAACTTCACCGAGTCGTTTCTGTAAGGCATCCTTGCGAACGCCCAATTGTTGGGAAATCGCGGTCATGGCCTGCCCTTCAACGGCTCTGGTGAGCACTTCGAGTTCGTTTTCGGACACTCCGACCCGCTTGGCGACAGTGGTTAGAAACTCTTGAGGAATTTTCATAGTCAATCCGTTTATTAAATTGAGTAGTCAAGCCGTTCCCCTTGTAGGGAGGCGCGGCGCCCTGCATTCCCGTCGTCTGCCTTCATCCCTCGTGAATTCAAAATCCTTCCCCTCGACCGCGCGATCGTTCCATCGGTAATATTCTTTACTACAATAACGGTCGGCGCCGGGGATTTTAAAAATTGCGATCGTCGATCTCCAGATATCGAGGCGCCGAGCCCTTCTTCCACCCTACGGCAAGCTTCTCGATCTCATTTATACCTCATTATATGCGATTCACTTGAAGATCGGCGAGGGAGCGACAACCCTCGACCTCGGAACTCTTTCAGAGAAAATCACCGATGGGATTGGGTCGGTAACATTCTATCTATGCTTTGCAATGACTGAAGTACAAGAGATTTTCAGTCGGAAGGAATCTGTGATATCTCATTAAATAAGATAAATTTCTTGCCAAAAGAGAAAGACTGCGCTAGAGTTGAAGTCAGAATGAGATAAAAAGGAGTCGCGATCGACGTTTTCCTCTCTTTAATGCTCCTAAGTTCCCACAACGACCGACCGATCGACTCGTGTAAAAGCTGCTCGCTTTGGGATGGTTGAGCGTCAAGCGCGATCGCTGCAAATCATCGTAGCAATCTAGGTTTTTCAAGTTTGTTCCGCCCTACTTGGTGCAGGGATTTATTCCCTGCCACCAGGTTTTCTTAAGGGTTTGTTCGGAGGAATTGAGAAAATGTCAAACAGCCGATTTCAATATCTATTAATGGGTTCGGCGATCGCATTTCTCGTCAGTTATCGGGCGATCGCGCAAGAAGATCCCGGATGTTTCTGGGTCAACCCAACGACAGGGGGAAATGGATGAGAACCCATAAAATATTAATATCTTCTCTGCCAAATCTGCTGTTTTTCGAGCAACTGTTAATAGAGAAGTCAATATTTATAACATCATTCAACTTTAAAAAAATACAGCACTCGGGCGTCTGATGAGCTACAGTGCCGATCCCCCTAGCCCCCCTTCGCCCCCCTTTCAAAGGGCGGTTGGGGGGATTTCGGGGGGAACAAGGAAAGTAGGGGTTTGGTTACCAAACCCCTACCTGGCGAGGGGGATTTAGGGGGATCTAAATGTCTTGCATAGCACAGTGAAAATGCTGGAATCTAAAAATAAAAAATTTTGAGGCTATTATTTCATGCAATCCGATCGCAACGCTCAAATCAATGGGAACCCCGGTAAAATTGTCGGTATGATTCCCATTAGAACGAACGGTTCTATGAGAATCAGACTGAACGGTGATATGGTTCAAGCCTATTCCGATAGCTTTTTTGGCTTGGAAAATGAAGAATTTTTTATCCCCGTTCGAGAAGTGAAAGCCATTCAAATCGGACAGGGATGTACTTGGTGGCTATTTTGGCTGGGACTCCCGACACTTACTATTTTTGTTGGAGTCGTCCTTATTATCTTGGCTTTTATTGTCAAACAACGTTATTTAGTCTTACACACCAGTCAAGTTACCCTAATTATCTTTTATAAAAGAACCGAAAAAGTCGCCCAATTCAGAAATGCAATTCTCGAAGCACGACATCCTAAAAAACCCCCGATTCCCAAACCGCCCGCACCGCATCCGGTCAATAAAGATTAGTAGTTTTCTCTACTGAGATTTCCTCTGCGGTCCAATTCCCCGAGGTATTGTCCGCCACTAACTCGCGCTCCAACTCCTGGCGCAGACGACCGAGGATCGTTTCCGGTTCGACGCGATCGAGGATGTCTCGAATCACCGTATTCGCTCCTAACGGCCCCCAGGTGCAACCGCGCTCTAAATACACCTGAGCGGCTTGACCGACGCGGTAGGTACCGTATCCCGCCATCGAGGCTTGGGCGATCGCCGCTCCCGCATAGCCCATCACGCCTCCCGCATCTCCCGAGGCGCCGACGATCGCCGCCGCACTTTTGCCAAAGCCCCAAAATAAACCACTCGCCAACTCACCCAACAGCAACCCGCCCCCACTCACTAAAATCTGCTGCCAGAGTTTCCCCGCTTCGTACCCGGTCATCGGTAAGCCGTACAAGCGCGCCAGAGACCGAATTAACGCCAAATCTGCGATCGCCCCTCCCAACAGATCGAACACGGCGATCGGATTGAGCGCCACCGCTAAAGCCTTATATTGCGCGAACCGCCAGATCAAGCGCTCCGCCTCCATCTGGCGCGCTTCGATCGCCCCGACCGCCAACATTTCTTGCGCCGCGCGCGCCTGCACCAACGCATTAATCGCCAACAACGATCGCCCCCGTTCCGTTAACAGCGATACCAACTTCTCTCGCAACTGTTCAATTTGCGGTCCCGGGGTTTCCCACTCCCAAGACTCCCGACCGTCGGGCCATTCCGTGCGAACCTGCAACGGCGCCGGATCCGCCGCCACCATAACGATATCCTCCGACGCCGGAAGGGTCGGTCGTTCCTCCGGTTCCGAGGGAATCCAATCGTCACTGACCCTCATTCGCCCGCGACCCTCGCGACCCGCCGCCAACTCCTGCAACTGGCGATAAATCGTCTGACGGTCCTGTTCCGGATACAGGTCGATCTTGTTAAACACCACCAATAACGGCTTTTGGCTGCGCCGCAGTTCGCACAACGCCTCGTACTCCGTGCGCGTGATATCGCCGCAGACCACGAATAAAATTAAATCCGCCGCCTGGGCCACATTGCGCGCCATCTGCGATCGCGCCTGTCCGTCGATCTCGTCCAATCCCGGCGTGTCGATCGCCTCCACCTCCAAGCCCTCCGCGACCTGCCACCGCGCCGATCTCGGCCACTGGGTCACCCCGTGGAGGGGTCCGGTCGCAAACACCTTTTCCCCCATCAACCCATTGAGAACCGCCGATTTGCCGCGACTCACCAAGCCGAACGCCGCAATCCGAATCACCCCAGCATCGAGCTTGCGTAACGTTTCGTCGAGGCGATCGATCTGCGCCTGGATCGCCGCTTGTTGGGCGATATCTCCATGACGTAACGCCTGACGACGCACGTGGGAATACCACGACATCGCCTGACGGATGCTCGCACGGGCGCGGGTGAGATCGGTATCCTGAATATTCGATGGCATGGAATCCGTAACAGACGAGTGGACTAAATCAAACTTAAGATGTCGGTTCGAGATTCGGCACGATCGCCCCGTCTCGGCTTCTGTTCCCTTGCAACGCTTCGACTTGCGCGCTCAAGCTCGCCGATTTTTTGCTTTCCGGCGCCAGACGCCCCACCACTTGCTCGACGAAACCGCGCAGTACCGTCATCCGCCGATTCTGCTCGAACACCGCTTTGACCGTATTCGCCAACTGTTCCATCCCGGTTTCGCTGGCGAGACTCGCATCTTGCGCTTGGAAATATTCGATCAGGCTCAATCCGGCGAGGCGGGTCAGATAGGCGGCGGAAATCCCTTGAACCACGCCCCCGGCGATGTAAGTCACCGCATGAC
Organism: Oxynema mangrovii CENA135; assembly: GCF_016632315.1. Lineage (NCBI taxonomy): Bacteria > Bacillati > Cyanobacteriota > Cyanophyceae > Oscillatoriales > Oscillatoriaceae > Oxynema > Oxynema mangrovii. The sequence continues at coordinate 2,551,468 of NZ_JAEOXH010000001.1, read as the reverse complement.
TTTTGAGGATGGCGGCGACGGTTTGACTCGACAGTTCGACAATGCCCAATTTCACCAATTGTTCCGCTAAAGCCCGCGCGATCGCCTTCTCCCGGTCGAGAGAAAAATTCTGCTGGTAAATTTCGCCCAAATCGGCGATTAATTGGGCGCTAACCGCACTCGTCGCCAGTAAATCCAAGGCGCCGACCGGGTTCGCAAACGCTGCCGCCGCCGCAATATATTGATATTTTTCGACGATCGGTAAGGCGCGATCGCGGCGCAGTTGGTTTAATTGGGTTTGTGCTTCCCATTTCAACTCGATCGCGTCCCGATAAGTTTTGGCGAGGTGCAGTTGTTGCCGTTCCGTCGCCCAAATCTGCTCTAATCGAGACCGCAGGGGGGCGATCTGCGGTGCGCGGCTTTCCATTTTCTCCGAAACCGACCCATCCGCGCGATGCTGGCGGACTTTCACCGGATTCGGGGACGCGGCGATCGCGATCGCGTCTGGGGAACCGAGCAGGGGAGAGAGGCGATCGCGCAAACTTTGCAAAATCGTCGCCTGTCGTTCTTCCGTTTCGCGATCGCACTGATTCCAGACGACGAGCGATCGCGCGGCGGACTCGTGCAGTTGTTTCACAATCCGATATTCGCTCTCGGTCAAGTCCCCACGGGTTAAAAAGACGACTAAATCCGCAGCGATCGCCTGTTTCCAAGTTTCGCTGTCTTGTAACTCCCTTTCCGGGTCTGTGGCGGTCAATAAGGCGGGAGTTTCGAGCCAGTGGATCGGGGGAAACTCGGGCGGTTGGCTGCGGGCGATCGCCTCCTGTAGCTTAGTTTTGCCCGTTCCTTTGGCGCCGACGAGCGCGATCGTCAGGGAATCGAGGGTACCCTCTACCGACAGTTCGGCGAGGCGGTCGCGCAATCGCTCAATTTCGCTCGAACTTTCACTTTTGCGGCGTTCTGCTTTAATTTCCGCCGCTTCGGCTGCGGCGCGATCGAGGATCGTTCTCACCGAGGCGATCGCCCGATCTACGGCGTCGCGATCGATCGATCCGGCCCTAACTCCTTTAAGTTCTACAGGTTTCGGCTTGTCCAACATCCACCATCCCACCCCGAGGGCGATCGCCACGATCGCCCCGAGTTCTCCCATTTCGGCAAGTGCATCGTCGAAACTCTGCATCAGCCACAAGCCAAAGGACAACGTAAGTCCGCCAATTAACAGGGGTCGCCGGAGTTGGACAGCCATGAGTCTTTCCCGAATCTCTAAATCTTGGATAGCGGATAGCAATCCGATCTGGATTGGGTCGATCCGATCTGGAGATTGCGGATCCGATCTGAACATTGCAGATTGAATCTGGAATATCCGATCTCCATTCTAGAGGATCGGGCCGACGGCAGAGGCGATCCTCGGCGGTCGAGTTGGCGGCGATCGCGGGTTAGCCACCCATCGCCGAAGGAGTAACTTTCGCTACAACGCGATCTCCTGTCAGGACAAAAAGATAGACACACCTTTGAGAACCTCGATGGAGGTCAGGGGCAAAGATTGTAATATCGAGGTGCTGCAGTCAACGCCATGAGGAATTTAACCGAGTTGACGGATTTAATCGGAAAGTTCGAGGCGATCGAACCGCCCTTACAAACCTTTATCGAAAGTCTGCATGAAAAGTACCGCCCCCTAAACGAGGGGATCGTCTCCGACTACTTGCCGGAATTAGCCAAAGCTAACCCCAATTGGTTCTCGATTTGCGTGGTGAGTGCAGACGGCAAGATCTACCAAGCCGGAGACAGCGATCGCCTGTTTACCATGCAGTCTATTTCTAAACCCTTTGTGTACGGTTTGGCCTTGGAAGATCGCGGATCGGAAGAAGTGGTTAGAAAAATTGGAGTCGAACCGACGGGAGATCCGGTCAACTCGATTCTCGAACACGAGGAGTTAACCGAAGGGCGTTACAATCCGATGGTCAACATCGGCGCGATCGCCACGACTAGCTTAATTGCCGGATCGGACCCCAGCGAACGCAACCGCCGCCTGTTGGAGATGTTCCGGCGTTACGTGGGACGGGAGGTTTCTGTAGACGAATCGACTTATATTTCTAAAAAAAATAAGAATAACCTGCATCGGGCGATGGCCTACATGATGCTCAATTTCGGCACGATCTCGGGCAATATTGAAGAAATCCTCGATTTATACTGTCAGCAATGCTCGTTAATGGTCAATTGTCGCGAATTGGCGATAATGGCGGCTACCTTGGCGAATGGAGGGGTCAATCCGATAACCGGGGAACGGGCGATCGCCTCGCAATATGTCAAAAATCTCCTCAGCGTCATGTACACCTGCGGGATGTACGATTTTTCCGGTCAGTGGGCCTATCGCGTCGGTTTTCCGGCCAAAAGCGGCCTCGCCGGGGCGATTCTTGCCGTGGTTCCCCGTCAAATGGGAATTGCCGTATTTTCACCGCCATTAGGAGAGCATCGCAAAAGCGAACGCGGGGTTAAGGTGTTTGAGGAACTCGCGGAACGCTTTAACCTGCACGTGTTTCACGGAGTTTCCCAGGAAGTCACCGTCGGGCGTTGCGAACGGGGATTCGATCGCCCCCCTCGGCGCAGCGATCGCGCGAAACTCGGCAACAAAACTCTCTCGACGCCTTATTTGGAAACGGAAGAGGAGCGCGATCGTTCGGGAAATGGGATTCATTCCCCATTTCAGGACTTTTTAGAGCAGTTACACCAAAAATATTTACCGTTGCGCGACGGAACGCCTTATTTGAGCGAACCGGATTTAGTCGAAATTAACCCGGATTGGTTCGGGATTTGTGCGGTGACGGTCGATGGTGACGTTTATGCGGTCGGCGATTACGAACAACCGTTTTTAATCCAGTCGATTTCTAAAGTCTTTGCCTATGGTATGGCCCTGAGCGATCGCGGGCGCGATTACGTCTTGCAGAAAGTCGATGTGGAACCGACGGGAGACGCTTACAATTCCATTGTCAAGGTGGAGGAAAGTTCCAAACGCCCTCACAATCCGATGGTCAACGCCGGGGCGATCGCCACGACCAATTTGATTCTGGGGAACAGTCCGGCGAAACGGCTCAATCGGGTTCTAGAAATGTATAAGCGCTTTATCGGTCACAAAGTCTTTGTGGATACCCCGACCTTTGTTTCCGAGCAGCATTGCGGCGATCGCAATTGGGCGATTTCTTACCTATTACGCAATTTCGGCATGATCGAAGGCAGCATCAGCGAAACCCTCGATTTATACTTGCAGCAATGTTCGGCGATCGTCAACTGTCGCGATTTAGCGGTGATGGGCGCGACTTTAGCGAACGACGGCATCAATCCGATGACCGGAACACGGGCGATCGCCGCCCCTTACGTGAGAGACTTGCTCAGCGTGATGTATACATGCGGGATGTACGATTTTGCCGGAGCCTGGGTCTACAATGTCGGCTTTCCCGCCAAAAGCGGTGTCGGCGGCGGCATCATCGCCGTCGTTCCCGGACAAATGGGCATTGCCGTGTTTTCCCCGCCCCTGGACAAACGCGGTAACAGCGTTCGCGGGATTAAAGTGTTTGAAGAACTCTCGCAACGGTTCGGCTTGCACATTTTCGACCCCACCACCTCCGTCGATACCTTCTTGCAGTGGATGCGCGAGACCCGAACTTAATCCGAACGGGAGAAAAGGGGAGTGCATTGCACTCCCCCCAGGAGAGTTGGAGGGAATCTCCAGATTCCCACTGTGGAATTCGATCCTTTACTGCCAGTCAGATCGCGTACTTGGAAAAAACCCCCCAGAGGGCTGGGGGAGTTCGTCGCAAGCCTGGTGGGCGACATGACCGAGGAAATATAGCAAGCGGGTTTCGGGACTGATGCAGTGGAATTTTAGATCGCCTGTAAGGACACGGCATTACCGTGTCTCCAGAACCGATGAATTTTACAACACGATTGAGGATGGCTATAGATCGACGGAGCCATTGAGAACGTTAGAACTCAAATTCCAAGGGTCGGTCGTTTAAAGTTTCGACTAACAACCCCATTTTCTGTTTCTTGTCGCTCAGAAAGGTTTCGCACTGGTGTAAGTATTCGACAGCGATCGCAAATTGGTCGAAAATTTCGCTCAACTCCAAATTACCGGATTCGACTTGTTCGATAATCTCTTCAACCTTATCGACCGTTTCTTCATAGCTCCAATCCGGGGGGAATGACTCGTGAGGGGGGCGGTTGTGGTTAATCGGTTGGGCAGCACTCATAGGAATAGAAATATCAAAATTTAGCGGGGGTTCAACACCGATCGCCCGTCTCGAAATCTCGGAAAAAACCGTGTTTCTTGAGCGGCGGCAGTCACGGCGATCGTTTGCGGTACGGTACGGGGAGAATCCAGATAATGGCGATCCCGACACAGAAGTTGGGTAGAACCTCCTCCGTCGAGCATCAGCACGGCGATCGCGCCGAACTCTTTTAAAACTTCAGCCGCACGAGCTTGAGTCGCCTTACTCGACGACAATAATAAAACAGTTTCTGCCGTACCGTCCCTATCTTTATCTTTAATTCCGGCGAAGGTCCGCCCGACGGCGATCGCGCTACTTTTTTCGGCAGTCGGTGTTAAGCCGACGATCGCCTCGGGGGCGTCATTCTGTCGCCATTCAAGGGGATCGAAGGCGACGATCGCCGCGCGATCGGGCCAAACTTCTAAAATTAGTTTTTCGTCCGCAAATTCGCTTTCTCCCGCATAGCCGTCGCTGACGAATTCACCCCCTGCTTTGACCGGAAAGGCGAGGGCGGTAGCTCGGTTGCGATCGTTGCGAAAAAACTGCCCGTTGGCAATACAAAAGGCTGCCGGATCGCGATCGCGCAGCGTCGTCCACGCCGTCTCCAAGCTTTGGCGCTCGAATTCGGGGTCGTCGCCGCCATAAGCCCCCAACCCCGATCGCCGTTCCACCAACGGACCGAATTCAAACGATACCGAGGCCCCTCGACTCAGATCGATCGCCTGGACGTAATCGCTGCCGTGTTGAAACAGGGTCACCCCAGGGGCTTCTAAAATCGGTTGAAAAGCATCGGGAATCGAATCGTGTCTGGGAATGGCGGGGGGTCTGCCGACGGCGACGCCCCCCAGGGAAAGCGAAAAAAGCACCGTTGCGGCGATACTCCTGACTCCTTTCTCCTTTGCAGACGTTGCACGAACACAGTTGCTACGCGAACGGCGTTGCTTCAGGAATGCCGCCTGACGTTTCCACATCTACATCCTCCTCATTCTGGGGCGATCGCGTAGTTTACTAATTGGCCGATCCGTTGGCGTAAGGTTTCCAACCCCAACCCGGCGCGGGCGGAAATAAACGCCGCTAAGGGAAACTCTTCCCGGGCGATCGCCAGGGCCTCGCTACTGACACAATCGATCTTGTTAAACACGATCAGCGACGGGCCCGGCGTCACCGGGAGTTCTTTGAGAATCTGGCGCACCGACTGGATATGACTTTGCCACGCCGGATGGGATAAATCGACCACGTGCAGCAAGGCATCGGCTTCGCTCACTTCTTCTAAAGTTGCCCGAAACGCATCCATCAGCGACGGGGGCAGTTCGTGGATGAACCCCACCGTATCGGTCAGGACGATCGCCAGTCGGTCTCCGGTTTGGGCGTCGGGAACGAAACAGCGCCGGGTGGTCGGATCGAGGGTGGCAAATAATTGGTCGGCGGTGTAAATTTCGGCGCTGGTCAGGGTATTGAGCAAGGTGGATTTCCCCGCATTGGTATAGCCGACGATCGCGATCGAGGGAACCGCTTGTTTTTGCCGTTGCAAGCGCATTCGCGACCGATGGGCCTGGAGGCGATCGACCTGTTTTTGCAACTGGGCGATCCGTCGGGAAATGGCGCGCCGTTCGGTTTCGAGTTTCGTTTCCCCCGGTCCTCGGGTACCGATCCCGCCCCCCAAGCGGGACATCGCCTCTCCCCGGCCCGTGAGGCGCGGTAGGGCGTATTCGAGTTGGGCGAGTTCGACTTGCAGTTTTCCGGCGCCGGACCCGGCCCGTTGGGCGAAGATATCCAAAATCACCTCGGTGCGGTCTACGACTCTCACCCCGATTTGGGTTTCCAAGTTACGTACTTGCGCGGGGGACAGGTCGCGATCGAACACGATCAAATTGGCGCCCAAGGTTTGGGCGCTCAAGGCGAGTTCCTGTACTTTCCCGGCGCCGATCGCCGTTTGCGGGTGGAGGCGCGATCGTTTTTGGGCGATCGTCCCGAGGACTTTACCCCCTGCGGTATCCACCAAGCGGGCCAGTTCGGCTAAGCCGTCCTCGAACTGTTCCGGATTCATCTCGGCGGTCATCACGCCGACGAGTAAGGCGCAATCGCTACGCCCATCGACTTCCCGGGCGATAAATTGGCGCTCGAATTCGGCTTCTAACCCTTCGACTAAATTGAGAAAATCTTGCTTCGCCAACAGGTCGAGGCTCATCGGCCCGGACACGTGCCAATTGGCGATCGCCAGTTCTTCTGCTTGTCCGTCTTCCCCCGCCTTGTCCGTCCCTTGCGGCGTTAAATAGGCCAGATAGGTTTCTCTAACATATCCCGTGGCTCCACCGCCGCGACGCTCGAATCCTTCCCCGGTCAGGGTAAGGACGACTAAGGCATCGAGGCGCTGAATTGCCATTGCCGTCAGCGATTCTTGGTTGGGACCTTCCGCTTTGAGCTGGGTGGACAGGCAGCGAATGCCACTGAGGCGCCCGACCCCGTAGCGCGGCAATTCTAATGGCGGGATTTGGGTTTGACGCGGGGTTCCCACGCCAACGCGAATCACCTGACCTCGGCGGTTGAGGTAGGCGCACACGGATTCGCCAATGTCCGTGGAAATGGCAGCCAGTCGCTGGGAAAATTCCGGCGTCGCGATGCAGTCTACGGGTAGGCGTTGGTGGTAAAGCCGTTTCAACTGCTTTAACTGGCTGGGTTTGAGACCTTGCAGGTTGCCGTAAATCGTTTCGATAGGCACTGATGACCAGATACCTGGTTCTCCCTGAATAAAGGACAGATCGATCTTGTTAATTTTATCGCGGCTTTTTCCCAGGACGGGCGATCGCCGAGCTTTACCTTAACTTGTTGAAAATTTTCGTCAAATTTTATACGGTTCGCGGATTCTAATGTTATTTTAAAGGAAAGGGATTGTACATCACTCGACACTCTTAAAAAGTCCACTATGAACAAAGTTACTCTAGAATCGGTTAAACAAGCGGCGGCCATCCATCGCGCCAATCTGCAAAAACGGTTGGAACATCGGATCGAAATGGCCAGACAAAAAGGTGATGAAAATTTGGTTCGGATCCTCGAAGCCGAAGCCCAATATTTGAAATAAGTCTTTTGCTCGGCCTTTACACGGCTCAAGGGGCTGGCGATCGCCACCGAGAGGTACGTTAAGACCTGTCCGGTGGCGCGATCGCCAGCCCCCTCGCGTTAGGTATTTGCTCGGGAATAAGCTAGCGCCCGCCGACCACGACATCCTTGATGCGAACGTGGGGACCGCCGACACTGACGGGAAGCGGGGACTGACCGCCTTTGCCACAACCGCCATTGGTATATACCGAATCGTTACCGATCGCCTCGATATCGGTGAGGGTTTGGAAGACGTTTCCGGTGAGGGTAACGTCGCTGACGGGTTCGGCAATTTGACCGTCGCGAATCATGTAGCCTTCGGCGGCGGCGAAGGTAAACATTTCGCCGTTGGTCTGACCGCCGATCATACGAACGGCATATACGCCTTCGTCGATATCGGCGATCGTTTCGGTAAAACTGCGATCGCCCGGTTCGATCGCCGTGTTGGTCATGCGCACCAACGGCGGATAACTGGCGCTGAGGGCGCGGGCGTTTCCTGTGGGGACTTCGTTCATTTTGCCTGCGGTTTCCCGGTTGTGCAGGCGTTGGGTGAGGACGCCATTTTTAATTAAATATTTACGTTGCGCCGGGACGCCTTCATCGTCGTATTTGAGCGAACCGGGAAGTCCGTTTAAGGTCGCGTCATCGACGACGTTGAGCTGTTCGATCGCCACGGCTTTGCCCAATTGCAATAACTCTTGCATCCGGGGATTTTCGTAGACAAAATCCGCTTCGGATAAATGGCCGAATGCTTCGTGAATGAACACCCCGGCGAGATAGGGGTCGAGAACTACCGTATATTGACCGCCTTTAACAGATTTCGCTTCTAATTGGCGGATGGCACGTTCGGCAGCCGATCGCACCCGGTCTTCGAGATCGACGAAAGCGTTGTAGTCGGAGCGCGAGTGAACCGATTCGTAGCCTTGACGGACGAGACCGCCCTCTCCTCGGGCGATCGCCCCGAAACCGCCGGAAATGTCGAGGCGTTCTTGGGCGATGCAGGTTCCGGCAGAATTGACAAAATAGGTGACGCCGAAGCGATCGCGGTAACTGCTGCTGGTCGTTTGAATGCGCGGGTCGTAAGCGAGCAGCAGTTGGTTGTAGCGTTCGACTAAATCTCGTTTTTCGGCGAGGGAAATTCCGCGCGGGTCGCGTCCGAGTTCGAGGGGGACGAAATCTTCGATCGCCTCGACCGGGGCGAGTTGAGTGGTTTCGGTACCGACGAGTTTCGCTTGGGAAATCGCTTCTTCGAGGCGATCGTGCAGTTCGTCCAAACCGTTGAAGGTGACGAAACTCCAGCCCCCCTTGTGGCAGGCGCGCACCCCTCCCGCTAGGGAAAAGTTACGATTGGCGGCATCGAGGCGATCGCCGCGAAATGAAATCGCCGTAGACTCGCTTTGTTCCAAACGGATTTCGAGGTAGTCGGCGCGATCGCGGTAGGTCGAGACCGCCTCTCGCAACCGATCGGCGATCGCCCGGTCTAAGCAGGTTTCCTGACTCATTACACTCTCTGGTTGTGATTCGTGATTCGCCTAGAAGGCATTTTCTCCAGTCTAGTCGAGGGACGAAACAATCGCCGCGCTTTCGGATCGCCCTCGGTAGCGCATCGGATCGGTTTGAGGAGGCGCGAACGTTTCGCGATCGTCTCTAGTCTCTACAATAGGATAGGTATAAAGATAAATGCCGATCGAGATTGCTCGTTGAGTTCACCGTTTAGCCAGAGAGATTCATCCCCCATGTCTCGGGATTCTTTTCAACTGACCCGCACCCTTTACGATCGTTCCGGTCCCGTAGCCGCAGTGGCGTTCAGCCCTGACGGGGAGATGCTCGCGATCGGCAGTTGTGACAGCGCACTCAAGATTTGGGGGGCTAAAACGGGCGATCGCCTCCATACGTTATTCGGTTATCCCCTCGGCGTTACCTGTTTGGCGATCGGGCCGCAATCGGATTTGCTCGCCGTGGGCGCCCCCGACGGTACCATCGATCTCTGGCATCTCCCCGACGGTCACTTGTTAGAAAAATTTTCCGTCCGAGGTCGCGTGACGGCGGTATTGTTCAGTCCGTCGGGAAAACGGCTGATCGTCGGCAGCGATCGCACCTTGGTCGATACCTTATTTTCCGCCCCCGGCGGCACCGCCTGTGACGACGGTTTTAGTGGGGACGAAGGGGGAACGATTCAAATTTGGAACCTCCAAACGCATAAATTACAACAGGCGATCGCTACCCCCAACGCCCCGGTCGAGGCGATCGCCGCCGGACACTGCACCTCGGTGTTTGCCAGCGCTCACCGCGACGGGACGATCAAACTGTGGAAGTTTATCGACGGCAGCCAATGCGGCAGTTTGCGAACCGGAGAGGATCCGGTCTATTCCCTCGCGATCGCTCCCGATGGCAGTCTCTTGGCAACGGGTAACAGTCAGGGACAAATTGCCATCTGGGCGATCGCCGAGTCCGCCAACCTTCAAGATCTGCCCTTACGCATCTTGGAAGGTCATCGCGAGATGGTCTATTGCGTCGCCATCAGTCCCGACGGTCACCTGCTCGCCAGTGGAAGCGGCGACAGCACCGTGCGGCTGTGGGAGATCGATCGCGGCGAGTTATTGCAGGTTCTGCACGCCGACAGCAACGACGCTCAAGCGATCCTGACTTTGGCGTTCAGCCCCGACAGTAGCACCCTAGTCGCCGGAATGGATCGCGGCGGCCTTCAGATGTGGCAAATTGGCAATTTGGTGGCCTGAGTTGGATGCGATCGCCACGCCGTCGGTCTCTCTCGTCTCCCGAGCCAAGTTTGAATCCGGAGGCACACGCTTCCCCGGTTTTGAGGATTGGGGAGAACGGTTTCGATCGAACATATAAAATAAACCTCTAGATTCTAAAATTTATATTCTATCTGTTTCTCACTAAAGGGATCGAGGGAGAGGCGAAAAACTTTTTGCCCCTCCGTTTCTGCGCCCCCCTATCGAACCGACCCACGAGCAACCCCGCAAACTTGACAGTAGCGAAGCCCTAGGGATAGCCCCCGAGCGGCATCACCATAAAATAATCTAATGGAGATCATTCAAAGAACCCAGGTTCTGGTAAATTACTTACATGAGATTCAACAATGAGATTCAACTCGCCTAGCGATCGACTCGTTCGGCGATCGCAGGAGTCTCGCTCTCGATCTTGGCTTCAATTTTCCGAGGCAAAATCGGGAATCAATTCTCACTAGCATTCACCCCCGGAACGAGGGGGTTCCTTGTCAAGATCGAACCGTCTGACGAGTCGGCAACGGACAAGTTATGGCAATCCAACCCATCAAACACCGATCGCGTCGGGTGGAAGCAATACTGGATTGCCAAGATTGGAATTAGGCGAACGGGGAGCGCGACAGCACCGATCGAAACCCAGGATCTAACGCCACTTCCATCGTGCGATCGCCCCCTGGACTCACTCACGAAAAAACCCACTAAAGATCGATGGGTGAACAGCAGCACTCGACCGCTAATAACGAGTGCAATAGCTTTTTTGTGGCGGTTTTTGGTAGCCATTGCGATCGCCATCATTTGAGCTTCACCTTTCAACCCAGGACAATTGGCCATGCAAATTACCAATCACATCCATTTTAGGAACGTAAAAGGAGATATCTTTGGCGGATTGACGGCAGCAGTCGTTGCCTTACCGATGGCCTTAGCATTCGGGATTGCTTCCGGTGCAGGCGCTTCCGCAGGCTTGTGGGGAGCTATTTTAGTCGGCTTTTTCGCCGCCTTATTTGGCGGAACGCCGAGCTTAATTTCCGAACCCACCGGACCGATGACCGTCATCGTCACCGCCGTGGTCGCCGAATTGATGGCGAAAGATCCCCAAAACGGGATGGCGATGGCCTTTACCGTCATCATGATGGCCGGAGTGATGCAAATGCTATTTGGTGTGCTGCGCTTAGGCCGCTATATCACCATGCTCCCTTACAACGTCATTTCCGGGTTTATGACCGGAATTGGGGTGATTCTCATTTTTTTACAAATCGCGCCTTTTTTGGGTCAAGAAACCCCGGGTGGGGGCGTTCTTGGCGTCATCAAAGAATTACCGACCTTAATCGCCAACACCAATCCTTACGAAGCCTTTTTAGGAGCGCTGACATTAGGGATCGTGATTTTTTACCCGTCTAAATTGAAGACGATCGTCCCGCCGCAATTAGCTGCCTTAGTGGTGGGGACGATCGTTTCCTTACTGTTCTTTAGAGGGATAGAAATTCGCACGATCGCCACCATCGGTGAAATCACTCCCGGCTTTCCCGAATTTCGGCTTCCCATGTGGACTGCAGAAAATTTTCGCTTGATGTTTGTCAATGCCACCATTTTAGCCGTCGTCGGCTCGATCGACTGTCTGCTAACCTGTTTGGTTTCTGACAGTTTGACCCGGATGGAGCATAAATCCAATAAAGAATTAGTCGCCCAAGGAGTCGCTAATTTAGTCACGGGTTTGTGCGGCGGCATTGCCGGATCTGGCGCGACTACAGCCACCGTGGTCAATATTAAAGCAGGGGGACGCACCGCTTTATCGGGAATTAGCCGCGCTTTGTTCCTGTTAATTGTCGTTTTGTGGGCGGCGCCGTTAACGTCGGTGATTCCTCTGGCCGTGTTGGCGGGAATTGTTTTAAAAGTTGGGATCAATATTATCGATTGGGCATTCCTAAAACGAGTCCACCAAATCTCCTTAAAAGCGGCGGGGATTCTGTACAGTGTCGTCTTGCTGACGGTTTTTGTCGATTTGATGGTTGCGGTTGCCGTGGGGGTATTTATTGCCAATATCTTGACGATCGATCGCCTGGAACGGTTGCAATCTCATTCAGTGAAGGCGATTACGGATGCGGACGATCAAATCGTGTTGAACTCAGAAGAAAAAGAGTTGCTAGATTTGGCGAATGGTCGGGTGTTGCTGTTTCATCTAAGCGGTCCGATGATTTTTGGCGTGGCGAAAGCGATTTACCGAGAACATGGGGCGATCGCCAATTACGACGTATTGCTGGTGGATTTGAATGAAGTTCCGATTCTTGGCGTGACTTCATCTTTGGCGATTGAAAATGCAATTCGAGAGGCCATTGATGCCGATCGCGACGTCATTGTTGTTGGTGCGACAGGTAAAGTCAAAGGTCGTTTGGAAAAACTCGGAATTGCAAGTTTAATTCCAGAAACTCACTGGATTCAAGACCGACTCAGCGCCTTGCAACGAGGTTTGGCGATCGTGCGCGAAAAACAAGGAGTCAATTACGATTTGGTCGATGAGTCGTCGCCCTCGGTTTCGTAATTGGACTGTCTTTAGCCCCCAGATCTTCTGGGGGTTTTGCAATTCGATCTTAACTCTTAAGTTTGGCGATCGATAAGTCGTTCATTTTCCAACAGATTGCTCGATCGTTTCGAGAATTTTACCGTCTTCAAAGTTTTCTGCAAGTGCAAAAATGCGATCGCAAAACAGGTGGTAAGCCGGATTGGACTGTTTGATGCGTTTACCCTGTTAGTCAAAGCAGCTCGACGATGTTGATTGGAATGCAAAAAAATGTATTTTATTTTACAAAAAGTCTTAATAGAGATTTTCTTAAATAACGGGGTGGCTTGCCGCACGTTTTGTAGTAGATCTCTGGCAAGCTTGTCAAAAGTTCCATTTTTTACATTTTTTAAGGGACTTAGCTCCCTGATTTTGTAAGAGATTTGCTGTGTTCGTGGCTTGGGCAGAGGGTGAGTCTGGTTCTCGGCGGCGTCGGGCGATCGCCGCGCGATCTGCTCGGTTAGGGGGCTAAAACTGCAGCCGAGCGGCGAAAAATTACCGAAAATCGTCGCGTCGCTTCCTCGAAACGGTAAGATGAGAGTTTGACCCATTAACCGCTTTTAAGATGGCAGAAACGCTTTTTTTCAACGCCCTCCGGGAAGCCATTGACGAAGAAATGGCTCGTGACCCTTCAGTATTCGTCCTCGGTGAAGACGTGGGTCACTACGGTGGTTCCTATAAAGTCACGAAAGATCTGTGCAAGAAATACGGCGATCTGAGGGTTCTCGACACGCCGATCGCCGAAAATAGCTTTACTGGGCTTGCGGTCGGTGCGGCATTGACGGGACTGCGCCCGATTGTCGAGGGGATGAATATGGGCTTTCTGCTCCTCGCGTTCAACCAAATCGCCAACAATGCCGGAATGTTACGCTACACCTCGGGTGGCAATTTTACGATCCCGATCGTCATTCGCGGTCCGGGGGGCGTGGGGCGTCAACTCGGGGCCGAACACTCCCAACGGTTGGAAGCCTATTTTCAAGCGGTGCCGGGTTTGAAGATCGTGGCTTGCTCGACGCCGTACAATGCGAAAGGCTTGCTCAAAAGTGCGATTCGCGATGAAAATCCGGTGCTGTTTTTCGAGCATGTCTTGCTTTACAACTTAAAAGAAGATTTACCCAGTCATGAATATGTGGTGCCGTTGAATCGAGCCGAGGTGGTGCGATCGGGTAAAGACGTGACGATTCTGACCTATTCGCGGATGCGTCACCACGTCATGCAGGCCGTGCCGCAATTGCAAAAAGAAGGGATCGATCCGGAAGTGATCGATCTGATTTCGCTCAAGCCTTTGGATCTCGAAACGATTGGCGAGTCGATTTGCAAAACCCATCGGGTGATTATCGTCGAAGAATGTATGAAAACGGGAGGCATCGGCGCCGAACTGACGGCTTCCATTGACGAACACTTTTTTGACGAGCTCGACGCTCCCGTGTTGCGCTTGGCGTCGCAAGACATTCCCACGCCGTATAACGGGATGTTGGAGCGTCTGACGATCGTTCAGCCGGGACAAATTGTCGAAGCGGTGCAGAAAATGGTGACCCTGCAAGTGTAAGGGCAGCCGCTTCTCGGATTTTGGATGGGGGGCGATCGCGCGGTTCCCTTTGAGCCCGACGCGGAGAAGGTCGAGCGACGATCGCCCCGTCGCACGGGGAACCCCGAACCACCGATCCTCTAAAATCTCTCGTCTCCAGAACAGTTCTCGCAGGACCAGACTATGCAAAAACAGCGTTCTTTACTCGCCTTAATTGCCGTTTTATTCGTCGCGGCGATCGTCATCTTAAATCAAGTCGAAATGCGTCTGGGTTTGGACTTGCAAGGCGGCTCTCAATTGACGATTCAAGTGCGCCCCTCGGAAGACGTGCGTACAATTACCCCCGAGGTGATGGAAGCGGTGCAAAGCGTGGTTCGCAACCGCGTTGACGGCTTGGGGGTGGCCGAACCGATCGTGCAGACCGTCGGCGACGATCGCATCTTGGTCCAGCTTCCGGGAATTAGCGATCCGGAACAAGCCGAGCGCGTTCTCGGCGGGACGGCCCAACTCGACTTTCGCAAGGAAGTGCGCAATCCGGAACTCAATGCCGAGGTGAACGTCCGACGCCAAGAACTCAGCGATCTGCTCTTGAAACAAGTCAACCTCGAACAGGAGGGCAACGCGGAGGCGATCGAGGCCAATAAGGCGGCGATCGCCCAAAAACAAGAGCAAATTAACGAACTCAGTGGCCGCCTCTACGAACGCACCGGACTGACGGGTAAAAACCTCGAATATGCCGACCCCCAACCCGCTCAAGCGGGCAATCTCTGGAATGTCGGCTTGGAATTCGACGCCGAAGGCGGTCGCTTATTTGCCGAGCTGACCAAGGAACTCGCCGGAACCGGACGCACCCTCGGCATCTTTCTCGACGATCGCCTGATTAGTTCCCCCGTGGTCGGCCCCGAGTTTGCCGAAACCGGAATTACCGGAGGACGGGCGGTGATTCAAGGCCGTTTTACCGCCCAGGAGGCGAACGATTTGGCGGTGCAGTTGCGCGGTGGGGCTTTGCCCGTTCCCGTGGAAATTGTCGAAAACCGTACCGTGGGCGCCACGTTGGGCCGCGATAGCATCGATCGCAGTATCTATGCGGGGATTGGCGGTTTGATCTTGGTGCTGATCTTTATGGCGGTCTACTACCGACTCCCCGGCGTCATTGCCGATATTGCCCTGACGATTTACGCGGTGCTGACTTTGGCGAGTTTTGCCTTGCTCGGGGTCACGTTGACTCTGCCGGGAATTGCCGGGTTTATCTTGAGTATCGGGATGGCGGTGGATGCCAACGTGCTGATTTTCGAGCGCACTCGCGAGGAGTTGCGATCGGGGAAAAGTTTGTATCGCTCGGTGGAATCGGGTTTCTACCGCGCTTTTTCCAGTATTTTAGATAGCAACGTGACGACGCTGATCGCTTGCGGGGCTTTGTTCTGGTTGGGTGCGGGGTTGGTGCGCGGTTTCGCCCTGACCTTGGCGATCGGGGTGTTGGTGAGTATGTTTACCGCGATTACCTGCTCGCGAAGCTTGATGTTTTTCGCGATCGGTATTGACGAATTCCGCCGACCCGAATTGTTCTGCCCCGACCTCACCACTGTCAATAAAGCTTAGGGACCGCGAGTGCGATGAAGTTACACATTATCAAACAGCGCAATTTATGGTGGGGGCTGTCGGCGGCGGCGATCGCCGTCGGCGCGATCGCGATCGCCATCTCCTGGACGACGATCGGCGCCCCCCTGCGTCCCAGCCTCGATTTTGTCGGCGGGACGCGCCTGCAATTGGAACGCGACTGCAGCCAACCGAGCAATTGTAGCGAACCGATCCAAGCGAATGCGGTACGCGAGATCCTCTCCCAACAAGGGTTGGAGAACAGCAGCATCCAAGTGGTCGGCAACGCCAAACAGGCCCTGTCGATCCGCACGTCTACTCTCGACGTGGAACGGCGCACCAATCTGGAAAATGCCCTCACCGCACGCTTCGGCGAGTTCGACCCGCAGAAGAAGCAAATCGATACTGTCGGGCCGACGGTCGGACGGGAGTTATTTGCGTCCGGGATCTTGGCCCTGCTGGTAGCCCTCGGGGGCATTATTGTTTATTTGAGTTTCCGCTTTCAGTTCGATTATGCCTTGTTCGCGATCGTCGCCCTGTTTCACGATGTCTTGATTACTGTGGGACTGTTCTCGATTTTGGGGTTGGTTCAAGGGGTCGAAGTCGATAGTTTGTTTATCGTGGCGTTGCTGACGATTATCGGCTTTTCGGTCAACGATACGGTGGTGATTTACGATCGCATCCGCGAAACCACGAAACGAGAGCAGGGAAGTTCGATCGACGATATCGTCGATGATGCGGTCAATCAGACCCTCGGGCGATCGATCAATACGACTCTGACGACGGTACTGACCCTGACGGCGATTTTCTTGTTTGGCGGCGATACGCTCAAGTATTTTGCCCTGGCGTTGATCGTCGGCTTTATCAGTGGGGCCTATTCGAGTATTTTCGTCGCCAGTACGATGTTGGCGTGGTGGCGCGAACGCTCGGAACCGGAGGGGGCGATCGCCCCGGAAGTCGCGACTGAGGTGGATTCGTCGTCAAGTTCTCCAGATTCTTAAGCCAGTTACCCGGGGATTGGCTAGGCTGTTGGTAGGCTCAATTACAACCCGAATATTTCGATGGATCCTTCTGACGATCTGCACGACGTTGAGGCGGACTTAAAGCGATTGCTGTTCGATCCGACTTACGAGCGCCAAATCGAACGCCTCCACCGCCTCACGGTTTATTTTCGCTGGATGGTGGCGATCGCCCTCTGGCTGACGGTGGGGGCGTTCAGTCTCTGGAACTTGCGCGCGGATATCGCCCTGATTTTCGACCATTTCACCTGGGCGTCGTTACGCTACCTGTTCAGCCTCTGGTACAACCCCTTTCCCACCTTGGGATTGCTCGTCTGTATCGCATTCACGGTGGCGATTTTAGTGTGGCAAAGTCGCAATATCTTGTGGGGCTTGTCTGGAGAGGAGCGATCGCGCCTGGAACGGCAACTCTGGCGCATTCGCTGTCAAGGGGAATCTCACCCCCTCTGGCGTTTTGTCGGCAAGGAGTGAGGGCGATCTGGGGCGATCGCCTGTCCCCCTAAGCTTCCACGGTCTCGGGAAAGGTCGCAAATCCTCGAAAATCTTCGTCGGCTCCACTCAGTTGCACCCATTCCACTCCCAAGCTTTTTAAGTGCTCTACCAGGCGATCGCACGCCGGACGTTCGGTGGCGTAGTGTCCCGCATCGATCAAAATTAAACCGCGATCGCGCGCTTCCTGGAATTGGTGAAACTTACAGTCCGAGGTTAAATACGCCTGCGCCCCCGCTTTGACCGCCGCATCGATATAACTGGCTCCGGACCCTCCCAAGACGGCGACCCGCTCGATCGTTTGCTCCATCGCCGCGTCTACGGAAACGATCAGTTCGGGGGGATTGAGTTTACTTTCGATCTTCCTCAATAAATCTCTCACTTTCAAGGCGGGTTCGAGAACGCCGATCCGCCCGTATCCCAAACCGTCCTGGGTCGGGGCGATCGGTTCGACCTGTTTGAGCGCGAGCAACTCCGCCAGTACGTCCGCCGTCCCGTGGTTCACTTGGTCGAAATTGGTATGGGCGCTGTAAATCCCGATCTGATGGGCGAACGCCAACCGCGCCATTTCCGCGATCGGCTCTCCGGTCACTAACCGCCGAAGTCCTCCAAAAATCAGGGGATGGTGGGCGAAAATTAAATTCACTTCAATCCCTCTCTCCCGTAGGGCGATCGCCTCGCGCATCACCGCCAAGGTCGGCGTCAGACAGACCAACACCCGCGCGGGTTCTCCCGTCACCCCCGGTTCCACCTGCCAGCCGCAATTATCCCATTTCTCCTGCCATGCCGGATCGGCCCAGCCTTCAAACCACCGAATTAATTCCTTAACGTTCATTGACTCTCAACTTCCTCAAAGCCACGTTTCTCACCGTAGCGCAAGCTCTTCCCCCTAAAACTCCCCCTCTATGGGGAAAAATTGCTTCGTTCCCGGCGCGTAAGTCCAGGCAAATCCCGCCGGATCTTTGCCCTGACTCCATTGAGTAAACTCCGGTTTCGATTTATTTTTGCTCACCGTCGTCGGATGCACCCCCAACCGCGCCGCCAGTTGCGATTGATTCAGAGGTGCAGGTAAGGTCACTCGCGCTTTTTTAGCTTTCGGCGCCTTCAAGCGCTCCGGTTCGGGGGTCACCGGGGTAATTTCCGCTTCGATGGTTTTCCACTCGGGAGATTTAATGCTCGAAAAGCAGTAAACCATGCCGCCATTTTCGGTAATTTCATATTGGGCGCTAAATTCCCGGGCGCGCGTGTCTAAATACTCCTGGGCTTCGTCTCCGGGAATGTCGGCTTCCATCGCAAAATCTAATACCGTCAGCCGCCCTTGATGTTCTTGGATCAGTTTGTAAAATACGGCATTGAGTTCCACACTGCGGGCTTCATTTTTTTGGGAGTGGTTTTTCCACGCCCAAGCAATCCCGGACACGATCGCCCCCGCTACCACCAGGCGCCACGCGGACAAAACTAAGGTCACGCCGATGACAACGGGGACGATAAAGACCAAGCGGGATTCGAGGTTATCTTGTGTGGGGTTGGCAGGACTGGCCGAAGTCGTCTTTTTCTGGCGACCTCGGTTGACTTGAGGATCGGCAGACATCTCGATCTAGAAGTTCGCTTGCGGGTTGAGTTGACCCAATTGTTATCCGAGTTGCATTATCGCACGAGTTTCCGCCCCGCGCGATCGCCGCCCTCGGATCCGTCCCTCGAACCTGGCGATCGCTCGCCCCGTGGCCAATTCTCTCGGATTTTAGGATATTGTAAAGTTAAGTAAATTTTTAAACCTTTGCTCGCTTCGCTCCATGACTTATTTTAATTCCGCAGAGCCGATCCTCCGTTGGAAGCAAGAAGAACTCGATATTCAAGATTTACAAGGACTCTGGCGAATTAATTGGCAAATCGGTCGTTTAACCCTAATTCAGCGATTTTATACCCGGATCGATCTCGTGTTTGTCTTCTGGGGATGGATTGTGGCGGCCATGTTTGCGATCGCCCAATTTTGTCCTATTTCTTGGCAAATACAAGCCAGTTTGTGGACGATTTTAAGTCTGTTGGGAACTGCCACCATGGCCTATCTTTCTTGGTTTTGGGTCACTGTCGAAAAGTTTCGCTGGTTGGTCTATAGCTGGAGTGTTTTGATAGGTATTGGCCTAGTTTTGACCGATGCCAGTATTTTTTACGGTTGGGCTGTTGTTTTAATTCGCCTCTGTCCTTTATGGCTGATGTTGACGGCGATCGGCTATTTCATTATGGCTTTGGGAATGCGATCGCGCACCTTTGCGATCGCCGCTCTCCTTCATGTCTCGGCGACTGTCTTACTCCCTTCATTCTCCGCATGGCAATTTCTCTTCACTGGAACTACGATTTCCGCTACATTACTCCTGTTAGCCGAACTGCAATGGGATATGCGTCCGCCCATCGACAGCGATGTTTTAACCCCCCAACAGCGAGAATTTAACCGCAAACAACAACAACGGCGTCAATTGAGCGGCTGCTGAAATGTTACATTTCTTAATTTAAATCTTTAATTTTCATTTAGAATTCGCCGCTTTTCCCAAAACCGTGAGTTAGGATGGCAGCCAATGGGCGGGCGAGTCAACCTCCTTGGTTTTTTGGGTTTGATTGCTCGTCCGCACCGGGTACCATCACGGGATTTGTACTGTTTGGCCCGTGTTCGAGTCGCCATCCGAAGGAGAACGACGTCAGGATGCGCGAGTGGTACCGATAAGGCTGGATGCAACAAGCGGTGCAAGCGAGTCGAGCGGTTGTTTCCCGGTATGGGGTTTTTGTCGTTTCCCCCGTTTTGCGATCGCCAAGGGGATGCGAAACCATCCATCAGAGCAGTCTGAGGCGATCGACAGTTCAAAAACCCAATTGGAAACCACCGCACTTGTTGTCACCCTTGTGGTTAAGGATTGAAACCTTAACAGTCATTTTTCTTTCAATAATCCGGCTGAACCGCACCTATTTTAATCCAGGTGTGAATAAGCAGAATCACCCCTTCAACTGACGAGTTGGAGGGGTGATTCTCTGGGAAAGACTCAGTGTTTACGATCGCCTTTTATGTTGTCGTTGTTGCTGTTCGATCTGGTGAATTTGTGCTAAAATATGCCGCCATTGGGCTGCAATTTCTTTTGCCGAATCGTCATTGTGAAATTCGAGGTAAGTCACCGTTTTACGAATTAAATACTTAAATTCATCCGGGGCGATCGATTTCATAGCCAGCGCGATAAAGTGAATGGGAAGATCGTTTAGAGTTGAGCGTTTATCTTGTATTTTATATTGTATTTTATCGTGTAAATTTATCACATTTGAAACTGCGATTTTTACATTTATCCCTTAAGTTTGTCGTCGCTTCCCGAGGGCGATCGTTACTTCCTTTGAAAAACAAACTCAATTTGCTTTTCTCTGATTTTTTAAGGGTTAATTTTTAAAATTTCGGTACAAAATTACTTAAAATTGAGCCATGCTTTTATAATGTTAACAGACCATTAGGCCAAATTTTATAACTTAATAAAAGCGATTATATTGAAAAAATTGAGTTAGCATCGTGACGAGCTTACCGGAAGAGGAAAAAACCTACTATCCCAGCGTTCGAGTTCGCGTTAAGCGTCTTTTTGAAGCATTGCTCACTTATGCGAATCACGAATGTACCGATGGGGATATTTTGCAAATTACCGTCACTTGGCAAAGCGAAAACAAACTCGTCGTTCGCACCAAGCTTCATATTCTTGAAAACCTGACCGAACGAGACCTTTATCCCGGTAAATTAACCAAAGACCAAATCCGAGAAGCATTACAAAATTTAGAAAACTTTCTCGAAATTTTGACCGCCAACGAAATCGATCCCGCCGGGGATGAAGACTGGCATTTTACCCTGGAAGTTTGGCATGGCAATGATACGGAAGCAAATTTGAAACAATTCGATTTAGAATGGCATCAACGCCATACCAACGATCCGGAATACTTGATTTAATTACGAATTATGTTAGAGCTTTTAGGCATTTTTATTAAGATGCTGCTATATTCTAGTTTTGCTTGTAAAAGCAAGGATTTCTAGATTTTAAAAATCAATTAATATGGGAGAGAATTCGCTTCAAGGGTTGATTTGATATAAAGTTATTGCATCTGGAATTCCTTTTAAATATTGAGAACCGATGCACTCGATTTTGAGGTCTAAGTGACGGCAAACGACTTGATAGACAATTTGAGAAAGACAGATACCGCCCGGGCGTGCTTTTCCTTGCAAACGAGCGGCTACATTAACTCCCGTTCCGAGAACGTCGTTCCCACTAAAAAAGACTTCTCCAACGTGGATACCGATGCGGTGTTGCAAAACCCGATCGCGGGGTAATTTATTGGCAGCTTTGCTAAAAGCGATTTGAATTTTTTGAGCGCAAGCTACGGCTTTAACCGCACTGTCAAAATAAAGTAGTAATCCATCTCCCATGGATTTGAGAACGCGCCCGTCAAAGCATTGGGCGACTTCTCGAATGAAGCTCAAGTCGCGATCGAGTAATTCGAGGGTCTGGCGCTCGTTAGCGACCATATGTTCGGTAGAATCGACGACATCGGTAAAGACGATCGCGGCGAGGGTGCTGCTGTGCGCGAGGGACATTAACGATCCGGAGGCGGGTATATTTTGGACTTTACCCGCTTGGGAAGCATCGGATACGGCGCGACGATCGCCACTGTTGGAAAATGCTCGTTCTTGTCGTTTGAATAGGGGGATGGACTGTCGGGAAATGCCGCGATCGGCGATCGCCTGACAAGCGAAATCGTAAGCTTTTTCTATCGATCGCCCGGAACCGATTTCGTCGTAAAAGTTCACGGCAAAATCGACGGCGACACGATCGCCAATCCCGCGATCGATCCCGATGGTATAGGGAATGTGTCGGGCGATCGCTTCTGCCTGAATCTTACTGTAGCAACCGTCGAGCAACACGCATTCGATGCGACTGCGAAATAACTCGAACAAATGTCCTAAAGATGCCGCATTGACGAGGCGAATCCGAGCGCCTTTTTCTTCAAACGCCAAGCCGTCAATTTCTATTCCACGTCCGAGAAAATGAACGATATGAGGTTCGTCATCGAGCAGGGCGCGGCGCCAGTCATCGGGATGAAAGGCTGATTCGGTCAGGATTTCAAAGCGATCGTGCCTGCAAGTGCGTTGCAAACCCCGTTCGAGTTCTTGCTGTTGGCGATCGAGGTTCAAGCTCTCGGACCGAGAAACATAAGCCGCTAGAATCAGAATTTTTTTGAGGGCGTTACGATCCATTGGAGCGGTTGATAGAGGCATGGCACACCATCTCCTAACGCTGAGTTGGATGGGGTTGTTAGGGATCTATTCTGGCGATGGCGAACTCACTGGCTCACTTGAAGTCTAGAGATCGCCCCTAAGTGCGGATTGAGATCGAGTCCGCGATCGAGATCGCACGGTCGAATGTAACGGCTAAAACTTGGAGATCGACTAATTCTTTTATAACTTAAAATTCCACGGAGAAATAGAGGCGATCGCGGTTCATCAGCCTGAAAAAGAAGCTGCGGCGATCGCATGTTTGCCTACAAAAAAAGCCCGATCGCGATCGGGCTTGAGAAAAACATAAAAATAAAACAAAAGAAAAGTCAACGAAAAGCGATCTAACTTTCCAGTGCTTCCGCACCGCCGACCACTTCGAGAATCTCTTGAGTAATTGCCGCTTGTCGGGCTTTGTTATAGGTCAGCGTCAACGTCCCGATCAACTCGCTGGCGTTGTCGCTGGCGTTGTTCATCGCCGTCATCCGCGCCGCCAATTCGCTCGCTGCAGCTTCTTGCAGGGCGCGCAACAACTGATTGTTGAGGTACAACGGCAACAAAGCATCCAAAATTTGGGTGGGATCTTGCTCGAAGATCATGTCCCGAGGGAAGCTTTGCGGCGAAGGGGAGGTTACTTTTTCCCGTTCGACTTGGAAACTGCCGCCTCGGGTCGTCAGGCGGAAGATTTCGTCGTCGGAGGCTTCCAACCCTTGCGGGTCGAGGGGGAGCAAGGTTTGAACCACGGGTTTGGAACTGATCAGCGAGACAAACTTAGTATAAACAAGTTCGACGCGATCCACAGTTTCGGACAGGAACAAAGAGAGAAGTTCGTCGGCAATTTCCGATGCTTCCTTCGCCGTCGGGATTTGTTCGAGTCCGGTATAATTGGCTTCGATGGGCGCGTTGCGACGTTTGAAATATTGAGTCGCCTTGCGTCCGACCAAGATGTATTTGTAATCGAGTCCTTCCCCTTTGAGTTCGGCAGCGCGCGCTTCCGCCCGTTTGATGATGTTGGTGTTGTAGCCGCCGCACAAGCCGCGATCGCCCGTGACGACCAGTAAACCGACCGTTTGAACCTCCCGTTTTTTTAACAGGGGCAAGTCCACATCTTCAAAGCGAAGGCGGGACTGCAAACCGTAAAGCACTTGGGCGAGGCGATCGGCAAACGGACGAGTTCCGAGTACCTGCTCTTGAGCGCGACGGACTTTCGCCGCCGCCACCAAGCGCATCGCTTCTGTAATCTTTTTGGTATTTTTAACCGATGAAATGCGATCGCGAATCGCTTTGAGATTTGCCATAATATTTCCCCAGAATTCACAATTCCTTCACTCAGAAATCAGAAGTCGGACGAGTTGGCGCCGCTTCTGATTTCTGTAGTCGAACTGGCGAGTTGAAGCGAATTCCTGACACTCACTTCACGACGGAGAAGCCCGCAGGAGCGCATTAATCGCTCCCCGACGTCCCCAGACGGCTGTTTACGCAGTCGCCATGAAGGATTGTTTGAATTCGGTAATGCCTTCTTTGAGCAGGTTTTCCGCTTCTTCTTCCAGCTTCTTGGTGCTTTGGATCAGTTCGACGTACTTGGGCTTGCTGGTTTTCAGGTACTCGCGCAGGCCCTTCGTGAACGCCGTCACCTTATCGACAGGAACGTCATCGAGATAACCGTTAATCCCGGCATAAATGACCGCGACCTGTTCTTGGACCGACAACGGCGAATTCTGGGGTTGTTTCAACAGTTCGCGCAAGCGCTGACCGCGCGCTAACTGTTGCTGGGTGGCCTGATCTAAGTCCGAGGCGAACTGAGCAAATGCTTCGAGTTCGGCGAACTGGGCCAGTTCCAGTTTCACTTTCCCGGCGACTTTCTTCATCGCTTTAGTTTGCGCTGCCGAACCGACCCGGGACACGGAAATCCCGGCGTTCACCGCCGGACGCAGACCGGAGTTGAACAGGTCGGAAGACAGGAAGATCTGACCGTCGGTAATCGAAATCACGTTGGTGGGGATGTACGCCGAGACGTCACCCGCTTGGGTTTCGATGATCGGCAGGGCCGTCATACTCCCGCCGCCGAGTTCGTCGTTGAGTTTCGCGGCCCGTTCGAGCAAGCGGGAGTGTAAGTAGAACACGTCTCCCGGATAAGCTTCGCGACCGGGGGGACGACGCAGCAGCAGGGACATTTGACGGTAAGCTTGCGCTTGTTTGGAGAGATCGTCGTAAACGACCAGGGTGTGCTTGCCGTTATACATGAAGTATTCGGCCAAGCTGGCTCCGGTGTAGGGAGCGAGGTATTGCAGGGTCGCCGGGTCGTTGGCGTTCGCCGCGACGATGATCGTGTAGTCCATGGCGCCTTTTTCTTGCAGGGTGCCGAGGACTTGGGCGATCGTCGAGGCTTTTTGGCCGATCGCCACGTACACGCAAACGACATCTTCATCTTTTTGGTTGATGATCGTGTCGATCGCGATCGCCGTTTTTCCGGTCTGACGGTCGCCGATGATCAATTCCCGTTGTCCGCGTCCGATCGGAATCATCGAGTCGATCGCCGTAATCCCGGTTTGCATCGGTTCGCACACCGAACGGCGGGCGATAATTCCGGGGGCGGGAGATTCGATCAAGCGGCTTTCGCTGGTGTTGATGTCGCCTTTACCGTCGAGGGGACGACCCAACGCATCGACGACGCGACCGAGCATCGCTTCGCCGACGGGGACTTGCGCGATTTTTCCGGTGGAGGTGACGTTCGATCCTTCTTGGATGTTGTAGCCGTCACCCATCAACACCGCCCCAACGTTGTCTTCTTCCAAGTTGAGGGCGATTCCGACGGTGCCGTCTTCAAATTCGAGCAGTTCCCCCGCCATGGCTTGTTCCAAGCCGTAGATACGGGCGATTCCGTCACCGACTTGCAGCACGGTTCCGACATTGGAGACTTTGACGTCTTGGTCGTACTGCTCGATTTGCTGGCGAATAATATTGCTAATTTCGTCCGGTCTGATGCTGATCATGGCAGTTGTTTGATATTAGTTATCGACGTTCACCGTTGATTGTTTGCTGTCGGGGGTTGAGGGTCGAGCTGAGCAGACGACCCAAGACGTAAACAGCGCTCAACCATCAACGAAAAAGCAGATCGTTATGTGGCGCTACTCAGGCGCACCCCTATCCGGCGCAGTTGACCCCGCAGGCTTGCATCAATGACCTGGGAGCCGACTTTGATAATCACACCCCCGATCAGTTCGGGGTCGATTTTCGTTTCAATTTCGACATTGCGGGCGTCGGTCATGGATTTGACGCGATCGCGTACCGCCTGCTGCTGGTCTGACGAGAGTTCCACCGCAGAGGTGACTTCGGCCAGAACCGTTTGGTTTAATTTGCGTAGCAGGTTGAGGTATTGCGCGCAAATGCCTTCGAGGAAAATGATGCGTCCGCGATCGACCAACAACATCAAAAAGTTGCGGGTAAAATGTTGGAGATCTTCCCCGCCAATTTGTCGGAGAATCGCTTTTTTATCCTCGTTTTTGACAAACGGATTTTCCAACAACTGCTTGAGTTCGTCGGAGGTTTCCAACAAGGCTTTGAGCGATCGCATGTCCTCGCCAATTTGCTCGGTCGCGTCGTTCGCTTGCGCCACCGACATCAGGGCTTGGGCGTAAGGCTCTAGAATTTGGGCTTGTATAATACTCATCGACTCCCTCCGAGCATCGCAATACTGTTGTCAATCAGCTTTTGCTGTTTGCCTTCGTCGAGTTGCGTTTTGAGTTGGCTTTCAGCCCGTTCGAGAGCCATAACCGTCACGCGCTGGCGCAGTTCGGCGATCGCCCGTTCTTGGGCGGCGCTCAGGTCTTTGCCCGCTTCCGCTTTGAGCCGTTCCAAATCTTTCTCGGCTTGCGCTAAGATCGCTTCTCTGGCTTTTTCGGCCTGTTGTGCCGCTTGTGCCTTAATCTGTTCGGCTTGGGCTTGAGCTTGCGCGAGTTTCTGTTCGCGATCGGCTAGTTGAGCCGCCGCTTCCTTCTGACGTCGTTCGGCATCGGCGATCGCCTCTTCGATCTCGGCCCGTCGTTGCGCCAAAATGTTGCCCAGAACTTTTTGACCCAAATAGAACAACAAACCGATGACGATCGCCAAGTTAATGACATTCGTCTCAAAAAAGTCTAGGTTTAAACCAAAACCTCCTTCCGAAGCCGCTTCGTGGGCCGAAGCCAGCAACCAAAAAGTCCCCATGATACTCAATCGATAACTTCCTTAACTTTATCCAGTTTTCGGTCTCAATGCCGTGAGTAGTTAGAGGAAAAAATACTAACTAATAAAAGTTGAAATCTTTCTCCCCTAACTATTAACTAGCTCGGAGCCTAAGAGTTTTTCGAGAATCTGGCGACTTAAGGTATCGACTTGTTGCTCTAACGAGTTCAAGGCTTCCTGTTTTTGCCGATCGAGTTCTTTCTGGGCTTCTTCGCGCTGAGCTTGAGCTTCTTGCTGAGCCGCAGCAATTTTGTCGGCTGAAATTTTTTGCGCTTCGGCCTGAGCTTGGGCAATAATTTCTTGAGCTTTCTTGCGGCTGCTCGCTAGGGCTTGCTCGTACTCCCTTGCCAGATTTTCGGCTTTCGCCAAGCGTTCTCGGGCCTCTTGTTGGTTCGAGCGAATGTAGTCGCTACGTCCGTCAATTGCATTGCTCAGGGGCTTGTAAAAGACGGCGTTGAGGATGGCCGCTAAAATCACAAATTGTAGGGCCATTAAAGGCAAGGTGGCATCAAAGTCAAACAAGCCACCTTCTGCCGTTTTTTCTACTGCTAATAGGATTGTCCAGTGCGTCATAAAAAATCGCTACCCTCTACCGATTGGGTTCGCTTTGCTTGACGACAACAAAATTAAGAGTGAAATTTTGTAGAGACGCGAAACCTCACGTCTCTACAAAGAAAAGGGGGAAATCTGATTAAGCGAACGGGTTGGCAAACAGCAGCACGAGGGCAACCACCAAACCGTAAATCGTTAACGCTTCCATGAAGGCCAAGCTCAACAACAAGGTGCCGCGAATTTTGCCTTCGGCTTCCGGCTGGCGGGCAATCCCTTCAACCGCTTGTCCTGCCGCATTACCTTGACCGATTCCAGGACCGATCGCCGCGAGACCGACAGCCAGAGCAGCAGCAACAACCGAAGCAGCAGCAATTAAAGAATCCATGATGCTTTTCCTTCCCTACAAGTGCAAAAGTAACAACTTCAAAAAAACACGAGCGCGTTTTGAGGGTTGAAGGTCGAACGAGGCGATCGCCCCGGCTTTCTTTCAACCATCCCAAATTCCCAATTTAAGTCTTTTCGGACACTAATAATACGGCAGAATCACTCGTGATGTTCGCCGCCGTGTCCTTCCATCGCTTCACCAATATAGGCTGCCGCCAAAGTGGCAAAGATCAACGCCTGAATCGCACTGGTAAACAATCCCAAAATCATCACCGGAAGGGGGATGAACAAGGGAACGAGCAGCACGAACACTGCCACCACCAGTTCGTCAGCCAAAATGTTTCCAAATAGACGGAAACTCAGGGAAAGTGGCTTGGTAAAATCTTCCAGAATATTGATCGGCAGCAAAATCGGCGTCGGCTCGACATACTTGGCAAAGTAACCCAAGCCTCTCTTGCTCAGTCCCGCATAAAAATACGCTAAGGACGAAAGCAAGGCCAGCGCCACTGTCGTATTGATGTCGCTGGTCGGCGCGGCCAATTCTCCCGCAGGCAGCTCGATGAGCTTCCAAGGAACTAAGGCTCCCGACCAATTAGAAACAAAG
Organism: Oxynema mangrovii CENA135; assembly: GCF_016632315.1. Classification (NCBI taxonomy): domain Bacteria; kingdom Bacillati; phylum Cyanobacteriota; class Cyanophyceae; order Oscillatoriales; family Oscillatoriaceae; genus Oxynema; species Oxynema mangrovii. The sequence continues at coordinate 2,523,141 of NZ_JAEOXH010000001.1, read as the reverse complement.
ATGAACAGAAATAAAGTGCCGATAAATGGCACCCACGGTCGATACTCTTTCTCGCCGATTTGGTTTTTGGCCAGATCCCGGATAAATTCCAGCGCGTATTCCATCAAGTTTTGCATTCCACTCGGAACTCTTTGGACGTTCCGAGTCGCCAAGACGGACACGATCACTAGCAAGGCAATCACGAACCAGGACGTTAAAAACACCTGTCCGTGTACTTTAAGATTGCCTAACTGCCAGTAAAGATGATGACCAACTTCCAACTCCGCGAGAAGACCATAATTTAAGGTGTTAATGACCTCTAGCATGTCCATTCAGGGGTATTCCCCAGAGGGAGTTGAGGTGTACAAGTTGACCTTTACCTATACCTATTTGGAGTCAGGCAGGAGGGTCGTTTGAAGCATGTAGACGAGGAGCGCCGCTTTATAGGTCAAAAATCCCAAAAAAACGGGCAAGAGCTGTAACCGATCCCATTGGGTGGCAATGACTACCAACCCAATAAACAACGCCAGTCGGTTTTGACTCGGACGCCGTTTCTCAGATCCAATTCGCTCCACGTCTTTCGCCAACATTCTCAAGTAAACCACACCTGTGCACGCCCCGATCGCATAATTCAAAGCGACGTCGAGGGAGTAGGCCAGCCATACGGAAATAAACACCACCACGGTAATCCCAACGGTCCACAGCAACAGTTGCTGCTTGAGTTGGTAATACTCTTGCATGGACGTATCCCGCGCCGACTCAGTAGACTCCGAAGAAGGGGTCGGCTCGGCTTCCGGTGTAGTTTCTCGATGGGGATCGGACAAGTTCACGGCTCGTTTAGTTGGCGCCAGATCGTTGACCTGTACGGAACAGGCCAAAACGAATCATATCACGCGGCGGTAACATTACTTAAAAAATACTTCGACCCGAAAGCCGTTTTTTTCAAGTTTTCAATCTGGCTTTTGAGAACGGCGATCGCCCCGGTTAGATTGGCATAAAATTTGCCAACTTTCCCAGCTATTGCTTGACAAATTGCGCTTGTTTTTCCCCTTTCCCTCTCCAACCCGATCGCCGCTCCCCGTCGCCCTAGCTCGCCGCCGCCAACAACACCAACTGACGGCGTTGGAGCGATCGCACCCCCTCGCAATCCAGCTTCACCCGATCGAGAACCTCACCTACCGTCGGCGGCGTCGGCGCCTTGGCACAAGCGCTCATAAATTCGTACTCCGCCTCGGACAAGCGGACGATGTTGTAGTTGTAATCGAACAGCTCTTGAGAGGGCCAACCTTGCAAACAGGGACTCAACTCGACCCGGGCTCGCGCTAAAGCTCCTTCGTCGCTCCAATCGGTCTTGACGAACGGGGGACGGGCGAGGAAAAACTCGTAATGGGTCACTTCCGGATCCAATAACTCGATCAGGCGGTAGCGGTCGCGATCGCCCAACGACCCAGCCCGCTCTAACAACTCCGGCGCCTTACCCAACAAGCGCTCTACACTCCAAAACTCCGGATTGGAAAACCCGACGAACTCCAATCCCGACGCCTCGATCAACTCGAACAGGGTCTCGACGTTGTAGTCAATTTCCTGCGGGTGCAAATACATATCGGCAAAATTAGCATCCCGTCGATTTTCCAAAGACCAGCGTTCCTTCTCCCGCTTCACCAGACGGTTATGCTCCGGGAGCACTTCAAACACCCGGCGACCGAGGGCCACCCCGTCGGTGTAGTCGCCGCGTTTGTCCCCTTGTAACAGGGCGATCGCCTGTTGCATCAGGCGAATTTCCCAACGGCCCAACTCGCCGTAGACAAACACGTGCATGATGCCCCCGGGAGCCAATTTCGGCGACAGGGCGCGAATTCCCGCGATCGGATCCGGTAAGTGGTGCAACACGCCGACGCAGTTAATCAAGTCGAATTCCCCCTCAAGCTGGCCGACATCGTACAAACTGAGGTGATGGAACTCGACGCGATCGCCCCCACCCGAGCGCTGGCAGCGTTCTCGTGCCACCGACAGCGCCCCCGCACTCAGATCGATCCCCGTGACCCGAGCCTCGGGATTGAGATGGACCAAATATTCCGTCCCCACTCCCGTCCCGCAACCCGCATCCAGAATCCGGGCATTCGGGCGATCGGGCTTTCTCCCCGTGCAGAATGCATGAGCCACGGGCCAATTCCAGCGCCAGTTATACCCCGGTGGCGGCTCGTCCAACAAGGCTTCTGGAGGAAACGGATAGGTATCGTAAAGCCGTTGCACGGCTGAGGTAATTTCTTGAGACTCTTGCATCTTTCCCAACTGCCGACGATTGCAAATCCACCCCTCGATTGTCATTAAGATTTACCAAATGACATCGTTAAGGCGATAAACGTAACAAAACTTATCTTTTTTCTCAGATGAGTGCCGGAATCCAATATGATGACGCCGTAACTCAACCGCGAAAATTCTACATACTTTTTAACAATTGTGGGGGGTGATACCGAATCGTTCTAATCTAAAGACTACGCCGATCGAACTCGTAGAGTGAGTTGAGGAAGATTCGCAAAAATCGAGGAAAACGACGGCCCGCCCCGAACTCCCAATCATCGTACCCTAGATTGGAAAGTTCTCCTTGAGTCGGAGCAAGAGCCGCGATTCCCATTTGCATCCTTCCTCATTTGGCCAATCCGCACTAAGCGTCAAGTATAAAGAGGCATCCTCACGCAGATGCCCGAAATGGAGATTCTATTGGGAGCTTTTGAAATCCAATGACTGTAAAGGCAAGTGGTGGAAGCTCAGTTGCGCGTCCGCAACTATATCAAACCGTACCTGTTGCCACGATTTCGCAAGCCGAACAGCAAGACCGCTTCCTCGGCAATAGCGAACTGGGCGAACTGCAAACCTATTTCAAATCCGGTACCAAGCGCCTGGAGATTGCCGAGACGTTAACCAGCAACTCGGAATCGATCGTCTCGCGCGCGGCCAACCGCATTTTCACGGGCGGTTCGCCGATGTCCTTCTTGGAAAAACCCAAAGAACCCGTCACCGCAGTGACGACGGGAAGCGGGATGGACACCCGAGAAGGGATGAAATTGGGAACCGTGACCTACGTCGAAACCAAAACGGGTTTCTTTGAAGGGCTGCGCGGCGTGTTCAGCGCGGGCGGCGGTCCGGCCCCGGCAGGGTTCCAGCCGATTAATATTTCCCGTTACGGTCCGGCGAACATGACCAAGTCCCTGCGGGATTTGAGTTGGTTCCTGCGCTATCTGACCTACGCGATCGTTGCGGGCGATCCGAATATCATCGCCGTCAACGTGCGCGGTCTGCGCGAAATTATCGAAAATGCCTGTTCTTCGGCGGCGACGATCGTGGCGCTGCAAGAGATGAAACAGGCGGGTTTGAGCTATTTCAAACAAGATAACGAAGCTAGAACCGTCGTTGCCGAGTATTTCGACGTCTTAATTTCCGAATTCAAGGCGCCGACCCCCTCGGCCAAGCAACGCCAGCGCCAAAGCATCGACCAACAAGGTTTGGCGCTACCGCAAATTTACTTCAACGCCGCCGAACGCCGTCCCAAATTCGTAATGAAGCCGGGACTGTCGGCGTTGGAAAAAATCGAAGTGGTCAAAGCGGCTTACCGCCAAGTGTTCGAGCGCGATATTACCCGCGCTTACAGTTTGGCGATTTCGGATTTGGAATCCAAGGTCAAAAATGGCGATATCTCCATGAAGGAGTTTATCCGTCGTTTGGGTAAATCGCCGTTGTATCGCCAGCAATTCCACGATCGCTACGTCAACAGCCGCGTGGTTGAATTGGCGTTCCGTCACTTCCTCGGACGCGGGATTAGCAGCCGCGAGGAGTTTAATAAGTATTTCGCGATCGTCTCGGCAGGCGGCTTAAATGCCTTAGTCAATGCCTTGGTCGATTCTCAGGAATACTCGGATTACTTCGGCGAAGAAACGGTACCCTACCTGCGCGGTTTGGGTCAAGAAGCCCAAGAGTGCCGCAACTGGGGTCCGCAAATCGACCTGTTTAATTACAGCGCTCCCTTCCGCAAGGTGCCGCAGTTTATCACCTTGTTTGCGGATTACGTGCGTCCCCTGCCGGACCAACATCCTTACGGCGTGGGCAACGATCCCCTCGAAATCCAGTTCGGGGCGATCTTCCCGAAAGAAACCCGCAATCCGAAAAACCGTCCGGCCCCCTTCGGCAAAGATACCCGTCGCATCCTCATCCATCGCGGAGCCGGGATCGACAACCAGTTGAGCAATCCGCGCGCGCGCGGCAAGGCTCCGGGTTCCCTCGGCGCCAAGGTGTTCAAGTTGGATCAGGTGCCGACGGCGACGGTTCAATACGGTAAGCGCGGTCGTCCGACGGTTCAAGGGGAGAGCGTCCGCTATTCGGAAAGCTCGACTCAGAAGATAATCGCGGCGGCTTACCGTCAGGTGTTCGGTCGGGACGTGTACGACGGTCAGCGCCAGAAGGTAGCCGAAATCAAGCTGGAAAACGGCGAGATTACGCTTCGCGAGTTCGTGCGGATGCTGGCGAAATCCGACGTGTTCCGCAAGTTGTACTGGACTTCGCTGTACGTGTGTAAGGCGATCGAGTACATCCACCGTCGGCTGTTGGGTCGTCCGACCTACGGGCGCCAGGAAATTAATGCCTATTTCGATATTTGCGCTAAGAAAGGCTTCTATGCTTTGGTTGACGCGATTATCGATTCTAAGGAGTACGAGGAGGCGTTCGGGGAAGATACGATTCCTTACGAGCGCTATTTGACTCCGGCGGGTCAGGCCCTACGATCGCTGCGCGTCGGCAGTATCGGCGATCGCAACCTCAAAGTCGAGCCGGAAACCACCCAACGCTTTATCGAGTTGGGTCAAGTCGAGTCGCGCAATGTGGCCGATGTCAAGTCCCGTCTGGCTCAAGGGGTTCGCAAGCGTCGCGAACAGACGAAGGTGTTCAAACTCACCACTCTCGCCGACAAGGTGGCGGTTCAATTGCTCATTCAAGCGGCTTACCGTCAAATCTTCGAGCGCGACCTCAACCCCTATATCATCAAGAACGAGTTCAGCGTCCTGGAAAGCAAACTCAGCAATGGCGAAATTACCGTCAAGGAGTTTGTGGAAGGTTTGGGTTGCTCGAATCTCTACATCAAAGAGTTCTACACCCCTTATCCGAATACGAAGGTGATCGAACTCGGGACCAAGCATTTCTTGGGTCGCGCTCCCCTCAATCAACCGGAAATCCGCAAGTACAACCAGATTTTGGCCTCGCAAGGGATTCGCGGTTTCGTGAGCGCGATGGTCAACAGTATGGAGTACCTGCAGGCGTTTAATGAGGATGTGGTGCCTTACCGCCGCTTCCCGACGCTTCCGGCGGCGAATTTCCCGAATACGGAGAAACTTTACAACCAGCTCACGAAACAAAATCGCGATTTGGTGGTGCCGAGTTTCGAGCCTGTCAAACCCAGTGTGAGCGGTCAGGAGGCGCCGTTAATTTCGGAAACTCGCGCCCGCGAGGTGGTCGAAGTCGGTCGTTCGGTGAATGGAACGGCGGTTCGTCCTCAAGGTTCGGTGGCGGTGGCTCGGATCGAGCGCGTCAGTGCGGATAGTTCGCAAGCGGCGAAAGAACGCGCGATCGCGGCGATTTACCGTCAGGTGATGGATATTTATACGGAAGAGATTCCGGAGCAATTCCGTCGCCCGGATTTAGAGGCACAATTGCTCGGCGGCGAGCTTTCGGTTCGCGCTTTCGTGCGCGCGCTGGCGAGTTCTCCGGCGTATGAGGCGCGTTTCTGCACGCCGTATCCGGCTCCGAAAGCGGCTGAATTGCTCTGCCGTCATTTGTTGGGTCGCACCCCAGCTACGCCGGAAATGGCCCAGTACGAGGAGCTGCTCTCCCGCGAAGGACTGGAAGCGACGGTTACGGCGATCGTCGAGAGTGCGGAGTATGTCCGCTATTTCGGCGAGGAAATGGTGCCTTACAAGCGTTCCTAGTTTGTTGTAGGCGAGGCGATCGCCCTTAATCGATCTTAAGGCGATCGCCTTTTAATCTTGAGGTGTCTTGTCCCCGATTTCCCTGATGGGCGATCGGGGATTTTTATTTTAGATTTTAGATTGGGGATTTGAGATTTTAGAAGGGTTTTTATTGAATAGCGGCGATCGCCTTTTTCAATAGTCAACTCACTTAAGCTATCATTGCCGAGGAAATGGGAATCTACCCAGCGAACTCGGACTGAATCCAGGATCGAATCGGGTTGAACTTGTATTTTTTTATGGTTTTCACTGATTTAGGAGCGCTATTTTTTATTTAAAAAAATATAAAATACATCAATTTTTACAAGATAAAAAAACTTTTAAAAACTATTTTTAAAGTGCATCTTTCATTCAAGATCGGCGATCGCAGGTTTTTCAAAGATCTGGGGTTGGAGTTATCTTGTACTGCTCGTTATCGAGACAGGAACGGCGATCGCCTCTGCCCCGGCGCCAGGTCGAAGGGCGATCGCCCCCAGGGATCCCCACGGGAGATCCCGACAAGGGACTTTCAAGATAATTTTGAAAAAAATTTACAGATTGTAAATTATCCCTTGACAAAAATCCCGAAATCTACAGGATGCGAGAATTGTAAGAAACTTCCTTGAAAATGAGGATTTTTGTTACAAACTATTAAGCGATCGCAGACAGTGTAAAGGTCATGCTGCAAAATATCCGTATTTGCAGGAAGTCGTCAGAGTCTATAGTATTTTTTCGATCGCGTTCCCTATAGAATGACTTGAGGGACGGCTGGGCTGACTCGGCGAGAGAGTTAAACCTCTCAACCGGGTCGATGAAGTAGAAATACTTAAGATTCAAGACCTGGCGACTTGCAAAAACCAGATTGAGCAAACATCTGGACTAAATTCTCTGTTGGAGGAAGTAATTAATGAGTATTGTCACGAAGTCCATCGTGAATGCCGACGCCGAGGCCCGTTACCTCAGCCCCGGTGAGTTAGATCGAATCAAAGCCTTCGTCACCACTGGCGATCGTCGCGTCCGCATCGCCCAAGTTCTGAGCGAATCTCGCGAGCGCATCGTCAAGCAAGCTGGCGACCAACTCTTCCAAAAGCGTCCCGATGTCGTCTCCCCCGGCGGCAACGCTTACGGCGAAGAAATGACCGCGACCTGCCTGCGCGACCTCGACTACTACCTGCGCCTGATCACCTACGGTGTGGTTTCCGGTGATGTCACCCCCATCGAAGAGATCGGAATCGTTGGCGTCCGTGAAATGTACAAATCTCTCGGCACCCCCATCGAAGCCGTCGCCGAAGGCGTTCGCGCCATGAAAAACGTTGCCAGTGGCCTGCTCTCGGCTGAAGATGCTGCTGAAGCTAGCGCCTACTTCGATTACGTGATTGGTGCCATGCAGTAGAGTTTTACTCGCGTAACCTCTTACCCGCGTAAACTCTGATTCGCATCAACACCAAAAATCCACCGACTACGAAGTAAAAGGAATCACAAAACATGCAAGACGCAATTACCGCAGTAATCAACGCCTCTGACGTTCAAGGTAAGTACCTCGACTCCAGCGCCTTAGACAAACTCAAAGGTTACTTCCAAACGGGCGAATTGCGCGTTCGTGCCGCGACCACCATCAGCGCCAACGCCGCGACCATCGTCAAGGAAGCCGTTGCCAAATCCCTGCTGTACTCCGATGTCACCCGTCCCGGTGGCAACATGTACACCACCCGTCGCTATGCGGCTTGCATCCGCGACCTCGACTACTACCTCCGCTACGCCACCTACGCCATGCTGGCTGGCGATCCTTCCATCCTCGACGAGCGCGTGCTCAACGGGCTGAAAGAAACCTACAACTCCTTGGGTGTGCCCATCGGTGCTACCGTCCAAGCCATCCAAGCCATGAAAGAAGTCACCGCCGGATTGGTGGGTGCCGACGCCGGAAAAGAAATGGGCGTTTACTTCGACTACATCTGCTCTGGCTTGAGCTAGATACTGCCCTGACAGCTTTACGATGAGTTCGTAGCGCTGTCTCGCTTATCCTGAAGTCAGGGAAGTCAGGAGTGAGTGCTAGCTCGTCAAAGGCTCGTTCAAGCGACACGATGAGTTTTAACGATCTAGTATTGACTCTCGACTCCCTGGCTTAAATATTGATAGCCTACTTCAGATAATCCATTATTCCCACCTCGAAAGAAGGAGAGAGAAGCCCATGAGAATGTTCAAAGTCACGGCTTGCGTTCCCAGCCAAACTCGGATTCGGACTCAACGAGAATTGCAAAACACCTATTTCACCAAGCTCGTTCCTTATGACAACTGGTTTACCGAGCAACAACGCATCATGAAAATGGGTGGCAAAATCGTTAAAGTCGAATTGGCCACGGGGAAAGCAGGAACGAACACGGGCTTGCTCTAGTTTTAGAGAAAATTTCGGTTAGAAGGCGCCCGAAGCGCTGGAAATCAAACAAAAGGGGTCACTAGGGCCTCTTTTTGTTTTGAATCTTTTGGTGTTGAGAATGGGGGTTGAAAATCCTGAGATCGATCCTGGGATTGGGTGAAACGGCCAATCCATCTCGCTATACTGATGGTGATTCGAGCCACCCCCCTGCCCTGAATGCAACGCTTACTGATTCCCATTTTTGACCCCGCCGTTCGGGAATGGGCCACGGAAGCCCGACTGCTGCGCTGGCTGACCTTTTTATGGTTGTTTGTCGGTTTAGCCGTTCTCGTTTCCGCCTCCTATCCGATGGCCAATGCAGACTTTGGCGACGGCTTCTATTACTTAAAACGACAACTGATTTGGGTTCTTGTCGGTTTAATCGGCTTTAACATTTTGGTCTATTCTCCCTTGCGCTACATCCAAGGGATGGCCGATTGGTTCGTTCTCATTTTACTCACCTTAATTTTATTAACTCTGGTTCCCGGTTTGGGAACGACAGTTAACGGGGCGACGCGCTGGTTAAAAGTCGGACCGATTCCGATTCAGCCGTCAGAATTGATCAAACCATTCTTAATTTTGCAAGCGGCGCGCATTTTCGGTCAGTGGAACCGCCTGCGGTGGGCAACCCGCGCAATTTGGCTGGTGATTTTTGCGCTGATGCTGTTCGGAATTTTGCTACAACCGAACTTGAGTACCACGGCGTTATGTGGGATTAGTCTGTGGGCGATCGCCCTCGCCTCCGGTTTGCGCTTGAAATATCTGGGGATGACTGCCGGAAGCGGGGTTTTACTCGCCATCCTCAGCATGACCTTTCGGGAATACCAACGCCGCCGGGTTTTGGCGTTTCTCAACCCCTGGAAAGATCGTTACGGCGACGGTTACCAGCTCATCCAAAGTTTGCTCGCCGTCGGGTCTGGGGGTTCCACGGGAACCGGGTTCGGTTTGTCACAACAAAAACTGCTCTATTTACCGATTCAATTCACGGATTTTATTTTTGCCGTGTTCGCCGAAGAATTCGGCTTTATCGGCAGTGCTTTATTGCTGTTGATGCTGGTGACTTATGCCACATTAGCGTTAATGGTCGCCTTCAAAGCCCGACAGCGCGTCCATCAACTGGTAGCCATTGGCGTGATGGTGGTGATGGTCGGTCAATCGTTGCTCAATATTGGGGTCGCCACGGGCGCCTTACCGACGACGGGATTGCCGTTCCCCTTATTTAGTTATGGGGGGAGTTCGATGATTGCCAGTTTGATGTGTGCGGGGATGTTAATTCGGGTTGCGAGAGAGAACGCCCAAGCGGAAGTTGTCGCCATTGGCGATCGCCCCTCCCGGCGCCCTCGCCGAAGCCGCAGATCGTCAACTGCATCTAAAATCTAAAATCTAACATCTAAAATCTAACATCTAAAATCCCAATTCCCCTCATCCTGCGCGATTTAACGCAGCCACGATCGCCTGTTGTCCGATAGTTCCATAAAGACCATTCAACGTTTCCATCAATGCGCGACCCGCCGCACTCGGTTGTAAGGGAATTGGACCTAAAACCTCTAACACGGTTTCGCTACTCGGGGACGGCGCAATCACGACTAGACTCGAATCTAAAGCGTCCTCGTAATCCCAAAACTGCTTTAAATTCACCCTCGTTTGACGGGCCATATTTGGGGACTTTTGCACCGCAGCATCGGAGCGATCGCCCGTTTCCGATTCCCGAGTATCAATTTCTCTTTGTTGGCGCAAAGCGGCGAGAATTTGTTCCTTCGTTCTGCCGCGCAATTGCAATAAAATAAACGGATCTTCGCTAAAGCGATCGCCCAACAAATAATAAACGGCTGCAATATGTTTGCACGGATTCGCTTTATCCGGACAACTACAGCGCGATCGCACTTCATCTAACGTAAACGGAAATAAACGCAACCCATTCGCAGCAAACACTTCTTCAATATTTTTCGGCATTTCTCCCGCCAGTAATTTTGCCGAAAAAATAGCGCGCTGGGACAGCGTTTCGATCGCGTATCCCCACTCTTCATCGGTAAGCGGATCCAGCCATAACGAAACTTGATAGGGTTCCGGTTCGGTTCCTTGAACGCGGGCGATCGCCTTTCCTTCTTGAAACTCAATGCTTAAAACATTCCCCTGTCTGGCATAATTGCGGGCGCGTTCCAAGCGCTTTTTAAAGCGGTAAGAATTAATCAATTCTAGCCACTGTTGCAACCACCATTCAGTTTCATTCGTTAATTCTTCTTTATTCATGATTCGTTCGACTTCATTGGATAACTCAGGAGTACCGAAGCGGACAACAATTATGCTTGCAATTCGGAATAACTTAGTCCTCCTCTTCTTCCATGACCGCATTGCGATCGAGAACTAATAAGTTTCTCAATCCATCGGTATCGAGCTCGGTCAGCCACTGTTCGCCCGCGCCGACGACTTGTTCCGCCAATGCTTTTTTACTTTCAATTAAATCGTGTATTTTTTCTTCTAAAGTTCCACTACAAACGAACTTGTGAACTTGCACGTTACGTTTTTGACCGATACGAAATACCCGGTCTGTAGCTTGATTTTCTACCGCAGGATTCCACCAGCGATCGAAATGAAAAACGTGATTGGCGCGGGTTAAATTGAGTCCGACTCCTCCAGCTTTTAAAGATAAAATCATAATCGGCGGCCCTTGGGGGTCGTGTTGGAAGCGATCGACCATTTCTTCCCGTTGTTGCTTGCGGGTAGACCCGTACAGAAATAAGATCTCGCGATTGAATTTTGCTTGTAAATAGGGTTGTAACAGTTTTCCCCATTCAGCAAATTGGGTAAAGATTAAAGCGCGATCGCCTTCCGATAAAACTTCATCGATCATCTCTTCTAGACGTTTCAATTTGCCAGAAGACTGTCCCAATTCTTCGACCATTTCTTGAGACTTATTGCTTTTAGCCTTACCCTTTTTACCCTTGCCGTCAATTAAAACAGGATGGTTGCACAATTGTTTTAATTTAACCAACAACGCCAAAATAATTCCCCGCCGTTGAATCCCGTCGGATGCTTCAATTTTAGCGAGAGATTCATCGACTATTTTCTGATACAGTTTAGCCTGTTGTGTCGAGAGTCCGCAAAAGACGGGCATCTCTTGTTTTTCGGGGAGGTCTTGAATAATATCTTTGTCAGTTTTTAAGCGACGTAAGATAAAAGGACGGACGAGCGATCGCAAGGTTTGGAGAGAGTCAGTATCGCCATATTTCTCGATTGGAATGGCAAAACGACGCTGAAAAAAGGCTTTTGCCCCCAAATACCCGGGATTGAGAAAATCCATAATTGACCAGAGTTCTTGCAGGCGATTTTCTACGGGGGTTCCGGTTAAGCCAACGCGAAAAGGTTGGCTAGAAGCTTCGGCAATTTCCCGCACCGCTTTCGACTGTTTGGCGTCGGGATTTTTAATATTTTGGGCTTCGTCTAAAATCACCCCTTGCCACGCGATCGCCTTGAGGTCTTTTTCATCGCGATAGATCAGAGGATAGCTAGTAATGACGATATCGCAGTTTTTGACAGTTTTCGCCAGATTTTTACCTTTCGGGCGCTTGTCGCCGTGATGGACGCAAGTGCTTAAATCCGGTGCAAATCGTTTGACTTCTCGTTCCCAGTTTCCTAATACCGAAGTGGGACAGACGAGTAACACCGGATGTTCGAGTTCTCGTTCTTGTTTGAGATATTGGAGAAAGGCGATCGTTTCGATGGTTTTTCCCAATCCCATATCGTCGGCGAGACAAGCGCCCAACCCCCACTGTTGCAAGAAGCGCAACCAACCGACTCCTCGGGCTTGGTAGGGTCGCAATTGACCTTTAAAATTATCGGGGGCGTCGATTTCTTCTAAGGTGCGATTGTCCGTTAAAGTATTGAGTAATTCTTCGAGTTGTCCGCTCGATTCAAAGTTGACGACGGGAAGTTGTTCGATGGTTTGGGTGTCGCCTGTGGACAGGCGTAGGGCATCTTCTAAAGAGAGTGAAAGTTTATCTTTGCGGGCTTTAAAGAAGGTTTGGGCGGCGCGGATGTCGCGATCGCGCAATTCGACCCATTCCCCATGAATTTCGACTAAGGGCGAATCTAAAGCCACTAATTTCTCGAATTCGGCTTTAGAAATTCGCTGACCGCCGATGGTTAATTCCCATTTAAAATTAAGTAAACTCTGCAATCCCAAACTTCCCGTTTTGGTTTTGGGTTTTTCGGCGCGAACGGCCAAACCGAGACGACTGGCCCAACCGTTTTCGTGACTCAAATTCGGCGGTAAAATGACGCCTAAACCGTTTTCTTGGAGGCGCCACGCCACGGATTTAATAAACTGGTAAGCTTCGATCGCGGTGAGGGAACAGGATTCCGGGCGCGGACCGTCTAAACTCGGTTCGAGATGGGGGTAGAGGCGACAGGCTAACCCCAATCCGGCGAGGAGGGTTTCTTGGGGATGAACGATCGCCCGTCCGTCTTCGATTAATTGTTCCACAGGTCGATCCCAGACTGCACTCGCATCGACGGTCCACTCCGGTTCGTCCGCCGCTTGCAGTCCATATTTCAACTGCCAAGTTTTGGCGGGTGGGGTCGGCGGTTCTAAGGTGAAACAGGCGCGAAATTCTTGTTCGGTTCCTAAATGATGCTTGACTGGGGCGATCCAGGTTTCTAAAACTCGTTCGAGTTGTTGGATGGCGTCGGGTTCGGCGGCGACGGTCGGGGTGGAATCGCACAAAGCGTGCAACCATTCGCGGACGGGGGAAGCGAGGGGCGCTAAGCTGGCGGGGTCGCTTCCTTGGCGGATCTGGCGATCGAGGATTTGCTGCAAGCAGTGGCGCAGTAAGGGGCGCGGTTCTTGGGGAAAGTCTACGGCGAGGACGGAATCGGGGCGCTGGCCCTGGTAAGTCCGACAGGCGAGGGGCATTTGGCGGGCAAAGTGGTTGAGGCGATCGCGATCGCGGTTACTGTCGAGGAGGGGTAGCCATTGGGAGATCGCCTTCCCTTCGAGTTGACGGTCGAGACCGGGTAAGAATTTGCAGCGTGCGAGTAAATCCCACACCCAACGCGCCACGTGGGACCAAAAGCGCAAATCGGCGCCTAAAAAGGAGTTGTCGGTGGCGACGGTACCCAGGGGGAGGGCGGATAAAAATTGCATCGCTTCGGTCGGGGTGAGGCATAACCCTTCTACGAACCAGGGATGGAGGAGGAGGGCGTCGCTGTCGGCGACGGCGGCGGAGTGAACGGGAATCGGTTTGCCGTGGTCGTCGTAATGGCTGGGTAGGGCGATCGCTCGCCATTGCCAGGGAGAATCGTTGTTTTTAGGGTTTTTTGTCGTTTTTGCCTTTTTGGCCGTGTTTCTGCCCCGTTTAGCCGCTTCTGGGAGGCTCCAATGCAGGCGATCGCCCTGATGTAATTCATCCAACCAGGCGCTCAATTCGTCGGCAGTCATGGCTAAAGGATGGGGGGCGATCGTCGTGGCTTCGTCGTTGTCGCCCTCGTCAACGCGACGCCAGGTTTCTCCCCACAGGAACAAGTCTCCCCCGCGATCGGTAGCGGTGGTTGAGGGATTTTGTAACCAACTTCCGTGTAAAATCGCCATGCCTTTTAACTCTCTCGAAACCTACTTAGAATACACACCTGCATCAGAATTGAACCGATCGCGAATGACTATTTGAAACAGAGTCAAGTTTGAATAAAATTAAGAAAAATCCGGTGAATCCCGCGATCGCTCGCCGCGACGGTCAGAGGTTCTTGTCAGCTCTTCCCGATTGACTTGACCCGCAACGACCGCAAGGGAACCCGTTTCACGTTTCGTTTTTTACCGGAGAACCTACCGTCTCTCGATCCGGCGATCCTCGACTGATTGTTTCAGTCATAAAAGTTTTGATGTTTAACAATCTATCCACTTTTTTTATCAAAAAATGGCCATTAATTATCCCATAATTTAACTTTTTGCCAATTTTCGGCGCTTCCTTCAATTCAAATTACGATCGCCCGCTTTCCGGAGAATACATTGACAATTTTATTGCTGATTAGTTATCCGAAAAACAACAATGGTAAAATGACTCAATTGCCAGGTAAATCGCCGAAAACAACCGTTCGATGGAGTTTGATAGAAAAGAAATTCGGGCGATAGAAGGCGATCGCAACCGTGAAGAGCAAAGAGGGGAATCGCGATCGAACAAAATGCTACTCACTCCGGGAAAACCTCAAACCTTACCGTTCTCTAAGGCAAAACCGCCATATTAAACCCGTCACACCGGGTTTGTCAGCTCGGCAACGGCTCGCAAAAACTAACCGAGAGCGATCGAGGTCTAGGTAGAGATTATAGCATTTGACGATCTCCGATCGAAAAATAGAAACCATCGGCGGCGATCGGCGCGCCAGGGTGCAGCCCGTCCGGGCAGGGGCGGCAATCGGAGTTTATCAATGTTACGATTGCCACAGACAGAAAAAGTGAGTAATAGGCAAGGAAAAAGGACTGCATGAACGAGATTGAAAAGTCAATATCCTTTGACGGACGGGATATTCGACTCAGTATAGGCTTATATGCACCTCAAGCAGGGGGTGCGGTCTTGATTCAGTCGGGAGATACCTCGGTTTTGGTCACCGCCACGCGATCGAAGGGACGAGAAGGGATTGATTTCCTGCCGTTGTTAGTCGATTACGAAGAAAGACTCTATGCTGCAGGGAAAATCCCCGGCGGTTTCCTGCGACGGGAAGGACGCCCGCCGGAAAAAGTCACCCTCACCAGTCGTCTGATCGATCGCCCGTTACGACCGTTGTTTCCCCAATGGATTCGCGACGACATTCAAATTGTCGCCACCACCTTATCGATGGACGAACAAGTTCCTCCGGACGTCCTCGCGGTCACCGGGGCGTCGATGGCGGTGCTGCTCGCGCAAATCCCCTTTAAAGGACCGATGGCGGCGGTACGGGTCGGCTTGGTCGGCGACGACTTTATCATCAATCCCACCTACAAGGAAGTCGGTAGCGGCGATTTAGACCTGGTGGTGGCGGGGAGTCCCGACGGCGTGATCATGGTAGAAGCCGGGGCGAACCAACTGCCGGAACAAGATATCATCGAGGCGATCGATTTCGGCTTGGAAGCGGCGACGGACTTAATTAAAGCGCAGCGCGAAATCCTCGCAGAGTTGGGGATCGAACCTGCGGTGGAAGAAGCCCCGGTCACCGACGAAACCCTCGAAGTTTTCGTGCGCGATCGCGCCACGGATCCCATTAAAAAGGTGCTGTCTCAATTCGAACTCGATAAAACCTCGCGCGACAAGCTCTTAGACGAAATCCAAGAGTCGATTAAAGAAGAAATTCTCGCCCTCGACGAAGAAGCAACCGAACGGGTGGCGGTCGAAGAAAACAGCAAAGCTTTGGCGAACATCTTTAAAGATGTCACCAAAAAATTGATGCGCAAGCAAATCGTCGAAGACGACATCCGCGTAGACGGTCGCAAACTCGACCAAGTGCGTCCGGTGACTTGCCGAGTCGGCGTTTTACCGAAACGAGTACACGGAAGTGGTTTGTTCAACCGGGGTCTGACTCAGGTCCTCTCCCTGGTAACGTTAGGAACGCCGGGAGACGCTCAAGACCTCGCCGACGACTTGCATCCGGAAGATCAGAAGAATTACCTGCACCATTACAATTTCCCGCCGTTCTCCGTCGGCGAAACCCGACCGATGCGATCGCCGGGACGCCGCGAAATCGGTCACGGAGCCCTCGCCGAACGGGCGTTAATTCCCGTACTGCCGAAACAAGAAGATTTCCCCTACGTGATTCGCGTGGTTTCGGAAGTGCTTTCGTCCAACGGTTCGACCTCGATGGGTTCGGTGTGCGGTTCGACCTTGGCCCTGATGGATGCCGGGGTTCCGATTCTCAAACCCGTGTCCGGCGCGGCGATGGGGTTGATTAAGGAAGGGGACGAAGTGCGCGTCCTCACGGACATTCAAGGGATCGAAGATTTCCTCGGCGATATGGATTTCAAAGTCGCGGGAACCGATACCGGGATTACGGCCCTCCAGATGGATATGAAGATTTCCGGATTGTCCATCGAAACCGTCGCCAAAGCGATTCAGCAAGCGAAACCCGCACGGCTGCACATTCTCGAAAAAATGCTCGAAGCGATCGACGCGCCGCGCGGGGAGCAGTCTCCTTACGCACCGCGCCTGTTGACCCTCAAGATCGATCCGGATTTAATCGGGATGGTGATCGGACCGGGTGGCAAAACGATCAAGGGGATTACGGAAGAAACCGGGGCGAAGATCGATATCGAAGACGACGGAACCGTTACGGTATCGGCGGTCGAAGCGGAAAAAGCCCAACGCGCGCTCGAAATCATTCGCAACATGACTCGCAAGCTTTCGGCGGGGGACGTCTATTCCGGTCGCGTCACGCGGATTATTCCGATTGGGGCGTTCGTGGAGTTTCTCCCGGGGAAAGAAGGGATGATCCACATTTCGCAATTGGCGGATTACCGCGTCGGTAAGGTGGAAGACGAGCTAGCCGTCGGCGATCGCGTAGTGGTTAAAATTCGCGATATCGACAATAAAGGTCGGATTAACTTGACGCGCTTGAACATTCATCCCGACGAAGCGGCAGCCGCCCGCGCCGCAGCCGGATTGACTTGATCTGCCGCGTTGAAATGGCGCTTTCGTCTCTTTGAACTTGAAACGAGAAGAGGCGATCGAGCTGGGTTGGAGGACAATGCGCGGGCTTTCACCGCCTGCGCGCATCTCACCAATCGGGCGATCGCCGGGGTTGGAAAGCTTCTGGATTCAGAAGCTTTTTCAGTGTTTTTTTGACTGTTCGGGCGCGGCGATCGCCACGCTGCCTCCCTCGCCGTCTCTCAGGTCAAATACCGTTCGTTATTTTTCAGCGCAAAACCCCTCTGACCTCGCCGATCGCAGCGCGGCTAAACCGTTAACCGAATCGAGAACATCGAGGGTCGTGCGAACTCCTCAATCGTCTTCCCACTCTTCCCGTCCCATCAGATCGCCAATGCGATCGCGCAACAGAAATTCATTGCGTTCGAGTTCGAGTTCCACGAATTCCCATTCTCGCGCCGGGATGTACTGGCAAAGGGTATAAATCGGTTGCTGACGGCTGACAATGCCATTATGAACTAGCCGACGGGCTTCAGCTTTAATGACGTTGATGTTATAACAAAGGCTTGTAGAAATCATCATTAAAATTACGCTCCTGTAGGGAATCTAAGAATAAACACTTAGGCTATTGCCCCTTTATCATCTCTCCAGAGCTGTTGCTCGGTTTAGGCTTTTAGAAGAAATATAGAAAAATATAGAAATGTTAAAGCATCTTTGTACTTTGTTATAAACTACACTTTTTTACTCTCCAGACATGCTAACAAATTTATCTAGACTTGTCAGTCAAATCTTCATTTTAAAATTGCAAATCTCTTTTGCTTTTTCGGATTTTCCCGAGTTTTGAAAATATTTTTGGTCTCAAAAGCAGCGAAGCATTCTTAAAATGTTGGCGATCGCCCCGGTTTAGACCCGCGTGGGGCGCCGATCGCCGAACCGCGATCGCGCTCTCCCTACCCCCTCGGGACGGAAGTCCGTACTGGAAAAGGGCGCCCTCATCTTTGATTTGGGGTAACGAGATGTCAAACTGGATCGAGCATCTATTGTTGTGTTCTCAATCAGACAAAAGTTACCCGTGCGTAAAATTATCCTGGCTGGTAATTGGAAAATGTACAAAACCCAGGCGGAGTCCCTGGAGTTTTTAGAAGGGTTTAAACCCTTGTTGGAAGACACCCCCGACGAACGGGAAATCGTCTTGTGCGCTCCCTTTACCGCATTGCCCGTGCTGTCGAAAAACATGCACGGACTGCGAGTGCGTCTCGGAGCTCAGAACGTTCACTGGGAAGAAGCCGGAGCCTATACCGGGGAAGTGTCCGGTCCGATGCTAGCCGAACTGGGCGTGCGCTATGTCATCGTCGGTCACAGCGAACGCCGTCAATATTTCGGCGAAACGGATGAAACGGTCAACCAACGCTTGAAAGCTGCCCAACGCCACCGCTTGACGCCGATTCTCTGTGTCGGCGAAACCAAAGAACAACGGGACGCGGGTCAAACCGAAGCCCATATTTTTTCCCAACTGGAGAAAGATTTAGTCGGGATCGACCAAGGGAATCTCGTGATTGCTTACGAACCGATTTGGGCGATCGGTACGGGGGAAACCTGCGAGGCGGTGGAAGCCAATCGCATTATCGGTTTGATTCGCTCGAAATTGACCGATAAAAATGTGACGATTCAGTACGGCGGTTCCGTCAAGCCGAATAACATCGACGAAATTATGGCTCAACCGGAAATTGACGGCGTGCTAGTCGGTGGCGCCAGCCTCCAACCCGACAGTTGGGGTCAGATTGTCAATTACAAGTAAGTGACGATCGCCCCAGCGATCGACCGATGGGGAAGTCTCGAACCATAAACAGGAGTAATGGTGATGGAATCAGCGAGCGATACGCCAGAGGCGTCGCGAAGCGATCGCCCGTTCGTCTGGGGTCGCAAAACCTATATTATGGGCATCCTCAACGTGACTCCCGATAGTTTTAGCGATGGGGGACAGTACGATACCGTGGCAACGGCGATCGCCCGCGCCCGCGAATTAGTCGAGGCGGGCGCCGATCTGCTCGATCTCGGCGGTCAATCGACTCGCCCCGGCGCCCGGGAGGTTTCTCCCGAACAAGAGCGCGATCGGGTGGTCCCGGTGGTGCGATCGCTGCGGGATCCTTCCTCGCCCTTCGCTTCGACGTTCGAGAATCTCCCCATTTCCGTCGATACCACGCGAGCGTCCGTCGCCGAAGCGGCGGTCGAAGCAGGCGCCACCTGGGTAAACGACGTGAGCGGCGGTTTGGCCGACCCGCAAATGTTACCGACGATCGCCGCCCTCGGCGTCGGGGCGATCCTCATGCACATGAGGGGAACCCCACAAACCATGCAGCAATTAACCGATTACGACGATTTAATCGGCGAAATTTATCGGGTTCTCGAAACCCAAATCGACGCGGCGATCGCGGCGGGCATCCCTCGGGAGAAAATCGTCGTCGATCCGGGCATCGGTTTCGCCAAAACTTACGAACAGAACTTGGAAATTTTACGAAAAATCCCCGTTTTTCGGCGTCTCGGCGTGCCTGTATTAGTCGGACCGTCCCGCAAGAGCTTTATCGGCCACCTCCTCGATCGCCCGGATCCAAAACAGCGCGTTTGGGGAACGGCGGCGGCCTGTTGTGCGGCGATCGCGGGCGGCGCCGATATCGTCCGCGTTCACGACGTCGCCGAAATGGCTGACGTTTGCCGGGTCGCCGATGCGATTTTTAGAGTTTTTTAGAGACTGTTTGTAAAATCAACACGAACAGCCCGGTTTGAAAGCAGGCGATCGCCGGAGCATCAAACGACACAATCAAACTATATTTTTCTTTGGCGTCGCGATCGCGTAGCGACGCCTTCGGCGTATCGCGTCCCTGCTCCAAGCCTCAGTTATAAAAAATTAGTTAGCAAAAAATAACCATTTTTATGTTGAGAGTTTCCTGGTTAGTCGCATTTTGCCTCTCTCTAATCCTTGGTTTCACCGCCGCCAGTTGTAGCCGTTCGCCCGTTTCCCAAACCCAACAAACCGCCCAAGCCTCCCCCATTTCCTTGCGCCACCTTGCCGCCCAACGAAACTTTGCGATCGGGGTAGCCGTCAATGCCACCCCTTTACGTAAAGATCCCCTCTATCGGGACTTACTCGCCCGGGAGTTTAACGCGCTCATCCCGGAAAACTCGATGAAATTCCAAAATATTCATCCCGAGCGCGATCGTTACGACTTCAGCGACTCCGACGAGATCGTTACCTTTGCCAGAAAACACGGCATGAAAGTGATCGCACACGCTCCCATCTGGTTTCACCAACTGCCTCGCTGGGTTACCGAGAGTCACTTCAGCCGCGAAGAACTGCTCGCCATTATGAAAGACCACATTCAAAAAATTTTGAGCCACTATCGCGGTCAAGTTTTAGCCTGGGATGTCGTCAACGAACCCCTCAATTCCGACGGCTCCTTGCGCGAAAGTATTTGGTTTAAAACGATCGGTCCGGAATATATCGATTTAGCCTTTCAATGGGCCAAAGAAGCCGATCCCGATGCCTTACTGTACATCAACGATTATGCCGAAGGACTCAATTCTAAATCCGACGGCATGTACGACTTAGTGAAAGGGATGTTAGAACGAGGTATCCCCGTGGATGGGGTAGGTTTCCAGAGTCATATCGGCTTTCTGTCCGCCAACGACCCCGAGGAAGTGAACAAAAACATGAAGCGCTTGCAAGAACTCGGGTTAGAAGTATTGATTACTGAAATGGACGTTCCGATTACGGCATTGAAAGGTGCCGATCGCGAGGAAAAATTAGCAGAACAAGCACGGCTGTACGGAGCATTTTTAGACGTCTGTCTGGAGAACTCGAATTGCAATAACTTCTTGATGTGGGGATTGACCGACGCGCATTCCTGGCTTCAAGGATTTACGGGAGGTAAAGCACCGATGATTTTCGATCGCAGTTATCAACCGAAACCCGCTTACGATCGAATGGTTGAAGTGTTTGAAAAATCCCTCGATTCTGAAGGGAAATAAGCTGAGAAATAAGGGGATCTTGGGAAAGAGCGATCGGGTCGATCCATTTTTGAAAAGGCGTGTAAGGCCCGTAGTGGCTTGGCCGAATTGATGACCCGATCGCACCCGCCGGAGTTAAACCGGGGAAGAGTTGCGGTTGACTTGAGCGATCGCCCGGGCGATCGCCCCTTGCCACTGGTGGATAATTTTGCGGACGATCGTGCATTCCGGATCGATAAGTTCCGCCGTCACAACAGCATCGAGGTCGGCTAACGCTGCCGTCGATCGCGCCAACACCGCCAATTGCGATTCGCAGGACGCTTCGGTGGCGGTACGGGTGAGGGCGGCGATGTCTGCCAAGCGGGCGATCGCGTCGAGAACGGCGGGTCGCACGGCGCCCGAAGTGGGGACGAGGCGTTCCCGTAGGGTCTCCACAGCAGAATCGGGTTGGGTCTGAGTACCCTCGGCGACTCCAAAGGAGTCAGGAGCATCGTCGTGACGTTCGTAGAGACCTTCTTTGGCCATCAACGCGACCCATTCCGCCGCCGTCTGGAGTTCGCCGAGGGTTTGATAGCCCAAAAAGGCCGTGAGTGCGTTGAGGGAATGGGCGATTTCGACGCCGCCGTAATACTTTTTGAGATCGTTGTAGTTCGATTCTGGGGTTAATACAGGGAATCGATCGGCCTGGAGGTGGGTTTCGTCGAGCAGTTCGTACAAGACTCCCGCAAAGCGAGTCAGGGGAGTTTGGCGGCGCGATCGCCGCCACGCGGTCAGGAACCAGACGCAGCGCTCGGCGAGCTGGTTGCCCCATTCGCCGCTACATTCGACCAATCTGCCGTTGAGTTCGCCGAGGAGTAATTGTCGGCGCGACGGAATCAAGGCCCAGTCGGAGGCGGTCACCGGAGCGATCGCGTAAGCCTCAAGTTCGGGATCTTCGAGCCAGCGATAGAGGAAATGGAGTGGGTCGGAATTTTCGTGCAGGTAGCGGTAGAGGACGCGCTGGGCGATCGCCCGTTGGAAGGGATTGCGGGCCACGGCAGCGATCTCGCGCAGTCCCTGGCGTTCGTCTCTGTGCAAGGCGCGGTAAAGGTAGCGCTCGCTTTGGGGGACGGGTAACACCAGGGATTCGTCCCGGCGAACCGGATGGGTTTGAGTGCGACCGCGCAACCAGGCAATGGCGTCGATCGGATAAAAGATAGCGCGCACGGAACCGAGCAGTACGCTTAAGTTAAAGGTAATGGCCACAGTCCAAGCGATTTTGACTCCGGCAATCAAGCGTTTGGTGGTGATAATCTGAGAGTTTTGTAAAATACTCGCTTCAAAAACGCCGATCCCTGCGGCCAGCAGCATTAAGAAGACGAAGGGGGCGAAAACCCCGAGAGCCTGACGGTTGACGAGATTGAAAGTCACGGAGGCGAGGGTTCCGATCGCCAGACTGTAGATGAGCCTGACTGTATCCGCATCGAGGTCTAGCTCGCCGAATTGCTGGTAAAAATGGGGATTGACTTGCAGGACATCTGCAAAAACAAAGACGACCGTAAAGACGACGGCGCTGGTCATGGCGATCGCCAATGCTAGGATGACCGTTCCGGCGACCCCAAAGCTAGTAGTAGCGGCAGCGAGGGCGATCGCGCTACTCAAGACGGCAGCGAGGCAGACCCAAACAAAGCTGATACTAAAACCGACGGTGGCGATCGCGGCGATGCGATTGGCCGTTTTGAGGGGAATTTCGCGTCCCGATCGAACGTCCCAGACTTTGGGCTGGCGATCGCCCGCCCCGGAAATGACCCGGGTTCCGTCTGGGGTAATGGCGATCGAGCGAATCCACTCCCGATGACCGATGAGGGTATGCAAGAGGGTTCCTTGTCGGACATCCCAAATTTTCAAGGTGCGATCGCTCGCAGCAGAAATCGCCCGGGTTCCGTCGGGAGTCACCATCACGTCCTCGACCCACCCGGTATGGTCGGCGAGGGTGTGTACGAGGCTGCCGTCGTTGAGATTCCAGATTTTTAAGGTGCGGTCAGCCGAGGCGGAGATCGCCTGTCCGTCACCGATAGCGGCGATCGCCCGAATCTCATTCTCGTGTCCGGTGAGGGTATGCACGGCGGTGGCGCGTTCTAAATCCCAGACTTTCAAGGTGCCGTCGGTACTGCCAGACACGGCGCGATCTCCGATCGCTCGCACCACCGTGACTCCGGCGTTATGTCCTTCGAGGGTGTCGAGTTCGGTCCCCGCGCGCAAATCCCAAAGTTTGAGGGTGCCGTCCGTGCTACCGGAGAGGGCGCGATTCTCCGGAAGCACTGCCACCGTGGTGACCGTACCCGTATGACCTTTGAGGGTATGGATGAGTTCGCCACTTTCCAAGTCCCAGACCTTGAGAGTGCGATCGGCGGAGCCAGAAATCCCCCGAGTTCCGTCCGGGGTAACGGCGACGGTTTCGATCCAGCGATCGTGAGGTTTTAACTGATGGAGGAGTTCGCCACGATCCAAGTCCCAAACCCGAAGGCGGCGATCGCCCCCCGCAGAAAGCAGACGGGTGCCATCTGGGGTCACCGCCAACCCTTCGATCCCGTTGCGATGACCGTCGAGGGTATACTCGACCCCTCCCGTTTCCAGGTTCCAGACTTTAATGCTAGCGGCACCCTGAAAGTTTCCCGCCGACGCGGAAACGGCCCGTTGCGGCGAAATGGCGGCGACGGTTTCGATCGACGAGTTATGTCCTTGCGCCGAAGAGAGGGTATAAAAGCCGAGCAGGGAAGCAATCGAGAGCAGTAAGAATAAGGTAGAGACTAGGCCCATCCCATATAAGTTGCGATACGCGGGCACTTTGAAACTGCCGCGCACTCTCGCCCACCCTCTGCGGCGGTAAACCTCCGGGTTGGCGTCGTAAAGATAAGCGCTAAAGCGACTGGGGCGAAAAAAAATCCAATCTGCAAGCCATCCGTAATGTCGTAGATTGAAGGGGTTGAGAGATTGTGGTTCGTTGCCCCGTCGAGCAGGAAAATTGGGCATAAGGCTTCCCTAATTCAGCTTAGAACAACTCGTGTGGGTTGGGCGATCGCGCTCGTTCTTTTATGGGATGGATTCCCGAACCCAAGGCAACGCTCGATGAAATTGGTACATCTCATAAAGAATTCTTTTTTGTAAGAGTTCTTAATTTATCAATCGAGGATCGGTCATTTTTGAAATTATTTTTGTACTTCTATGTCGCAAAGCATCCATGGTATCAACAATTAACTTTTGTGGCGTTCTCTTAGGAATGCCAAAGAATAGAGACAAGTATACGACTAATTCTTTATCGGGTAACTGCCAAAATTCTGACTGGAGATCGACTACTTTCTCGAATAATCTTTTAAATCCATATTTTTTCTCGAAAGGCAGGTGCCAAATTGCTAAACTTAAGTGTCGATCGCTGGCATTATTAAATCCTCCTAATGTCGTCCAAATGCGATTGATATAAGCATTGCCATTTCCCAACGGAGCTTGCAAGCTGTTATAGGCAAAATTCAACAGATGTTCTTCCGTATTAAACTTTGTTTTATTTTGCCTAAATCGCTCCAAAGAAAACTCCCATCCGTGCTCTATTTCTCCTAAAAGCTTTTGGAAGTTTTTGTCTTTTGCCGCAATTAATTCCGCACCACAGTACAGGGGGATTTCTTCATTTAAGGAGAGACCTAATTCTCGATAGAGTTGGCTTAGATCTCGACGGTTGAGATGACTGATTTTGTATTTTTCATTAAATCCAGTATTGTAAGTGACGTATCCCGATCGCTGTATTTCCGCAGCAAGACCCTCTATGGAATCAATCCATACACAATCGGAATCGAGGCAAACAGCCGCTTCATCTCGATCGCAAATTTTTGCAAAGTATTTGATTAAATCTAATTTATAAAATGTGCTTTTCCAAGAATCAAAATAATTGTCTGGAGGCTCGAAGGTAAAAGGCAGTCTTACAATCTCAACACCAAGCTGTTCGAGAAAGTTTTCAGTTTCAGTATTCCCGATATCCGGTAACTTCTCTAAGTTCGTACAAAGGACATGGTGGGCGTTAGGATTGTGACGAATGCTCGTTGCAAAAAACACAACGATACATTTTAAATAAATTTGTTGAAACTTGAGAGAGGAGGATTTTAACCCAACTTGAGGGTAATGGCTTTCTTCCCCTTCTTTGTCAGCACAAAACCCGGTAGCAATATAAATTTTTTTCAGGGTCATCTCTGAGTACCTATTTCACATGGAAAGAGAAAACAGAAGGAACTTCCTCAGTCGCGAAGCCATGCGCCGAAAGCTCGATTTCCATTGATAAGATCGATTCCCATCGGAACGATCGCTCGTTTCGAGCAGTAACGGCGATTGACCGATATCGAAAGTCAATTTTCCTTCTCGATTCAAACGATAAGATGCCACCTCAGAATCTAAATTATAATGATTTCCCTCTAAATCCCGAGCCTGAGTAACGGCCCAACTTGGAGGAATTTCAAAAGTTGTCGTCGTCTCTTGATTCCAAACGATCCAAGAGCGATCGCCGTCTTTTCGAGTTAAAGCGCACACCCAATTCTGTTCGACATCAACCTCACAAGAGGGCAAACGGGCGCCAATTAACCAATCTTGAATTTCTCGATAGGCGATCGCCGCCTCCGTCAAGGTACGATCGTCCGCTTCCACCATCCCCAGAGTGATCCAAGCGTGATTGTCCCACGCATACCAATAGAATCGACTGACTCCAGCGACCCATTGGAGAATGTGCGATCGCCCCACGTATCCTACTGCTTCTTGTGGGGAACTGAAGGTTTTCGGTTTAGCCCAACCGGATTCCGTATTCCACAGGGGTTTGTCCCCAGCGCCATGCTCCCTCATCACCTCTTGCACCGTCGCAATCAGAGGCAGCATCCCTTCAGGGGGTTGGGGAATGACGTAGAAATGATAGCCGATAATATCTGCATAGTCTCCCCCCCCTTGTTCGAGATACTCCGTCAGCCAGTCCGGGCCGTAGCGTAGGCTTTCGGTGGTAGTCCCTCCGGTCGCGGCAGGGGAAACCACTTGAATCGTCGGATCGATCTCTTTTAGAATTTGATAGGCTTCCCGGGCAAGAACGACCATTTGGGCGACACTTCCGGAGTAGAAATCGCGTTCGTTTGGTTCGTTCCAAATTTCGTAATAGTGAATTTTTCCTTGATAGCGAGTGGCGACAGTTCGCACGTAATTGCGCCAGTCTTCCAAATTCCGAGGTTCGGCGGCCCACCCTCCCGACGGTCGATAACCGGAACCTTCTTGAGGACGGGCGGACGCCCAAGTGGGAGAAAGTCCCAGAGGTAAGAGGATTTCGATATCGCGATCGCGCGCCATTTCAACCGAGCGATCGAGGATTTCAAAGTCCCACTGTCCGGGTTCGGGTTCTAATTTTGGCCAGGGTACCCCGGCATCCCACAGGCGCCAGGTCGCAAAAGGTACGGCGGGCCAAGGAGTTTGCGGTTTTCTAACGGCCCGGTGGATGTGCATCCCAAAATATTCGGCAGGAATTTCTGTGGTCGGGCCGTCCAACTGCTCGATCGCCGCCACGGCCCGATCGCCTCCTACGGGCAGCCAATGAACGGTCAGAAACGAACAGAGGAACAGTAAAATCATCCAGGGTTCGATCCGTTTCACTGGCACGTTCCTCCTATGACTCACGAACTGACAAACTCAATGGCTTCTACCATGCGATCGGCGACTCGTTCGGGAGTGATGCTGGCAATGCGATCGCGGGCGCTGACGCGCATCTGTTCGAGGGCTTCGGGAGCGGTCGCTAAAGCCCGTTCGAGGGCGAGATCGAGTTCCTCCGGGCGATCGGGTCGAAAAGTCCATCCGGTTTTCCCTTCTTCGACCAATTCTTCTACCGATTGACCGTACAAACTCCCCAAAACGGGCAACCCGGCGGCCATTGCTTCGTTTGTCACTAACCCCCATTCATCCGCCAAAGTCGGAAACAAAAACATCCCCGCTTGAGCGTAGATTTCCGGCAATTTGCCATAGTCTACATGACCGATCCAGTTCAAGGTTAAGTTATTGGGAATCGTCTGACTTTCCAATTGAGGGCGCAACGGGCCGTCGCCGACGAGGATTAATTCTAACTGCCGTTGCGAGTGGCGTTCGGCGTAGCGTTTCAGTGCGGAAAATAAGGGAATCATCCCCTTGCGTTCGAGGAATTGGCCGACGTAGAGCAAGCGGTAGGCGCGATCGCCGTCTCGGGAGAGCGGAACTTGCAAAAATGGCTCGATATTGGTGGTATACGGCGCGTAAAACAGTTGTTCGTCCCGGATACCAAACTGACGCACGTAGCGAGCCCCACTTTTCCCGTTCACTAACAAGGCATCGGCTTGAGGAACGAGCCACCGTCGCAGGCGATCGCGCAATTTACCCCGTCCTCGTTCGCTGTATTCCGAAACCGTCGCCCACAAAATTAACGGGCTTTCCCGATGGAAGCGTCGATAAAGGGCGGCTTGAAGCGTTCTCAAACCCATTTCTCCCGAAATAATCACGTCCGGGCGATAATCGGCGAGCAACGAGAGGGTATCGTAAGGGATGTGAACGTAAATGTCTTCGGAAAATCCGTGGGGGTGACGCCACTTGCGGCGTAAGGTCAGGTTTTTTTGAACTTTAACGTTTAAGCCTTCCCAATTGGGCGTCCAATTGCGATTGGCTTCCATCGGTGTCGAGATCGCCACCTGCAAGTCTCCCACGCGATCGGCCAATGCCCGATACAAGGGCAATCGGTAAGGGGGAATGAAATTGGTGAGCAGGATTACTCGTTTAGCCATTAATCTGACTCCCCATTTTACCGCCGAACAGTGCCGCAAAAACGAGCCGGACATAGGGCAAGCTCCAATAAAACGGCCAGAACGGCCCGGCATGGCGTTTGGCAAAGACTTTCCACTCTTGGACGGGCAGTCCTTTCGGTTGGCTCACCTTTTTGAGTCGTTCCCACACGTTCAAATTAGGATTTTCCCAGACATCGGCTTCTCTAGGATTCTGCTTGCAGGTTCCGACGTAACCCGGTAGCACCCAGAGGGTCCCTCCCGCTTGTCTGACGCGCAAGCCGTAATCTAAATCTCCCGTACTGTGAACGAAATTGGGGTCTAAGTTGCCGACGATTTGGGCGATTTCCCGGGGAATTAAGACGCAATTACCATTCATGGTATGGCAGGTCTGTAGGGTGTCGGCGGTCGGGAGGAGTTGGAATTTGAGGGGATGCCACCAGGTCGAGCGCACCATTCCTCCGTACGTCAAGTTTCCCGTGTCGGGATCGCAGGTGGAACCGATGAGGACGAAGCGATGGGCGGCGGTGTTTTCTTCTAATTGTTCGGCATATTCTAGCAGGCGGGCGATCGTGTCGGGGTAAAGGATGGTGTCGTCGTTGAGCCAGAGGTAATAGTCGGCATCCGATTGCAGGGCTTCTGCAAAAGATCGACGCATCCCTCCATTCCAAAATAGATTGCCATCGCCGCGAAATATTTTAACTTGAGGAAACCGTTCTGCTACAGTTTCTGTAGTTCCGTCCGTACTCCCATCATCGACGAGATAAACTTGTAATTTAATTTCATCAGATACGACTTGCTCGAACACCGATGCGAGAGAGGCGATCGTTTTTGCTTTTCTATTAAAGCAAGTCATTAAAACTGCGATATTCTTGCGGATCATTTCTACTCAATCCCCCCCTTACACAAAAATTAGAATTATAGTTTTAGCGATCGAACAGGCCAATAAAATTATCCCTATAGATTAAATTTTGACATCGAAAGTCAGATTAAAAATGCATCTATTTTATTGATTTTTTTGTTCCAAAACTTCTTGATAAAGCTTCAAATAAGCACGAGCTTGAACTTCAAGTGTAAATTCTTCTTCAACCTTTTGTCTGGCTCGACGTGATAATTTTTGCCAGCGTTCTGAATTTTCTAAAACCCAGTGAATTCCAGCACCCAAATCTTCAGAGCTAAAACAGCGCGCCCGATATCCATTGTTCTCGTGTTCGACAATATCTTTTAATCCAGTCGAGTCAAAGGAAACAACAGGGGTTCCGCAAGCTAAAGACTCGATCGCCGTTTTACCAAATGCTTCTTGTAGGGAAGGAACGACCATTACATCAGCAGCCGCATACAGCAAAGCTAAAGCAATATCATCATTAAGTCGGCCCATATAAGTTGCTTTCATACCCAGATCGGGAGCGGGGTCAGGTTCGCTAGAACCGAACACGACTAATTCTAATTTTTCTCGTAAATTGCTTCGTGCTAAGTTTTGTAAGGCAGGTACTAAATACTGAAATCCTTTTCTTTTTTCTTGGGTGGCATTGACCGCTCCGAATAAGACAATTTTGCGATCGGGAGCGAATCCTAAAATGTCTTTGACAACCTCTTTCGGCATCGGTTTAAATTTAGAGGCATCTAAAGCATTGTGAATAACCTCGATTCGCTTATTTTTGAAAATAGAGCTTTTTTGAGCAATTTCAGCCAGCCAATGACTGATTGCGACCAAGGTAATATCTAGGTTTTGAAATGAATTATTTTTTTGCTGCCAAAAAAAGCTAGAAAGATCCCATTTTTTCTGCGATTTCAACGCCGGACAGGCTCCGCAGGATTTCATATAAGATTGGCACTCTCCCGCATAATGACAACCCCCTGTAAAAGCCCACATATCTCGCAAAGTCCAGACCAAAGGGCGCTGAATTTTAGCGATCGCTCGTGGGTTTAAAAAGCTGACACCAACCCAATGAAGATTGACTAAATCTGGATTGATTGCATCAATTTTTTTTAAGGTATTGTTGGGTAACCAAGATAGAGAGAAAAGTGGATCCCTTTGGGGATAAAAAGAAAGGGGAAAACTATCGATTTTACATCGGAGTTCCTGCAAGCCTTTTCGCACTTTTCCAGACTTGCCAAAAACTTTTGGATTGTCACTATCTTTACAAGCAACCAACATATTTGAGTCGGTTCCTGCTTGCTGAAGGGCGTTGTGTAGCCAGTACGCACCTCTGGCTGCTCCCCCTTCAATATCCGATTGACTGATATGTAAAATTTTCATAGTTTTTCGCCGATTAGCGACCACATTGCCTCAGATTCTTGTTCGATTTTCTGCTCTATTTCTTTTAATTGGTTTCGGATTTTATCTCTTTCAGTTGGAATAAGCAATGTGTCTAAACGGTCAATAATCCGATCGTCGGGTGCAATAAAAGAATAATCGGCAAGGTTGTAATTCTCGAACAGCATCATATATTTATGAGACCAGCCCAAACCCAAAGAAGGAACGTTACAAGATAAGGACGAGGCTAAAGCATGAAAGCGGGAGCCAATGATAAACTGACTTTGGCCCAGAAATTCTTTGAGCTTTAAGGGATTTTCTTCTTCAAAAAGTTCGACGCGATCGCTTGGATGTTTTTCTAGGATTTGACGAGCAATTTCGCTATCCGTTCCTCCGGTATCGTGAACGACAACATAGATTTTTAGGTCGGTTTTTTCCAACGTTTTGGCGATCGCTTCATCGATGGCTTTCTCGTAGCGATCGCCCCATACTTCTTGACCTTGATCGAAAATTCGACCGTTGGGAATCAAACAACAGTAATTTTTTAACTCGCGATCGTGGTGTCCATAGGTCAGCGTAATATCTGGAGCAACTCTAATTTTGTCTGAATTCTTGTTCGACGAACCATCGAGGACGTCAATGAGATAGTCATAAGAAATTCGATCGCGGGGAAATATTAACTCTGCCTTCTCAATAACTTGCCTCATATAGGTTTTCATCCCTTCCTTTTCAAAAGGACCAAATGCTTGAGGCAGAAAAATATATTTACTTTTGTTTTTGAGCGCACCTTCGAGCAGTAAGTTTAAGTTTTTAACAGGTTCTACGCCCCATTGATCGGTAAAAGCAAAACCAGAAATATCCACAATTACATCAACATCTTTCCATTGAATTGTCCCTCGGGGTAATTTACTAAAAAACTTCAAAATATTACCAAACTTAAAATAACGGACAAATCGTTTACCTTCTCCCACATGAAACAGAGGAAAATCTAAGATTTCAACCCCCAAACTGCGAATTTTTTCGGGATCGCCAATCGTCGGACTGACACACAACCGACTTTGAGGATACCGTTCCTTTAAGGAGGCGATCGTAGTCAATAGCATTAGTTGAGCGCCTTTATTGTAAAAATTGGCTCCAACAATCAAAAAAACCATTTCTTTCACCCATTTCTAACTTTCTTAATAAATTCAAATACAATCGAATTTCCAATTGTATTGATTTTTGAAAATTAATTACTTGATGTCAATTTAGATATTTTTATTAGTATCTTTTTGACCTTTCGCTTAATCCTTGTATTTAAGCTTGGGTTGTGCATTTTGTTGAAATAAAGTGTATCCGCAAGATCTTCTCTGACAAAAAACTTAGGATGTATGAGAGGAAAATCAATATCTTTCACCGACAATTCTCCAAAATCTCCTGGCCTTTCTGTCGTGTGCGTTGAAGCTTCTTGAAACCCAATATTTTCAACCATGTTTGTATGTGGAATAATTGTCAAATTACCATTCCACATACAAGTAAAATGCCATTGATAATCCCAGGTATCTATTTCTCCCCGATAAACCTTATCAAAAATCTCCGTTTTCTTTTCCGCTTCCTTTTGATTACCAACCACTTGAATTAAGCGATTTTGTGCTTGAAATTCAGGCCATAATTTCATCGTGACATCATAATACTGCCAAGCTCGACGCCAAGTCGCCCATCCCCAAATATGAGTTCGTCGCGAAAAACAGTAGCTTTCGCGTTCATTTTGACCTGTGATTCCAAAATTGGTCCCCGCAATATGCATGACGCGGGTATCCGAGCGATATTTTTCAAGTAATTCATCACAGTAGCGGAAAAAACTAGGTTGGGGTAGACAGTCGTCTTCGAGAATAATTGCAGACTCGACTGTTTGAAAAACCCAGTCTAAACCACTAGAAACGCGAGCTTTGCAGCCTAAGTTTTTGTCAGAATAATTAGTTAATACTTCACAGTTCCAATCAACACGATCGATGATTTTACGAACTTCAGCGCATTTTTCCGCCTCACCAGGTCGGTTGTCTCTCGGACCGTCAGCAACAACTAATAATTTGGGGGGTTGAGCCTGACGAATGGCTTCAAATACTTTTGCAGTCGTATCAGGGCGGTTAAACACTAAAAAAGCAACGGCTGTTTTCATAGAAGGTAACTTTTAGTCATTACAATCTTTTGGAAGTTTTGCCTTCTGGCAAATTCATTAAGTCAATTGTAGTTCTGGCAACTCATTTACTTTGGCTTCGGCAATGCGATCGCTAATATACTGTCTTTCTTCTTCGTTAAATAGCTTTAAAAACTTTTCACCATTCGCATTTTTAATCGGTGCTCCGGCAGAAGCTTTCCAGGCCCATTCGTGTTCTCTGACAACTTGTTTGGCCGCTTCTGTATAATCTTCCATCATGCTTTTTTCAAACTCTATTCCCACAAATTGACAGAGAGTATTCAAGACAGATTCTGCATTTTGGACGAGAGTTTCATACTTGACTAAAATATGGTTAGATTTCTTGAGGTGCTTGCGCGAGTGTTCTACATCACCGATCCAAACTTGTATGCAGCGATCGATATCCCACGCTCCACCCCAAGTCTTTTCTGAGTGTTTGCGAGAGGCATCATACAAGGAAGCAACAACATCTTCACCGTTACGAATTAAATGGATGAATTTTGGATTTTCTACTTGATTTTCGATCGAATCTATACAGCGTAAATGTTGTGGTGTTTTTTCCAACCACCAAGATTTTTGGTGTTCTAAAGCATAACGATCTAAGACCTCAATAAAAGCACGGGAATATTGTTGACTAAAGATAGCTTTTTTCGGAATGTACTCTTCAAATTGTTCTCGCTCTATAACGGTTAAAAATTTATGAAACTGCTGCGAAGCTCTCCCCGAAGCCAGACCGAATATATCTCCCCAAGGCCATCGGGCACTTAAATGTTCAAAAAAATGAGATTCTGGAAAAGAAATAATTTGTGAATGTGCCGCGAGTAAACTTTGTAAAAGTGTCGTTCCAGACCGGGGACAGCCGACCAGAAAAAGATGGCCAATATTTGAAGTATTCATCACTTGTCTACCTCTTTAGTTCTTGTTAACTTTACTATCCTGATTTTTTGTTTGCACGTTTTCGTGAAATGATAGAATTCGCCATTTCTAAAACTTGCTTTAATAACTCAGGAGCCATTAACCAAATAACAAGCGGATAAATCATGAGGGCGATCGCACTACTCAGCAGTAAGATACTAAATGAGTTTAGCAAACTTCCTAGGAAATATTGAATGCCATACATTGCCATTCCCATCGCCAAGGAAGCGGTTAAAGCTACTGTGAATTGGTTGGCATAAGTAATAAGTTTAATATTCAACAGTTTACGTACCATTAACATCCGGATTGGAGCGACAAGATAACCGCAGGTCACCCGTGCCGCCGCTACAGCAATAAATCCCCATTGAACGGCAATTAGAAAGCCAATCACATGGGTGATTGAGTTAATAAAATTAATAGCTAAACTCCAGCTTGGTTTTCCCATTGCCGTGAGCAGAGTTGTGCTAATTCCCTGACTTAATTGCAACGGCCCAATAAAAGCTAAAATCTGCATAGCCGGGACACTGGGCATCCATTTGTCTCCAAAAAGAAATACCACTAATTCAGGGGCAAGCACGGCAATTCCAACGGACAAGGGTAAAGAAATTAAGCTAGACAGTTGTGTCGAGCTATAAAGTGCTTTTCGCAAGCGTTCGGGTTCTTCTTGAAGTTTGGAAAACGCCGGAAGCACAACTTGATTGGTCGTACTGTAAAGAAGTTGGGTAATCATGAGCAATACCCGGTAAGCAATCGTGTAATAACCTAGAGCTTCGGATCCCAGAAATTTACCAATTAAGAAATCATCAGCACGTAAAATAAAGAAGGTTAAAATCTGGGATCCCATGATATTAACCCCAAAACTGAATAATTCTTTAGCATGGGAAATTGAAAACTTAAGTCCCGGTCGCCAGTCACTCGCCCACCACAACACCAGAACCCCAGCAACACCATTGCTCAATCGCTGACCTACTAAACTCCAGACACCGAAGCCTGTAGAAGCCATCACAATGCCGACCAGACCACCAACAAAAGTGGCTAAAAGTGTCCGAGCTGATAAAGCTTTAAATGCTAAGTTTCGACGAAATAATGCTTGCTGAACTCCACTAAATGCCGAAATTAAAAAAGATAATGACATCCACTGGATAATTGGCGCTAATTTGGGTTCTTCAAACCACAATGCAACAGATTCTGCTGCAAAAACGCCAAGTAACGTCAAAAGTAGCGCGATCGAAAAATTAATCCAAAAAGCTGTATCTAGATGCTCGGGATCGACGTGTTTCTTTTGTATTAATGCATTGGCAAAGCCTTGATTTAGAAATAATTCTAAAAAAGCAAAAAAGACACTACTTAAAGCGACTAAACCAAAAGCTTGTGGGTCGAGGAGTCGGGCAAGTATGAAAAAAACTAAAAACGAAATAACTTGGGAACCCCAGTTTTCAATGGCCGACCAAACTACTCCTACCAATGCTGCTTGTCGTAAGTTATTACCAGACACGAGTCAGGAGATTTCCTTTCTAAATGTACTTTTTAAGGTTAATGCTAATTGAGCTTATGCAATTCAATATGTCAATAAAATGTAACACAATTTTTGAAATAAAAAGGCTCGATATAAACTAGATTTTTTGCTCTATCTATAGATTGCTTTGTGATTTGCAATGGAAATGTGTTAGACAAAGCAAAGTATGCTTGCCCAAGCAAAAGTGTACTGAAAGTCGTAAGTTCTTGAACGAGTCAAAGCCACGATTGGCCAAGGTTTTAGACTCGCAGCTTGATGCACCAATCTCCTTCTCTGAATATACAGCCAATGGACTCAAAAAACAACTCTATAGCGATCGTCCAATTTATTATTAGACATCTCCAAGCTTGAAATGCTTTTGTCATCTAAATTCTAGGGCTGTCAAAAACAGACATATGCTACCCATCAATCCAGAAGGCATAATTCAACAGGTGTCGAACACTTTTCCTGAGAGAAAAGCGCTACATAGATAATATTAAATGATTTGAATACCTGTCAGACGATCGGGGCCTTCTGTAAAATGCAAAATGCAAGAACTCGAAGTCGCACGACAACTAATCCGCAAATAGCTAAAATAACTGCTTTAGATTATTGCGAACTTACTATGCTAAATAAAATCTTTTTGCTACTGTCTGATAATGGACTTTGAAAGTAGAATATTATGGAGGGCGAATTGAGGGGGTTTTTACACTG
The DNA here is from genome assembly GCF_016632315.1 of Oxynema mangrovii CENA135. Classification (NCBI taxonomy): domain Bacteria; kingdom Bacillati; phylum Cyanobacteriota; class Cyanophyceae; order Oscillatoriales; family Oscillatoriaceae; genus Oxynema; species Oxynema mangrovii. Next base: position 2,487,800 of record NZ_JAEOXH010000001.1, on the reverse strand, counting down.
CGAACTTCTCCTTTTGAACGATTTTTGATGTTAGATAATGCTGTTCCTGTAGCTATAATCGTGTAAAGACACCAAATTTCATTAGGCTCTACTAAACGACTAATAGTTAAGTTTGGAAAAATCACAAATAGAAATACTATAAGTGGGAGAGCTGAGTCAATAGGAGTTACTCCCTGCTTCCGTTTAATGAGGTATTTGATAGAATCGGTAAAGGTTCTAAAAAATGATAAGCCAAAAAGGATGAATCCTACCCATCCTAAATCGAGAAGGATCTCAAAAAAGCCATTGTGTGCGTGAGGAGGTGCCCAATAGCCATCACCAGAAGGCATCCATAGCTTCCCATCGGGAGCATTTGCTGCTGGATTGTCTTTTCCTCGCCAAGACTGCCAGAAACCGTGATATCCATATCCAAGCCAAGGATGTTGTGGAACCTTTTCCGTTAAAAGATAAGACCATAGAGGTGTGCGACCTGATATTGTTAAATCTTTACCCAGACCTCCAACAACAATCGCTTCTAAATTTTCAGTTACAATTAAAGTTCCTCCAATCCCAATAACCAGGAAAATTACCATTACAAAAAATGCCCATCTGAAACTCAATTTTTTGACAAATCGAGTCACTAAAAATAGTAAAAATAATCCCAGAAAGTTGACTTTGGCGCCTGCAGATTTTGCCATCTGCAAACCATACAAAGATAGCAAAGTAAAAATAGCAGATAACGATCGATTTTTAGGATTCGTTAAAACTTCAATCAACCAGAGTGCAGAGGACAAAGCCATGAGTGCTGCAAATGGATTTGAGTGACTGTTTATACCTTGCCATGCACTTTTCGTAGGATTAATACCGATGGAGGGAACGGCTGAGGCATAGTAAGCACTTAGAATGAAGTTCAGAGCCAAACTCCATCGTAGAAGCTGAGCTATCTTTTCAAACGTAAAACGTTTACCAATATAAACAGAAATTACTGTTACTAATAATAAAACCAGCCCGGTCTTGAGTGTATATGATGGAGTCTCAGACCAAAAAGAAGACATTAAAGCCAAAAATAAAAATAAGAAGAAAAAAGGATCCTTTATCAGGAAAAAACCGACTTTATAAATAATATCTTTAAGGTTTCGATAAAGCTGGGGAGATAAAATTAACAATACCGCTACATAAACCCCCAATTGCACGACGGCTGAAGCAATCGTCTTTTCTCGATGATAGAGTGCGGCTGGATGTAGTTTTGGAAACATCCCAACACTTAATGCAGGGATTTGGAATAAGAACAGAAAAATTGTTGCTTCTTCTACAAAATTGGCAAGTTTTTTGTTCCAACTTATAAAGTTATAGGCAAGCAGTAAATAAATCACTCCTGCCAATAAAATTAATGGTAAAATTAATGGGTTTAGAATGAGTTCTTTCACTTGGCACTAATGACGATTAAAAAGCGGATAATTTTAAAAAAGAGTATTTTTTGGTGATTAATGGCAATCCTGAAAATTTACTGTTAAGCAATGGATTCAATATGAGTGGTTGTGAACTTATCGGCCACTTAGAGAAAAGCTTGTGGATGACTCTGGGCAAATAAGGGATATTTCAGAACGATGCTTTAAATCGAAAACAATCTCAGAGATTGAGATAGAATATTTTCTAAGGATGACGATCTCCGAGATCCCATCTTTTTCAGCAATTGAGTTGCAAGGTTTTTCGATCTTTCTACAAAGTGGCTTTTCCGGCTCCATGTGGCAATGTATTGCGATTGTTAACACGGTAATTAGAATGAGAAAAGAGGAGTCGAGTTTTATCAGTTATTTAAAATTTCCTGTTCCCCCTAATGAAAAGCGTCATACAATTGAGACGGCGATCGAGCTAATTAAATTTTGACTTTGCATTTGAACTACGGAGTTCGATGGCAAAACGGCGCAGTATAATTCAGGATGAAAGAGGAACTTTTTCTGAAAAGACTGTCTCTTAACAACAATGCAGTAAATCTTTAGAGAAAGTTTAAGTTCTGGGCATACCGGGGGAGGGCTCGCTTGCCGATCTCGGTAAGATGAGCAACTGTATATCGAACCTACATACATACGGGCAATCACAGAAACCTCTGGGTTGCGACGATTTGACCTCCACAAAATTCATAGTTAGAATTGTCGATTTTAAAGACTAGGGTATGACTCCAACTTGTTACTTAGCAAAAAGCAAACATCGAGCGGCGAAGTCAATGGCACTGTTGGCCTATGTTGTCGTTGCTCTTTCGTCTCCAAGTTTAGCTCAAGTTTCTTCCTCCGAGACTTTACTCGTTCAAGAACGTGATGGGAATAGGTTTGCCGACAGTGCAGATGCCTATACCTTAGGCGGTGGTGATTTGATTCAGATTGATATCCTGGATGTTCCTCAATATAGCGGTCAATATCAAATTCCGATCGATGGAACGATTAATTTACCGCTTATTGGCGGTGTCAACATTGAAGGATTGAGCTTGGCGCAAGCTAGTCAAAAGATCGAAACAGAGTATTTGAGGGTTCTCAAACGCTCGGAAGTCACCGTCAGCCTTGTTGCTCCTCGCCCGCTTAATATTTGGATTTCGGGAGAAGTCAATCGACCAGGATCCTACGCTTTACGACTGACACCGGGAGCGGGCAATATTCCGGGGGTGCAGTATCCAACGGTGGTACAAGCGATTGAGACGGCAAAAGGCATTACACTGGCTGCAGATATCAGGCAAATTCAAGTCCGTCGGTATCATGCTAACCAGGAACGAGTGTTTTATGTAGATTTGTGGAAAATGTTGCAGACGGGCGATCGCGGGCAAGATTTAACTTTACGCGATGGCGATGCGATTTTTATCCCGACCGCTACAGAAATTAATCTTAACGAACTGCGTCAACTCTCGAAGACGAGTTTTGCCCGAGATATTGAAGAACCCCGGATGGTCACGGTGATTGGAGAAGTTCAACGTCCGGGTTCTTATATCGTCCTGGGTGGGGATACGGGTACGGGGATCCGTGCCGCTGGATTGCCTACGGTCATGCGGGCGCTGCAACTCGCTGGAGGGATTACTTCCCTAGCCGATATTCGGCAAATCCAGATTCGGCGACCGACCCAAAGCGGCAGCAACCAAATCATTGAGTTAGACTTTTGGCAACTCTTGCATACGGGAGATGTTGCCCAAGATACGATCGTGCAAGATGGAGATACGATCGTGATTCCGAAGGTGGATGAGATCAACCCTGCTGAAGCGGCTGAATTAGCCAATGCGACCTTTGCACCCGATAAAATTGAAGTGAATGTCGTTGGAGAAGTAATCAATCCAGGATCGGTTAGTATTGCACCCAATACCCCTTTGAATCAGGCTTTGCTGGCGGCGGGGGGATTTAAGCCCGGACGAGCCAAAAGCGATACGGTCGAGCTAATTCGCCTCAATCCTGATGGTACGGTAGCTCGACAAACAGTTCCAGTTAATTTTGAGGAAGGAATTAACGAGCAAACCAATCCGATCCTACGCGATCGCGACATTATTGTGGTCAGTGCCAATCCCATCACTCGATTTGCGGATAACGTAAATAGTGGAGCCTCTTTTGGCGTAAGTGCCCTGTCCATTCTCAGAATTTTGGACTTTTTGGGAATCATCAGTCCGTAAACCCATCGCGTTCAAGGCGGAGTTAAACAGGCAATCTTTTAGTCGTAGCGAAACAACAATCCCAGTTGATAGGTGGCGAGATGGATTCAGAATACCCGTTCCAGACATTTTCCCAAAAACAGCAACTCAATTCTCCTCAACCCCTCTTGCCGACTTATAGCGAGGGCAACGAGCCAAGTGAAGAAGAGAAGTTTGATGTCGCCTGGCTTTTTGCTGTGGTGCGCCGCCGACTTCCCATCATGATTTTAGTGGCGATCGTATTGAGTGTCTTAACCGGAGCGGCGATCGTCAAAAAATCCCGTCAGGTTATTCCCGAATATGAGGGACAGTTCAAATTATTGGTCGAGCCGATTACCGCCGAAGGCCGCTTGGCCAGACAATACATCATGGCGCAAAGTCCGGATACGGGTGGAGATTTGCAAAGAGCCAGGATCGAAGAGACGAGCTTGGTAGATTACCAAACCTTGATCCGAGTCTTACGCAGTCCCAAGTTACTCGAACCCGTCGTCGATCAGTTACAAACCCAATATCCCAAAATGCGCTACGGTACGTTGGTTAGCCGACTCCGAATGACTCGGATTACAGTGGGGAAAGGCGCCAACGAGAAAGGAACAAAAATTCTCGTCATCAGTTATCAAGATGTCGACCCCAAACGGATAGAAGTTGTTTTAGACCATCTCGTAGATGCTTACTTGGCTTATAGCGTTAAGGAACGCATGACCAGTTTGCGCCAAGGGATTCAGTTTATCGACAAAAATTTACCCGAGCTGCGCCAGAAAGTAGATACACTGCAAACTGAATTACAAAGATTGCGGCAAAACTACAACGTTATGAATCCCGAACTTGCCGATCGCGTGCTGTCGGAACACCTTTTGATTATTCAGAGACAGCGTTTGGAAGTTCAAGCGCAACTCGCTCAAACTCAAGCCCTCTCCGAGAACTTAGAGCAGTTTATGCGCGAGGGAAATACGATTGCTATTTTGTCTAGGGAAGCCAAGGCTTACGAGACCTTGATGGCTCAAATTCAGAAACTGGAAAGTGAATTGGCCGTCGAATCAGCCCTCTTTCGCGAGGATAGTTCTCCCATTCAATCTCGTAGAGAGAAATTAGACAACTTATACAGTTTAGCCAATAAAGAAGCGCTAGGGATTCTCAAGCAAGTTCGCAGCCAGAGGGAAGAGTTGAAAGCTCGCGAACAAAGTCTCGAACAGTCGGAAACAATGCTGAATCGGGAGTTACGCCAATTGCCGGAAGCGGCTCGCGTCTATATGGATTTACAACGGGAATTGGAAGTGGCAACCAATACCCTCAAAGACTTTTTGTCAAAACGGGAAGCGTTGCGGGTGGATGTAGCCCGTCAAGAGGTTCCGTGGGAACTGATCGATCCTCCTAAAGTTCCACAAGATTCTTCGGGTCGTGCGATTCCAATTACGGTTACGCAAACGGCACGTCAGCTCGCTGTTGCCGTGATTATCAGTATGTTAGTGGGCATTGGTGCAGGGTTTTTAGTAGAAGTGCTTCATACGGTCTTCCACACCCCTGAAGAAGTGAAGGCAGCGACGAAATTACCCCTGTTGGGTGTCATTCCTTTTGCTAAAGAATTCAAAAAACGAGCGAAAGCGCCCAAGAAGCTTTCTCCCATCATGGCTTTGGCTTCTCAAAATTCAAATCGAGAGGCGCTGTTATCGAGCCGTCGCACGTCCGCAACTGGATATGGAAATGCCTCTCCGATTTTGGAAGCCTTTCGATCGCTCCATACCAATATTCGCTTGCTGCGCTCCGAACGACCGATTCACTCCCTCGTCATCGGTTCTGTGAGTTCGGGAGATGGAAAGTCTACGGTCGCATTAAATCTTGCGGAAACGGCAGCCGCGATCGGACAACGGGTCTTACTGGTCGATGCAGATTTGCGTTATCCAAAAGTTCATACCAAACTCGACCTTCCCAACCTTCGGGGTCTGAGCGATACGATTATGACCGATCTCAGTCTGAATGAGGCGATCCAGCGATCGCCTACAGAAGAAAATCTCTTCGTCTTGACTGCAGGGTCTTTGCCTTCCGATCCCATTAAACTGCTTTCTTCGAGAAAAATGCAGTGTTTGATGGAACAGTTCCAAGACTTCTTCGACTTAGTCATCTACGATTCGCCGCCGTTATTCGGTCTGGCTGATGCGAGCATTCTCGCTTCGCAAACAGACGGACTCATTTTATTGGTGGGACTGGCAAAAACCGATCGCACGATGGTCAAACAAGTCTTAGATGGATTGAGTATTGCCGGATCTCCCGTTCTCGGTGTTGTTGCGAACGGGATTAAAGGATATACGCCGCGTTCTATCTCTTGAGGAAGGAGGTAGGCGATCTGGGCTCTCAACAAGACCATGAGCGATCGCCTCACTCCAGATCGATTTTTTCTCCGAAATCAGACCCCACCCTGTTTGATGAGATTTTCCCCTTGAGGATCTCGAAATCCCTGAGTGGGCTTTCGGCGTCACTACCCCAGTCGTCCGCATTATTTCCCAATCCCCTCCAAAAACAAGCCGTGCGGACTTAGCTTTCCGCACGGTCTAAATCGGTTTTGCCGATCCAATCGCGAGCTTCCCTAGGGGATCGCTGGATATTTTTTTGGCTTTTACCTTGTCCTAAAAAAGTTTCGATCCCCGAATCCAAATGGGTATCGAAGCGATTGACTAGCAAAAGGTCGATATGGAGAAACGGAACTAATCTCAGTGTGACTGCTTCTGCCTTCAATCCTCTTATGAAATCGAATTGATTTTGCGACGACGTAAGGCCATTGCTCCACCAACCACTCCTAAACCGAGTAAAGTCGCGGGTTCCGGAACAGAAGCTTGACTCGTCCGAGCAGAAACTACAAAGTCGTCATAGTCATTATCTCCAGCAATCCCGTTATCTTCGATTAACATTTTCAATCCCGCCGTGAGATCGTCGCCTTCAAACAAGAAGCGATCGCGAGCATTGACCGTCATCCCGTCATAACTCGAATCGTAATTGTTATCTGCAATGGTGACATTTTGATCCCATCGTTCGGGGTTGAGGCTGCTCGTCGAAAAAACGGTCTTTTGCAGGTCGCCTTGGCTACCATCCTCATTGACCCCATAGCTACTGAGAAAGAGACTATATTCTTTCCCCGCTTCAAAGGTGAAGCTCGCCGTCGCATTACCAGGAAGTACGGCGTTGTCAGTGCCTACAGTCCCTTCATTATCGTTGGAGACCCCACTACCCGGATCGACGTTGAGAGACTCGAACAGCAGAATTGTTTCTTGGGTTCCTGTGGCAATGTCCTCAACGCCGAACTCACCGAACCAATACCCGTTGGATTTCAGGAAGCTGAAATCGACGGTCGTATCGGTGTCGAACAAAATTCCAGTGTTGTTGAAAGATGCAGCGCGAGCGGGCATCGCACAGAGCGTACCGACTAATGTGGTAGCGACTGTAGCCGTTAAAAGATGTTTGTGTAAATTCATGGGTTACCTCGGTTATGCGGTTACTCAACTTGAGATTTGCGGATTGGAGAAGATTCGTTGCGCCCCTACTAGCTTGAAGAGGATATTCTCTGTTAACGAGACAGCTAGCACGCCGATCTGAATAGGCTTCTCCTCTATTTACTCACGCAGTTCCTTAAAACTACACGATCGAGATCACAGTTTAATGACTCTTTAAAAAACGGGAGCCTCTGTAAAGTTCTAATGATGAACTTGTTGGCAAAACAAGCAAGCCCTTACAGATTGTTCGTTGGATCTGGAGGAAGTTAATGCCCGATCGCCTTTCCCCCTCTGGATCGAATTGTTTTTGTCGAGTCGATGCACTTAACCTTTATAGTTGAATTGGGATCGATGCAGTTACAAATCAACCTGCGTCTGGTATGGAAAAACTGAGAAACTACCCTCAAAGACTCCGCAAGCTCCGATCCGGTGAATATAGATTGAGATTACTTCTATTATATCTCAAATGCTTTACCCGTAAAATCGCAGCGAGTGGCTCTGTGAAAATTTCATACAAAGACTTGACTCGAGGGACGCCCAACCACGCTCTCTCTAGGCAAGAGGGAGTTTGAATGTATTTTTTTCTCAAACTCCTCTACGATATTCCTTTTGAGATCTAGAAATACCAAACCTTCGGAAAAAGAAAATTTCACAAACTTTTTATCGCTGCAATTAACTCGTGCGATGGTCAACTGCACGCTTTTCTTTTTCCTACTCCGGAAGAATTTTGTCTCCTGCTTTTTCGCGACGGGCTGGCGCCTCCGCCATCACTTGGTCGAACTGTTCGAGAATCTCGCCGGGATAATTTTCGAGCAGCTTCGTAGACAGAGAAATCCGACCTTTGTACTCGTCAATATCGATCGCGATCGCCGAAATTCCCTGACCGATGTGGAACAGCTCGTCTAAAGCGCGAACGTACTTGTTACTGACCTGATTGATGTGCAGTAAAGCCGTCACGCCATCCAAATCCACAAACACCCCAAACGGCTTAATCCCGACTACTTCACCTTCCACGAGCTGCCCGACCTGTAACGCCTCCATGCGGCTCGCTTGTGCGACCAACCGTTGCGAGAGAACCAGTTTCTCGCGATCGCGATCGAGTTCCAAGAAACTCACACTCAACTTTTGACCGACTAACCCCTGCAAATCCCCGCGCTGAAGCAGGTGCGATCGCGGAATAAAGCCCCGCAACCCGCCAATATCCACGGTCACGCCGCCTTTATTCACCCCATTGACCCGCACCTCTACCGACTGATTGAGACGCTGCTTTTCGCTCAACTCGTCCCACACCTTCAGCAATTCCAGTTGTCGCAGGGAAACCTTCACCTGACCTTCTGCATTCGGCTGACTGACAATGGCGAACTCCCGTTCCTCTCCCTTGGGCAAAAATTCGGACAGATTCTCTACCGGAGTCAGTGCGGCTTCAGATTTGGGCAAAAACGCCGGAGACTTGCCGCCAATATCAACATATGCCCCATTTGACTCGTACTCGAACACCTTGCCCCTCACAATCTGCCCCGGTCGAAAATCGTAGCTTTCTTGTTCGAGGGCTTTGGCAAAATCATCCGCAGAAAATGACATGTTTTCCTTTTGCAACTGAATAAAAAAACCAACAATGCGTGAAGGTCGAACTCTATTTTAAACCAACGGAATCGACCCCAGAACGCGGCGGGGCGATCGCGAGATCGCGTTCGCGCAGCGTGCGCCTTGCGCTTAGCGACGCCTCCGGCGTATCGCCCCGAATCCCATCACCTTTTCCCCTCACACCCCGATAAAATCACTGGCCCCTAACTGACCCGGACTCACCCCGACCAACGTCGCCAGAATTTCCCCCGTATTGGCAATCCGCAACAAAGAATTTCCTCCCGACGCCTGGATTGCGATCGCCTCAAACGTCAACGGCGAACTCAACCCGATCCGATCTTCGCCCACCGTAAAATCGAGAATCGTATCCCCGTCGGAGACCGCCGCACCCCCGTCACCCGGCGCAAAAATAAACGTATCCGTTCCCGACCCCCCCGCAATCACGTCGGCGCCGCGACTTCCCGTAATCCGGTCCGCCCCGGAACCGCCCTCGATGCGGTTCGCCGCATTATTCCCCAAAATTTGATCGTTGACCGCCGACCCGATTAAATTCTCGATTGTCGTTCCGTAAGCGACCCGCGTCGCATAACTACTCGCCGCATAAGTCGCCCCACTCGGATCGTTAATCGCCTGATAGGTCGCCGCATTGAGCGCCGTTTGATTCGTACTCTGACCCCCCTCATTCAGATCGAAGAAATAACTGTCACTCGGGGGCAATTCCGAAAAATCAAACGTATCGACGCCACCCGCATCCCAAATCGTCTGCTTGACCCCAATAAAACTCGCCCCGTCAAAACGATAAAAATCGTCGCCCAAATTGGCATCGTTAAACCCGTAAAGGAACTGCAACGCCCTTACGTCATAAGTCATCGGCGTACTCGCCCCGACCCCGGCAATATTAAAACTCATCGCCGTATTCGTGCTGTTGTCCTCATTAAAAGGCAACCCCGACCCTCCCGCCGGGAATGTCGGGCGTTCGGCGAACGCAAACCCGGTGTAGTCGTTCGGTTGGCGCAACCCGAGGGCGTGACCGATTTCGTGCACCAGACGCTGGTAGCCGAAATTGCCTGCCCCTTGGGAAAACGAGCGATTCGGATCGGTTTCAAAATTGCGACTCAGGACGATATCGCCCCCGGTTCCCAATCCCGGCGCGTAGCTGTAAGCGTAATTGGGATTATCTGCAAATAAAATGCGAATTTGTCCCGTATTCGGAGGGCGATCGGCGACTTCAATTAAATCGAACGGCAGCACCTGATTATATTCATTCATAATCTGCCGCACGTTATTTTTAATCGCTTCGTTGACCTCGCCTACCCCACTTTCAGTCCCTTCGTACTGAACTGCACTCGCTTGAGTCACGAAACTATAGGTTAAGATCCCACCGATCGGCGTCGGCCATTTCTGATAGTCCCCATTTAATAAATTCTCAGTCGAATTGGGGGGCGTTTCGTCGTCAGCTTGTTGCGCTTCTGCCTCCGTTTGCGTAGTTTGAGGAATAATCAAAGAATTAATCGCTCTCGGGTCGAAAAATAACGACGATCGCCGCTCCTGTTCTAACCCGACGAGGATAAAATTATCGATTAGATCCTCATTGTCCAACCCTCGCTCGCGCAAGTCCGGGTTACTAGCTACATAAAATTGGGGATCGAAGAACAAAGACGGGCGTCTGCCTTCGGGCAACCCATTAATTTCGTAATGAAATAACGCCCCTTTCGGCGTCGCCAATCCCGCAGCTTCGAGGTCGGGATTGGTACGGATGTAGAAAATTGGGTCGAAAATCAGCGAAGCCCGTCTCGGTTCGTTAATGCCGCGCGTGACGAAATGTTGTAGGGCTTGCTCGGTATTGGTGCCGAACGCTTCGGCGAGGTCGGGATTGTTATTGAGATAAAAGAGGGGATCGAAGAAGGGAGAATAATCGATTTCTTCGGTAATATCTTCCGGATTGAATCCGGTTTCTTCTTCTAAATCGGTGGTAACGCCTAATTCGCTTTCGAGGAATAATTTATATAAGTTTTCGTTGAGCGACGGCGATCGCGTCACGATCGTTTGAGGGTCGGCAAACAATTCTAAGGCCGGATTTTCCGGGATCGGTTCCGGGGTGAGCTGTTCGATAATATCGGCGCCGTTTTCGGTGAGTAACAGATTTTGACGGTAGAAGTCGATATCGAAAACCGGGGAAAATTTACGACCTTCGCCCAAACCGATATTAATGAAGTGATCGAAGAGGGCGCGATCGCTCAATCCGGCTAAATCCGGGTTGTTGGTGCGATAAAATTGGGCGTCGTAAACGGGAATAAACGAGCGTCCTTCGGCGATCGCCCGTTCGCGGAAATGAACCTCTAACTGTTCTGGAGTGAGCCCGAGTAAATCGGGATTAGCCAATCGATAAAAATCCGCATCAAAAAAATCCGTTTCCGGGGGAGGACCAATTTGATTGACGTCGTCGCTGAGAACGCCTTCAGGCATGATTGCATCTCCTAAATCAATTACGCTGTAAACGGGGTTGACCGGGGTCAACCCCACTCAAGGATCCCCGATCGCGATCGGGGATCCTTGAGGGATTGGGATCGTACTGAAGTCGCTCGATCCCGGTCAATTTTCCCTGCACGGACCGTCACCGAGATCGGTTAGGGAGTTTGCAGTCGGTCTCGAAAGAGCTCGAAAATTCCAGTCCAGGCATCGGCGGCGGCTTCCTGATTGTAGCTAGGGCGAGCGTCGCAGAGAAAACCGTGGGTTGCTCCCTCGTAACGGAAGATGCGATGACGAATTCCGTGCTTTTGGAGTTCCGTTTCCAGGCGATCGACTTGCTCGTTCGGAATGAGCGGATCTTCGGTGCCGAAAAAGAGGTCGATCGCCCCGGAAATTTGCGGGGTACGGGTCACTGTCGGTTCGCCGCCACCGGGACAGGTGGTGACGATTCCGGCGCCGTAACAGGAGGCGGTCGCTTGAATTTCCGGGAGGGTGGCGGCGAGGTAGGCGACGTGACCGCCAAAGCAGAAGCCGATACAGCCGAATGCCTCGGTACGGGCGGAGGGGAGGGTTTTGAGATAGGCGATCGCCGCCCGGGTGTCGCTGAGGAGTTCGTCGGCGGTGGTTTGCTCTTTGTATTTCCGACCGAGGGCGAGATCGGCGTCGCTGTAGCCGACTTCAAAATCCGGGGCGGTACGTTGATAAATCGCCGGGGCGATCGCGATATAGCCCTGTTTGGCGATCCGTTCGGTCACTTCGCGAATGTGGGCGTTGACGCCGAAAACTTCTTGAAAGACGATGACGCAGGGAAACGGCCCGGTTCCCACTGGTTGGGCGAGATAAGCGGCGATTTGCAAGTCGCCGTTGGGGATTTTCACCGGAGCAGTTTCGATAGCTAAATCTGGCATGGTTCCGATTTCGATTCCGTCGTACTTTCGTTTTTACTGTAGGCTATGCTTACCCGGAAAGTTAACCTGGGGAGGTGGTTCGCCGTGGGTTAACGCAGGGGCGCAAAGAATAAATCCAGATAAGTCGTGACGATCGCCTCTCCCCAAATCGCCGCAATCACCGCACCGAGGGCGAGAAATGGACCGAAGGGCATCGGTTTGTGACGCGATAACGCGCCCAGGGCGATCGCCGCCCCCCCACCGAAGGCGCCGATCGCGCAGGCGAGGAAACAAGCGACCAGTAAGGATTTCCAACCCAACCACGCCCCCATCATCGCCGCCAGTTTCGCATCTCCGGCGCCCATTGCCGTTTTGCCGAAGGCGATCGAACCGACGAAGGCGATCGCCTCTAACAGCCACATCCCCAAGACGGCGCCGAAAATACCAAAACTCAAGCGTTGCGCGATCGCCTCCCCTCCGGAACCCGCGATCGTCCCTAGGATTCCCTGAAATGCCAATCCTAAGATCAATCCCGATTGTGTCAGGGGATTGGGTAAGGTCATCGTGTCAAAATCGATTAACGATAACGCCAACAACCAACTAAAAAAGACCCAATAGCCGACCATTTGCACCGGATTCGCACTCGCCACCACCACGACCCCGACAAATAACAAGCCCGTCGCCGCTTCCACTAAGGGATAGCGTTTGGCGATCGCCGTCCCACAGTACGCACAACGTCCCTTCAACCTCAACCAACCGAAAACAGGGATATTATCCACAGGCGCCAGGCGGTGCAGGCAGTGCGGACAGCGCGACGGGGGCCACAGCAGGGACAATTCGGCGGGTAATCGATAGACGACGACATTAATAAAACTGCCAATTGAAGCTCCTAATGCAAATGCGAGCAAGAAAACCGGAGTCAGCAGCAGCAAATCCATGGCGATCGAGGACGGGGGACGCCCAATACCATAGCAAAAACTTACCCCCTTTCCGATCGCGACTTCCACAGCAATCGTCCCTGGTTTGACGCCGGGGGCGAGCTGAAACAAAACCGATGAATGGCTAGTGAATTTTCGATCGATTTTTGATAAATTCTCGTTTGCCGAATCGGCGATCGTGGTTTTTAAAATCAGGAGGTACGAGATCGATCCTAAATCCCTGGGTTCACCAAAAAATATTGAAATTTTAAATATTAATACTGCCTTGAAAAAGACGATATAAAAATCTTACGATACCGAACTTTGACTTTCCGCACAATGACAGCGTTTTAAATAAATCCGGGCGACATTATCTTGATGATTGACATTTAAGCAGTTTTGAAATAAGTGCGCGGCTTCGAGATAAGACCCCAAATTATATAACAATAAAGCTTGTTCAAAAATGGTTTTAGTTTCCAGTTTTCCTTGTTTTATATCCGGAGCATCGGCATCAAACACCTCGTAGACGGTGACTAATTGAGATTTACCTTTGACCCGGACGCGATCGATCAAACGGACGTGGTATTCCGAGGGATTGTCGAGGGCGACAAACGTTTGATTGGAAATGAGCAAAGCGACGCCGTAATCTTTGGTGAGACTTTCGATGCGGGCGGCTAAATTAACCGCATCTCCGATGACTGTTCCGTCCATGCGGTTGGAACCGCCGACGGTGCCGAGCATCAGGGATCCGGTGTTGATACCGATGCCAATTTGGATTTTGGGGCGTCCCGGTCGGCCTCGGGTTAAGTTATATTCTTGAAGGCGTTGAAGCATGGAAATCGCGGCTCTCACCGACTCGTCCGCACTGCCGCTAAATAGGGCCATAATCGCATCGCCGATATATTTATCGATAAAGCCGTTATTTTCGGCGATCGCGGGTTCCATGCGCGAGAGAAAGGCATTAATAAATTTAAAATTATCCTCGGGATTCATACTTTCCGAGAGTGTGGTAAAATTACGAATGTCAGTAAATAAAATCGACATTTCCTTTTGAACCGCTTCCCCTAATTTGACATCGGTAATGCTTTCGTAACCGAGGAAATACAGAAACTGGTGGGGGACGAAGCGACCGTAAGCGTCGGTTAATTCGAGTTCGGCATCTAAGGCTTTTTCTAAGTTTTGGTTGAGGTCGAAGAGTTCTTTAGTGAACTGTTCGCGTTCGGCTTCGGCCTGTCGCCGTTCGGTGATATCTTGAAAGGTGACTAAGGCGTAGGCGACTTGATTATCTTCGTCAAAAATCGGCATTCCCATCGCCGAAATCGGCGTGACGCGATCGTCGGTACGAATTTCGATATCCTCGGCAGCAATGGACTCGCCGTAGAGCGCTCGCACAATCGGTAATTCGTTCCAGGGATACAATGTGTCAGTTCCGGCACGATAGTAATTATAAAACTCGGAGAGTTGTTCGATCGTGACATGGGCGATCGCCCCTTTGCCGAGGAGAGCTTGGGCAGTTTGATTGGCATAATAGGGCTTGCCGTCGCGATCGAGGACGGCGACGGCAATCGGCATAGCTTCGAGAAATTTGGCGAGTCGGCGATCGCTCTGACGCTGCAGGGTACGGCTGTGATAGCCCGCGATCGCGATCGCCGACCCACTCAAGGCGAGGACGGGAGGAACGGTAGGAATCCACCAGGAATGGAGAAAGGCAAAATAACTGCTACCGACGGCGATCGCGCAACCGACGAGGATCCCCCCGCCGAGGACGACGCCGCGAAAAAATAAATTATTTTTAAAACAATTGCTTTGTAAAAACCCCCAACCGCCACTCGCCCCGACAAAAGACCACGCCAAGGTCCACAACCATTCTGCCGGGTCGTTCCATACTTGCAAAAACGGGCGTCCGTCTAAAGCCCCGGCAAGAATTTGACTGGCTAAATTGGCGTGAATCACCACCCCGGGCATCCGCTTGGGAACCCCCCACAAACTGTTCGTGTAGGGGGTAAAAAAGAGGTCGTTTAAACTTTGTCCGGTGGCGCCGATCAAGACGAGGCGATCGCGCAGGATCTCCGGGTCGGCGCGTTTTTCGAGAATGTCGGTCATCGAAACCGTGGTGAAGTTGGTTTGCGGACCGCGATAGTTGAGTAAAATCTGATAGCCTCCGGCATCGGCGCGCACGTAACTGCCGTCATTTTCTGCAAAGGGGACGAACAGCGCTTTTCCCAATTTCAAATGCATCTTTTCGGGATCGGCCAACTCCAGAGCGATCCCTTCCGCTTCTAAATACATCAAACTCACCCGCGTCGCCAAACCCAATTTCGTTTCGCCGTCGTCCGGCTTGACCGAAAGCAGACCCCGCCGGACTTTGCCATCGGCATCTAAGACCAGATCGGCGAGTCCCACTTGGCCTTGTTCGGCTAAAATAGCGGGCGGTCCGACACGATCGCCCGCGACTTTCTCGACCCCAATTAAATTAGGCATCGCTTCGAGTACCTCCACGAGGCGATCGTGTCCGGGAGGGACGGGCAAATCGCGGTACAAGTCCATCCCGATCGCCCGAGGTCGATAACTGTTTAAATTTTCGAGCAACTGCGCCAAGACCGCATCCGGAATCGGCCACTGTCCGGCATAAGTGATATCGGCTTCGTCGATCGTGACGACGACAATGCGAGGGTCGGGGGCTTCGAGGGGACGCCAGCGAAAAAAACTGTCGAGAGCCATCCATTCGAGAAGTTGGAACAATCCGGCAGTGTGAACGCCAATCACTAAGGCGGCAACACTGGGGGCGCTAATTAAAATACCGCGCCATTGCCAACTTCGCGGTTTGAGCTTCGGCCACATTGACAGGCATCCCGAAAGGACAGGAGAAACTGGGTTGATACAAAAATTGTAACGAACCGACCGAACGGATACGACTCAACCCAGTTTCTGATTACCCTTTTCACCAAAGGTATTGCCTATCCAGGATTTAGTTGTTGGAGACGCAAAAAGCTTCGATCGCCTGGAAACGAGATCGTTTCCTCAAAGTTGCCGATGAGGACGGGCGATCGAAGTTGAAATCGAAAACATAAGCGACGCCGATCTAATTTAAAATCGGCTTGGCGGCGATCGCTTGTAAACCGACAGAAGAAAGGAATTCTTGCCAGATATTATTGGGATTTTCGAGTTCGGAAGTCGAGGCGATCGCGCTCGATTCTCCATTCTTTTCGAGGGTGGCTAAGCTCGAAAGCGCTTCAAACCAAATCCCATTTTCACCATATAAAGCCGCTCTTTCAGCCAGGGGCGCGTCTTCAATTTGGCGGGCTAGAGTTGCATCGAGTTCGACCCGGCGCACCGTGCCTTGAACCCCCGGGCTGTCCGGTCGCAAACCGCGATCGCCAATCAAAATTACGGTCCATTGATAAGTCTTATCGACGGCTAAAGCTGGAGCATTTTCGGGGAGAGTAATTCCGATAATTCCTTCTTGACGGTCGAGGGGAAGCTTCGCTTGGTAGTGATGATTGCGATTTTCGTCAACTAAGCTAAAAAATACCTCTTTCGCATCAGTTTCGGGGACGTAGAGGTAGAACGTCGGACGTTCGGAAACCGTCAAACCGTAGTTATTTTCCGGCATCAATGGAGTGACGCAGCCCGTGGCGCTGACATCTTCGCGGGCACATCCAGCGTCGCGGGAGGCCCCTCCGGCGGTATCTGTCGGCATCCCTTGTTTGGGCGGCTCGAAGGTGATCCCCGCTCTCATAGCCGCTTCCAGACTCGCCCTCGGATCGACCGGATCGGATCCGGCGATCGCGCGCGGGGTCAGAAGCGGTAACCCCAGCGCTTGTACGGCGAGGGTCACGCCAGAGATTGTCAGAAATATCGATCTTGTTTGACGGTTCATTCTTTTTTCCCTTTTCAACACTAAAGTTTCGTAAATGCCCTGGATTGGTGTTTATTTCTTATTGTAATTCTTCTGCTCTGAAGTTAAATAAAATTTGGATTAACTTTCGATCGAGCAATGTAAAAATTACAACCAATTCCCCACGAGAACAAATGGTGCCCAATAAAAAGGATGCCGATATTTTTCCTCTTGTAATAGAGAAAGTTGGGCTTGTCGTAACGCCTCCGCTTTGCCAATAGGGACGCCGCGATCGCCGAGACGGTCGTAGAACTTAGCCATCAATTCTGCCGTCGATTCATCTTTAACCGACCACAAAGTCGCCAAGGTACTGCTCGCGCCCGATCGCACCGCCACCCCCGCCAGACCGAGGGCGGCGCGTTTGTCCCCGGCGGCGGTTTGACAGGCGCTGAGGATTAACAGTTCCACGGGGTTGAGCACTTCACTACGATTCGACTGCAATAACGCTTCAAATTCGCGGACTTGAATTTTGCCATCCCAGGTCAAAATAAAGGTTTCCTCGGGATTGGAACTAAATTGTCCGTGGGTGGCTAAATGAACGATTGGAAAGGTAGAAGATTGGATGCGATCTTGCAAATTTTTAGCGGTAAAGTCGCGATCGAGATAAATTTTAGTCGGCAGTTCCGAGGCGATTTCTTCAACTTCTCGTTTGACCGCAGGCAGGGCCGCAAATCCTTGACGGGCTTCGGTCAGTCCCCCGGTTAAGGCTTTGAGATCCACCGCCGAAATTGCGCGCGGGGCGAACAGTTGAAACCCGGGAGTGACGGCGATCGCGTATGTTTCAATTAAATACTGCTCGCCGTCGTAAAGTACCGACATCGGTAAATTCCGAAAGGCGCCGTCGAGGACGAAGACCAGGGTTTTGATGTTGGCGCCGTCGAGTCGATCGCGGGCCGGACGAATCAACCAGTCGTAGACTTGTTGGGAGAGGCGCAGGCGATCGCGATCGTCGAAAAAGGGATTGAGGGTTTCGAGTAATTCGTCGAGGGTAGTTTCGACCTGTTCCCCGGTCAAGGGGGTGGCGTAGTGGGCGAGGGGTTCGCCGGGAATCGAGAGAATGACTTCGAGGCGATCGCGTAAGATAATCGGATAAATGGCCGCAGCCGTCGGGTCGATGCGATCGATCTCCACCGATTCCGTATCCAGACAAGCCTCGCGGAAGAAGTTGTCGAGTTCTGCCAGTTGCAAGGCTTCGATCGTGTCGCGGGCTTGTTTGAGGTCGTCTTGAGATGGATTCGACGCCAGCAGCAGACCGACGAGTTCGCGATAGACGGGTTCGACGCTTTCTTGAAACGAAAACTGGACGTCCGGATCGATCCCCACCAAGTCGGCGCGCAGGGATTGCAGGGTTGCCACGGCTTCCCGGTAGGCGGCGATCCCCGAGGGGAGGTCGTTGTCGGTTTTGAAAATTTCCCCGAGTTGGGTTTGCCACCGGGCCGAGAGATCGGCGGCGTTGACTTGGGCGGCGAGGGCCAGGGCTCGTGTAGTCAAGTCCCGGGCGCGATCGACTTGTCCCCCTTGGAAATAGAGTTTACCGAGTTGTCCGAGGGCGAAGGATTCCGCGCGCACGTCGCCGAGATCGCGAGCCTCGCGGACTCCTTGGGCGAGCAAACGGGCGAGGGGTTCGTAATCGGCGCGATCGAGCAGGGGTTGGGCTGAGGGCGAGTTTTGTTGGCCTTTTAAGAGGGTTTCCGACAGGTTGACCTTGGCGTAAACCGAGGGACGACTCGGGGGCAAAGCGGCGAGGCGATCGCCCAATGGCGGCCACAGATCGCGGGCTTGTACCCAGTCGGCGGTGTCTACGGCTAAGGCGAGTAAGTTAAGTTGGGCCGAGGCGATCGCGATCGGATCCGTCGCCACCCTCGCCGCTTCTCGATAGAGGGAGGCGGCGGCGTCCGGACGGTCGAGGGCGCGCTCGCTATGGGCGAGACTGGTGAGAATGTCGCTCAGGCGGGACGAGTCCCCCAGGCGGCGGGCGACGGCGAGGCTTTCTTGCAAGACTTCGCGCGATCGCGCGTCTTCGTTAACTGCTTGTAAAACGAGTCCCAAACTGTGCAATCCGGCGACTTTCACCGCCGAATCCGGGCGATTTTGTAACTGCTTGGCCGTGGTTTCGAGTAAGTCGCGCGATCGGCGGTACATGCCCAAGGTTTGCAGGGCTTGAGCGCGATCGATGCGACTGCCGAGTTCGCCGATCTCGTCGCTGACCGCCGCATACGCCGCTTCGGCCCGTTCCCAACTGTCTAGGGCGTTTTCCGGCTGGCCCAGGGCCAATTGCAGACTGCCTCGGGCGTTGAAGGCGCGGGCGAGTAAGGCGTCGCGAGACCCGTCGAGGTCGCCGTCGAGTAAGTCGAAGGCGCGGGCGATCGCGGTTTCGGCGTCAGACCAGCGACCTAAATCTTGATAGACTTGGCCGAGATAAATCCAGCTTAAGGTTTCCCCGGGGGTCTGGGACCGACGGGCGAATTCCCTCGCGGCGGCTTCCCACGCCGTCGCCGCTTCGAGAAACTGTCCCCCTTCGTAAGCCCGTTGACCGAGATCGAGCAGGGATTGGGCCTCGTCACGGGCTTGGGCGATCGCGAAGCGGCTCCTTTGGATCATCGCCGCCGGAACCGTCGCAAGCGGTCGAGCTCGACTGGGGAGGGCGATCGTCACGATCGCAAAGCTCAAAAGCGCCAAACACAAAGCCTGATAGAGTCTCGTGCGCCGCGTGCGCCATCTTTCCATCGGTTTATCTATCCTTACAGTGGGTGACGACTGATAGAGGAGCACAAGGAACGCCCCGACCGGAATCGATCGCTCACTCGATTTGACCTCCGGGGTTGACGTACCAATGGCTGGCTTCCACTGGGTTCATCCCCATTGGCGACGCCGATCCTCAGTCCGATTCCGGGCGCGATCGTTCCGGAATCACCGGGCGAAAATCCCGCCGCACTACTGGATCGTTCCATCGTTGAGTTGGGTTTTCCGGCAAGCCGCCCGGTCTGGTGACGGTGAAGATATTGCCTTCATCCGCCGCACGCTCGGTGGCAATGCGATCGCACGGGCGTCGTTCACAACAATTATTTATGCAATTGTTTTTCGTTGCTAGTGTAGATGCTAAGCTGTCAAACATTTAAACTGCATCAGCCAAACCAGTGATGTTCCTAAAATCACCATTCAATCATCCGTTTTTTGGTGGTTCGGGTATCCTGCCTGCCCGGCAACTATGCATTTTCAAAGAGAGACCGCTTACTCGATTGCAACACAGGGGGCGATATGACGCTGCGATCGCCTCAATGGCCTTTCAAAACTTCCTTAAAAAAAAGGGATGAGGCTCGCCCTTCTGTATTCCCCCCACGGATTATCGTCATTTTATTAGAATGACGAATACCAGACGGGCAAGCCCCAAATTACCACTAGAATTGACTGCTCTTTATTGGGTAACCCCTACACCAGTTAAGTTACATCAGAAATGATGGGTCTGACCGCCTTGTCTTTGTTATCTTTTCGATCTAATTTAGTTTGATTTTGTTACTTTTTTTGAGAGTCGTCATCCGCCAAATCGCCTAACCTTGATTTTGCGACTTTTACGAACTCCATTTGCAAGGCTCTATTCACCTTCTGTACTCTTTGAGCATATTTTAATTTTTTTGTCAACAGATGGGCGTAACAAATTGAGCGAGGCGATCGCGATCGCGGGCAAATCGCTTGTTACTTTTTGAGTGAAGATTCCCGGAACGGCGCGCCGACTAGGGCGATCGCCGCACCGGACAAGCCGAGACAGGGGAAGAATCCGACGAACCCTCCCCGGCAGCTTTTAAGATAATTTCGCCGCGCGAGCCCACAGCCCATTCCGTCGCCTCGATCGCGAAGCGGCTCCTTTGGAGCATCGCTCGCCGATTGAGGGTTTCCGGGGTGGACGGGTTCCCAATCTCTCCACCCTCTTCGCTGAGGACAGTGGCGGGGGTTCTCAAATCCCGCCAAGCCTGGTGACGTTGGAATAGTTGGGTCGGATTTTCCGGCAAGCCGCCGCGTCCGGTCACCACAAACACGTTGCCACTATCGGCGGCGCAACCCGTGGCAATTTGGTTGCTCGCATCCCGCACTTCCGAAGGTAACTCTACCAATCCCGCACTCGGATCCGCCTCGGGAGTTTCGATCTCGACCACGCCGCTAAACTCCGGGCCGAGTTCCGACGTAGCCGTAATATCGCTTTCGGGGGTTTGCACCGCACGAAATGCGGTTCCAAAAATGCCTGTGGCGTCGATGTTGACCCGTCCCCCCCGACCTTCGCGGGCATTGGCGGTAATGTCGCTATTTTCGATCGCGGCGAGGGTTTCCGTGGCGATCGTGATGTTGCCGCCGTCGGCACTTCCGGCATTGGTCGTAATCTGGCTACCGCCGCGCAAAATCAGTTCCGGCGCCTCCAGCCGAATATTTCCCCCGGTTCCGGCGACCGTCGCCGCGTTGAGACTGCCGCCCCGGTCTAGGCGCACCGTTTGGGCGGTAATTTCTAGAGTTCCCGCCCCTCCAGACCCTAAACTGCGTACATCCAACGCTGCCCCCTCACTGACGCGCAATTCCGACGTAAAAATACGCAAGTCCCCTCCGTTCCCCGTTGCCTCCAACTGGGGGATGTCCGCCCGTCCCGAAGACGTGGTTAATGACGTCGGCAATCCCGTAATCGCGGACGTTCCTCGGACTTCTAGAGACTCAGACGCATGAATCGTCAGGGTTCCGCCATCCCCAGATCCCAACGTCGCACTCGACACGATCGCCCCGCCATCGACCACCATGCGTTTCGTGGTCATCATCAAATTTCCCGCAGGTAAATCCCCAAACGATGTGGTTCCCGGACCACTCGTATCAACGCCGTCGGCAGAAATACCGGAAATTTCAATCGACTCACTGGTGTTGACGATGATATCTCCTCCTCGTCCCCCGCTAGTAATCACGTCGCTTCCAACTAATCCCCCGGTATTACTGACAATCAAGCCACCTTCGCGCAGGGTCAGCCGTCGGGCAGAAACGCGGATCTCCCCTGCGTCACCCGTTCCCAAAATCGAGTTATTTAAAATCCCCGTCGGCAATAAATTCCCCGGAATGCTACGCACAATTTCTACCGTATCCGAGGCATTGACCACCACATCGCCACCGGATCCGGATCCCAATAAAGTAGCACTAGAGACGACCGATCCATCCTCGATCGCGATCCGCGTAGCGTCTAGAAAAATATTGCCAGCCGCCCCACTATTGCCGATCGTGGTGGTCAGCAAGCCGGATGCGTTGGCGGAGATCGCCCCGTCGGCTCTGATTTCAATGTCTCCCCCGGCGGCGCTGGTAAACGTCGGACTGAAAATTGAAACGCCATTGAATAACTGCACCGATCCGCCACTATCGATGATAATTTTTCCCGCTTGTCCGCCGCCGTCTGTGGCAGTGAATAAGCCGCCAATCAGCGCGTCTGGCGGCAATTGCGCGGAGAGGGCCGCGCCGATTAACGTTTCAAACGATGCAAATCCCGTCCCGATCGCCGTAAAATCTTCCCGGGTATTGATGCTGATATTGCCGCCGTTGCCATTACCCAAGGCTCGATTCGAAATTGCCGCCGTTCCTTGTAGAAAAACGTTTCCGGCGTTAATCCCGATCTCTCCGGCGGCTCCATCTGCGGTGCTATCCCCAACTAAGAGCGTAAAGTTATCCGGATCGGCTCCACTCATCTGCACCGTTCCAGGCGCCTCGATCGTCAGGTCGCCCCCGCGTCCGGCGCCCTCAGTTCCCGTCGCGACGATCGCCCCGTCCCCGAGGGTTAAGTTCGCGGCACTCAAGCGCAGATCGCCGCCGTTCCCACCGCCTTGGGTGCGCGTCGATAGGGTCGATCTACCCGCGATCGCGATGCTGTCCTTGCCCCGTAGGGTCATCGGTTCGCCGTCGCGATCGCCTGCTGTAATGGCCAACAGTTGGGAACCCCCCGTAATTGCAATTTGACCGCCGACGAGTTGCATCGCTCCCCCGCCGCGTCCGCTCGTATTGAGATCGGCCCGATCGCCGATCGAGATCGAGCGCCACTGCTCGACTCCCTCATAACCGAAGCTCCATCCCGCATCGGCGATCGCCAGCTCCACAAAACTACTGTCGCCGACGCTACCGAGTTCGATCCGTCCTTCCGGCGCGCCGAGCCTTCCCCCTTCTATGCTCACATCGCCGCCAATCATCCCCAAAGTGCGACCGAAAGGCACTTGTAACCCTGCCGGATCGCCACTGTCATCCGCCGCGATCGAGCGATGGACGATGGCCCCGGGATTGCTGCCGAACTGCAAGCCGATGGGAACGGCAATCGACAGTAAGGCACGATCCGAGTTCTGCTTCACCCCGAACTGACTGCCGTCCCCAAAGGCGATCGTCTCTGCCGAACTCGCCACGAACGACCCCCCCACGTTCAAGCGCGCATTCGGCCCGAAGACGATTCCGGATGGATTGAGTAAAAATAAATTTGCCCCTCCATTGGTTTGTAACAAGCCGTCGATTTCGGACACCTTGCCCCCGGTTACCCGCGAAAAAATATTTTGTATATCTAAACTATTGTTAAAAATCGCCGCTTCTTGTGACGTGAGAGAAAACTCTTCAAAACTGTGGAATAAATTAGTCCCCGATCGAGTTCCGCCGTCGATCGCCATTTGATTTCCCTGGGGAGTAACGATCGTGTTTTGAGGCAAACTTCCATCGGGAATCACTTGAGCGATCGCCCCCGGGGGAAAGGCACATAGGGATAACCACAGCCCAAATACCAGTTTTGGATAGCGGAGTTGGGCGTAGGACGGATAAGACACGGTTCACTCTCCGATTGAGAAATAAGATATCAACCTGAAAGATTGGTGTTTGCCGTACTCTCGATCGTTTCGATCTGAAACTAGCTCAATTTCGGCTTGAAACTGGCGATCGATCGGTTCGGCAACCTTCCAACTTCATTCACAAGAATTGCAAAGCTTTATACAATTAACTTATCCGATCTTTCCCAAGGGCGATCGCCCTTTCCGGAATGGGTACGGGCATTTTGCCCGCACCACCGATCCGTTCCTAACGCCTAACTCCCTAGCCCTTCAATCCCTCAACTAACTGGGCTTTCGCGGACGCCAACGCCGCTTTTAACTGACTCGGATCTCGTCCCCCCGCTTGGGCTAAATTGGGACGACCGCCGCCGCCGCCGCCGCAGAGTTTGGCGATTTGGCCGATAAATTTGCCCGCTTGCAAGCCTTTGGCGTTGACCTCCTGACTGAAGGCGGCGATCAAACTGACTTTTTCCGGGGTGGGAACCGACGCGAGAACCACTGCACCCTTGCCGAGTTTGGCGAGTAAGCGTTCCGCCGCCGTTTTGAGGGCATCCGGTTCGACGCCGTCGTCGAGTTGGGCGACTAAAATCTCAACCTCGCCGACGGATTCGGCTTGGGAAACCAGTTGGTCCGATTGGGCGATCGCCAGTTGCGCTTTAACCGCGTCGAGCTCTTTCTGAGTCGCTTTCAGTTCGTTTTGCAAGTTGGTAATGCGATCGGGAATTTCATCGGGTTTGACCTTAAATCGTTCGCTCAAATCCCGGACGACGCGATCGCGCACTTCCAAATAATCCAACACCGACGGTCCCGCGACCGCTTCGATCCGGCGAATTCCGGAAGCTACCCCGGTTTCGGACACGATCTTAAACGCCCCGATTTCCGCCGTATTGCGAACGTGGGTTCCGCCGCACAGTTCCATCGAAACTCCTGGAAAATCGATGGTTCGGACCTGTTCGCCATATTTTTCGCCGAACATGGCGATCGCCCCTTTCGCTTTAGCCTCGGCTAAGGGCATCACGGCGATTTGGGCTTCGTGGGCTTCGGCAATCCACGTATTAATCTGGTCTTCGACTTGCTGCAACTCTTCCGGCGTCAGCGCCCGAGGACAGTTGAAATCGAAGCGGAGGCGATCGAACGCCACTAACGAACCCGCCTGAGAAATCGAGTCATCGACGAGTTTCTTTAACGCCGCTTGTAATAAGTGAGTGGCGCTGTGGTTCGCTTGGGCGCGACGGCGACAGGCGCGATCGATCTGGGCGCTGACGGGTTCGCCCACCCGTAGGGTTCCCCGTTCGACTCGCCCGAAATGCACGAAAATGTCCGATTCTTTCTTGACATCTTCGATGCGAACGACGACGGATTCCCCGGACAGATAGCCGCGATCGCCGATCTGACCCCCGGATTCGGCATAAAACGGAGTTTTTGGCAAAATGACCTGCACTTCACTCCCCGTTTCCGCTTCTTCGACCGATTGCCCTTTAACTAGTACCGCTTCGACGTTCACCGTCGATTGCACTTCGCTGTAACCGAGGAACTCCGTCGGATGGATATGTTCGGCGAGTTTGTCCAAACTTCCTTGAACTGTGAGATCGATGGTTTCGTGGGCTGCTTGCGATCGCTGGCGCTGTTCTTCCATCGCCGCCTCGAAGCCCGCCAAATCGACACTCAGCCCGCTTTCCTCGGCAATTTCTTGGGTCAGTTCCAACGGGAAGCCGTAAGTATCGTAGAGGACGAACGCATCTCTTCCCGAAATTTGCACGGGGTTACTGGCGAGAATCTCGGACAGGAGTTTTTCGCCGCGTTCGAGGGTTTCCAAAAATCGCGATTCTTCCCGTTCCAGTTCCCCTTTAATCGTCGCTTCCCGTTCGCGAACGTTGGGATAGGCGCTTTCGGACAGGGCGATCGCCGTTTCGGCGAGTTCGGCGGTAAAGGGTCTCGAAATCCCGATTAAACGTCCGTGACGGACGACGCGCCGGATTAAGCGCCGCAGGACGTAACCGCGCCCTAAATTAGATGCACTGACTCCGTCGGCGATCGTGTGGATCACGGCGCGCAAGTGGTCGCCGATCACTTTGAGGGACACTTTGGTTCGATCGTCGCTGTCGCCGTAGCGAATTCCGGCAATTTTGGCCGCCGCTTCGATAATTGGGAAAATTAAATCGGTTTCGTAGTTATTCGGGACTTTTTGCAGGATCTGCGCCATGCGTTCGAGTCCCAATCCCGTATCGATATTTTGATTCTGTAACGGGGTCAAGTTTCCTTCGGCGTCCCGGTTATATTGCATGAATACGAGGTTGTAAAACTCGATAAACCGGGTGTCGTCTTCGAGATCGATCGCCGCATCCCCTTTCTCTGGGTGGAAGTCGTAGTAAATTTCCGAACACGGTCCACACGGTCCGGTCGGTCCGGACGCCCAGAAGTTATCTTTTTCTCCCATTCTCTGAATCCGATGGGCGGGGATCCCGATGTCGTCGCGCCAGATCCCAAAGGCTTCGTCATCTTCTGTAAAGACGCTGACGACGAGCCGTTCTGGAGGTAAGTTAAAGACTTTGGTGGACAGTTCCCACGCCCAGGCGATCGCCTCTTTTTTAAAGTAATCCCCGAAACTGAAGTTGCCCAACATCTCGAAAAAGGTGTGGTGTCTGGCGGTTCGCCCCACGTTTTCGATGTCGTTGGTTCGGATACATTTTTGCGAGGTGGTGGCGCGGGGAAAGTCGGGCGATCGCTGTCCTAAGAAAATTGGCTTAAATGGCAGCATTCCGGCGATCGTCAGCAATACGGTGGGATCTTCCGGAATCAGCGAAGCACTCGGCAGGATCTGATGTCCGCGTTTGGCGTAGAAGTCTAAAAACTTTTCTCGGATTTGTGCGCCTGTCAGAAACTCGGGAGAAGAAGCCATAACTGGGTGACAAGAGAACCTATTCTAACTATTTCTATTGTTTCTATTCTGACATTGCTTGGTCCGATCGCGTTTGTTCTCGCCGATGGGGAGGGACTCTCTGTGGGGCGCGATCGCCTTTTCTCCCTGTTCGACAACGTCCCCAGTCCGTGCAACCGCCAACAACAAAGCCCAGTAGTGCAAACTACCGGGCTTTTGCGAAGAACGAGAATAAACCTCATAGACAATATCGATGGGGTTCGATCCTCCCAATCTTAACCCTTCAGGACGATTCTCCTCCGGAGACGCTACGCGAACGCGATCGAACCGATTTCAGCCTGTTTCCAGACTCACCGAACAATCCCGGCGACTACTCCCTCCCCGTCCGAGTTCGCACTGTTTTTCCAGGGCGATCGATGGGTTGACGGTGGTGGAAGCCGAGTTTAATTTTTGGACGTTTTCGGGGATACTCTCGGATAAGGAAAGATTAAATATGGATGCTGAAGCGATTGCTGAAACCGCCAAAATCGGTGTCAGCACAACCCTTATTCGTGAATGATTCATGAGTGCGATCTTCCTGGATAACGTTAACGATCGAGGGTTTGAAATTTATAATTTCCTTAGAGGAAGAGAATTACCACGCTCGTCTCGGACCTCTCGGACCGGGATAGGGTTTGATGGGTTCGTGCTTTCCAACTTGTCCGGCTTCTGCACTCCGATATTTTTCAACTGTAGAAAAATTGGCAGCTAAACTAACTAAGATACAAGTCAACAGCAAGATAGAAGCACTGATACGCATGAATAGAAATCCTCTCGCTTTTTACTTCTCTATACGGCGAGGAAAAATGGGCATCAGGATAAACTTGCAAGACAAATAAAATGCAAGGCTGAAGTTAGTTTTAAATTGATTTTTCCGGATCGATCGCCTCAGAAATTGCAAGGAACGAGCAGAGGCGATCGCCCCAAGGGAACGGTTAATAGCCGTTTCCGGCGATCGCGGGTGGAGTGTGGTGCTGCGGATTCCCCCATCGCCGTGCGGGTGGCGGGTCAATCTGGCTTAAATATGAAGGTGAAATGTAAAGTTTAGTAACGGTTGCTTGGCGCTTTCTCAGGCTCGTGCTACTTTAATATTCAAGCACCTCAAGAAAGTCTTGAATATCGCTGAAGTTCAAGCACGGAAATAGAGGACGAAGGCATCGAGGTGTTTCGGCCTGAAGTCCGATCGCAGTGGCCCTCAAGGGCGCTGAAGCTGGAGTCATCCGGCAGCAAGGTGAGGTCAAAGTCGAGCCTCGATCGGCTGAGTGTAAAAGCTCGGTTCGCTTGCTAAGATCGCTGCGGTTCTTATCAACTAGAGTTGTTTATTGTAAAACCAGAAGGTTCATTTTCAGGTTACTTATTCTTCTGAGCAATCCTTTGCTAACTTCTTAAGTGGGTCTTGCGATCGCGGCAAGACCCCCATTGTTTTTTTGGGTGTTTTTTGTTGTTGTTTGTGGGGACTACTCCCGGGTCGCCGACCAGGGAATTTCCGGATCGCCTGCCAGTTCGAGAGCGACGGCGAACGCCCCAAAACGATTGAGATGACTCGGATCGGCGAAATATTCCACCCGAGTCGGCCACAACTGACTCAAATCGCGAAAGATAAAGTTGTGTTCGGCAGCCAAACGCTGCATTTGCTCGCGGAACAGACGTTCGGCGTCCGAGCGGGTGGGGTCTAAATAGTCTTCAGTTAACGGTAAATTGACGATGACGAGGGGGATCTGCTGGGCTTCGCTGAAGCGGGCGATCGCCCGGAGTGCGCTTTGTTGCTCTCCTTGCAAACTAAAAGCAGCATAATCGCCGTCGTAGCGTCCCGGAACCCGGGGAAACGTTTGATAGTACGTAGCCGGATCGTAGCGATCGGTCACCGGAAAAAAGCCCGTCGGTTGCAGGTGTTCCGCCAGTTGTCCGGACATCACCGCGTCCAAGGTCGGCAACGGCGGGGGCGGTTCGGCAGGTTCGCCGCCCAACCAACTCATTTCTTGTTGTCGTTCTTGATAAGTTTCCCGAAGTTCGGTTCCCACCAGGCTCAACCAACCGCGCACGGCTTGATAACTCGTCGCCAGCATTTCCCGGGGATCGTCGCTGGGGGTGACGACGATCGCCTTCGTTTCCGTCGGAGCGATCGCGTTTACCCGTGCCACTTCTACGGGGGGCGCTGGCAATGATAAGGGGCGATCGCCTTGGGACAAGCGTTCGTATCCCGCAGAGGTAACGATCGCCTCGTAGGTGCGATCGCGCCGACCGCTATTGAAGGCGCGCACTCCATCGGCCCAGAGAATCAATTGCGGTAACTGTTCCGGAGTAAAAATATCGCGCAGTAAAACATCGATCGCCTGAGCGGTGGCGCCATTGATCCCGAAGTTAAACACTCGCACTCCGGGATAACCGTGATGGGCGAGGGCTTGTTCGAGGGCGATCGGATCGATCCCCTGGAGCGATCGCGAACTGCCGACAATTAAAACATCCGGCGGCCCCGATTCCTCTAAAAACTGCTGGTAAAGGCGCAATTGGGCGTCGAGGCGATCGCTGTTAAAGCTGGGAAATGGCCCAGCAGGTTTAGACTGACTCGCGGCCCCTTCAGAAAAGGTCGGTCTCGGTTGGGCGGCGAGGCGATCGCCCGGGTCGCCGACGACTACAGCACAGAGCAATCCTACCGCGATCGACACAAATCGTTTCATAACGCAGGGCCTACGAGCATTCAAGAGCATCTTTTATAGGGGGGCAAGCGGATTTACAAGGCAGACCGCGCGAAAACCGGAGATCCCGAAAACTGCCAACATCGATCGGCAGCGAGACCGGACGACGTGCCGATCGCGCGATCGCCATTCTCTCCCCTGCCATTGTAGGATGGCCACGTTGAATTGACCTGAATCGGGGGCGATCGCCCCACGAAGATCGACCCTCGATCGAGCGGCATCGGTCGGTTGGGAAAAAATTATCGAGGGCAACCGTAAATTTACGTAATTTTTTTGTTTAAAGATTGCATTTTATTACAACTGGATACATTTTGCGATCGCCCAGTGCTTAACGATCTGCGTCAAACGCCCGAGCCAACGAAGCTAGCGTCGCTAGAGCAAAGTCCCCAGCCCGCCAAAAAAAAGTCAAAAAATTTTGCCAATTGTGCAGAATCTTCACAAGTTTTTCACAACTACCGTCTAACGTTAGAAGTAACCAAGGTTCATACCTGTTCGTGACTTGCTTTCAAAACCGATTTCAAAACCGCTAGCCAGTGTTTTAATATCTTTTTAATTTCGCCTTCTTTTTTAAATACCTGCTGGCTGGCTTATAACAACCCGAGACCCAGACCCCTCAAAGGTCTGGGTCTCATATTTTGGAAGGATTTTGGACGGGCGCCCCCGCGAACTAACCGACGAGACGGCGCATCATGCTATTGGCTTGGGAAGCATAGCCCCCCCCAAATAAATTGAAGTGGTTGATGATGTGGTAGAGGTTGTAAAGGGTTTTGCGCTCGGCATAGCCCGCAGCCAACGGCCAGACCTCGTTATAGCCCTGGTAGAACGCGCCGGAGAAGCCGCCGAACAGTTCCGTCATCGCTACGTCCACCTCGCGATCGCCGTAATAGGTCGCCGGATCGAAAATCACGGGTTCGCCGTCCGCCGTCGCCGACGCATTGCCGCCCCACAGATCGCCGTGAACCAGAGACGGTTGGGGGTCGTGACCGGAGAGTAAATCCGGGATGGCCTCTACGAGGCGATCGCCCAACGGAAAACTGCCCCCCTTGCGACGAGCTAAGTCCAATTGGTAACCGATGCGGCGAACCGCCCAAAACTCGGCCCAATCGTCCGTCCAGGGATTGACCTGGGGGGTCGAGCCGATCGTATTATCCCGATCCCAGCCGAATTTCGACCCGACGGATTCCCGGTGGAGGCGGGCGAGTTGCCGCCCCATTTGAGCCGCCACCTGGGAGCCTCCCCCACCGAGATCCAACCATTCGAGGACGATATAGGCGGAAGACCCAGAAACCCCAGTACAAATGGGTTTGGGAACGCGAATCGTGTGGGTTTCCCACATTTGTTCGAGTCCCAAAGCTTCGGCTTCAAACATCGACAGACCCGAAGCGCTGTTGAGTTTGACGAAGTAGGCGCGATCGCCACTCCCGAGGCGGTATCCTTGATTGATACAGCCACCAGCGACCGAACGGCGATCGCTTGCCTCAAAAGCATCTCCCGTGACTTCGCCAATGTGCCGGACAATCTTATCCCACATAATGATTGCTACTCAAAACTGCCGTCATTTGGGCTTCATTGTCGATCGATTTGCGCCCCGTGTGAACGGTCGAGCTACTCGGCGGGACGATCCAAGGCTTTCAGCAACGCCTCGCCCATGGCTTTACATCCTACGGCAGTCATGCCTTCCGACATGATATCCCCGGTGCGATAGCCCTCATCGAGAACTTGCAACACGGCTTTTTCAATTTTTGAAGCCGCCTCGGGCTGGTTCAAGCCGTAACGCAGCATCATCGCCGCACTCAGAACTTGGGCGAGGGGATTGGCGAGATCGCGCCCGGCAATATCCGGCGCCGACCCGTGGACGGGTTCGTAGACCCCCGGACCGGAAGCGCCGATACTGGCGGAGGGTAACATCCCGATACTGCCCGTGAGCATGGCGGCGGCGTCGGAGAGAATATCGCCGAAGAGGTTTCCCGTAACGATCGTGTCGAACTGTTTGGGCCAGCGAACTAACTGCATGGCGGCATTGTCTACGTAGAGATGAGACAGTTCGACATCGGGATAGTCGGCGGCGATCGCCGTGACGCGATCGCGCCATAATTGAGAGACATCGAGGACGTTGGCCTTATCCACAGAACAGAGTTTGCTCTGACGCTTGCGAGCTGTTTCAAAGGCAACCCGGGCGATGCGATCGATTTCCGATTCCGTATACGCCATCGTATTGACGCCACGTTTTTCCCCGGTTTCGGTCTCGAAAATCCCTTTCGGCTGCCCGAAATACACCCCCCCCGTCAGTTCGCGAACCACCATAATATCGACCCCTTCGACGACTTCGCGCTTCAAACTCGACGCATCGACGAGCTGGGGTAGAATCGTGGCGGGGCGTAGGTTAGCGAACAAGTCCAGTCCCGCACGCAAGGCCAGCAATCCGGTTTCCGGGCGTTGGTGGCGCGGCAAGTTGTCCCACTTGTAACCGCCGATCGCGGCCAGCAGCACGGCGTCACTGCGGCGACAAGTCTCTAGGGTGGCTGCCGGGAGGGGTTCTCCGGTCGCGTCAATGGCAGCACCGCCGATGGGGGCTTCTTCAAACTGAAACTGGAGGTCGTGTTGCGGGCCGATGGCGTTGAGAACCTCTACCGCCACTGCCATAATTTCAGGGCCGATTCCGTCACCGGGCAACAGGGTAATGCGGTAGTTCTGGGTCATGATTGGGTTATAAAATCTTGCAAATTATTAATCATACCTGGGAAAGGGTCGTCCAAAAGTGTTGGATCGTATTTGAAAATTTCAATTTTGAGGGAATCGGAGTCAAGCAATGGGATTTAAGAAAATTTTAGTGGCGATCGCGCGATCGCCCGAAGCGGATCGGGTCTTCGAGACGGCGTTGACTTTAGCCCGTCAGGAAGGCGCGAATTTGTACGTTTTTCACTGTCTCGGGGTCGGCCCGGTGGCCCTCGGACCGGGGGCGGATCTCTATGGAGAAGGAGCCGTCAATTCGGCTCAAGTGCAACAAGAGGTGATTAAAAAAGAAATGGAAGATGTCGAGAAATGGTTGCACGACTATCGCAAACAGGCGCGCGGTTTGGGGATTCCCGCAGAATTCGAGTATCAAATCGGCGATGCGGGGTGGTGGATTCGCGAAATTGCGAGCCGTTGGGGAGCCGATTTAGTCGTGGTGGGCCGTCACGGGCGATCGTCCCTCGCCGAATTCTTCCTCGGTAGTGTCAGCAATCATGTTTTGCACCACGTCAAATGTTCGGTTTTGGTGGTACAAGGGGAGGCGGAATCGGGCATCGAGACTCGGGAATCGTTCTAATAGACCTGTGGCAAAATCGTTTTGCAAACTTGTTAAAAGATTTGTCATTTAAGGGGTTTTTCAGAAATTTTCCCTGATGATGAAACAGGTCTAATTTAAACTTTCTCCTCCGGCGGGCGTTCATTTTGACCGCTTCGCGCAGATGTTGAGATTTTTGGCGATCGCCGCGATCGCTGTTGGTTTCAATTTTTATCAACAAGCCATGTTAAAACCTCTCCTTTCGGCCACAATTTTAGGCTTGGCAACCTTTTTGCCCCTCGTTTCCGTGGCGCAAGCCCCACGAGAATATAACTGCAATACTCGGGAAGTGTGGACGCCCGAAAAACGGATTTGGTGTCAGGCATTAGAACAGTAGCAGCAATTTTTATCAAAATAATCCGGACGATACCCAGATCCGCGATCGCTTTATTGCCGGATATAAAAGTGGCCTGCACGATGCCGTCACGATTGGCAATCCGACGATCGCCCAACCGCCAACCGGGGCGAGCGAAGCCGATTTAGCCTATAGTGATGGCTATATTGCCGGATTTCAAGCCCACGCCAGCGATCGCGCCAATCCTCGGGCGATCGAGGGGTCTTGTCGTCAGGTGAATACGGACAATGACCCGCTCAATCTACGCAAACGTCCGACGACGGATTCGGAAATTATCGGCACCTTACCCCGAGATGCGGTCGTTTATATCCTCGATCCTCCGGATAACAATTGGGTGCCGATTTCGACCACGGGAGTCGAACTCGACGGTTACGTTTATGCCCCCTATTTGCGCTATTGTAATTCGGAAGCGGCAGGAGAGCAGCCGATTTTAAGCGATCGGGTTTATGGAGAGTGCGGCGATCGCTCTTGTGAGGAATTATTGAGTGAATTAAAGGAGATTTGGCCGGAACAAACCCGTCAGTATCTAGAGGAATGTCCCTCGGATCGGGCGTTCTCTTTACAAGTTTTTCAAAACACCAACCAAAGCCGTAAGGTATTGTGGAGCTGTTGGGAAAAAGACTTAGAAGAAAATGGCGATCGCTACGGCGAACCTTTGGGGTTACTGCCCTTTCCTGGAGAAGAACGAGAATTTTTAGCCGCATGGCCCGAGGTCGAACCCTATTCCCAAGTGTGGCAAGAACGCGAACCGGAAGAAGTGGCGACGATTCGGTTTAAATGTGCCACCGAAGGGGGAAGTTTGAATTTATTAGTCACCGAGGCGGGCGATCGCGTCAAAGCCGAATGTTATTTTCAAGCAGGCGTTATCTTAGTCGATGCCAATCAAGATTTCGTCTCCGACGGCGAACTCAATCGCGGTGCTTCCGTCGGTCCGGTTCTGGGAACCTTCGAGCTAGATTGACAACTCCCCTTCAAGAAGGATCGAGGTTACGAAAGGTTTGCCACCATCGGTTTAACGGGAAGTAAACCACCGGAGCCCAAAGGCTGCTCAAAATTGCCGAAGCCAGGGCGAGGGGTTGGTGAGTCGTCCAAATTTCACTCAACGTCCGCTCTCCCGTGAGGCTGAATTGCAGCGCCAAGATCGTTTCCGCCAAGAGGGCCATACCGAAAACGACCAACGCCACGGAAATAAAATCTTCTTGGAGATATTTTTGTTTTTCCAAGCGGGCCGTCAACAGACCGACAACCGCCAAACTAATCGCGTGGGTGGGTTCGGCTGAGGTCATGGCATCTTGAAGCCATCCCACCACCAACCCGGCAACGATTCCTTGCCAGGGCTTGCGTTTGAGGCTCCAAGCCACGACCCAAATCAAGGCCCAATTGGGTGCGATGCCGAGCAGTTCGAGGCCCGGCAAGCGCGTGGGCAACATTAACAAACACAGAAACAGGGAACCGACAACGATCGCCGCATTGAGCAATCTCAGCGAACTGGTCGGCCAATAGGATAAATTCCTCATGTCATCCTTGTTCTCGCTCTGGTTGTTCCGGAGTCCCTTCCAGGGGGGGCAATTCGTCCGTTTCTTGGTGGGGATAGACGACGACCCACTCCAAGGAACTCAAGGGAGCTGACAATTCGATCACCGCTTCCGGCGCCGGACTTTTATTGAGATCGACGCTTTCCACGCGACCGACGGACAATCCGGAAGGGAAGATCCGACTGTAAGAGGAGGTGGCGACCACGTCTCCGGTTTTGACGTCCGGCACTTTGTCGAAAAACTCGACCACGGCGCGGTTGGCGGCTTTCCCGCGCATGACGCCCATAAAGCGACTGCGGCTGATCGTCACCCCCAAGCGAGAACTCGGATCGCTAATCAACAGAACGCGACTGGTATGGGGGGTCACTTCCATCACTCGTCCGACGACCCCGCCGGGGCTGGTGACGATGTAATTTTTTTGAATCCCTTCCTCACTGCCGCGCCCGATAATCACTTGCCGCCACCAGTGATCGGCACTGCGACCGACAACCGGGGCGACAATACCTTCTTGTTTCTGGTCGGAAACATAATCGAGGAGTTTTTTGAGCTTTTGATTTTGCGCTTCGAGTTCGACGACGCGCTGTTCGAGTTCGGCGACTTTGGCGTTGGTCAGTTGCTCTTGAGAAGTCGGTTCGGACTGGAAGGGACGAGTCACCACTTGATAGACCTCAAAGATGGCGGCCCCTTGGGTATAACGAACGAAGAGGGCAGCGCTCACCGTCAGGCCCACTAAGGCGACGTGCAAACCATGCCGATCCCACCAGCGACGTAATGTGTACATTGATAGTCTTTAGAGTCTCAACTTGCAGAAGGGTTCCTCACGATCTCGGGCGATCGCGGGGAATTACATCGTTCTCGAACGACCGCTAAAGACACGCTCTAGCTGTTTGAAGTTTTCCAAAACGCGACCCGTTCCCAAGACTACACAACTGAGGGGGTCGGCAGCAACGTGAGTGACGATTCCGGTTTCGTGACTGATCAGGGTGTCGAGTCCTTTTAATAAGGCACCGCCTCCCGCCAACATGATGCCGCGATCGATAATATCTGCCGCCAGTTCCGGGGGAGTGCGTTCTAAGGTTCGCTTGACCGCTTCGACAATCACCGCCAGGGGTTCGGCCATACTTTCGCGAATTTCGGGTCCTTTGATCGTCACCGTTCGCGGTAAGCCGGACAGCAAGTGCAGACCTCTAACTTCCATGACCGCATCGTCATCTTCGTGGGTCGGATACGCCGAACCGATTTGAATTTTAATTTCTTCGGCGGTCCGTTCCCCGATGACGAGGTTGTGAACTTTCTTCATGTACTGGGAAATCGATTCGTTGAGTTCGTCCCCAGCCACGCGAACGGATTCGCTGAGTACGGTCCCTTGCAAACTCAGCACCGCGACCTCGGTGGTTCCGCCGCCGATATCGACGATCATGTTTCCGGTCGGTTCGGCGACGGGCAGTCCGGCGCCGATCGCCGCCGCGACGGGTTCGTCGATCAGATACACGTCGCGCGCCCCCGCTTGAGATGCGGCTTCCATCACGGCCCGCCGTTCCACCCCGGTGACACCACTGGGAATCCCGATCACGATACGCGGCGACACTAAGGCTCTCCCTTCGTGAACGCGGCTGATGAAGTGCTTGAGCATTAACTCGGCAGTGTCGAAGTCGGCAATTACGCCATCGCGAAGGGGGCGCAAGGCGATTACATTTCCGGGCGTCCGACCCAGCATTTTTTTAGCATCTTCACCGACGGCTAAGGGGATTTTTTCATCTTTATCAATGGCAACGACGGAAGGTTCTTGAAGGACAATACCTTTACCAGATACATATACTAGAGTGTTGGCGGTACCGAGATCGATACCCATGTCCCGAGATAAGGAAAAGCGATTGAAAAGACCCACTCGTTTCTACGCCCCCAAAATTGCAATGCTATGCGACGACAATGTAACAGAAATGTTAACCGAGTTGGATTCTATTACGTTTTCTCCTCTGAGTCTAGTCAGTGAGGAAGAATTGTATCGATTACCTAACCCGGTTGTCTCCCCACTATAATCCCTAGGACTTTCCGGGCAATCCGGAGAGAATCGACCGGGTTATGCGATCGCCAGTGGCGTTGCGCGCCCGCCCCTCGTAAGCTTCCAAGAATCACAACGGCGCTCTTAAAAATGCCCCTTGTGCCACCGTTCGCCTATGGTTCTCACCGTTTACAGACTCCCTCGAATCTGTTCGACTTGCGCTGAAGTCTTACGGAGGCGCGATCGCCCGTTCGCGATGGTTTTCAACTGAGTTTTTGCCGCCTTCTCAAAAGGCATTTTTGCTCGAATTTAAGCTTTTTATTTTAAGTTGCACGAATACTTTCGAGAATGGATTTCTTTCGGCTCGATAAAAATGAGGGTGAAATCACCGAGGGTTAACATAAAAGATCGCGATCGCCCCTCGATTTCAAGCGGGGAACTCCCCTCCCTCCTTCCCTTAAACCTCCCAGGAAAACCATCGGACGATCGCCCGTCATCTCCCTCGGCGCCACGAGCAATTCTCCTGGGGAGATGCTACGCGAACGTCCCAGCGCCCCAAACCGCCTCCCTCTTACCCTCTTTCGTAGCGACGGTCCGACCCGACGATCGCTCTAGGTGCGATCGCGGGCGATCGGTGCAACCTCCAACCATAGCAAATCCCTAAGTTCTCTGTTAGTCTAGATCCGAATCGAATCGTTATCTTAATTCCGCGCCAAACTTCGATCGGTTGGACAGAATTTAGTCGCATTTCGATCGCCCAATTGTCGTTGAAATTACTTGTTTTTTCGAGTATGAGTCTTAATGTTGTCACCTTAGTCGGTCGCGTCGGAATGGACCCCGACGTTAGATATTTTGAATCGGGAACCGTTAAATGTCGTTTGACCTTAGCGGTCAATCGCCGCACTCGCCATAGTGACGAACCGGATTGGTTCAATTTAGAACTGTGGGGAAAAACCGCAGAAGTTGCCGCCAATTACGTTCGCAAAGGCAGTTTAATTGGCGTCACTGGAGCGTTAAAATTCAATCATTGGATCGATGCGACGACCAAAGCCGAACGTTCCTCTCCGGTTATCAAAGTAGACCGTCTCGACTTGCTCGGTTCCAAACAAGATAACGAGCGATCGATGGCATCGTCAAATGCATATTCCAATTATGAAGACGATGAATTTTAAACTCGCCACCGTGGAGCGCGATCGATGAATTACTGGCTGCTCAAAACCGAACCCGGCGATTATACTTACGGCGATTTAGAACGCGATCGCCACACCGTTTGGGATGGGGTCAAAAATAACTTAGCGCTCAAAAATTTACGCCAGATCCAACCGGGAGATTTGGCCTTAATTTACAACACCGGAAAAGAACGGCGAGCGGTGGGAATTGCTAAAATTACCAGCATCCCTTATCCCGACCCCAAGCTCGACGATCCCAAACGCACTGTCGTCGATCTTGAAAGCGTTCGTCCCCTCAACCATCCCGTCAGTTTAGCGCAAATTAAAGCGGACGAAAGCTTCGATCGATTTGACTTAGTCCGCCTTCCTCGCCTGTCAGTGATGTCGGTCGATCCAGGATATTGGCAGCGTATTTTAGAATTGGCGGGAGAACCCGGAGAGAACGGGTGAATTTTCAGGCGATCGCCTCTTAACTTCTAAATTTTCAGGCGATCGCCCTCGATTTAAATTCGTTAAAATGAATTATTAATTCACTTAAAATCAAATTGCAGGCGAGATTTACCTCGTCAATCCAAAATGGCGTATCACCTATCTGCCGCCAAATTACAAACCTATCAAAGTTGCCCGAAAGCGTACTATTTTAAATACGAACGCGGGTTACCCGGTGGGGGATTTGGCAAATCGCAAGCATTAGGAACCGCTTTACACAAAGCCTTAGCGCAAATTTATCAAGATTGGGATTATCTCCAGCCGATGCCTAGTTTTGAATGGCTGGAATATTGCTGGCAAAATCATTCTCAAGACCTCGATCCGGGTCAGTTTCGCGAAGGTCTGACGATTTTAAGAAACTATTACGATCGCTTCATGACCGAGTTGCCGAGTTTGCGCCGTCCCCTCGCCGTAGAAGGGAAAATACAAGCTCCTTGGTTTCTAGATAATATCGAATTTACCTTATCCGGACGCTACGATCGCCTCGACTGGTTGGGAGACGATCTCGAACTGATCGATTATAAATCAACTAAAGAAATTAAATCCCTCGATTCAAACCGGATCGACCTCCAACTGGGATTGTACGCGATCGCCCTCAAACATATTTACAATTGTCGCTTAAAAAAACTGAGTTTAATTTATTTGCGAACGGGAGATAAGATCGAATTTGAAGTGACCCCAGAACATGACAGGCGGGTCCGTCAAACGATCTCCAAAATGGCCAAACAATTGCGCGGCGAACGAGAGTGGAAACCGCATCAAACCAAAGCTTGCGATCGCTGTCAGTATTCCCGCTATTGTCCCGCCATTCACGCCGAACCCGACCCTTTACCGGAAAGCGCCAAACCCGAGAGAGAGTTACAATTAACCTTAGATTTGTAACTGCATCGACGATCCGGCGATCGCCCGGTCGCCAACCCTAAATCTTAGGAAAGGAGAGAATCGACCTCCTCCCTGGGGAGCGAACGGGGTTGAGAACCGTTCTAAAAATCGATCTGTAAATTCGGCGATCCCTCGGCTAAGATAAGGCGTAATTCGATCGCCGATCGGGCGATCGAACGTTCTTATAATAAGCCAAAAATCTTAATGATGAAACCAAAATTGAGCCAACCGATCGCGATCGCCATTGTTTCTTTAGTCGCTTGGTTGGGAGTCGTTCCCGTCCCCGAGACCGCCACCGGAAACGCTCGTGCAACCGAGATTTCGAGCGCCGCGATCGCCCAACTCTCCGACCGCGAACGGGACCAATTAAACCGGGGTCAGGCGATCGTTACGGGGGAAAAAGGTTCCTATGTCGCTAAAGTTTTAATTCCCGCAGGACAAGCGACCGTATGGGAAGTCTTGACCGATTATCGTAACTTTTCTCGGTTTCTTCCGAACGTGGTTTCTTGTCAAGTTTTAGAAGCAACGGGCAATCAAACCACGATCGAACAAATTGACGAACGTCAAGTGTTCGGATTGGGGGTGCGATCGCGCATCAAAACCGTCAATATTAAAACCCCACAAACCCGCATTGACTTCCGTCAAATCGAGGGAGATTTAACCCGTTTAGAGGGATATTGGACGATCGAAACCGTCACCACCTCCCCCGGCGATCGCTTCGTTCTGCTCACTCAAGTCGTACAAGCGCAACCCAATGACAGTACGCCAAAAGGGATTTTTTACAGCATATTTCAAGATGCCTTAGCCGATACCCTCGGCGCCTTACGACAAGAAGCGATCCGGCGATCGTGAATTCCTAAAAGTGCCTGAATTAAGTTTCGGGAATTGTCGTTCCTCGATGGAGGAACGACATCGAGGGGAACCATGGCGGACGCAATTATAAGAAACTCTCAAAACTGCCCGTTTCAATAATTCCATTCGGATCTGCCGTTGCAGTTATCAACTGCTCGACTTGAACCGGAGTTAAATTGGGATTGGCACTAAGAATCAACGCCGCCACCCCAGCGACCACCGGAGACGCCATCGAAGTCCCTTCCCAAAAGGCAAAATTACTGGTGGTCAACGAAGAATAAACATCTACCCCCGGTGCAACCACATAATCGCGTAAATCCGTATTGGCGCGGGTGCTGAAATCGGCGATCGCGCGATCGCGGTCCACTGCACCGACGGCGAGTCCGTATTCCGTCGCCAAATCTGCCGGATACTTCGGCCCGCTAAAGCGTTTGCCCCCGGAAAAGCGACTCAACCCGTCATTCCCCGACGACATCACCACCACCACGCCGCGATCGTTCGCATAACTGAGGGCGTCTTGCAACGACGGAATCGGCGCCGACCCGCCCAAACTCAAATTAATCACCTGCGCCCCATTATCCACCGCGTAACGGATACCCGCCGCGACACTGTCTTCGCCTCCGACCAACGGATCGATCGCCCGAACCGCCATCACCCGAGCATTCGGTGCGATTCCCGTCATTCCCACCCCGTTATTTTCCCCGGCGATAATTCCCGCCACGTGGGAGGCGTGACCTTCCAAAGGATTCAAGTCGCGCACTTCGTTATTCCCCTCGAAGAAGTTCCATCCCCGAACATCGTCAACAAAGCCGTTCCCGTCGTCGTCAACGCCATTTCCGGGGATTTCGTCCTCATTGCTCCATACATTATCGTCGAGGTCCGGATGGGTATAATCGATCGCCCCGTCGATGACCGCCACCGTCACCCCTCGACCCGTATAACCCCGTTCCCACGCCGCCGTAGCCCCGACCAAATCAACGGCCCAGCCACTGGTCCCTAACCTCGGTCCGGGGGCAAACGGTTCGCTACCGATCGCCGCCGCCACCGCCGCCGCCGCATTCGGGATCCCGTAGCCGAAACTGCGGCTGTAACGTTGGGGAACGAGGCTCAATTCGTAATAACTTTGTTCCGCCGCCGACGGAGTGACCGCCAGGTGATAAGACCCCGGTCCGAGGTTGTCAAAATGAATTTCTTCCGGAGTCGTGGCGCCTTCCACTCCCCGGGCCACCACTTCGTCCGCTTCGGCGATTCCGTCGGCGTTGCGGTCGTGAATCAACTGCACGTCGGCGTTGGCGCTGAGGCGATCGAGAAAGACACTCAGATCGCGCGGCGTATCGATTTGAAAGTGGTAGAAATCGGCGGGATTGTCCAGACCGATGCGACCGCTTTGACGGATCGGGCGATCGAGTAAACCTAAATCGGTCGCTTCCGGTAAATTGTCCCCGGCGGGATTGAGATCGACCCCTACGGGTTGGGCCTCCAGCCACAAATTATACGAGGTTTCTTTCTGCGCTTGGGCGAGGCGCACGAAATAGGTTCCCGGGGCTAAAATGCGGTTAATCTGGTCTTGGTATGCCCCGGATGCTTCCGATCCATCCACGATCTCGTCCGGATCGACTTGTCCGTTGTTATTGCGATCGCGGATCAGATATAAGTGAGCGTTCCCCGTCATGTCGTACAAATAGAGGCCGACATCGCGGAAAGAATCGAGGGTAAATTGATAGTAATCTTCGCGATCGCCCTGTCCGAGAAAGTCATTTTTAATTTGAATGTCTTCCGTCAACACGCCGATATCGTGGGCGCTGGCGAGTTGATTTCCGGCGCCGTCGGCGGGGGGATCGACCTCCGAACTTTCCACGGTCAGGAAATAGGGGGTATCGCCGCGAACTTGCGCCACGCCGATGTAATACGTGCCCTCACTCAGGAGGCGATCGATTTGTGGGGTCGGGGTTTCGGTGGGGGAAGGATAGACGACAAATTCCTGAAAGTCGAAGCCGCCGTCGTTGTTGATATCGTGAATCAGAATTAAATTGGCACTTTGGGCGAGGCGATCGAGTTTGATGCTGACCTGACGCAGTTCGCCGACATCAAGCTGGTAAAAATCGTAAGGATTGACTTCGCCGATAAAGTCCGCGTGTTCGTGGCGATCGCGCAAGCGTCCGATCGCCCCAAACCCCACAGGAAAGATGTTTCCAGCCCCGCCATTGGGAACCCCAGTGGGAATCGATTCGAGATGCAAGCGATATCCCGTCTCTTCCGAGAGGGTAGAAACGCCGATAAAATAGCGTCCCGCTTGTAAATTCGTCCCTCGAATCGCACTCGGAAACGGATCGGTCCCGTCGGCGGGTCGCAGGGAATCGAAAAATTCCTGGGCGTCGATTTCCCCATCCCCATTAAAATCGACGGGGACGCGCTGGGTATCCGCTTGGGTGGGGACGATCTCGCCGTTATCGAGTACGCCGTTATTATTGCCGTCTCGATACAGATTGAGATTGACTTTCCCCGCTAACCCTTCGAGGCGGACGCGCAAATCTCGCGGGGAGTCGAGGAAGAAGCTGTAAAAGTCTTGCGGGTCGTCGCGACTAATAAAACCGTCGATCGCGTCCGGTCGGACTAGGTTACCGAAGTCGAAGGCGGTCGCTAAGGTATTTCCGCCTAAATCCGGTCGGCTGAGAATTTGGGCGGGAGTGGCGCTGACTTTGAGTTGGTAGGCGGTGGGGGTGTCGTTTTGGCTGACTTTGACGAAGTAGTTCCCCGGGGCCATCGCGTAGCGATCGATCTGGGATAAGGGCGCGCTTTCGGCGAGGATGGCAGTTTCGGCTTCGGCTTCGTCGAGGAAACCGTTACCATCGCGATCGCGGATGAGGGAGAGTTTCGCGGCGGCGCGATCGCCTTCGACACTGACGCTGAGATCGCTAAAGGTATCGATGCTAAATTTATAATAATCTTCGTTATCGATCGCGTCGAGTTCGGGCCGCACTGCCGGGTCGGCGCCGACGAGGCGGGAACCGACCAGTCCGCCGAGATCGCCGGGTAAATAGGGGCGACCTTCCCACAATCCGTTGGCGAATAAATGGTTGAAGGCTGCTTTCGGGTCGCC
This sequence comes from Oxynema mangrovii CENA135, assembly GCF_016632315.1. Taxonomy (NCBI): domain Bacteria; kingdom Bacillati; phylum Cyanobacteriota; class Cyanophyceae; order Oscillatoriales; family Oscillatoriaceae; genus Oxynema; species Oxynema mangrovii. The sequence goes on along the minus strand of NZ_JAEOXH010000001.1, from coordinate 2,444,786 downwards.
GCCCAGGGTTGAGTTTAAATCGGGATTGGCCGATAAATAAAAGTTTAGATCTAAAAATTGAGAAAATTGGCGATTTTCCGCGATCGCCCGCTTTTGCAAATGCTCGAATAAGTTTTCGCGATCGTCGCCGAACGCTGCCGCCAAATCGGGGTTTTTACGGGCGTAAAAGTCGAGATCGACGATGGCGGAAAAGGTTCGCCCTTCTTCAATGCCGTATTTTTTTAAATGTTCGTACAGTTCCCGATTGTCCAATCCGGCGCGTACTAAATCCCGATTGGCTTGTCGGTAAATATCGAGATCGACGAACGGTGAAAAGGAACGTCCTTCTCTCAATCCGGCATTTTTGAAGTGATCGAAGAGTTTTTGCGGGGTATTCAATCCCGCATTGGCTAAGTCTGGATTGAAGGCGAGATAGTAGCTGGCATCGAATAATTCTACAGACATCGATCCGATTCCCCGAGGCGTTTGGCATGGCTTCTTTGACTCTTATTCAAATCGGGGGTTCCGAGGCGATCGCTCGTTTCACGGAGTGGGGAATCGGGAGGAGGTCGAGGGGAAGGAGGGAGATTAGAGTTGGCGTTGGAGCGATCGGTCGTACTCTTTGACGGTCAACCAACCGCGACGAATGGCATATAGGAGGCGATTGACCAGCATTTCGTCTTCTAGGTTGAGAGAACAGGCGAGAAGTAGGTTTCTCAGTTGTTGACGTTCGAGGCTGGTAATTCTACCCTCATGCCAAGCTTGAGCAAAAATTTCGGTCAGGTTGTCGTCGGTGAGCATAGCTGGAAATTCTCGCTGGAGGTTACGTTGCAGCAAACATCTCCCCCAGTGTGAACGGTTTGGGCTAAAACTTCGGTGATTTCAGTATTTTTGCGGTGGTGATATTGGTCGCGATTCGGATCGGATCTCGATCTGGGTTCGGTGGCGATCGCTTCGGGCGGATCGAGGCGATCGAAATCACAAATTGGTGTGATAAGATACAATACCTACGGCGATCGAGATCGCAGCAAAACCGGAGCCGTCCCTCGCTTTTAGCGCGGTCGGACGGGGTTCGCGATCGCCGTTGATTTGAGGTTGGCGCTTCAGTTATTCCCTCGGTCGATCGGTTCGAGCTCATCGGTGGTTTGGGTTTATCTTTGATTTTGTTTGTTGGTAAAAATGAGTCTTTCATTTATTGGCTCTCCTTTTAAAATTTCGCGATCGCTCCTGGTTTAAAATTTGTGGAAATCCCTAAAGAAGAGATCGGTTAATTGGGGCGATCGCGCGATCGAAGTTGAGGGCGACGATCGGGATCGATTCACAGATAATTAAAACCGATTTATTGAGCAGAGATAAAATTTTTCATTCCCAGGAGCAAAACCGAAAAGATTCTCTTATTTCTGCCCCCTAGCCCATCGCGACCGGGTAGGGAAACAGGGGATCGCCGTGGCGAGTTCGGGCGATCGCCTCGCCAACGATCCCCAGGGGCGAATGGGGTCAAAGTTGCTCTATTCCTTTTACCGCAAGGGTTTTCCAGTTTCAAGCGATCGGCGATCGCCCCAAGGATTTAAGTTTGCCGCCCTACAATTTCCCAGAAGAACGGCGATCCCCCGTGGCGCTGAGGTCGGCAGTGATGGCGAATCCAAACCCCGCGCCGGGATCGAATTTCCCTCTAGGGATAGATTGTTTTCAAGAAAAAAATCGATACATTTTTCTTATCTTTAAAATTTTTTTAAAGGTCGGTATTGAGAGCAACAAAACCCCCAAATTTAAAGTGGTTGTGCTATAAAAAATAAAGGCAGCTCAGTTGACCGATTTTGAGGCTACTCAATCCCTCTCTAGATGGGGACTCTTATAAAGATGCATAAAGACGAATTTCATCGAGAACTGAGTAAATGTAGGTCGTTTATAGGATTTACGATTTGCATTGCGATCGCTAATTTTGTCTCCTCGGTAGCACCGGGGAGTTCGTCCCTGCTCGAACAAACCCTACAGTGGACCACGGGGACTCAGAGCGCGCGATCGGCTCCCGTGGCGGAGATAGGGCCAAGCCCTCGCTTCGAGATCGCCCGCGATCGCGTTGTAACCCCCGTTCAAGACGATCTGGGGGCGGCAATTTCCGAGTATGACAAAAGCCGAGGGGGAGTCTGTCCGTCCTCTAGGGAAGTCAACGGCGCTGCGACCCGTTCTGACTTTTGGACGTGGATGGAAACGACAGACATCGAACAGTGGAATTTGTACGAACAGCAGTTATTGGGGGTCGGGCCATTCGATCCGCAGCCAGGTCGCCTCAATGCAGAGAGTGCCAGCGATGCAGAGCCTTTGAACGCTCACCCGTGTAAAGAGCATTTAGCCCGACGCTAATCGGGGCGAAGCCGGGGGAAGGGAAATACGAAGCGCAACACCCACCCCCGACCGAGGAGATCGCCTCAAGCCAACAGATTCAGACAGAGTTGACGGAAGTGATGCCCGCGCTCTTCAAAATTTTGATAGCGATCGAAACTGGCACAAGCCGGAGACAGCAAGACCACCCGCGCCTCGACTTCAGGAGCCAACTGAGCGGCGCGAGAGACCGCCCGTTCCATCGTCTCGACAATTTCGTAGCGAGAATTGCCGACCTGTTCGAGACGGCGGGCGAACGCTTCCGCCGCGTCGCCGATCAGCAGAACCGAGGCGACTTTTGCCTCGATCGCCTTCAGCCAGCCCGTATCGTCTCCCGCTTTCGCTTCTCCCCCGGCAATTAAAATCGCTGGGGCCTCCACGGAATTCAAGCCGACTTCCGCCGCGTCGTAATTGGTCGCCTTACTGTCGTTGATAAACTCAATGCCGTTCCAGGTGCAGATGCGTTCCAGGCGGTGGGGAACGCCGGGAAACTCCGCCACCCCGCGCGCGATCGCCGCTTCGTCCAACCCTGCCAAGCGGGCGACCGCCACCGCCATCAGCAAGTTTTGCAAATTGTGATTTCCGGGCATTCGCAGGCGATCCACCTGCACCACGGGTTCGCCGAGGGCGATCGCCCAACCGTCCTCAATATAAACCCCCTTTTGCGGGTCGCCGAGTAAATTACTTTTTCCTTGAATACTCGTCCAACAGGCATCGGGCCAGCGATCCGGCGCCGTTTTGCGTAAATACGGATCGTCGCCGTTAAGCACCTGAAACTGCGATTTTTCCAATAACGACGCCTTAATCTCGTAATAGCGATCTAACGACCCGTGACGACTGAGGTGATCCGGCGTAAACGTCGTCCATACCCCGATACGCGGGGCTACGCCCGTCGAAGACTCGATCTGATAGCTGCTGATTTCCGCGATCGTCCAGTCCAGTGGGGGGCTGCCCTCCTTCGAGCGAGCGTCGCTCAACGCCAACTCGCACGCCGCATAACCGATATTCCCACAGGCGGGAGCGTGGAGGCCCGCCGCCTTGAAAATCGCCGCAATCAGCGCCGTCGTCGTCGTTTTCCCGTTCGTTCCCGTAATCGCCACCCAGGGAACCCGGTTCAAATGACGCCACGCCAGTTCCATTTCGCCGATGGTTTCGATGCCGAGCGATCGCGCCTCCACCAAGGGCGGACAATCCCAGGGAACCCCCGGACTGACTACCACTAAATCCAAACCGGGAGACGGATCGAATCCCTCTCCCAGTCTGACGTCAATCCCTTCCGCGATTAACTGCTGCTGTTGCTGCTGTAGGGTTGGGTTGCAGTTGCGATCGCTCAAGATCACCTGCCAACCTTCCCGGTTTAACAGTTGGGCCGCCGCCGCGCCGGATTTTCCGAAACCAATGACATGAGCTTTTGGCATAGATCGTATGTGTGTGAGGATTTCCCTGAGAAAACCACCCGAGCGCGATCCTCCACGGGATAGCCCGGGTTGGAGCAATCCTTATGTTACCGCTTCGCCGTTAGCCAAGCGACGCCGGAGACGTTAAATTCTGGACGAGCGGGCGCGACCGATACGGGACTCCCCGGGGCTACGCCCGTCAACTTTTGACGATCGGGCCGAAATCGGCGAGAACGCGGGCGTGATTGCGTAACAACGCGATTAAATTCAAACGGTTGCGCCGGATATCCGGATCGGGATCCATCACCAAGACGCTATCTTCACCGTCGAAGAAATTCGTCACCACTGGAGTAATTTCGGCGATCGCCGCCACTAACTCCCCATAATTGCGACCGTCGCGCGCCGCTTTCGTCTTCGGCAATAACTCGCTCAACGCTTCGTAAAATCCGCGTTCCGAGGACTTTTGGAATAACTCCGGTTTCACTACCGCCTGGGGGTCGAGGGTGGCGGTATCCAAATCCCCCTGTTTCGCCAGACGCGCCGAACGATTCACCGTTTCGTAAATCTTCTCCAGGGTGCCGTCGCGGCGAATCCCCTGCAAGAATAAGGCGCGATCGCGCACGTCGAGCAAATCCGTCAGCGCCCGTTCCGTATATTCCGGGTCGTCTTCAAGCAGGATCGCATTGACCAAATCGTAATCGACGGCGCACTCTTCTTGTAACAAGGTCGCGATCCGTTGCAGGAAAAAGTCTTCCAACTGTTTTAAAAGCCGATCCGCCGTCGTTTCCGGACGGTCTGCGGCAAATTTAGCGGCGATCGCCTGCAGCAATTGCGCTAAATTCAGGGTTAACCCCGCTTCCCAGGTAATATTCACCACCGCGTTCGCGGCCCGGCGCAAGGCAAACGGATCCGACGACCCGGACGGTAACATCCCCAAACTGAAAATCCCGCCGAGGGTGTCGAGGCGGTCCGCAATCCCGACCACTTGTCCCGCTAAGGTTTGCGGGAGGCGATCGCCCGCCCCCCGAGGCAGGTAATGCTCGAAAATTGCCCGCGCCACGTTCTCCGGTTCGCCACAAGCGCGCGCGTATTTTTCCCCCATCACCCCTTGCAATTCGGGGAACTCGTAAACCATCTGGCTGACCAGATCGGCTTTACACAGCAACGCCGCCCGTTCGATCTCGGCGCGATCGCCCCCTTCGATTCCCAGTTGGTCGGCGATCGCTGCGGCGATCTCGACGATGCGATCGACCTTCTGGCGTAACGATCCTAAATCTTCTTGGAACGTTACCACTTCCAACTGCGGTAAAAAACTCTCTAACGGTTTGGCGACATCCGCCTTGTAGAAAAACTCCCCGTCCGCCAGTCGCGCCCGAATTACCCGAGCATTCCCTTCGGCGATCGTCTGCGACTTTTGCGGGTCGCCGTTGGAAACGGTGACGAAGTAGGGCAGCAGTTCGCCGCTACTCCCGTCTCCTTTCAATACCGGAAAATAGCGCTGGTGTTTGACCATCACCGTCGTAATCACTTCCGGGGGCAAAATTAAAAATTCTTCGTCGAACTGACCGACGACGGCGGTGGGCCATTCGACTAAGTTGGTCACTTCTTGCAGCAAGTCGTCCCCAATTTGAGCCGTTCCTCCCACTTTTTCGGCGGCGGCGCGCACTTGAGTTTCGATGGCGCCCCGACGGGCGTCGCCATCGACTTCGATATAGCCCGATCGCAAGCAGTCGAGATAATCTTTCGCTTCGGCAATTTCGATCGCCGACGGATGCAAAACCCGGTGACCCGCACTGTGACGCCCACTCGTGAGGGTTTCCGATTCGTTCGGAATTTCGATCTTCAAGACCTCGCGATCGAGTAAAGCGACGATCCAGCGCACGGGTCGCGAAAAGCGGATCTCCCCATCTCCCCACCGCATAAACCGTTTCCCGTCTAATTGGGTCAGCCATTGGGGGGCGAGTTCTTGCAAAATTTCGGCGGTGGGCCGTCCGCTTATTTTTTGGTTGACAAAGACAAATTCCCCTTTATCGGTTTCGCGAATTTCTAATTGACTCAGTTCGCAACCTTGTTTTTTGGCAAAACCTTGGGCCGCTTTGGTCGGTTTTCCGTCTTTAAAGGCGATCGCGGCGGGGGGACCTTTGATTTCTTGTTCGCGATCCGGTTGTTTGTCTGCTAACCCCTCGATAACGACGGCGAGACGTCTGGGGGTTCCGTAGACGCGAATGGCGTCGCCGTGCAGAAACTGTTCGTCTAACTGTTGGGGAATGAGCGATCGCCACTGCGCGATCGCTCCATCGATAAAATCAGCAGGTAATTCTTCTGTACCAATTTCAAATAAAAAGGTAGCCATATCGCACGCTAAATCGAGTAGGGACAGACAAAAAGAGCGCCACCTCTAACCTAGAGGCACACTCGCTTGAGTCTACAGACAAACATTAGAACAGTTTACCGCTTAGAATCCCCGTGCGTATAGCCTACGGCATGGCTTCCCTAGCACGCCGGGGAATATGTCAATGCTTGAGGGTTCTTGAGGGTTTGGAAACCAAACCCCTACAAGATTTTTGTATATTTTCTTTATCGACAGTCTCTTAGGCAGTTTTCGCACTACTCCCCCATCCTTCAATCTAAAATCTAAAATCCTTCCCCATTCACTGCCCGTTGCAATAACTGCTGTGCATTCATCGCCCGTTGGGCTTCGCCGCGATCGCCGTACAAGTCGCGGGCGTATTCGAGTACCCGGCGGGCTTCGCCAAAATTGCGCTGCTGTAAGAAGACTAAACCCGCGCCGTAATAGGCATTGGGATAGTTGGGATCGGCTTGCGCCGACTGTCGGAAGGCTTCTAAGGCGCCGTCTAAATTTCCTTGATGGTAGAAGATATAGCCGAGGTGATAGTGTGCTTCGGCGTAATTGGGTTTGAGGGCGATCGCCTGTTGTAAAGCGGTTTGGGCTTGGGAGAATTGTCCTGTTTCGAGATAAATCAAGCCTAAGTGATAGGACGGTTCCGGGGCGTTGTCGGTATGTTGGATCGCGTTTTGAAAGGCGACGATCGCCTCGTTGGACAAGCCTTGTTCGACCAAGACTAACCCGAGGTTGTAGTGAGCTAATCCGAGGTTCGGATCGAGGGCGATCGCCCGTTCTAAATAGGTTCTGGCTTGTTGGTAATTATTCCCTTCGAGTAAGGCGGCCCCTAAGTTGCCGTAGGCGAGGGCGAATTTCGGATCGGCTTGGATCGCCCGGTAAAAGGCATCGGCGGCGGCTTGTAACTGTCCGTTTTGTCGCAAGGCCAGTCCGAGGTTGTAGTGACCGACCGCGAAAGAACTGTCGATTTCGGTGGCTCGTTGGAAGGCGGCGATCGCCGCGTCTAAATTCCCCGCTTGAATTTGCTCTAAACCCCGATTGACGGCGGCGACGGCAGCTTCTTGTGGGGATTCGGCTCGCGTCTTTGCTCCGACGGGCGCCCCGGCGACGAGGGCGATCGCGGCGATCGTGGCGAGCCAATATCGGACTCGGTGTGGTTGGTATCCCCCGAATTTCATACTTGTTCCCCTTCGACCCGTCCATCGATTTTCGGATCTATCTGAGATCTAAACTAACCTGTCGTTTCGATCGCCGCGCGATCGCGACCCGGGCTATCTGTTGACAACTGCACCCTTTTGCTCCCTCCAATCCCCTCGATCGCCCTTGCGCGACGCTCTGTTCTAAGGGGCGGGCGATCTTGTCAATTTTACAAAAATTTTGAATTTATTACATTTTTTAAATTTTACAAAACTTGATTTAAACTTGTTAAAAAAGCAGAGAATTTTAACTTTCATCCGAAAAGAATACGGTAACCTAGAGAACATAGAGAGAAACGCCTACGGCGTCGCTGCGCTAACGGCAAAGCCATTCCGATCGAGTAGAAAATTATTGGATTTTTGAAACGAAAACCTCTAGCAGAAATTCGATCCATTCCCCCAGAATTTTCACTATTTTTTAAGGTTTGATGCCAAGGAGAGAAACATGAAAGGCAGAGTACCATCCGGCGTCCGTAATGTTGCCATTGTCGGCCCCTATTTAAGTGGGAAAACCACCTTACTCGAAAGCCTACTTTGTATTACGGGTGCCACCAGCCGTAAAGGAAGCGTAAAAGACCGCAACACGGTCGGAGATAGTTCTCCCGAAGCTCGCGATCGCCAGATGAGCGTCGAAGTCTCGGCGGCGAGTACGGAATACAGCGACATTCACTTCACCTTTCTCGACTGTCCCGGTTCGGTAGAATTCGCCCAAGAAACCTATAACGCCTTAATGGGAGCGGGAGCGGCGATCGTCGTTTGCGAACCCGAAATCGCCCGAGTTTTAACCCTCGCCCCTTTATTTAAGTTTTTAGACGATTGGGAAATTCCCCACCTGGTTTTTATCAACAAAATGGATCGGGCGAAAGACAGTTTTATGGACGTACTGCACGCCCTCAAAAACGTTTCGAGTCGTCCCTTAGTTCCCCATCAATATCCCATTCGTAAAGGATCGGATTTAATCGGTTTTATCGATTTAGTCACCGAGCAAGCGTACCACTACCATGCCGGAGCCGCCGCCGACCCGGTGCCGATGCCCGAAGATCTTAAAGTTGAAGAACACTTCGCGCGTCAAGAAATGCTCGAAGAATTGGCCAACTTTGACGACCACTTGCTCGAAGAACTCTTAGAAGAAATCGAACCGTCTCAAGAAGAAATTGTTAAAGATCTGAAAATGGAACTCGGGGCCGATTTAATCGTTCCCGTATTTTTCGGTATTGCCGAACAAGACTACGGCGCGCGCCCACTGTTAGAAGCCCTGGTACGCGAGGCGCCCGAACCGTCTTTGACTGCCGAACGGCGCGGCATCAAGCTGCATAAAGCCGGAGAACCCCTCGCCCAAGCGATCAAAACCTACTATACTCCCCAAGGTGGGAAATTGTCCCTGGTGCGGGTTTGGCAGGGAGAAATTACCGATGGGATGTCGCTCAATGGGGTTCGCATCGGCGGGATTTACCGGATGATGGGACAACAAACCGAGAGTTTGCAACGGGCCGGAGCGGGAGAAGTGGTGGCTCTGGCGCGGATGGAAGGGATTTTGACCGGAGATACCCTGAGTGCGGGGGATGGCACGCTCAAATCGGAGTTGCCGAAAGCCGAACAACTGGCTCCGGTGTACGCGCTGGCGATCGCCCCGGAAAAACGCAGCGACGAAGTGAAAATCAGCGCGGCCCTGTCCAAATTGATGGAAGAAGACCCCTCCCTCGCGTGGGAACAACACGGGGATACCCACGAGATTATTCTCTGGGGACAAGGGGACATTCACTTGCAAGTGGCTCTAGATCGCCTGCGTCGCAAGTACAACTTGCCGATGAATACCCACCTCCCTCGGATTCAGTACAAAGAAACGATCCGCAAACCTGTCGCTAAAATTCACGGACGTTACAAACACCAAAGCGGCGGTCACGGTCAGTATGGCGATGTTTATATCGATATCGCTCCCTTACCGCGCGGCGAAGGCTTTAATTTCAGCGAAACGATTGTCGGCGGCGTCATTCCCAAACAATACATCCCCGGGGTGGAAATGGGGGTACGCGAATCCCTCGAACAAGGCCCCCTCGGCTTCCCGGTGGTCGATGTCGCCGTAGTCTTGCGCGATGGCTCCTATCACTCGGTGGATAGTTCGGAACAGGCGTTCAAAATGGCGGCCCGCAGTGCGATGCAAGAGGGGATGGGTAAATGCGAGCCGATCTTGCTCGAACCGATCGCCTCGGTGGAAATTTGGGCGCCGAGCGATTTTACCTCGAACATGATGCAGTTGATTAGCGGACGTCGCGGTCAGATTTTGGGATACGAACCGATGACCGACTGGAAAGGTTGGGATAAGATGTCGGCGTATATCCCGCAAGCGGAAATGCAGGATTTGATCGTGGAGTTGCGATCGCTGACGATGGGGGTCGGGTTCTTCCAATGGAAGTACGATCGCCTGCAAGAAGTTCCCGATAAAATTAGCGAGCGAGTGTTGTCGATGTTGTCCGACAGTAGCAGTGGCAACACCAAGAGCAACGGGAATGGCAACGGGAAACGTTAAACCCTCGTAAAAATAGAAAATCGGCCAATTTAAACCCTTTGACAATTTGGGGCTTGAATGGGCCGATTTTTTAGGGATTAGATGAGTCAGTGGTGACGTACTCCCGATATGGCTGCAAGCATAGGCTCCGGGCTTCTCCCACCGGCTGTATCGATGACGAGCTGTGGTTTCAAAGCGCAGAATTCGAGCGCTTTATACTAATTATCATTGAGAATTTTCGGCACTTTAAAAAAGTCATCTTCGCGGTCGGGAGCGCTTTTGAGAATTGCCTCGCGATCGCCGAAAACTTGGAGTTCGTCGGAGCGAGTGACGTTGCTCACGTCGATCGCCCGACTGGTCGGCTTGACATTTTCAGTATCTAATTCGCTCAACTGTTCAAAATATTCGAGAATATCGCCCAGTTGGCTGGTAAAGGCAATTTCTTCTTCTTCACTCAGTTCTAAGCAAGCCAAACGAGCAACTTTGCGGACTTGTTCGCGATCGAGCATATCTAAATCAAGGAGAAAAAACGACAGAATTGGAAGGCGATCGAGTTAAAATCCAATTAATATTAAAGGGACTGGGGAGCGGCGATCGCCTTCCACCGCCAACCCCCATCGAACGGATTTAGAAAAAGACATCCATTTTAGAACGACCCGTGGTTTTGAGCCAGTTTTGAGCCTCGATATAGTTATTGGGAGCCAAGCGAATCGCTTGTTTCCAATAATCTGCCGCTTGGTCGAAATGGCCCTCGGCTTCTTCTAAGTTGCCTTCAGTTTTGGCCTTTTCACCGCGATAGTGGTGAATGACGGCGATATTATTGAGGGCTTGAGGCATCCGAGCGTTGAGTTCGAGGGCTTGGTGGTAATATCCCAAAGCGCGATCGTGTTCGCCGTTACTGGTATGAATTAAGCCGATATTGTAGAGAATGTAACTGCGATCGTAAGGGTCTTGTTCGAGTTCGAGGGCTTCGTGATAGTTTTCTAACGCTTCGGCGTATTCGCCATCAGCTTGAGCCGCCATCCCATCGCGATAGTAAGCAAATGCTTCTTTCGAGGCTTGGTTGGTCGGTAGGATTTTGAGAATGATATCGGCGACAACAGTAAAGGTTTTATCGATAAAGTTGTCATTGCGTTGAGTTCTCGGCATAAGGTGTTAGCGGTTTAAGATAGCTAAATGGAAGTTTGCTAGGGGGAAGAGTCGGCGTCTCTGATTTATTGTAGAGAGTCTTCGTCGATCCTGAAAGCGATCGCCGCTCGATTGGCACTCGAATGTTTGGCGAAAAGCTGCCACCCGAACCGACCCGTTCTCGGTGGCGGCGATCGGGTGGGGTCTTGCCCTTTGCCCGCGAACTTAGCTATTGTTTTATGATTGCCCGTGTATTGGATTACCTTGAGAACAACCAGCAATCGCCTGGAGGCTGAGTTGATGGAACAAGTGCTAGCCGCCCACGATATCCCGGCGCGAATTATCGATTTGGGATTGAGTTCTTATTTGGGCGCGGGCGCTCCGGCAGCGTTGCAGGTGCGATCGCGCGATCGCTGGACGGCATTGCTGTTGCTCAGTCCGCTAGAGGACGAACCCGGCGATTCCCTTGAATGAGGTGGGGGCTTTGGGGCAATCCCAAGATCCGACGGCGGAGGTTCCAGGGCAGTTGAGACCCTGTTGTTTGCTTGCAGGCGTAGCTACGCTCGCTGCTAGACGTCATGAGATGGTAACACGAGTTCCTATTTGGCAAGGCGATCGCCCCGAGGCCGTACTCGTCGCCAACGGTTGGGCGGCAACCTGTCGCTCGCCCCGCTTGTTGAGGAGAGCAGAGCGAATCGATGGCGCCTTTGGAGGGTGCGGGCGATCGCGTAGCGTCTCCAGAGGAGAATGGCCGTTCGTGGCGCCGCCGGGGGAATGGAGACGACGGGTTCGCGTCGAGGGGAATCGCAAAACCGTAGCGTTCAACTTGATGGCGCCGTTCGCGAAGCGTCTCCCCAGGAGATTCGCCTCGGAAAAAATTAAGATTTGGCTCGGACTGCTCCACCCGCGACAGAGCAGGTCCGGGACGGTTGAAGGGAAGGAATAAAACGGGCGATCGCGTAGCGTTCCCAGAGGGGAATCGCCGATTCGACGCCCCCATACTTTCGTCCCCAGGAACCGATTTCATCTGTTTACCAAAAAAGTTACCAAACGAGTGAGGAATCAACTGTTTTCATGTCTCTATTTGATTGGTTTGCAAATCGACGAAAATCCGGACCGATTAGTCAAGAACGACAAGAGCGAGAAATCGCTGACGGCTTGTGGACGAAATGCGAAGCCTGCGGCGTTCTGACCTACACCAAAGACCTGCGCGGCAATCAGATGGTCTGTTTGGAGTGCGACCACCACATGCGCGTCTACAGCGAGGAGCGCGTCGCCCAACTGATCGACCCCCAGACCTGGATGCCCCTCGACGAAAACTTGCAGCCTGTAGATTCCCTCAAATTCCGCGATCGCAAACCCTACGGCGATCGCCTGCGGGAATATCAAGACCGCACCAAACTGCTCGATGGGGTCAAAACTGGATTGGGTAAACTCGACGGACTCCCGATCGCCCTCGGCGCCATGGATTTCCGCTTCATGGGCGGCTCGATGGGATCCGTCGTCGGCGAAAAACTCACCCGCCTGATCGAAAAAGCGACCCGCGAACGGCTTCCGGTGGTCATTGTCTGCGCTTCTGGCGGCGCCCGAATGCAAGAAGGGATGCTCAGTTTGATGCAAATGGCGAAAATTTCCGGCGCCTTGGAACGCCACCGCGAAGCGCGCTTGCTCTACATTCCCGTGCTGAGTCACCCGACCACGGGAGGCGTCACCGCCAGTTTTGCCATGCTCGGCGATATTATTCTCGCGGAACCGAAAGCGACGATCGGTTTTGCGGGACGCCGGGTAATCGAGCAGACCTTGCGCGAAAAACTGCCCGAGGATTTCCAATCGGCTGAAGATTTATTGCGTCACGGCTTTGTCGATGCGATCGTCCCGCGCACCCAACTCAAGAAAACCTTGGCGCAGTTGATTTGCTTGCACCAACCTCAATCCTTGCTCTCCCACCGCTTGCCCTTGCAAGAGGCCATGCAATTGAGTTCGACTGGGGACTGAGCGGCGATTCTCCTTTGGAGACGCTACGCGATCGCCTGACTCACGTATCACACAACAAGAAAAAAGTCAAACTATTCCCGGGAAATGGGCGATTGGGCGATTTTCCTTTGGAGACCCGCCGCGAACGTCCGCCCGGTGTAGCCACAGTCGAAGCCCTTCAGAGTAGGAGATCGTCTGCTCTGGAGAGCTTTAGTGCGGGGGATTCTTCTCCGGAGACGATCCGCGATCGCCACCGAAAAGCAACGATCGATGGCCTCGGATACTTCATAAAGTCACGGTCAGTGGCATGATAGTGATATTGAAAACGGCTTAATCTTTATCGGTCAGTTAAGAACCGCTATGGGCTTTGCAGATTTGTCAATTGCTGAAATAGCACGCGACTATAACGTTCCTGTAGAAGACGTACTGCGTCTGTGCGACCAACTCGCCATCGCTTATAAAACTCCTCAAACTCGTCTGGCTTTAGAGGATGCCAAAGCAATCATGAGCGAACTGGTCGCGCGAACGGATGACGATCGCCCTGCGACCTCGGCGTGAGACCCGAGCGCTCGACCGGGCGCTTTTGCGAGCCGTAAAAGCCCGCGACCACCTAAACGGTTGACTTCTCGCGCATGAAGGACACTTGCTCGGTTGCAGGGGGCGAGCGTATCTTTTTTTACCCCAATGGCCCGAACGCCAAGGTGCGATCGGTTCTCAACAGACCGATCGAGATTGAGCCAAGCTGTGTGGATCGTTTATCTACCACGAAATTATCCGAAGTTTGGAAGGAGAACTAGAGAATGAAGCGATTGATTTTACTCGTCGTAGCCACGGTTTTCTTGGCCTTTCAGGTCGCGATCTCCAGCGTAGCGGCGGTCGAACTGGACAAAGGCATTCGTACAGTCCCCCTGAACGAACAGGGAGAAACCACCGTTGCTAGCATCGAACAAATTGAAAAAGGGAAACAGTTATTTATCGATACCTGTTCCCAATGTCATGCGGGCGGTAAAACCAAAACCAATCCCAACGTCAGTTTGGGGATTGAAGATCTCTCCTTAGCCTATCCCCGTCGCGACACGGTGGAAGGCTTGGTCGATTACATGAAAGCCCCGACCAGCTACGACGGCGAGTTCGATATTTCCGAACTGCACCCGAGTATCAAGAGCGCCGATATCTTCCCGGAAATGAGAAACCTCACCGAAAACGATCTCGAAGCCCTCGCCGCTTACATCCTCATCCAGCCGAAGATTCGCGGCATTCAGTGGGGTGGCGGTAAAGTTTACAACTAAGGCTGGCCGCGCCCCGATCGCGATCTGACTGACTCGGGAATGGGATGTTTCTCGATCCGAGTTGTCGATTATCCCTCTCAAGCTTTACTGGTCTTCAGCCGCCCTTTTGTCGTCCGACCGAGCGCAAACGGTGCCGCTATACGTATCTGTCCGCGCTACCGGAGGGCGGGGCGGATGAAGACTCGTAGATTTTGGGAGGGACCTTCGATCTAAAACGAGTTGCTGGGGGTTGCGGCGATCGCGCGGCGAAATCGACCCCAAGGGCGCGCCCCGTGCGAACCCGCTCGGTAAAAATCTCCTGTAAGGTAAAGATGCTGAATTTAATAAAAATTGCGCCATTGATGAGTTTATTTTCGGTTAAATCGGTTAAATCGGTGTTCGTGCGAACCGCGATCGCCTTCGCCTTGGTGGTCGTCAGCGCGATCGCCTCGGCGGCGCCCGCCCGCGCCGAAACGAGCGATCGCTACATTCGCGAATTTTTGCAAGCCAAAGAACCCGTGCCAGTTCAAGTCAACCCCAGTGGCGAAACCCGCTTGTTTTCTCCGGACGACCTCTACGAAGGCAAGCGCCTGTTTATGGATCACTGCATTAACTGTCACGTGGGGGGGTCAACCTTACCCTCGCCGACCATTTCCCTATCGGAAGAAGCCCTACACGGCGCCACGCCGCCCCGGGACAACCTCGATAGTTTAATTGCCTACATGCGCGAGCCGATGAGTTACGACGGCAGCGAGCCGATCTACTGGTGTCGGGAAGTGACCGAACGCTGGATGCCTCAAGAAACCATCGAAAAATTAGCCGCTTTCATCTTGCGCGCGGCCAATGTAGCACCGGGATGGGGTAGCGACAACTTCGATCTGTGAGCTGCCCTCGCCGTTCGGGGCGTTCGCTGAGGATCTCCAAAGGAGAATCGCCGGGGGTCGGACCGCCGAGGGCGATCGCCTCTCTACCACGCCTTCTCGATCGAAATTTCAGACGGCCAAGAAATCTCTTGAATGGGGGACATCCGCAAGCAATTGCGCCCTTCCCGTTTGGCTTGGTAGAGTGCCTCATCCGCTTTTTGGAATAAGGCTTGAGTATCGACGAGTTGGGTGATGTCGCGGTCCTGACTCGACAAGACTTTCGCGATCGCCCCGCCAATACTGATCGCGATCGCAATTTCAAGCCCGTCGGCAGTGGCGATCGGCTGTTCGGCGATCGCCTGACGCAGGGATTCCCCATATTCGATCGCCGCTTCCGGCAACATCCCCAAGGTCACGCAGACAAACTCTTCTCCCCCGTAGCGATAAAACCAACTCTGGGGACGCGCCAGATCTTGTAAGCGCTTCGCCAATTTTTGCAAGATCGCATCTCCGATCGCGTGACCGTAGGTATCGTTAACCCGCTTAAAATAGTCCACGTCGATCACGAATAAGGCGATGTAACTGTAGCTGTAGCCCGTTTCGTCCGGACCGTCGCTGGGGACGATTTGCGGTCGCGCTTGTTCCATCGCCCGCCGATTGGGCAATCCGGTCAGTTCGTCGGTCAACGCCAGGGATTCTAACAGCTTGTTGCGCGCGATTAACTGTTCGAGTAAACTTTGCCGTTCCGCTTCCGACTGCTGTAGCAATTCCTGCAAGACTTCGATCTCGGCATACATTTCCATCGGGTCTAACCCCTGCAGCAAGCTGGTTTGGGTGATGATTCCGACGAGTTCGTCGCGATCGCCGCGCACGACCAACCGTTGAACCCGCAGGTTTTGCATCTGTTGGTGCGCCTCCCACAAAGAATTTTCGCGACGAATTGGAAATAAGGGGGCGCTCATCACCGTTGACGCTCGGACTTGCTCGAAGTCTAAGCCTAAGTTTCTAAATTGGAGGATATCTCGTTCCGTGACAATCCCGATCGGTCGCACGGCTTTGAGCTGACAACTGTCGGCAGACCAGACGCTTAAATTGTCATCCTCGGCGGGGGGAAGGGATCGATCGTCGAGGGGTTCGGCGATCGCCACGCAACTGACATGATAGACGTTCATTAAATGAGCCAAGTGCAACACCGTCGAGGTCGGCGGTGCGTGAATGACGCGCTGACTCATCACTTCTCCGACCCGGCGCAGGCGCATGAAATCGATCGGTTTGAGAACGCTGCGGATGCTTTGGTGGGTCATCAAGCCGAGCAGTTTGCCGTCCTGACTGAGCACCGGGAGGTGACGGATCCGATGTTGCCGAAATAAGCTCAAAATCGTGACGATATCTTGATCTTGGCTCGGCGACTCTTGCAAGGTGACGATCTCGCGGGTCATCACCTCGGAAATTGAGATGCCACTGAGGCAGTCCCCGAGGGCAATTTTGCGAACGACATCGCGTTCGGTAAAGATCCCGACGAGAACCGCATCGCCGATTTCAGAATGAGGACGGTCTACGACCAAGACGCAACTGGCTTTCGTGCGGCTCATTAAGGCGATCGTCTCCTCGATGGTCGTATCCGTCGAGACCGTCAGGGGGTGGGGTTCGATAGCTTGTTTGAGTAAAGGAACGAACATCAATCATTTATCAGTCAGGAGGGCTGGGGGAACGATCGCGAAAACGCGGTTATTGTGTTAGAGCGCGAGTGGCTCGGGATCTGCCTCCGATTGCGCGATCGCCATCGTAATTTAAGTGTATGGGCGATCGCGAGCGATCGACGAGCTTGTCTGTTGCTTCTCCCCGGTTTGACTGAAAAAAACAAATTCAGTTACCACACTTTTTAATTTAAGTCAAGGCACCATTGGCATCACACGAGTCACAAGTCGATCGTGTTTTGTGGGAACGAAGCGGGATAGAATAACCCTTAAGCCAAAATTTCGTTATTTTGTTGGTTGACATAGAGGAGAACGATTTTGAAGAGACTCTTATCCGTTTTTACGTTGGCGATCGCCCTGTTTGCTTTTGCCTTTACCGCCCCCGCTTTCGCTGGCGATGCCGCTAATGGCGCTAAAATCTTCTCATCCACTTGTGCGGCTTGCCACATGGGTGGAGGAAACGTCGTCATGGCGAACAAAACCTTGAAGAAGGAAGCCCTGGAACAGTACGGCATGGATTCCATCGAGGCAATTACCAACCAAATCAAAAAAGGCAAGAATGCGATGCCTAGCTTCCTCGGACGTTTGAACGATAGCCAAATTGAAGATGTGGCTACCTACGTTCTCGAACAAGCTGAAAAAGGCTGGTAAGTTCCTTTTCTAAAACGTGACTCCCAAGTGGAGTGCGACGGAAAAGCCCCTCCTCGCGAGGGGTTTTTTCGTTTTGGTATCCGGGCGATCGCCTCCTCGGTTACGAATGAGCATGGACAACCCGGGCTAAAAAATTAGCCGATAAAAATAACGTTTATCAATCGCGTTGATAAATAAAATTTATAAATCACTGCCGAACGATATCCCCGTGGCGAAGGGCGAACGCGAAAGCGTCTCCAGAGGAGAATCGCGCGAACCTGCGACGCCGCACCGAGAAAACCGTCCCCGTCCGGAAATGCGTTAAGGTAATCCCAGTATTTCGCACCCATTCACCTGACAACTGCCGTGGTTCCCTTACGCGATGAAAACCCAACTCAAATTACCCCTTATGTCACTTACGCCTTCATTGTCGCCAATATCGTTATCTTTCTGATCGAATTAACCGTCCAACAACAAGGACAACTCGATAACTTTTTCCAATGGTGGGCCGTCGTTCCCCAGCAACTGAGCGCCAGCTTTCAAGGAGAGGCGATCGCCTCTCCCGTTCCCGAATGGTTCACCTTATTCAGTTCCCAATTTCTCCACGGCGGTTTCCTGCATATTGCTGGAAATATGCTGTTTTTATGGATTTTTGGCAATAACGTCGAAGAATGCCTCGGCCACGTTAAATATTTAATCTTCTACTTGCTCTGCGGCGTCTTAGCAGCCTTGAGTCAGTGGTATTTCTCGATGGATTCGACTATTCCTTCCCTCGGCGCGTCCGGGGCGATCGCCGGAGTCATGGGTGCCTATATCTTGAGATATCCCCAAGCTAAAATCGTCACCCTCATTCCTCTATTCGGCATCATCTTCACCACCGTGAGAATCCCCGCCTTCTTTTTCCTGGGATTCTGGTTCGTGCAGCAAGCTTTCTATGGCGTCGCCAGTGTCGCGCAAACCAATATCGGAATGCAAGGAGGCGGGATCGCCTACTGGGCTCATGCTGGCGGTTTCGTCTTCGGGGCCATCCTCGGACCGTTATTCGGCTTATTTTCCGAGCGATCGCCCCGTTGAACCACCCCGCGATCGCCCCGGGAATTAGCGGCTGCGGCTGGGCATTTTCGGGGGAAGCGGTCGATCCTGCGGCGGGAGGGAATCCATCGGTTTCTCACCCGGTAACGACACCTGGATCGCGTCGAGGTCGCGCTCTTCAAACTGCACCTCGATATCCGCACCATTGATAACCGCGCCGAGCAATTGAGTCTCTTCCGATTCCGTCAACGGTTCCACATACTCCGTCAGCAACCCACTCGACGTATAGCGCGGTCGGGTAACGACGATCGTCCCGTCCGTAAAGCCTTCGAGCAGCAACGCATCGTTACAGCTACTCAACGAGGGCGCGTCGAGAACCGCGAAATCGAAGCGGAAGCGAATATCTTCTAAAAGCTGGCGTATTTCGCTCGATTCGAGCAGTTCCGCCGCATTCCGAACCGGACCGGGAGAGGGAATCACGTAGAGATTTTCGACATCGGGAGCGAGGTGGATGCACTGATTGTATTGGGCGTAGTAGCGCAAGGGTTCGATCTCCGCTTGAGGATCCGGCGCCACCCGCACGGATCGGGCCGCCGAGGGCGATCGCAAATCCGCCTCGATCAACACCGTCCGTTTGCCCGCACGGGCCGCCGCGATCGCCAAATTATAAGCACAAGTACTCTTACCTTCCGAACGCGCCACACTCGTCATTAACAACACTTTCGGTGGTTTTTCACCCAACCGCCGCAAATTCGTCCGCAGTTGCTCGTAAAACTCCAAATACGGCGAATTTGCATTTAAAATAACGGGCAAAATTCCCGTTCCCTCCGACGGCGGCAGATTCGGCAAAATTCCCAAAATGCGAACGTCCTGCTGTTGCAGCGCCCCGCGAATTTCTTCCATCGTGTAAAACTTGCCTTCGAGCAAGGACAACACGAAAATCAAGACATTTCCCAGTAAAATACCGAGCAATCCGCCGATCGCAAAAATGAGAATAGCTGGCTGGGTTTTTGGCGTAATCTCTTCGACCTTCGGCGGTTGTTTGACCATCAAACTACTCATCGTTTCCGCTTCCGCCAAGCGCGCGTCGGCGAGAGAAGCTTGCATTTGATCGTAAAAATTCTTCTTGAGCGCGACTTGACCCGCGAGGCGATCTCGTTCCATCGTCTTATTCGGAATACTTTCATATTCCTGTTGCAGTTCCCCTTCCGTCTCCGCCAATCCCTGCAACTGCTGCGCTAACGCCTGTCGTTGCGTCTGTAAATTGACCAACGTCTGCGCCAACTGCTGGCGCGCCGGATCGAGACTGCTATCCTTGCGGATTTGCACGTCCGTCAAAATCGGCGCCGCCAACCCATTACCGCCGATCACCTCTTGCGCCCTTTGTTCCAATAACTCGTTATACGCCTCTTGCTGCTTGCGTAATTGGATCATCTGCGGGTGTTCGGCCCGGAAATCTCGCGACAGTAATTCCAACTGGGACTCGACCGCGTGCAGTTTCGCCCTCAAATCGGCAATAATGGGGTCGGCACTGAGGGCTTGCGAAACATACGCCTGATCCGCACTCAAACCCAAACGCCGTTCCAAACTGGCAACTTGTGCGTCGATTCCTTCAAGCTGCAAGCGAATTTGACGCTGTTGCGCTTGATTCCCAACAATCGATTCCGCCAAATTGCCGCTTTTCGCCACTAAAATTGAAACCCCTTCTTCACGCTCGAACTGCTCTAATTCGCTTTCCGCCTGACGTAATTCTTCAATCACTTGCGGTAAGCGTTCTTCAATGGCAGCAATTCGACCGCGCAACGACGAACTATTGATCAAGCGGCTTTGCTCGATCATCGTTTTCATCAAAACACCCGTTACTTCTCCCGCTCGTTGGCGGTTGTCGTCGTCGAAATACACTTCGATAAATGGCTCGCTATCCTCGCGCTCGACAAACCGAAGCCGGGTATTTCTTTCAACAACTTTGGGGTCTTCGTTGACCTGTTTGCTCACCGCTTCGATCACGTTTTCCGACTTCAAAACGCTTTCTGGCAGTTTGCGCCCTTGTTCTTGGATGACGTTTCCAGTTTGCGAAAAGATCACCGGAGGAGTGGTATAACGGAGGTGACCCGCCCCTCGATAGCGTTCGGCTGGCGACGGTTGCATTGCCACAAACCCCGCCGCGCCCAAGACAATGACAAAGGCGCCAAATCCAAACCATTTATATTGACTGAAGGCGATCGCGTAACGCTTAAGAATCGGTAGGGCCATGATACCAGTCGCTCAAAAGCTCGAACGTTTAAATCGAAGGTTGCCAGGTTAAAATAACTTTTTTAGAAACAACTTTTTTAAAAAATTAACTGTTCTTCATGCTCGTGAAAGATCTTCACTCTATTAGTCAATCGTTCTTTTGAAAATACCTTTTTTAAAAAGATCTTTTTAATTATTATTGTCCGAACCCGGACCGAATAAATTGCTCGCACTATCTCTCAAGGTATCGAAAAACAGTAAAAAGCCCAAGACATCGCGGAACGGCTGCGTAAACGTACTCAACGCATACGTAATTTTACTAATCAAATTGCGACCGATCACGATCGCGTCGTGATGCTGGAGCGCGATATCCTGGGACGGATCGCCCATCAACAACTTTTTGCCGTCGATCTCCCGGGTGATGGCTTTCCCTTGTTCCGGATCGAAGCGAACTAATAGAATTTTACCCAGATCGGCTTGTTGTAAGGGAACCGCACTCAAAACATCGGCGATCGTGCTGCCATTGGGCAGGGGCGCGATACTGATTCCTCCTCCAGGGTAACTTAAAATTCGCACGACGATTTGGGGTTGGGCCAAGGTCGAGCGCGACACCAACACGCGATCGTAATACTCGTCCGTATTCGACTCCACCTTCGGCACGAACACCACGTCCCCATCACCCAAACGCAAGTCCGGTAAGGGACTGCCCGTTTGCAGTGACGTGTACAAATCCACTTTCGTCTCGCTCGTGCGTCCGTCCGTCAGCACCCGGCGCACGGTGACCGCTCGCAAATCCGCCTCGCTGGTAATTCCCCCAGCCGTCAGCAGCGCATCCGCCACCGGACGCGGGGAAAAGGGTAGCACTTGAAATCCCGGTTGGGCCACCTCGCCGAGAATGGTCACCGCCACGGGTTGGCGCGCCGCGAGGGTCGAACTCGCCACCAGATTGCTGTCGTAGTTGTCCGCTTGAGCGAAATCTAATTTCGGCACCACCACCACATCGCCATTGCCGAGGCGCAGCTCGTCCAGGGGCGCCCCCGATCGCAGGGGGTCGTACAAATTCACCACCTCTTCGCTGACCTCGCCATTGTCGAGATAACGACAAACCCGCACAGCCCGCAAGTCGGCGATGGGGGTGATGCCTCCCGCCAAGCGCAAGGCATCCGCCACCGGACTGACCGACGGCGGTAAGTTATAAAAGCCCGGTTGGGTGACTTCGCCGATCGCCCGGATCGAGACGGGCTGGGGATTTCCCAAGATCGATCGCCCGGCGAGGCTGCTATCGTAGCCGCGCGCTTCCTGTAGGGACAAGCGGGGAATCGAGATCGTATCTCCCTAAACTAGGGGAATTTCCGGCAAGTCTACCCCTTGTTTCAAGCGATCGAGTAAATTAATCGTGACTTCCACGGGGGATCCATCGGGGAGTAGACGCCGCAAGCGCACGGCGCGCAGGTTGGCGGAGGGCGTCGTCCCCCCGACCAAGCGCAGGGCATCGGTGAGACGCGCGCTTTCCGGGGGCAGGCTGTAAAATCCCGGTTGGGTAACTTCTCCGGTGAGGGTGACGCGCACGGGACGCTTGACCAAGAGGGTGACCCGGATTTGCGGATTGACTAAGTAGCGGTTAAAGGCTTGTTGTAGGGCAAGTTGAGCTTGTTCGAGGGTCAGCCCGGTGAGGTTGACGGTGCCGATTAAGGGAAGGACGATTTGACCTTCGGCGTTGATGGGATTGGCACCACTACGGTCTTGAAAGGGTTGAACGTCGATATAAATTTGATCTCCCGGTCCGAGGCGATAGACGGGATTGGGTAAGGCGGACAGGGGTAAGGGCGCGGGGCCTTCGTCCGGTGGCGCGGTCGGCAGGGCAGGGGAGGGTGCTGCGGGGGGAGGGGCTTGCAGGTTCGGGAGGCGATCGAAGGGGGTTGCTGGGGCGGCTGGGGCGGTTTGGACGGTGGTTCGATCGCCGTCTGCAGGGCAGTAGCGGGCAGATGCTCGCGGCTCGGAAGGTGGCGACGCGGGGCGATTGAAGGGGAATTGGGCGATCGCCGCCAAGGCAGTGCAACTGACTTGAACGGTGGCCAGGGCGATCGCTACGATCGCCCGTCTGCCATCCATTGGAGCCGTGACGTTCGGCGCCAATGGCGATTTTCGGTCGGTTTTTCCTGCCGGGTCGATCGGTTTCACCGTTATTCACTCCCTCGAAACGAATGGGCGATTAATGCGGCTTGGATGTCTTTTCCCAGGGCTTCTGCATCCGCGCGCGATCGCTCTAAATCGCCCAAGGGTTCGATCGGCAAGATCGCACTGACCGCCACCCAGGGAACGCGATCGCCTCGGACTTGGGCGCCTAAATCTCGCCAGAACCAGTCACTCGGGTTCGGTGAGCCGCCCTCGGGCCAAGCGTACCACTGAATCGCCGCATAGGTTTGCGATGGCGTCCAAGTACGGAAAAATCGCGCCGTGACCTCCACGGTCTCATCCCGATTTCCGTTCTGATTTCTGTTCCGATCGACTTGATTCTCTCCCTCGACTTCACTGGAACGCGATCGGGCAATATCTTGCGCCGTTACTGTAAATTCGAGCTGACGCTCCGAGTCCGACTTCCAGCGCCAATAACCGTTGATATCGGTCCACTCGACTTGAGGGCGATCCATCGGTCCATTTTGAACCATAAACATGATAATGGCTTGTTGGCCGTCGCGCGATACCCCTTCGGCGTCGCGTTGCGAACGTCGCACGTCCTGCCGGAACCACTTCTGACCGCTAATGAGAAGTTTTTTACCTTGCAAGGTTTCCCAGTTCGAGAGTTCGACGCCCCGGTGTTGGATTTGCTTAATTTGTTTCAATCGGTGGACGGAAGGGGGTTGCATCCACTCCCATTTTCCGCTCAAGTATCCGGGAATTGTACCTGCTACGAACAGCAAGAGGAGAAATCCGACTAATAATAGTCTGTTTAATCCATAATGGCGTTTTAATTTAGTTAAATCCATTGTGTCATCTTGAAGATCTTACAGTTCGAGCTAGATCATTCTCTTGTCTATTTCTGTGCTTTAATTGATGTTTTAAGTGGCTAAATTTTATCTATAAAGTGGCGAACTTTATGGGTTATTTTAATGCATTTGTGAATATTCTTTTTAAATAAATAGCTTTTACAAATCATCTGTTGTAGGGACACGAAATTGCCATTTACCTACAGAGATTTGGTAACTTGACCTGCTTGATTTCAGATTCAACTGATTTAAAATTGCTCTACTCATACTCATTTTTTGTGTTGGACTTGGGGTCTGGCTGCAAGGCTATCGTGTTGCCCGCACCACAGACTGTTAGCTTTTCCCTGTTGCCTTTTCCCTCTTCCTTCTTCTCTACATTAACCCTCTTCCAGGTCCGTTCCCGGATGGAAATAATCCGCAATCCATTCAATTGAGCCTAATAAAGGAATCAGCAGTCCTAACATACAGGCAGAATAGAGATCGCCGCCCCATCCTTCGTGCAACCAAGCAAAGATTTGCTCGCGCCCCGTCCCGTGAAAGAAGGTCAGCAGGGTATTGCGAATGATGTTGGCGGTGACGCTTAAAATCACCGTGCTGCCTAAAAAGGTCAGGGTTTTGCCGCGCGATGTTAAGGTTCCAGTCCAGTACAACAACATTAAAGCAACGTAGAGACTGGTTAACAACATTTTCAAGCCGGAACAGTGGGGGGCGACTTCAACGATTTTGTCGTTGACGTAGAGGTAAATTTGCTCGACGGTGACGGGGACATCAAAATGGGTCAAAATAAACCCGGCACAACTGGCAATAAAACTTTGTAGGGGCAGAGTATAAGGAGATATTAAGTAAGGGATTTCGTTAGGGGTGGCGAGAATGACGAGTAAGAGGGGGAACTTTTCCAGTTTTAGCCCGGGAATGCCTTTAAACCAGAGACATACGCCGATGAGAACGAGGGGAAAGGATAGGTTGGTGAAGTCGGGTAAGCCACTGAGGTAGAAGATGCCCCCGGTAATGAGGAAGGGGACGGCGAGGGGATGGGTGACTTCGCTGAGGCGGCGCCAGCGCGATCGCGTGTCGGTCCAGGCGATATAGGCGGCGAAGGGCAAGCCAATTAAACCGTGGCTGAAATATTCGTGTTCGAGACTGATATTTTTATTGAGCCAGCCGTCGTACCAGTGGGCGATTAACGGGGCGTAGAGGAGGGCGATCGCGGCGATGACGATCCAGCCGTAATAGCGGTCGAGAAGGGTTGGGAATTTGCGGTCGAGCTGCATGGTATAGCGGGAGGGTGAGGTTAGGAGATGGCGAGGGCGATCGCCTCGACGACCGTCTCGATTTGGGTCAGGTCGAGACCGGGATACATGGGTAGGGATAAAATTTGCTCGCAGAGTTGTTCTGCGTGGGGGAATTGTCCGGGATGATAGCCCAAATGCCGATAGCCCGGTTGCAGGTGGCAGGGAATCGGGTAGTGAATGCCCGTCTGGATGCCTTGGGCTTCTAGTTTATCGTGGAGGGTCTGGCGGTCGAGAGGACAACACTCGTCAATGCGGATGACGTAGAGGTGATAGACGTGACCCGTACCGCTTTGATTGACGATGGGGACGATGCCCAGATCGCGCAGGGGGGCGAGGAGGCGATCGTAGTGGCTGGCGGCAGTATTGCGCGATCGGTTCCAGGCGGGCAAATGGGGCAGTTTGACGTTGAGGACGGCAGCTTGCACGGTATCGAGGCGGCTGTTGGTGCCGATTTCCACGTGGCGATATTTTTGGGGGGCGCCGTAGTTGCGTAAGGTTCGCATTTTTTGGGCGACTTCACGATTGCCCGTCACCAACATTCCCCCATCGCCGATACCGCCGAGATTCTTACTCGGATAAAAGCTAAACGCCCCGGCCAAACCGACGGATCCGGCCTTTTTGCCCTCTCGTTCGGCTAGGTGAGCTTGCGCGGCATCTTCAAAAATGACTAAGTTATGGGCGATCGCCAGTTGTTGAAGTCGTTCGGGACTGACCATCTGTCCGTACAGGTGAACGGGAAGGATCGCCCGGGTCTGGGATCCGATCGCCCGTTCGACAGCGTCGAGGTCGATTTCGGCGGTATCGAGTTCGCAATCGACTAAAACCGGAGTCGCCCCCGATCGCAACACGCCGATTAAGGTGGCGATAAAGGTATTGGCGGGTAAAATCACCTCGTCTCCCGCCTTGATGCCACAGGCTTGCAGACCGAGGGCGATCGCGTCGGTCCCGCAGGCGACTCCAATCCCGTATTCGACCCCGCAGGCGCGGGCGAACGCCGCCTCGAACTCGCCGAGGGCTCGACCCAACACGAAATCGCCGCGTTCGACTACCGAGGCGATCGCCCGTTCGATTTCCTCTTGAATCGGGGCGTGTTGTACCGATAAATCTACAAATGGAACGGAAACTCCCATAGGACTCGTGGTTTTAGCTGGTGTGCAGTGGGTAGCGTTCGCGAAGCGGGGCCATTGCGAACCGTTAAAACGGCTCGTGCTGTAGCCGGGAAGTAGTAACAATCTTTCAAACAGTATCGATCCGAAGTCTTTTTATGCTTACAAACTTCACGACTGGCCAAGACCCCTTTTATTTTAGTCGGGCTAAATCCCCGATCGCCCGCCGTCGGACCGGTCTGAATCTTCCCAAAACCGCACTCTAGTTCTCGATCGCTCCTAACTTCAGTTATGAGCGATTTTGGGGATTTTGAGTAGGTCAAAACCTTGAAGAGTCTGTAAAGGCGCCATTGGAGTTTAAAGCGCCCGTTGACCGAAGCCAACGAGCGATCGCCCCTCCCCAATAGTCTTTTGAACATTTGGCGATCGCCCGATTTTTACTGGCGATCGGAGGGAATTATATTTTTTTGGCGATCGCCCGACGACCCCAATGCTGACAGGCGCCGGGGCAATCGCACTTGTTCGGATTGGGCTTATCAAAACCGTGCAACTTTTGAAACCCTTTTCGCTCCCTTCAATCCCCTGGGTCACTTTAATTAAAATTTATTTTTTTTGCAAAATTTCATTAAAAAATTACACACAAAACTAAAATCTTGCTTTAAAGAAAGATTCTTTACCCTATGAAATCCTAGGATACAATTTTACTAACGACAGAGAATATCCTGTTGCGATCGGGTCGAACTCACCGAGATCGTCTCCAAACAGGAGAACAGTTATTATGTCATCTCCCCTGACGCGCATCTACCTATCGATCGCTTTCTTGCCCTTGACCTGGGCGATCGCCAGCCAACCCGGTTGGAGTCAGTCCGTCGAAGTCCGCCAAGATAGCACCACCGTCGTCACTCAAGACGGCGACCTGTTCGAGATCTCCGGCGGCGATCGCTCCAACAGTGGCACAAACCTCTTCCACAGTTTCGAGCAGTTTGGCCTCACGGAAGGTCAAATCGCTACCTTTGTTTCTCATCCAGACATTCTCAACATTTTTAGCCGCGTCACGGGAGGCGATCCGTCGGTCATTAATGGCTTAATTCAAGTCACCGGGGGCGATTCCAACCTCTTTCTGGTCAACCCTGCGGGCATCATTTTCGGATCTCAAGCCCGTTTGGACGTTCCCGCGTCCTTCACCGCCACCACCGCCGATCGCCTCGGCTTCGGCGATCCGAGCAATTGGCAATGGTTCTACAGCACCGGACCGAACGCCTATGGCAACTTAGAAGGAACCCCGAACGCCTTTGCCTTTACCAGTCTCCAACCCCAGCAGATCGTCAATATCGGGGATCTCGCCGTCGGACGTGGCCAAAATCTCACCTTAATCGGCGGCACGATCGTCAGTTCCGGAACCCTTTCGGCCCCGGACGGTCAAGTGATTGTCGCTGCAGTTCCCGGCGAAAGCATCGTGCGCCTCAGCCAACCGGGAATGCTGCTCGACTTGGAACTCGATTCTTATACGTGGTTGGAACAGTGGTGGGAAAACCCGTTTCGCTTTTATTCCTCACTCCTTTTACCTCGGTTGCTCACTGGGGGCAGTGGCGGCAACGCAACGGATCTTACGGTCAACGACGACGGCAGTATCGAACTGTCCGGATCGGGTTTGCAAGTTTACAACGGCGATCTCGTTGCCAATCAAGTGAGTGCGGATGCGGCGCTGCTGTGGTCGGCGCGCAATTTGACCTTAGTTCGCAGCGACCTCGAAACAAGCGGAACCCTGCACTTGCGGGCGGGCAATGTCGCGATGTTCCGCGACAGTCTCTCGCATCCGTTCGTCGCTCAAGCGGGAGATAGCTTAGAAATTGAGGCGCGGCGCGGCGCAGATATTGAAATTCTCAATCATGACGAGTCCAGTCTCAGCAGTCGGGGCGATCTCACAATTGTCAGCGATCGCCAGATCCGGCTCGATGCACGGCTGTCAAGTGGCGGCGATTTGGCCATTGTCAACCGCAACGGCGAAGCGGCGAACTGGGCAAGCTGTGTTGAGGGAAGCTGTGCGACTCCCACGGTTCTCAGTGCCAGAGGAAATATTATTTTCGGCAATTACACGGGTTCGAGTTTGACCGTGGAAACAATGGGATCGCTCGAAGCAGGTCGGATCTCGTTGGTGGACGGCGATCGCTTGACCTTGAGCGCCGGGGCAGTTCATTTAGAATATAGCGTTTTACCGGGAACCGGATCGGCGGGGAATATCCACGGGAATTCCGATCTGGAAACTGAGGAATCCGGCAGTTTGACCGTTGGTTCGATCGCCGCCGAACAAGCCGCCGTACAGGTGTTTTTAGAGGCGAGAGGGAATGTAAATGCGGAATCGATCGCCTCGAATGGAGGCGACATCGAGTTAGTCAGTCGCGAAGGGGCGATCGCCATCGATCGCGGTTGGCTCGATGCGACGGATGGGGATAACGGCAGTGGTCGGATCTCCCTGAGTGCCGCCACGTCTATCGATCCGGGTTACGGCGCGATCGCCGACGGCGAAACGATTCAGATTGACGGTCCGACGGTTTTAAGTGAAGATACGACCCTGACTACGGGGGAAGGTCTCGGAGATCTGGAATTGAGCGGGTCCGTGGACGGCGATCGCCAATTGATGCTCGACGCGGGAGACGGTCAGATCGCGATCGGCGATGCGGTCGGCGCCCAAACCCCTTTAAATCGACTGATTGCACGCGGGGGGAATATCCGCTTCGATCGCGCGGTCACCGTTGCCGGATCCGTGGCGATCGAAGCGAGTGGGTCGGTTGAATTTCAGCAAAATTTGACCCTCGACCGAGACGGATCGGCGGTGGAAATTGTCGCTAGAGAAGGGATCTCGACGGGCGATATCCGCACCCGAGGCGGCAAGATCGACCTCCGGAGTTTTGACGGGGCGATCGCCACGGAAGGCTTAAATAGTTCGGTGGAATTCGGCGACGGCGGCGAAATTGATTTGAGGGCCGCGACCGGGATTTCGACTGGGGCGATCGCCTCGGCATCGATCGCGGGCAAGGGCGCCCCAGTTACGTTAGTAACGGACGCGAACGATATTGAAGTGGCTTCGATTCGCACTGAAGGCGGTCAAGTTGGCGGCGACGTGACGATTCAAACCCCCAGTCATTTTCGCGCCACGGACTCGTTTATGGCGAGTAATGGCGTAGAAGCGAGTATTTCCACGGCTGCACCCGAAGGCGGTCACGTGGAGATCGCTCACGGACAGGAAAGTTTTGAAATCGGCGATGCGGATGGAGATGGCGCTACACCCAACGGAACGGCTGCAGCAATTACCACAGGTTCCGGCGAAACGCTGGAAGTGAATCAATCGGTGTCCGAGAGTGTCGTTCGGTTGAGTCCCGATGAAATTCAAGACAATAGCAGCAATACTGAGGAAGTAGAGGACGTAGACGACGAAGAAAGCGATTCTGAATGTAGCGATGAAACTCAGTGCGGCGATCGCACCGAGGAAGAGTCTGAAGAAGTAACAGAAACGAAATCGGAAAGCGAAACTGAAACGGAATCGGAAACCGAAACTGAAACGGAATCGGAAACTGAAACTGAAACGGAATCGGAAACCGAAACTGAAACGGAATCGGAAACTGAAACCGAACAACCAACGGTCAACGAGAGCGAATCGACTGGGGAGAATGTAAGTGAATCTACATCCACCTCCTCAGACTCCTCCGAATCGCAACAACCGAGTTCGAGTCCCACTGAAGATTCGATCGCTCCCAATCGCGAAGCGAGTGCATCCGAGCCCCAGCCGAGTGATTCCCAAGCTGCCACAACCGCAAAACCAACCTCAGCAGGGACTCAGAGCGATACTCCTGTGGAGTCGGTCCGCGAACGCACTCCTACAACTGCGGACAAACCAGAAGGAGAATCAAGCGTAGAACCCCAAGTCGAACCCGAAACGCAACAGCCCTCAGCCTCGCCAACAACGACGGAAACAGCGCCCCCGGAGATCGAACCGGAAAGCGAACCCGTCGTGCAG
Organism: Oxynema mangrovii CENA135; assembly: GCF_016632315.1. NCBI lineage: Bacteria > Bacillati > Cyanobacteriota > Cyanophyceae > Oscillatoriales > Oscillatoriaceae > Oxynema > Oxynema mangrovii. The sequence goes on along the minus strand of NZ_JAEOXH010000001.1, from coordinate 2,414,740 downwards.
GCGCCTCCCGTTCCAGAACAAGCCAGTGTAGAGAGTACGGCTGTAGAGAGTACACCTGTAGAGAGCCAATCGCAACCCCAAATTACAGTGGTTGACCCCGTACAGATCGATCCGGCGATCGTTGGCGAACCCCCCTCCACGGAATCGGCGAGGGCGATCGCCATTCCTGAAGCACAAAACCCTGAAAATCTGGCAAATTTGGCGATCGATCCGGTACAAACGCCAATTGAAGCACCGCCAGCCCCTCAAGCGCCCTTAGTCACCCCTCAATTGCCTGCGCAAGCGGCGATCGCCAAAGTGCCGGAAATTCCCGAATTGCCGACGATGTTAGAGGGGAGCGATCGCCCCACCATTATTGTCGAAGAGGCGCAATCTGCCGCTACTCCTGCCCGGAATGCAGCCACCCCAACCCAAGCAACTGCGCTAGAAACCGATAATACGAGTGTCGTCCTCAATTCCAACAACGTCGAGGCGATCGCCACTGGAGTAGAGGCGATCGCAGAAAGCACCTTAGAACCCGAGTCTCGCCTAGAGATCGCAGACATCGAATGGATGCGAACTCTAGAATTCAGCAACTCATTAGGAATTTCCACCGAGAAAAACTCGCGCCAGAGTACCAACGTCCGCGAATATCTCAGCGCGATCGCCCAACAAACTAATCTCAAACCTGCGGTTATTTACGTTATTTCCCTCCCTGACGCCCTCGAATTAGTCGTTATCACCGCAGAAGGTCATCCGATCGCTCACCGCATTCCCGGCGCCAACCGTCTCGCCTTGAGACACGAGGTGACCCGCTTGCTCTCGGAGTTAACCAATCCGCGCAAAATTCACACCGAAAGTTACCTCGGGCCGTCGAGACAACTCTACAATTGGCTGATTGCCCCCCTCGAACAGCAACTCGGAGAACGAGGGGTCAACTTGCTCATGTTTTCCCTCGATGCTGGATTGCGCGCCATTCCCCTCGCGGCCCTTCACGACGGCGAACAGTTTTTAATCGAAAAATATCGTCTCGGTTTAATTCCCAGCGTCACCCTCACCGATGCGACTTATCAAAATTTAAAAGAACTTCCGGTGTTAGCGATGGGGGCTTCAGAATTTCAAGACCCCAATATGTTGCCCCTTCCTGCCGTCCCTTCCGAACTATCGACGATTGCCGGGAACTTATGGCCTGGAGAAGCCTTTTTAAACGAAGAATTTACCCTTAAAAACTTTGAGGAACAGCGCGATCGCGATCGCTTTGGAATCGTTCATTTAGCCACCCACGTTTGGTTCGAGTCAAAAAACGAACGCCGTCAGTCTTACATTCAATTTTGGGATGGTCGTTTATCTTTAGATCGATTAGGAGAATTGGGTTTCAAGCAGCAACCTGTAGAATTATTAGTGTTGAGTGCTTGCGAAACAGCAGTGGGAACGGAAGAAGCTGAATTAGGTTTTGCCGGATTAGCCGTCAAAATGGGTGCCAAATCGGTTTTAGCCAGTTTGTGGCAAGTAGATGATGAAGGCACTTTAGGGCTGATGAGTGAATTTTACCGACAATTGAGCCTCCAAGACCAAACCATCAAAACCGAGGCACTCCGACAAGCTCAATTAGCCATGTTACGCGGTGAGGTGCGGATTGAAAACGGTCATTTAATGACAGTTCGCGGTTCTCTAGAATTACCGCAAGAGGTGACAGGAAATATCGGCGATCTGACTTTTTCTCATCCCTACTTTTGGGCAGCTTTTACAATGATTGGAACTCCCTGGTAAACCCTGTGGTGCAAGCAAGATGTTTGCCGGGGAGTAGGGAATCAGAAATCAGGATCCCTCAAAACCTTTTGGTGTCCTCATCAAGTCCACCTCCCCCAAGTCTAGAACGGGCATCTTGCAAGGGAGTTGAATTTATCAATTAAGGCTAGAGAATAGCTGTCCTCAAACGATTTTATTTTTTCCCCTCCCAGGATTTAGAAATCCCCGACTATCGATCGCCTTGCGATCGCCAATGGCTCATTTCAAAGGAACCAGAAGTGCGATCGAATGAAGATGGATAAAAAGATTTCTTAAGAATCGGACAAATTGAAAAATCGCGTTTATGCTTGTAGAGAAAATCGCATTTTTCGATTAACATGTCCGAACAAAAACAGTCCTTTCCAACCCGCTTAGTTGTGGCGGTGGCGATCGCCGTCGGGATCTCCGGGGCTTATTTTTATTTTCGCGGTGCCTTCATTAGTGGCTCTAATCCGGAAGATAGCGCTAAAGTGGTTCCCGACGAAGCATTTATGGCGGCTTATCTGGTCAACGATCGCCAACCTTGGCAAAAATTAAGTGAATTTGGCAATGCGGAAAGTAAGGCGGCGATCGCCCGAGGAATTGAATCGTTCAAAAATGAAGTTTTTACAGCCAACAATCTCGATTACGATCGAGACTTAGAACCTTGGGTTGGCAATATCATGCTCGCGTGGCTGCCCGCCGAAGAAGGTGCAGAACCGACGGAAGCACAACCGGAATTGCTGGCAGTCGTCGGCATCAAAAATCCATTGCGAGCTTGGTTATTTCAGCGTAATTTAAAATCTCAAGAAAATCTCAAACAACAAGAGATTGAATACAACGGGGTGACCATTTCCGAAATCATTCCGTCGGAAGGTGCGCCGAGTTATTATACGCGCTTGAAAAATCAACTGGTTCTCTCGGACAGTCGAGCTACTGTGGAACGGGCGATCGATGTCTTTCAAGGAGAGCCCTCTCTGGTTGCTAAAAATGTCGGCGGTTCCGAAGACAAAAGTTTTAAAAAACTACTCGCGGACGATTTGGGGGTAGATGACCCCTTATTTCATTTCTACTTACCCGACTACGGGTCGATGATGGGAGCAGTCGATCGCGGATTAGCCGACAGTCCCGTAGAGCTGCCCGAAACCAATGCAGTGCAGGCGATCGCGATCGCCGGAGGGGTTGACAACCGAGGCATCTACGTTCGCGCCATCTCCGCCGTCGATCCGGACTTACTCCCCGAACAGAGCGAACCCGTTGCGGGTCAATTGCTCGATCGCCTCCCCAGCGAAACGATCGCCTTAGTCAGTGGCGCCCCCCTCGCACAAACCTGGTCGTCGTTGGTGGCGCAATCTCAAACGTCCCCACCGATAGAGCAGTTCGTCACCCTTGTCAGAACTGCGGTCAATCAATTTGTCAACATTAATGCCGACCGAGACCTGTTCGGCTGGATGGATGGCGAATTTGCGATCGGACTGGTTGCTTCTCAAGAAGGCATGTTAAGTCAGATTGGCTTTGGCGGCGCCCTCTTATTTGAAACCAGCGATCGCGCTACTGCTGCCACGACCTTCAATAAACTGGACAATTTAGCTCGAAGTGGCTTGCCCTTCCCCTTAGAAATCAGCTCTCGAACCGTTAACGGGATTGACTTTAAAGATTGGAGAATTCCCCAACAAGGTGCGGTGGTCAGTTATGGATGGTTGGACGATAACACCGTCTTGCTGACCCTCGGCGGACCGATTGCCGATGCGATCGCCGCCGGACCGAGTCCCAACTTACGCGAAAGCGATAATTTCCGCGCGATCGCCGGAAGCTTACCCACTCCCAACTACGGCTATTTCTACCTCGATATGGATCGGGCGATCGATCCCCTTCAAACCTTGCTGTTATTCTCTGGAGGTAACATTCCTGTAGAAACAACCGCCATTCTCCAGTCCATTCGTGGCATCGGCGTGACCGCCACTTGGCCCAAACCGGAGCAAGCCGAGATGGAATTACTGTTCGCTCTTAAAAAGACGAAGGAACTCCAAGGGAACTAAGCTCGATCCGAACACTCAAACCGCTCACCATTGCAGTTTGTTCGCACCGTCAGCCTTGATACACTAGCTTTCACTATTGACTATCCAAATCTGAGATCGGCATCATGACTGTAGCTGTACCACCACCCCCGGGATTGGCGTCGCGACTCATTAACGGCTTGCTGGGAATCCCTCCTTTAGCCCAATTTGCCAAACACCAAGCGCGCCAAATGATGATTAAACGGGCCGAACGAATTGGTGTTTCTTGGATCGAGCGATCGCAGGCGTTGCGCGATCGTAATTGGGACGTGGAAATGGCCAAAATTGAAAATCCCGATCTCGTCTATCCCGACTATTACCTGCGTTCCTTTCACGCCTACGAACGAGGTAATCTCAGTTGGGAAGCCGCCAGCGAGGTCGAAGTCGCCGCCTACGCCGTTCACGCCACGATTTGGTCCGGGGAAGATCCCCACGGCGATGCTAAATTACGTCAGAGTTATCACGATTTACTCAAACCCCAATTGAGTGAAACTCCACGGGCGATCGTCGATCTCGGCTGTAGCGTCGGGATGAGTACCTTTGCATTACAAGAACTCTTTCCCCAAGCGGAATTAACCGGAGTCGATTTATCCCCTTATTTTCTAGCCGTCGCCGACTATCGCAGCCAAGAACGCGGTGCAAAGATTCGCTGGGTTCACGCCGCCGCCGAATCCACCGGACTCCCGGAGAATCATTTCGATCTGGTTTCGAGTTGTTTGATGTTCCACGAACTCCCCCAGGAACCCTCCCGGCAAATTCTGCACGAAGCAAGGCGCTTGCTGCGTCCCGGAGGACATTTGGCGATTATGGACATGAATCCCCAAGCGGATAGTTATGTCAAAATGCCGCCTTATATTTTGACTTTACTCAAAAGTACGGAGCCGTATTTAGATCGGTATTTCTGTTTCGATATGGAACGAGAAATTATGGACGCGGGATTTGAAAGACCGACGATTCAAAAAAGTACGCCCCGTCACCGCACGATCGTCGCTAAGGTGAAAAAGTAGACGGAACTATCGGTGAAAAAATAGAGAGGGGCGATCGCCCCTCGATTGAAAAATCCCCTGTTCGTATCTCCTCATTACTGCCCATGTTCGTGCAGTTTTAGATGATTTTAGACATCGATACAGCAATGGTGAAGCCGATGAGGTACGAACCCGATCCTGAAGTCCCCCTTCAAACGGCGGATGTAGGGGGATCTTGCCTCATTGAATTGAGAAATGTTATAGAACTTCTCAACTGGCGATCGCCTCCACCGAACGCAAAAAAGCGGACACAAAAAGGAGATTTTCTCTCGACAGGTCGGCTCAATTACACCCCTGCAAACACGGGCGCGGCAATTTCAAGGGGTTTGTTCATTTCCGGCAGATCCGCCGCATAAATTTCACAAGAATTATTCGGACTTTCAATTAATTTGACTTTGTGCAGTTCGGCGCCGAGTTCTCTAAGGGGAGTTTTCAGTAATTGGCCGATATAAATGGCTATATTTTCCGCCGTGGGTACGACATCGGCAAAATAGGAAATATCGTAATTTAAGAAGGTGTGATCGAACGGTTCGACGACGTTATCTTCGATCGCCTTTTCTAAGGCGACTAAATCGACGAGCATCCCGGTTCTTTCGTCAATTTCGCCTTTAACGGTGACTTCTAAATGGTAGTTATGGCCGTGTCCGTTGGGACGGGCGCACTTTCCGTAGATTTCGCAGTTTTCTTCATAACTTAAATCGGGACGGGCGAGACGGTGGGCGGCACTAAAATGAGTTCCTACGGTGAGATACGTTTCCATGTCTTTTCCTTCGTAATCGGCCCAAAGTTCGGGATGTTCAAAGAGTTGAATCCGCACGAGCGGTAAGTGAGGTGCCAGGCGATGCCAGATCGCACGAGCCATATTTTCCGTGGTCGGCAAGGTTTGGCGAAATTCCGGCCAAACTTCGTTGAGAAAGGAGAAATCGAGTTGTCCGGTGACTTCGTTTTTGATGACGTGTTTGACGTCGGAGAGGTTGAGAACCATACCGTATTCGTCGAGTTCTCCTTGCATCGACACGTAGAGGACGTAGTTATGCCCGTGTCCCATCGGTCGAGCGCACAAACCAAAGCGCTCTTGGTTCTCCGCTTCACTCAGCTCTTCGAGCCAGTAACGATGACTGGCTGAAAAGCGAGCGCGGCGATTGATAATACATTTCATGAGAACTTGTAAATTTATGTAAACCGACGTTCAATTTTAAGGATAAACTAATTTTTCGGCGATCGGGGATCGGTTGACGGCGATCGCGCCCTTCGACCATGGTTTTACCAGACTTGTTTCATCGCAGCGTGGGCTTCCCGCCGCAATCCGGCAGCAATTCTGAAGAGTTCTTGTCCTCGGTGCAGGTAATGCTCGTCGTAGTTGAAGGTGAAAAATTCGAGTTCGTCTATCCCGTCGCCGACTTGATTGAGGCAGTGGTATAAGTGAGCGGCGACGCCAGCAACGTTACTGGGATTGGGCATCGAACGAAAGGAGTGCTGAGCTTTGGCGAGGAAATTGCGGCAAATATCGAGATATTCTTGAAAATTGCCCAGAAGTTCGTCATCGAAGGGATCGGCGGCGAGTTCGTCGATTTCGTCATCTAATGATGACAAAATCCGAGCTAAGAAGTGATTGACCGGACGATAGACCTGTTTGAGCCATTGTTGTAAGTGTTCGTCCGGGTCGCGGGTACTTTGGCGATACTCGTGATAGGACCTCTGAGCGTTGGCAGTGCGCTGTTGACGATCGCCTTTTGAAGCTCGCGATCCTCCAAAAACCCGGGCGCGATCGTAGTTTTGGCGCTGTTCGGGATCGCCTAAGATTTCATAGGCGGCATTAATTCGGATAATTTGTTCGTGGGATCCATTTCCCCGATTGCGATCGGGGTGAAATTGTTTCGCTAACCGTCGATAAGCCTGCTTGATTTGAGCGGGGGTTGCTTGTGGATCGATCCCTAATGTTTGGTAATAGTTTTCACGAGTCATAAAGCTTTAAAGCGGTGAAAGCCCAACTGTACGATCGCCTCAATTGTAAAGTCACTTGAAATTTTCGCCTTTCCCACCCAATTTTACGGAATTTGGGGCGATCGCCGCGAACCATAAATCAAGATTGGGAACGGATTGTCCCGGTTCCAGCCATCCGACACCCCTCATCGGCGCCGCGCGATGTCCTCCACCGCTTCCGTCGGGGAACACCTACCCTCGCCTACAGCGTCACTCGAAGCAACTGCGCGATCGCAGTAAAATCGAAGGCGGTCAAAATTTCTCGCCATGCGGGTTGTGATGGCCTAGGACAATATGGTTCACTTGATACGTGTTTAATGTTGGGATTGGGGAGTAGAACGAGTGTTAATCAAACGGCTTGCGTTACGCCTGGGCTTTTTAGCCTGCTTGAGTTCGGCAATGGTCGTCAGATCCGACATGGGACTGGCGAGTCCCAACCCGACATTAGATCCGACTTTAGACGTCAAACCTACCGCCATTCCGACTGATTTTCCTCGCAGCAAGCAAAATACCCGACCCGTCCCTCCCACGGATTCTCAATCGCCTCAGAGCAATAATGCTTACACCCAACAAGAATTAGAGCAATTATTAATTCTCATCAGAGGGATTAGAGATCTCGAACTCAGACCGCAACAAGAAGCAGAAATTAACACCCTCATTGATGAGTTGGAAGACTTAAAAGCTACGGGCGATCCTGTTTTGATGGTCTCGGAGCGACAAGCAAGGCAAGTTCAAAGCTTGCTCGCATCTCTGACTCCCGAAGAAATCGAACAGTTGGAAAACGCTCTCGAACTTCCCGCAGTAGAAATTGCAGTTTTAAATCAACAGGAACTCGCCGATGTTATTTTGTTGCTCGAAGAAGTTCAAAACTTGCGACTTCGACCGACTCAAGCCACTCAAATTCAGCTTTTAATTCAAGACCTCAAAGAACTGCAAGCGCAAGGCGATCGCGAAGTTTTCTTATCTCCCGGACAATCCCTACAACTCAAAGAAATCCTCGATTCTCTCAGCGAAAGAGAACGAGAACAAATAGAAGCGTCGCTGCTCGAACGCCCGGAGGTGGCTAACCGATGGACTCAAGAAGCAATTCAAGAACTCGTCGCCGTCCTCGAAGAAATTCAACGGTTGAACTTGCGACCCCAACAAAACACAGAAATTAGTTCCCTCGTCGCCAGTTTAGAAGCACGTTTGAGAGAAGACGAGGCGATCGTTGTTTTAACTGAAGAACAAGCGACCCAAATTAAAACCTTAATCGACTCACTCACCCCAGAAGAAATCGCCCGACTCGAAGAAACGCTACCGCCTCCCGTTCCCACCGCTCGCCGTTTTACTGCACGGGAAGTCCAAGAACTTTTACAAATTCTCCGCTTTGCTCGCGACCTCGATCTGACCGAGCAGCAACAGCGTCAAGTTGACGAACTCCTCCCGCTCGTCGAACGTCTCGAAGAAAGGGGCGATTCTAATGTCATCCTTTCCGGTCAGCAAGTTCGCACCTTGGATTTATTAATTAGTTCTTTAACTCGGGACCAATTGCGCGAAATTGCTAGAGCCCTCGGTAAACCGGGAACCTTTCCAGCAATTAGCAATCAAACCCCTACAGGGTTCGGTAGTTCTTGGGGTAATGCATCCGTCGGCTTTATCTTCAACCAGCGCAACCGCTTCACCGACGCCGAAGATGGCGCCTTCGCCGCTTCCATCGGCTTTGGCGACCCGGAAAAATCCATCGGTTTGTCAACAACCCTTTCGATTACGGGATTGTCGAACGAACGGGGACAAGATAATAACTTTGGGGCGGGTAGTATTAGTTTGCAAGCCAGTCGCAATTTACCTAATAATTTTGCAGTGGGAGTGGGAGTTCAAAACTTAGTCGATTGGGACAATGCGGCAAGCGATACAGGACGTAGTTTTTATGGAGTTGTTAGTAAAATCTTAGTTCTCAACCCAGACTTAGAAAAGCCTTTTAGTTTGGCGTTCGTTTCGTTAGGTTTGGGGAATGGAATTTTCCGAACAGAAAGCAACTTTGACCCCAATGATGAGTTGGGAGGATCGGAGTTTAATGTTTTTGGTAGCTTCGCGACAACAATGGGAGATCAAGCGACGGCGATGGCTGAATGGACGGGTCGTGACTTGACATTGGGAGTATCTGTGGTACCATTCAGGAGGGTTCCTCTGGTTACGAGTTTTGGTATCCTCGATGTAACGGGTAACTCGGGAGACGGGGTTCGATTAAACTTCAGTATTGTTTACGGTATTTCCTTTTAAAAGTCTCATTAATAGGAGCGATCGTTATCGTTAGAACCCTTAGAGTGTAGGGAGGCGATCGGGCAGGTTAAGCTTTGCTAACTAAAACACCAAATATTTGGTGAGTCAGTCACAATATTCTGGCTGAGCTGGCTAGTAACGTAAATTCCTGCTTAAATTACTTTTAAGGTGTGAGGAAAACAAAATGAAACCACGACTTGTAGCTAGTAAGGCTTAGCAACAGCACGCACAATGCCGACGCTGCCAATTATCGCCAACATCTGGGTGGGTTAAGATGGTAAGCGTCTTTGCTAAGGACTCTCAAGAGTGTTTGCACGAGCATTTTACGGGCAGTCCGAATAGCTTTTGCCTGGTTTGTGGGCCAATTGGTTGAAAACCAGGTTAACTGTCCATAGGAAGTGGTAATAACCGCACTGCTTCCTCTCCTATTTATATTAGGAGTACATAGCGGAACGTGGTCTTATGAACGGAAAACAGCGATTCTCAAATTTGCAAGCTTCAGGAACAAAACTTTTATTTGTCGGGGTAGCGGCGGCTGCTGCTTCCGTGGTCAATCTCACGGGAGCCAAGCCTGCTGAGGCTCAATCCCCGATCTCCCCGATTGCGCCAACGATTCCAATTACTCCGGCGGTTCCCATCGGTACTCCGGTGACTCCTCCGGTAACGCCTCCGGTGACTCCTCCGGTGACTCCTCCGGTAACGCCTCCGGTGACTCCTCCGGTAACGCCTCCGGTAACGCCTCCGGTAACGCCTCCGGTGACTCCTCCGGTGACTCCTCCGGTGACTCCTCCGGTGACTCCTCCGGTGACTCCTCCGGTAACGCCTCCGGTGACTCCTCCCGGTCCGGCGGTCCCGCAAGCGGTTCTCGACTACTTGAATGGTCTGTCCTTGAGAACGGGAATCCCGGTCGAGCAGTTGCTCGCCACGCCTTTGGTTCAAGCGGCTCTGTTACGTGGAGATACGGTTGGTATTCTCAGTGCGGCGGAAGCGGCGTTTAATGGTGCCGGAGTCGATATCTTAACGGGCTTCAATAGCACGGAGTTTGTCGGCTTAGTCGGTACGGGTCGGACTGATGCGGATATCATTGCTGGATTGCGCGGGCTGAAAGCGTCTCAGATTCGCTTCTTGGTTCGTTTTGCCGCTTCTCCTGTCGGTCGTTCGGCGGATGGGTTATTGCGCTCTTCGTTCCAAATCCGTGGTGCTGGATTCGTTCGCTACCGCAATGTCAGCTTGATTCAGCTTCAAGTTTACAAACAAACTGGACTTGAGTTTGATAGCTTTGACTAAAGCTCAATCTCATCGCCCGAGTTAAGTTTCTAACTTAGAAAAAAGCGCACGCTTTGAACCGCGTGCGCTTTTTTTATGGAAATTTCTTGAGATCGGATGAGCCAAAAGGCAGGTATGTTACCTGCCAGAGTGATTGATTTATGGTGTCATGAATGCGACGGTTTGTCCGACTAACTACCAACGGCTGAAACGCTCAGTTCGGGATCTTGGAACAGAGGCGTACTCAAGTAGCGTTCCCCGAAACTCGGCTGAATCATGACGATCAATTTGCCTTCGTTTTCCGATCGCCGCGCGACGCGGATAGCCGCACAGAGGGCGGCGCCGGAGGAAATCCCGGAAAGTAAGCCTTCTTCGCGGGCGAGGCGCCGACCGTAAGCGATCGCCTCGTCATCGCTGACCGTGACCACTTCGTCAATCAAGTCTACGTTTAAAACATCGGGAACGAAACCCGCACCGATGCCTTGAATTTTATGCGGTCCGGGTTGCCCGCCGGACAAGACGGGGCTGTTGGTCGGTTCGACGGCGATCGTCCGGAACCCGGATTTTTTCTGTTTCAATACTTCGGAAATTCCGGTAATCGTTCCCCCGGTTCCCACCCCCGCAATCAGGATATCGACTTGACCGTCCGTATCTTCCCAAATTTCTTCGGCGGTGGTTTCGCGGTGGACTTTCGGGTTGGCCGGATTGCGAAACTGCTGCAACATATAAGAATTGGGCGTATTGTCCGCAATTTCTTGGGCGCGACGAATGGCACCGCTCATGCCTTCAAAACCGGGGGTCAATTCTAGCTGAGCGCCATAGGCCCGTAACATCGATCGCCGTTCCGTACTCATGGTATCGGGCATGGTCAAAATCAACTGATAGCCCTTGGCGGCGGCAACCATTGCTAAGGCAATCCCGGTATTTCCCGAAGTCGGCTCGACTAAGATCGTTTTTCCCGGCGTAATCAAACCTTCTCGTTCGGCGGCTTCGACCATGCTCACGCCGATGCGATCTTTCACCGAGGCTGCTGGGTTCATGCCTTCTAACTTGACGACAATGCGTCCGACACAGCCTTCGGCTTGGGGAATGCGATTGAGTTCGACTAAAGGAGTCCGACCGACTAATTCCGTGATGTTCCGAGCAATACGCATAAGAATTTTTTAAGGGTAATCGTTGAATGGACAGTTATTTCCGCTTTCGATTGCAGTAAACTACATTCGACATCGGCAACAATAAAACCTACCGTCGATCGTCCTCAAATTGTGGGGATTGAGAAAAATATTAAGGCTGAGGACGACGTTTTAACTAAATGTAATACATAATATTGAGCTGCTGTCGCGCATCCCTCTGGGTGCATAAATCTTGAAGCGTGTATTTTTGCAAAACCGCATTCGAGGCTTCACAAGCTTCCTGCCAAATATCGCGAACCACAGCCGTTTCTACACTGCGCAGGGCAGATTCTTCCTCTGACGAGGTGGCGTCCAAGCCCTCAATACAACCGACGACTTCTAATAAAGTAATTTTCCAAGGTTCTCGTGCGAGTAAATAGCCACCTTTTGCGCCTCGTTGACTGCGAACGATCCCGCAACGGCGTAAGGTTGCCAAAAGCTGCTCTAAATATCGGTCGGGGATATTTTGTTGAGCGGCTATTTGCCGAATTTGTTGGGGTTCGCCGCGATCGTAGCGATCGGCTAGCTCTAGTAAAGCTAGCAGGGCATATTCACTTTTACAAGAAAGTTCCACAGGCCAAAATAGAGGGTATTTGAAAAGTCAAGGGAGACGATCGCACGAGTGCCGATCGCCGAGTTTCAAGACTTCGGGGATCGAGGCCGATCGCGCGCGGTTGTAGGTAGGAAAGATTCAAAACTCGGGCCAAGCGAAGGAAATACCGGATCCCTCGGGACTAACTTGACATTGCTATTTATCCTCATAACTGATTCGAGCGCGATCGCGCGATTCGTTCTATTATACCCCGGTTTTCCACTGGACTTTGCAGGTTTCTCCCGGGGTCGGTCGCCTAAATTCCTCGGAGTTCCAACGAGCCGGATTTTTCCGGATCGTTCGCCCCAACCGGGTTGCCAATGGAAAACGCCCCGCGCGAGGCGGGGCGTCATGGCTGTTATCGACCGTCGATCGCGACCGTCAGGCGATCGGCGATCGACGGAACTTTAAAGATCTAGAAGCGGAAAGTGGTACGAATCGTCCCGATCACCACGTCATCGTTTTGATCGTCATGATCCGGCGCCGTCAGCCAGATGAAACCGGGAGTAATGGCGATATTCTCGGTCAACTGGTACTGATAGAACCCTTCGATGTGGAGGGAGGTATCCGCATCTTCGAGAGCGCCTTCTAAATCTTGATCGTTGTAAGAACGAACCACTTTCGGTTCCATACCGACGACCAGACCCGCTTGGCTTCCCGGAGGTCCGGCGTTAACGCCGAGAGTGACAGCCCAGTTAAAGATTCCTTGGTCGCCTTTGATTCCTTCGTCGAGGATGCGGGCGTTGGTGTATCCGGCCCAACCGCCCAAGGCGAAGGTGCCGCTATCGTAGCCCAATTGGACGCCGTAGGCATTAGTAATCGTGGACAAGCCATCCGGCGGGGCGATCGATTCGACCGGGGTCGCGAATTGGCTACCCGTTTGCATGTCGGTTCGGTAGGCGTTGACGTAGGTCAGACCCAATTTCAAGCCGTTGACGGGTTTGAACACCAATTGAGCCAAAGCGCCGTAGGGACCGTCAAACAGACCGTTGCGGCGCGTCGGACTCGAAGCATTTTCCGCCAAGTAACCCAAGCTGACTTCGGCCATCCCGGCGTCGTAGGTCAAGCCCACACCGGAACCGCGAACCAAGTTATAAATCGGGGCGCGAGTTCCGAAACGAGACAGGGCGCCACTGCCGCCGTCGCCGTCGAGGGGGTTGATGGTGCTGGCAAAATCGTCAACAGCTCCGGCATTGGCTATAAAGACGACTTGGGCGTCGCCGACGGGAACGCTGTAGAGTAAGGTATCTAAGGCGACGGTGGTGCTGCCTTCTTCGTAAGGATCTGCCGCAAATTTAAGGTCGCCTTCGGGGGTGAAGGTGTTGGTTCCGGAGAACGAGTCGAGGGTGGTGACTTGCAAGCGAGTTCGCAGCAAGTCTCTTCCGGTAAAGCTCGTATCGAAGTTCAAGCGGGTACGGGTCCCGAAAGCGACGCCGCTATCGGTATCGCCGCCGACGCTGTTACCGCCTTCCGACCCCGCCAGGGCGAAGATCGATTCGCCAAACAGTTTGGTGGTCGTGGAGAACTGATTGGCTTCGAGTTCGGCAGTGCGAACTTCCAGGGCGTCTACCCGTCCTCTGAGGGTAGCTAATTCTGCCTGAAATTCTTCGGTGAGCCGTTGCAGGGTAATCAAGTCTTCGCTGCTGAGAGCGTCGTCTACGGCGGCGGCAATCAGGTTGTTGATCACGTCCAAACAGGCGTTTAACCCGGCGGCGAATTCGTAGCGGGTTAAGGCGCGGTTGCCGCGAAAGGTGCCGTCGGGATACCCGGCGATACAGCCGTAGCGTTCCACCAGGGATTGTAAGGCTTGGAAGGCCCAGTCCGTGGGCTGGACGTCGGAGAGTTGGGAGACGGAGGTGACTTGTCCGCTAGAGGCGCTGCCCCGTCCTTCTTGGCTGTACTCGCCGATTTGCTGGAGAACCTCTCCGGTGGCTTGGGCCAGCAGTGGGCTGGACTGTTCGGTTCCGGCGCTTGCGGGGGTTGGCGTGCTTTGGCTTTCGGCGGCGATCGCCCCGGTCGAGCCAACGAATAACGCTCCTAAAACTGCTGGACTGACCAGCAGAGAATTCCACATTAATTTAGACATATTCCCTCTTATCCTCACACCTGTTTGTAGAGAGACTCACGGGTTTTTAACAGTAGATTCACCCGAAGACCACTCACTGCAATCCCTCTTCGGTTGAATTGGAGAGTTTTTCAGACAGTGGCTCTTGACTTCTGTTTCTGTTATAGATTAACAGATTTATCTGAGTTGCAACCTTACAATAGAGGGTTGCCTCACTTGTAAGTCTTTGTCCGAGGCCATTTCAACTTCCTAGCGCCGATGGGAAGACGCCGGAACGATCGCCGAGCCACATCCTGCCGACGGGCAGGCGCATCGACCCGCTCCCCCTCCGGCCAAAATTGACTGGATCGAGGGGTTGCAGGTTCCGTATGGGAAGTTTACCGATCGCCGATCGCTCGAATCGAGGTTCAGGCCGTTTCGAGTTCGACTTCCAAACTGTGTCCCAACACAGAAAACACTTGACGATGCTCGAACAAATCTAATAAGTCGGCATTAATTTTGTTGCGATCGGCTTCCTGACGCAGGATTCTCAAGGCTGCCTCTACGGGTAAACCGCGCTTGTAGGGGCGATCGCCCGCCGTCAGCGCGTCGTAAATATCGGCAACGGTCATAATCTGCGCTTGAATTGGAATGGCCTCCTCTTTTAAGCCTCTGGGATAACCCGACCCGTCGAGTTTTTCGTGATGGCCGTAGGCGATGGTCGGTACGTCTTTGAGATCTTTCGTCCAAGGAATTCGCTTGAGGAATTCGTAGGTATGGGTGACGTGATACTCGATCGCCAATCGCTCCTCGGGAGTTAAATTTCCTTTGTGAACCATCAGTTGTGCCATTTCCTCCTTGGAGATGAGCGGTTTTAATTGACCGTCAATATCTCGGTAGGTGAATTGGGCTAACTCTTGAAGACGAGCTAAAGGCTCTTCTGCTAAAATACGGGGTTCGTTTGCCTCTAACAGGACATCCCAGTAGCGATCGAGTTGGTCGATATCTCGGGCCAACTGGGCATCCAGGACTTGCAACTCTTGACAGTGCGGGCAAACCGTTTCGGGATGCTCGTGGATGTGGCTCGGATGTTCGATTAAATAACGGTACTTGGCTTGAGCGCATTCCATTTCCAGGGTGCGCCGGGCCAAGCCAAAACGATGGCGAATGACATCGATCTGCCCTTGATATAATTTCTTCTGTTTGACCAGGATCGCTTCCGGAACGCCCACTTTGCCGAAATCGTGGAGTAAGGCGGCGTAACGGATTTCTTGGATTTGGCGATCGCTGAAGCACACCTCTCGGAGTGGGCCATTGGTGACGCTGTTGGCTTGTTCGCTCAAGCGCACGGTCAGCTCGGCAACGCGCTCGGAATGGCCTCGGGTACAAGGATCCCGGGCTTCGATCACTTGCACGGAGGCTTTGACGAAGCCTTCAAATAAATTTTCGATGCTTTCTTGCAGTTGATTGCGCTCGATCGAAATCGCCGCTTGACTGGCGAGCGATCGCACGATCCGCTCTTCCCATTCGGAATAGGGTTGAGTGACCTCCAACACGTTCTCCGGATTGACGGTCAAGCTCGGATCGAGTTTGCGATTGATCAGTTGGACGACGCCGATGGTTTCCCCCTGGCGATTTTGCATGGGCAGCGTCAGCACAGAACGGGTATGATAGCCGATGTCGCGATCGAGGGTGCGATCGAGCTGGTACGGCACGGCTTCCGGTAAGTGGTAGGCATCGGGTAAATTCAAACTTTCCCCGGTGAGCGCGACGTATCCCGTGAGGCTTTGGCGGGTGAGGGGAAGGGCAAATTCTCGGAAGGAAACGTTCGGTCTCGATTCGTTCTGGGCGACTTTAAATAAGAGTTTGGGCATGTCATCAGAGCGATCGATCAGGTAAACGCTCCCCGCATCGCTGCATGTAAGCTCTCGGCTTTTCGTCAAGATCAACGTCAGCAGCTCGCCCAAGTCGTAGGTACTTG
Organism: Oxynema mangrovii CENA135; assembly: GCF_016632315.1. Classification (NCBI taxonomy): domain Bacteria; kingdom Bacillati; phylum Cyanobacteriota; class Cyanophyceae; order Oscillatoriales; family Oscillatoriaceae; genus Oxynema; species Oxynema mangrovii. Next base: position 2,398,612 of record NZ_JAEOXH010000001.1, on the reverse strand, counting down.
AAAGCGCCGCACCGATATCCAAAAGCTGCTCGACGAGTTCCGTGCGGGTACTGGCTTCCAATTCGAGATCTTCTGGATGGTTAAGGGCCCGGATTGGGGGATGGTTCACTCTCTGATGGCTATTCACAGCTAGACCTCAATCATTGTACACCCGCCAGATTGGCCAAAACGCCCGGTCGCGTCGATCTCGCCGTTCGGAGTCGAACTGGAGGCGTCCGGGGGCTTGCGCTTGAGAAGCTGGCTGGGTGAGAATGCCGTGCGATCGCCCACCAAAGGGCTGCTCAGGAGATTTGGGAAATGACCTTAGCCATTTCAAAATCATTTGCGGTTAACCCTCCGGCATCGTGGGTGGTTAGAGTAATCTTGACTCGGTTGTAAGAAATGGCCAGGTCGGGATGGTGTCGTGCGCGTTCCGCCGGATCGACCAAGCGATTGACGAAGGCGATCGCCTCGATAAAATCTTTAAAGGTTCGTTCGCACTGTAGGGTTTTCCCTTCGACGGTCCAGCCGGAGAGTTCGCTTAAAGCGCTTTGGATTTGTTCGGAGTTGAGTAACTCGGCCATCTGTATTTAATTTCTGAATCTACACTCGACTAGCCACGGGGATCGCTCGAACCGATGGCGTGGCGCGATCGCGAAATCGCTTGAGGAGGCGGCTCCAATGCTCTGCCTTGCGGTAGGGATCGCCGCTAACCTCAATCCAGTTCGCGAGTTGGGCGCTGGGCTAATTATAACAATCACGAACGAGGCGATCGCATCAGAGTCGCTCCACTGGTGAGAATTATCCCTCAAAAAAGACTATCCGCTCCCATCGGGGGCGATCCAGGGCGAACCTGGGACACCAATGATGGGAGCGGTGTAGCGGGTCTTCAGTTTGAAGTCTGACTGCCGGGAGGAACCCCCAGCGAGTCTGAAAGATCGAAATCGATCGCGCGATCGATTCAAAAATTCAGACGGGCATTTAGAGAACAGCCCCGGCGCACAGCCGACCGAGTTCAAACTGATGACCCAAGCGTTTACTACTATCTTGCATGGGCATCACCTCCTTTAACCCTAAACGGTGCGTGTTTCAAGAATGTTGGGCATAGCATAACACACAAGTTCAAAAAATGCCGCGCGATCGCCGTATTTTCTCTTGGATTCCCGAAAAAATAACCCCCGCCTCGGTCAGGCAGGGGGTTGATTCGACGAGAAATATTAACGAAATTTCCCGATTACAGAGCGTTACCGCGAGGCAGAACTTCTTCGGGGAACTCGAAATTCTGATGCGGTTGGTCTTGAGGAGCCATCCAAGAACGGATCCCCTCGTTCAACAAAATGTTCTTGGTGTAGAAGGTTTCAAATTCCGGGTCTTCCGCCGCGCGCAACTCCTGAGAAACGAAGTCATAAGCGCGCAGGTTCAGGGCCAAGCCGACGATGCCAATCGAAGACATCCACAGGCCCGTGACCGGGACGAACAGCATGAAGAAGTGCAACCAACGTTTGTTGGAGAAAGCAATCCCGAAGATTTGAGACCAGAAACGGTTGGCGGTCACCATCGAGTAGGTTTCTTCCGCTTGGGTCGGCTCGAAAGCGCGGAAGGTGTTGGCTTTGTCGCCGTCTTCAAACAAGGTGTTTTCCACGGTCGCGCCGTGAATGGCACACAAAAGCGCCCCACCGAGAACCCCGGCCACTCCCATCATGTGGAAGGGATTGAGGGTCCAGTTGTGGAACCCTTGCAGGAACAGCAGGAAGCGGAAGATCGCCGCCACGCCGAAGCTGGGGGCGAAGAACCAACCGGACTGTCCCAGGGGGTACATCAAGAAGACGCTGACGAACACGGCAATCGGTCCGGTGAAGGCCAGGCCGTTGTAAGGACGAACGCCGACGAGACGGGCGATTTCGAGCTGACGCAGGCAGAAGCCGATCAGGCCGAAAGCACCGTGGAGGGCGGTAAACGTCCACAAGCCGCCGAGTTGACACCAGCGAGTGAAGTCCCCTTGAGCTTCCGGACCCCAGAGGAACAGTAGGGAGTGACCCAAGCTGTTGGGAGGGGTGGAAACGGCCACGGTGAGGAAGTTGCAGCCTTCCAGGTAGGAGGAGGCCAGTCCGTGGGTGTACCAGGAGGTGACGAAGGTGGTTCCGGTGAGCCAAGCTCCCAGGGCCAGGTAGGCGCAGGGAAACAGCAGCAGGCCGGACCAGCCGATGAAGACGAAGCGATCGCGTTTCAGCCAGTCGTCGAGGACGTCAAACCATCCTCGCTCTGTCTGTGCGCGTCCGACTGCAATGGTCATAACGCAATTCTCCAAATAGATATAAGTACGTGGGCTTTCATTTACGTAACTCCGGCTCGCCGTTGACTTGCCCACAGTAGAAAACGAGCCATACCAGAAAACGAGTTGACTGGGTAGGGGAGTTTACGTTTCTTTACTATGTTTCTCATTATAGGGGAACGGTCCTCATTTTTTAAACCCCCCCCTGGCAAGTCAGGTATTTTATATTTTGACGCGATTTACCCGATCGCGTGGGGGAGCCGACAAATTTTTTAACGGATGTTTTCCCGGGAGAAGCGGTACGGACTCGGGGGCGACGGCGATCGCTTCGAGAGTTATAGAGACGGGCATCGAGGGATTTTACACTGAAAAAGACGACATGGTTTTAGAGTGACGGGCGATCGCCTCCCGGCGGCGATCGCCCTCGGGATTGCCCCCACGGGTGAATGCTAAGATTTTGGCAAGAGTGAAAACCGATCGTTTTATTAAGATTACGCCGATGTACACGATTGACTTGACCGTGAAAAACAGCCCCTTGCCCTTGTCGGTACAACGCAAGAGCGAAGAAGAAGCCCGAGAAGTTTACGATCGCGTCCTCAATGCCATCCGTAGCGGCAGCAGCGAACTTCTCGAACTGACCTGCGACAAAATTCCCGGCAAACGAGTCGCCGTCCTCGCCAGTGAAATTGCTGCGGTGCAAATGGCTGAGAAAACCGGAACCTCGACCACGGGGAAAGCCCCCGGATTTGCCGCGCTGACCTCATGAGCTGCGAAAACCTCGATCTCAAGAAGGTTCCGGCGATTCGAGTGACGGACCTCTGCTTCCAGTGGCCGAGTGGGGCGGAGGTTTTGCGCTCTTGTTCGCTGGAGGTTCCCAAAGGCGAGTTTTGGATGCTCTTAGGCACCAACGGCAGTGGTAAATCGACCTTATTGCGGCTTTTGGCGAATTTACTGACCCCGGCGAGTGGCGACGTCGAGATCGCCGGGTCGGTGGGCTTCGTCTTCCAAAATCCGGATCACCAGCTCGTCATGCCCACCGTAGGGGCAGATGTGGCGTTTGGCTTGGTGCGCGAGAAGCTGTCCTTCGTCCAGATCCGCGATCGCGTGCGCGAGGCCCTGGCGGCGGTCAACCTGCTCGAATTGGAACGACGCCCGATTTACGCCCTCAGTGGCGGGCAAAAACAACGGATTGCCATTGCCGGGGCGATCGCGGGACATTGCGAAGTGCTGTTATGCGACGAACCCACGGCCCTGCTCGATCCCGACAGCCAACTCGATCTCGTCGCCCAAGTCCGCCATTTGGTCAAGACCCGGGGGATGACGGCGTTATGGGTCACCCACCGCTTAGACGAGCTGGACTACTGCGACGGCGCATTTCTCCTCGAAGGAGGAAAAGTAGTGGCCCAGGGCGATCCGGAAACCCTCAAAAAACGATCGACGGATTGCGAAAAAAACTCGCAATCCTAGCAGCGAGGGGCGATCGCCCGCCGCCCCCTTTTCAATTTGATAAAAGCTTAAAAAAACCTAGTGTAAACTATAAAAATCTTAAAGAATTTTAAATGAAAAATCATGCTGCGCTCCTCACGGCGAGCTGTCTTGCTCGTAGATGGTTACAACATCATCGGGATTTGGCCTTCGCTCAAACAGACTCGCGATCGCGAAGGCTTAGAAGCCTCTAGAGAAGAACTGATCGAAGCCCTGGTCAACTACGGGGCTTACGAAGGACTCGATACTCGGATCGTCTTCGATTCCCAGTATCGCGATGCCCGGTGCGATCGCCAGATCGTCACCCAAAACCTCTCGGTCTATTACACCGACTTCAATCAAACTGCCGATTCCTTCATCGAAAGAACCTGCGCCGTACTCAAACGGGAAGTTCACACCCGTTCCCAGCGCCTGATCGTCGCCACCTCAGACCGCGCCTTGCAACTGACCGCCGTCGGTTACGGCGCCGAATGGATGTCAGCCCATCAGTTATCTAGAGCCGTCGAAGCGACGACCTCCAAGCGAAGACGCAAATACCAGCCGCGCAAACAACCGTCGAGCCGCTTTCTCATTTCCGGACTCGATGCCGAATCTCAACGGCGTCTGAGCCAATTAAGAATGGGTCTTTAGCCCATCAACCAGCCGGGGAAAAATTTTTTTTAAAAAACCCTTGCCATCTTGGGGTGTTTGTGGTTATTATTACTAAGGTCGCGAAAGCGGCGAGCTTGCATTCCTCGGTAGCTCAGTGGTAGAGCGGTCGGCTGTTAACCGATTGGTCGTAGGTTCGAATCCTACCCGGGGAGTTCTAAAAATGGGGTTTTAGATGTAAGGATTGAAGGTTGAAAAACGACCTCGAATCCGCACTCTAGAACCCCGTTTTTTTATGTCCGATCTTTCTTCGATTTACGACCCTTCCCCGACCGCATTCGATCGCTATTGGGGATTGGATCCCAAGGTCAGCTTTCTCAACCACGGCTCCTTTGGCGCTTGTCCGTTGGCTGTATTAGCGGCGCAACAGGACTTTCAACGGCAGATGGAACGGCAACCGATGCATTTTTTTACTGAAGCCTTCGAGCCGCTTTTAGATGCTGCGCAAAAACATTTAGCGCAATTTGTCGGGGCCGACCCTCAAGATCTGGCGTTCGTTCCCAATGCGACTGCCGGGGTCAATACGGTTTTGCGATCGCTCTGCTTTGAACCGGGGGACGAATTACTCACCACCACCCACGAATATAACGCCAGTCGCAACGCCTTAGAATTTGCAGCACGACGGGCGAAGGCGCGGGTCGTCGTCGCCGAGATTCCCTTTCCCGTCGCCAGTGCCGATGCGATTATAGAAGCGGTGATGGCGCGGGTGTCGCCGAACACGAAATTAGTGTTACTCGATCGCGTCACCAGTGTCACCGCCTTAGTGTTTCCCGTTCCTTCATTAGTCCGAGAACTGAACGAACGCGGGATCGACACCCTGGTCGATGGCGCCCAAGGTCCCGGGGCCGTCGCCGACTCCTTAAGCGAGATGGGGGTGGCGTACTATACCGGAAATTGCCATAAATGGCTGTGCGCGCCCAAAGGATCGGCGTTTCTCTACGTCAGACGCGACAAACAGGCGCAAATTCGACCTCTGAGTATCAGTCACGGCGCCAATTCAACGCGACGCGATCGCACTCGCTTTCAACTGGAATTTGAATGGACTGGAACCGACGATCCGAGTGCGTATTTGAGCGTTCCCGTGGCGATTGACTTCATCGCTTCCCTGCTTCCCGGCGGTTGGGACGCCGTGATGGCGAGAAACCGCGCTTTAGTGTTAGAAGCGCGTCAAATGGTAGTCGAGGCGTTAGATGTTGCCCTCCCCTGTCCCGACGAACTCATCGCCTCGATGGCGTCGATTCCTTTACCGGAAGGGGTTAGGGCCGATCGCGCCTCTAGTTTGGAACGGCAATTGCGCGATCGCTACCAGATTCAAACGAAAATTATGCCTGCGATCGATCGTCCGGGCTGCGTGCTACGACTCTCGGCGCAACTTTATAATTCAATCGAACAATATCGCAAACTGGCGCAAGCTTTGAGGGAATTGTTGGCAGTTTAAAGAGGACGATCCCGCACTTTGTCCAAGACACTCTCGTACATCGCCTCTAACACCCGAGTTTGGGTGGCGCGATCGAAATGGGCGCAGACGTGCTGGCGCCCCTTGACGCTGAAACGCTGCCACAGATCCGGGTCTCGTAACAAGCGCAACGCATAAGCGGCGAGGGCGTCTGGATCGCGTTCCGCCGCGAGTAACCCGGTTTCGTTGTCGATCACCGCTTCGGGAATTCCGGCGTGAAGGGTGGCGATGATGGGCAATCCCATTGCTTGCGCTTCTAAAACGACGTTGGGCAACCCTTCGGAATCCCCTTCCGAGGCGGTGATGCTGGGGGTGGCGAGGAGGCGCGCTCGATTCATCCACTCTTTGACGACCGAGTGGGGTTGAACCCCGAGAAAGCGGTATTTTTTGAGGGATTGACGGGCTTGGGTTTCTAAAGTGGCGCGTAACGGACCGTCGCCGATGAGGACGAGTTCGACCTCGGGAGTGTCTTGTTGGACTTTTGCCATCGCTTGGATGAGATCGTCGCATCCTTTTTTTTCCGTGAGGCGACCGACGAACAAGACGACGGGTTCGCGAGGGAGATTCGGGTCGGGGTTAAATTGGGCGGTATCGACGCCGTGATAGTGGGCGACAATTTTTTCCGGGGGGAATCCCTGTTCGATCAGTTTTTCTTTAATAAATTTGGAAACGGTGAGAAATAATTGGGTTTCCCGTTGGAGGCGATCGCGCCGCCGGAAATAAATCCAGTGATTGAGGGAGGAATAGCGGGCAATTTCTTCTTTTATCGTGGCGTCGGCGCCTCTGAAATGGACGATTAAGGGAATTTTGAGCGATCGCGCCAACGGCAAGGCCAAGGCGCCACTCAGGCCAAATTGAGCGTGGATTAACGCCGGGGAAAGCTGTTGCAGGTGTTGCTGGAGGGGGCGATCGAATCCCGACAGTTTAAACCAGGCTTCGCGCAAATTCCCCAGGGATCCCCCGCGATTGACCACCCAAGTTCGTTCCGGGGGTAAATCCAGACCGGGAACCCGCCGGGAACCGACATAATGGGCTTGAAAACGTGCCAACATCTCCCCTTGAGCGAGGATAAACGTTTGGGACGGAGGAAGTAACAGGCTACTAAAAACGACGACGACAGGATCGGACATCGACAATTTACCGATTGAATTGACAACGTTATCGATAAGCGTTTGCACTCAACTTAGCCGATCTGAAGCATTTGTAGCTTCATTGAATGCTCGATCTTTTCCCTACGGCTGACCCTGACCGGAGTTTCCCCCATTCGGCGAATTACCATTAGCTGAATTGCTCGACGGGGAATGAGGAGGCATTTGAATTAATTCCGCCAATGCTTGAGAGAGTGCTTTCGGGTCCATAAAAATTACTTTAGAATTGGGACTTTTTCCGAGATGTTCGTTCGCATCTACATAGCGTTTGGCAATTAAATATTTAAGAATTTCTTCGCTGCCGAGTTTGGTATCGAGGGTTTGGAGAATGTGAGCCATGGCTTCGGCGGTGGCTTCGGCTTCTAAAATAGCCGCCCGCTTTTTAATTTCTGCCGCTTGTTCTTGTTCCATCGACTCTAACACCGTGGCTGGCGGGTCGAGGTCTTGGACTTCGATTCGGAGAACTTTTAACCCCCACGATGCAGTTTCTTGGTCTAAATTTCTCAAAACCGATTTGTTAATTTGATCGGTAGAATAAAAGGTTTCTTGCAATTTCATTTGGCCGATGGTCGATCGCAACGTCGTCAAGGTTAAATTTTTAATAGCCAAATCGACGTTGTTAATTTCGTAATAGGCTTTACGCAAATCTACGATTTTCCAATAAACGACGGCATCGACTTTAATGGCGACATTATCTTTGGTAATTGCATTTTGGGGAGGAACGTCTAAGACTTGTTCCCGTACTGTATCTTCGAGGACGATGGTTTCTAAGTACGGCCAGACAAAGTTAACCCCCGGGCCTAATTTGCGGTTGAATTTCCCCAACCGTTCGACGAGGGCTTCGTTCCCTTCGTTGACGACTTTAAAACCGCTTGCGGTATAACCAAAAGCGGCAAAGATAATCGGGACTAAAAAACCTAAAACTGTATCCATGTTGTCATTTTAAAGGATTCCTACGCCGATCGCCCGACCCCGGAAGGAGCGATCGCTCACGAAGGCAGTAGGAATCGCCAATTTCCCCGTTCCAGTGGCAGTTTAGCCGTGTAGGGAAACGGGAATTTCCAGACAAAACTGGGTTCCGCGACCCATCGTAGACTCACAACTCAAGGTTCCTCGATGTTTTTCGACAACAATCTGATGGGAAATAGACAGACCTAAACCCGTTCCTTTGCCGACGGGTTTGGTGGTAAAAAAGGGTTTAAATAGGTGGGTTCTGACTTTTTCGGGAATTCCCGGACCGTTATCGACAATGCAAATCCGAACGCGATCGCGATCGCCGTCCCCTTTAGCCTCGATCGATTCCGTGCGAATAAAAATAGCACTCGGTCGGTCTTGGAGTGCTTCTGGCGTCAGGGATTCTTGATGTTCTTCCAAGGCATCGATCGCGTTAGCAATTAAATTCATAAACACCTGATTCATCTGTCCCGGATAACAAGTCACCAGAGGTAAATCGCCAAATTCTTTAACGATTTGAATGCCGGGATAATTGGGACGCGGTTTGATGCGATTGTGCAGAATTAACAGGGTACTCTCGATCCCTTCGTGCAGATTCACGGGTTTGAGTTCGGCTTCGTCTACGCGGGAGAAGTTACGCAAACTCTTGACGATTTCGCGAATCCGATTGACCCCCATTTGCATCGAAGCGAGGAGTTTAGGCAGGTCTTCGTTGAGAAAATCGAGATCGATCGCCTCGATTTTCTCCTGAATGTGAGAACCCGCCTCGGGGTAGTCCCGGCGGTACAGTTCGACCAAGGCGAGTAAATCCCGAGTGTACTCGCTGACGTGACTCAAATTGCCGTGGATGAAGTTGACCGGATTGTTGACTTCGTGGGCCAATCCCGCGACCAACAAGCCGAGGGTGGACATTTTTTCGGTTTGGACGAGCTGGGTTTGGGCTTGTTGCAACTCTTGCAGGGCCGCTTCTAAATCGCGGACTTTCTCTTGATAGCGATCGTGTGAGAGCTTAAGTGCGGCTTCGGCTTGTTTGTGCCGGGTGATATCGCGGCTGATGCCGATCGCCCCGAGGAGGGCGCCGTTGGAGTCGAAAAACGGGGTTTCGATGGTTTCGAGTTGAATCTCGCGTCCGCCGCGATCGCGCATCTGGTGTTCGTAGCGTCGCGGTTGCAAGGTCTCGAAAATCTCGCCGACGTTGGCGCGGTCCTCCCCGAATAAGTCCCCCGCCGATTGACCCACGATCTCGCTCTCCGGAAGGTTGACGGCTTCGGTAAAGGCTCGATTGCAACCGAAATATTTTCGATCGCGGTCGAGATAAAAGATGCGATCGCCGATCGAATCGATCGAACAGCGCAAGAGGGCCCGTTCTTTCGCTAACTCCGACTCGGCGAGTTTGCGTTCGGTCACATCTTGCCACGATCCGACAATTTCCACCGGATATCCCGCACTGTTGCGAATCAGTTGCATGGAATCGAGCATCCAGCGATAGCTACCGTCTTGATGACGCCATCGATATTCGTGGGTGTGCTGTCCTTCCTGAAACAGTTGGGTCAATCCGGCGAAGAAACATCCCAGATCTTCGGGATGGATGCGATCGGCCCAAAACCGGGAATCTTGTAAAAATTCTCCCGCTTCGTAACCGAGTAAGGTTTTAATATTCTCGCTGATGAAGGTGACGGCGTAATCTCCAGAGGCTTTCCAACTGTAGAGCACGACGGGACTGTGCGCGAGGAGGTGATTGAGTCGCTTTTGACTGGCGATCGATTCTTCTCTGGCGCTGACCAAATCGCCAATATCGCGGGAAATACAGAGAATTTCCGCGATCTCTGCGCTATGGGGGTCGCGGATCGCGTAGCTGGTACTCTCGAACCAACGATCGCGACCCCGGCGATCGCGGATGCGATAGTTGACGGTGTAGGTGTCGGGAATCTCTCGGTTTGACGTTCGCGATCGTTGCATCTGCGCGCGATCTTCGGGATGCAAGAAATCATCCGGTTTTTTGCCGATCCATTCCTCCGGTTTGTACCCGAGTAAGGGGGTCAATGCGGCAGAAATGTCGAGATAGCGACCGTCTGGGGCGTGTCTGGAAATTAAATCCGTGGTATGCTCGGCGAGCCACCTGTAACGCTCTTGACTGGCGTGCAAGGCGTCGTAAACTTGCCTAAATTCGCCAATTTCGCGGGCGCTGGCGTAGGCGAGACCCTCTTCGGGAAAGCCGGAAGCGGTCCAGGACAACCATTTATAAGAACCGTCGGCGCAACGATAGCGGTTTTCAAAGGCGATCGCCTCGGCGCCGTGCAGTAGTTGGCGCGCTTTGTCTACGGTATGTTGGCGATCGTCGGGATGGACTCGTTCGAGATAAGGTTCGGCGAGTAATTGTTCTGGGGTCCATCCTAATATTTTTTCCCAGGAAGGATTGAGTAATTTAAAATAGCCGTCAAAGCCAGCGACGCACAAGAGATCGGGAGAATGCTGGAAAAATCGATCGTGTTGTCTGGCGATCCACTGGCGATCGAGGAAGTTAATCACTTTTTGGGTAGGGTTGGTGTGTTTTCGATTTTCTGGAATAAACATCGATGGAAACCTCCTCTGGTTTTTCGAGTTTGCTCGAGGCAAGGCGATCGCCGGATCTTATCATCCGTTGTAATCTGCACTCGAACGGCAAGTTAGTTATCTTTTATAATGTTTTAATCTATCTCATTCGAGTTTTTGTCATTCATTCTTTAAAATTATCTTCAATCATTTAGATCGCCATCAAAGGAAAAAACGAGTTGATTGATAGAAGGTCAATTATTTTTGAGAATTAAAATCTATTTTTGCGATCGATGTTACAGATTTATTTTCGGCGATCGCCCCCTTCCTTGTGAGTAAATTTAGGGGCGATCGGTTCCCTGCCCAGGTTAAAATCGCGATCGATCGTCTGACATGGACGCCGAAGCTAGGAATCGGTTCAATCAAAATCGTCAATTTTCTCTACAAGTCGCTCCCGTCTAGGTTTCTACGTTTTTAGTTAATTGAAGTTCCCGGGGGTAAGGGATGTTCAATGTTATCGATAAAAACTAGCGTCAATCCTCATTTTTAACTAGATTGGCAACTCGGCGCTAGATCGACCCCGATGCAACTCTCTATTATTTGAGGAATAACTTCACAGTTTTAAAAGATAAAAAATACCCGATATCTGCGAGAGCAAAATCGCGCTCGTGGATCCATCCCGATCTATCTACCTTACCCATCTGAGAAAGGCTATATCTGAGTTATAAAATTTACTGAAAACTTACTGAGAACGAGTATGTCCTGTAAATTTTAGGGTCTCAATCTACTCATTTAAGCGGTCATTCCCGGAGAAACACCGCATCCACCAAGCCAAAAGTTGGCCTGGGAATACTGCACGGCTTAACCCACCATCGGCGAGAACGGCGATCGAACAATATTTTTAGACTCAAAATACTTTTGTCGAGAGATTAAAATCGGATGTTTTTAATCTCTCGAACGAGGGGTAAAGATTGTTCTTTTATTTCTCCAGAGATCGCGTTATTGATGACAATAGGAACCGTGATTTTTAGCCGGCATTTGCTAATAGGTACCACGTTCAAAATCAAAATTCTGCTTTTTTCAGGAATAATTAAGGTTTCCCGATCGCGGCGATCGCCGTCAGTCCCGGCGGGTAATTTCGGCGCGGGTCGATTCCAACCAGCGCGCGAGGCGTTTGGGAATTTCCCGATTCAAGCGCAGGGGAACGGTTGGAGTCGATAGAGATTGAGCGTAAGCCCCAGTCAGGAAGGGGCGGTAAGCGTTCGCCTCGGGGGTGAATTGGGCCACGAACGCCAGGGACGCGCCGCGCAGCAACTGGCGATAATTCTCACTTTCTAGAGAATCGCGAACGCGATTGCTCTCACTTTCCGGGTCTAAAACATCGGGATTGTCCGGATCGGTGGCACTGAAGTGAGACGCCCCGATCGCCGTTATCAGATATTTCGGTTCCGGTAGGTCGAGAAACGGTCGCAATTGGTGGGTCACTGCCGGGGCCCAGCCGTCCTCGGTCGCCGCGACGATCGCCACCGGGGTATCGAGGCGGTCGAGTCCTTTGTCGCCGAAGAGTTCGCCGACGACGGGATTGAGGGCGATCGCGCCTTGAATGCGGCGATCGCGCAGGTTTTTGCGGTTGCCCGATAACTGGGTCGCCGTACATTGCAACAGGTCTGCGGGAGCTTTGCCGAGCCATTGACGATAGCTTCGCGACGCCTCCGGCGTATCGCCGCAGACCTCGCGCAAGTCGTCGAGACGAAGTTCGGCTCCCGCCAGGGCTAACACCGTATAACCGCCGAGAGAATGACCGATCGCCACCACGTTATCCGTATCCAGAGGAACTCGAAGATCGCCGTCGCCGCTTGCGAGTCGGTCGAGGACGAAGCGGATATCTTGGGGGCGATCGAGGAATTCCGAAGGGGGCATCAGTTGACCCAGATCCAAGCTCACCGGGCGGTCCGACAAGCTGGCGCGGTTGCTGCGCGGGTGTTCGACGGCGACGACCGGGAAGCCGTGGGAGGCGAGATGGCGGGCGAGATAGGTTAAAAAGCTGCGATCGCCCCCCAAACCGGGAGACATGACCACGAGGGGCGATTTGGGATCGTCCGGGATGTAGAGATCGACGGGAATATCGCGATCGCGCTGGCGGTCGGCGAGGGTCAGCGTGGTCTCGCGGACGGGGTACGAACCGGGTAAAGCGGGATCGAATGGGGCGGTAAACGGGCCGTCGGTTTCGGTTTCGAGGTCGCTTTCCAAGCGCGATCGCAAGATTTGGGCTTCGAGATAGGGAAGATTGAGGCGGGATGCGGCGGCGATCGCTGCCGTGGCGTCGAGGGTGATAGTCTCGCCGGGTAAGGCTTTGAGGATGCCGATCGAACTCAGTCCGTCCGCCTGACGGATGGCGAGTTTGATGGCAGCTTTGACCTGTTCGACGGTGCTATCGGGAATCATCAGTAACACGATCTGGATCCAACGCTGTCCGGCGCTCGATTCGAGCAGGAGGTCGATCGCGTCGTCGGCGATCTCCGGGTCGATGTCCACACGCCGCAGGAGGAGTTCGCGAATTTCGGGAATCAGGAACGGTTCGATGAGTTCGAGGTCTCCGGAGGCTTTCCCGGTGCGGGCAAATCGTTCTAAATCGTCGATTTCGAGGGTGGTTTCTAACGGGCCGAAGCGAATCCGCAAGCGTTCGGCGGCGATCGCCATCCCGTGACCGAAGCTGGCGATCGCGATCGTCAAGGCGAGTAGGGGCGCGAGTTGCCGTTGCCACCGCTTCCTCGGGCGCGACTGCATGTTAGTCAGAGGCTTGATGGGGCTGAAATTGAGCCCGTGAAAGGATAAATGTTTAGGGAGCTTCATATAAGTTATCTATAAAATATACCCTCTCTCGGTTCGGGGGGAGGGGCGGTCGTCGAGGGTCTCTATTCTTTGACCGAGGCGGGCGGCGGCAAGTTTCCGCGATCGCGATCGATGGGCGTTGAATGGGGGAAAGTCCGGTCAATCGACGTTCAGCGAAGAGACATTATCGGCGGCGAGGTTGAGCCGATAGTAGACCGGGACTTGCGCATCGGAGACGACGACGAATTCGTAATAGCCCGATTCCGGGAGTTGTCCGCTCCAGGTGCTGTCCGGCGAATCTTCCAGTAGGGGCGATCGCGAGCCACTGGGGGTGTAGATCGAGAATAAAGTGGCGCTGTTGGCTTGTAAGCTGAGGCGCATGATTTGACCCCGACGCATGGAGGCGATGTAGACGCGACCTTCTCCCGGTTGGAGGGTGCCTTCGACTTCGGTGCGGAAGGCGCCGGGATCGAAGCGCAGGGTGCTCAACCGTTGTCCGGATTCGAGGGTGGCGACCAGGTCGGCGGCGATCGCGTGCCAGACCTGACCGAGGGGACGCTCGATGAAGTCGCGATGGCGCTGGGATGGAAAGTCGTGGAAGAACTGGGCGTCGGCGAGGTCGAATAAGGCGCGACTGCTGACGTGGAGACGGTTGACCGCCGCTTTCCAGCGCGTGCGATCGCTGGCGCCGTAGTTGCCGAGTTGTTGGCGGGCGCTTTCGCTCAACGTGGCGAGGAAATCGAGCAGGTCTTCAGCAATGGCATCCCAGCGCTCGCGCCAGGGGCGATCGACTTCTTCGTAAGAGAGGGTGCGACCTTCTTGTTCCGGGTATTGTTCGTAAAAAACTTCGTTGACGAGATCCACGTAGAAATTGTAGTCGATCGCCAATTGTTGGCGGCGTTGGCGGAGGGCTTCTTTGCGGGCTAATTCTTCCGGAGAATAGCGCGAAGAGACCACGGGTTCCGAGGGGATCGGCTCGAATAACTCCGGTTGTTCCCGTAACGCCCGAGTGGTGCGCCATTGCACCCAACGGTTGCCGCCCCACCAACCGCCCATTCCGGCGAGAGCGACTAAGGCGATCGCGACGGCGGTGGTCGCCCAGGGCGATCGTCGTGACAAGGGTACGGCGCCGTCCGGATCCGTAGTTTCCAGGGGTTGCGGTTCCGACGAAAACACCGCCGGGGATCGGACTTCGTTCGCGGGTATTTCTGGCGGTAACGCCGTCGGTAAATCGGTCGGCCCGATCGCCTTGGGCGGCGAAGGCGCCCCGTTCCTCTGGGGCGAGAGTTGGGCAAGGGCTTGCAGGACTTCCCGGGCGCTTTGGTAGCGTTCGCCTTTGCGTTGGGCGACCATTTTGTTTAAAACGCCTTCGAGAACGGGATTGAGCTTGAGTTCTTCCTGCCAGTTCCAACTTAAGGTTTGGGTGAGGAAAAGCTGTTGGGGTTCTTTTCCGGTGAGCAAGACCAACACCGTGACCCCCAAGGCATATAAATCGCTATGAGGGTAGACAATGCCCAATTGCATTTGTTCTTCCGGCGCGTAACCGACCTTTCCCAGGCGCGTCGCCACGGGAACGGGGGTTCCCGGACCGGAGGGGGAAATAATTTGAGATTCCACCGTCGCCGCGACCTGCTTGACCCCGCCAAAGTCGATCAAGACGGGTAACCAATCGGACTCGCGGCGGATCATGTTGTCCGGGGAAATATCGCGGTGAATGACTCCTCGGGAATGGATGTATTGTAAAACCGGGAGGATGTCGAAGAGCACTTCGACGATTTCCCCCTCGCTAAAGCGTTGGCCTTGGCGTTTGCGATCGGTTAGTAAGGCGCGGTAGGTCTGACCGTCTACGTAGTCTTGGACTAAAAACAGCCGGGTGCGATCGCCGATCTGAGTGCGACACAATTCGCGAAATTTGGGGATTTGCGGGTGTTGCAATTTGTAAAGCACTCCCGCCTCGCGCTCGAACAGTTCCTCGGCTTTTTGGAGGGCGTAAGTGCCTTGAACTTTCGGGGCAAATTCTTTGACGGTGCAGCGTTCGTCAAAACGGTTGATATCTTTAGCGAGATACGTTCGACCGAACCCTCCGTGACCGAGTTCGCGCTCGATCCGGTAGCGATCGCCCAAGATCGTTCCCGGATAAATGCCCCCGGTCGGCGAAGGCAATGCCTCGCCACAATAATGGCAAAACCGACTGTTGGGCGGATTGTCGTGTCCTTGAGAACAATAAAGGGGCTTCATCGCGCTGGGACTCTCCCGCAACGTTGACTACTGGTCTAGCAAATCCATGTTCGATTGTACAAACTCTGCGGGTTGCTTGCATCGCCTAAATGCTGCCGTAGACGGGGATCGCCGCCCCGCGCAAATCGGCTGCCGCTTCAGAGGCTAAAAAGGCGATCGTTTGTGCGAGAGACTCGGGTTTGACCCAGTTTCGTGCATTTTCCGCCCCCATTGCCTCCCGATTGGCGGGGGTATCGATAACGCTCGGTAAAACGCAATTGGCGGTGATGTTCGTACCTTTAGTTTCTTCGGCAATGCTCTGGGTTAGGGCCACTACTGCCGCTTTCGAGGCGCAGTACGCCGCTAACTGGGCGCCCGGTCGGACGGCTCCGCGAGAACCGACGGTGACGATCCGACCGTAACCTGTTTGTAGCATGGTGGCGAGGGCGTGTTTGCACACGAGAAAGGTGGTGTGCAGATTCAAGTCGAAGTCGGCTTTCCAGTTATCAAAAGCATATTCGTGGGTTTTCCCCATCGAAAAACCGCCGACGAGATGGATCGCCGCGTCCACCCGTCCCATGTCGTTGACGAGTTGGGCGACGGTGGCTTCGTCGGTGAGATCCGCTTGGATAAAGCGAATTTTGGTAAATTCGGCGGCGGGAAGGATGCGTTTGAGGCGATCGACCTCGGCGGGTTGACGATAGGGAAGGGTGAGTTTGGCGCCTCGGGTGAGGAGTTCTGGGGTGACGCCGAGTCCGAGTCCGCCCGTTCCGCCCGTGAGTAAGACTTGTTGGTTGTGCATGGTTTGAGTGTTGTTGTACGCGGGATCGATGGCAACTGCACCGCGTCGAGTTGGAGGTTGAAGGACGCGATCGCAGGTTTATTTACAGTTTTATTGACCGTTTTATTTGTCGATAGAGACTTTTGCGTTCTTTCAGTTTGACAGGTGGAGTGGCGATCGCTCAAATGGGCTGTTATCCGCCCGCGTCGGTTCTCCCCGCAAGGATCTAGGGGGCGATCCGGGGTCACCCTGGGAAGGATCTAGAAATTTGGGGCAGTCTAGAAGCAATGGCGATCGCTCGGACTCTCGTTCCCGCCTGCCACCGTTCGACCCCAACCCCCGATTTTCGATGAATTTCAAACCTAGCAAATCCCTTTCTCAATGGCTGCAAAGCTGGCGATCGCGCTCTCGACGCACGATCCCTACTTTTATCGGTTTGTTAGCGACGACCTTGTTGCTATTACTCGCTACACAAGGCTTCTGGCACGGAAATAGCGGCGCCAATCGAGGCGATCGCCCCCTCAATCCCACCATCGAACGGACTTTGTTCGGCAAGCACATTCACCACCTCATTAAAACCACTCGTCGGATACCCGAACCCACCCCGTGGCCCTACGTTCCCTTCGGAAGCTGGCGACTGTGGGATGCTTATGTCGCCTGGCCCAACTTGGAACCGCAACAAGACCAATGGAACTTTGAACTGTTAGATTCCTACGTCGAAATTGCCCGGGAAAAAAACGTCGAACTGCTGCTGGTACTCAGTCTGTCCCCTCGTTGGGCCTCGGCGCGCGCCGACGAACCCTCCGGTTACGGTCCGGGGAATGCGGCAGAACCCGCCAACATCGAAGACTGGCGGGACTTCGTGCGTACCGTCGCCACCCGCTATCGGGGAAAAATTCACTATTACGAATTGTGGAACGAACCGAACGGTTACAAGCGGTTTTACACCGGAAGTTTAGACAAAATGCTAGAACTGTCCCGAGAAGCGTACCAAATTCTCAAAGCCGTCGATCCGTCGGTGACCGTGGTTTCCCCCGCCGCCACCGGGGATAGCGGCAGCAGTCCGGGAGTGCAGTGGCTGGCGGATTATCTGGCGGCGGGGGGAGGCGCTTATGCCGATGTTATCGGCTACCACTTCTACGTGATGCCGGGTTCTCCAGAAAATATGCTCGATCTGATTGGCAAGGTGCAAGGGGTGATGAAAGAATATGGCGTTGGCGATAAACCTTTATGGAATACGGAGGCGGGATGGTTGGGAGACCGACCGTTTGAAAATTCGCAAAAAAGTGCGGCTTACGTGGCGCGATCGTATATCCTCAACTGGAAAGCAGGAGTCCGTCGGCTCTATTGGTACGATTGGGATTACAATCCCATTGTCAGTTTGCGGATGTTGGAAGAAGACAATCGAACGATGACCGCAGCCGGGTTCGCTTACCGGGAAATTCAAAGGTGGTTAGTCGGATCGCGGATGAAGCGTTGCGAGGCGGACTGGCAATCGACCTGGACTTGCGAACTGGAACGGGAGGGAGGCGATCGCGCCTGGATCCTCTGGAACCCCGAAGGTACGAGAACGGTTGACATTCCTCAACGGTGGTCGGTTCGTCAAGTCCGCGATTTGCAAGGGAAGCGCCGCCCCCTGACCCAGAATTCCCTCGAAATTAGTTTTTCACCGTTGTTATTAGAACGATCGCCCCTTACGAGTGCCATCGACTCTGAAGCGAACGAAGATGACTTATGAATGCCAGATTCTTCGTTGAAGAATTTTCAAATTCTCCTTAACCTGCAATCGATCGAGCATCGAGTATGAATGACCTTTCTTTAAATCTTCTGTACACGATCGCCGCCTATCCTCCTTCGATTGGAGGGGCGCAGTTACACACCCATCAAGTAGCATCGCTGTTAGCGCGAGACCATCGGGTGCGCGTGGGGACGCACTGGTGTGAAAATCGTACCGATTGGTTGTTGGGAACGACGTTAAACGCGCCGAGGGATTCCCAGCAGTACGAACTAGATGGGGTGGAAGTTTTCCAGATTAATATTCCCGAAAAACAGCGCTTGCCGCTCATTCCTTATGTCTTGGGTTACTACGGGATTAAAACGCGGGCGATCGAAAAAATTTCTAATACTTTAGTGCCGCAAATTGAAGAACTGGCTCGCGATCGCGACCTCATTCACAACATCAGAATGGGTCGTGAAAATCTCAGTTACGCCTCGCTCAAAGTCGCCCGTAAATTAGATTTACCCTTTATTTTTACCCCCTTGCATCACCCGCGCTGGGTGGGCTGGAATTACAAACAATATATTAATTTATACCGCCAAGCCGATCGCGTCATCGCTTTGACCCCAACCGAAAAACAAACGTTAATCGAATTAGGGGTGAAAGCGGAGCGTATTGTCATCACTGGAATCGGGCCGTTGGTGGCCGATCGCGCCGACCCGGCAAGCTTCCGCGAAAAATATCGCCTGTCCGATCGACCCACCGTCTTATTTATCGGTCAAAAATACAAATATAAAGGGATTAGAACCCTACTCGAAGCCGGACAGCGTTTATTCAAAAAAATTCCCGAACTTCGCTTAGTCTTTATCGGACCGCGCACGCCATTTTCTAAAAAGTTATTCGCCACCATCGACGATCCGAGATTCATCGAAATTGGTTCCGTCAGCTTGCAAGAAAAAACCGACGCCCTCGCCGCCTGCGATCTGTTATGCGTCCCGTCCCTTCAGGAAAGTTTCGGCGGAGTTTATACCGAAGCGTGGATGATGAAAAAACCCGCGATCGGCGGAGATATTCCCCCGATTCGGGACACGATCGACGAGGGAATCGACGGTTTTGTAGTCGGAGCGGATCCGGAGCTGCTGGCGGAAAAGATCCTGGAGTTATTAACAAATCCCTCGTTGCGAGCGGCAATGGGAGAAGCGGGATATCGCAAAGTTTTAGAAAAGTTTACGTGGGAGAAGTTATCCGAAAAGTTAGTGTTAACCTATCGAGAGTTATTACATGGCTCTGGAGCCTGAAACCTTCGGATATAGGGTGCGCGTTCGGGAGTTGTGGGGGGCGATCGCGCTGCGATCGCTCGAAATCCCCTGAAACTCCCTCAAATCTTCCGAAATTCTACGCCTGTAGGCAGCTAAACCCTTCTCGTATAATCGGGAGAGGCCAATGATTCCGGCTTCGTGCTGGGGGCGTATCGTGCAAATCGAAACAACAGGAAACAGGAGAAATCAATGTCTGTAGTCGTCGTCACCGGGTCTGGGGGACTGATCGGTTCGGAAGCGGCCCTATTTTACGGGAAAGAAGGCTATAAAGTTGTCGGGATCGACAACGACATGCGTCAATACTTTTTCGGTAAAGAGTCGTCTACCCGGTGGAACCGAGAACGGATCGAACAAGTTCTCGGGGACAAATACGAGCATCACGAAGCGGATATCCGCAATTGGGAGCAGATTTCGCCCATTTTCGAGAAATACAAGTCGGACATCGCCTTAGTCGTCCATACGGCGGCGCAACCGTCCCACGATTGGGCGGCGAAAGAACCGTTTACGGATTTTTCGATTAATGCGAATGGGACGTTGGTGATGCTCGAAGCCACGCGCCAGTATTGTCCCGAGACGGTATTCGTGCATCTGTCCACCAATAAAGTTTACGGCGATCGCCCCAACACGTTGCCGTTGGTGGAACTGGAAAAACGCTGGGAACTCGATGCTTCCCATCCGTATCAAAACGGCATTCCCGAAGAAATGAGCATCGATAACAGTATGCACTCGCTGTTCGGGGCGTCGAAAGCGGCGGCGGACTTGTTGGTGCAGGAATACGGGCGCTATTTCAACATCAAAACGGCAGCGTTTCGCGGCGGCGTCTTGAGTGGGCCGCAACATTCCGGGGCTCAACTGCACGGGTTTCCGTCGTACTTGATGCGTTGCGCGATGACGGGAACCCATTACACGGTGATCGGTTACAAAGGGAAACAGGTGCGCGACGTGATCCACTGCAATGACGTGATTCGGGCGATCGATGCCTTTTTTAACAAGCCCCGGGTGGCGCAAGCGTACAATCTCGGCGGCGGTCGCGAAAGCAATACCTCGGTTCTCGAAGGGATCGCCATGTGCGAGGAAATCACCGGGAAAAAGATGGACACCAGTTACACCGAGACCAACCGCATGGGGGATCACATCTGGTACATCAGCGATTTGAGCAAGTTTAAATCTCATTACCCGGATTGGAAGCTGACCTATCCGAGTGTCCGCGATATTTTCCAAGAGATTTACGATTTCAACAAAACGCGCTGGACCTAGGGGCGATCGCCGTCCGAGGGGTTAACTCGAATTTGGGCTAAAAGCATCCACGCGATCGCGATTGCCTGTACGATCGCCCTATCTCATCGAGCCGTTAGCGCGCGTCTAATGGCTCGTTTCTATCAGACAACCATCATTGCAAAGAGGTGTTTGGCGTGATTAATCGAGGAAAATACCCGGTGTTAGGGGTGCAAATCTCCGCCATTGATTATGAATACGCCGTCGATGCGATCGTGCGGGCGGCGAAATCGCGATCGCCCCTGGCAGTATCGGCCCTAGCCGTTCACGGCGTCATGACCGGATTTTACGATCCGGTTCACCGCCGCCGCCTCAACGGTCTGGATCTGGTCACTCCGGACGGCCAACCCGTGCGCTGGGCGTTAAATTGGATTCACGGGGTCAAACTGCCCGATCGCGTTTACGGTCCGACCATGACCCTCAAAGTGCTCACCGCCGCCGCCAGCGAAGGGGTTCCAGTCTATTTTTACGGCAGCAAACAGGAAACCCTCGACCAGTTACTCGACAATCTCAAACAAAAATTCCCCAATCTCAAAGTCGTCGGCGCCGAACCGTCGAAATTCCGCCGCCTCAACCCGGAAGAAAAACAAGAAGTCATCCAACGCATCAAAGATAGTGGCGCCGCGATCGCCTTTGTCGGCTTGGGTTGCCCCCGTCAGGAGGTCTGGGCTTACGAGTATCGCGACGAACTCAGTATGCCTTTACTCGCCGTCGGCGCCGCCTTTGACTTTCACGCCGGAGTGCTGCCCCAAGCCCCTTCCTGGATGCAAAATCTCGGCCTCGAATGGCTGTTTCGCCTCGTTCAAGAACCGGGTCGCTTGTGGAAGCGCTACTTATTCTTAAATCCGGTTTATCTGACGTTCGTGTTTTTAGAAATGCTCTCGGTGTCCAAACGCGCCGTCTTGATGCCCGACGGGAAAGAACCGGAGGAATCTTACGGCTAAACCCGTCCCGTGCAAGTTCGACCGACGCCGACCGCCATGCTCGAAAATTACTGGTATATCGCCTGTCGCGCCCGGGAGTTGGCCGATCGCCCGGTCCCGTTCTCCCTGTTCGATCGCCCCTTCGTCTTGTTCCGCGATCGCCACGGACGACCGGGCGCCCTCGAAGATCGCTGCGCCCACCGCAACGCCCCGTTATCGGCGGGCAAGAACTGCGGCGGACTGCTGGAATGTCCCTATCACGGCTGGCGCTATCACACCGACGGTCGCGCCGTAGATATTCCCGCCTTACCCGAAAATACGCCGATTTCCGAGCAGTTGCGCGTCAAAGCTTATCCCTGTGTCGAACAAGACGGCTATGTTTGGGTCTGCGTGGGCGATCGCCCGACCCGCGATCGCCCCTCGTCCTTTCCCCATTTGGGCGATCGCGGCTGGACCACCTTTCACCTGAAAACCCGCTTTCGCGCCCCCGTCGCAAGCTGTTTGGAAAACTTTCTCGACTGTCCCCACGCCACCTTCGTCCATCGTTTCTGGTTTCGCGCCCCCACCGCCAAACCCGTGCGCGCGATCGTCCGCAGCCTCGAAGACGGCGCCGTTGCCGAATATTTCGAGGAACCCCGCGAGAAAAGTTTGGTCTGGTCGTTACTCTCTCAAAAACGCACTCGACTGCAACATACCGATCGCTTTATCGCCCCCGCCACCAGTCGCGTAGACTATATTTTTTCCGATCGCCGCCACTATATCATCACCTCTTCTTGCACTCCACTGAGCGATCGTGAAACCGAAGTTTATACCGTCATCACCTTTCGTTTTGGGGCGATCGGTTGGCTCATTCGCCTCTTTTTTGAACCGATGTCACGCTGGATTATCTATCAAGATGTCAAAATTTTAAACCAACAACAACAGAATATCGATCGCTTCGGTAAAACGGCTTATAAATTCATTCCTCCCGATTTACTCGCCCCTTATATTTGGAAATGGCGACAGGCGATCGCAACCCAAACCCCACCCCCACCCCCCGGACAAGAACATCACGTCGAAATGCGCCTTTAAGATCTAAAATTTAGCTCCAACTCAATTCAGTTAACCTCCCCCGAAAACGTAAAGATTCTTTTCGCTTCGATGCCTTTTTGAAACTTGGCTGTTATCGTGCAGAGAAATTAGGCGATCGCCCCCATAAACTTCCTCAATCGCTCCCTTTCACACCGCGCGATCGCCCCTCTTCTATCGACTAGAGCGGTAAACCATGAGACTGACCATTATTTACCCGGCTGTCGGTCATCGGTTGGGCGAAAACTATGTAGGAACTTGGCAATTAGAACCCCTCGCCCCAGCGATTATTGCCGGATTGACCCCCCAAGAAATCGAGATAGAATTTTACGACGATCGCACCGAAAAAATCCCTTACGATCGCCCCACCGATTTAGTTGTCATTACCGCCATTCAAACCACCTCCGCCCGCCGCGCCTATCAGATTGCCTCCCTTTACCGACAACGACAAATCCCCGTCGTCATGGGCGGTTTTCACGTCACCTTAATGCCCGAAGAAGCGAGCGATTATGCCGAGGCGATCGTTATTGGCGAAGCCGAGGGCTTGTGGTCTAACGTCATCGAAGACTTTCAAAACGGTTGTTTGCGTCGGGTGTACAAACGCAATAGCCGACCAAAATTAGGTGGTTTTCAGGTCGATCGCTCTATTTTTAAAGGAAAACCCTATTTACCCTTAGCCTTTGTAGAAGTCGGACGCGGGTGTCATTTTAAATGTGACTTTTGCAGCATTCAAACTGCCTTCGGCAATTCCCAAAGCCGTCGCCCCCATGGGGAAGCTTTAGCAGAATTAAAAAAGATAAAAAAACCGCTTATTGTCTTTTGTGACGATAACATCACCTCGAACTTAGAACGTGCCAAAGCATTTTTTAAAGAATTGATTCCCTTGAAAATTCGCTGGGTGAGTCAGTGCAGTATTAACGCCGCCCACGACGAAGAGTTTTTAGAACTCTTAAAAGCCAGTGGCTGTCAAGGATTGCTGATTGGATTTGAAAGCATCCATCCCGATAATTTAAAACGGATGGAAAAGGGATTTAATTTAATGAATGGCGGCTATGAAGTTGCCGTTAAAAATTTGCACCGTCATGGGATTCGTATTTACGGGATGTTTTTAGTTGGATACGACGAAGACAGTGCGGAAACCATTCAAGCGGCGATGGATTTTGCCACGAAACATAAGTTTTATGCGATCGCCTTCAATCATTTAACCCCTTTCCCAGGAACGGCACTTTACGATCGCATGAAAGCGGAAGGACGGTTATTATTCGATCGCTGGTGGTTAGATCCGAATTATCGTTACGGTTCGATTCCCTTTGAACCGAAAAAAACCCCTCGGGAAGAATTAGAACAATTAGCACATGCAGCGAGGGTTAAATTTTTCAGCCTTCCTTCGATTCTCAAACGGATGAATTTTGGGGTCAACTGTACCGATGGGTTGATGACGTTGAGCTTTTTTGCACTGAATATTTTCAGTCATCCGGGAATTCGCAGACGTCGCAATTATCCCCTCGGCGATGAGGCGTACAATGGAGAGTTAATTAAAGCGGTTCATTCGCAACCGTTCGGTCTCGATCCGATTGAAGCGTTGGAATGGACGACGGCGTGCGATCGTGCGAGTTAAGGGGTTGTATTTTATAGTGTTTCTGAATTGAATTAGGGAGGATTCCCCTAAATTTTCCTTGAAAAGGGAGAGTGAGAGAGGATCCCCCTAAATTCCCCTTAAAAAGGGGGACTTTACTGCTATAAATTCGTCAATCATTTTTAAGATAATGCGGTTTTTAAAAACTACAATTTCCGGTCTTCAGATGGCCTATTTTACGATTTTATTACTGTTGGGAGGAACGGGCGCTTATTTTTATATCTATCAAAATTTTATGAATGGGGTCGGCGGTGGGATTGCCTTACCAAAATTACTGTGGTTGGCGTATGCGTTGTGGTTTTGGTATTTTTTACCCAGTTTAGTGATTTGCGATCGCCGATTAGCGCCTAAATCTCGGCAAATTTACGGTATTTTTTTAGGGAATATGATTGTGCGGGCGATCGTCGAACTTTGGATGATGTACGGCCCGAAAAATTGGCATCCATATTACGGAATTGCTCACGATTTATTCAGTGCTGTTTTAGTTTTCGGATTGCTGGTTTGGTGGGGATGGAGTCGTCCGGAAACAACGAGTTCCCCTGGCGATCGCCCTGACCAGGGGAACAGTCAACAGTTAACCGATACAGTGCGGTTGAATTTCCAGGTAATGGGGGTGATGTTTTTAATTGAAAGCTATTTTGCTTGGTATATGTTGCAAAACGTGCGATCGGAAAGCGGCCCGGTTTATTTCGTTCCTGGAAGTTCGGATTATGCGGATATTTTAATCCTAACGTGGCTGGTCGTTTTAGCCTTAACCGGGCAGCAAATTATGTTTGCGTGGCAGTGGTTGGGCGATCGCCTTACTTCATCGAATTTTGAACTTTAGCCAAAACATTTTCCATTTCAGATAATTCGACAGCCCCGGCAAATGTTTCGCCATTCATAATAAAAAAGGGCGTCCCGTTAATGCCGAGGGTTTTAGCCAGTTGGAGATCTTTTTCGATCGCATTCGTGGCAGCTTGACCTTCGCGATCGCGGTTAAATTGTTCGAGATCTAACTTCAAATTACGAGCAATTTCTAAGTAAAGTTCTTCGCCCAATCGATTTTGTTGCTCGAATAAAGCATCGTAATAGTCCCAAAATTTATCTTGTTGTTGGGCGGCCCAAGCCGCTTTTGAGGCGGGGATCGCTTGGGGGTGAATGCTCGCTAAGGGCAAGTGCTTGTAAGCCAAAGTCACCGTATCGTTATGCTTTTCCATAAAAGTTTTCACGGTTTCGTGAGCTCGGGCGCAGAAGGGACATTGAAAGTCAGAAAACTCTAATAAAACAATTTTACGATCGCTCGCTCCTTTGGTGGGGGAATCTTCAATCGTCGAACCGGGATTTTCGAGCATTTGCTGTAAGAACTTTTGGCGAGCTTGCTGCATCTGCTCTTCTTTTTGTTGTTGATACTGTTGAACCGACTCCAAAATCACTTCGGGATTTTCGCGAATGACTTCCAACACTTTTTGTTCGAGTTGAGTGTCGTCTGTGGCGCTGTTGGATGTCGTACAACTGGTCAATACCGTGGAACAGACCAACAGAGTACAGAGAATAAAAGAGATGAAACGAAACGGGTACATAAATGACCTCGGTAATTTGAACGACCCGCAAAGGGTAACCGTCCCCAGGATCGGGCTGAAAAATAGCTGGGGATCTGAACGGGGAAACTCATGTCACAGATGATTATGCCCTGGTTTGGTCAGTCGCCGAACGTTAGTTTAAATAGAGCGCTTTCAAATCGGACTGAGGGACGGTTGAAGGGGGGGTAATCTGGGGGGAGGAGATTCTCCCGTGCAGAGGCGAACTACATTAGCGAAGCCATGCGGAAGGCTATAGCGTAACTTTAAGCGATCGCCATTGGTGCTGGGGCTTCATTGCACGGCTGGGGTAGGAATTGCTATATATAGCAAAAGCAGTGAAAAGCACAAAAGCGAAGAAATTTTACTTTTTAGATACATTATCAGTTTGAAGGAGTGTAAGAGAATTCAAGGCAAAACACGATCGCGACGGTCGAAAAACTGAGGGCGAAAAGGGTGTCAATACCGGGTGGAAGTCTGACGTTCATTCGATCGCTTCAAGAAAAAAACCTCAACCGCAAGACGAACGATCGAACCTCAACACACTCACAGCGATCGATCTCGATGGGGTTTAATTCGTAAACGCCGCGCGATCGCGCAGACTCCCTTGAGGAAGGATCCGACCGACGTCAACCCTCGAATGAGAGTCTTATTCCGATTTCGGGCGTTCGCCACGGGACGCCAGAGACGGATCGCCCCACTTAATTGAGAACCAGATAGCTTCATAAAAACCGGATTAAAAACAATGACACAAGGTCCGACGGCGTTCGATAAACCAACCAGTCAAACTCCCATCCCCAGTCCTTCCAACTTGCAAGGCGACCACCCACCCATCCGCATCGGGGTGTTGCACTCCCTGACGGGGACGATGTCGATTAGCGAGCGATCGCTCGTAGACGCCCTCCTGTTGGCGGTTGAGGAAATTAACGCCAGTGGGGGCGTTCTCGGATGCCCCCTGGAAGTGGCGGTCGAAGATGGGGCCAGCGACCTCAAAACCTTCGCCCAGAAAGCGAAAAAGCTGTTGGAGGTCGATTGCTGTGCGGCGATTTTCGGCTGTTGGACGAGTGCGAGTCGCAAAGCGGTGTTGCCGATTTTAGAAAAATACGACGGTTTGCTCTTTTATCCCTTGCAATACGAGGGACTCGAATGCGCTCCCCAAATTGTTTATACGGGAGCGACCCCCAACCAACAAATTATTCCCGCCGTCGATTACTTGCTCGAACGCGGGTTGCGCCGGATTTACTTGCTCGGGTCGGACTATATTTTTCCGCGCACGGCCCATCAAATTGTCAAAGCGCAGTTAGCGGCGCACGGGGCCGAGTTAGTCGGGGAAGAGTACATCCCCTTGGGGTCTGAAGAGGTCGGGACGGCGATCGCCCATATTGAAACCGTACAACCGGATGCGATTTTCAATACCCTCAACGGCGATAGTAACGTCGCCTTTTTCCGCAAGCTGCGCGAGGCGGGATTTACCCCCGATCGCCTTCCGGTGATGTCGGCGAGTATCGCCGAAGATGAAATCCGGGCGATCGGCGCCGAACCGTTGGTGGGTCATCTGGTGGTCTGGAATTACTTTCAAAGCCTCGACAGTCCCGAAAATCAGCAATTCGTGCGCGCCTATCGGGAGAAATACGGCAGCGATCGCGTCACCGACAATCCGATCGAAGCGAGTTATATGGGGCTTTACCTGTGGAAGCGGGCCGTGGAAAAAGCGCGCTCCACCGAGGTCGCTCAAGTCCGCGCCGCCCTCAAAAATTTAGAAATTATGGCGCCGGAAGGGGCGGTCAAACTCGACGGGAAAACCCAACATACTTGGAAAACCGTTCGTATCGGTCGGGTGTGCGCCGACGGGGCGATCGAGCAAATTTGGCAAAGTGACGCCCCGGTGCGCCCGGATCCGTTCCTCCAGAACTATCCGTGGGCTGCAGGGCTATCGAGGAGCGGATTTAAGGGAGAAATCCAAATTGCGGCGATCGGGCTGCTGGTGGGGTTGTTGGGGCTGACCTGGACCGCCGTGGGTGGCAGTTGGCTGGCGTCGAATCGCATCGAAAGCGAGATGAGTGCGTTACTCGGGGGGTTGGATAGCTTAGCCGTCGGCGATAACGAGGGGATGCGCTTGTTGGCGCAAGAGGCGATCGCCGCCGCCAGTCGCAATCAATTGCTGTTGTTCGTCGCCTTCGTCGCCAGTTTGATCTTGATGCCCGTGGCGATCGGCTTTGTCTTCAATCTCAGCCGCAGTTTGCGCCAAGTGACCGAAACGGCGAAACTTTTAGCCAGTGGGGATTTGACTGCGCGATCGCCCGTGCGATCGGCCAGCGAAATCGGCGTGCTCTCGTCCACCCTCAACACGATGGCCCAGCAAGTCGCCTGCTTGCTCACCAGTTTGGAAGTCCGCAACCGCCAACTCGAAGAGCGCTCTCGGGCGTTACAAATGGCGGCGGAAGCCGCCCAAGCTGCCAACCGCGCCAAAAGTACGTTTCTGGCAAACATGAGCCACGAATTGCGAACCCCGCTCAACGCGATTATCGGTTACAGCGAAATGCTGCAAGAAGATGCCCGGGATTTTGGTTATGAAGAAATGACCCCGGATTTGCAGAAAATTCGCACCGCAGGTAAGCAGTTATTGGCCTTGATTAGCGACGTTCTCGATATTTCCAAAATTGAAGCGGGGAAAATGGATTTATGTTTGGAAACGTTCGAGTTAAGGGATTTAATTGAAGAAATTACCAGCACGATCGAACCGCTCGCCCAGCAAAATAATAACCGCTTGATTCTGAAAATGCCCGAAGAGTTGGGAACGATGCACGGCGACTATATTAAAGTCCGCCAGTCGTTGTTGAATTTACTCAGCAATGCGTGCAAGTTCACCGATAACGGCGAAATTAGCCTCGAAGTTCGGCGCGAGGGTGGGGCGACGGGAGAGGGGGACGATCGCCCCCGGATTGTTTTTGAGGTCGGCGATACGGGGATTGGCATTTCCCCAGAGCAACAAGCGAAGTTATTTCAAGCGTTCCGACAGGCGGATGCTTCGACGACGCGCAAGTACGGGGGAACGGGCCTGGGATTGGCGATCGGCCAGCGTTTTTGTGAGATGATGGGCGGCCAAATTAGGGTCGAAAGCGAAGTCGGTCGCGGTTCGACGTTTACGGTGGTTTTACCCGCACTGGTTCGTCTCGAAGGGACGGCGGCGGATGACGACGCCGAGGAGGAGTCGGAGGGGGTCGGTGATTCGCGATCGGGGAGAACCTTGCGATCGCCCTCGGCGGTGTTGCCCCCCAAGGCGATGGTTTTGGCGATCGACGACGATCCGGCTTCCCGGGATTTGATTTCTCGGGCGCTGACGAAGGAAGGGTTTCGGGTGCGCGCTTCTGCAAGCGGTCGCCTGGGGTTGGAGTTGGCGAAGGAACTGCGCCCGGATGCGATTACCCTAGATGTGATGATGCCGAGTATGGACGGTTGGGCGGTGTTGTCGGCCCTCAAGGCGGATCCGCAGTTGGCGCATATTCCCGTGATTATGGTGACGTTTGTGGAGGATAAAAATCAGGGGATGGCTTTGGGGGCGGCGGAATATTTGAATAAACCCGTGGATTACAAGCGCTTTGCGGCGCTGTTGAGTCGCTATCAAAGTCCGGAGGGTCGGCGCAGAAAGGGCGATCGCCCGGTCACTCCGTCTGCGGATTTGAGTCGATCGCAATAACCGCCTTCATCCGGTTGGCAAGATCG
Source organism: Oxynema mangrovii CENA135 (assembly GCF_016632315.1). Classification (NCBI taxonomy): domain Bacteria; kingdom Bacillati; phylum Cyanobacteriota; class Cyanophyceae; order Oscillatoriales; family Oscillatoriaceae; genus Oxynema; species Oxynema mangrovii. Next base: position 2,369,088 of record NZ_JAEOXH010000001.1, on the reverse strand, counting down.
CACGGGGCGATCGCCGATGGAGGCGGTTGGCGAGGAGCTTTCCCGTTACGGGAGCTTAGTCGAGAAAACCCATGAGTTCGGTGCTGTCGTCGATCTCGTTAGAGGCGATCGGACGGTTGCCCATCAGGCGGTCGTAAACGATCAGGTGGCTGGCGGCGATCGGGCGCAATCCGGAGACTTTGAGGGTGTCGGCGACTTCGATCGCACTCTGGCTGATGGGGCGAATCCCGGAGGAGTTCATCGTATCGACGACCTGCAAGGTACTCGCGGAGACCGGACGGTTGCCATACATGGGGTTGTTTTCGGCAAGTTTTAAGGTACTGGCGGCGATCGGGCGATTTCCCGGAAGATTGCTGGTTTTATAGAGTTGCAATCCGCCTTTTTTATCTTTGGGGGTTTCTTTATCTTTCACCGCAAGGCTACTCCCTTGTGTTCCGTTATCAGTTTTTGCGTTTTCTGTTTCCTGGTCTGCCATCGGCTTCACCTCAGTTGTCTCTTCTGACTTCGTTTTGGCTGAATTGGTCCGGCGACGACGGCTGCTGCCTCTGCTCGTGCTTCGGCTGTTGCTCGTCTCGTTAGCACTCATCGGTCAATCCCTCGTATGATGGCGTAAATACGACTGCTATTGAAAGGCAGGCGAAGAATTTACGCGATGTCCGTATAATGATTTTTTCGGTTTGATTATAAAAATACTATAAACTTCAAACTATCTTAACTTAATTAATATTAAACAACATATTTTTTCACCAAAATCGAGCCACTTGCTCGGTTTTCTTATCGCCGAGATTAGTCCGTCTCATCAGTTGCGATCGCCCATAGGCTCGATCGCCCCCGCTTCGAGATGCGGCGATCGTTGTAGATTTCCCCGATGGCAACAGTTACACTAAGCGTTTCAAACCGAGCTGGCCCCGGCTAACTGATAAATTTCGATCAGTTGTTGGTAATTGCGTTCGGCAGTGTAATGGCGCTCGAACTGCGATCGCGCTTCCTGGCGCATGGCGTCGATCTGTTCTGGATGGGCGATCGCCCACTCCACTTTCTCGATCGAATCGCCCACATCCCCGACACGGAAATGCAAGCCCGTGCGCCCCGGCTTCACCACAGTAGACATCGTACCCACATTGCTCGCCACCACGGGCAAACCCACCGCATAGGCTTCAAGGATCGTCATGCTCAACCCTTCGTACCACAAAGACGGGAACATCAACAGACTCGCCTCTTTCATCAACGCCAACACCCGGTCTTTGGGCTGTCTTCCCAGATACTCCACTCCGGCGATCGTGTGGGCCGCCCTTTCCACCACTGGGGTCAACGGTCCGTTACCGAGAATTTTGAGCGGGATTTTCTGACCGAGATGTTCCCACACGGCGAGCAAAATATCGATCCCTTTTTCCGGAGACAGTCGCCCGACAAACAGCGCGTAACCCCCGCGCCCTTGCCCCATGCCCGGATCCGGTGATATAAAGTTGGGCTTGAGCGAAATTTTTTCGGCGGGGACGCCTCCTTCGATAAACTTATTGCGCGCAAACTCACTCAAGACGATGTAGCGATCCACGCGATCGCGCCAGGTTCCGCGCCAACGGTGAACGGCTTGCATGGTTCCCACGACGAACGATCCCACCCGACTGTCTCGATAGCATCCGTGAACCACGGCGGGCCAAGGAAACCATTTCCCCAGGCAATCTTCGCACGGTCCCCCATTGCGGAAAAAATAGGAATTGGAGCAGAACAGTCGGTAATTGTGTAAGGTTTGAACCACGGGGACGCCCGCTTCGCGACAGGCATCGTAAACTGAGGGAGAAAATAAGGGAAAAAAATTGTGAACGTGAACGACATTCGGTTGAAACTGATGTATTTCTTTTAAAACTCGTTGTTTTGACGATCGCGAATAAATCGCATTCAATGCCGTTTTGAGTTTTCCCGCCGCTCCAGCAATTTCGTCGTTATCGACTTTAAATAACCGGACTGAGTGTCCGTGCCCTTCGAGTAATTCTTGCTCGACCTTGACCACCTCATCCTCACCCCCGGGGATTTGATAAAGGTTATGTAGGATTAATACTTTCACAATTCGACGAACTCCATCTCCACGTTGAATTTCACTGTATTATTATCGTTTAAGTTTACTCCGTTCCCCAAGACCCCTTTTTAACTATATAAAATTTAATACAAAAAGTTATTTAGACTATCCCTCAAAGGAGCGATCGCCTCTCATGACTTTTCTCAATCAAGCTATTGAGAAAAACCCTTCATTTTGACGGGGATGTCCGGGGTGTATTCCTCATCACCCTTCACCCTTTTTATACGATCGCCGATCTTATCGGGATGGCGGCGGCGATTTCTATCGTTCTAACCCCAAAAGTTTTGCTATATTTAAAACCAATGAAATGCGATCGAGTAGGGTGTCTCGATCGCGGGGTGATACCACACACATTTACTTGTCAACAGGGTTGCAATGTCTACCACTACAACACAGTTAAGTGAAGCGATCGCCCGCTACGAAAATGCTTTTATCGAATTTGAGGGGGAAGAGAATCAACCGAGTCGAGAGCGGATTCTCAAGCTGTTAATGGCGCGCGACGCCGTGGAAGAGGCGATCGCCGAAAAAACAAAAGTTTCAGAACAGACCGTTGCCCGACTGTTTGAATTAGATAGCCAACTCCAAGAAAATAGCAGTAAAATCGCCAAATTTGGCAACTTGGATCGGTGGCGAGCCAGCCTCAACCCCCCACAATCCTCCTGGTGGTGGTATTTTCAACCGCCGCAAGAAATCGACCCGTGGGATCGCCTCGATAACTTGTGGGATACCCTGACCGCCGCCGCCTTAATTTTCACGGGCAGTTTCATGGTCAGTACCTTTCAAGCGTTTTCCGTCGGCGGGTTGGGGGTCATGGAAACCTTCGGAACTCTCGCTCAAGGGGCGGGATTGGCGCTCGTGGGGAAAGGCGCCCTCACCAGCGACGGTAAAGCCAAAGTCAAGAAAGCCTGCCAGCAGATGGGGATTGCCCCGCGCTATCACAGCGAGGTCATGTTCGGGTTTTCCGCCTTCCTGCTGCTCGGCGCTTACGGACTCAACAGTCAACTTCCCGCCATCGGTAAGGTCTACTACGCTACTGGACAAAGTCTTTACCAAGAAGGCCATCTGACGGCGGCGGCAGATAAATATTTACAAGCGATTCAACTCGATCCCGACAACATCGAGATCAAAATTGCCCTGGGAGAAGTGTACGAATCCCTCGGCGATTTGGATAAAGCCCTGGCTCAGTACAAACAAGCGGTAGAACGGGGGATGGCGATCGGCTTCAACCACATGGGTCGGGTCTACATTGAAAAAAAAGAGCCGATTACGGCAGAAACCTACCTTCGCATGGGTTTGGAACGGGTCGGCGATGACGATCGCGTGCGTTATCAATTGTATCGCAATCTCGGTTGGTCGTTGTGGGAACAAAAACTCTACGAACAGGCCGCCGTTCCTCTAGAAAAGGCGATCGATATTGACAAAAAAATCCCCGTTCGCGAGGCCAAACCCTTTGGCGCCGGAATGGCAAATTGCTTGTTCGCCGAGACTCTCGAACGTCTCGGCGAACAAGAACGGGCCAATCGCCACTGGGTCAACTGTCAGCAATTTGCCTTACCCGAAACCCTCGACGAGTATAAATGGTTCATGCTCGTGGGCAAGCGGGAGGTCGCACAACATATTGAAACCGGGGCGATCGTCGCCAAACACGACCGGATTGATACGGAGAAAGTCGCCGTCGATGTAGTTGAAAAATTGACTGGGGACGAGGAGATCCCGAACGATGGAGCGACCGCAGTCGAGGAAAATCCGGATGAGAATACGGAAGATCTCCAGACCGCAGGCGGTGGCGGAACGGAGCAAAGTCTCGCCCCCGAACCACTAGAAATTACCGACCCACAAAAAGTCCAACAATTGCGCTACAACTTATATCAAATGGTCGATGTCAACTGGCGAACGATACCGACCTTCAACAGCGATTTGATTTATCGGGTTGAAATGGGCGAAGACGGCGAACTGAGTGCCTACGAACCAATGAGCGAGGACGCGGACGATTTTCTGCAAGAAGTTCCCCTGCAAAGCTTACCGCAATCGAAAGAAGCGGAAGAAGCGATCGCCGAATTTAAAGTTGTATTTACGCCAACGGGAGAATTACATATCACGCCTTGGTCTAACTAGGCTCAACGGCAATTCAAGCCAATGTCAATCCGGCTCTCGATGGGCGATACGCCTCTGGCGTCGTTTTGCAATCGCCGTGCATTTGCCGATGGGAACTAGAGCGGCTACCCTAGAACCATTAAACTTTCGGGAGTGCAAAAGGCGATCGCCCGTTGGGGAGCTGAACTGATGACCGATCTGAGTGACGAGAATCCTTGCTGTACTTTAGATCGGGCGATCGGGCGCTATGCCGACGCCCTCGATCGCTTCGCTCGCAGCCTTCCCCATCCTTCCCCTCAACCCCTGCTCGCGGTCCTGCTCGCCCGCGATTGTATCGAAGAACATTTACCGGAAAAGACCCGCGCCAGTGCGGAGAATATCGCCCGCCTGCTCGAACTCGACGCCCGCTTCCAACAGCTCACTCATCAAGCTCACCTCGATGCGGATCGCTTGAGCGAGTATCGCGGCAGTTTGAAACCCCCCGAGTCGGCGTGGTGGTGGTTTCCCGAAAAAATCCCCGCCCCGCGATCGCAACAGCCCTGGTGGTCGCGCTGCCCGAACTTTGTCTGGAATTTAGGCACGGTGGTCTGTTTGGTCTTTGCCGGAACCTGGATCACCAGCACGGCCCAAACCTTTTCCGCCGCCCACGGTTTCGATTTTGTCGGCACCCTCGCCACCATCGGACAAGGGGCCGGACTGGCAGTGGTGGCGGGAGGCGCCCTCACCGAACGGGGTAAGAAAAGTGTCGAACAAATGCTCGCCAGCACGCCAATTCCCCCCCACTGGCACGCGGAAGTTACGTTTGTGGTGGCGTTGTCTTTGGCGGGGGGGACCTGGTTTATCAATCATTCGGTCACCCCTCGCGTCGCCTCATTTTATTACCGCGAAGGACAGGAATTCTACCAGAAAGGTGAGTGGGCGAAAGCAAAAAAGAAGTACGAACAAGCGCTGTCATTAAATCCCGACGATCCCACGGAGATTCAATTTTCTTTAGGCAAGATTTACGAAGCCCTCGGCGATTTAGACCGGGCGCGATCGCAGTATGAAAAAGGCTTGCTCGAAAGTCATCCCGCCTCGTTAATGGGGGTCGGTCGGGTGGTGTTGTTAAAGGCAATTTATGATGGCGAACCCGTTAGAATCGCTGCCCCTGCGGAACTCAAGCTTGTATCGGGCAGTGGGGAGGGCTCGGAGTCGGAAACCAAGCGCGATCGCACCTTTTTAACGCAATCGGCGAATAATGCGACCTTCTTTTTGCGCTTGGCTGAGGAAAAAAATCAGAAAAATGAGAAAGATGGCATCGATCGCCGTTTGTCTGACGAACAAGAAATCGAACTACATACCAATTTTGGCTTGGTCGAACTCGTTTCTATTGGCTATTTTAATAATAATGTCAGTCGTGAAATCGAACTCAAAAGTGATGAGGAAGTTCGCGAAGTCATCGACGGGTTAGATGAGGCTCGCGAGCGCTTTGTTCGAGCGTTACGCTTGGCGAAGGTCAAAACAGAAAATGGCGAGTTTTTCCGAGTTGATGGCGGGATATCCGAGTGTTATTTGAGCGTGACGAAAGCGTTAATTGAAAAAATTGAAGCGAGTTTAGATAAAACCCCGCCTACAGATTCGCAATCTCCCCCGATCTTATCGGCGATCGGTGGGGCGATGATGGGCACCAATGCGGCGGCGATCGATATAGAACAACTCAAAAGTAATGCGGTTCGCGAAACTTGCAGCCAAGCCACTCCCAAAACTTATTTTCAATACCAACAAATTTGGGCGTTGCTCGATTCGGTAGAACAGCAATCTTTGGAAATTAAAAATACCGAAGAAATTGCCAATTTACAAAAATTGCTCGAAACTAACCTGAAACAAAAAGCAGGTAAAACCAAACTAGAAATGCCTTTGGTCTATCGGGTTCAAGTTTCTGAAGATGGACAAATTGCTAATTATTGGGCGATTGAAGAACAAGGCGATCGCCAAGTTGGGGAAACTCCCCTTCCCGAGTTAAAAGCCAATGAAGCCCTAGAAACCGATCGCTTTGCATTATTTAAAGTTGTTTTTGCTGGCGATGGCATCCAAGTTGAACCCTGGCAAGATCCTCAAGAATAAATGATTTTTGAGGAAAATTTTTGACCAATTTTTGACCTTTTAAATTGGGGAGTGAGTGGGAAATCGAGACTCGGGAGTTAGCACGAATTTCAATGGTAAAAAGATCGACCCACCATTCGTTCTCGATGGCGTAGAAACGAATGATGGGCTGAAGTTTACCAAAATTTAAGATGTTTTGTTATCGAATTGTTACCGATTCCGGGGGAGTCGATCTTCTTAAAGAATGAGGGGGAGTAGAAACACTTTCGGCAGCGTTGCATTCAGGATCGTTGGAATGTAATGCGGATTGTAAAGACAGAGCGTGTTCTAAGTGAATAATTTCTCGTTCCAATTCGATCGCCTCTTGCAGTCCTTCCCAGGAAGGCGCAAAGGATTTCATCACCAGAGAGCAAGCTTTCCAGCCTCCGCGCACGGGAACCCCTAGTTGTTGGCATTGTCCGCCTCTGCGTCCTTCGGGACTGAAGTGGGTGCAGTGGCGACAGGCTAGTCCTACACAAGTTGAGCTGTTCATAGGGATCGCTGGGAAGGAAAGATATTGTGATTGGCCTAATTCTCCTGCAATCCCTCGTCTACCTCGATGGGGATCGATCGATTTACCTGCTTGGGTTATAGGGGATTTAATCGGAGTTTGTAATTTTATATTTTCTTTAGGGTTCTGTAAAAAACAGATACAAATTGGGTGAGTAAAGACTTTATTGTCTGAGGGTAAAAACGATAACTCTTACCGCCAAACCAACGGGGATCGCGAAGAACCGAAACTCACGGAGGTGGCGATCGCGTAAAAAAGAGTCGGGAATTGGCGACCCTATGAGGCGATCGTCTTGAAGTTTTCGAGCTTCGAGAGAATAATCGATCGCTGAAAAATGACGACAGATTTGAGAGAGAACCGAACCGTTCTCGATCGCTGTTAACTACGCTACATTAACTAAAAAATTTGACCTTCGAGCCGTGGGGCGATCGCTCAACGACCAGACCAACTTTGGGCCGCACACAACGCACAGACCGACCAGCGTTCCAGTTCTCCCGGCGGGGTGGGCGCCTGACATTGCGGACATAAGGGGAAAGAGGCCGATTTCGCCTGGGTTTGAGCGGCCCAAGATTGAAAAGCCGTTTTGGCATCCGTCGCCGCCTCGGGGGACGCCTGAGCCGTGGTTGGGGGTTCGTCGGGGAGACGACTGGGATGCTGTTGCCACAACTGTTGTAATTCGGCAACGTCCTGAGTGGCGATCGCCGTTTGACTCCAATCGCGAGTCGAACAGCGAATATCCTTCAAGTCCGGGTAACCGCGATCGCGCAATTGTCCGGCGATCTGATGTCGTTTCAAGGTCAGGGTTTGCGCCCAAACCGCACTCGCCGTGGCAACTTTCAAGATGCCGCGATCGAAACTGAGGGGGCGACTGTACCGTGCGGCGGGAGCACCGACGACCTCGGCCCAGGTTTTGAGTAATTGGGTGTAAGCTTGTTGCTGACGCACGAAACGGGTCGCCGCCATCGAACCGAGAATGCGATCGAGGGAATCAAACATGGGATGTTAGATTTTAGGTTTTTTGATGTTAGGTTTTAGGTTTTAGATTTTAGATTTTAGAAAGGCTCGAAGCTGATGGAGGTAGGCGATGGGGAAAAGTTATACTTTTTATGGTAAAAATCATTGCAAAAAATGTTAAAAAATGACGGGCGATCGCCTCGAACCCCTCCCAAGATAAAATCCCATTCAGGCGAAAGAAGCGAGCCAAGACGACTAGACTAGATACCGATCTAAAAAGTGACCTGAAACAACTGACCGGAAACATCCCGAATCGAAACATCTACGGGTAAGTAGCGAATTGAGTCAAAAGGAGCGATCGCAAGATGGGTGACAATAACAACGGTACGAATCAGCTCGACCAGCTCGAATCTGGGGCAGAATACGGCGGGTCTGGATTAAACCCGACCTTGCAAGCCGTATTAAACAATCTCGATGTCGATCTCAATGAAGAACTGACCCGCTACAGACGGGAAAAACGCAAACAAGGGGTTTCACAAACCCCAGCGACCGCGTCCGAACCCGTCGAACCGGAGCGCGTACCAACCCCGCCAGCCACCCACGGCGCCGACACTGCCGAACTGCCGGAGGTGGGGGCCGTCAATCCCTTCGCCGAGACGAACGGCGATCGCGCCCAAGCGCACGACTTAGACGCTTCCGAGACCAATGGAACCGAAGCGGGTTCGACTGCAGCCGCGCCGTCGGAACCGAAAGACTATCTCGAATCCTCACAACAGTTAGTCCAGACCTTAGAAGAAGAAGAACGACGCAAACGGGCTTCCTTAGCGGCGCGACGGTCGCGGCGATCGCGCGATAGTTTATTGAGTCCGTTAGGGATCGGCTCCATTTTACTGTTCCTCGTCGCCATTGGCAGTTTGGGCTATGCGGTTTACAACTTCTCCGCCAACCAACAAGCCCGCCAGTCCGACGAAACGAGGGAAGATCGCGTCGGTCAACTGCTCGATTCTACGGCGGACTCGGGCTCGTCGGAGGCGATCGAGTCGCAACCGAGCGACGTGACCCCAGATTTAGCCTCCCGAGAGTTTGTAGACTTGGACTTGCAGCGCCTCGGAACCCTCGAAAGCGAATCCGAAGCCACGCCCTCCCCCGTGGCGACCCCGACCGCCCCTCCCAGTCCGACGCCCTCCGCCGCTACGAGTCCACCGAGGGAGAGTGCGGGGAATGGTTCGGAAGGATTGGGGGATCTCAGCAGCACCTTAATCCCGCCTGCGGTAGAATCGCCCGGTCCGGGAAGCGGGAATGGGACGAGCAGTGCGACGCCGACCCCCGCGCCGAGTTCGACGGTGAGCGCCGCTTCATTCCCCGATTTTTATTACGTGTTGATGGAATATAAAAACGACGAGAGCTTGTTTGCAGCGCGCGAAGTCGTTCCCGATGCTTATGTGCGGGAGTTTCCCATCGGGGTGAGGATTCAGGTTGCCGCTTTCGAGGACGAAGCCTCGGCGAAGGTGATGGTCGAACAAATGAAAGAACAGGGATTAGCGGCTCAAATGTACACCCCTTGAGGGGGACTGGACTCTCCAACTGGTGCGATAGGATAAAAGAAATATCGACCTCGGATCGGTTGGCGCTGTCGGCAGGCGTTTGAGGGTGGAACCTCGCACGAGTGCGTCCAACGGCGATCGCAAGGCCAAACGGGGGGTTAAAAACAGGGTTTAAATTTCTACCTAAAGTTCTTTAAACTTACTCACTTTTTATATTCAAATCAAAATTTGAGTAAGTTTAGAAGGACTGAAGCCGCAAAAATCGCGGATTTCACCATCTCCATTGTTTTCTGCTAGTCTTTATGGTAGCTGAACTTAGCCGAACAAAAAGAGGGTTGAGGAGTTCAAAAAAGTCAGTGAAAGGCTTGAAGACCAAGCTAGACTTAAATAAGCGACAACGAACGCTGATGGCGAAACACGCAGGAGTCGCTCGACACGCTTGGAATTGGGGACTGGCTACCTGTAAGGAAATATTAGAAACCGGAGGTAAACTCCCGAGTGCCATAGACTTACACAAAAGATTAGTCGCCGAGGTAAAAAGTCGGAATCCTTGGTACTATGAAGTTTCCAAATGTAGCCCTCAAGAAGCGTTGCGAAACCTAAATAAAGCGTTTAAGCGAGTTGGGCAAGTCAAAGGAACAGGTTTCCCCAAGTTTAAGAAAAAGAAGGTCAAAGATAGTTTTTACCTGGAAGGAAGCATTAAAATTTCCGGCGATCGGGTGAAGCTACCTCGGATCGGTTGGGTAAAAAGCCACGAACAGTTACCGCCAGTTCATCCCAAAAACGTCACGATAAGTAAACGAGCAGGGGACTGGTATATTGCCTTTAAAATTGATTTTGAACCCCAGGCCACACCAAAAGTAAGAGAGCGGATTGGGGTGGACGTAGGAATCAAAAAGCCACCCTGAGCGATGGTAAAATCTATCCCAATCCGAAAGCTGATCGCCAGGCCCAGAAAAAACTAGCCCAACTCCAGAAAGAACTAAGTCACCGTCAAAAAGGAGGTAAAAACCGAGAAAAAACTAAACTCAAGTTAGCTAAAGCCCACCGACGCATCGCCGATATTAGAGCCGACCATTGACACAAGTTAACAACTTACTTAGCCAAGAACCACGGTGAAGTAAAAATCGAAGACTTAAATGTGTCAGGGATGCTCAAAAATCACAAGCTGGCTGGTGCGATTGCGGATGGTGGGTTTTATGAGTTCCGTCGTCAGCTTGAGTATAAATGCGAGTGGTACGGGAGCAAATTAACATTGATTGACCCGTGGTATCCCAGTTCGCAGATCTGTTCTAACTGCGGACACCGACAAAAAATGCCACTGGATCGAAGACAGTATGATTGTCCGAACTGTCACGTCTCCATAGATCGTGACTTAAATGCGGCAATTAATGTAGAAAACGCGGAGAGTTCAGCCGTGTAAGCAAGCGTGATGGAAAGGTCTCGGAAGATCCAAGCTAGGAACTAAACATCAAATGATTAAGTTTGAGTAAGTTTTAGAGAGCGGTGAATGGAGTTGTCTATGGGATTAATTGAGCGAGCGATCCGGGTAATTCGCTCGAATATTAGCAGTTTGATCGATAAGGCCGAAGATCCGGAAAAAGTCCTCGAACAGACCATCATGGATATGCAAGAGGACTTGATCCAGCTTCGCCAAGGGGTGGCCCAGGCGATCGCAACCCAAAAACGAACCGAACGCCAGTATTCTCAATCGCAGTCTACGGCGAACGAATGGTATCGGCGAGCGGAACTGGCGTTGCAAAAGGGAGATGAATCCCTCGCCCGGGAAGCCCTGACCCGCCGCAAGTCTTACCAGCAAACGGCGGACGACCTCAAGGCTCAAATCGACCAGCAAACGGAGATCGTCAATAAGCTCAAGCAGAATATGCGGGCGCTGGAGAGCAAGATTGCGGAGGCGAAGAGCAAGAAGGATTTGTATATCGCCCGGGCGCGATCGGCGAAGGCGTCGGAGAAAATTAATGAAATGCTCGGGAGTGTCGGGACGGGCAGTTCGATGGCGGCGTTCGAGCGCATGGAAGAGAAGGTGATGGAACTCGAAGCGCGTTCGGAGGCGATCGCGGAACTGGGAACCGACGATATCGACCGCCAATTTGCCGCCCTGGAAGCGGGGGACGATGTCGATACGGATTTGGCCGATCTCAAGGCGAAGCTGCTGTCGGAGTCCCCCGGAGGGGGTCAGTTACCCGGGAGTGCGGCCAAACCGAAAGCCGATCCCGATGTGGAACGGGAGTTCAATCGATTGCGATCGGAAATGGAGGGGTCTTGAGGGGCGATCGCCGGGGTGCAAGGGAGACGGAAACCGGGCTGCGATCTAGCGATTCCTACTGGGAGTTCCTAAACTGGAAGGACATGCGTTTTTTGGGATGGAGCGTTTGAAAGAAAGAAGGTTTCGATCGCGTGCTGCCGCTCTCGAAACAGGAGAAGCTGGCTAGTGAGCGAGCCGATCGGTTGTAAAGGGGACAGGTTCGGTTCGGACCTTATCCACCCCGTGGTTATCGTGTAAATCGACAAAGGACAATAAAAATTATGGGATTGTTCGATCGCATTAGCAGAGTTGTCAAAGCCAATCTGAACGACTTGGTGAGCAAGGCTGAAGATCCGGAAAAGGTTTTAGAGCAGTCGATTATCGACATGCAAGAGGACTTGGTGCAGTTGCGTCAGGCGGTGGCTTCGGCGATCGCCAACCAAAAGCGCACCCAACAACAGCTCAGTCAAGCCACCCAGCAAGCCAATACCTGGCAGCAACGCGCCCAACTCGCCTTGCAGAAAGGCGATGAAAATTTGGCTCGCGAGGCACTGGTTCGCAAGAAGTCTCACGGAGATACGGCAGCGACGCTGAAAAGCCAGCTCGACGGTCAAACCCAGCAGGTCGAAGCCCTCAAACGCAATTTGATCGGCTTGGAGAGCAAGATTTCCGAAGCAAAAACGAAGAAAAATATGCTCAAGGCCCGCGCGCAAGCGGCGAAGGCGAACGAAAAGCTCCAACAAACTCTCGGTTCGATCGATACGGGGGGTTCGATGGCGGCGTTCGAGCGCATGGAAGAGAAGGTCTTGCAAATGGAAGCGCGATCGCAGGCGGTTACGGAATTGGGCGGGTCGAGTTTGGACGACCAATTCGCGGCGTTGGAAGCGGGGAGCGATGTCGATGACGAACTCGCCGCGATGAAGGCCCAACTGACTGGGGGGTCTCCGACTCAAGCCCAATTGCCGGAAGGTAAAGAAAAAAGCGATTCTCACTCTTCCGCCGTCGATGCGGAGTTGGAAGAACTGCGATCGCAGCTCAACGATTAGTAGGGGTTCGAGACGACCTCAGTTTAAAGATGACGGCCTCGATCGCCTCCAGTGGAGGGGCGGCGAGGCCGAAAGAATTTTAGATTTTAGATTTTAGATTTTAGATCGGGCCAAACGGGTGTTCGTTCAGGTGTCCTTAGTGGCAGAGTCTGCCGGGAAGTCAACGGCGAGCTGGTGCTGTTGTCTGGCGATCGCCGTTAACAATATTAATATTTTTTAAGAATTTTTCATCCAGAAACCGAGAGACGATCGACAGGGCGATAAGCTAGTGATGATGGTGATTCACAACGGGTGGAATGAGCAGCGTAATTACAATTACAGATAGCCAATTTGAAACTGAAGTCGAACGAGCGACGCAACCCGTGTTGGTGTACTTTTGGGCGTCGTGGTGCGGCCCGTGCCGATTGGTTTCGCCGTCGATCGACGCGATCGCGGGTGAATATGGCGATCGCCTCAAAGTGGTCAAACTCGAAGTCGATCCCAATCCTGAAAGCGTGGCCAAATGCCAGGTCGAAGGGGTTCCCGCTTTAAGACTGTACGACGGTAACCAGTTGCTCTACTCCCACGAAGGTGCGATTACCAAAGCCAAACTGGCGGATGCCCTCCAAGCCAAACTTTAGGGCGATCGCCCCCCAAATGGCCCCAACTCGAATCGAAGCGGGGACGAGCTGACAAGCGATTCCCGGGCGGCGATCGTCTCGTTTGAAGCCTAACAAGATAGCCTTCCTCTCGATCCGAGTCTTCACCGACCAGTTGGAGAGCTTCCCCACTCAAGCACCAGACCGATCCGTTTTCACAGACTCACATCTGACAAGATCATGCAGTTCGCCAAACGTTTAGAACCCCTGCGAGCGAATGTCTTTGCCGATATGGATAACGCCAAGGCCAAGGCTAAAGCCGCAGGACTCGATTTAATCGATTTGTCTCTCGGATCGTCGGACCAGCCTCCTGCCGACCACGTGATCGAGACGATCGCCCGTTCTTTACCCGATCGCAGTACCCACGGCTACGTCCTCTTTCACCGAACCGGCGAATTTCGCGAAGCTGCCGCACGGTGGTACCGCGATCGCTACGGCGTCGAAGTCGATCCGCAAACCGAAGTCCTCACCTTAATCGGTTCCCAAGAAGGAACCGCTCACTTGCCCCTCGCGATCCTCAATCCCGGCGATTTCGCCCTGCTCACCGATCCGGGCTATCCCTCTCACATGGGCGGCGTCTATCTCGCGAGCGGTCAAATTTATCCGATGCCCTTACGCGCGGAAAATCACTTTTTACCCGTCTTCGACGACATCCCCGCCCCCGTTTTGGAACAGGCGCGGATGATGGTACTGAGTTACCCGCACAACCCGACTACCGCGATCGCGCCGTTGTCCTTTTTTAAAGAAGCCGTCGCCTTCTGTCAGCGTCACGATTTGGTATTAGTCCACGACTTTCCCTACGCCGATATGGTCTTCGATCGCGAAGCCACCGAAGCGGCGCCGTCCGTTTTACAAGCCGACCCGGAAAAAACCGTTTCGATCGAGTTTTTTACCCTGTCGAAATCTTACAATATGGGCGGTTTGCGCGTCGGTTACGCGATCGGAAATGCCGAATTAATTCGCGCCTTGCGTCAAGTTAAAGCCGCGATCGATTTCAACCAATATCAAGGCATTCTCAACGGGGCGATCGCCGCCCTCACCGGACCGCAAGATAGCGTTAAACAAAACCTCGAAGTCTTTAAAAAACGGCGCGATACTTTCGTCAACGCCCTCAACCGCATCGGTTGGGCCGTTCCCCTGCCGATTTCGACCATGTACGTCTGGGCCAAACTGCCCGAAGCTTGGCAAAATGATTCCGTCGGTTTCTGTATCCAGATGGTCGAAAAAACCGGGATTGCGGCCTCTCCCGGCGCCGGATTTGGTAAAGCAGGCGAAGGTTACGTCAGATTCGCCTTAGTTCACGATCCGCCGATTTTAGAAAAAGCAGTCGAACGGATCGGACAGTTTTTGAACTCCTAGTCAGCGCCTGAAATTTAGCGTCCACACGATCGCCGATGATTGAAACGTCATCGGTCTTTTTTTGAAGGGCGACGTCGAGGGACGATCGCCCCTCGAATCAATCAGAAAGGTGAGCTACAATTGCCCTGAATTCTCGCTTGGCGCGATCGTCGAAAAATCCATCCTTTGCTCTCGTAATTTTACTGATTTTTTCGAGGGAATTTTTCCATTGTCCGATTCAAACTGCGCGATCGCCCGTCTAAATACTTAATCCTCCCTCAAAAGCAATAATTTTAAATTCTTTACATAAACTTCATCCGAAAAAACCCTAACTTCATCGGGGGTTTGAGAACGATCGTCTAATATAGAATCACCGAACTTAGGTAGGCCGTTGGGAGACCGTCCGAACCTCTCGAAACGCCGAACTGGGTTATACCGTTTGTAGGTTGCACTCAAACACGATTGCCTTGTGAGGGCGATCGCACCTAAAGTCCGATCTGTCAATTTTAATTATTACAGAAAGACTTTAAAAACACCCGATTTCCTCATTCCATCGATCCCCCACTCACATAGAAAAACTTCTGGAGACCAAACTCATGGCAGGACTGTTAAAAAACCTTTTCCTCAGCGCTTCCGTTATCGCAGGCGTCGGCGCCATGGCAAGCGCCCCAGCCTTTGCCGCCAGCCTGACCGGAGCCTCCCTGAGCGGAACGGGTAGCAACACCTACGGCATCAACCCCGCAGCCGATTTCGAGATTTGGGACTACGCCTCCGGCAGTTCCTCCGTCCTCGAAAGCTACGGAACCAATACCGCCAACTTACTCGACGTCCTCGGCGGAACGGGTTCGAGTCCCGGCGGCAACATCGAACTGTTCAAAAGCAGTGAAGTCGGCTTAAACAACAGCCAATTTTTAAACTACGACGGTGTCAGCAGCTTAGATGTCAGCTTCGACGACGGAACGAGCCTCACCTTCAGCAGCTTGACCGCCCAAGATTTATTTGGTTCGAGCCTCGATACCTCGTACTCCGGCAACACCTTAGCCGTTCAATGGTTTAACGATGCCTGGAATGCCAACGTCGGTAACGTCATGACTGGCATTAATAACATCTTGGCAGCCGATCCGGGTTTGCAAATGATGGCAAATCTTGTGTTCGGTATCGGGCCGACCGTTGATAATGAAAGCGAACTCTTTACCATTTTAGAATTTGTCGGCGGTTCCGAATATTCCAGCCGCGAAAACTTGTTTGATGCCTTCTACAATGCGGGTGGCTTCCAGCGCACCGTTGACGCCAACATCGCCTACGTCAAAAAAGATGGCGATCGAGTGAACTGGGGTCTCGCCGGACACGCCGACTTACTCTTCTATGCACCCGCAGAAATTCAAGGCTTGCTCAGCAATGCCGGAATCAGCTTGCAGGCGAGCGAACTGTTCAAAGTCAATGACGAAATTTTCTACACCTTCGCTGGCGTCGGCAGTGATGTCATCGGCGATGACGGTATTTCCTTCAACATGACCTACGAAGGTGGAACTACCGTCGCGGCTGCAGTTCCCGAACCCTCTGTGATGCTCGGGTTAATGGCGGTTGGCGGTTTGGTCGCTGCCTCCAAACGCCGCAAAGCGGTTAAGGATGCCTAAATTTCTGGGTTAGTGTTTGCAGATTCATCAAAAAAACCCGGTTTCTCGAAGAAACTGGGTTTTTTTGATGCGGGTTGTTGCTGTGGGTTGTTATAGAGTTGCTTGCAACTGGTCTAACAAGCCTTCGACGTAAGTTAGAGCATTGCGGATGGTGGTGGAATCTTCAATATCGATATCGACGTATTTTCGCAGGGCTTCGACTTGGTTGAGACTACCGCCTGCGGCGAGCAGTTCGAGATAGCCGGGGATAAAGTCTTTACCGACTTCGCGATATTTTTGATAGCACGCGAGGCTGACGATATTGGAGGCGGTGTATTGATAGCAGTAGAAGGGTTTGAAGAAGATATGACCGATGCGGGCCCAGTCGAATTGATGTTCGTCTAAGAGTTCGACGGCATCGCCGCAGAGGGTTTGATAGAGTTCCATCCATTTATCGTTGACGAATTGGCGATCGAAACTGCCTTTGGCGGCGCGATCGTGAATTGCCAATTCCAAGCGGCTGATGGTGCTTTGGCGGAAGAGTAAATTAAGCTGATCTTCCAACTGCCGGGTTAATAGAGCTTTGGTGAGCATCGTATTATCGGCGGCATTGTGGAGTAAGTAATCGAGTAATAACAACTCGTTAAACGTGGAAGCAATTTCTGCTAACACTAACGGGGGATTGCTGTTGAAATAGGATTGCGCGTCGTCAATCCAGGCGAAGTGCAAGCCGTGACCCATTTCGTGGGCGAGGGTAAATAGGGAGTTGTAGTCGTCGGTATAGGAGAGCAGTAAGTAACTATGTTTGCCGTGGGAATAGGCGCAGAAGGCTCCGCCGCGTTTTCCGGGTCGGACTTTGGCATCGATCCAGTTTTTGAGGAAAAATTCTTCGGCGCGGCGGGCGTAGTTAATATCAAATTGTTCTAAGGCTTTGAGTAAAGTTTCGACCCCGTTTTTGTAAGAAATGGGGGGGAGTTGTTGTCCGTTTTCGGTCGTCCAAGGGGCATAAATATCGCAAATGCGGATTTTTTCGCCGAGGGCTTCTCCTTTGAGGCGATAGTAGCGTTGAAAGAGGTCGAAGCGACTTCCAGTTCCGTCCATAATCGCTTGAAAGACGGGTTCGGAGACTTCATCGGCTAAGAGTTGTTTGTGTAAGGTGGAGCGATACCCGCGCATCTGGCTTTCGATGCGGTGGTCTTGACAGAGGGTGTTGAGGATGTAGCTGTAGAGGGAGTTGTGCTGTTCGAGGACTTGACGGACGGATTTGTAGGCGTCGTGGCGGACTTGTCCGGCGGGGTGGAAGAGTAAGGCGCTGAGTTCGGCTTCGGTGGCGGCAGTTTGTTCGTCGGGGGTGGTGACGGGTTGATATTCTTGTTCGCCGAGATGGACCGATCGCAGTTGGACGAAGGCTTGGCGTCCGGTGAGGCTATCTTGGTTGCGGGTTTGTTCGACTTCTTCGCTGAGTTTGTGGGGTCGATATTCGTTAATTCGATGGAGGTAATGTTTGTATTTGGCTAAATGCGGATCGGATTGTAACTGTTGGAATTTGTGGTCGTCGAGTTGTTGGAGTTCGAGGTCGAAGAAGAGGAGTTGATTTTCGATCGCCGTCAGCGCTTCCATGACTTTATCGAGGAATTGCTTGGCTTCGGTGTTGCGGGTGTCGGCGGAGAAGACGAGGGAGGGGTAGCTATAAAGATAGCCGGATTTCTGACCGAGGGCTTCGAGTTCTTGTAAGGCGGCGAGGACTTGTTCGGAGTTGAGTTGGCTGACTCGTCCGCGATAGGTGTCTCGGAATTGGGCGGCGGTTTGGGTGAGTCGGTCGAGGTCTTGTTGAAATTTGGGATCCTCGAAGCTTTGGTAAAGGTCGGATAAATCCCATTCGGGGGTGGTTTCGAGTTGGGAAAGCAGGGTTTGAGCGGTTGAAGACTGAGAGGTTTGAATCAAAATTGAACTCCTTGTTTTTTCTGGGATTGAGTGGGACAATTTTTTCCCAATCGATGCAAGCTGGCACGGAGCAAGGATCGTATGGGGATGAGAATTCCAGTGCCGACGAGATCGCGGGCTGGCTGGAATGGTACTTCTTTTATTTTAGAAGTGATTTGAGAGGTTATTTACAAAAGTTGGAGGTTTCGAGCGATCGCGCGATTCTGTTTTGGAGACGCTACGCGATCGCCGATCGCCACCGTCGGCGGTCGGCAAAGTGGTGCGAAGTTTGATGCAGATTATTTATTTCGATGAATGGATAATATAATGTGGTCAACTTCTTTGAAAGAATGGCGAAGGTCAGTTTTTTTGACGGGTTGAGAAATTAATGCGCCCGATCGTCGAAGTTTTTGAAAATTTAGAGAATCCCGATCCGAATTACGCTCGCCTCTATGGCCGTTTCGGATATCCCGATCGCATCTGGCCGTGGTCGCAATTGGCACAAAAATCGCCGCGATCGAGCCGCTTTTTAGATTTAGGATGTGGTACGGGATACGTGGCGGTTCCCTTGTTAAAACTCGGTTATGAAACGATCGGCGTCGATGCCAATCCGCAAATGTTAGCGATCGCCCGTAAATACTGTCCCGAGTTGAAAACGATTTGCGGGCGTATCCAACAGTTAAATTTAGGCGATCGCTTCGACGGGGTGATTTGTTCTTCGACATTGTTAAATTTGTGTCCGATTGCCGAACGAGAACGACTGTTAGAACGGGCGATCGCCCATCTCAAACCCGAGGGATGGTTGGGCATCGAATTATTTAGCTCGGCTTGGTTAAAACAAGCTACTATGTTTGAAGATCGACAACAAAAAGTTTGTTGTGATTTTATCGATTTCGAGCATCAAGTCTGGTACGGAAAAATTGAATATTTTTTTGACGACGCCCACTATTTACAACGGTTCTTCGTCAATTGGTTAGAAGAAGAACAGTTAAGGGCGATTTTAGATAAATGGGGTTTGACAATTGGCGAGCAATTCACGATCGAACCATTGCAATCTATCTACGTAGCGCGCGATCGCACCGTCGTCAATTGCACCCAAAAAACACTTACAGCATTTTCCTCTGCTATGCAAGACATTTAGATCTCCCTAAATCCCCCTCGCCAGGTAGGGGTTGGGTTACCAAACCCCTACTTTCCTGGTTCCCCCCGAAATCACCCCAACCCCCCTTTCAAAGGGGGGCGAAGGGGGGATAGAGGAATCGGTACTGTACCTCATCAGACGCCCGAGTGCTGTAAAACAGATCCCAACAACACCGAGGGACACGAGATCTCGTGTCCCTCGCATTCACCATCGATGCGGGATGAATGATTTAGCCAATATTTAAAGCCGCATCATTGGTGACGACAATTACCGATCCATTGAGAGCTTCCGGGGCAGTATTGTCAATTAAACCGAGAAAATCGCCCGTATTCGTCATAATTACGGTATTTCCGCCCGTTCCTTGTAATAAAATGGTACTCGGGTCGATGTTACCCGCGATCGCCACGCGATCGCCCGCAGTGAAATCGGTCACGCGATCGACCAAAGCGATATCGTTGACTAAATCCGTTGCCACGCGGAAGACAAAGGTATCGTTACCGCCGCCGCCTGTCAGTACATCCGTATCGACATCGCCGATTAAAATGTCATTTCCTTCCCCTCCGGTCACGATATCGGCGCCGCGACCGCCACGAACCACATCATTACCGTTGTCGCCGTTAACGATATCG
The DNA here is from genome assembly GCF_016632315.1 of Oxynema mangrovii CENA135. Taxonomy (NCBI): domain Bacteria; kingdom Bacillati; phylum Cyanobacteriota; class Cyanophyceae; order Oscillatoriales; family Oscillatoriaceae; genus Oxynema; species Oxynema mangrovii. The sequence continues at coordinate 2,349,190 of NZ_JAEOXH010000001.1, read as the reverse complement.
TTCCCCAAACTGCCATTGACGACATCGTTACCGTCGCCACCGTTGACGACATCGTTATCGCGACCGCCACGTAAGTAATCGTTGCTACCGTTCCCGTTAAGTTGGTCGTTTCCAGCATTACCGTTAATGACATCGCTACCGTTCGATCCGGTTACGAGATCGTCTCCGGAAAAAGAGCGCACGCCCCCGGGATGGTTTAAGGTATTTTCGGGAGCTAATTGCGCTTGGTCGTTGCCATCAGTTAAATCAAAAAAGTTTAACGAAGCATTGGCTGTTGCGGTCAAACTTTGGAAAGAATTCAGTAAAGTATTGTCGGGCAGAATTTGACTGGTCGGTTGACTAATAGGATTGCCAAAAACCTGAGTCCAATAGGTATTGAAATTGTTGACTCCGGTATCTTCGGCGAGGAAGAAATAGCCGACACCGATTTCGCTGATATTGGGATCGAGAATATTAACGCGATGATTGGGGCTATTCATCCATCCGGATACGACCCCTGCGGGGGTGTTGTAGCCCCAGGCAATATTTTCGGTAACGGTAGTAAAAGGATAGCCCGTGGCGCGCACGCGATCGCCGACATTTTGACCCCTCGGATCGATGTGATCGATGAAGTCTTCTAAAGCCATATTCTGGCTTTGAGTTTGGGCAGCTTGTGCTAATTGCGGATTGAAGGATAAGGGGGCTAAACCTAATTTTGCCCGTTCGGCGTTGGTTAACTCGACAACTTGGTTGATAAATTCTTGAGGTTCCACGATCGGTTAAGGTAATTATGTTTAGAAATAGAAATTTGTGGGAGATCTTGGGCCGATCCTTGAAAATTCACCGATCCGGGTTGGCTGCAGTCCACCTAATAGGGCTGTTTCGATAGGGGCGATCGCCCCTGGGAACAAAATAAATAGTGGGGTGGTCTTAGCAACTGACAGGGACTTGGATGCGATCCAAACTTGTGGATTGGCAACCTTTCTAGGGAACAACCCCGTCACGATCTACAGTTGAACTGACTAACCTTTTACAGGTGTTAGCTGGCGCTTTCCGTAAGCGTCGGCTTTTTGTGGGTTAGTTTTGGTTGGCCGAGAAAAAGCCAAGCTTAGAGGAATGTACGTATTTTCTCGGAGTTTTGTGAGCTGGCTTCGTTTCTGTATTGCTTATCTTTATCATATTCAGTTGAATAAGTTACCGGAAGTGAGCCAAACGCTACTGGCATAGCGATCGCGATCGCAGTCTGAGGCGGGCGATCGTGCTAAAGAAGAACTCAAGAGTCTCCACTCCCTCAATCTCAGATCTAAACTCCAAACTTCCCTCACCTTCCCCGACGCCAAATTTTAATCGTTTCGTCGCCACTCCCACTGATCAGAAATTGACCGTCGGGAGAAAATGCCAGAGAAGACACCCAATCGGAATGACCGAAAAGGGTGTAAATTTCCTTACCCGTACTGACATCCCACATCTTAATCGTGGCGTCGCCGCTACCACTGGCGAGGATTTGTCCGTCGGGAGAAAAGGCGAGGGCTTCGACTTCTTCCGAGTGACCGACGAGGGTATAAAGACGGGTTCCGGTTTCGAGATCCCATAAGGCGATCGTGGTGTCGTCGCTACCACTGGCGAGGATTTGACCGTCGGGACTGAACAGAACCGATTCGATTTCGTCCGTATGACCTTCGAGGGTGTACAGTTCGAGTTGGGCGTGTAAATCCCAAATTTTAACAGTACGATCGCCACTCCCACTGGCGAGAAGTTTACCGTTGGGACTGAAAGCGAGAGAGAGAATCCAGTTAGCGTGACCTTGAAAAGATTGCAAGTGGGTTCCGGTTTCCAGGTTCCAGATTTCGATCGCGTTATCGGCGTTGACCGTGGCGACGGTGTGACTGTTGGGGGCGATCGCGATCGCCATGACCGGATTGGATTCGTTGTCAATGGCTTCGAGAATTTGGGCGCGATCGGCGATCGAAAAATGAGGAGCAATTTCGCCTAACTGTCGAGGGAAAACGTGCAGGATCTGGCCGCTTTTCCAGTCCCAAATTTGGATCGTACTGTCAAAACTTTCGCCAATTAAGCGATCGCCGTCGGGGCTGAAACTGACAAACAAAATGGCATCCCCTTGACCGGAAAGGGTTTGTAATAGACTGGCACTGTCTAACTCCCAAATTTTAATCGTATTGTCCAAGCTTCCACTGGCAATTTGCCGTCCGTCCGGGCTGAGTGCAAGGCATAAAACTTGACCGCCGAGATCGTCTAAGGTTCGCACGCACTGCCAAATGAGCGATTCTAAATAACAGTGTAGACCGCCTGAATAGAGGAGATCTTCGAGTTCGATTTCGACTTCGTTTTTGAAAACGACATCGAGCAGATAAGTGGGTAAAAATCCTGCTAAAATAAGGGGATATTCGGATTCGCTGTCGGCGGCGATCGCCTCGGCCAGCCACATACAGATAATCACGGCATTTTTATTGATTTCTTCCGCACTAAACCACCATTTCAGATCGGCGATCGCCCCTCGAATGACTTTAACTTGAATGCCAATACTTCTGTCGGATTTTAAGCGAAAAGCCACTTGACTGACCCTGCCAAACTTTTCATCGAGGGGAATCGGGACTAAGAGATCGTCTAGATATTTGGCGACGGCCTTTTTGCCGAGTTGAAACAGAAAGCGATCGCGGAAATGTTCGCGAATCGGTTTACTGTAGTCGTCGCGCAGTTTTTCTACCTGATTCCAGCAAAATTCTCGGATTTGTTCGATTTCGTATTCTGTTAATAGAGTTATTTCGCTAAAATAACCCACTAAAACTGGATTTTTCAGCCGATGTAAAACGGCTGACTTTTCATGAAGTCGTCGAATAAAGTCTTGTTGTAGCGATTTAAGGGGCGTCATCCAATCCATCGATCGCGCTGGTTATAAAAAAAATGAGAATCTAGTTTTTATTGTTGCCAACTTTAATATTTTTTGAAAATAGTATTTTAAATAATTAACCCAAAGAAGGAGAAAGTATTACCGAGCGCAGTCAAAGGATGTTCCTACTTCCAAGGAGTTAAGGTGGAAAAACACGACTCAATTGAGGAATTGCTATAGACTTGTTATTGTTCAAAACAAATAAAAAATATCTAAATTTAGAATAAGTTGAGAATGATTTAGATGAGTTTAAGATGAATTAACAAAAAAGAAGCTCGACCGATGACTTGAAAAGACTTTAAAAACACTCCCGATCAAATCCTCTCGCAAGATTATAGCGATTTTCCACGCTCCTCTTGCTGGGGGGAGGCGATCGGGGGCGAACCGACAGTGAAACCGAGACCCGTGCGAGAGAGAAAAGGGGAGAAAAGGGGGGTTGCCAGTCTAGACTAGAGAACGAGGAAACTAACGATCGCAACGAGTCTGGAGATGGCTCAATGGTGGAGAAAGACTATTCCCTGGACGAACTCGTGTCACAATTTGGCGATGGCTATCGCGAAGCGGAAACGGAACTGAGTCAGTGCAATGTTTTGGCGATCGGTAAAACGGGCGTCGGCAAAAGTACGCTAATTAATGCCGTTTTTAGAGAGAAATTGGCCGAAACTGGGGTCGGACGACCGATTACCCAGGGAATTCGGCAATATACCAAATCTCCCTGTCCGATCTCCGTCTACGATACTCCCGGATTGGAACTGTCCGACGAACAGATCGAACGCATGACCCTGGAAGTCTCGGAACTGATCGACTCCCGGCGCCTGCTCGATCCAAAAGAACATATCCACGTCATTTGGTATTGCATTAACTACGAAAGTCGCCGTTTCGAGCATAAAGAGGAAAACTGGCTCAAATTACTCGAACTGAAAGATATTCCCGTGATTCTCGTCGTCACTCAGACGACGACGCAAAAGCGTAGCGAGTTTATCCAAGCCTTAGAAGCGATGAACTTGCCCGTCACCCAGGTCGTCCCGGTCCTGGCAGAAGCGAAAGAGGTTCACGATGACTTTCCCGCCGTGCAACCCCACGGACTCGATCGCCTCGTGGAAATTACCTTCGACCTGCTGCCGGAGTGCGCCCGCGAAGCGTTTATTCGCGAGCAAATTGCCAGCGTCAACCTCAAAGCCAAAGGCGCGTTTAAATATCTCTCCGGTTACGTTGCCAGTTCCGCCGTCGTGGGCGCCTCGCCGATTCCTTTTTCCGATGCGCCGCTACTGATGGGGGTTCAGACGGTGATGCTCGGTCACATTACGGCGATTTTCGGGTTACCCTTCGATCGCGGCTTCATTGCGACCTTGCTGACGGCGATCGCGGGAACTACGGGGGCGACGGCGATCGGGCGATCGATTGTCGGTAATTTGGTTAAATTCCTGCCCGGGGCCGGAACCCTCGTCGGCGGGGCGATTTCCGCTTCTACTGCCGCCTCGCTCACCCTGGCGTTGGGGTTGGCCTATATCGAATTACTCAAAGTCTACATGAAAGCTCAATGGCGCGGGGAAACGCTCTCTAAAAAAGAGCTCAGCCGCATTTTTGTCTATCTTTACAAGGACTACTTGCAAAGCGGACGCAAAACACCGAGTGAAGAACCGATCTTGCCCCCACGAGAAATTGATATTCAAGATTGACCTGAGAAAAGATAAAATAAGCCAGTCCGAACCGGGTTACCTGTCGCAGGGTCTCTGTTTGCCGATTTGGCAAGGGTCGCCCGTCGGGGGCGATCGCCTCTCGACTTGCTAAATCGTCGATGTAACCCGCAATCGCGCAAAATACTGGGAAGATGGCTAAAACATACACTGTCGAGATTCAACATCAAGGAAAGACCCACACCCTTGAAATCCCTGAAGATAAAACGATCCTCAGTGCGGCTTACGACGCGGGATTGATGGAATTGCCGAGTTCTTGTAATTCGGGGGTGTGTACGACCTGTGCGGCGAAGATCGTCGGCGAGGGAAGCGTCGATCAAAGCGAGGGAATGGGTCTCGGGCCGGAATTGCAAGATGAGGGTTACGTGCTGCTTTGCGTGTCCTATCCGCGCTCCAATCTTAAGGTGGAGACGGAGAAAGAGGACGAAGTGTACGATCGCCAGTTTGGGGCGCCGTCTTAAACTGCGGTTGCAATGGGCTGAAATGGTTTCGACGATCGGCCTATGGCCTCCAAACTGCGGATTGAATCGATATTGAGTTTAGTGGAGAAAAGCTCGTGACCACTCATTTTATTAGTGCGGAAATTGATTTGACCGAATCGCCTGCCGAATTGCCCAAGGCGATCGAGAAAGAGTTGGAAAAGCGCGGCGAACCGTTGCGCTGGGCGGTTTCCCAAGTGGATAAGGAACGCGAAGTCGTCCGCGTCGAAGCGGTGGTCACTCAAGAAGATTGAGCGCGATCGCGCGAAATTGTGTTGTTCGAGGGGTTCTCAAGTACGGAGAATCCCCCTAAATCCCTCTGAAAAAGGGGGACTTGAGCCGCTTGAAATCGATCTCGACTCTCTCACCCGCCCGGGCGGGTGGGTTTGTGTTGGCTTCGATCGCCTCTCGCCACTCCCTCATGTTGCTCCGTCATGACCTCTAAGCCCTATACTGCCGTTTTGATCGTTCCTACGGGAATCGGGGCCTCGATTGGCGGTTATGCCGGAGATGCGTTGCCCGTCGCCCGGGCGATCGCCTCTGTGGTAGACCGCCTGATTACCCATCCCAACGTCCTCAATGGCGCTCAGTTATATTGGCCGTTGTCTAATGGATTTTACGTCGAAGGCTATGCCCTCGATCGCTTCGCCTCGGGATCGTGGGGTCTGCGACCGCGCGATCGCAATCGCATTACCCTGATTCTCGATCGCGCGATCGAACCGGAATTGCGCTGGCGACACCTACAAGCTGCCGACGCCGCCCGGGCCACCCTCGGCCTCGATTTGACCGATTACGTGGTCACCGATACCCCGTTACAGGTAACGTTACAAACGGCTAGTTCGGGGGCCAGTTGGGGGACGATCGCCCATCCCGATAGTTTGCTGCGGGCGGCGAACCGGGCAATTGTCGAGTGTGGGGCGGAGGCGATCGCCGTCGTGGCGCGCTTTCCCGACGACGAAGGCAGCGAAGCTTTGCAAAACTACCGCCACGGATCCGGTGTCGATCCTCTGGCAGGGGCCGAAGCGTTAATTAGTCACTTAGTCGTTAGGCAATTTCAGATCCCGTGCGCCCACGCCCCCGCGTTGCAGCCGTTACCGTTGGATCCGTCGATTTCACCGCGATCGGCGGCGGAGGAAATCGGCTATACTTTTCTCCCTTGCGTGCTGGCGGGATTGAGTCGGGCGCCCCAATTCGTCACGAGTCTGCAGGGGCGATCGCCCTCGTCGGATATTTGGGCCGAACAAGTCGATGCGGTGATTATTCCGGCGACGGCGGCGGGGAGTAGTGCCGTGTTAAGTTTGAGTCAGTCGCGATCGCAAATTATCGCCGTGAGGGATAACGAAACGCGGATGCAGGTCACCCCGGCAGATTTAGGAATCTGCGCACTGACGGTGAACTCGTATTTAGAAGCGATCGGCGCGATCGCCGCCCACCGTGCGGGGGTCAGCCCGATCTCGTTAACGCCGCAGCTTGGGGCGATCGGGGAGTGTCGGGAGAGAGAGGGAGAACTCGCGAGTCAGAAAGGGACATCTAAACTCTAAAATCTAAACTCTAAACTCTAAAATCTAAACTCTAAACTCTAAAATCCAAACTCTAAACTCTAAAATTCCCATTTATTGTGTCCGAAAAACGTCCTACTAATCCCGAGATCGAACCGCTTACCCGAGTACAAGTCCTCGTGGCGATGGCAGTAACGGCGATTCTTCTGCTCGTCTTTGCCAAGCTGTGGCTGTATTTCAGTAGTGGATTTCGCCTGCCCTGGCAATTTGGCGGACAGGCGATCGCCCAAGGGGTGGCGGTCGGCTTGGGGATTAGCGGAACCAGTGCGATCGTCTATCGACTCTGGCCCGATTATCGCCGTTGTGCCGATTTCTATTTAAAAATTGTCCTCGATCCGCTCATTTGGCCGGACTTAATCTGGTTGGGACTGCTGCCGGGTTTGAGTGAAGAATTGCTATTTCGCGGAGTTCTTTTACCCGCGATCGGGTTGAATGCGAATGGCCTGATCGTGACGAGTATTTGCTTTGGGATTTTACATTTGAGTAGTCTCCAGCAGTGGCCGTACATGGTTTGGGCGACCATTGTCGGCTTAGTGCTCGGAGGCAGTGCGTTGTTGACCGGAAATTTACTGGTGCCGATTGTCGCTCACGTTCTCACGAATTTGATTTCGAGCATTTTGTGGAAGTTCGGCCAGTTGCAAGATAGCGACAATCGGTTTTCTTAGGGGTTCAAGGGCTGTTTTTCGCCTGTTGGGCCGCGAGGGCGATCGCGCGCGGGTAGATCCGGTGTTCTTCGACTTGAATGCGCGCGTGTAAGGTTTCTGGGGTATCGTCCGGCATCACGGGGACGGCAGCTTGCATCAAAATCGGTCCGCTATCGACTTCTAAGGCGGCGATGTGAACGGTGCATCCGGTGATTTTTACTCGCGCTTGCAAGGCATCTTCGACGGCGCGGGCCCCTCGGAAACTGGGTAACAAACTCGGATGGATGTTTAAGACGCGATTGGGAAATTGGTCGATCAAGACCTCCGTTACGATTCGCATCCACCCTGCCATGATGACCCATTCGACGTCATATTCTTGCAAAGTGGCGACGATTTGGGCGTCTAACTGACGGCGTTTGTATTGGCGATGGTCGTGAAACACTGCCGGGACGTTCCAGCGTCGGGCGCGATCGCAGACTTTGGCGCCGGGGTTGTTGTAGATGACGACTTGAATTTGGGCGTTGAGTTCTCCCGAGGCAATGGCTTCGGCGATCGCTTCAAAATTACTGCCGCTTCCGGACGCTAGGATGCCCAATTTCAAGGGGCGATCGCCCCCCGTCGCCTCTTGCATGAAGTTCGACGGCAAAATCGGCGAAATAAAACTCGGGGTCGCGGTCACTACTGCACGATTGGAAGTCATCGAACGATCGGTAAATGGATTGACGTTGTTATTATCGGCGATTTATCGGCGATCGTGCTTTGCTAAACTTGACGTTCTCCCGCGTCTGAAGCTAGGGGGATTCACCCTTCTACGAGTCTGCATTAACCGTCAGGATCTCTCCACTCAACCCAGAGGGAATCTCTCTCAATGGGCGAATTCCACCCTACTGCATCCCCATTGAAGGACGCGGTCGGCAACCCAACCCCCGTGGGGACAAACGCGAGTTCGAGTCGCTCGGGTTTTTTGCACTGTTTCGTCAGAAGCCATACAAATATTCAGAACCTTCCGGACACTGAATGTCACTCGGTTCTAGGGTGGGATTCTCCCGAGGGATGACCAGGGGCCTTCCGGGAGCGGTCATTGAGGGTTGTTCGGTGACACAGGTGGTGGAATTAAAGGCATGTTCTCCCCGCTCGCTGTCGAAGTTATCGATAAACAGCAGAACCGTATAACTTTTGAGGTTGGCTTGTTTCGCCGTCCCGGTCAGCAGTACGCTGCGATCGTTATCTCCGATGTCGAGTTGATAGCGGTAGTTCTCCGTTTCCTGTGGCAGTTCCCCATCGAGATCGGCGATCGCCGTTGCAAATTTATTATTGGCGGAATAATAATCGATTTGCAGCGTATTGAGATACCAAAGGGTTTCTGTCGCTTCTATATGTGCTTGTTCGATCGCAATTAGCTGTTCGTACTCCTTGCGTTCGGCGACTCCATCTCCGAGGCGATCGAAGGCGACCGGATTTATAAATGCCGTCGGTCTGAAGTTATTGGGATAGATCCCTTGAGTCTCTAGCTGTAACTGACCTGTTTTAGTTAGGGCGAAAATGGTCAAGATCAACTCTCCTTCAAACAAGAGATCGAGTTGCATCGGCTCGGTATTGGTATTGATGCGATACTCGGCTTTGTACACACTGGAACTGTCAACTTCATAAATGTACATTTGGCCGTCCGAGGTAAATAAAAATCGTCCCAGTTGTCCACTTTCGGGTTCGCGAGCCTCCCACAAGCCATACAACTGCTCGCTAATGGCTCTCGATTGATTCGTTTGGGTAAGTTGCCAGCGATGGGAAGCTGGAGTAAGAGAAGACGGGCGAACGTCACTGTAGCTCAAGACAGCGCCAGGAAATAACGCCCCCGTCAGACTGACCAGTAAAACACTGTAAAAAAGCCGTTTCATTTTCGTTTTTATTAACCCCGGTCGATTCTTCCGCATTCTAACCTTTCAGGGAATAAGCGGTTAGAGATTTAATCCCCAAAAAAAAGAGCGTCCTCATTGAGAACGCTCCTCCTATATGGTGTTAGCTACTGTCTGATTGGCGAAATCAATTGATTACAACCCATTACAAAATAAGCGGGAAGTGATGGGTGTTCGGTGCGTGCATTGACTGAATACCGAGATCGGCGCGATTGAGTAAGTCCGCATCGGTGTAAATCACGCGACCGCTACTGTCGAGAATTGAATGGTTGAAATTCCAGCCGTTGACGTTGAACGACATCACGCCGACGCCGAGGGTCGCAAACCAAATCCCAATCGTCGGTAAGGCGGCGAGGAGGAAGTGCAGGGAGCGACTGTTGGTGAAAACTAAGCCGGGAACGGTCAAACGACCGAGGAAACCGTAGTGTCCGGCGAGCAGATTGTAGGTGCTTTCTTCTTGACCGAATTTGTAGCCGCTATTGGTGGATTCCCAATAGGTGGTTTCTCGGACGAGGGTGGAGGTCACTAAGGACCCGTGTAAGGCGCTAAATAAGGCTCCGCCGAAGATCCCGGCAACGCCGAGCATGTGGAACGGATGCATCAAAATGTTGTGATCCGCTTGGAAGGCGAGCATGAAGTGGAAGGTTCCGGAAATCCCGAGGGGCATGGCTTCGGAGAAGCTGCCTTGACCGAAGGGATAGACCAGGAAGATCGCGGTGGCGGCGGCGGCGGGTCCGGAAAAGGCGATCGCGATCCAAGGACGCATTCCGAGGCGATAGCTCAGTTCCCACAGCCGTCCGAGGTAGCACCAAACGCCGATTAGGAAGTGCAGGACGATCAGTTGATACGGTCCACCGTTATAAAGCCATTCACTAATATTGGCGGCTTCCCAAATCGGGTAAAAGTGCAGGCCGATCGCGGCGGAGGTCGGAATTACGGCGGCGGTGATTAAATTGTTGCCGCCTAAAATCGAACCGACAATGGGTTCGCGCACGCCTTCCATATCCACGGGGGGTGCGGCAATAAAGGCAACGATAAAGCAAGTGGCGGCGGCGAGTAAGGTTGGGATCATTAACACGCCAAACCAACCGATGTAAATTCGATTTTCTGTACTGGTGACCCATTCGCAGAAGCTATCCCAGCTTCGGCTAAGGTCGAGTTGGGGTCTTTGTTGAACGGTAGTGTTCATTAGCCCTTCTCCATTGTTTAAATCTTCTGACTCCAAAGCCCGGATACGCCGGATGGCTTGGTTTCCGAGGTTTTGGATGAGTGGATAAATTTCCCCTTTTTTCCGCTTGCCTCACTCCCAGGCGATCGCGGAAAGTTGTTTGAATGAGTAAAGTTTTAAGTCCTACTGTTTATTCTACAGGTGACGGTCTTCAATGAGGTCTTTCTGAGGGGGGAATATTCTGAAAATTTTATTAAATTCACCGAGACCGATCGCCAATTTGTCGGAAATTTAGGTATTTTTTTCTAAGAAATTCAAACAATGATAATTGTCTAAATTTTCTGCAACTTTTCTTAATAAAGAGCGCCGATCGCCACGCCCCCGCGATCGTCGGATTTTTTATGCTATAACACTATATAGTCATTTAAGGAAATTTTATCATGTGGTGTCGTATTCGACGAATTTTGTCCGTGTTGTTACTCGTCGGCAGCGTCTTGCTGGCGATCGTGTGGGGATTGGGTTATCTGGGGACGCCTCCGGCGGCGGCAGAAATCCGGCAAACTGAGGAAGCGCCGGGTCAGATGCTCTATCAATCCCGGCATAGTTTGCGCGATCGCGCGGGCCACTCGTGGCAAGTAGTCCTGTTCAAACGGGTGAAAAGCGGCGGCGTGGACGAAGTGACCTTACGACTGGTTGGATTTCCCGGCTTGTCGGCGATCGCCCATCCGCAACCCCTGGAAATCGAACTTCCGGGAGGTAAGGGCAAATTGGAAGCTAAAGATTTGTTTGCCGAAAAGGCTCCCGCCGAAAATGTGGGTCAGTATGGAATCGGGGAGGTTTTAGACCAATTGCCCGCCAACGGGTCGCTCTTACTCTCCGTGCCGATCGCCAGTGGTGAAATCCTCACCTTGCCCGTTCCCCCCTCCGTCGTCTTAGAATGGAAAACCATTGCGAATCATTAAGCGCGGCGATCGCCCACCCATTCCAGGAGGAAACTGTCATGTCATCGAATCAAACCACTAACTTTTGTTCGGTTTACGGTCCGGTGTCCTCGTGGCGGTACGGGCGATCGCTCGGCATCGATCCGATCGGAACCGTTTCCACCTGCTCGTTTAATTGCGTGTACTGCCAGTTAGGCGAAATCGAAGTCAAGACAGGCGATCGGGCCATTTACGTTCCCACCGAAAAAATTCTCGAAGACCTCAAAGCTTTCGCCCCCTGGGACGTTGACGTGATTACTTTAAGTGGCAGTGGCGAACCGACCCTCGCCCTCAACTTAAAAGAAATTCTCCAAGAAATTAAACAACTCACTCACCGTCCCCTTTCCGTCCTCACCAACGCCACCACCTTAAACGATCCCGACGTTTGCGAAGCCCTTACCTTCGCCGATCGCATTTCCGTCAAGCTAGACGCCGTTTCCGACGACCAACTGCGACGGGTCAGCCGACCGCATCCGCCGATTAGCTTAGACCAGTTATGGCAAGGTATCGTCCGCTTCCGCCAACAGTATCGCGGCGAAGTCGGCATTCAAACCATGCTGCTAACCCCGTGGGACGAAGCCACCCAAGCGGAATACATCCGCCGAATGCAAGAATTACAACCCGACGAAATCCAACTGAACACCCCCACGCGACCCAAACCCCTCAAGCACGAATTTGAAGGACGCGGCGACCATTCTAATGCGAGCGATCGCCCCTATCCCGTGCGGGTTCTCAAACAAGTGAGTCCCGAAGTCCTGCACGCCTTCGCCCGCAAAATTCAGGATCGCACCGGGATTCTCGTCCGTTGCGCCCCCACCCCCGCCGGAGTCTCGGGTTGAGTTGCCAATCGGTATTACGGGCAACTTTGGGTTGACCGCGCCCCATTCGGCATAATCGCGGAACATAGATTTGCACCGTTGAGATTGGTTCCCGTTAATTTAGCGCCCGTTAACTTGGCATTAACCAGTTGGGCGCTTATTAATTTTGCATTATTCAAGCGGGCCGAACTGAGATTGGCATCGTTGAGATTGGCTCCTTGTAATTGGGCTTTGATTAAAATTGTTTCACTTAAATTGGCGCGATTCAACTTAGCACCTTGTAGTTGAGCGTCGGTTAAATTCGCTTTCGTTAAATTGGCATTTTCCAACATCGCACCTTTTAAATTGGCCGATTGTAAATTCGTTTCTTTCAAATTGGCTTGAGTCAGATTGGCATTTTCTAAATTCGCCCCTTGCAAATCCCTGCCACTTAAATTGGCTTCGCTGAAATCGCACCCGGGGCAATCTTGAGGGTCGAGTTGACTGGAGGCGATCGGGATTTTGAGGTCGGAGGCGATACATCCTTGGCAAAAGAACAAGTTTAAAATGAGGAAAAGGGTTAAAATTGCAGAGAGTTTCATGACTCTTTTTGTTACATTGTAGAATTGATTCGATTTTAAATTGAGAAGAAATTACTCGCGGGCATCCTGCCCGCATCACTAGAAGATTCTAAGTCTAATTTGTAGAGGAGTCCGTTGCTCGCCCTCGGGATGTTCTAGAAAATCAATGTCCCAGCATTTTTTCGCGCAGATGCTTGATGCGATCGCGCAATTTCGCTGCTTCTTCAAACTCTAACTTTTGCGCGGCTTCCTTCATTTGAGTTTCTAATTCATTGACTAAATTGGGAATTTCTTCTAACGGTAAATCTTCGGGAAAGTCTATTTTTGCGATCGCCGCGATCCCGTCTTTATGCAAACGACGAGATACATCTAAAAAAGCCAAAATTGAATTAATTCCCGTCTTAACAATCGGTTGCGGCGTGATGCCGTGGTTTTGGTTATACTCTTGCTGGATTTGACGGCGGCGTTCGGTTTCCGCGATCGCCTTTTGCATACTTTCCGTTAAATTATCCGCATACATAATCGCCTGACCGCGCACGTGGCGCGCCGCCCGTCCGATGGTTTGAATGAGCGATCGCTCCGTGCGTAAAAAGCCTTCTTTATCTGCATCTAAAATCGCCACTAACGACACTTGCGGTAAATCTAAACCCTCGCGCAATAAATTGACACCGATGAGAACGTCGAACTCGCCTTGTTGCAGTCCTTGTAAAATTTCGATCCGGGCGATCGAATCAATATCGGAATGTAAATATTGCACCCGGATCCCCCGTTCTTGGAAATATTCCGTCAAATCTTCCGCCATTCGCTTCGTTAACGTCGTGACTAAAACCCGTTCGTTACGGTTGGCGCGCTCTTGAATTTCGCCGAGTAAATCGTCAACTTGTCCCTCGGTCGGACGCACGAAAATTTCCGGGTCGAGTACCCCGGTCGGACGGATAATTTGTTCGACAATTTGACCTTGCGACTGCTCGATTTCCCAGTTTCCCGGCGTCGCCGAAACGAAAATACAGCGATTGACTTTTTGCCAAAATTCTTGTGCTTTTAACGGGCGATTGTCCGCCGCACTCGGCAACCGAAAACCGTGATCGATCAAAACCTGTTTGCGCGATCGATCGCCATTATACATTCCCCGGATTTGCGGCACGGTAACGTGAGATTCATCCACGATCAGCAGCCAATCTTCCGGGAAATAGTCGATCAAACATTCCGGCGGTTCCCCCGCTTGGCGTCCGGCGAGGTGGCGCGAATAGTTTTCGACGCCGTTGCAATACCCGACTTCGCGCAACATTTCCAAATCGTAGCGGGTGCGTTGTTCCAGACGTTGCGCTTCGAGGAGTTTTCCCGCTTTTTCCTGTTCGGCGAGTTGCTGTTCGAGTTCGCCCGCGATCGCCTCACAAGCCTCTTCTAATCGATCTTCTGGGGTCACAAAGTGACGGGCGGGGTAGATATTTAAAGCGCGGACACTTTGCAAAATTTCCCCGCTCACCGGGTCGAGATAGCGAATCGCATCGATTTCGTCGCCGAAAAATTCGACCCGGATAATACGGTCTTCATACGCCGGACCGATTTCGAGAACGTCGCCGCGAACTCGGAAGCGTCCCCGTCCGAGTTCGATATCGTTGCGGGTATATTGAATCGTCGCTAAATCGCGTAAGAGTTGGCGTTGGTTGACCTCTTCGCCGAGTTTGAGCGGAATCGCAGCTTTTAGGTATTCGGAAGGAATTCCTAAACCGTAGATGCAGCTAATTGAAGCAACGACGATAACATCTTGGCGCTCGAATAGCGATCGCGTCGCGGAATGTCGCAACATATCGATTTCGTCGTTAATCGAGGCACTTTTTTCGATGTAGGTATCGGTAACGGCGATATAAGCTTCCGGTTGATAGTAATCGTAATAACTGATGAAATATTCGACGGCATTTTCCGGGAAAAATTGCCGCAATTCGTTGCACAATTGCGCGGCGAGGGTTTTGTTGTGGGCGAGCACTAGGGTAGGTTTGCCGATTTTTTCGATGGTGGCGGCGATCGTAAATGTTTTGCCCGTTCCCGTCGCGCCGAGTAAGGTTTGAAAGGGTTGTCCTCGTTGCAGTCCTTTGGTGAGTTGGGCGATCGCCTGGGGTTGATCTCCAGTGGGTTTGAAGGGGGATTGAAGCTTAAATTCTGCCATGGGGAATTTTAGAGTTTAGAGTTTAGATTTTAGGGTTTAGAGTGTAGATTTTAACTTGAGACAATGGGGTTGATTTTCTCAGGTTTTGACCGACCAGGCAGCATGGGCGATCGAGCCTTGCGGTGCGGGCATCCTGACCGTACCCCGGAGTCATCATGACTTTTTGAGAAATATGCCTGTAGGTAGATGAACTCCGAGCAAATTTTATCTAAGTTGGAATAGAGAAGCAAGTTAAAGATTAGCTTTTTTAAATCTCAGTTTTTGACGCATCGAGGAGAGATGTATGAGTATTGAGAAACGAGTAGAAGCCACTGCGAAAAACCTCGAAGGGAAAGCTCTAGAGGCTCTCGGCGAGTTGACGGGCGACCCCCAAGCGAAAGCGGAAGGGGAAGCGAAGCAAGTCGAAGCCCAGAAAGAGCATACCGTAGAAAATATGAAAGAAGAATTGGCTGAGAAACAACAGCAACTGAATTCGACGGGCGATCGCCGTTAATTCACTTGGGGATGGATTTCCCATTGTAACTCAGGTTCAAAATTGTTCATTTTGGCTCAACTGCTCGATCGCAGGTACCCTATTTTAGGATACGGGCGATCGAGCAGTTGTTTGTATAGCAATTTTACTTTGTGAATTTTAGAGTAACCAATATATTCTTAAAAACCCTTCCAACCTCCAAAAGATAGATTAATTATTTTGATGGAATATATCGCCAGATGGAGACATCTCAGTTCTTTAATTTCTATGATAGTAACAGTTGAAACAAAGCAATTTAGTAAAAGGAGCTTTGCAATATGAGTAACGAGAATAAGCTTGAAGCTACGGCAAAAAACTTAGAAGGAAAAGCTCAAGAAGCGATGGGCGAAGTGACGGGCGACCCCCAAGATAAAGCGGAAGGAAAAGCCAAACAAATCGAAGCCCAAGCGGAACACGCTAAAGAGAACGTGAAAGAAAAGGTTAAGCAAAAAATCGATAATGCTTAAAGCCTAAAAAGCCTAAATTGAGCTTTTTAAAGGAGGAAGGAATATCGATATTCCTTCCTCCTTATTGTTGGCTTATTGTTGGCTTATTGTTCCGTTCTCGTCGATGGAAATGGCGAGAGGGGAAGCGCCAAGGGATTTAAAAATCCCTATCGCCAAACTCTATACAGAGGGAGGTGCGATCGCCCCAAACCCGCCACCTCCTGGGGTTTCAATGATAAAAACATCGCCGGGATTCATTTGGGCGACATCGGTAGATCCTAAAACTTCTACCGTACCGTCCGCCCGTTCGACGCTATTTTTACCGAGGGCGCCGTCGCCGCCGCCTTGTAAGCCAAACGGCGCGATCGTGCGATGACTCGACAAAATCGCCGCCGTCATGGGTTCGAGGAAGCGCAAGCGCCGGATCGCGCCATTTCCGCCCCGATATTGTCCATTTCCACCACTATCCGGGCGGATGGCAAACCGTTCGAGTAACACCGGGAACCGCCATTCCAACACCTCCGGGTCTGTGAGGCGCGAATTGGTCATGTGAGTGTGAACGGCATCGGTTCCGTGGTAACCGGGTCCGGCGCCGGAACCGCCGCAAATCGTTTCGTAATATTGATAGCGATCGCTGCCAAAGGTGAAATTATTCATTGTTCCCTGAGATCCGGCCATGACGCCGAGGGCGCCGTATAAGGCATCGACGATCGCCTGGGAAGTCTCTACATTCCCCGCCACGACTGCCGCCGGATAGCGCGGATTGAGCAAACATCCCTCGGGAATTATCACTTGTAGCGGTTTCAAACATCCCGCATTCAAGGGAATATTATCGTCTACCAACGTGCGAAATACGTAAAGCACCGCCGCCTTACACACCGCTTCCGGGGCGTTAAAATTGCTGTCGAGTTGGTTGGAGGTACCGCTAAAGTCGATGGTGGCGCTGCGGCGATCGCGATCGATCGTAATTTTTACTTGAATTTGGCCGCCGCCGTCCATCTGATAGCAAAACTCGCCATCTTTTAACACTTGAATGACGCGCCTGACCGATTCTTCGGCATTATTTTGTACGTGTTTCATATAAGCACGCACAGTTTCTAAACCAAATTGGTCGATCGTTTTTCTCAATTCTTGCACTCCCCGTTCGTTCGCCGCAATTTGAGCTTGCAAATCGGCGATATTTTGGGCGCAGTTGCGGGCGGGATAGGCGCCGGAATTGAGTTTTTGTAATAACTCGGGTTCTTGAAACTTTCCAGCTTTGACCAGTTGGAAATTATCGAATAAAATTCCTTCTTCTTCTACGGTCTTGCTGCTGGGTGGCATCGAACCGGGGGTAATGCCGCCGATGTCGGCGTGGTGGCCGCGAGAGGCGACATAAAATAAGATTTCGTGGCCTTCAAAGACGGGGGTAATCGTGGTAATATCCGGTAAGTGCGTCCCGCCGTTGTAGGGGTTGTTGGAGATATAAACTGCTCCAAGTTTTAAGCGATCGCTGCCAGCTTCAATTAAGGCGCGCACGCTTTCGCTCATCGAGCCTAAATGAACGGGAATATGAGGGGCGTTGGCGACGAGTTCGCCCTCGGCATCGAATAAGGCGCAGGAGAAATCGAGCCGTTCTTTGATATTAACTGAAGATGAGGTATTTTGGAGGGTGATTCCCATTTGTTCGGCGATCGCCCGGAAAAGATTGTTGAAGATTTCCAAGCGTACCGGATCGGGTTGAGCATGGTTTATTTCTGTGGATTGCGCGATCGCGGGGTCGTCTACTTTGAGACGATTGAGAATTAAATGATTGCGATCGCTCGTGTACGCTTCCCAACCGCGATCGATAATATTGGTACCCGTTTCTTCGATAACGATCGCCGGACCGAAGAGGCGATCGCCCGGTTGCAAGTCGGCGCGATCGAACACGGGGGTGTTGCAGTAGCGATCGCCCACGTACATTCTCACTCTGGCTTTGGGTTCGGGAACTTGGGAACTGCGGCGATCGATCGCCTTTTCTTCGGGAATCGCCATGCGATCGATCGCTTCGACGGCGATCGCCTCGACGACTAAGGGTTTATCGCTTTGCACGAAGCCGTAACGCTGCTGGTGGGCGGTTTCAAACTCACCTTTCATCACTGCCGGATCGTCGGCAAAATCGACGGTTAAGGTCGAATCGGTGCCGCGATATTTTAACCGGACTTTGCACTGCACGGCGATCGCGCGATCGCCGGAATCGATCTCGCTTTTGGCCTTTTCTTCTAACTTCCGGACGACATCGTATAATTGAACCATACCCTCTGCCGTTAACGGCGCTTCGATCGCCTGTTGGGCGATCGCGCGCACGTCCGCCAATCCCATCCCGTAAGCGGAAAGCACCCCCGCAAAGGGATGGATGAAAATGCGAGCGACCCCCAAGGTTTCGGCAATTTTGCAGGCATGTTGGCCGCCCGCCCCGCCGAAACAGCACAACGTATAATTCGAGAGGTCGTAGCCGCGCTGGAGGGAAATCTTTTTAATCGCGTTGGCCATATTTTCGACCGCGATCGCCAAAAACCCCTCGGCGACTTGTTCCGGGGTGCGATCGTCCCCGGTTTGCTCGTGAATTTCCCGGGCCATGTCGGCAAACTTGCGCCGAACCACCTCCAGATCGAGAGGTAAATTGCCGTCGGGACCGAACACGTGAGGGAAAAAGTCGGGCTGAATTTTACCTAACATTACGTTGGCGTCGGTGACCGTCAACGGGCCGCCGTTGCGGTAACACGCCGGACCGGGATTCGCCCCCGCCGACTCGGGACCGACTCGGTAACGGGATCCGTCGAAGATCAAGATCGAACCGCCCCCCGCCGCGACGGTGTGAATCGACATCATCGGCGTTCGCAGGCGCACTCCGGCGATTTCGGTTTCAAATTCCCGTTCGTACTCGCCGTTGTAATGGGCGACGTCGGTGGAGGTTCCGCCCATATCGAAGGTGACGATCTGCTCGAATCCGGCCATTTTGCTCGTTTGCACCGCGCCGACGATGCCCCCGGCGGGGCCGGAAAGGATGCTGTCTTTGCCTTGAAATTGGCGGGCGTCGGTCAACCCGCCGTTGGATTGCATGAACATCAGGCGGTTTTCGATGCGCCCGCCGGGGTCTAGCTGGGTGGCGACGCGATCGATGTAACGCCGCAAAATGGGGGAAAGATAGGCATCGACGACGGTGGTATCGCCGCGACTGACGAGCTTCATGAGCGGGCTAACTTCGTGAGATACGGAGATCTGGGTAAAGCCGATCTCGCGGGCGATCGCCGCGATTTGGCGTTCGTGTTGGGGGTAGCGGTAGCCGTGCATCAGGGCGATCGCGCAGGCCCGAATCCCGCTTTCGTAGGCGTCTTGCAAGGCGGCGACTAAGGGCGCTTCGTTGACGGGTTGGAGTTCCTCGCCTCCGGCGCTGTAGCGTTCTTCGACTTCGACGACCCGTTCGTAAAGCATTTCCGGTAAGACGATCTCGCGGGCGAAGATGTCCGGGCGGTTTTGATAGCCGATTCGCAAGACGTCGCGAAAGCCTCGGGTGACGACAAAGACGGTGCGATCGCCTTTGCGTTCGAGCAGGGCGTTTGTAGCGACGGTGGTTCCCATTTTAATCGCGGCGATCGCCTCGGTGGGAATCGCTTCGCCGTCGGCAATTCCGAGCAGTTGGCGGATTCCGGCGACCGGGGCGTCGCTGTAGCGGTCCGGATTTTCGGAAAGCAGCTTGCAGACGACGGTTTCTCCGTCCGGGCGCCGGGCGACGATATCGGTGAAGGTTCCGCCGCGATCGATCCAAAATTCCCAGCGATTTTCCTGGGGCAATGTAGAAGTCATAGCTGTTGCGATTGTGTCGATAATTGTTTCATTTTAAGCGCAGTTGGCGACACCGATGCAAGGGAAATGTTTATCGGAACCAACGGACAAATTCGATTGAAAAGGAGAGCGGGCGATCGCCGCGCTTCTTGTGGGTGGATTGCCCGGGAGCAAGCGCGATCGAAGTTTTACAAAATGTTGAGAATTGTAAGGGTTAAAAATTGCCCTTTAATCCCTCCTCAACCTTCGGCGATCGCCCGCTCAAAAGGGGGAATAGCTCGGATTAAAACCGCTTCCATCGATTCGACAAGACCTTCGAGGGTGGCCTATAATATTGCGTAGAGGCGAAGGCTTCAATCGCTACAACATTCCGATTTTAAAAAATTCTTAACCGTGAAAGATTAGGAGATTGAAAAATGTTTGACAATTTATCGAGAGATCCGCCGATCGCCGACGATCCACAGGCACAACCGGAAGAAATTCCCGATTTTTGGAAAGAACCCGATTCAAAGATAGACCCTCAAGAATCCGCATCCGAGGGGTTGAAAGCCCAGCCAGATTTTTCAAAAGTTTTGCCCGTGGCGCCGGAATGGATTCAACTGGCCCCCGTCGGGCTGCGATCGTGGGAATTTTTAATCGCCGAACTACTCAAAATTGGCAGAGGGATCGACCCTCGCGTGCAAGCCCAAATCGGCGAAGCATTGGGTTGGTTGTATTGGTTGAAAACGGTGGAAGAAGGCGAACCGACCGTGACGGGTTAGCTGCGGTGTACTCTTGAGGGGCGATCGCCAACGGGAGCAACCGTCAAAAGGGGAGAAATCAAGACTATGCAATTTAAAGATCGAACCCAAGCGGGTCAGTTGCTGGCGCAACGACTGCGCCCCTATGCTCGCCGACCCGATGCGGTGGTTTTAGCTCTACCGCGCGGAGGCGTTCCCGTCGCCTACGAAGTCGCACGCGCCCTGGAATTGCCCTTAGATCTCTGTTTAGTGCGTAAATTGGGGGTGCCGGGTCACTGCGAACTGGCGATGGGGGCGATCGCCCCGGGAGGAGTGAAGACCGTAGACTGGGATCTGGTTCGTTCCCTCAATATCTCTGACGAAGCGATCGCCCGAGTAGAAGCACGGGAACAACGGGAATTAGAACGGCGCGAACGGCTCTATCGCGGCGATCGCCCCGGATTGAACTTGGGCGATCGCACCGTTATTTTAATCGACGACGGCATCGCCACGGGTTCGACCCTACGGGCGGCGATCGGAGCCATCCGCGAACAGCAACCCCGGGCGATCGTCGTGGCGGTTCCCGTCGCCCCCCCGCAAACCTGCACCGACTTGCAGCAAGACGTCGATCGCGTCCTTTGTTTGCTTTGTCCCCAACACCTTTATTCGATTAGCGCCTGGTACGAAGATTTTTCGCAAACCAGCGATGAAGAAGTCTGTCAGTTATTAGCACGAGCCAATAAGTTAGGGATCCAAACCTAAAAACCTTGTAGTGCAGCCATCGTACCTGCACCGATCCCCAGCTCGATCCCCAATCTAACATCTAACCTCTAACATCCCCAATGTCCCACCCCCTCGATTGGCCCGATCGCGAATTTGAAGTCGCCCTGAACCTGGGAACGGTCGAACTCACCGGAACCCTCGGATTGCCGCCCCAGGTTCGAGGGGTGGTGTTGTTCGCGCACGGGAGTGGGAGCAGTCGCCACAGCCCGCGCAATCGCTACGTCGCCCGGATGCTGCAATCGGCGGGGTTCGCCACCTTACTGATCGACCTGCTCACCGCCGAAGAAGAGGCGATCGACGATCGCACCCGGCATCAATTGCGCTTTGACATTCCGCGCTTGGCGCGGCGTTTGGTCGGGGCGACGGATTGGTTGATACAATGTCCGGCCACCCGGTCGCTGGCGATCGGGTATTTCGGGGCCAGTACCGGATCCGCAGCCGCCTTAGTCGCCGCCGTGGAAAGGGGCGATCGCGTCAGTGCAATTGTTTCCCGTGGCGGGCGTCCCGATTTGGCTCTGGGGGTATTACCGCAAGTGCGATCGCCCACCTTGTTGATTGTCGGCGGTCGCGACTTTCCCGTTCTCGGCACGAACGAAGATGCTTTAAGCCAATTGAGCGCGCCGAAACAGCTCGCGATCGTCCCCGGGGCAACTCACTTATTTGAAGAACCCGGAGCCTTAGCCGAAGTGGCTCGATTGGCCTGTCAGTGGTTTGGCAACTATCTCGCCCCCGCCCGTTCCCCGGTCGGCGGCAAAGGAGCGATCGAACATGGCTGAAGATCCCAACTCGAATCAATCTCCAAAACTGTCGGATATCCGGCGTTTCGGACGCAGCATCATCTTTTTGCTGGTGTGGTTGCTGCTGCTGAACTTTCTCTTTTTCCAGTCGCCCCAAACGACGCGGGTGCCTTATAGCGAGTTTCTCTCACAAGTGGAAGCGGGACGAGTACAAAAGGCGACCGTCGGCGGCGATCGCATTGAATATATGTTGAGAGAAGACAGCCAGGGCGATCGCCCGCCGAAAACTTACGAAACCTTTCCCGTCGCCAGCGATGGAAACTTAGTGCGATTAATGCGCGAACACGGCGTCGAATTTTCCGCGCCCCGCTCTCACGAAGGCGGCACGATCGCCATTATTTTGAGTTGGGCCTTACCCCTGCTGTTGCTGTTTGCCTTTTGGGGATGGGCGATGAGCCGATCGCGCGGCGGTGGCGGTCCGGCGGCGCTCACGATCGGTAAAAGCAAAGCCCGGATTTACTCCGAAGGGACTACCGGAGTCTGTTTTGACGACGTGGCGGGGGTAGACGAAGCCAAAGTCGAACTCGAAGAAATCGTCGATTTTCTCAAACATGCGGCCAAATACACCCGTTTGGGGGCGAAAATTCCGAAAGGGGTGTTGCTCGTCGGCCCGCCGGGAACCGGGAAAACCCTGCTCGCCCGGGCGATCGCCGGGGAAGCGGGAGTGCCGTTTTTCAGCATTTCCGGCTCGGAATTTATCGAGCTGTTCGTCGGGATCGGCGCCTCGCGGGTGCGCGACCTGTTCGAGCAAGCCAAAGCCCAAGCGCCCTGTTTGGTGTTTATCGACGAGTTGGACGCTTTGGGCAAATCGCGCATGGGCGCCGGGCCGATGTTAGGGACAAATGACGAACGGGAACAAACCCTCAACCAACTGCTCGCCGAACTCGACGGATTCGAGCCGAATACCGGGGTGATCCTGCTCGCCGCCACCAACCGCCCGGAAGTCCTCGATCCGGCGCTGTTGCGTCCCGGACGCTTCGATCGCCAGGTGGTGGTAGACCGCCCAGATAAGAGCGGACGCGAGGCGATTCTCAAGGTTCACGCGAAACTGGTGAAACTCGACGACGATGTAGACCTCGATAAGATCGCGGCGCGAACCCCCGGATTTGCAGGGGCGGATTTGGCGAATTTGGTCAACGAGGCGGCGTTGTTAGCGGCGCGCAAGAATAGCGTGGCGGTGATGATGGCGGATTTTAACGAGGCGATCGAGCGGATTATTACGGGATTGGAGAAAAAATCGCGAATTCTCAACGAATTGGAGAAGAAAACCGTCGCCTATCACGAAGTGGGACACGCGATCGTTGCCGCCTTGATGCCCGGTTGCGGGACAGTCGAGAAAATTTCCGTGGTTCCCCGGGGGGTGGGGGCGTTGGGATATACATTGCAGTTGCCGGAAGAAGACCGCTTTTTGATGGTTGAAGATGAAATTCGCGGTCGGATCGTGACCTTACTCGGCGGGCGATCGGCGGAAGAGTTAATTTTCGGAAAAGTTTCGACCGGGGCGAGTGACGACATTCAGAAAGCGACGGATTTAGCGGAACGGTTTGTGACCCTTTATGGGATGAGCGATCGCCTCGGCCCGATCGCCTTTGAAAAGCGACAGCAACAGTTTCTCGAAGGGTTAGCCAATCCCCGCCGCGCCGTCAGTGCCAAGGTTTCGGAGGAGATCGATCGCGAGGTACGGGCGATCGTCGAAGGCGCCCATCACATGGCCTCGGCAATTTTAGAATTGAATCGGTCGGTGTTAGAAGAAACGGCGACGTTGTTGTTAGAAAAGGAGATTTTAGAAGGCGAGACCCTGCGATCGCATCTCGCGAAAATTAGCCGTCCGACGGAGTTGGAAACCTGGTTGAATACGGGCCAAGAGATCCCCAGTCGCAACGATGATGGAGCAACCGTTAGGGGCGATCGATCCGTTGACATCTTTTTAGCGTAAAATATACAAAATAGCAGGGTGGGCATTGCCCACCCTACCTTTGCTAGTATTAAACCTAGCAATCAGATTATTCCTCTAAACTATGCTCAAAGAAGTTGATATAGATATTTGGGTTGCAGAACAACCCTTCCGATATTTGGGACTCAGCGTCGGAAACAGGATGACGGTTATTCGATTGGCTAATCAAGAATTAGCCGTGATTTCTCCAATTCAATCTAGCGACAGACTTGTCAGCCAGCTAGGTGAACTGGGAGTTGTTAAGTATATTATTGCCCCTAACCTTTATCATTATTTATTTGCAGCTAATTTCAAATCTATTTATCCCCAGGCAACCTTTTTGGCTGCACCGGGTTTAACCATCAAAAAACCAGATTTACCGATTGACCAGACCATCAGGGGCGATCGAGGTGAGTTATTACCTGGATTAGACTTGGTCTTATTCGATGGCCTAAGAGTTTTGGGCTTAACGGGAATTAATTCACTTAATGAATGTGTGTTTTTTCATTCTGCAAGTCGCACTCTGATTTTGACAGATACAGCATTTCACTTTGATGAAACCTTTCCCACTCTGACACAATTTTCAGCTAGAGTGCTGGGAGGATATAAACAATTAAGTCTATCAATCTTGGAACGGCTTGCCACTACTGAAAAAGAGCGAGTTAGACAATCGTTTGAACAAGTTATGTTATGGGATTTCGAGCGAGTTATTATGGCTCATGGAACTATAATTGAGCGAGATGGTAAAGAAAAATTCAAGAAAGGGTATGAATCTTTTTTACGTTGAAGCTAGTGTTTATCTTAGCTTATATAGCAATACAAACCTGATTTTCACTCCCTAAATAAATGCACCGATCGCCTCGTGCAAGAACACTTCGCTAACCTAGAGATCCAAAAAGAGTAAAGCCACATCCAAGAAAACCCTTTCTCAAAAACCCGTTTAAATGGCCATGTATTCTCAACCCCAGAAAACGATGAACCCAACTCAATATCAACTCTCCCTCAGCTTTGAACAAGTATTGAGCCTCGTCAAACAACTACCGGAGGCTGACAAATTAAAACTCAGTCAAGCCTTATCCAAAGACTTGCTAGATAGCCAACTGACTTATCTTTTCCAATCCTTCAAGACTGATGAAATTTCCTTAGCCGAAATCACCGAAAAAGTCGAAGCGGTGAGGACAGAAATGTATGACCACCAAACCACCCATTTTTGTGCTTTCTAATCCAGCGACATAGAAACCGGATTTCTGGAAATTTGGCTACAATAGTATCAACCCTTACCCCATCCTCAAGATGACATTCACCACCGATACTCCGGTAACTTGGCAATACCTAGACATTGATGCTCAAAATCAGGCAACCATTGCCAATAGTCGCGTTTCAGTTGCCCAACTGATTCAAGAAAAACACGCCCACGGCTGGAGTCCAGAAGAACTGCACTTTCAACACCCAGAAATTTCCCTAGCTGCCATTTATTCTGCCCTCAGTTATTACTACACCTATCAAACCCAAATTGATGCTCAAATTGCTCAAGAACAGGAAGAAATCCAGAACCTGCAAGCTGATTTAATTACAATGGGAGTCGGTCATCATACTGCCGATTTTAAACAAAGGCTTCAGCAAAAACGGCAGCAGCAAGGATGAAAATGGCAATCTCTTACTATTTCGATGCTCCAGTCCATCGAGCGATTAAAATTGGTTTACAACTGAGAGGGGTTAAGGTTCTGACCGCTCAAGAAGACAATAATAGTAGTGCTATTGATGAAATAATTTTAAGTCGTTCTGTGCAACTCAAGCGTCCTCTGGTAACCACAGATCGCGATTTTTTAGTTTTAGCTAAAAATTGTGTTGCTCAAGGTGAAGCGTTTACAGGGATTTTCTTTTTAAGTCCCAAAGTTTCCATTGGTTATGCGATAGAAGAGTTAGAGGTTTACGCCAAAATTGGAGAATTAGAAGATTTCGCCAATTAAGTAATTTTTGTTTGATGTTGAACTGCCGCCGCTTTATCCATGAGAGGAAAAGCCATGAACTTTGTTGTTTGCATCAAAAATACAGACTATGCCGCTTCCCTAGAAGTTCGCAAAATCTATCAAGTCTTACCCGACTCAAAAGCGAATAGTCATCAAATGCTGCGAATCATTGATGAATCAGGGGAAGATTACCTCTATCCTAACTCCTATTTTATGCCTATTGAACTATCCCCTCCTCTTCAACAAGTTCTGGAAATGTCTTAGGTTCGGTAGAATCAAAGAAACCGGGTTTCTTTCAGGGTTTCTGTATCCTAACCGAGATATCCATAGAAACCCGGTTTCTCGGCATTTAGCTACAATCGGATGAGTTAGCATAAATCGGGGAGAATTAGACATCAAGCCCAAGTCAGAGGGACTCATGAATATAGAACTCGATCGAGAAACAGAAGCCTGTTTCGTCGAAATTTTAGCCCGGGAAAAAACGACTAGAGATGAATTGATTAAATGCTTGGTTCAAGAACGCTGGTTGAGTATTACAACCCCGCAGAACCATTGTCGAAAGACGTGGGGGACATCCCGAACATCTGTTAGAAGATGCACCACCTGATTTATCAGAACGGGCTAATCGCAAAAAGGCGATCGCCGATTCTTTGCAAAAGAAACATATTTAATACAATTTACAATGACCTACTATCCTGTAATTCTTGTAGATAGTGAAATTTTAGTCCCTTACTACAGAAGTAGGGTGGGTATTGCCCGCCCTACTTTGCTACTCTTTGGTTAATAAGTTTCCCTCGAAATAGTTCCTAAAAATCGATACTCAGAGGGGCGCGGGGGAAGGGAATCACATCTCTAATATTGGTCATTCCGGTCATGAACTGCACCAACCGTTCGAACCCCAAACCAAACCCGGCGTGGGGGACGGTTCCGTAACGGCGTAAATCCAGATACCACCAATAATTCTCCGGATTTAACCCTTGTTCCCGGATGCGGCGTTCTAACACGTCGAGGCGTTCTTCCCGTTGGGAACCGCCGACAATTTCGCCGATTTTTGGTGCTAAAATATCCATCGCCGCTACAGTTTTGTTGTCGTCGTTCAAGCGCATGTAAAATGCCTTGATTTCGATGGGATAGTCGGTGACGATCGCGGGTTTTTTAAACAACTCTTCGGCGAGATAGCGTTCGTGTTCCGACTGCAAATCCAAGCCCCATTCTACGGGAAACTCGAATTTTTTCGAGGCTTTTTCTAAATATTCGATCGCCTCGGTATAGGTAATCCGCTCGAATTCGTTGTTAATAATATTGTCCGCCGTGGCTAACACCGAATCGTCAATGCGTTTGTTGAAAAACTCCATATCTTCCGGGCAGTTTTCCAACACCGATTTAAAAATATACTTGAGAAACGCTTCCGCCAAGTCCATATCTTCGGTGAGGTCGCAAAAGGCCATTTCCGGTTCGACCATCCAAAATTCGGCTAAGTGGCGGGACGTGTTCGAGTTCTCGGCGCGAAAGGTCGGCCCGAAGGTATAAACATTACTGAAGGCCATCGCCATCACTTCCGCTTCCAGTTGGCCGCTTACAGTGAGATAGGCGGGCTTGCCGAAAAAGTCGTTTGTATAATCGATCGCCCCGTCCTGGGTTCGCGGTACGTTGTTGAGATCCAAGCTAGTGACGGCGAGCATTTCTCCGGCGCCTTCGCAGTCGCTGGCGGTGATAATCGGGGTGTGCATCCACAAAAAGCCCCGTTCTTGGAAAAATTGATGGATGGCGTGGGAGGCGGCGTTACGAACCCGGAAGACGGCGCCGAGGGTGTTGGTGCGCGATCGCAGGTGACCGATAGTTCGCAAAAACTCGAAGGAATGCCGCTTTTTCTGCAAAGGATAGGTTTCGGGGTCGGATTCCCCGTAAAGGGCGATCGCGCTGGCTTTGAGTTCGATGCGCTGTCCTTTGGCGGGGGATTCCACCACGGTTCCGGTGACTTCCACCGACGCCCCGGTGTTGAGCGGTTTGAGGAGGTCTTCGTAATCCGGTAAGCTGCGATCGAGGACGACTTGCAAGTTCGCCATCGACGAACCGTCGTTAACCTCGATAAAGGCAAATTCTTTTAACTCTCGTTTGGTCCGTACCCACCCGCGAACGGTAACGGTTTCGTCGGGTTGGCTACTGCGTAAAATTTCAGCAATCCGTCGCTTCATAATTTAGATAGATCGATCGCCACACGCTAAGGGTTTTCAATGGGGAGATCCCCCTCAATCCCCCTTCACAAGGGGGACTTTCGGACTTTGGCAACAGGTTGGGATTGGGGAGATCCCCCTAAATCCCCCTTAATAAGGGGGACTTTGATTCGGTTTTCCGGTTTCAACACGTCTTGGTTGGGGGAGATCCCCCTAAATCCCCCTTAATAAGGGGGACTTTCGGACTTTGGCAACAGGTTGGGATTGGGGAGATCCCCCTAAATCCCCCTTCACAAGGGGGACTTTCGGACTTGAGTCGGTCGAACCGTTAAAAAAGGGGGTCTTTGAGATTTTCCCCCCTTCTTAAGGGGGGTCAGGGGGGATCTCTACGATCGCCCGTCAACCGCTACACGATTTCAGGATCCAGCCTACAACAATGCCGAGACCCCCAAAGCGTACCGCCTGCCAAAATGGTTCTTTGAGGGTTTTCCAGGAAAACAGTTGACTTTCGAGGTGGATTTCCAAGGTTTCGATCGCCGCTTCGATGTGTTCTAACTCTTCTTTGAGTTCCCGGCGGTGGGAGCGATCGCCTTTCGGCGTCTGTTTCGCCTCCCGGCGCACGTCTTCCCGTCGCTGTTTTAACTGCTCTATTTGCTCGCGATCGCGCCGAACGTCACTGTAGCGCTGTTTGAAGCGATCGAGCGCCTGCTCGACTTCGGCTAAGGCGCGATCGAACTCGTCGAATTCTTCAGATTCGGGGCGATCGCGGTGGGGATCGGGCGGTGAACTCATCCGGAAATTGCAAAAATCGTTAGATTTAGAATAAAGCGAAATCAGTTCGTCGATCGCGACGATCGATCCTAATTGTCTCAATTGAGGTGCACCATGGCGCAAAACCTTTCCGCCAAACCCTTGACATCTGACGGATTCCAAAGTCCCCTGGCGCAAAAGACACAAGATCTCAGCACCTTGGAACTCGCGCAAGCCTTAGCCGAACGCCTCGCCCTCGTCGAGCGAGATTGGCACAAACTCAAGTCAAATCGAGCCGTGCGCGCTCGGGAACAAGTGGCGGCGGCCTTGGTCTTCTTGCTCAAAGACAACCCGAAAGAAGCCCTCGCACGGTTGCAACAGGCGACCGGATGGCTCGACCGCTCGATTTCGGCTCCTCCTTGTCCGACTCACGGCGATCGCGCGTCCAAGAGCCCGTCTTAAGCTTCGCCGCTCGATCGCGCTTGGGCTACCAAACTAAGGGCAGGCGCGATCGACGAGTGAATTTTTTACAAAGTTTTAACTCGGTTCCATCGTCATTCCAATGGACGCGATCGAAAATTTGATGTAGAATGTATAATCCGCGACCGCATTCTCCTTCTTCATGGGGTATGTCCTCATCGAATTGAGCCGTCGGACACGGACAGGGACAGGCAAAGCCACAGCCTTGATCGGCGATCGCCCACCAATATTCATTTCCTGTTGTCGTAAACCGGACGACTACTCGCTTGCTCGGATCGAGCTGGTTGCCGTGTTTGGCTGCATTAACTAACGCTTCTTGTAATCCCAGTCGGACTTCGGCGTGCCATTGTTCGGGAATATCCGCCAACAGCAGGTCCAAAATCGGACATAGATATAAGGTTGAAGCAAAACTAATCGTATTCCAAGTACGCCCTACTGGACGAGGTGAGATCGCAATCACTGAAAAAACCCCGCAGTTTTTAGGTGAATGGACAGGGAAAGGTTAGAGTCGGAACTCGGAAAATTTCCGTTCGGTCGATTTACACCCAAATGGTCAAAGCCACTAAAATGCCGTTCGTGAGTTCGAGGTCGATCTTGGAACCGAAAGTCGAGAAGGAAGGCCGGATTAGGGAACTTGCCTGTTTGGCGATCGCCCCTTGCACAGGGGTTTGCCAAAATGGGATCTTCAGGTCGTCGGGTCATTTGACCCTCGATCGCGTCGCACGTTACAGGCGATCGAGTGAATCTCCACTAAATAATATTTAAGCGCTAAATTATAACCCTTGGCAAGCTTTTCCCTCGCTGATGTCGGTGCCGTCTCTTCTAAACTTTTGACCCCAAGTTCATCCCCGGGTCAACCGGACTGTTTTCCCAGTTGCGGCGATCGGTGCGTGCGTTCTAGACGATCCGATCCCCAATGCACTCGGATCCGATCGAACTAGATAAAACCACTCATGTTCGTCACTCTCATTTGGTTCTCTCTTTAATTTTATCCAACTCTCCAAACGATTGCAGGAAAAACTTGGGATTGTAGAAAACCCCATCGATCTTTCCCGGAGTTTCTACCCCGAACTCAGCCTTCCCTCGGCTGGCAATTGTTAAGAAAAATAGCTGGCTCTCCTGGAAGGGAAGAGCGATCGCGCCCTTCGCAACCGGATCGCATCCCCTGGAAAAACAGGTCGGTCATAGCTTCTCGGTCAGATTTGCACTTGATGAAAACTTTTTAACTGAATCTTTTTTTAAGTCTTGTTAAGAATATAACAAATAGACTACATTTGTCTATGCAAACCCCTCGAAGGAGTAGGCTTTTGAACCCTTTAAAGGTTTTGACTTTTGCGGGATTGACTGGCCCATCGATAAGTATAAATAATCATCGACACCGATCCCCACCGGGAGTTCAGTCTCGCGAATCGCCCCCGCGTCCCGGCGCGATCGCCCGAGCTGTTTTAGAAAACAAAATTACGATTTTTGTGTTACAATTAAAAAGGGTAAATTGATAAAAATCATTGTTTTAAAAACAAAAATTGAGTAATACATTCATACTTCAAATCTGCAAAAATCTAAAATTTAAAACTTAAAATCTAAAATCTAAAATCCCAAATGACTGAAACATTTGTGCGTCCCACCGATACGATCTCCGGTAGCTATTGGATCTGGCGCGATCGCCCCATTTACTGGGTCGGCGCAGGCGATCGGATCGGGGATCGCCCCCCCTTACTGCTGATCCACGGCTTCGGCGCCTCCACCGATCACTGGCGCAAAAACATCGCCGAATTGCAAAAAGACTTTCAAGTATGGGCGATCGACCTGATCGGCTTCGGGCGATCGGCCAAACCCGATTGGGTTTACAGCGCCGATCTGTGGCGGGATCAACTCCACGACTTCATCCAAACCCAAATCGGGCGGCCCGTCGTCCTCGCAGGCAATTCCTTGGGAGGTTACGCCTCATTATGCGTCGCCGCCACCCGTCCCGAATCCGTAGCCGGGGTCATCTTGCTCAACAGCGCCGGACCGTTCACCTCGACCGAACCCGTCGCCGAACCCACCCCCAGGCGTAAACTGGCGAAAACGGCGCTCAAGTGGGTTTTTCGACAAGATTGGGTGAGTTTTGCCATTTTTCAGTGGACCCGGCGGCGATCGGTCATTCGCAAAACCCTGTTAAAAGTGTATCTCGACCAAAGTGCCGTCACCGATCGCCTCGTCGAAGAAATTTACCGTCCCTCGTGCGATCGCGGCGCCGCCCGTGTCTTTGCTTCAGTCTTCAAAACCCCTCAAGGGGAAAAAGTAGATGCCTTACTCGATCGCATGAACTGCCCCCTATTAACCCTGTGGGGTCAAGGGGATCCCTGGATGAACGCCCGCGATCGCAGCGCCCGCTTTCGCCAACACTATCCCCAACTGAGCGAACATTTCCTCGATGCGGGTCACTGTCCCCACGACGAAATCCCCGATCGCGTCAACACCTTAATGCGCGAGTGGATCCTCGCCGAAGTCGCCCCTAAATACTAAATCTCATGTGAAGGCGAGGATTTAACCACTCCTCGACAGGTTCTTCCCCTTCCAAATGCTCGGTGACGATCCGTTCGATATACTCCGGTTTAATCCGACAGTACCAAACATTATCGGGGTTGACCTTCACCGTCGGTCCGCAACTACACTGACCCAAACAGCCACTGGGATTGACAGTGACCCCCTCGGGCAAATCCGCAGTTTCAAAGGCTTTGAGAACGGCTGCGGAGCCGTTGCGGCGACAGGAATCGTGTTGACAAATGGAGATCGCTCGATATTTCGGCGATTTCGGCGGTTGCTTGTCCATAAACATTACAAATCGTTACATTTACGATCTTAACCTTTCCGTTCCGAGCCGGGGCGATACGGCGGAGCCGTCGCTTTGCGAACGCGCCGGGGAGACCTAACCCTAGGGAAGAGCGCCAGATCGACTTTTGTCCCTAAATCTGAGAAAATTTTTCCGATCCGACCGTGCGATTTGAGCGAACCTCAACTCAAGTCCAAAGCAACGAAAGCGCGATCTGGCTTTGCCGTCGCCGCACGAACACCCGATCGCGGCCCGCCCCCCAGGTCGATCTTTCCAGTCAACAGGGAATCAGTGACGACGAAAAGGGGGACTCTAACGAACGGCGATCGGTCTGGGATCGAGATAAACCTGTCAACTTTACACGATAAAATTAATGGCGATTGACGCCATTTCACTATACGTCGAACCTACGGACGCTATGCCTAAAACAGTTGCCGATGTCATGAGCCGCAATCCGATCGCGGTCAATCCCGAAACCCCATTAGACGAGGCGATTAAAATCCTCGCCGAGCGCCGGATTAGCGGTCTGCCCGTGGTCGATGAGAACGGTCAGCTCGTCGGGATCCTCTCCGAAGGAGACTTGATGTGGCGCGAAAGTGGCGTCACCCCGCCGCCTTACATCATGTTGCTCGATAGCGTCATTTACCTAGAAAATCCCGCCCGCTACCAGCGCGAACTGCACAAAGCCCTGGGGCAAACCGTCGGGGACGTCATGAGTAAAAAGGTATTGACGGTCTCCCCGGACAAACCTTTAAACGAGGCGGCGCGCTTGATGCACGAAAAAGGCGTTCACCGTCTGCCCGTCGTCAACGATCGCAACGAAGTCGTCGGGATCTTGACCCGGGGAGATGTCGTCCGGGTGATGGCTTCGGGAAACTCATAAACTCTTCGAGATCGGGTTTGAGGTGACTCGGATCCGTTCGCGTTCGCGCAGCGTGCGCCTTGCGCTTAGCGACGGCTCCGCCGTATCGCCCCGTCGAAAACCTCGGCAAATCCCTCTAAAAACGAGTTTTTGAAAAATTTGAAAAATTGGGCATGGTATGGCGCGATCGCGCCTTGAGTTGGCCGACAGAGCTTTCTAACCGTCTCGAAAGCGGTCAGATCCCCCCCGACCGCTCGTCCCCGGATCGAGATCGCGCTCCCACTCCATAACAAAACAACCATAGAAGCATGAGTATTACGCCAGAATCTGTTAAAACCCTGCTCCAATCGGAAGATTTGGGCGATCGCATCAAAGGCGTCAACCAACTGCGCCAACTCGATCGCGCCACTGCCTTCGACCTCGTGCAGGGGGCGATCGGCGATCGCAGTCCCCGCATTCGCTATGCAGCCGTCAGCCAGATGGCCCATCTCGGCGTGGAAAACCGCGAATTGTCGTTAACAGTTTTGCGCGATCGCCTGCTCAACGACTCGGAAGCCGACGTACAATCCGCCGCCGCCGATGCCCTCGGCGCCTTGCAGTTAACCGAAGCCTTCGACGAATTGCGCCACCTCTACGAAACGACGCAAGAATGGTTGCTCAAATTCAGCATCGTCGCCGCCTTGGGGGAATTGGGAGACGATCGCTCCTTCGAGATCCTCGAAGATGCCCTTAAAAGTGACGAAGAACTGGTCAAAACCGCCGCGATCAGCTCCTTGGGCGAACTCGGCGATCGCCGTGCCACCCCGTTACTGCTCCCCTTCGCCACCGATCCGGACTGGCAAATCCGCCACCGTCTCGCTCAAGCCTTGGGCCGACTCGGCGGCGACGAAGTGCGCGCGACTTTAGAAACTCTCGCCGAAGATGAAGTCGATTTAGTCGGACAAACCGCCCGCAGTTATCTCTAGGTGACCCTCGGGCGATCGCGCCGTTCTCGATCCCGATTCAACTCGATTCGGATTAATTGAGAATTTTGAGAATCGCCCGATCGCGCCCCGCCTGTTTCGCCTGATACAGAGCCTTATCCGCCGCCGCGATCGCCTGGGTTTCGCTCGTTCCCGGATAAGGAACCATCGTCGCCACCCCCAAACTCAAGGTGACGAAGGGGCTGACCGTCGAACTCTCGTGGGCGATCGCCAGGTGGCGCACCCCCATACGAATTTTTTGCGCCACGTAAAGCGCCGCCGCCGCTTCCGTCCGAGGTAAAATCACCGCAAATTCTTCCCCACCGTAACGCGCCACGAAATCCGTCGGATAACTCGCCGCCTGACGCAAGGTACGGGCAATCTCCTGCAAGCAGCGATCGCCCGCCTGATGGCCGTAAGTATCGTTGTAGCGCTTAAAACAATCCACGTCACATAAAATCAGCGACAAATAAGCGCCGCTTTGAGCCAGTTCGTGCCAGTGGCGTGCTAAAGTCTGGTCGAAACCGCGCCGATTCCCGACTCGGGTCAGACCGTCGAGAAACGCCAGACGCCGCAGTTCCTGGTTGGCGGCTTCCAGTTCGCGATACAGTCGCGCTTGTTCGAGCAACCGTCGCACGCGCTGGCGCAATACGGCCCAGTGAATCGGTTTGGTGACGTAATCGACCGCGCCGACTTCAAAGGCGCGGTCCACAGAATCGTTATCTTCTAATCCGGTAATCATCAAGACCGGGGTGCGATCGCTCCCTTGCAGGCGCTGCAATTCCAAACAACAATCAAAACCGTCCATCATCGGCATGATCGCATCGAGTAACACCATGTCCGGTTTGCGTTCTTTGTAAACTTGTAGCGCTTCCAAACCGTTAACGGCGGTCGCGACGCGATAGCCCTGATTGTGCATGACCGTGACGAGCATATTGCGAATCGCTCGGTCGTCATCGACGATCAGGATTAACGCACCTTCTCCGTCTTCCGATTGGAGGGTTAACCCGTTCTCGACAATGTCCACACCACGGCGAGTGAGGGGTTCGAGTTCCCCTGCATTTTTCGAGTTGGTATGGCAATCTGCTAAGGAGCGCATTGTTATTGTTAATAATCCCAATCTGTTTAAATCATACCTATTTAAAATTGGCCGTGCCGCGATCGCTTCCCCCGTTTCCGGCGATCGTGCGATCTTCTCTTCCGTGACGGCGATCGCATCCCTTTCAAATATCGATGGCTTTCCCCTATTTAAGGGGTGAGACAATGGAGGGGTCATACCCTCATTTCTGGGATTGAATCCGTGCGATCGCCGCAGGGGAAATACCGATCGCGTACGCACGGTGTCCTTCGAGTCCGTGCATTTTTTCTAATTTTTAGCCATCGTAGAGGCGATCGACACTCAGGAGAATCTCGGAGTCGTCCCCTCAGAATTACGGATCTTTCTCTCTATAAATTCTGTGAATTTACCCAGAGCGATCGAGATCGTCCGGCGTCCACTTTTGGCCTTTCCCACGATGGGGAAGCCGCGATCGCAATCCTGAAAAGCTATCGTAACTTTTAAGCTTTTTTTAAACTATTTTCCTGATTTTTAGACCTCCGTCAAAAATTATATCATTGCTTCTCTCCAGGGGGGAAACTCCGAGAAAAATTGATTGAGATCGATTCAAAACTTTAGAAAAACTTTAACGAATCTTGTTAAATTCCCCATCGGTTCGCGGGCGATCGCTCCGAAGCGGATTCGCAGAAGTTGCGCGAGACCGTCGTCCCGGTCAGGGGGCGATCGCCCTCCTCGCCCACTTCCACGAGCCTTTTGTGAGAACCTGGCGCGCCTGGGTTGTCTCCTGAAACCTCAGCCGCCTCGGCGTCATCTTCATTGAACCGCTTCGATCGCGCCGTCCCCGGAAGCATTCGCGATCGTCATTTTTGCCCTCAAAAAATAACCAGCAAGGCGATAGGGAGCGGTCGCAAATCATCGACAATTGCCGAAAATTTATTTCTAAAAATTAACGATATTAGAACCCCTCGATCGCCTCAATTGTAAACAGTTGAAAAAAAAGAATCTCAAACCCAGGATCGACCCTTAAAATAGAGTTGAAATGCTGGAATTCCAACGTTGGCAGCGAGCAGACCCCCCGCAGCTCAGAACTTTAGCGCTTCCCGAGAACGGCTGCCCAGAACGCCAGTCTTTTACTGCGGCGAAGGTCGATCCCGTCGCGCGAATCAGGTCGTCTACAAGCCTTCATCTCCATCGGTGAAGCGATTTTCAGCGATCGCCAGCCGTCCGGAGGAACCGCAACAGGACAATAAAATTCTTTAGGTTATACATCGAGCTAAAGCCAGACGAGATTATGATCATCGAAGACGAAGAACTGAGACTGACCTTTAAAGTCGCAAGTGAAGAACACTTGCAGAAACTCGATGAAGGCTTGTTGTACTTAGAAAAACATCCCGAAGATCGAGGCAAACTGGAAGAATTGATGCGGGAAGCCCACAGCCTCAAAGGAGATGCCGGGATGTTGGGCGTCAAAGATATTGCCACCTTAGCCCACCAGTGGGAACATCTGCTCGGGAGTGTCAAACGGGACGAAACGACCCTGACCCCAGAGATTTGCGATCGCCTCTACCACGGCTTAGACGCCATTCGCAAGCTCGTCAACGAAGCCGTCACCGGAGAAAATGCCCAGGTCAATACCTTCTACGTCCTGGCAGAGTTGATGGGGGCCAAAGACCATCCCGCCGAGGAATCCAGCGCCGCAACCCAGGCGCCTGCCAAGAAAACCCCCCCCCGACCCCAAGACGAGACCTCCCCAGAAGCGACCCCCGCGATCGCCGAAACTGAGGAAACCCACGAGGATGCCGCAGATCGGGGCGATCGCGAAACAACTGCGAACGATCGCCACCCCGAAGAACGCGACCAAGGGAACCCCGCGCCGCCCCCGGTCGCCGCCGAACGCCCCCAAAACGACGCTCAAACCCCGCCCGGCGAACCGGAGGCGATCGCCGCCCCAGGCGAACCCGCCCAAACCCAAACCCCGAAAAACACCGGGGGTCACCTGACCCGCGCCAGCGAAAAACACCCCACCAAAACCGAAACCGCCACCAGCGAATATCGAATCGACACCATTCGCGTCGAAACCCGGCACCTCGACGCCTTGATGACCCAAGCGGGAGAACTCACCGTTACCAAAATTCGGATCGCCCACCGCTTGGCGGAAGTCGAAGACATCGTTTCCTTGTGGGAGGAATGGTCCCGGGATGCCTTTCTCAACCGCTTTGCTCTCGAAGAAGTCGGACGGGGCAATCGTAACGGCGCCTTCGATCGCCTCAACGGCTTTTTCCATCGCGTCGAAGAACGGCTCGAACGCCTGGGGGACCTCGTCACCGGAGTGCGAAATGCAGTTTACGAAGACAATACCCGACTCGATTTAATCGCCGACGAACTCGAAGAAGGCATTCGCACCTTGCGCTTGCTGCCCCTGTCGAATATTTTTAACTTGTTCGGACGCATGGTCAGGGATTTAGCCAAACAGCAAAGCAAGCGGGTCGAACTGGTCGTCGAAGGGGGAGAAACCCGCGCGGACAAGCGCATTCTCGAAGAAATGAAAGATCCCCTGATGCACATGATTCGCAACGCGATCGATCACGGGATCGAAACCCCCCGCGAACGAGAAGCCCGAGGCAAACCCGCCGTCGCCACCATTCACCTCAAGGGATATCAAAACGCAACCAACATCCTGATCGAAGTCAGCGACGACGGTCGGGGCTTGGATGTGGAGAAAATCAAGCAAACTGCCCTCCAGCGCGGGATCGTCCGGGAAGAAGAACTCGCCACCATGAGCGTGCAGCAAGTGCAGAACTTGATTTTTGCCCCCGGATTCTCGACGCGCACGTTCGTGACCGAAGTCTCCGGGCGCGGGGTCGGTCTCGACGTGGTGCGGGCGAATGTGGAGCGCCTCAAAGGGACGATTCAGGTCGAATCGACTCCCGGCGCGGGCTGTAGCGTGCGAATTCAGTTGGGAACGACCCTCGCCACCGCTCACGTGTTGTTGGTGTCGGTGGAGGGGATTGCTTATGCGTTACCCGTGGAGTTTATTTATATGGCTCGCCTGGTTCCCCAGCGCGAGATTTTCGCGATCGAAGGTCGGGACACGATTTTATTTGACGATCGCCCCATTTCCGTGGTGCCGTTGGTGGAGTTGTTAGAATTGCCCGCACGGGCGAATGCCGAGCGATCGCGCCCCCAAGAAGAAACCTTGCCCTGTATTGTTTTGCAAGTCGGTTCCGAACGTCTCGGGGTCTTGGTCGATGCCCTCGTGGACGAGCAAGATGTCGTCCTCAAAGCCCAGAGTAAATTACTCAAACGGGTGCGCAATGTTTCCGGGGCGACCATTTTAGGGACCGGG
Organism: Oxynema mangrovii CENA135; assembly: GCF_016632315.1. Classification (NCBI taxonomy): domain Bacteria; kingdom Bacillati; phylum Cyanobacteriota; class Cyanophyceae; order Oscillatoriales; family Oscillatoriaceae; genus Oxynema; species Oxynema mangrovii. Next base: position 2,310,906 of record NZ_JAEOXH010000001.1, on the reverse strand, counting down.
GAAGTCTGCATGGTGTTGAATCCCCAAGATTTGATCGAGTCCGTGCGCCAAAAGTATCCCGCGATCGCCGATCCGACCCCCGTCGCGGAAACGAGCGACCAGCGATCCTCAATTCTACTCGTGGAAGATTCGATCGCCACGCGCACCCAAGAAAAGCGGATTCTCGAAGCCGCAGGTTATGAAGTCGTCGCCGCCGTCGATGGAATGGATGCATTGAACAAGCTCGATACCCGCCGCTTTGACGCGATCGTTTCCGACATTCAAATGCCCAATCTCGACGGTTTGGGGATGACGGCCAAAATCCGAGAAAATCAAAAATACAGCGAAGTGCCGATTATTTTAGTCACCTCTTTAGCTTCCGATGACGACAAACGTCGCGGTTTGCAAGCGGGCGCCAACGCTTATATTACAAAAACGAGTTTCAATCAAGAAGTGTTGCTCGAAACCTTGCAACGACTGATTTAATTTCGTTGGCTGGAGCAAGTTCGAGGTCGATCGCAGCCGTTCTTGATTCGACGCTTCGCGCACCTTGAACGATGGAATATGAACAAAAAACCGATTCGCGTATTATTAGTCGAAGATTCGCCCGTAGCGACTTTGATCCTCAAAAGATTACTCGATGCTGCCCCAGAAATCGAGATCGTGGGAACGGCGCGCACCGGGGTCGAAGGGTTGGAATTGATTCCGAAACTTCGACCGGACGTGATCTGTACGGACCTGCACATGCCCAAAATGGACGGGCTGGAGTTTACCCGGGAAGTGATGGCCAATTTTCCCCGCCCGATTTTGGTGATTAGTTCTTCGGTTCAGGCGGAAGATACCCACAATGTGTTTAAGTTGCTCAAAGCGGGGGCCGTCGATGTCTTTCCCAAACCCCGCGATCGAATGCTCTGCCAAGGGGATCCTCTCGCCCAAGAGTTGATTACTAAAATTAAGATCCTGTCCGGGGTGGCGGTGTTTACTCTCCGACGGCGCCAAGAACCCGATACCGAACCGCCGCGATCGAAACTGACCTCACCGAAATCTAGTCCGGGTTTAAATCCAGTCAAACCGAGCACTCCAGTCTCTTCGCCGTGGAGGAAAACGCCACCCCCCCCTTCCCCTCGTTTGGGAACGCCGCCCCCTCGACGCCGCCCGTCCGTCGAACCGAAACCCGAGGTCGTCGAGAGTCAGCGCGCGACCCCCTACATCCGCATGGTGGCGATCGGGGCCTCGACGGGGGGACCGCAAGCCCTCCACGCCATCCTGACTCAACTCCCCGCAAATTTCCCGGTTCCGGTGGTCTGCGTGCAACATATCAGTCACGGCTTTTTGCAAGGGTTGGTGGATTGGCTCAATTCCGAATGCGCCCTCACGGTGACGATCGCCCAAATGGGTCAACGACCTCAAGCGGGACAGGTTTATTTTCCCCCGGAAGGCAAGCATTTGGAATTAGACCGATCGGGGCAGTTTTGGTATTCGAGTGCGCCGCCTCTCTCCGGTCATCGTCCCTCGGTCACGGTGACTTTTGAAGCGGTGGCCAAGTGTTACGGGCGATCGGCCCTCGGGATTTTACTGACGGGAATGGGTCGCGACGGCGCCGACGGAATGGACGCGATCGCCCGCAATGGCGGCGTCACGATCGCCCAAAATGAAGCCACTTGCGTCGTTTTCGGAATGCCGAAGGAGGCGATCGCCCTCGGCGCCGCTCGCTACGTTCTCCCGATTAACGATATCGCCCCGATACTGCTCGATAAGATTGTGGTCCATCGGTTGTAATCTGGAAAGGGTTGGAAGTGAGAATTTTGTAGTCCGATGATTTCGACTGCCTAAAGCATGATGAAAAATTGTAAGGTATTTAAATTTTTCTCACTTTTTTTGGACTCGATCGATGTTTTATACTAATTTTCCAAAACCTCGATGGAGATGGATCGCCTGTAGGGAAACGGCAGTGCCGTGTCCCTAACCTCGCGCGCTCTCATCATGTTTGAAAAATGGTATTACTTCAGATAGAATGGCGATCGCCCCTACGGAGTGTTTTCAAGCATTCAATACCCACAATCGGTGAGAACTTGAGAAAGTCGTCCCAGAAGTGAGCGCCGAAGGTGGCGATCGCCGTGGGAGGGACGAGGGGTTGAAGCCAACGAACGGCCTTAAATCCAACCGTTCGGAAAGCTCGTTCGTAAGTTGTGCGACTTAAGTGATAATTGACAATCTCGAAGGTTTCTCCCTCCAGGAAAAAGGTTAATGTTATCGGCGTCCCTTCTTCAAGGGGTTGAGTGACGCCCTTGATATATCCGTATTTTGCGCAGTCTTGATAAGAGATTGGATCTTGCTCGCTATTGTCATTAATCGTGACGAACCGACCGTCGGACTTGAGATGGTCGAAAATAACCCGACACATTTGCAAAAGTTGTCCTTGAGTTTGGGCGTAATTGAGCAGATAGGACGCCACGACCAAATCGAAGCGATCGAGCGAAGCCAATTCCAAAACATCGGCCACTAAATAGTCAATTCCGAGCGGATTTTCACGTTCTTGGGCTTTAGCCAATTCAATCATCGCCGAGGAGATATCGACGCCGAGGACTCGGGAGGCACCCCGTTGTTTGAATTTTCGCGTGTAGAATCCTTCGCCACAGCCGAGGTCGAGGATGGTTTTCCCTTCCAAGGGGCCTAAGAGATTGAAATACGTATATTCTTCTACTTGTCGGTAGGGTAGTTGTTTCGAGCGTTGATAAGGTTTGGCGATCGTGTCGTAGTAGGCTGACATGGCTCCTTCCTCATCTTCTGTTTAGTTTGATGTAGGAATGGGTTGATTTTTAGAAAAAATCAGCCTCTTTCTTCTATTATCCCTCCATTTTTAGTTTTGAATTGCCGTGGATTGGGGTGGGGCGATCGTCTCTCGTTTGCTCTCGATCTAACCCCGGCGCCGGATGTGTCAATAGTGCGAAGGGGGCGATCGTCGAACTCGACTTGATATTTAGCTCTATGATTGAAGGGGGGATCTTCAACATATCTTTATAATTTAGTGGAGAAGAGATAAAGAGTTTTGTTGTATATTCGGATCGGGACAAGACCAAGGTCATCGGGTGGCGGCTTGATTCCGCAGGTTAGGTTATCTCCTTTAGGAGTGAACAAGATTGAGCGGGAGTTGAGGAAGATGGGGGAGCGAGGGGCTGATTTGTTGGAGGTATATTTTAGAGATTAGGTGTAAGATTTGAGTGCGATCATTTACTCCAGTTTGTAAAGAAAAACAATGCCCGAATGGTTACTGCAACTTAATGATTTAAGAACGCTGGAAAGCCCTGAAGGAATAGCTTTGTTGTTTTAGAATTTAAGTTTTTAATATTCATCGCTTTTGAAACTAAAAAAGCTCTATTTAGATTGTAAAGAGATGAGGTAGCTAATCGTGTCCAAAAAGAAGAAGAAAAAAAAAGAAACTCCTAGCGAGTATTACCAGTTAAGTTTTGACCTCTTTCCTGAACACTCTTCCAACTCCTTAAAGGTTAACGAATTGGATAATACTTTGGGTTCAGATATTTCTAGTGAAGGCAAGCAAAACAAGAAAAAAAATAAAAAAAATTCTGACTTTGTAAAAGAGATAAAGCCTTCTATTTCTGAAATTTCTCCGCCCCGAAAAGTAACCGCTAGTCTAGATAATCACATAATTGAAAAGTCTCATGAAAAAAATAAAAGACTTTTTTTACCTGTGACTTATGAAGAGATCAGAAATGAAGTTAGAAGTGGCGAAAAAAAATCTAGGCTTCCTGATGTAATCGTTCCTCTTCCAGAGTTTGAAGCCAAAATTATTCAAATAATAGCAGATATTAAAAGTAGCGGGCATTTGGTCTTTTTATATGGGCCATCTGGTGTAGGAAAATCGACTTTTATTATTTCTCTTGAATTTCAAGGACATATTCCAATTAAAGAAATATTTTCTGTTGATACTACAAAATTAGTTGAAAATGATAATCCTAGTTTAAAACTTCAAAAATTATTTCAAGAAATTAATCAAAAAGCCAGAACTTTTTTTGAAAAAAATACCAGTGAAGGTCCTAAATTGTGTATTGTTATTGATTACCTTGAAAATGTCAATGGGCAAGATAAAAACATAATCAAAGCTTTTTTTCGCGATTTGAATGGCCTATTACGTAAGTATGGAATTTTAATCATTTGGCCTGTAACCGTTTTTGAAGACTTGGAAAATATGAGAGATTTTGCTAAAAGTTTTTCTACTACTATGTTTCATCGTAGGATTCCTGTTATAAACTTTACCGGCCCACCACTCTCAAAATATCCAAGTATTGCAAAAAATACAATAAAATTTTTTAATGATGGGAAAGAGTGTTATGAGTTTCAATTGCATGACGATGATTTTGAATCTTTAAAAGAAACCTACAAAGAAAAACCGTCCACTGAACATAAAATTAGAGATTACTTGCAAGACGTAAAAGGAATTTGGGAAGATAGAACAAACTATGTGGATAAAATTGCAGAAGCTATTCCTAAACCAACTGAAGTATGGTTTATATTCCCTTATCCTGAAGCGGAATCTGTTGTTGCACGTTTTGCCAAACAAATTCCTGAAAGTATTACCGAGATGTGGAATGCAGAGTATAACCCCTTACAACCATATATACAGGAACACACACAGAGAAAGGCAGAGTGGCCTAGCCGTCGTTTAACTTTAGCCTTAAATAGTACAATGCTAACCACAAAAATAATGTACTTACCAACTAATTCATTAATTAGCTGCATTGTTGCTTATTCAAAAGAAGCAGGGATTAACATTTCCTCAGAGGATTTTAAAGATAAGAATAAATACAACGTTCCATCTCATTGGTTTGGGAAATCTCATGCCCGAAATACACTAAAAAGAACTCCTTTATTTTTGCAATTAGCTGGACAAAAATTTACCACAGGTAAAAGAAAAAGTGGAAAAGTAAAAGAAGGACTCGATAATGCCAAGAAAGCTTATGAAAAATTGAATCAGGATATATCTTCTGGTAAAACTAAAAAACTTAGCGATCAGCGACTAAACAAAGCAATTTTTCTTGCTCTTAAGGATACATTAGACGAAACAGATTTTCAATTCTATTGTGAAGATGTTCATTCTTATCTTTCTGGAATTAAACCAGATATAATAATAGAAACTAAAGAAAAATTTATTTGTCTAGAATTTTGCTATACTGTAGATAGTACGCCAGGCAATCTCGCTAACTACGTTCTCACTAAATTAAATAAATACATGACTCAGTTGAACTATAGATTCAATATTGACACAATGTTGTAATTATAGTTACTTCATTTGTTACGACATCAATCAATCTCTGAATTGCTGACTAACCATTACCATGACCCACTGGCTAGGCATCAGCAATCCCAAATACTATCGGCTCCGTGCCGGTATCCAAGACTTTGAGCGGATGCCTTGGCTAGTCACGCGCGATCACCATGCTGGTTTTTGTGAATTGGCTTGCGATCTCTTTTCCAGATAACTGCCAGTTCCGACAAATCCGACAACCTTGCCCGACAGCCGATCACAACGGCCTACCTGTTCCCCAGTTACAATCCTTGTAAGTAGGGAAATTTTAAGAACTACAACGACGCTCTCCTCAACCGAAGATCGTCGATTTGGGCATGACCGATACGGAATATCTCAAAAAGCTCGAATCCGACACACCGAGTCCGGATTAACGTGGGTTTTAATGTCTTTCTCTCTCTCAACCCTAAGTCACCACTCTAACTAACTCTATTTTTTGAGGCCCGCCCCGCGTAAATTTACGCACCCCTCACCAACTCCCCATCCACAAACCGCCACCCCTCCGGCATCCAAATTATGCTTATTTTTTGGGGATTGTAACTTGAATCGAGATTAGCAAATATGGTAGGATTAGCCAATAAAATTAATTGTTTACAAAAGTTTTAAAAGACTCAAGTCTAGTCCAAATAACTGCTACTTCAGTCATTCAATGAATGAGGAAATCAGCGTATAGAATATTTTTTCTATGCTTTTTTGAGGTAAAATCTATATTTCCAAATCATCATTGCTATTGACTCATGAGTGCTACCGAGTTTACGCAGTTAAATTTATTAGAATTACCCGACTTACCTTATCAACATCCTGATGTTCCCCTTCAGACCACGATTACAGTCAATGCGATCGAACTGTTTGCAGGGGCGGGGGGCTTAGCATTGGGATTGGAGAAAGCCGGATTACATACTCAAGCGTTAGTCGAAATCGATAAAGATGCGGTTGCCACCCTACAATACAACCGACCTCATTGGAAAGTCATTCATGACGATGTATCCCGAGTTTGTTTTCAAGATATGTCGGCGGATGTAGTAACAGGTGGATTTCCCTGCCAAGCTTTTAGTTATGCCGGGAAAAAACTAGGGCTTGAAGATACGAGAGGCACCTTATTCTATGAATTTGCCCGATGCGTAAAAGAAGTCCAACCTAAACTATTTTTAGCTGAAAATGTTAGGGGATTAATTAGTCATCGAAAAGGTGAAACTCTCCAAGCGATTATATCGGTATTGGAATCCCTCGGTTATCAAGTCCAATATCGTTTACTCAATGCCGTCAATTATGACGTTCCTCAAAAACGCGAACGAGTCATCATCATTGGAACTCGCCCGGGGATTACCTTTCGTTATCCCCAACCTTCGGATAAAATTCTCACCCTCCGCCATGCACTGAAAGACGTTCCCCCTTCAGAAGGAATGAAATACAGCCCGAAAAAAGCTGCAGTTTTAGCATTGGTTCCGCCGGGAGGATGTTGGCGACATTTACCGGAAGATATTCAGAAAAGTTACATGATGAAAAATTACTACTTAGGAGGTGGTAAAACAGGAATCGCACGGCGTATTGCTTGGGATGAACCGAGTTTAACACTGACTACTTCTCCTTCACAAAAACAAACCGAACGCTGTCATCCTGACGAAACCCGACCCTTTACCGTCCGGGAATATGCTAGAATTCAAACTTTCCCCGATGATTGGCAGTTTATGGGTGGTATTGGCTCTCAATACAAACAAATTGGCAATGCAGTTCCAGTGAATTTAGCTTATCATTTGGGACGAGCCATTCTCCATGCTTTATCTCATGAATCCTAGCCCCGTCAATCTGGCTAAAATGATGTTTTTTGTGGTGCAATTTGCCTTTGTTTACAAAACAGTTAGAAAGCTTTATTAAAAAGAGATTCAAAGGCCAATTTTTCCGAAATACTCAATTCAGCGCTAGAGGTTAAATTACTAATAACTTTGGGTAAAACCTCAAAAAGCATCTTCAAAGATTGTTCGCAATCTGTCGCTAAATCGTAAAAGTCTTGACCGCTTATTTTCCTGATTTTTTCGTTTCTTGTTCTTGGCTGCTTAGTTTTATTGTCGGAAGGAGTGAAACAATCATTGTAGTGCTTTTTTGAAGACGGTATTATTTCTACATAATACGCTGTAAATTGATGATATTTTGGTCGAGATAAAGAGTCAAGTAAAGTATCGTAAATCCTAACTTTATCGCTTCCTTTGGTGGTATTGTATTTATTTTTAATTTCGGCAATGATTCGTTTATTGGGATTGCAAATATCTATCGTTTGACCGACCCCAAGATTTTGCCATCCGTTGAGGTTACCCAGAATTTCTTGATGAAAGTAACCGATTGAATTTTGTAAACTTTTTTGTGCTTGTCGGATTTTTTCTTTCTCAATCCACTTATCGTAGCTGATGCTGGATAGAGAAACCTCAAATAAGGCGGAAAACGGATCGATGACGTTTTTATGAATGTCCGTTGTTGCTTGAGCTTTGCGAAAAGCTGACAAGACGTTACTAACGGCTGCTTCTAATTTGCTGTCAGTAATATAAGGTAAATATTGATTTTGATTCGTCATAAAAGTGCGATCGCCGAACGAATTTCTGCATTAGACGGTATCACGCCAAAATCTAAGGGTCAATGAGATTGGCCGGAGAAAATTCAGTTGTTAATTCCAACGAACGAGGCTATAGTGAGAGGGTGGCTTGCACTTTATAGGTGGTGGCACGATCGCCCCCCGATCCCCCCCTGGCTCCCTCCCGCTAATTCCGGGTCGGCCTCGTAGTCCGGACAATCGCCATCACAACCTTCTGGACGAACCGCGTAAACTAACCCCCAACGACGAGCGCAGGGGAGCCGATGGGACCGTGCTAAGCGATACTGCCGCGCTTGCGAGCTTCCTTATACGAAATCCCCACATTGGTCAATCCCGCCTTAATCATTTCCCGCTCTAACAAGGCAAAGAAACGAGCCCGATCGCCGCCACGAACCACCGCTTGATTGTGAGCCTCCGCCAGGGCAACCGGATAGCCATATCCTTTGTGAACTTGTCCCAACACCAAACTCAACGCCATTTCAAAAGTTTCTCGATCTTGTGCCACCCACTCCGGAACATCCACCCGCGCCACCTCCGGACCGACATGCAAGTAACAAAAATAAACACGGTGGCGATCGTCGTATAAATCCAAAATCCGCGACGAACTGCGCCATAACGGGCTACGCTGTCCCGGTTCCAACACCGACGCCCAAAACGTCGCATCTCGTAATGGGTCGAACACCTGACACGGCGCTTTATTCTCGTAAGACCGCGCGATCGCATCCGCATCGATCGGACAGTGAGTGAAACAGTCCGGATGGTCGTAGGGACAGGCTTGCAAGCGCAAAAAGCTCAACGCTTCCCCACTGCGGGACGCACTTAAATAGCCCACTAATGGCACCTGCGCCACTCGCAGGCGTTCCCACGCCGATAAAATACCCGACAGAATCTCGTGGCGGGCGTCAGTCGGGAGGGGTTCCAAAAACCAGTACACTAACGAACCGTCTACCATTGCTAAAATAGGCACGGCGGTTGACGAAGAGTCTTCCCCGGCTTGCTGCGATCGCCACCAACACCCCAAATCAGCTAACGCCGTCGCTTCGGAAACCGCCCGCCGATACCCCATCCACTCTTCCGTTCGGATTCCCCATTTCAACGATCCGTACAAATCCTCGGGTTTGTAAAACACTTCGGGCAAGCTATCGAGTAAAGGTAACCGACTTTGACCGTAGTGCAGTAAAACCCGACCGATATTAATCAAATAACAATAAGCAATTTCGTGATGAGAAGGGGCGATCTGAGAACCGTCCGTCGCCAAAACCGTTTGTACCTGCGGCGGCGTGGCGATGTAGGGGCGGATATCGAGGGGTTCGACGGGAACCGCCGGAGAAAAGGCCATCCGATCTTGCCAGTCTTCCCGTTCGGCAATCAAAATGGCTTGGCGCTGACTGGCTCGATCGAGTAGTATTTGAGCTTGTTCCAAGCGCGATCGCGCCGCTTCCGCTTCTTTGGTCAAATGCTGGCTAATTCCCTGCATTTGCCGCGCAATTTTGTTTAAATCAAGCATTTAGATTTTAGATTGAGACGGTGAGCGGTTTGTCAATGAGATGGACACGGAATATCAGTTTGCGGGGAAGACGAGCATCGCGATCGCCCTATGTCAATGCTCGACAGCTTAACTCTTGCCTACTCACTCCCGATTCCCGATTCCCGATTCCCGACTCCCGACTCTCCACTCCTCAAAACCCCGACCGAACCGATCCAAGGACAGTAACTCGATGCTGGGGTGGACTCGGGCTGCCGATCGCTCCCCGGTCGTGTTATAGCCCCAATCGGCTAAATAAAGGGCGATCGCGTCGAGTTCGGGATATTTTCGCACGGCTTCCAGGGTTTTAAACCGATCTTCGACAAACCAAATCTGAGGCGGTTGCGATTCTTGGGCGAGTAATGTTTTGAGGATATCCGGCTTCGGTCGTTTCACGCCTTTTCCGTAGACCGCATCGCCATCGAGTTCGATTCCTTGTTGTCCCAACAGCGATCGCACGAAGCGTTCCTCTTTCGTCGTAATAATGACCAGTTTAATCCGTTCGCCAAGGGACGCCGAAGCTGTATCCCCCGTCTCTACAGGATCCACCAGGGGCTTGATGCGTGCGATCGTTCCCGGATAAAAGCGATGCAACGACAGCCACCCGTCTAAATCTGAGGCGATCCACTCGTCGCGAATCCGATCCAGGCGGGCGGCGATCGCCCCGGGATCGAGATCCTCTTCCGCGACGATCTTTTGGGAGATCGTCCCCCAATCCCGTAAAATTTGCTCGTCAGGCACCCCTTTGAGCAAAGCCCGGATTAATACGGGCATCTCCCAACCCGTTTCGATGACGGGTCGCAACGGATAAAAGCGTTCGGCTAAACCGGAAGGAGCGATCGCGGTCTCACCCTCCCAAATCTGGGCGTAAGTTCGCCACGCACTTTGAAAATATTCGATCGAACCGTCGCAAAGAACGCCGTCAAAGTCGAGGGCTAGCAGGGTGGGAATCGGTGCAACCATAGGCAAAACTCGCGCATCTCAGGGTCTATCTTCCCATATCTTCCACCCGTCCGGGGCGATCGCCCCTCGCCGGACTCCCATAGGACAAAGCCCGCCTCCTCGAAGGAAAGCGGGCTGGGTGTAGATGCTATACTCTGATGGCAAGCGTCCTCAATTCGAGTGGGTTAACTGCGAATCGACTCTCGTCGAATCCGTTAACTTCGATTCGGCCAACTGGGGCGGAAGGATTCGAACCTCCGAATGGCTGGACCAAAACCAGCTGCCTTACCACTTGGCGACGCCCCATCGACTTAACCTTCGTTATCTTAGCAGTTCATCCCCGAAGTTTGTCAACTGTTTTAGAAAAAATTTTTTCTTTTTCTTTCTTTTTCGGCGATCGCCGACGGCGCGATCGACTGAGGCTGTCGAGATCGATCCCCATCGGACGGTCGTCGTGGGTCGCGGCGATTCACGCGCACCAACTGGCGACGGCGGGCTGTTTGACGGGAATTTCGATAATAAATTCGCAGCCGTTGCCCGGTTCGGACTCGCAGGTGAGGTGGCCGCCGTGTTTCTCGACCACGATCTTATAACTGATCGACAGGCCCAACCCCGTTCCTTTACCGACGGGCTTGGTGGTGAAGAACGGATCGAACAGTCGTTTTTTAACCGATTCCTCAATTCCCGGGCCGTTATCGCGAATTTTAATTTTGACGTGAGACGGATTCCCTCGGGCGTCGGTTTGACAAACTTCTGTCGAGATCGTGAGGATCTGGGGATGGGGTTGGTTTTCCAACGCATCCATAGCGTTCGCCAAAATATTCATAAACACCTGATTGAGCTGTCCGGCGTAGCATTCGACGCGCGGCAAATCCCCATATTCTTTCACCAGTTCGATTCCGAGGTGTTTGCCCCTCGGTTTCCAGCGATTGTGCAGGATCAGCAAAGTGTTGTCGATCCCTTCGTGAATGTCTACGGGTTTCATTTCCGCTTCGTCCAAGCGGGAGAAGTTGCGCAGGGAGACGACGATCTGGCGGATGCGATCGGCGCCCATGTGCATCGACGAGAGAATTTTGGGCAAATCCTCCACCAGGAAATCGAGATCGATTTCTTCGGCTTTTTCTTTGAGTTCCTCCACCGGATCGGGATAGTAAAGCTGGTAAGCTTCGAGCAGTTCGAGTAAGTCTTGGGTATAGTTGTTGGCGTGAACGAGGTTCCCCGTAATAAAGTTGACCGGGTTATTGATTTCGTGGGCAATTCCGGCGACCATTTGACCCAAGCTCGACATTTTCTCGGTTTGAATTAATTGCGCTTGAGTTTGTTTGAGATTTTGCAGGGCTTCGCTGAGTTGTTGGGCTTGGGTTTGGGCGGCGAGGGCGGCGGCGTGAGTTTGGGCGTAGAGTTCGGCTTGGTCGATCGCCAGGGAAAGCTGATCGACGACGGCTTGCAGGAGTTCGACTTCACTTTGACTCCACGGACGCGGGCCGCTACAGTGGCTGCACACCACCGCCCCGAGTTGACCGGAACGAGTTTCCAACGGCAGCATCAGTTCGGAGGTAATGCCCATTTCGGCAATCAGCGATCGCGTCGTCTCTTCGAGATCGGTAGCGCTGGTGATGTCGTCGATGCGTAGGGCTTGTAAATTGCGGATTTTAACGGCAAGTTCGGCGCTTTGTTGCGGAGGATATTCGCACAGCAAGCTCGGCAATTCCGGGGCGCGGGCTTCGTGGGTGACCGTCAGGGTCGGCTGTTTGGCAATGGGTAGGTACCACAAGAAATGACAGCGATCGATTTGCAAGACGCTGCGGATTTCGTGAACGGCAGTTTCTAAAATCGTATCTAAATCGAGGGAGTTGCGGATTTGACTGGCGAGGCGGAACAGCAATCCTTCCCGACGCGAGAGCAGGGCTTCTTTGACCCAGGCGCGATCGACGGCGACGGCGAGACCACTGGTGACCCATTCGAGGGCGCTGCGGATGGCGGCGATCGCGCAATGACGCGAAATCACCGCGATCGCCCCGACGAGGCGATCTTCAACCATCAACGGATAAACCACCCAGTTAGCCCGGTCGGCTTCCTTTTCTTCTAACAGATCGAGCTTGTCCGTAACCGTCGAGATCTGTCCGTACAGTCGTTGGCGGTTGCACACGACTCTCCCGAGAGGAGACATCTGCGAATCGGCCCCACTCTCGCAAGTCATGGCTACCCGCGTCGGAAAGCGCTCCTCGTCAAAGGCTTCCCCCGCCACCACTTGCCGTTCGAGGAAGTTCGCCGTGCTGTTAATAATCCAAATTCCGGTGGAGCTGGCGTCGAGATGGTCGAGACAGATTTCGACCCCCCGTTGCAAAATTTCGGTCAGACTCCCCCCGTCGGCGAGCAGGCGCCCCATATCTTGACTGAGATCGGCGATCCGATCGCGCTGGTCGGCGACGGTGGCGTTAGCTTCGCGACGCCGGAGGGGTTTCGCCTCTTCGCGATCCGAACCCCCTTGGACTTCCGGACACAAGATCCCGTCGATCGACAGCAGGCGACCCCGGGAGTCGAAGGTCCCCCGACCCCGATCGCGCAGCCGTTTGTAGGTCCCCTCGCGATCGACGAGCCGATATTCCAGGTCGAAGGGTTGCGATCGCGCGATGCAAGATTGCATTTCCTCTTCGACGCGCTCGCGGTCTTCCGGGTGCAGCATCTGTTTATATTCGGCCCAGGTGTAGCTCGTTCCCCCTCCCGGCCCTCTCGACGCGGCCCCGGGTTGTCCCAAGCTCTCGACTAAGCGCCCTCCTAGAAAACGGCGCCAGTCGTCGTCCTCGAAACCGCTACTGCGATAAACCGCCACGGGTAGGTTATCCACCACGGTTTCGATGGGTATTGGCGTGGCTAAATTTCCCTCTGGCATCATGTTGACTGAATTGTTACTGTCTCGCAAACTATTCGATGCCCTCATGGTGTCCGATCCCAAATCACTTTGCCCTCGAAGACAGGCAATCTCTCTGACGGCGCTTTCCCCCGTCACCCCCTCTGACGTTGTTTTTTCGATTTGTGTCGTCCAAATCGCTAAGGGAAGGCCGTTGCGATTTCTCTGCGCCCGCCATTGACTCGTCAGCGCGATCGCTCGTGGCGAATGGCGATATCCTCCCTGATGGTCTCGTTCGCAAAGCGACGCCTTCGGCGTATCGCGTTTCCAATATATGATATCCCCTTGCCAGTCGCCATGCTCCCAAACTCGCTCGCGAATGGTCTCCCAACTCGGATTCCACTCTCGACCGACGAAGCGATCGATTTCGCGCCCGAGGGCTTCCGATTCTCTCCAGCCGTATAATTTTTCGGCCCCTTCATTCCAGGCGATCACTCGCCCTTTCATGTCGATTCCGATCGTGGCTCCCTCCGGATTGGCATCGCCTTCCCCTTGCGTTGTCCGTCGCCGCCTCTCCCGACCATCTTGCCGATCCGTCCACCTCCACGACCCGTTAGCCAGCCCGCCGGATTGCTCTAAATCCGCTTCGCACAAACGCGCCAGCGATCGGAAACTCTCTCGTTGCTCGTCGCTAATCGGCGCCGGATCCGGGGCGATCGCGCACAAACTCCCCACCCACAAACCGTTGCGGTCGTACAGGTCTTCTTGGAGGTAACGTCGGAATCCCAATCTCAATTTTCCCGCCAACCGACGGTCTGCTTCGACGTCGGCGATCGCCCAACCCTCTGCCCGGGTTCCTTCCTCTTGGGCGATCGCTGCAATTTGCTCGTAGAACTGCTTCACTGGCGCCAACTGCTCTCCCGACACCCCCACGGACGCCACCACCTGCACGGCTTTCTCCCCAGTGAGGACGACCGCCGCGATCGGGGTTTGGCAAATTTGCGCCGTCAAGCGGGTTAGATCCTGCAACGCCGACCCACCGGACTCGGGGGGTCTTTCTCCACCATAGCGCGCTTGTGGAGTCGCGGGGGCCGTTCTCACTAAAGGTCTATTCATCGTTGTTTTCTTTTCCCCTCTTGAAGCTGCTTCTCGCTGGCCAATAGCTCTCGCCTGGGAGGTTGTCATCCGGGATCGATCGGCTCTTGTTTCAATAGTACGTTTTGAAATTGGCGATCTGACAGTGTGAAATTGCGGATTTTTCGATCGATTTTTTGAGAATTTTCTTTTCGCAGCCATCAATCACCTTAATATTTTTATGATTTGAGGGATCCGATCGCGATCGGGGCATTCCCCTCTGGGTTCAATTTTAATGCTTCTTCCCCGAGCAAACTCTGCCAAAATCGATCGCAGTGGCGACGATTCCCGAAGGCGATCGCGCGATCTCGACGGCGATGCAGTTGACTCCCTTTATTGATTAGAGTTCCCGTCAATCCCGGTGGAGAAGTCTTACTTTTTAAAGTTATTTTTCAATTTCTTTAAAAGAAAATATTTTTTCTGTAAAGCACTCTCGTTCGCCCTCCCTTTTCTCCCTTCTCTTATCCGGCGTTCGCCCCCTGTTGGGATCCATTGGAGTACCGCGATCGTTGCGTTCGCACCTTCGCAAAGTGTCTGCGCCGAAAAATCGCTCGACCCGTTTCGTTCGCCCCCACCCTACTCCGAACTGACCCCCGATCTCCTCATTTCAGTCATCGATTTGGGTTTGTAACAAATTGCAAAGTTTTGAACTTCTCCTCAAGGCGATCGCTTCCGTAATCCACGCGATCGATTCGGAGAAAATTACGTAAGTATTTATACAGCTCTCGCTCGGTTTAAAAATACGCACAATAGCGGAGCCAATTTTCCCTCATCAGATGACAAGATCGAAGCGAACGAAACTTAATTTTAGGACAGTTGCCCACCCGACTTGAATGATGCTACGAGTTCCCGGTAATCCCCACGGTTTTACCCTCGGAATCTCTTTCGCCAGCCAAACCCTCTAATTTTCCATCTACCGTTTTAATCTCCCCTACTTTATACCCTCGCCAATTCCCCCTTTTTCATCCCCCCTTTATTTAATGACCCGAGTCATGTTATTAACAAAATTTTTGCATTTATTTGAGGGCGCGATTCTCCTGGGGAGACCCTGGGCGATTCTCCTGGGGAGACGCTTCGCGAACGCCCAAACTTTTAAGAAAATATCAAGATTTTATGATAAAAAACTTGACTGGAACAATCCTCACGATCGCGAGTCTGAGAACAACAAGTCAATCACCCTTGCCCTAATAGCAATCCCCTCCATCCCCCTAATTTCCCCGCCCATCAGATCGATCGTGGGAGCCTCCCGATTCTCTTCCGGATACACGTTGCAAACCCCCCCTCGAAACCGGAAAATTAGCAATTGCTACATTTTTAAACAAGTTTGAGAATTTTTGAAAACTTTTGTAACTGAAAGCAATGGGATCCTCCCTTTGCCACAAGATTTTTAAGAAGGAATACTCATTTCCTGAAGTTTCCCGCCGAAAAGATTACGGTTTGTAAACAAAATGACCGCCAAGGGGGCAAGAAAATTAAGTTTTCCCTAAGTTCGGCAGTCCGTAGTCTAAAGAAATACTAAAAGAATAGATAAAGGTGATCTAGACAACTGAATTCGACGATTTTGTTCGACAACAATTGATAATAATCACCGAGTTCAGTCAGTTAGGGGCACTTCAATGTCAAGCCTTCAAGACAAGCGATCGACTTCGGTTCGCACGACCCTCGACGTGACAGCCTCGATCCAAAAAACGCTCTTGAAAAGCGTTCGTGCAATTTGAAGCATTTTGGGCGACAAGCCAAGCCAGCCATCGATACCAATCGACAGCCAATCTATGAGGGGATAGCTCAGGGGTGCAACAGCAATCGCAATCTTCGGATTGCCAGCTCAAATATAGGAGATTCCATCATGTTCGCACCTGCCCGACTCATTCAATCCTCAACCAAAGTCATGCGACTCGAACAACCCCAACCCAACGAACAACAAGGCTTTCGCCATGTTATTTCCAAGTTGGGCGACGCCGTTGTCATTCTAGACGCACGAGGTTTGGTCAAATATCTCAATCCTGCCGCCGAAAGTTTATTTATGTGTCCGTCGCGAGAACTATTGGGCAAAGAAATTTTTGGAACGCGGGTGTTCGAGATCGAACAAGGTCAAATCGGAACGGAAACGATTTAT
Source organism: Oxynema mangrovii CENA135 (assembly GCF_016632315.1). NCBI lineage: Bacteria > Bacillati > Cyanobacteriota > Cyanophyceae > Oscillatoriales > Oscillatoriaceae > Oxynema > Oxynema mangrovii. The sequence goes on along the minus strand of NZ_JAEOXH010000001.1, from coordinate 2,294,452 downwards.
CGCATGGGGGAACATGCGCTGGAAGGAACGCGGGTGGTTCAAACCCAAGTTGAAATTTTACGGCGGGGAGTGGAAGATGCGATCGCCGAAATGCGGGTTTCGGAAACAGAATGGGAAGGAGAATTTGCCATTATTGCTTCCTTACGAGATATTACCTCGCGGGTGAAAGCAGAAGAAGCCCTGCGACGCAGCGAAGCCCAATTGAGGGAACAAACCCGCCAACTCGAACAAACCTTACACCAACTCAAACAAACCCAAGCGCAACTGATCCAAACCGAAAAAATGTCCAGTCTCGGTCAACTCGTCGCCGGGATCGCCCACGAAATTAACAATCCGGTGAACTTTATTTCCGGTAACTTAAATTATGCCAACGAGTACGTGCAACAATTGGTGCGGTTGGTCGGACTTTATCAAACCTACTACCCGGAACCCGTTGCCGAAATCCAAGCCTATACAGAAGAAATTGAATTGGACTTTGTGAGCGAAGACCTGCCCAGATTGGTATCCTCGATGAAAATAGGAACCGATCGCATTTGTGAAATCGTGCGATCGTTAAAGAACTTTTCGCGAACCGACGAAGCACAACGCAAGAGCGTTAACATCCACGAGGGACTGCAAGGAACCTTATTGATTTTGCAAAATCGCCTCAAGCCGAAATCCGGAGGGCGGGCGATCGAAGCGATCGAAGAGTACGGTCACTTGCCCTCGGTAGAATGTTATGCCGGACAGCTCAATCAAGCCTTTATGAATATCATCAGCAATGCGATCGACGCTTTGGAAGAAGACGAGCAGATCGCACAGCCGACGATTTCGATTCGCACGGATCTGGTCGATCGCTCCCAAAGTCCCGACGGCGACGAGCGATCGTGGATCTCGATTCGCATTCGCGATAACGGACCGGGGATGGACGAAGCGACGAGACAAAAGTTATTCGATCCGTTTTTTACCACCAAACCCGTCGGCAAAGGAACCGGGTTGGGTCTGTCGATCACTTACCAAATTATCGTCGAAAAACATGGGGGTCAACTCGAATGCGTTTCCCGTCGGGGAGAAGGCACGGAATTTATTATTACCATTCCCGTATCCCTCAAAAGCGAGCGTTGCGGGCGAGTCTCCTCTTCAGACCCGACGCGATCGCCCAAAAGTGACGCGCCCGGTAGGGATTCGCACTGTTATCCCTACGACCTCAAGGCGAGTTAAACGGACACGACGAGACGGAATAGGGGAACGACGTAACTGGGTGCAGGAAGGATGACGATTCAAAAGCCAACACAATCAGGGGTCAGCGCAGACAATACGCCGGAGGCGTCGCTAAGCGCAAGGCGCACGCTGCGCGAACGCGAACGCCATAGCCAGACACTCGCCGTTCGAGCGAGGGAGTCCGAACCCCAAAGCCATCGGGGGTATTTCGAGCGGGCCGTGGGGAATTTATTACAAATGGCCCTCGATCTGACTCGGATGTCCGTCGCTCAGTTTTATGGGAGCGCCCCTCGCGGCTGGGATTGTCGGGTTGGCGATCGCGCGATCGCCCTACCCTTGAATCGCTCGTTTTACACGCGCTGCTTACCCGAGGGTAGAGTCAAGCGCACCCCGACCCTCGGGGAACTGGCGACGATCTCGATCCCGGCGATCGCCCCGGACGGTCGATGGGTCGGCAATATCTGGCTGTTCGACCCGATCGCCCACGATCCCGACCCCACCCAAACCGCCATTCTCCAAGGGATCGCCCGTCAAATCGGCATCGAAAGCCAATGGCTGCAATCGTGGCGGCGAGAAGCCGACCTTCGCCTAGGGTCTGCGTTCGCGAAGCGACTCCAACGCAGTGAGGAAAATCGCGACCTTCTCCACCTGGAAACCAGATCGGGAATGGGTTGCGATCGCACGGCGACGCCGGAGGCGGATCGCGCGATCGTGCCACCGGAGACAGGCGGAATGCCCCGGAATGCCTCCGGATCCTTGTGGGGCGATCCTTCCCACACCCTACCGACTTGGAGCGCCCGCTTTCCCACGCCGTTCGAGAACCCAGCCGAGGCGGGTGCTTCGCCGCAGGAGCGTCCCGGATGCGGGGGAGGTCTTCCGGCGAGCGATCGCCCCGAATATCGAACCTTGCAAACCCAGTTACGGGATCAAATCGAGCGCCGTCAGCAACTCGAACGGGACCTCGAACAAAGTCAAGATCGATTGCGAAAGGTCCTCGAAACGATTTCAAACGCAGTATGCTGTAAGCAGGAAAAAGAACGTTTCGAGGGCGCGACGAGAGCGATTGGCCTGGATCTACTGAGACTCGGAGCCGCTCGGATTGGAGGGCAAAACGGGGGTCAGATCGCTCGATACTTGCAAATTGACCCGAGATGGCCGTTCTTTTGGCAGTTTTTAGGCAATGGCGACGGGGAGGCGACCGACCGACGGCGGTTAGAAGTCAACTCGACTTACTGCTTGGTGTGTCCTGATGGAGAAAACCTCCAAGATGTAGCGTTCTGGACAATCCCTTTGTTGTCCGCGCCAGGGAAAACCAACGCAACAGCGAGATTCGAGTCGGCATGGAAACGGCGATCGCCGGGCGAGTTTTACCCGAGTGCAACCCGCAAGCCGGAGATGGGATCCGAGAAGGGCGTCGAGGTTGCGATGAAAGAGGGGTCGAGAGAACATACTCCCACGAACGACCTACTCGATGGGTCGGAAACCGTACACCGGGAAACCCTGGCGAAGATGAGGGATCCGGTGTTTATGACCGACGATCGCGGCGAGTTTACCTTTGTCTGTCCGAATGTCGAAGGACTTTTCGGCTATTCGATCGCGGAAATGCAAGCCTTGGGTAATGTCGAGGAGCTTTTGGGAGAGAACTTATTCGATCGAGCCGAACTCGATCGCCGGGGGGAAATTTATAACATCGAACGGCAAGTGTACGACAAAGCCGGACGGTGCCATCGGTTGCCGATCGCGGTCAAGCGCGTGGCGATCGAACGCGGACGCTTGCTGTACAGTTGTCACGACATTACCGACGCTCCGGAGATCGCCACGCACGCCGGGGAGGCACTGACGGAAGCGAACACCCCGGATCCGAGCGATCGAGATCCCCTCACCGGATTGCCCAATCGCAGCTTTTTCCTCAACACCTTGAGAAGGGTTGCCGACTACCACGGGAGTGATTCTAGGCGTTTGGCAGTTCTGTTTTTAGATTTGGATCGGTTTAAGTTAATTAATGAAAGTTTGGGTCACGCGATCGGCGATCGCCTCTTAATTGAAGTCGCCGACCGCTTGTGTCGCACCTTGAGCAGTTGCAAGTTATCCAAGTCCCACTCGACCTACGTCGTCGCGCGCCTCGGCGGCGACGAGTTCGCCATTCTCCTCGATCCGATCGAGGGTATTGAAGAAGCCCTCGCTCTCGCCGAATGTCTGCAAGCGGCGATCGCGGTTCCCTGTCAGATCGAAGGACACGAACTCTTCAGTACCACCAGCATCGGTATCGCCACCTCCGGTAACGAATGCGATCGCGTCGAGGACTTGTTGCGCGATGCCGATACGGCGATGTATCGAGCCAAAGGCTTGGGGGGAGCCAGACACCAAGTGTTCGATCCCGCCATGCGCGATCGCGTCACGACCCGCTTGCAACTCGAAACGGACTTGCGCTGGGCGATCGTCCGCCAGGAATTTTTCATCCAGTACCAGCCGATTGTCGCCCTCGAAAGCGGTCGCATTTGCGGCTTTGAAGCCCTCGTGCGCTGGCAGCACCCCCGGCGCGGGTTGGTCTCGCCCGATCGCTTCATCCCGATTGCCGAAGAAACCGGATCGATCTTACCCCTCGGGCGTTGGATTCTCGACACCTCGATCGCCCAGTTGCACGCTTGGCAGCAGCAATTTAGCCAAGATCCACCCTTGACGTTAAATGTCAATCTCTCGGGAAAACAATTATTTGAAACCGATTTAATCCTCGAACTCGACCGGATCTTAGCCCGATATCCGATCGTCCCGGGAACGCTGAAACTGGAAATTACCGAAACGGTGTTGATGGAGAATGCCGCCTCAGTAGAGACCTTACTCGAACAGTTTCGAGCGCGTCAGATTCAAGTGTGCATCGACGATTTCGGTACGGGATATTCGTCGTTAAGTTATTTGCGCCGCTTTCCCATCGATACCCTCAAAATCGACCGCTCCTTTGTCGCCAGCATGGGAATCGACCGCGAAAATAGCGAAATCGTTCGCGCGATCGTCATGCTCTCCCACAATCTCAATATCGACGTCACCGCAGAAGGGGTAGAAAGCGAGGAACAGCTCGTGCAGTTGTGGGCCTTGCAGTGCGAATACGCTCAGGGGTATTTTTTCTCGAAACCCCTCGACGCCGATCGCGCGACGGAGTTCATCGCCTCCGGTCCGCAATGGTGAGGGATTCGACTTCTGGAAACGGGAGGTCTCTCCCCCGGCTTCCCCCTCCTTCGCACTTGCGTCCCAACTTTACAAAATGTTGAACGATCGAACCGCGATCGCCCCCGAATTGCCCCTCGTTTTCCGGGAATTTACGGTGGAAACTTCGGAGGATTTGTTTCTACAATAGACCTTGAACGAATATAATGGGCAATCAGTATAAAATCGCCTGTTAAGGACGAAAGAATTGTTGCGAAACGCGATCGCCCGTTCGAGGCGATCGCCCGTGTAACGGTAAAGTTAAGCCATGTATGAGGTGGCTCTCACGGGATCGAACCGCCTGCCGGGGATTCGGTCAGCCCGACAACCAGAAAAGAGTGCAGATGCAACCCGTCGAGGCGATCGCAAGCATTGGCATCTGTAATCCGTCGCGACGATCCCTTTAAAAGTTTATCCCAGGGGCGTACTTCTAGGAGTCATCGAGGTTTTCCGGTTCCTCTATTTATGGACTTGCTTGAGATGACCGCCGTTGTTTTACTGCTAAAGTCATGATGACTCATTCTCTTAGTTCGTTGCCAAGTATTTTATCTGTAGATGACGATCGCTTGATCCATTTATTAGTTGAAAAAATGTTAAGCGATCGGTGTCGCTTATTCATTGCACTCAATGCCGAAGAGGCATTATCCCAACTTCTGCATCAGAAAATTGATTTGTTACTGCTCGATGTTTCCATGCCCGGAATTAGCGGGTTGGAACTGTGCCGCATTGTCAGACAACTGCCGCACTGCGAAAAAATTCCCATTATTATGCTTACTGGCAGAAATAGTCCGTTCGATCGCGTCCAAGGCTGTTTGGCAGGAGCCACAGAATATTTAACAAAACCTTTTCAACCCAACGAGTTATGTCAGATCGTCGATCGCTATCTCGACACTTCCGTATGCCATTCCACTTGTGTCTTAGACGATCGCACCCCGATGGTTAACCGATGAGTGCCGACGCCCGCCGACGGCCTTCCCCATGAGTTTTGGCGAGGACGCCCTCGTCAAGCCTCGTGGCGACTAAATCTAGAACGGCGGGTCTTTCGAGAGGTTTCCTCGGGCAAATTGGAGGGGTTCGGGCGCTTTTTTTGAAGGAGTCCGGCCTTTTTTTGTGCCTGTTTTTCGCCGGGTTCGCGTATAGCCTACCCTACGGGAAGCCGCTTCGCGTCTACGGCATGGCGTCGCTAGCGCGGAGCGTTCGCCTTGCGCCGAGCGACTCCAAAGGAGGATCGCGAAGGGACTTCCCAAGAGGATCGTTCCGGTGTAAAAATGAGTGCCACCTTGCGAAACGTGGGGATCGAAAACGAGTCCAATTCGCGATCGCCAGCCCTCTGTCGGCAGTGAATAAACGAGGCTTCGCCACAGTTGCATCTTCCTTCACACAACTTAAAACAGCATCGTCACCCCCCGGAAAGTCCCCTATGATAAAAGCTAGGGAGAAGAGCGAATTTATTGTTCGATCCCGGGAGAAAAAAGAAGGTCAAAGCTATAAAGCGGGCAGGGAGTCAAAGATGTCAAAAGTATTAGTCGTCGATGATGTTTACAGCGAATTAGAATTGATGTGTCGCATTCTCCGAGAAGCGGGAATGGACGTCGCCGAAGCCAGAAACGGAGAAGAAGCGATCGCCCGAATTCGAGAAAATTTGCCCGACGTAGTGATTTTAGACGTAATCATGCCCGGCATGAACGGCTTTGAAGTGATCCGCGAACTGCGCGACGATCCGAAAACTAAAAATCTCCCGGTGGTCTTCTGCTCGCAAAAAAACACGGAAATCGATAAAGTATGGGGAATGGAGTTAGGTGCAGATGCGTACCTGACCAAACCCTTCGAGCCGCAACAACTGGTGCATATGGTCGAGCGGCTGAGTTAACCCCGCGCCCTTGCCGTCAGGAAGCATCTGTTAACGTGCAAGCGCAACCTCTTTCTGCTGTTGTTATGAGTGCATTGAGTCCGTCGAGTTCTCCAGTGTCGAACGAAAAAGAATCGTCAACTTCGATCGACAGCCGACAATTTTTGATTTTCAAACAAGATAACAGTTGGTTTGCCATCGATTTGACGGTCGTGCGAGAAGTCTTGTTTGCGAGCGCCCAACCGATTGCTCCGGTGCCCAACACGCGCTCGTTCGTGTTGGGGTTGACGAACTTGCGCGGCGAGATTCTCGCCGTCGCCGATTTCGGGCGTTCCATCGGCAGCACACCCTCGGAAAGCGGGGGAAGTGAGGAGGAAAGCGAGATCGATCGCCACAGGCGGATTTTGGTATTAGAAGCGGGTAACCCGAACGATCCCGGGGGCGGACCGATCTTAATGGGATTGGTAGTGTCCCAGGTTAGCGGGGTGTTTGCGATCGATCTCGATCGCATTGTCTCCGCCGTAGAAGTCAGCGAAGAACTCGCTCCCTTCGTTCGAGGGTTATACGATTGGGAAGGGCAATTATTGACGATCGTCGATGTCGAAGCGATCGCCCATTACCAACAGTGGTAATCCGAAGCAGAAAGGCTGACGGGTCTCGAACCCCCATAGCCATGCCGCACGGCTGCGTCAAGGGTTCTTGCCGGACGATTTGGTTCGTCGCCTCGGCTCGATCTCCCCTGCGATCGCCAGGATAACCACGGTGCCGAGGTTCAAAAACTGAACAACCAACGCGAGATCGCGCAATTTTCAACTATGGGATTTAGCAACCTGCTTTTCGCACTGGTTCCGGACGCCTCGACCGCCGGGCCGCTCTGGTGGGAGGGAGCCATCCACGCCATCCTCGCGTTGGGATATGCTACCGCAGCCGGACTCTCCCTCGTCACCTGGGTTGGAGAACGCCCCCTTCGCGAAACCCCCGCGCGAGGACAACTCCCCTTCGCCGTGGTGGTGGTCGTCCTCGTCGCCGCCAGTACGGCCCAAGGCGTCGCCGCCAGTCGAGCCTGGGCTGACGCCGTGCCGAAAAGCCTGGAAATGGTCGGGTGGGGCGTTGAAACGGTAGGAATATGGCTGCTGTGCGCGACGATCGCCGCCCGAGGTCGCCAACTAGCCGCCCGCGTGCAACTCGGTTTGAAACCCACAGCCGCCTTCGTATACGAAACCATCGAACGCCTGCCCTTGGGCGTAGCCTGGAAAGACGAAAACGGAGCCTATCTCGGCGCCAATCGGCGCTTTATCGCCACCGTGGGTCTCGACGAAGACCCCTCGACCCCCTCGCAAAGCCACGCCGACCTCGTCGCCGGAAGGAAATCGAACGCCCTCGACCTTGCCGCCGCCGAACTTGCGCGTCGCGCGATCGCCACCGGACAAGCGCAAGAGCGGATCGTCCCCCTCGATTCGAGCGCTGCGGCCCGCACGAGCGAAGCCGTGCCGAAAGCCAGACGCGCTCGCCTCCAAGTCATTCCCTTGGGCGACGCTCCTGGGGAGACGCTTCGCGAACGCCGCGTCACGATGCTCGTCGTCGAAGATCTCGAACCGAGCGAACCGCTCGAACCCGCGCCGAACCGACATCGCAACAACTGGGACAGCCTCTTTCACGGTCTCGACGACGCCTTATTCGTCCACGACCTCCAAGGTCGCGTCCTCGACGTCAATCAAAAAGCCTCGACCCTTTACGGAATCGAGCGATCGCGGCTCCAGGAAATCGAGATCGCCCGCGACTGCTCCGCCCCCGGCAACCCGACCGAGAACTTGAGCGATCTCTGGAACCGCGCGATCGCCGGAACCGTGCAGCACTTCAACTGGAAAGCCAAACGCTGCGACGACCGCCGCCCCTTCGACGTCGAAATCACCTTAAACCGCATCGACTACAACGACCGACCCGCCATCCTCGCCCACGTGCGCGAAATCGGGCATAGCCTGCGCATCCAAAAAGAACTGCGCCAAAGCGAAACCCAACTGCGCCTGTTCGTCGAACATACCCCCGCCGCCGTCGCCATGCTCGACCGCGACCTGCGCTATCTCGTCGTCAGTCGGCGCTGGCTGCAAGACTACGAATTGGGAGATGCAGACACCGACGTGCGCTCCCTCGTCGGGCGATCGCACTACCAACTATTCCCCGAAATTCCCGAATCCTGGAAACAACTGCACCGACGAGTTTTAAACGGCGAAAGCCTCAAAAGTGACGGCGAAGCCTTTCCCCGCGCCGACGGTCGCACCGACTGGATACGCTGGGAACTCTACCCCTGGATCGAAGAGTCCGGCAGCATCGGCGGCTTGATGATGTTTACCGAAGTCATTACCGAGCGCAAACAAGCCGAACTCGAACGGGCGCGCCTGTTAAACATCCTCGAATCGAGCCTCAACGAAATCTACGTCTTCGATCGCGACAGCCTCCAATTCCAATACGTCAATCGAGGCGCCGCCAATAACTTAGGCTACTCCCCCGCCGAGATTTTGGCCTCCAGCGCCCTCGACATTCAAGCCAACGCCGACCTGGGCTCCATAGAAGCAGCGATCGCCCCCTTGCTCGACGGTCGGCAAGATCGGGTCGTGTTCGACAACCAGCACCGACGCGCCGACGGCAGCACCTACCCCGTAGAGGTTCACCTCCAACCGATCGAGTGGGACGAACGACACGCCTTTTTAGCCGTCGCCCTCGACATCAGCGATCGCCGCCGTGCCGAACGAGCGCTTTTAGAGAGCGAGCGACGGTTTCGGACCATGGCGGATACCGTTCCCGCCCTGATTTGGACCACCCGCGCCGACGGACGAGCCGACTACTTCAACAAAGGGTGGCAGGACTTTACCGGACGGGCGATCGAGCGCGATTTGGGGTACGGTTGGGCCGAAGTCTTTCATCCCGAAGACCGCGATCGCAGCGTCGGCGCTTACGAACGGGCCTTTAGCGCCCGCCAACCCTTTACCCTCGAAACCCGCTTGCTGCAGGCTTCCGGCGAATATCGCTGGTTGCTCGTCAGTGCGGTGCCGCGCTACGACAGCGACGGCGAATTTCAAGGTTTCATCGGTTCGTGCTTGGATATCGACGATCGCAAACAAGCCGAACAAGCCTTAAAAGAAAGCGAAGAAGGATATCGGGCCTTAATCGACGGCGTGCGCGACTACGCCATCATCCGCCTCGACCCTCAAGGGACCGTCGTCAGTTGGAACGCAGGCGCGCGCCGGATTAAAGGCTACAACACCTCCGAGATCGTCGGGCGCTCCTTCGAGTGCTTCTACTCCCCCGAAGATCGCGAACGGGGTCAACCCCAACGCGAACTCCAAATCGCCGCCAGTCAAGGACGCTTTGAAAACGAAGGGGTGCGGGTTCGTCGAGACCGCAGTCAATTTTGGGCCAACGTCATCCTCACCGCCTTGCGCGACGACAACGGCGAACTGCGCGGCTTTACCAAAGTGACCCGGGACATTTCCGATCGCCGACAAACCCAACAAGAGCTAGAACGACTGACCGCCGAACTCGAACGCCGGGTCAAAGAACGCACCGCCGAACTCGAACGGGCCAACGCACAACTGCAACGAGAAATCGGCGATCGCGCCCTAGCCGAAGAACAGTTAGCCGAACTCGCCGCCGCCCGCAAAGCCGAAGCCGACGCGATCGCCCAACAAGCCATCCAACTGCTCGGGCAGATCAAAGGCGCCGCCCGAGGGGACTTGCGCGTCCGCGCCGAAGTCACCAACGACATGCTCGGCGCCTTGGCAGACTCGTTCAACTTCCTGATTTCCTCCCTGCGTAAAATCGTTACCGGAATCGCCCAACTAGCCACCGAAGTCAAAGCCGAAACCGGAGCCTCGATCGCCAACACCCAAGAACTGGCGAAAATGGCCGGAGCGCAAGCCCGCCAAATCGAACGAGCCCTCGCCCAAATCGAACAAATGGCCCGTTCGATTCAAAACGTCAGCGAAGTCTCGCGCCAAACTCAAGAAGTCGCCGAACAAGCGCAGCAAAAAGCCCAAGTGGGCGGCGAATCGGTCGATCGCGCCGTCGCCGGAATCGCCCAATTGCGCCAGACGATCGCCCAAACCGCCAAAATGATGAAGCGTCTGGGAGAAAGTTCGCAGCAAATCGGCAAAATCGTCACCTCGATCTCCCAAATTGCCGCCCAAACCAACTTACTCGCCCTCAACGCCACCATCGAAGCCGCCCGCGCCGGAGAGCGGGGCTTGGGATTTGCCGTCGTCGCCGAAGAAATTCGCAAGCTCGCGGACCGTTCCGCCGGGGCGACCGAGGAGATTTCCGAAATTGTCGAGCAGATTCGCACTGAAGTCGGGCGGGTCTCGGAAGCGATGGAGGCGGGCACTCAAGAGGCGATCGCCGGAACCCAACTGGCGGCAGATGCGAAAACCCATCTCAATGCCATTATCGAGGTCAGTCAGGAAATGAATGAATTGGTACAAACGATAACTAAAGCGACAATGAAACAAACGGCGGGAGCGGAGGCAATCGCAAAGGTAATGAATCAAGTGAGTGTTATTTCTGAGGGAACAGCTCATAAATCGGTAGAAGTGCGTTCCTCTCTCGACGGATTGGCGATCGCGGTCAACCAATTGCAAGAGTCCGTCGCCAATTTTCGCTCTTAACCCTTTCTTTTGGCAGCGTCTCGGGGATGCATCTCTCCCCTTAAATTCGTCCGTGATTGCTTTATAAAAACGCTATATCCGCTTTTAAAATAACCTTGATTAATGGTAATTTTTGACTTATGACTCCCCTCGATCCGGAAGATTTTAACGAACTCCTCGGCGCCTTTATTGCAGAAACTCAAGAATTTTTGCAATTGTTGGAAAGCCAACTTTTATCGATGGAAGAGGCTACGACCAAGGAAGCACGAGAACAGCAAGTTAAAGATTTATTTCGGGCGGCTCATTCGATTAAAGGCTCGGCCTTAATGTTCGGATTTGAGGAGTTGTCCAGTGCGGCTCACGCCTTGGAAGATTGTTTTGCAATTTTACGCGATCGCGCCGATTTGAGCGAATTACCACCGGAAACGATTACGATGTTATTGCAAGGGGTGGATGCACTCAAGCAGATGAGCGAGCGCGCTACCCAACAAGCTCAAACGACGGGAACGACGAGTTTACCGGATGAGCCGAGTCAAGAAGCTCGGGCGATCGAGGCGATAAAAGATCAAATGATAGAAACCTTTAGGGTCGCCGACCTCGATGCTACAGAAGCTACGCCGCCATGGTTGCAAAATAATTCGGGAAATCGTTCGGCAATTCGGATTATTTTCGAGCAAGAATTACCGCCAATTTTTAATCGTTTGGAAACGGAACTTTCCCAAGCAAAATCGGATAGTTTAGAGGAAACGATAAATATTCTCAACGAGATTTATTACCAGCTCTCCGGACTGGCGGGAATGTTACAAATTCCGGAATTCGGACAAATTGCCGACCATTTGCGCGCTCTGGTCGATACGCCCAATTTAAGCTTAGAACAATTACAGCAGTTCGGTTGGGCGATCGCCCAAAATTTACAATCGGCCCGCGATCAAGTTTTACAAGAACGATCGATCTCCATTCAACCTTTAGATTTGAGTCCTCTGGCTACCGCCGCCGCGCCCGACCCGGTAGAGGCGGACTCGACCCCGGACTCTTCCTCAGCGTCAGAGACGCCCCCCGAGCGCAGTTCCGAGGGGTCGGCGACGATCCCGGAAGCCCCGCCGGAACCGACGCCGGAAGCTACGGCGACACCTCACGAAACTGCCAATCCCGGATCGGGCGGCGCTACGGTCGTCCGCCCGAGTATCCGCGTCGAACTCGATCGCCTCACGGAGTTAGTCAATCTGGTCGGCGAGTTGGTCATCAATCGCACGAATTTAGAATTGCAATCGAATCAGTTACGCGGTGAAGTCAAGCGTCTGCGGCGCAGCATTCGCGATTTGAATCAGTTTGGGGTGCAGTTACGGGAGGAATACGACCGTCTCGCCGGACATCGAGGCCCGATTATCCCATTGGGTGACGCTCGCGAAGCCTATCCAAACGAGAATCGCACGAGCGACCACGATTTTGACGAATTAGAACTCGATGAATATACAGAGTTTCATACAACTGCTCAAGAGGCGATCGAAACGACCCAGGCGATCGCTCATTCGGCGAGCCAAATTGATGAAGTGACCCTCAAACTCGATTCGAGTACGGACCACTTGCGCCGGATTTGCGATCGTCTGCGATCGCGGGTGATGCAATTGCGCGTCGTCAGTTTCAGTCGCGCGGTAGACCACCTGCCTCGCGCTTTGCGCGACCTATCTCGCACTTACAGTAAAGAAGTCAATTTGCTCCTGCTCGGACGGGAAACCAAAATTGACGAAAGTCTCTTGCACGCCTTGCGCGATCCCCTCGTCCATCTCGTTCGCAATGCCTTCGATCACGGCATCGAGTCTCCCCAAGAACGCAAAGCGGTCGGCAAACCCCCAAGCGGTCAGATCGAAATCGAAGCGCGACATCAAGGCGGTCAAACGATTATTACAATTACTGACGATGGGAAAGGGATCGACCCCGACGGGATCCGTCGCCGTGCCGTCGAACTCGGTTTAGTGGCCCCGGAACACGCTCAAGACCTGTCTCTGGTGGATCTTTACGATTTTTTATTTTGGCCCGGGTTCAGCACGATCGAGCGGGTCGGCGAGTTGTCCGGTCGGGGGGTCGGACTCGATATCGTCCGCACCAATTTGCGCCAAGTGCGCGGTACGGTCAAGGTCGATTCGCGGCTCGGTCGCGGTACGACGTTTACGATTAAATTGCCGTTGATGCTCTCGATTGCCGATGCCTTAATGGTTAGGAGCGATCGTCATATCTTGGCAGTTCCATTAGATGCGGTCGAGGAAATTCTCCACGTGGCCGATACGTCTAGTCCAAGTGGCCGCGAACGGACGACGGAAACGGAATATGCGGTGCAGATGTTAGGTCATCAACCGATGTTGCGCTGGCGCGAGGAGTATATCCGTTTGGTTCCCCTTCAACAGTTATTGCATTACCAGGATACGACGATCGATTGTCCGTCTCCGATTCCGGTCGGACTCGAATACATTCCGGTTCTGGTGCTGACCTCTAGCGAGGGGATCGTGGCCCTCGCCGTCGAACGTCTCCTCGGACAACAGGAAATTGTCGTCAAACCGCTTCCTTTACCCCTGTCGAAGCCTCCAGGAATCCTCGGCTGTACGATTCTCGGGGACGGACAGGTGGTGAGCATCCTCGATGTCGATGATTTGATCGCGAATGTGCGTCCCCAAGTCTCGCCGTCGGCGGGGACGGCAATGGTGCGGATGCACTCCGGAGTTGAAGGGAACCGAGACCGTCGGGCGGCGATCGCGTCTGGCGAGGGAGATGTGCCGTTTTTATTGCCTCCGTCCCGATCTCAACCCCAAATTTTGGTGGTCGATGATTCGTATACGATTCGTCAGATGCTCTCGCTGACGCTCAAGCGCGCTCGTTATCGGGTGGCTCAGGCCAAGGACGGTCAAGATGCCCTCGAACAATTACAGTCGGGGCGCGATTGTGCTTTGGCGATCGTCGATATTGAAATGCCCCGCCTCGACGGGTTTGAGCTATTACGCGCTCTTAAGGCCGATCCGCAACTGGCTCGCATTCCCGTGGCGATGTTAACCTCTCGCAGTGGGGCGAAACACCGTCAAATGGCAATGGACTTAGGTGCGGTTCAGTATTTTACGAAGCCTTATAACGAACCGCAATTACTCAGCGCGATCGCTCAATTGGTCGGGGGTTAATGGCGGCTGTTTTGGTTGGGCTTGTTCATTGTTTTCGTTTTATCGGAAATTGAGTATGGTTTTACCAAGTTCGAGTTATACTCGCCGCTTTCATAACAAACGCATCGAGCGCAAACGAACGCCAAAACGTAAAGTGGTGACGTTTAAGTTGGGAAATACGATGTGGGCGATTTCGATTGAAAGCGTGCAACGGGTTCTTAAGGAGTTTAGGTCTTACGGGACTTTAGCAAGCGGTCGCAGTTTGGTGAATTTTGATAATGAGGCGATCGCTTTAGTGGATTTGGCTCAGTTTTTTTTAGGGGATAGTGAAGAAGTAAGGAATTATCAATATTTGATTATTTCGACGATCGAGTACGTTGGAGGAGGCGACGGAGGTGAGAAGGTGGAAAGATTGGCGATTCCCATTCCTCAACTTCCCAGCATTTTAGAAGTTTCTGAAGATAAGTTTGAAACGGTTCCGCAGATTTATCGAGAGGGATTTGAAGGGGCTCCTACATCCGGGAGTCCGCCAGAGGCGATCGAGAAAATTTTACATCTGCCGAATGGGGAGATTGCATTTTATTTGAATTTGGATGTATTAATTCGACC
>NZ_JAEOXH010000001.1:2004813-2277313 GCF_016632315.1 Oxynema mangrovii CENA135 | reverse complement strand
CGCTTAGGGGTCGAGGTTAGACTTCTAGCTTCGCCAGAGTGGTATCTCACCGGATGGCTCCAGTTTCCCCGCAAGGAAACCTTCCACGCCTCCCACCTATGCTGCGCAAGCGAAGCCCGAAGCCAATTCCAGGCTACAGTAAAGCTTCATAGGGTCTTTCTGTCCAGGTGCAGGGAGTCCGTATCTTCACAGACAATCCTATTTCGCCGAGCCTCTCTCCGAGACAGCGCCCAGATCGTTACGCCTTTCGTGCGGGTCGGAACTTACCCGACAAGGAATTTCGCTACCTTAGGACCGTTATAGTTACGGCCGCCGTTCACCGGGGCTTCGGTCGCCAGCTTTACCCCGCAGGGCTGACCGACTTCCTTAACCTTCCGGCACTGGGCAGGCGTCAGCCTCCATACAGCGTCTTGCGACTTGGCGGAGACCTGTGTTTTTGGTAAACAGTCGCCTGGGCCTCTTCACTGCGACCCCCCATCAGGGGGCACCCCTTCTCCCGAAGTTACGGGGCCATTTTGCCGAGTTCCTTAGAGAGAGTTAGCTCGCGCCCCTCGGTTTTCTCAACCTCCCTACCTGTGTCGGTTTCGGGTACAGGGAATTGAAGCTTATGGCGGTTGGGGCTTTTCTTGGAAGTTCGATCTGTACCACTTCGACCTCGTAAGGTCTCGTACTCGTGCCTTAACTCCCGACGTTTTCGCCGTCGGTCTTCGTCTCGAACACTTGAACCGGTAACCAACTTCCGGCTGGTCTCGACCCGCTCCGTCCTCCCGCGCCAACTTCAATCCGTACGGGAATGTTCACCCGTTGTCCATCGACTACGCCTTTCGGCCTCGCCTTAGGTCCTGACTAACCCTCCGCGGACGAACCTGCCGGAGGAACCCTTAGGGTTTCGGGGCATTGGATTCTCACCAATGTTTGCGCTACTCAAGCCGACATTCTCACTTCCCCGACGTCCACACCTGCTCTCGCTAGTGCTTCTCCCGTCGGGGAACGCTCCCCTACCAACGATTGCTCGTTCCACAGCTTCGGTAGACCGCTTAGCCCCGTTCATTTTCGGCGCCAGAGCGCTTGACCAGTGAGCTATTACGCACTCTTTCAAGGGTGGCTGCTTCTAGGCCAACCTCCTGGTTGTCTTTGCACTCTCACCTCCTTAATCACTGAGCGGTCATTTGGGGACCTTAGCTGGTGGTCTGGGCTGTTTCCCTTTCGACGATGAAGCTTATCCCCCACCGTCTCACTGGCCGAGTTCTTGACGAGTATTCTGAGTTTGTCTCGATTTGGTACCGCTCTCGCAGCCCGCACCGAAACAGTGCTTTACCCCTCGTCATCATCTTCGACCGCTGCGCCTCAACGCATTTCGGGGAGAACCAGCTAGCTCCGGGTTCGATTGGCATTTCACCCCTAACCACACCTCATCCGCCGATTTTTCAACATCGGTCGGTTCGGACCTCCACTTGGTGTTACCCAAGCTTCATCCTGGACATGGTTAGATCACCCGGGTTCGGGTCTATTAAACGAGACTGTTAACGCCCTGTTCGGACTCGCTTTCGCTCGGGCTGCGGCTCTTTGGCCTTAACCTAGCCTCGTCTAATAACTCGCCGGCTCATTCTTCAACAGGCACGCGGTCAGACGTTTAATCGTCCTCCCACTGCTTGTAGGCTAACGGGTTCAGGTTCTATTTCACTCCCCTGCTCGGGGTTCTTTTCACCTTTCCCTCACGGTACTGTTTCTCTATCGGTCACGTCGGAGTATTTAGCCTTACGAGGTGGTCCTCGCTGATTCACACGGAATTCCACGGGCTCCGTGCTACTCGGGATTCGGCTGAGGCGTTGGCGGTTTCGACTACGGGACTTTCACCCCCTCTGGTGCGGTATTCAGCCGCTTCGTCTACTGCCTCGGCTCTCGTTGTTGCCGTCCCACGACCCCGATGACTTAATGTCTTCGGTTTAGGCTGTTCCCGCTTCGCTCGCCGCTACTGAGGGAATCGATTTTTCTTTCTGTTCCTCTGGTTACTAAGATGTTTCAGTTCGCCAGGTTCGCTCGTTCCCGTCTATGGATTCGACGGGTCGTGCTTGGGGTTGCCCCATTCGGAGACCTCCGGCTCGATGCTTGTTTCCAGCTCCCCGGAGCGTTTCGTCGGTCACCACGTCCTTCTTCGCCTCGACGTGCCTAGGGATCCACCGTTAGCCCTTTGTAGCTTGACCACTTTTGGCTTTTCTAGGATTTTTTTCCCTATGCTTTTCTCTTGGTGTCTATGCTTTTTTCAAGGTTCTTTGCTGGCTTTCAATCCAGCAGTCCGTTTCTCTGCTCGAGTTGACGGGTGCTGTTTTGAATTCCCTTTGACTTTGATTCGTTAGGTGGAGGTAAGCGGACTCGAACCGCTGGCATCTGCCTTGCAAAGGCAGCGCTCTACCCACTGAGCTATACCCCCTCCGGTTCTAGGTGGGCCATCCTGGACTCGAACCAGGGACCTCACCCTTATCAGGGGTGCGCTCTAACCACCTGAGCTAATAGCCCTCGCTGCGAACCGCACGAAGAGTTTGACAGTTCTTTTTTGATCTTCCTTCTTTGACCTCGACCGACCTCGGGATGCTTTGGTTTGAGGGGCTCTTTTTGGCTCTCCCTGTTTCCAAAGTTGGGTCTCCCTTAAAGGAGGTGATCCAGCCACACCTTCCGGTACGGCTACCTTGTTACGACTTCACCCCAGTCATCAGCCCGGCCTTCGGCATCCCCCTCCTTTTACGGTTAGGGTAATGACTTCGGGCCTGGCCAACTTCCATGGTGTGACGGGCGGTGTGTACAAGGCCCGGGAACGTATTCACCGCCGTATGCTGACCGGCGATTACTAGCGATTCCTCCTTCATGCAGGCGAGTTGCAGCCTGCAATCCGAACTGGGGCAAGGTTTTCGAGATTCGCTTGCACTTGCGCGCTTGCTGCTCTTTGTCCTTCCCATTGTAGTACGTGTGTAGCCCAGGACGTAAGGGGCATGCTGACTTGACGTCATCCCCACCTTCCTCCGGTTTGTCACCGGCAGTCTCCCTAGAGTTCCCACCTTCGTGCTGGCAACTAAGGACGAGGGTTGCGCTCGTTGCGGGACTTAACCCAACATCTCACGACACGAGCTGACGACAGCCATGCACCACCTGTGTTCGCGCTCCCTAAGGCACCCCCAGGTTTCCCCGGGGTTCGCGACATGTCAAGCCCTGGTAAGGTTCTTCGCGTTGCATCGAATTAAACCACATACTCCACCGCTTGTGCGGGCCCCCGTCAATTCCTTTGAGTTTCACACTTGCGTGCGTACTCCCCAGGCGGGAGACTTAACGCGTTAGCTCCGGCACGGCCCGGGTCGATACAGGCCACACCTAGTCTCCATCGTTTACAGCTAGGACTACAGGGGTATCTAATCCCTTTCGCTCCCCTAGCTTTCGTCCCTCAGTGTCAGTTTCGGCCTAGCAGAGCGCTTTCGCCACCGGTGTTCTTCCCAATCTCTACGCATTTCACCGCTACACTGGGAATTCCCTCTGCCCCTACCGTACTCTAGCCTTTCAGTTTCCACAGCCTTTTCGGGGTTGAGCCCCGACCTTTGACTGCAGACTTGAATGGCCACCTGCGGACCCTTTACGCCCAATAATTCCGGATAACGCTTGCCTCCTCCGTCTTACCGCGGCTGCTGGCACGGAGTTAGCCGAGGCTTTTTCCTCGGGTACCGTCAGTTCTTCTTCCCCGAGAAAAGGAGTTTACAACCCAAGGGCCTTCCTCCCCCACGCGGTCTTGCTCCGTCAGGCTTTCGCCCATTGCGGAAAATTCCCCACTGCTGCCTCCCGTAGGAGTCTGGGCCGTGTCTCAGTCCCAGTGTGGCTGCTCGTCCTCTCAGACCAGCTACCGATCGTTGCCTTGGTAGGCTTTTACCCTCCCAACTAGCTAATCGGACGCGAGCTCTTCTGTAGGCGGTTTCCTTTTTACCTCTCGGCTCATTGGGTATTAGCTGTCGTTTCCAACAGTTATCCCCATCCTTCAGGTAGATTCTCACGCGTTACTCACCCGTCCGCCACTGACTTCCGAGGAAGTCCGTTCGACTTGCATGTGTTAAGCAGACCGCCAGCGTTCATCCTGAGCCAGGATCAAACTCTCCGTGTTATCCTCTTGTTAATGAGGACGGAAGAGCTGATTTGCTCTTGGTTCTTTGAGGTCGTTTTTCAGACCTCTTTTTAGTTATTTTGACGAGGTTTTTGTCGGTCAATCCGACTGTCAAACTCTTGTGTTGTCTAGGTTCGGTCGCTCGGTCGCGGCGCGCTGCCGCTTTCGAGCGCTTTACTAATCTAGCAATCCCCTCTGCCTCTGTCAACCCTTTTTTGAAAAAAAATTTTGTGGGCGATTCTGAGGACTGATTTCTCTTGCCTTGAGGGAGATTTGGGGGAAAATGAGGGATGAAGATCTTGGTTGGTTAGGATATCGGAACGTGAATTTTCAGTCTCTTGTTGCGACCTTAAATCAGTTTTGGAGCGATCGCGGCTGCCTGATCGCGCAACCCTACGATATGGAGAAAGGGGCGGGAACGATGAATCCCCATACTTTTCTGCGGGCGATCGGGCCGGAACCGTGGTCGGTGGCTTACATCGAACCGTGTCGCAGACCGACAGACGGTCGCTATGGAGAAAACCCCAATCGTTATCAGCACTATTACCAATACCAAGTTTTACTCAAACCCTCCCCCAATAACATCCAAGAGATTTACCTCGATTCTTTAAGAGCGTTGGGAATTGCGCCGGAGGATCACGATATTCGCTTTGTGGAAGATAACTGGGAAGCACCGACCGTGGCGGCGTGGGGCGTGGGTTGGGAAGTCTGGCTTGACGGGATGGAAATCACCCAGTTCACCTATTTTCAACAATGTGGGGGAATTGATTGCCGTCCGGTATCGATTGAAATCACCTATGGATTGGAGAGATTGGCGATGTATCTCCAAAATATCGATGCGATGGCCAAGATCGCTTGGACTGACGACATTCGATATGGCGACGTTCACTTGCAAGGGGAAATCGAGCAGTGTACTTACAACTTTGAGGCGTCGAATCCGGAATTGCTGTTTACTTTATTTGGGCTGTACGAACAGGAAGCCCAACAGTTGGTCGATCGCGGGTTAGTTTTACCGACTTTGGACTACGTTCTCAAATGCTCCCACACCTTTAACTTACTCGATGCGAGAGGCGTGATTGCGGTGACCGAACGGACGAGATATATCGGTCGGATCCGTCATTTAGCAAGGCGGGTTGCCCAACTGTACTTAGAACAGCGAGAAGCCTTGGGATTTCCCTTGCTCAACAGTTCTACCGCGACGGAAACGGCATCGGCAGCATAAAATTGCACGATCGCCGCCATGTAGCGCTCACTTCCAAGCTCATTAACCCGTCTCCACTCAAAATCACCCATTACCCATGGATCTCACGCAAATCCTCGAACCGATCGCCAGTCAGTTTCGCAACCTAGGCATCCCCGAACCGATCGTCCATTGGGGCCATCCCCTGATGATGGGGATTGTCGTCTTCGTCATGGGCAGTTATGTCGGCTGGTCGGGATGGCGCGCCCGGGTCGTCGGCGAAGGCGAAACCGCCGTACAAAGTCGTAGCGACCACCGCAAACTCGCCCCGTGGATGTTCTTATTCATGGCATTAGGCTACACGGGAGGATTGCTCTCCTTAGTCATGCAGCGCGAACCGATTCTAGAAAGTCCTCATTTTTGGACCGGATCGATCGCCCTCATCTTATTAGGCATTAACAGTATTCTGTCCCTCAACTTTGGCGACGATCGCCCCAAACTGAGAACCGCCCACGCTTACTTAGGGAGTATCGTCCTCGGTCTGATCGTCCTCCATGCCTTACTCGGCTTAAAACTCGGCTTATCCCTGTAACCGAGTCCGTATGACCCTCAACCCTTTCAAATCTTAGAGGAAGCGACGCCCGATGACTGCTGCGCCCCTTATCCTTCTGTGTTTGGCCTATATTGCCGGATTGCTCGCCAGTGCAATTCCTGGAGGTCGATACGGACTGCTCGTTTTAGGAATAGGAGCGGGAATCGGCGTCTTCCTCAAACTTCCCGGGTATCTTCGGTGTTTGAAAGCAGGTCTCAAGCCTGCCTTTTTTATTGCTGCGGGCGCCCTTGCCTTAATCGCCGCCTTTTACTTACAACTGCGCCTCCCGCAACCTCAAACCGACGACATCAGCCACTATATCGCCCCTCCCACGGGGATTGGCGAACAACCCGCCGTCACCGTATTGGGAAAAGTCACCAGCACGCCGCGCTTGACCCGATCCAATAAGGTGCAATTTTGGTTTGACGTGACCCAACTCAACGAGTTAGTCGGTTCCGCAGAGGCGATCGCCACCGTTCGTCCTTCCAGTCGCACCCAACCCGTCAGTGGCAAGTTATACGTTACCGTTCCCTTGCTGCAAGGGACGGGAGTGCATCCCGGACGCAGACTGTCAATTTCCGGCGAACTCTACAAACCGGAAGCGCCGAAAAATCCCGGGGCGTTTGACTTTCAAGCTTACTTAGCCAGTCGGGGCAGCTTTGCCGGACTGCGAGGGGAACAAGTCTATTTTCTCTCGGAAACGAGGGAGGAAGGCTGGGGCTTGTGGCGCGTGCAACGGCGGATCGTGCGATCGCAGGTTCGGTGGTTGGGAGTTCCTCACGGCCCGTTAGTCAGCGCGATCGTCTTGGGACGGCGGGTAGTGGATTTGTCGATCGAGGTGCGCGATCGCTTTATTCAAGTCGGATTGGCCCATGTTTTAGCCGCTTCCGGCTTCCACGTCGCCCTGATTCTCAGTTTAGTTCGCTTGCTGACCCGCCCGTTGTCCGAACGGCTCCAATTTGGTGCGGGAAGCGCAGTTTTACTGTTATATGTCGTCTTAACCGGGGGATCGGCATCGGTATTGCGGGCGGCGATTATGGGATTTGCCGCCTTGCTGGCGCCGTTATTGCAAAAACAAGTCAAACCCTTGGGTTCGTTACTGTTGGCGGCAACGATTTTGTTATTGCTGCAACCGGGTTGGATTTGGGATTTGGGCTTTCAACTCAGTTTTTTAGCGACCTTGGGGCTATTGGTGACGGTACCGAGCGTTGTAGAGCGCTTGGATTGGCTGCCCGTGACGATCGCCTCGGCGCTAGCAGTACCGATCGCGGCGACGATCTGGACGCTGCCCCTACAACTGTACGTCTTTCATGTCGTTTCTCCTTATAGTATTGCGGTTAATTTAATGACGACGCCGTTAGTGTCGGCGATTACAATTGGGGGCTTTATCAGCGCGATCGCCGGAGCTATCTGGCCCTTGGCGGGCAGTGCGTTGGCGTGGTTGCTCTACTATCCCGTGGAGGGATTGCTCGAAATTGTCGCATTTTTCGCGAATTTGCCCGGAAATTCCGTGTCAACCGGGGCCTTATCGATCGCCCAAGTGGTTTTACTCTACACGACGATCGCCGCGATCTGGGTGATTCCGTGGCTGCAGCGTCAACGGCGCTGGGGATTGGGAGTGCTGTTCGCGATCGCCTTGGTGGTGACGCCGACATTGCACGCGAAGGCGACAGTGGTGCAAATGACCGTGTTGGCGACCCCGCGCGATCCGGTGTTGGTGATTCAAGATCGCGGACAAGTGGCGTTAGTCAACAGTGGCGACGATCGCACGACCCAGTTCACGATTTTGCCCTTTTTCCGCCAGCAGGCGATCGCCCGTCTGGATTGGGCGATCTCCACTGCTCCCGTATCGAGCAATACAGGCTGGCACCAACTGTTCGATCTGCTCGATATTGCTTTATTTTCGGCCCCCGAACCTTCGCCGGAGGAGGGCGATCGCCTCTCCCACGAAGCCATCTTGCACGATTTGGAACAACTTGAGGGCAGTTACGAACCGTTACGAGAGGATGAAACCCTTAAATTTGGCGCGATCGCCGTCCGTCCGATTTCGTTCGAACCGATGGTGGTGGAATTGCAATTTGACGGTCAAACTTGGTTGTGGTTGGGCAATCTCGACCCTTCCCAACAAAATCGCTGGTTGGGAGCGGGAATTCTGCCAGGATCGCGTCCGGAGTCGTCTTTAGACGTGTTGTGGTGGTCGGGAGACCAAGTGACGCCCTATTTGCTCGATGCCTTGCAACCGGAAGTGGCGATCGCCGCTTCGGAGGAGATCGATCCGGCGACGGCGACCCTATTAGAACAAAAAAATATCCGCATTTACATTACCGGACTCGAAGGCGCCGTCCGATGGACTCCCACTCAGGGCTTCGAGTCCCACGGGGCGATCGCCGAAGACCGAATCCCTTGGATCTAGGCGCGCGATCGAGGTTGAGAAAATCTGAGAAAATTCCAATTTTGGCGATCCAAGCTCGGTGATTTGAGCTATTATGAGTAAGGTGTCCAAATTTTCAACCGGAACCTTTGGAGAGGTGGCAGAGCGGTTGAATGCGGCAGACTCGAAATCTGTTATGGTGTCACAGCCATCGGGGGTTCGAATCCCCCCCTCTCCGTTCTCAAATCAGCGAACAAAAAGGGAAGTCAGGATCTTGACTTCCCTTTTGATTTTGCCTGGATCGAAGACCTTTAACGAACCGACACGATCGCCCGATCGATCGCCCGTCGCCGTGCATTTGTGTATTTTAGGTAACAAAATATCGATAAAACCGAAAAAAATCTAAAAATACAAAATCGCTACAAATTCGGTTTATTCCTATCAGGCGATCGCGGCCATTCTCCCGGGGCGCTTGGGTCGCTGAGGTGTCAATTCGGGCGGCAATTGAGGTCAGCATAAACCCTTCCAAGCGATCGCGATCGTGGCCTAGACTGGCGCCCAAAAAAAAAGGAAAATTGCCCAAAAAAGCGATCGAGATCACGCTTGCTCTCGGTGGGGATCACTTTCATACCGGGCGATCCCCGGGCATTATTTGATTATCAAAACTCATCAAAATCATGAGATAATGCAATTGACCGAGCCATCGATCCGCAATATTCGGGGTGCGACTTCTACTTTACGCCTTTAGATAGATTTTTGATTTTCTTTAAGAAAGATAAACTGGAATTTTACAAAACGGAGGATCGATTGATTCGGCAGCCAACTGCCCGATCGCCTCATCTTTCTAAAGTCGAGTTTTCCTGAAATTGAGATCGGATCGAAAGGGCGACGGTCACCCTCGGGTGGGTCATCCATTCACGGATTTTCCTGCCCGTGCATCGATAAAATTGAGAGGTTTTTAAAATGCAAACGATTCAAGCTATTCGCTGTCCGAATTGCGGCAACCATGCCGAACGCTACCACTTCGTGCATCTCAAACAAACCCAAACCCAATGCCCGGTTTGTGACTATTTCATGGTGACCTGTTCGCGAACCGGACGAGTGGTCGAAGCATACGCCCCCGGGACGTATGCGAACCAAGTTTGAGCGCAATCGGCAAGCGAAATCAGAGCTTCAAGGCTCTTAATTGACCGCAAGCGGCATCGGCTTCCAATCCTCGGGAATACCGAACGCTGACGGCAATATGACGCGCCTCTAAGGCGGCGACAAAATCATCGATTCGCCGCCTGTCGGGGCGTTTAAAATCGACTTCGTTAATGGGATTGTACGGAATCAAATTGACGTGAGTTTGGAAACCGCGCAATAAGTCCGCCAGTTCGACCGCATTTTCGAGGGTGTCGTTGACTCCGGCGAGTAAGATATATTCAAAGGTCAGACGACGACCCGTGAGTTTGACATAGTCGCGACAGTCGGCGATTAAAGCATCGAGGGGATAACCTCCCGCACTCGGAATCAGTTGTTCTCGCTGGGGTTGGTTGGAAGCGTGCAGACTGACGGCGAGGGTAAACTGTCCGCGATGGCGGGCGAGTTTGACGATGCGATCGCGGATTCCCACCGTAGAAATGGTAATCGATCGCTGACCGATACCGAGGTCTTCGTTGATCGATCGCACCGCCGCCAGGACGTTATCGAGATTGAGCAACGGTTCGCCCATTCCCATAAACACGATATGGCTGACACGGCGCCCGAAGTCTTCGCGAACCTGCAAAACTTGATCGACAATTTCATGAGGGGCTAAGTTGCGAATAAACCCCCCTTTTCCGGTGGCACAAAATTCGCATGCCATCGGACAGCCCACTTGAGAAGAAACGCAAACCGTAAGGCGTTTTTTCGTAGGAATCCCGACGGTTTCGATCACCGTATCGTCGGCGAGTTTGAGTAAGTATTTAACCGTTTCGTCCGGAGCTTGGGAACGGTAGTGAACCTGCGATCGCCCGATGGGGAAATCGGCGACTTGCTGGCGCCAGGACTTCGGAAAAACGGTAATTTCGCCGAGCGATCGCGCCGAGCGGTCGTAAATCCAATTGTACAGTTGTTTGCCGCGATAGGCGGGTTGACCGCGTGCTACCACCCATGCGGTCAATTCATCTAACGACCGTCCTAGAAGCGGATTGTGCGATCGCGACTCCTGGAATTCGGCAGTCATGGAGGCGGAAACAGATTCGGTAGAAGAACTCATAAATAACTCGGGAAAAACGAACGAATGCAAAGGACGACAAAAGCGATCGCCAATCGACTAAACTCCCTTTAATATAGCGGGCGCGATCGCTCAAGCGACGCCGATCGGGGTTTCGACTTTGCGACCGACGAGTAAATAGGTTTTCATTTCGCCTTTTCCTTTGACGGAAATCACGCCGCGATCTTCAAAAATATAATCGTTTTGCAATAACTCGTAAGTAGACGCAGACACTTGAATCGACCCCGGGATCCCGTGAGATTCCATGCGACTGGCGGTATTGACCGCATCCCCCCACAGGTCGTAAATAAACTTTTTCTGACCGATGACCCCGGCGACGACGGCCCCGGTATTGATTCCGATGCGAATATCGATCGGTTGGTCGTGACTGTTTGCATATTTTTCATTGAAATGGGCGATCGCCGCTTGCATGTCGAGGGCCATTTCGGCGATCGAGGCGGCGTGGTCGTCGGACGGATCCGGCAATCCGCCGACGACCATATACGCATCGCCGATTGTTTTAATTTTCTCCAAGTTCCAGCGATCGGCCAATCCGTCAAATTCGGAAAAAATTTCGTTGAGCAAGTTGACCAACTCCGTCGGCGAAACCCGCGCCGAGAGTTTGGTAAACCCGACGATATCGGCGAATAAAATCGTCACTTCGGTAAAGTTATCGGCGATCGTTTCCGGTTTTTGTTTGAGGCGGTCGGCGATCGTTTCGGGCAAGATATTGAGTAAAAGACGCTCGGATTTGGCTTGTTCGATTTCCAGTTGGCGCAAGGCGAATACGAATTCTTGGGCGATCGCGCTGGCGAGAATCACCGCCGCGAGTAAAGCCGCCACTAACAGCCAACTGGCGGCGCGGCTCGTTTTAGCAATTTGCGATCGCGCCCGTTCCACTTCGTCGGCGACCACCGATAATAGTTTATCGGACACTTCTGCCGCCTGGCGATCGAACCCCTCGACTTGGGAGCGAATTTCGACATCGAGCATGACGATCTGCTCGACCACCGCTTCGTAATCCTTCAACTCCTCCAACGCCGACACCTGACGGGACACATCCAAACCGGGCGATCGCACGATCGCGTCGCGCAAGTCCTCCACCGCCTTATACAACCCTTGACGCGCCGAAGTTTCGCGTTCGAGCAAGTATTGTTTTTCCGACGCCTGCATCTGACTGTATAACGCGATCAACTCCGACTCCCCCGCCAATTGCAAGGTATCGAGCAGTAAATCCGATTTTTGTTCGAGTTGAGACAGAACCCCGGTGCGATCCATTCCCAATTCGCCGACCAAGGCGACCGCTTCTTTAAAACTACTCGCGTAATTCTGCACCATTTCCACATAGGCGATGACATCGGGATTGCTTTGGCGCAGTGCATCGCTAACCTTGGCGCTGGCGAGTAACTTTTGCAACTCGTCGCTAATCCGCAAGACCTGCTGAATTTGTTCGCCATGTTCCGCCGCATAGTCATCGCGCGCATTTAAAAAACCCGCACTCGACCATTGCTCGAAAAAATCCCGTTCTTGACGGCGGGCTCGATCCAACGCCGCATTCATTTGGAAGACCAATCGTTGCATCTGAAGACTCGTAACGATCGCCGCTTCCGTCTCGCGACGCACGAAGTTCAACGAAACCCATCCGGTCAGAGCCACCCCAGATAATAAGAGCATCAGCCCGATAAATGCAGAGGTAAATTTGCCCGTAATATTGAGCTTGCGCCAACTTTGAGCAAAAGGTTGCAACTTTTTCATAAAACCTCCGGGGACTGTGCCAGGTTTGCTTGTAGCTGTCAACTGCAGACAATAGGGACAATAATTGAAAATGTTGCGATCTCGACCCTCGTGTTCCCCGACCCCCTCTCGAATCGCCAGATCGTGGCGAATCCGACTCGGACAATAACAAGTCAAACATTTTCAACGGCTGACACTGGCAAGAGATTCGGAAAGATAAGCTGGAAATGCGATCGATCGCACGCGATCGATTTGAGTGTCCTCGCTTCGATGCGTTTCCCCTGGCGATCGCCGATCCCGAGCGAGTTCGCTGCAGTGCATCTCAATCCTGCATTGAAACTGAATCTCTAGCTTCCGTCAACGATCCGAGACGTCCCGATCTTTTCCAGAACCGTAGTACCACCCTTCAAACCAACGACGACAGTAATATTGTCCCTTGGGCGGCAACTTTTCAATCGAATCGGTTAAAGGTCGGGCGATCGCCGACAACGCACTATACAGCCCCAAATTCAGATACTGCTGCATCCAGTCTATCAGCGCCGACCACCCCACTTGACCCACTACCGGGACGATCGCCCCCGGACGAGTTAATCCCGTTTTCAACAAAGTTTGCGACAGTCCCCCAAATTGAATCACATCTTGTAAAAACGGTTTGAGAACCGGATCGCCCAATTGTTTCATATCCGCAAAAACACCGGAGAGCAAATCGTTAATTTGGTTCGGTTGAACTTGGCGATCGCTCGGAATACTCATCGCTTTTTGAAACAACCAGGTCACGGCGATATTCGGTTGATACGGTTGCAATTTCCCCAACGCTTTCGCATCGAGCAGATCCCGATCTAAAGCTTCGTCAATCCCCCTTTGCAATCGTTCGAGATGGCGCAACATCGCGCCAAAGCCTCCAAAACTCAACGGCGATTGGATTCCGCTACTGTCGCCGACAAAAACAAGGCGATTCCACGGCGATTTTAACGGACTTTGACGATACGCCGGGAAAAACCCAAATAACGCCCGGACGACTTCGAGGCGATGGCACTCCACTTTCTGGTATTGCGGTAACAAGCGCCAATAGTCCTCAAATAATTCCACCAAACTCAATCTTTCCGGCGACGCATCGACATAGGTAAATAGATAGGTCGTCCGTCCGTCCCGCGCGGGAAATGCTTCCCAAAAATACTGGCATTGTTTTTGAATGGGGGTAAAGGAAACCATTAAATCCCCCGTTTCGTTCTTCGGAAATCCTTGCGCACAAGTTCCCACGACCAAACAGACTCCATCCGGTTTTTGTCCCCGGCGAGCTTGGTTGACAATCGGCGAGAAATGCCCCATCACGTCGAGTAATAAGCGACTTTTAAACAAGGTTTTTCCTGGTAGATCGTCTGTCACCGTCGCGCGGGTTTGGATGGCAATTCCATCGGGGTGAACCGTCGCCCCTTCAAAGGCTGTATTTTCAAACAGTTGTCCCCCGGCTTCGAGAAAGCGAGTTTTGAGAAGGTCGAGTAAATACACGGGATCGATACCGAGATTGAGGACGTCTCGGATTGAGAATTCTGGCCCGCGATCGAATTGAATTCTGGCGGGATTGTACTCCGTGGCGATCGCCCGTTCCAGTTCGTCGCGATCGAGTAATCCGAGTTTTATAAATACGTCTAATTCCGATCGTGAAACGTTCCATTCTTGATCGCGACCTTTTAAAATTCCTCGTTCTAAAACGGCAACCCGCCAGCCTTTTTTCGCCAACGCCGCCCCAATAAATATCCCTAATGTTCCCCCACCGATCGCTACATCCCACTCCGATTCTCCTAGAGCTTCTTCACTTTGGGCGATCGGCGATAGTTGAGGAATATTTCCTTGTTTTAACGATTGCCAACGGCGATCGACCGCTTGCAATCCTTTCCAAGGATTACCGGAAATTTGAGACAATATTTTTTCAGTGAATTGCATTGATTTGAGTTTAAATTGTGTTTATTTTGAAAGATGATTTTGTTGGAATTGACAAAAAGATAGAGGATTATTTTAGGACATATATAGCATTTTAAAAATTCATGACTTTAAACGTCTATTTTTCATTTTTACTTTTCATTTTTACTTGAAGTGAAATCACCGTAAGGGCGAAAACTTTTTAACTCCTACACGGGTGTAGCTTACAATCGTAAAAAGGCTATACTCCTGCTCGATCGCTCGAACCCGTCAAAGAAAAAAATTTCAATTCAATTCGACCGTCGATTAAGTCAGAGTCCGGTCTATGGATTCGATCTTTTCCCGTAAATTACACCAGTTAAATGATTGGATTGAGATCCTGAAATTTACCGTAAATTTTCGTTTTCAAGGACTTTCACAACATAGATATCATGGCTATACAACTTAAGGATCGGTTAAGAGGTTTGAGTTAAATTAGGATGAGAGTCTTTATAAAAGTTGGCGATCGTTCTGAAAACTTAAGCTAGGTCAATTCATCCATCCAACTGTAGACTATATTTTTAGTATTCACCCACTGAATTTAGAGGCGTTTCAATTTCTCTGTTTTTCTCTGAATCTAACTCTAAATTCAAGGGAAAGCGAATTGAAAATGTAGTCCCTTTTTCCAGTTCCGAGATAAAACTAATTTCGCCTCCATGTGCGTCAATAATGGATTTAGCGATCGCCGTTCCCAGACCCGTACCACTGCGCTTTCCATAAGTAACGAATGGCTCAAATAACCGTTCTCTAATTAACTCGGGAATTCCCGGTCCGTTATCCGCGATCGTCAAATAGAGCCAATTTTTATCCGCATGAGTCCTAATTTTTATATGACCGCCGCGATCTTCCATTGCATCTACGGCGTTGCTCGTTAAATTTTGTAGAACGCGCATCAGTTTGCTTTCATCAACTTCGATCCAGATATTTTCTTCAGTGACGATCTCGAAGCTAACTTTCGCTTCTTTAAAATAAATCCGATTGAGTTTCTCAAAACGCTTTAAAATCGCGGAGATATCGATTTTTTTCTTGTGAAGGGTGGCGCTTCCCCGCGTGAATTCTAGAACTTCTTCCGCCATTGCCATCATGCGGGTAACTTGAGCTTGAATTAAATCGCACCATTCTTGAGTGTCATCATCGGGGTGCAGTTCTTTTAACATAGAACTGGCTAAATGAATCCCCGTGAAGGGGCTTTTAAAGTCGTGAACGATCGTGTTGACCATTTCTCCGACTAAAGCCATTTTTTGTTTGTGAATCACTTGATTGATATACAGATCGGTGGTGCTGCGTAAATAGTGAATGATGCGATCGAAAATTTTTAAAACGACCCGTCCGGGGGTGCGTTCTAAAATTTCCATGAGGCGATCGCGCGGAATTTTCGCCAAGCAGGAGGATTCGCAAGCTACCGCACGGGCGCTGCGAGGTTTGCCGTCCAAAACGCCAAATTCACCGAAAAAATCGTTAGGTTTCGCCCAGGCGATCGGTTGATAGTGCTGTGAAGTGGTTTGTTTGCTAAATTCAACTTTGCCACTGAGGACTAAATATAAAGAATCCGGGACTTGGTTTTCTTCAAAAACGATCGCCCCCTGTGGAAAGTGTTCGATAACCGCCAGTTGACACAATTGTGTGGCTTGTTCTGGCTCGAAGTAAGAGATAAATCGATGCGATTCCAAATCCATTATCAATATCCGGCATCGTGAACCGAGGAAGCAGTGAACTCTCGCGTTTCGAAACTCAATTGAGATTGAGCGTATGGGATTAATACCCTTTTGAAAGAATTGTAGTATTGTCTGGGGTTCGGATTCTACCGGAGAATTGCTGGAATCTAGAGGAGGTCACCTCAGTTTACCGATCGCGAGAACGGCATTCTGTCCGCCAAAGCCAAAACTGAAGCATAGAGCGCGATCGATCGCCCGCTTCAGGGGGTGGCGGACGAAATTGAGGTCGAATTCCGGGTCGCGCAAACCGACGCAGGGCGGTAAGAGACCATCGTGCAGGGCCATCAAGCAAAAGGCGGTTCCCAAGGCGCCAGAGGCTCCCAGGGTATGTCCCGTGGCCCCTTTGGTGGAGCTTACGGGAAGGTCCGGAGCAAAGCGTTGCTGGATAATCCGGGCTTCGGTGGCGTCGTTGAGGCGCGTACTGGTTCCGTGAGCGTGAATGTAACCGATCGCCTCCGGGGACCAACGGGCGAGATCGAGACATCGATCGATCGCCGCGATCGCCCCTTTCGCTTCGGGATCCGGGGCATTGCCGTGGTAGGCGTCGGCAGTTAAGCCAAAACTGACGATTTCGCCGTAAATCCGAGCGTGGCGGCGGTAGGCGAGTTCGGCACTTTCGAGGACGAAGATCGCGGCCCCTTCCCCCAAAACCAAGCCGTCGCGGGCGCGATCGAAGGGGGCGCAGTAGTGACGGGCGAGGGCGCCCATGCGGGAAAATCCAGTTAACGTGAGGGGCGTAATCGGGGCTTCGACCGCTCCGGCGATCGCGCGCTGACAGCGCCCCGTTCGGATCAGCTCCACAGCGCGGGCGATCGCCCAAATTCCCGTCGCACAAGCCGCCATCGGCGCCAACACCGGACCGCAGGCGCCGATTTGGCGGGCCGTGGCGATCGCCGCCGCGTGGGGTAAGCTCTCGAACCAGGCGTCAGCAGAGAGATCCAAAGGTTTTCCCAACTGTTGCACTCGCGCGTAACGTTCCCATTCTCCCTGAGCGGAACGACTCGATCCGACGACCACCCCAGATTCGGGCAGGGGAAGGGTCAACTCGGCATCGCGAATCGCCTGGGCGACGACCTGGCAGCTTAAATCGAGCCATCGGACGGGGGTGCGATCGCCCATCGCGAGGGGATAGGGTGGCAATTCGGGAAAAGGTTGTCGGAGGGCGATCGCCGTGCGACCCTCCTTTAAAGACTGCCACGACCCGGCCAAACTCGGACCCAACGCCGACACCAGACCGATCCCCGTAACCACAACGCGCACCGACATCGCCAAACAACCCAAAAAAATGAGATCTTAAGCTGAGAACAGGATTGTCCCCTTCTCAGTTTAAAATCTCGCGATCGCCCTAAATTGAAGATGACCTTAACTTAACGGTTTCAGTTGACTTTTAAGTTTTCCAAGCCTGCCGTCACTTTAGCCGAATCGATGCGATCGCCCTGTTCGATCGTATCGACCACCGACATCCCGTCCGTCACGTAGCCGAACACCGCATAATCCCCATTGAGAAAATCGAGGTCGGCCAAAGCAATGTAAAACTGAGAAGAGGCCGAATCCGGCGCCTGCGATCGGGCCATCGCCACCGCACCGCGTCGGTGGGGCAGAGCCGGAGACTGTTGGGCCATTCCCGCCATTTTAAACGTTTGGCTATAAATCGGACTGTCCGCCCCTTCCGGCGTAATTTCGAGAGGAATGCGACGTTCCCGACCCGTACTCGGATCGATATATCCCCCCGTTCCCAACTGACCTCGGAAATTGGGATCTTTACTTTGAGGATCGCCCCCTTGAACCACAAACGGCTGAGGTTGACGCACGACCCGGTGAAACACGAGTCCGTCGTAGACCCCTTTATTCACTAAATCGACAAAATTTCCTGCCGTAATCGGCGCCTGCGTGCCATCGACCTCGATCGTAATCGGAGAACCTTTGACCGTCAGGACGACCGTTGCTTTACCCTCCAACTGGGGGAGATTACTCATTTGTGAATTCCTAGCTTGAGTGGGTTGTACAGAAGTATCGGAAGCTTGAGAAGCGGCATCGGGACTGGTGCAGCCGCCCACGAGCAAGAGTGTCACCAGCGCGAAAGACGCCAACCAGTATCCAAGTCGATCGTGCATGTTTAATTCCTTTAGACTACGGCGCTCAATTCGTCTGTGCTAACTCAATTACAAGCCTTCGAGGGGAACGCCCATAAAGCGAGCCAACTCGGCGGCCTCATTTTCGATTTCCGACAGGGACATCGGTTGACCGACCCGAGTCAGGGGAATGGGATTGCGTCCTTTGACATTCAGGTACAGCGCGCGACGGGGATTGAGTCCTTCCTTAATGTCCACGCTGACCGACTGCACCTCATCGAGAGGATAAGTAATATCGATTTTGCGATTTTTGCCCGGAAATCCCAAGCGAAAAATTTGCACTTGGCTCGTTTCGCGATTGAACTCGTTGTAACCGCCACCGACATCCCACAAGATCGTCAGCCACAGATAGAGCGACAACAGCACGGCAGCAATTCCGTAAAGACTCATCACCAATCCCTGGGGAACGAAAATCAATTGGGTGGGATTGGCAAAGGGAAGTAAGTTAACTCGCAGATAACTGGAAAGACCTGCTAAGAGAAAGCCGATGCCGCCGACCGACACGACAGTGGCCAACAGGTAGTTACTCAAGCGGCGAGACCCTACAATTGGCTTGCGTAAGACGCGATCGCCCGTCACCATACTTTGGCTAGTCATCTCTATTCCTTGAATGTCCTCATTCGTTCAATTGAATCATCTTTGTCGATCGAATTTTCCTGCGATCGACCCGCGAGGCTTTGCGAATTTTAGTAAATTTAATATATAGTTATGTTAACTTACTTAGAAAACTTGCGAGTTTTCAACTGAGAAATCCTTTCCTCAAACAAACGTTATGACAATTGCAGTTGGACGCGCACAGACAGAGCGAGGATGGTTTGACGTCCTCGACGACTGGCTGAAACGCGATCGCTTCGTCTTCATCGGCTGGTCCGGCCTGCTGCTGTTTCCCTGCGCCTACCTGGCCCTGGGAGCTTGGCTCACCGGAACCACCTTCGTCACCTCCTGGTACACCCACGGACTGGCCTCCTCCTACCTGGAAGGCTGCAACTTCCTCACCGTGGCCGTTTCCACCCCTCCCAACAGCTTGGGTCACTCCCTACTGTTCCTCTGGGGTCCGGAAGCTCAAGGGGACTTCACTCGCTGGTGTCAACTCGGCGGCTTGTGGACGTTTACCGCCCTCCACGGTGCTTTCGGCCTGATCGGCTTCTGCCTGCGTCAGCTCGAAATCGCCCGTCTCGTCGGCGTTCGTCCTTACAACGGCCTGGCCTTCACCGGACCGATTGCCGTGTTCGTCAGCGTCTTCTTGATGTACCCCCTGGGACAGTCCGGTTGGTTCTTCGCCCCCAGCTTCGGCGTGGCGGCGATCTTCCGCTTCCTGCTGTTCCTGCAAGGGTTCCACAACTGGACCCTCAATCCCTTCCACATGATGGGAGTGGCCGGGGTTCTCGGTGGGGCGCTTTTGTGTGCCATTCACGGCGCGACCGTGGAAAACACCTTGTTTGAAGACGGCGACAAAGCCAACACCTTCCGCGCTTTCGAGCCGACCCAAGCGGAAGAAACCTACTCGATGGTGACCGCCAACCGTTTCTGGTCTCAAATCTTCGGGATTGCTTTCTCCAACAAACGTTGGTTGCACTTCTTCATGCTGTTCGTCCCGGTCACGGGCCTGTGGATGTCTTCGATTGGCATCGTCGGCTTGGCCCTGAACCTGCGCGCTTATGACTTCGTTTCTCAGGAGTTGCGCGCGGCGGAAGACCCGGAATTTGAAACCTTCTACACCAAGAACATTTTGTTGAACGAGGGGATCCGTTCTTGGATGGCTCCTCAAGACCAACCGCATCAGAATTTCGAGTTCCCCGAAGAAGTTCTGCCTCGCGGTAACGCTCTGTAAAACAACCTGTAACGATCGCTTGTCCTTTAACCTGGCTTAATAAGTAAGATGAAGGTTAAGGATCGAATCGAGAACCGAGCAGTCCATAATGACGAATTGTCGATCGCAAAAAGAGGTTAAGCAATAGTGGAAACACCTTTTAATAGTGCGATGGTCGTCAGCGGACGCGACCAAGAATCCACGGGTTTTGCCTGGTGGTCTGGTAACGCCCGTCTGATCGACCTATCCGGTAAATTACTCGGCGCACACGTCGCCCATGCTGGCTTAATTGTTTTCTGGGCTGGAGCAATGACCATTTTTGAGGTCGCTCACTTCATCCCCGAAAAACCGATGTACGAGCAGGGCTTGATCCTGCTGCCTCACTTGGCAACTTTGGGCTGGGGTGTCGGCCCTGGCGGTGAAGTCATCGATACCTTCCCGTATTTTGTCGTCGGTGTCCTGCACCTGATTTCCTCTGCCGTCCTCGGCGTCGGTGGCATTTACCACGCCCTGCGCGGTCCGGAAACCCTCGAAGAATACTCTTCTTTCTTCGGGTACGACTGGCGCGACAAAAACCAAATGACCAACATCATCGGGTATCACCTGATCCTGTTGGGTTGCGGTGCCTTGTTGTTAGTCGCTAAAGCCATGTTCTTTGGCGGCGTTTACGACACCTGGGCCCCCGGTGGCGGTGACGTGCGCGTCATCACCAACCCGACCTTGAACCCGGCGGTCATTTTCGGTTATCTGACCCTTTCGCCTTTTGGCGGTGAGGGCTGGATTGTCAGCGTCAACAACATGGAAGATATCATCGGCGGTCATATCTGGATCGGTCTGATCTGCATCGCGGGTGGTGTCTGGCACATTCTCACCAAGCCCTTCGGCTGGGTTCGTCGCGCCTTCATCTGGTCCGGCGAAGCCTACCTCTCCTACAGCTTGGGTGCCCTGTCCATGATGGGCTTTATCGCCTCGGGTTTTGTCTGGTTCAACAACACCGCTTATCCGAGTGAATTCTACGGTCCGACCAACGCCGAAGCGTCTCAAGCTCAAGCGCTCACCTTCTTGGTGCGCGACCAACGCTTGGGTGCCAACATCGGTTCCGCTCAAGGCCCGACGGGTCTGGGTAAATACCTGATGCGCTCTCCCACGGGTGAAATCATCTTCGGTGGTGAAACGATGCGCTTCTGGGACTTCCAAGGCCCCTGGCTCGAACCCCTGCGCGGACCGAACGGTCTCGACCTCAACAAACTCAAAAATGACATTCAGCCCTGGCAAATCCGCCGCGCGGCTGAGTACATGACTCACGCTCCCAATGGTTCGATCAACTCCGTGGGCGGTATTATCACCGACATCAACGGCTTTAACTTCGTCAACCCCCGTGCGTGGTTGGCGGCGGCTCACTTCATCCTCGGTTTCTTCTTCTTAATCGGTCACCTGTGGCACGCGGGACGCGCCCGTGCGGCGGCGGCTGGTTTTGAGAAAGGGATCGACCGGAGTGACGAACCCGTGATGTCGATGACCAATCTCGACTAATCACTCCCTCGATTGAGAATGAGTTGTTCTTAATTCTCGGTTGAAATTTAGTGAAAAAAGGCTCCTGTTCTCGTAGCAGGAGCCTTTTTTATGTTTGGCTGTTTAGCCAGGGGGCAAACGGCGATCGCCTCACCCGCCGAATCCGGTTTCTCAAGGAAGCTGTCCCAGTTTAACTTTTGAGGGGTTCGGGGAGCTATAAGTCCCGCGCTGTATGCGAAGCATCAGCGTCGGGATCCATGGACTCCCCTTGAAAAGTCTCATCCCCACCCTACGGGAAGGGCCAAGCCCTACGATGGGGATGAGACCAGCATTTACAGGCAGCTATAGCCTTTGGTAAACTCCGGCTATGCTGACCATGAACTACACTTACCGAATCTATCCAAATGTCGTACAGCAGACTGAACTGCGGTCGTGGCTTGAGACGTGCCCAGGCGTATATAACTACGCTTTGCGCGAACTCAAAGACTGGATTGCTTCGCGTAAGTGTTCGGTAGACCGATGCTCGTTGGAGAAGGAATACATCATTCCTGCCGATGAACCATTTCCGTCCTACCATCGTCAGCAGAACAACCTGCCCAAAGCGAAGAAGCAATTCCCGCATCTGGGTAAGGTGCATTCTCAGGTGTTGCAGACCACAATTCGCAGACTGCATGATACCTGGGAAGCCTTTCAGAAACGGGGATATGGATTCCCGCGTTTCAAAAAATTCGGTCAATTCAAATCCTTTGTGTTTCCCCAGTTCAAGAACAATCCCATCAATGGCTTCACAATCAAGTTGCCAAAGATTGGGGAAGTACCCATCGACCTGCATCGCCCCATCCCTGACGGGTTCAAGGTGAAACAGGTAAGGGTACTGTCCAGGGTACGGGGGACGCAATGGTACGTTGTCGTCACCATTGAATCGGAGATATCGGTTCCCGATGCTCCAGTTCATGGTCGGGCGATTGGGATTGACCTGGGATTGGAGCGATTCTTGACCGCTTCCGATGGCTCTTTCCAAGAGCGACCCCAGTTTTTCAAGTCGATGCAAGGCAAGCTGAAATTGCTGCAACGCAGAGCAGCACGAAAACAAAAGGGTTCTCAAAACTGGGAGAAAGCACAAGTCGAAGTGGCTAGAATGCACCATCGCATTGCCAATCGTCGTAAAGATTTCCATCTGAAGACGGCTCATCAGCTTTGCGACCGGGCGCCAACCATCTTTGCAGAAGACCTCAACGTCAAAGGCTTGACCCGAGGGATGTTGCGAAAAGATTGTGTAGATGCTGCCTTTGGACAATTCCTGTCTCTGACAGAATGGGTGTGCTGGTACCGTTGGGGTCTACTTTGGTAAAGTCAACCCCAACGGTACCAGTCAAACCTGTCCCAACTGCCTTGCTACAGTGAGCAAGGGGTTGGAAGTCAGAGAGCATCATTGTCCTGAGTGTGGGGATCGAACGCATCGTGACCGTGCCGCAGCAGAGATGGTTTTGCATCGTGGACTAGAGAATGTAGTATCCCAGGGACTCTGGGGAACGGAAACCGCCTGTCAAGTCGGTCTGTCGGGGGTCTATGACCTAGATAAGTGGCGTGGGGCCCGAATACCCAATCGTGAGGTTGGGAAGCCCGCGCTGTAATCTTTGATTCAGCGTCGGGAGGATGTCACAATCAACAATGACTACGTTTAGAAGGCAAATGTCCGATGGCAACTTCTGATTTTAGCGACGAATTGATTTGGACCGAAGACGCCAAGGTCAAACTCAAAAATATTCCCTACTTTGCCCGATCGCAAGCCCGCAAACGCATCGAACAACTCGCTCGCGAACAAGAACTCGAAACCGTTACGGCGGAATTAGTCGAACGGGCGCGATCGCAGTTCGGCCAGTAACGCGATCGCCGATCTGAGCTACAATGCAAGCAGATTGGGCAGTCCACCGCTTTACCTCGTCCATGCTCGAAACCGTTCAAACTCAACTGTATCACCTGCAAACCTTCGCCGATGCCCTCGTCTCCAGTCAACTCGATCGCCTGACCTGGCTCGGAGTCGGAATTATCTTTTTCGCCGGATTGCTCACGAGCTTGACGCCGTGCATGTTGTCCATGCTCCCCCTCACCGTCGGCTATATCGGCGGTTACGAAACCAAAAGCCGCCTGCACGCCGCCGCTCAATCGACCTGGTTCTCCCTCGGATTAGCCACCACCCTCGCCGCACTCGGGATCGTGGCTGCGTTCCTCGGTCGCGTTTACGGCCAAATTGGCATCGGCTTGCCGATTGCCGTCAGTCTTGTCGCTATCCTGATGGGCCTCCACCTCTTAGAAGCCCTTCCCATTCCCCTCCCTTCCTTTGACGGGATGGAATTCATTCCCAACGACCTCCCCGACGGCGCCCGCTCCTACTTACTCGGGCTGACCTTCGGTTTGGTCGCCTCTCCGTGCAGTACCCCCGTGTTAGCCACCTTGCTCGCTTGGGTGGCATCCACGCAAAATCTGCTCTTAGGGGCCGTTCTCCTGCTCGCCTACGCGGCGGGTTACGTCGCCCCCCTGATTGTCGCCGGAACCTTTACCGCCTCTCTCAAAAAACTGCTCTCGGCCCGTCGCTGGTCCGCTTGGATTACCCCCGCCAGTGGGGTTTTACTCGTCGGGTTCGGCGTCTTTTCCCTGATCTTTCGCCTGCTTCCGGCGGTGTAATCTCTCCAGACTCGACCCCAGTTGTTCGATCTAAACTCTAAACTCTAAACTCCCCATGACCTCTAAAGAGTCTTCAACCTCGGGACTGTCTGGCCTCTGGTCGGCTCCCCGACGCTTTTTAAGAAAAGAAATTTTACCCATTTTAGGGGATCTGCGCCTCGCGATCGCCCTGCTGCTGGCGATCGCCGTTTTCAGTATTTCCGGAACGGTCATCGAACAGGGTCAACCCCTGGGCTACTACCAAGCCAACTATCCCGAAGACCCGGCCCTGTTCGGCTTCCTCTCTTGGAAAGTCCTCGTCACCGTCGGACTCGACCACGTTTATCGAACCTGGTGGTTTCTCTCCCTGCTGGTGCTTTTCGGCATGAGTTTGACCGCCTGCACCTTCACCCACCAATTCCCGGCGCTCAAAGCGGCGCGCACTTGGAAATTCTACAAACAGCCGCGCCAATACGAAAAACTGGCTCTGAGCGCCCAAATTCAAAGCGGTAGCCTCGACGAACTGCAACAGATTTTAGAAAAACGTCGCTATCGCGTCTTTCAAGAAGATAACGTCCTGTACGCCCGTAAAGGCTTAGTCGGCAAAATCGGGCCGATTGTCGTCCACGCCAGTATGCTCGTCATCCTCGCCGGATCGATTTTAGGCGCGTTGAGCGGCTTTATGGCTCAGGAAATGGTGCCCAGTGGCGAAACCTTCCAGGTTAGAAATATTATCGATTCGGGCCCGTTCGCCGGGTCTCAGGTGCCGCAAGATTGGTCCGTGCGGGTCAATCGCTTTTGGATCGACTATACCCCGGACGGGGCGATCGACCAATTTTATTCCGACTTATCCGTTCTCGATGCCGACGGTCGCGAAATCGAACAAAAAACGATTCACGTCAACGAACCCCTCCGTTACGACGGGGTGACCTTCTATCAAACGAATTGGGCGATCGCCGGGATTAGAGTGCAGCTCAATAATAGCCCGATTTTAGACTTGCCGATGGCCCAACTCGATACCGGGGGTGCCGGACGACTGTGGGGAAGCTGGATTCCGACCAAACCGGACTTGAGCGAAGGGGTTTCGGTGATTGCCCGGGATTTGCAGGGAATGCTCTTGCTTTACGGGATGGACGGTAAGTTACTCGGCAGCGTTCGCACCGGGATGTCCGCGCAAGTCAATGGGGTCAGGCTCAAGGTGGTCGAACTCGTCGGCAGTACGGGTTTGCAAATTAAAGCGGACCCGGGGATTCCGATGGTTTATTTGGGATTTGGCTTGCTGATGGTCGGGGTGGTGATGAGTTATTTTTCCCATTCCCAGATTTGGGCGCTCGAACGGGAAGGCTTATTTTATCTGGGGGGCAGAACGAACCGCGCTCAGGTGAGTTTCGAGCGCGAAGTGTTGGAAGTGCTAGAACAACTCGATCGCCCCACCCCGGAATCGGAC
Source organism: Oxynema mangrovii CENA135 (assembly GCF_016632315.1). Taxonomy (NCBI): domain Bacteria; kingdom Bacillati; phylum Cyanobacteriota; class Cyanophyceae; order Oscillatoriales; family Oscillatoriaceae; genus Oxynema; species Oxynema mangrovii. The sequence continues at coordinate 2,251,823 of NZ_JAEOXH010000001.1, read as the reverse complement.
TTTTCTCAACTCGGCCCGATCGCCTCTTAGAAACTTGAGGCGATCGCAAGTTCTTAAAACTAGAGGCAGAAGTGAGTTTTCTCTCATTTCTGCCTCTTTTGTCGCCCTATGGGGTTGGGGATGGCGCCGGGTCGGCGCTGGCTTTTTCGTGATGGACTTTGACGACGGTGTGAACGTTGCCTCGGGGATTGAAATCGCCTTCGATGTCGATTTCGAGGGGGTCGCAGGCGGCGATCAAGTCGTCGAGAATTTGGTTGACGGACTCTTCGTGAGAGATGTACTTATCGCGGTAACTATTAATATAAAGCTTGATCGATTTGAGTTCGACCACTCGTTCGTCCGGGATGTAGTGAATCGAAATCGTGGCAAAGTCGGGATAGCCGGAAAACGGACATTTGCAGGTGAATTCGGGTAATGTTATCGAAATTGTATAGCGTCTGCCGATGCGAGGATTGGGGAAGGTAATTAACTGCCCTTCGGCAATCTCTCGCTCTCCATATTTAACCGCGTCGGTCTCGGTTGCGGCTTCGGCGGATTCGGAAAAGCTGGGGGAATGGGTAGAAGAATGTGTCACGATCGTCCGTCGTTTGTGCGGTGAACAGCGCCCTTTGACGCCCGGAACGAGGAGAGCCGCCCGGGAGGAAAAAAGCGACAAGGGAGGGAGGGAAATTGGCGCCAAAACTGACGCTAATTCTAAGAGTTTATCACTTTTAATCCTGGAGGAAAAGTAGCGAAAGGGCGCAATAGAGATCGCGATCGCCCCCGACGGGTATAAGTTTAGAAAAAGCGATCGCGCCGAAGCTAAAAACTGCCCGTAAACTTTGATTGTAGCGGATAAATCTTATCAAGAGAAAGATCTTTTAAAACTTAAATTGAAAGAGTGAAGCGATCGCGATCGTCAAGAGATGAAGGGGATAACGATTCAAAATTTCCCCGCGATCGCCAAATTTAACGATTCCTTTGTTAATGGCGGACGGCGATCGCCGCGATCGTCAGATAAAATAATGATAGGCAAATTCGATCGCTAAGGGTCAACGCGATCGAATGAGTCGGCCAAAACCAATTGGCAACAAGGGGGGACAGTCAAAGTCCCTAAAAGGCAGGGTCAAAGGGTTCGCAGACACAACGGGTCGAAATCGGGCTGATTCAGGATCGCGACTTAATTTTAGGGTTTGGATAAAGCATTAATTATTAAACACGATTGCTTATTTTTTGGGTTGGTTCGCTATGAATCTCGATCCGGGTACGGAGACTCATGATATTTGGGACGGTGCGGACCCCAACGAACTCCAGCAGCAACTCGCTAGCGCGCGGGAGAAATGTCGCCAACTGGAACAACGGTTAAAAGAAACCGAAACGCAGTTAGGGCGCTTCTCATTTGTGGCTCGCGATACGAGGGGGTTCGGCATTGAAACGAGTCCTTCCATTTATTTAAAACTCGACGACAAAGGAATCGTGGTCGAATCGCAATCGTTCCCGGAACGGCAACCTTTTTTAGACATCGAAGGGTTAAAGGGAAAGTCGATTTGGGACTCATTAGCCGATCGCGATCGCCCCAGCTTGGCCGAACGTTTGCACCGCCAAAAAGGAGCGGGAGCGCCGTTAAAAGAGTGGCAGGGCAACTTCAAACAAAATAATGGCAATGAAGTCGCCGTTAAAGCGATCGTCCGTCCTACAACCCGTCGCCACGGGGGGGTGGAACTGTTTATTTTTCCGCTTATTTTGCTGGAAAGTCACGCGCCGATCGCATTCGAGGAGAGTCCCGAATCCAGGGGCGATCGCGCGCAACGGGACACCGTCGAAGCGGCCCTGTGGGAAAACCAGCGTTTTATTCACCAACTCACCGAATCGAGTCCGGCGATTCTGTACGTCTTCGACTTGACCGAATGCCGCTACCTGTACGCCAACGCCCAAATGAGAGCCATTCTCGGCTTTGCACCGGACGAGATCCAAAGTTTGGACTCTACGGCCCTGGTGCAACTGATTCACTGGAAAGATCGACCGGGGTGGATCCGCAAATTAGATCGGTTGCAACACGCCAACGATGGGGAAGCGATCGAACTGGAATATCGGATGGCGACCAAAACCGGAGAGTGGCAGTGGCTGCACAGCCGAGAAATGGTGTTTGTGCGCGATCGCGACGGGATCCCCCAACAGGCGATCGGGACCGCAACGGATATCGGCGATCGCAAACGAGTGGAAACCGAATTAGAAGGGTACCGCATCCACCTGCAAAAACTGGTGCGAGAACGGACGGCCCGCCTGATTCACGTCAACGAACAACTCAAACTCGAAATCGAAGAACGCCGGGACACCGAAGCGAAATTGCGCGAGAGCGAACGGCGCTACCGCCTGCTCGCCGAAAATGCCACGGACATGATTTCGACCCAAACCCCCGACGGGGTCTATACCTACACCTCTCCCGCCTGCGAGGCGCTCTTAGGCTACCCGCCGGAAGACTTGATCGGTCATGCGGTGTACGAGTTCTTGCATCCCGACGACGTGGCGGGAGTGCGCGCCTTGCAGGCGAACCTGCTGGCGGTCAACGTTCCCGGACGGATCTCCTACCGCCTCCGCCATCGCAAGGGGAATTATGTTTGGGTCGAAACGACCAGTCGGGCGATCCGCGATCGCCACACCCGAAAAATCATCGAAATTCAAGCGGTATCGCGCAATATCCAAGCGCGCAAGCAGACCGAAGCCTTCTTGCAAGAAAACCAAGAACGGCTCGCCAGTATCGCCGCCAACGTTCCCGGGGTCGTGTTTCGCTTCGCGCTCGATCGTGACGGACGGCGCACCCTCCCCTACGTCAGCGCGGGATTGGAAGAACTCGTCGGCATCCCTCCCAACGAAATGATGGCCGATCCCGCCAAAATTTTCGAGTGCGTCCATCCCCACGACCGGGAACGAGCGGAAAAAATGCTGCAGTTTGCCGCGCGCACGCGATCGCGACTCAAACACGAACTGCGCGTATTGATGCCGGACGGACGGGACAAGTGGGTGCGGGTCTTGAGCCACGTCCACACCAGCGAAGACACTCAGGCGGTGATTTTTGACGGGTTGGTGCTCGACGTGACCTTGCGCAAAGTCGCCGAACAAGCGCTCGAAGAGAGCGAAATGACCAAACGCGCCCTGATTGCCGCCATTCCCGACGCCCTGTTGCAGTTGCAGTTTGACGGAACGGTACTCGATTACATTCCCGGTGCGGACTGTCAGCCGTGGGAGTCGCCGAGGGCGGTCATTGGCAAGCGGATCGCCACCCTGCTGCCGCCGAGCGAAGCCCGCGCCTACGAAGCGGCGATCGCCCGAGCCCTCGATAGCGGAAGCTATCAGGTGTTCGAGTATCAAGTTCCCCGCCACGGACAGTTACATACTTACGAAGCACGGATCGCGATCGTCAACCAAAACCGCGATCGCCTCCTGTCGATCGTGCGCGAGATTACCGGACGCAAACAAGCCGAAGCCTCCCTGCGCCGACAAGCAGAAATCATCGATCGCATTCACGATTCCGTGATCTGCACCGATCTCGACGGCTACATTACCAGTTGGAATGCCGGGGCCGAGCGAATTTACGGCTACTGCGCCGAGGAAATTATCGGATCCCATTTAAGCTGTCTGTCTCCCCAGCAACATGGACGGGAGTTTGTCGAACAAATCCTCAGACCGTTACTCGAACGCGACAACTACGAGGTAGAAGTCCTGCGACGGATGCGCTCCGGGGAAATGATTTGGGTGCAGCTTTCCCTCTCGCTGATGCGCGACGGGGCCGACAACGCGATCGCGATCGTCGATTATTCCCTTAACATTACCGATCGCGTCCTCGCCCAAGCCGCTTTGAGGGAGAGCGAAGCCCGCTTTCGCGCCCTGTTTGACAACCTCTCCGTGGGGATTCTCCTCGTCAATCTTTCCGGTCAGGCGATCGTCCCCAACGAAGCGTTCTGCTCGTTTCTCGGCTACGACAGCAGCGAGACGATCGGAATGCATTTCGAGCAGGTGACCTATCCCGACGACCTCGACACGGATCGGGACTTGTTCGCCGAATTAATTGCCGGACGCCGGAGCTACTACACCCTCGACAAGCGCTACATCCGCAAAACTGGGGAGGTGGTCTGGGGTCGGATCGGGGTCTCGTTGATTCGCGACTCCAATGGCGTTCCCCAATCGGTGAGCGTGGTCTGCGAGGACATCACCGAACGCAAACAAGCTGAACAAGAACGCGATCGCTTTTTCAATCTGTCTTTGGACTTACTGGCGATCGCCGGAAAAGACGGTTACTTCAAACGGGTCAATCCCGCCGTCAGCAGCATTCTCGGCTATAGCGAAGCGGAATTTCTCTCGACCCCGTTTATCGAATTCGTCCACCCGGACGATCGCGCTCACACCCTAGGGGAAATGGAGAACAATTTTAAAGCCGGGATTCCCACCCTCTACCTCGAAAATCGCTACCGCACTAAAGAAGGCGGCTATAAATGGCTCGTCTGGAATGCGGTTCCGGTGAAAGAAACGGGCTTGACCTATTGCGTGGCGCGGGATATGACCGAATCCAAACGGGCTTTAGAAGAACTCAACCGACGGGAACTTCAATATCGGACCTTGGCGGAAAATACCCCGGATATTATCGCCCGCTTCGATCGCGACATGCGCCATATTTATATCAATCCGGCGATCGAAATCGCTACGGGATTTTCCCCGGACCACTTCATCGGTAAAAGCAATCGGGAATTGGGAATGTCCGACGAACAGATCCGTCATTGGGAAGCGGTTCGCAATCTCGTCTTTGAAACTGGAAAAGCGCAAATCGACGAGTTCCAATTCGACTCTCCCGACGGGATTCGTTACTATCAGGCGATCTTGGTGCCGGAATACGGCGATTCCGACGCAGAAAGCTCCCAGGGGCGATCGATCCAAACAATTCTGAGTATTGCTCGCGACATTACCGAACTCAAACAGGCTCAAGAATCGGTGCAAATGGCTCAAGCGCGTTTGCAACACTTGTTGACGACTTCTCCGGCGGCGATTTATAGCTGCAAGCCTCAAGGAAATTACCCCCGAACCTTTGTCAGCAATAACGTGACCGCGATGGTCGGTTACGATTCCTCGGAGTTTCTCGGCGAGCCGACTTTTTGGCGCGATCGCATTCATCCCGACGATCGCGATGCGGTGATGGCTCAAATTGGCTCTCTCGCCGATCTGCGCACCCAAACCTTAGAGTACCGCTTTCTCGACAAGCAGGGACGCTATCGCTGGATTTACGATTGTCTCCAAGTGGTCTCGGACGAGGCGGGAAACCCGTTGGAAATCGTCGGGTCTTGGGTGGAAATCAGCGATCGCAAGCAAGCGGAGGAGGCATTAAAATACCGGATTCGGTTGGAACAATTGATCGGCGACATTTCCACCCGCTTTCTCAATTTGCCCACGGAAGAACTCGATCGCGGTTTGCAACAGGGTTTGCAAGCCCTCGGCGAGTTTATCGGGGTCGAGCGCGCTTACTTATTTTTCCTCGACGAGAACGGGGAGGCGATCGATAAAAGTCACGAATGGTGCGCCGAACAAGGGTGTTGTTCTTTGGGATCTTTGGACGGGTTACCACCGCCGCAGTTGCAGTTCGTGCGCGAGACAGTGGAACGGGAACGCACGGGCGCTACGGCTGGGGAGACCCTTCGCCAACGCCTCGCAGAGGCGAACGGGCGCTCTGCGGGGGTCTTGCCGATCGTTCCCTTACGCATTGGTGGCGAAATCGTCGGCTTTCTCGGCTGCGATCCCCAACCGATCGCGCCGAAGGGGCAGTTCGCGAATCGCCCGTACTCGGCGGACGAGATCGATATCATGCGTCTGGTCGGCGAAATTTTGGTGACGGCGATCGAACGCTGTCGCTTCGAGCAAGAAGAAAAACGCCTGATTGCTTCTTTGCAAGAACGGGCGGCGGAATTGGCCCGCTCTAATGCCGAACTCGAACAATTTGCCTACGTCGCTTCTCACGATTTGCAAGAACCTTTGCGGATGGTCAGCAGTTATACCCAGTTGTTCGCACGGCGCTATAGCGGGGAACTCGACGAGAAGGCGCAAAAATATATTCATTACATTGTCGATGGTTCCAACCGGATGCAACAACTGATTGAAGATTTGTTGCAATATTCGCGGGTGGGACGGCGCGGGGAGCCGTTTGCTCTGGTGGAAGGGCGCGAAATTATCGATCGCGCTTTGCAGAATTTGCAAATGGCGATTAAACAAAGTGGGGCGGCGATCGACTACGGCGAGTTACCCCAGATTAAGGCCGATCGCACTCAGACGATCCAGCTCTTTCAAAATTTGCTCGGCAATGCGATTAAATATCGGGGGGAGCGATCGCCTCAAATCCGCATCGATCTCGAAGATCGGGGCGATTGTTGGCAGTTTTGCATCACCGATAACGGGATTGGGATCGAGCCGAAATATGCAGAGCGCATTTTCTTGATTTTCCAGCGCCTGCACACTCGGGAAGAATATTCGGGAACGGGAATCGGTTTGGCGATTTGCAAGCGAATTGTGGAACGCCACGGCGGTTCGATCTGGGTCGAATCCGAACTCGGTCGGGGCGCCCGATTTTACTTCACCCTTTCTAAGAATCCCGGCTGAGTTTGTAGGGGTGAATTCCTCGCCTTCGATTGCCCTTCGGTGGCGGCGATCGCCCGATTTTCAATCGCTTCCTTCTGTGGCGGCGATCGCTGCTGTTGAGGGGATTTATTATCGCGATCGACGAGGAATGATGGCAAGGCGATCGCATTTGTGGTAAGAAAGATTATCCCTTGGTTCGAGGGTGGGCGATCGATTTCGAGGCGCCCACCCTCGAACCAAGGAATCGAGCGACCCAAACCCTTGTCTTGGGGCGCCTAGGGGCGATCGGCGCGTCCAGGGAGCCTCGGCACAACGGTAAAAATTTGCTCCGGTTATCCTTGGGCAATTGTGTTATTTTTGAAGCGATCTCGGTCACGTTTAGGCGATGACTCCAATCCTAGACTGGGGCGCTCGAAGATTTTAATATCTTTTCACGATTGAATCAATGTAAGGATATTTGAATGATTTAGTCCGATTCCAATCGTGCGGGAGTATGCTGAAAGAGAGAAGTTCAGTCCCAATCCATTTAAACAATTCTAGGATTCGGACGAATCTGTTATTGGATCCAGGAGCGGATCGAGTATGAACTCTGAAACGATTAAAATTCTCTTGGTTGAAGATAACTTGGGTGATGCCGAGCTGCTCCAAGAAATTTTGGAAGAAGCAACCGCTTCGGAGTTTGAAGTGACTCATACGAGTTACTTGAGAGACGCTTTCGATCGCTTAGAAAACCAAGAGTTCGATGCAATTTTATTGGACTTATCCCTACCGGACAGCCAGGGACTTGAAACTCTAGTCAAACTGCAAACGGAAAGACCCGATTTTCCGATTGTCGTGATTACGGGTCTCAATGACGAACAGTTGGCGGTCAATGCGGTACGCCAAGGCGCGCAAGATTATTTGGTGAAAGGACAACTCAACGGTCCGGTTTTGATCCGCTCTTTGCGCTACGCGATCGAGCGTAAAATTGCAGAAATTGCCACTCGCAAATCCTTAGAACGGGAACGAGAATTGCGAGAGTTAAAATCGCGCTTTGTCTCGATGGTCTCTCACGAGTTACGCAATCCCCTGACGACGATCGTCGCCGCCGCGCAATTGCTCGAACACCGTCACGGTCAACTCAGCGAAGAGAAAAAAGAAGATATGTATCGGCGCATTAGAAAGAGCGCCGGACGGATGAACCAACTGCTCGACGATATTTTAATGATTTGGAAAACCGAGGCGACGGAACAACGATTTATCGCTTCTCGGGTCAACTTGACCGATTTTTGTCAGGGCGTGATCGAAGAATTTCGAGGGCAACTCGGCGATCTCAAATCGGTGGAAAAAACGGCGGAACATCAGATCGTTTTTAACAGCGATCGCCACTGCCGCAGTTTTGTGGAAGTGGATCGCACATTACTGCGTCAAATTCTCACGAACTTGCTCTCCAATGCGATTAAATATTCTCCCGCCGGGGGGAATATTCACTTCGAGTTAGTCTGTGAAGACGATCGCGCGGTGTTTGAAGTGAAAGATTGCGGGATCGGCATTCCCGCAGATGATTTAGAAAAGTTATTTACGGCGTTTCATCGAGGCAGCAATACTCAGGGAATTTCGGGAACGGGTTTGGGCTTGGCGATCGTCAAAAAGTCGGTGGAACTGCACGGCGGGACGATCGCCGTGGAAAGCCAAGAGGGAATCGGCACGCGCTTTACGGTGGTCTTGCCTTTAAAAGTAGAAAGGGTAGAAACTCAGGCGATCGGCATCCAAGAAAATTCATAAAAAAACGTAATTCTTAAAGAAATGTTGAAGGTTAAATTGAGGGGGATCGCACCTCTATTTTAGCCGAAAATATTATATAATAGTAAGTTGAATTGTTAAGAAGATAAGCAAAACACCTCTTAAAAGGCATTGCCCCGTCTGGGCTTTTAAAATGGGCGATCGACTGAAGCAAATTTTATTGATTGAAGACAACCTAGGGGACGCCGAACTCTTGCAAGAGACGTTGGGCGAGAATCCCATGGTCAAAATGCAGCTCACCCACGTGGTCAGACTGCGAGAGGCTTTAAATCAATTGGGCGATCGCGATTTTGATGCGATTCTGCTCGATTTGTCCCTACCGGATTCGCGCGGGTTAAATACTTTGATGCGGGTCCAAGAAGCGGCGCCGAAATTGCCGATCGTGGTGCTGACCGGGTGGAATGACGAAACTCTGGCGATCGAAGCGGTTCGCGACGGGGCGCAAGATTATTTAGTGAAGGGGAAAGTGGAGGCGGAATGGTTGGTGCGTTCCATCGACTACGCGATCGAGCGCAAACAAACCTTAGAAGCCTTGCGCGCCAGTGAAGAGCGATTTCAGCAGTTGGCGGCCCAACTCGATCGCCTGGTGACCGAACGGACGGCTCAACTCGAACAAGCCCTGCACTTCGAGGCGATGCTCAAGCGGATTGCCGACAAAGTGCGCGACAGTCTCGACGAAAACCAAATTTTGCAAACTGCCGTCGAGGAGTTGGCGTCGGGGTTGGGAGTCGATGGCTGTGGAGCGGGGATTTACAACCGGAACCACACCAAAGCCACGATCTCCCACGAGTGGACGAACGGGGGTCCGTCTTTGCTGGCGCAAGTGGTCGAAATGGCTCAACTGCCCGACGTGTACGGCCAGTTGCTCGCCGGGACAACCTTCCAATTTTGTCCGATCGCGATCGCGGCGATCGAGCGGCCCGTGGCGATCGTCGCCAGTCCGATTTTTGACGATCGCGGCATTTTAGGCAATTTATGGCTGCTCAAACCGATGGAGGGCTATTTTGCGCCCCCGGAAATCCGCTTGGTCGAACAAGTCGCCAATCAATGTGCGATCGCCCTGCGCCAAGCGCGCCTCTATCAATCCTCTCAAGCCCAAGTCCGAGAACTCGAACGCCTCAACCAGCTTAAAGACGACTTTCTCAGCACCATTTCTCACGAACTGCGAACCCCCGTCGCCAATATCAAAATGGCGACCCAAATGCTCGAAGTCCTTTACGAAAAACAGGCGATCGCCGCCGGAACCGCCGAAGGACAATGCGAGAGCGCGATCTCCCCCAACTCCCTAAGCAGGGAACTCACCCCCAATAGCGCCGATCGCTACTTCCAAATCCTGCACGACGAATGCGAGCGAGAAATCCACCTGATTAACAACATCTTGGACATGCAGCGCCTCGAAGCCGGGGTCGAACCCCTAGAATTGAGCGCCATCCAACTGCAACATTGGATTCCTCACCTGGTCGAACCTTTCGTGCAACGCATAGAAAAAAACCAACAACACTTACGCTTCGAGATCTCCCCCAACCTGCCCTCGTTGATCTCCGACCCCGACATCCTGGGACGGATTGTTGCCGAACTACTCAACAACGCCTGCAAGTACACCCCACCGGGGGAAGAAATCGCGATCGCCCTCGACGCCGACGACGCGATCGTGCGCCTGCAGGTGACCAATACCGGAATCGAAATTCCCGAACGGGAACTCACCCATATTTTCGAGAAATTTTATCGAGTTCCGAGTAGCGATCCGTGGAAACATGGCGGTACCGGATTGGGATTGGCGTTAGTCGAAAAATCGAGCCAACTCTTGGGGGGTCAAATTCACGCCACCAGCCAAGGGGGACAAACCTGTTTTACCTTAGAACTGCAACGACATTGGCCGAAAACTGGAGCCTTGGAGGGCGATCGGGTCGCCGCCTCGGACAGCCCCTAACTCGGGCATTGTCGCTGTAGGATCGCAATTTGTATTGAAATTTCAACGGGGTTTTCGTGTTACCTCCATCTGAGATCGAACGACTGAAATTAACTATTAAAGGAGTCGTTCAAGGGGTCGGCTTTCGTCCCTTCATCTATTGCTTGGCCACCGAGTTGAACTTGAGTGGATGGGTGAACAACTCCGCGCAAGGGGTCTTTGTGGAAGTGCAAGGCCCGAAAGCACGGCTGAGCGAATTTTTAGACCGATTGAAAACGGAAAAACCGCCCCTTTCGCAAATCCACGAGCTAGAGGTTACCTCGATCGCGGCGATCGCCGAAACCCGCTTTGAAATTCGTCCCAGCGTCAGTGGGGAAAAAACCGCCTTAATTCTGCCGGATTTAGCCACCTGTCCCCAATGCTGGCGCGAAATCTTCGATCCCGACAACCGCCGCTACCGCTATCCGTTTACCAACTGCACCCACTGCGGACCGCGCTACACGATCGTGCGACGGTTGCCCTACGATCGCCCGAACACGACCATGAGCGCCTTTCCCATGTGCGCCGAATGCCGCGCCGAATACGAAAACCCCCGCGATCGCCGCTTTCACGCCCAACCCAACGCCTGCCCCCGATGCGGGCCCCATCTGGAATGGTGGGACGAAACGGGTCGCGTGTCGGCCCGTCACGACGACGCCTTAATCGCGGCGGCGCGGGCGATCGATGCGGGTCTGATCGTCGCCGTCAAAGGCTTGGGAGGCTTTCATTTAATCGCGGACGCGCGGGACGAAACCGCCGTGCGCCGCCTGCGCGATCGCAAACAGCGCCCGGACAAACCGTTCGCCGTCATGTATCCCTCCCTCGACGCGATCGCCGCCGATTGCCAGGTCTCCCCGGAAGAACGGGAGTGGCTGCGATCGCCCCAAGGTCCGATCGTGCTGCTGACGAAAAAGCCCGGTTTCGAGGGTTCCGGGGCGATCGCGCCGTCGGTAGCGCCGAGAAACCCCACCCTCGGCGTCATGTTGCCGTATACCCCCCTACACCATTTACTACTCGCCGAATTGGGTTATCCCGTCGTCGCCACCAGTGGCAATCGCAGCGACGAACCGATCTGCACCGACGCCGAAGAAGCCCGCGATCGCCTCCGGGGGATTGCCGATCGCTTCCTCGTCCACAATCGGGCGATCGCCCGGGCGGTAGACGATTCGATCGTGCGGGCGATCGGCGGACGGGCCACGATCCTGCGGCGCGCCCGAGGCTACGCCCCCCTCCCGATCGCCACGGGCCTCGTGGGCGACGTTCGCCTCCGGGACTCCAGCCCCCGGCTGTTAGCAGTGGGGGGTCATTTGAAAAATACGATCGCGATCGCGCGCGGACCGCAAATCTTTGTCAGCCAACATCTCGGCGACCTGGAAACCCCCCAAGCCGTCGCCGGATTTGAAGAGGCGATCGCCCGCTTGCAAGACCTCTACGACTTCACCCCGGAATCGGCAGTCTGCGACGCCCATCCCGACTATCGATCCACCCAGTTCGTTCGGGGTCTGAGCTTGCCGAGGCACGCCGTGCAGCACCACTACGCCCACGTCCTCGCCTGCATGGCGGATAACCAAGCTTTATACGAATCCGGTCTCGGCGTCGCCTGGGACGGCACGGGTTACGGCAGTGACGGCACCATTTGGGGCGGCGAGTTTCTGCGAATTCCGGCGATCGCCGAAGGGGAGGAACTGCCGGAATTTACCCGAGTGGCGTATTTTCGACCGTTTCCCCTACCCGGTGGCGATCGCGCCGTCAAAGAACCGCGCCGGGTAGCACTCGGAATGCTATATGAGGCCGTCGGCGATCGCCTGTTTGCCGCCAGTGAGGACTTCTCCCCGGCGATCGGGCGCTTGTTAGGGTCGTTTACCCCTCAAGAACGACAGATCCTCCATCGGATGTTAGGGCGATCGCTCAACACGCCGAAAACGTCGAGTGTGGGACGCCTGTTCGACGGGGTGGCGGCGTTGCTGGGATTGGCCGATCGCTGTAGCTTTGAAGCGCAGGCGGCGATCGCCCTCGAAGCCGCCATCGACCCGGAAGCGATCGCCGAGGACAGCTATCCCCTTCCGTGGCAGCGATCGGACGACGGCGCCACCGTCGCCCTCGATTGGACCGCGACGATCGCCGAAATGACCGAAGACCTCGCCGATGGGGTTCCCGTCGGGGTGATTTCGTGCAAATTTCACCATACCCTCGTCGAAGCGATCGTCGCGACCGCCCGTCGGGTCGGCGAATCTTCCGTGTTTCTTTCCGGGGGTTGTTTCCAAAATCGCTATTTGAGCGAACGGGCGATCGCTCGCTTGCGACAAGCCGGATTTACCCCGTACTGGCATCGTCAGATCCCTCCCAACGACGGCGGGATTGCCCTCGGGCAGATCGTCGCCCGACTGCGGGCGATCGCCACCGGGCGCCCGTCGGATTATCGCTGAATCGGCGCGACCTCGGGATTGACGAGATCTTGCAAGACGACCGCCGCCGCCTCTTGCGGTTCGAGGGTCAGCAACAGTTCGCCGCAGTCTCCTCCGGGAAATTGGGGGGCGCAAATTACGGGAAGGTCGTTGAGATTTCCCGTGGTTAGTTGGGCTAACAAACCTTGTTGGTGGAAGCGGTTAAATCGTTGGGATACTTCATCGCAGCGCATTTTCGGCGTCCATCCCGACGGGGTGAAGTATTCGGAAATCCAGCGAATCATCGGCGTGTTGCCGTCTGGAGTTCGGGCGATCGTTGCCGGGGCGCCTTCGTAAGTGCCACAGGTGTAGTCGATCCCGGAAGCATTTAAGTTCTGCAGGGGAATGAGGGTGACGGCGTCGGGATCGGACCGTGGGGTGCAAGCCACGAACAAGAGTTGAAGCCCCCAAAATAGGAGTACTGGGGTGGCGTGTTGGCGGGGGATGTTCATCGTCGTTGGGAAACGGTGACCTTCACGGGGCGATCGCGATCGGGCATTTTTTTTCTCGAACTCGGGCTATGTTTGCCGGGTCTATTTTTGCCAGGTATTTTTGCAGGGGTTGACATCGGGCGATCGCCACGAACTGGCAATTAGCAAATCCTCGAATGACCAGATTTGAAAACGCCAGTCGCCGAGACATGGTCCACCTGTTCGCCGACCGGATGGCCTTCGATCCGCAAGGGGGAAACTTCAGCCAATCCCTGGTCATCTCAGCCCATCGGCGAGTTGAAAATTTTTGAAAAAATTCAAGATTCTCTTAATTTGTGACTGGCTTTCTCCATGCTACAACAGGATCGACCGAACATCAGCCCTTCTCGATCGATCGAGGGATCTTTCTGGCTAAAAATCGGCGATCGCGACCTTCCGGCTCGACTTGTTATCCTGATTGTATTATCGATAAAACCAAGACGAGAGAATTAATATGTGTTTGGCCGTTCCCGGACAGATTATCAGTATTGAAGAACCGGATAGCACGGGGGATGTAGCCCTGATGCGGATGGGAAAAGTTAGTTTCGGCGGTATTTTTAAATCGGTGAATCTCGCTTGCGTTCCAGAAGCCGAAATCGGCGATTACGTGATCGTTCACGTCGGTTTTGCCTTGAGTGTTCTCGACCCCGAAGAAGCCCGCGAAACCTTAGATTATCTGAAAGCAATGGAGGCTTCCACTGCACCGGACTCGTTTGAGGCGCGGACTGGCTCTCTCGGTGGCAATTGAGTATTTGTACTGTGGAAAGATAACAACTGGACTCGAAACATGCGATCGCCCGTCTGCATTCAGCCAAGACGGGATTTTTTTATGGGTGTTTATTGGTCTTTAAGCGAAATTATACGAACTTTTGTGAACTACCGCTATTGAATCAAAGATTACAATAGCGGCTTCCCTCTTCACTGGGGACTGCGCTAGATAGAACTGAAGTTCTACCACCTCGTCTTACATCCCCTCCAAGGGCAGTAGAGCGAGTTCCTAACTCTAATATCCGTAAGCCTTCATTTTTGAGATTGATGGCGGCATTGATATCCCTGTCATGATGGGTTTGGCAATGTTCGCAAGTCCAGCTTCTCGCATCAAGAGACAAGCTTTTGATTTGATTGAGACATACATGGCAGGTTTTAGAAGAAGGAAAAAATCGCTCGACTTCTAGATAAACTTTTCCTTCTGATTCAGCCTTGTACTTTAACATCGTACAAAACATTCCCCAACCGACATCACTAATCGCTTTGGCGAGTTTGCGATTGCGAACCATGCCTTTAACATTGAGATTCTCGACCACAATCACTTGGTTTTCGTTCACTATCTTACGGGATAGCTTGTGGAGAAAATCTTCACGACAGCGACTTATTTTGGCGTGAATCTTGGCAACTTTTACCCGCGATTTATTGCGGTTGTTGCTGCCTTTCCTTTTTCGAGCGTGTTTTTGCTGTTTTCTTTTGAGGTTTCGCGCGTGTTTATTAAAATGCTTGGGATTATTATATTTCGACCCCTCACTGGTAATCGCAAAATCGGTCAGCCCTAAATCAATGCCAATGGCTTTTCCTTCAGTTGAGAGAAGGGGAGGTTCTTTTTTACCCTCTACCAAAACTGAAGCATAATATTTACCATCTGGATTTTTGGAGAGGGTTACAGTTTTGATTTTTCCCTCAAAACTTCGATGCTGACGACAACGCACTAACCCAACTTTAGGCAGTTTGATGTAATTTCCCTCAACCTTAACATTTTGAGGATAACTGATAGATTGCCTTCCCTGCTTGGATTTGAATCGGGGTAATTTTGCCCGGTTCTCAAAGAAGTTTCGATAAGCGGTTGATAAGTTCAACGCCACGACTTGCAAGCATTGGGAATAGACATCTTCTTTAAGCCAAGGGTATTCCTTTTTGAGGGCAGGTAATAATCCCTGAAGATAACCCCTCGATCGACCTTTTCCGGTCGATCGATAAGTCTCTTGGCACAAATTTAACGCATAGTTCCAATACCAACGACAGCAACCAAAGCTCTTGGCTAAAGTCGCTTGTTGCTCGTGGGTTGGATAGATGCGGTATTTGTACGCCTTGAACATTATCGCCGATATAGCCAGACGATCGGATTATCACTGATTTGCCGAAGAGTCGCTTTCATCCCACGATTCACCTTCGGTAGAATCGGGGAATTCCCGCTCCCATTGTTAAAGAATACGCCCGTGGAGAGACGGACGATCGCCCCGGGTGGGAAAAACCCCTAGAATAGAGGAATAATCGATCGTCACCGGGTCGGGATCGAGTCGTGGGGGACAGTCCCTTCGATCGGGGTTGCTGTAGCGGGAAAACTCCGGTAAGCCTCGCTGGGGTAGGGTGGGAGGCGATCTCCCGTTTCGTCGGTATCGCGCGATCGGGCGTCCATTTTCCCCGGATCGAAGTGAAAAAAACTGAGGAGTATTATAACTCGAATCGAGGGTTTTTAGATGAGCCGACAATTTTTTAGGCATCGTTTGGATCGAGGGGGAATTTTACCGGATTCATTTTTAGCGGAATTTAGAACAAAAGACCCCAGTACCCGGCGATATTTGCTCAACTCGATGACGTTGTTTGCTTGTATTTCTCCGGAACAGCAGCATCAAGCGTTAAACGATTTAATCCAGTCGGAAGTGCTGAGTTTGGCGGAGAAATCCAAACATTATTTATACGATCGCATTATTTCTACTTTAAAAAAGTTCGACTTCGACCGTAAAATTGAAGATCGAGAATTGGCGGAATATTATTATCGTTATTATTTACTCACCGGACTGATTCCGGAAAATTTAACGGCGGAATACTTAAACAAGCTCGTCGATTTCATTCTCGGAATTGAGTTGGCGAGACTTATATTTTTTATGCGCTTTGTAGAACAACAGCGCTTCTTTGAAATGCAGGGTCGCTATGCCTTGCAAGTTATTTTATTTTACCGATATATCAAACCGATTCGCCGTAAAATGGTTAAAGAGAATGCGGTAAAAAAAGACATTGCCGGACATTATTACTATACTAAATCAACTTTAACCGAAGATAAATTACTCGACTATATTTTTGAGGTGTTCAATCTCGATCGCATCATTCATCTGGGTAATTTATCAAAGGTTCTGATGTTCGATCGAGACTATATTTATAACGACATTCATAACGACGCAGAAGAACAGCCATCGGAGCCGCCGAGTTCTTAGACCATGGGGAAGAGTAGCACCAAAGGCACGATCCGGCCTAAGATCGTTGAGGAAATCAGCGAGAGAAGCAGCTATCGTGAGCGAGCCTACCGTCGAAAAATTACTCAAACTAGCGGGCGAGAAAGCCGACTCGGCAGAAGTTTATTATTTATCGAGTCAAGATACCCCGATCGCCTTTGAAAACAACCGTCTCAAATCCTTACAAACCAAAGCCTTGGAAGGGGTCGCCCTGCGGGTGATTTGTAATGGAAAGCTCGGTTTTGCCAGTTCCACGGATCTGACCCGCTTGGAAGAGTTGGTGGACGCGGCGGTGCAAACGTCGGAAATTGGCGATGCGGTCGAGTTCGAGTTCGCCCGGGACCTGCACGTCGAATCTCCCCAAAGTCAGTACGTCCCGCCGACGACCCAAGCCTTAGTAGACCTGGGGCGCGATCGCATCGAACGGATCCACGAGTACAATCCGGATATTTTAGTAGACGTGAGTTTCCACGTGCGCCGGGGAACGGTGGAAATCGCCACGACCCACGACGTGCGCGCGCGGCGATCGAATCAGATCGTCACCGCCAGTTTGGGGGGGAATTTAGTTAAAGGCGAGGACTTCCTGCAAATTTACACCTACGACGTGGCGCGCGATCGCCCCGTCGATACCGATCGCCTCTTAGCCGAACTGATTCAAAAATACCAGTGGGCCGAACGTCGGGCCCAAGTCAAGAGTGGCAGTTTCCCCGTCTTGTTCGTCCCCCGGGCCGCCGCGAGCACCCTCGGGGGGTTGTTCGATACGATTCTCTCGGGACAGGCGGTGGTGCAGAACGCCTCGCCGTTAATCGATAAAGTCGGCGAACGGGTCTTTGACGAACGGTTCACCTTATTTGAAGATCCGACCCTCGGTCCGTCGGCGTGCGAGTTCGACGACGAGGGGACGCCGACCCAAACCAAGGTGTTGATCGATAAGGGAGTGGTGAATGGATTTTACTGGGATCGGCGCTGGGCGTCCCGTGCGGGCTGCGTTTCCACCGGAAATGGCTTTCGAGGGGGATTGTCGCGTCCGGGACCGGATTTGACCAATTTATGCGTGGCTCCCGGGGGCTTGTCCACGGAAGCGGCGATCGCCTCGATGGAGGAAGGGATTATCGTGGAGCAAGTGCTCGGCGCCGGACAGTCGAACCAACTGGCGGGGGAATTTTCCGTCAATTTAGACCTCGGTTATAAAGTCGAGAAGGGTCAGATTGTCGGGCGGCTGAAAAATACGATGGTAGCGGGTAGTATTTTTGAAGCCTTTAACAATTTGGTAGATTTGGGCGATACGCCACAATGGATTGGCGGTGGCGCTTATCTTCCGAATATGCTGTTCGCCGAACTCGGGGTCGCCGCCCGTCAGTAAGGGTCGGGAACGACCGGGAAACTGTTGTGTTGGTTGGAGGAAGTCGTGGAATCAGCGTGGTTGTGGATCGAGCGGGTTGTAGGGAAAGGTGGGTCGATGCTGGCGCGGCGGGGGCGACAGTTGGCCCTGCTGTTGTTGGTTCCTTTGGTGTTGGGCGGTTGTGTAGATTACGACGTCGGGATCGAGTTTGACAGTCAAACCCACGGGACGATCGTGCAGCAGATCGAGTTGGGGGAGCGCTTGAGTGCGTTTAGCGGGGCGACGGCGCAATCGTGGTTGCAGAGTATCGAGCGCAGATCGCGCCAATTGGGCGGAAAGAGTCGGCGACTGAACGATCGCGAGGTGCGAGTGGAGATTCCGTTTAATAATGGGGACGAGTTGGCGCGCAAGTTTAACGAGTTTTTCAATCCCAGAGATCGCCCTCAAGCGGAGGAGACTTTGGAAAGTGCCGAACTGCCCCAGTTGGAATCGCACATGGCGATCGTGCAGCGCAATTTTTTGCTGGCGATTCACAACCGCCTCAGTTACGATCTGGATTTGCGATCGCTCGGCTTGTCCTCCCAGGAGGGTAAGTTACTCGTCGGTCCGGGGGCGTTGTTGGACCTGCACTTTCGCTTGACAACGCCGTGGGGGGCGAAGGTGTCGGCGCCGGAAGGGGCGATCGCGCCGGACATCACCGACGACGGGCGCCAGGTGGTTTGGACCTTGCAACCCGGGGAGGCGAACCATCTAGAGGCGACGTTCTGGGTTCCGAGTCCGATCGGGATCGGGGCGCTGGCGATCGCCGCCTTGGTCGCCTTGGGACATTTTGTTAAATACCGTTTGTTCCCGGCGTTAGGATTCGATCGCCGTCGCCGACCGACGAACAAACCCGCGAAACCCGAAGCGGAAACCGTCGTCAACGGATAAGAATTCCCACCTCGGCAGGGGTTGGGGTAGGTTGGGGAGGGGCGATCGGCGATCGCTCCCCCTGCTTTGAAAAAATTTATTTTTCTACAAAATTATTTCAATCTATTGTTTAAAAAATGGCACGGACGACTTGATTCTCCCCGGCTCGATCCCCCCAGCGTCCGCCTTTACCCCGAACTCGATAAATGCGGAAAAAGCCAATCGGCTCCCTGGGGATTTGCAACGGAAAAAAACACAATTTGTAACGCAGAGAAAAGCCTGTATCGAAAGGCAAACATACGTTAAAGTTGTAGTAGAGATGGCGTCGCTCTCAGACAACAGGGAGTTTGAAATCTAAACTGACGGCGGCGATAGACTGGCTCACCCCTTGCATTCAAACAGTCTATCCCACTTTGAACCGATCCATATTAAGTAGGGGGGAGAAAAATGTCCGAAAATAATAACTCAATGTTGACCGTCCTGGCAGTGGACGACAGTGTCGTCATGCAGGATTTAGTTAAGAAAGCTTTAAATCAAGACTATCGCGTCTTAGTGGCAGATAATGCGGTCGATGCTTTATCCGTGATTTATCACGAAAATATTTCCGTGCTCCTTCTCGATGTCTCGATGCCGGGAATTGATGGGTTAGAATTGTGTCGAACGGTACGCAATATCCCTCAGTTTCAAGATTTGCCAATTATTATGCTGACGGCTCGCGACGGACTGTTTGATAAGGTCCAAGGTCGTCTGGCGGGAGCTACTGAGTATTTGACGAAACCGTTTGATGCCCAAAAGTTACGGGAAGTGGTTAAGAATTTTGTCGGCTCGAATGTCGGTCAAGAATCAAATACTTAGGCGACTCTTTAGAAACTTTTGATTGCACAATTGGTTGGGGTTTGTTCCTTCGGGCGATCGCCGATCGGCGAGGAAAAGCGCTAGAATGGGTGGGTTTCGTGACGGGAGCCGTATGGGAAGTTAAAGTAAGAGAACATCGGCAAACGGCAAGCCTTCAATAAAACGTAATAACAATTTAAAAAACGTAAGATTTAGGGCGATCCCGGGGATAACTATGACATTTTAGAGGAGATCGAGTCGTGTTCCTGGGCGTAGCGATTTCCCTCGAAGCGGTCGAGAAGGGCGATCGCCGAGTTTTCGTTGTCCCCCGACTCGATCCTCCGTAGAATTGACAATCCTTATGTCACGAACGGGAAAATTAAGACTGTGTAGAACGAATTTCCCCCTGAGCTGTCAGCATGAGTTACTGCCTCAATCCAAAGTGCGGGCATCCCCGAAATCCACCGGGAACGAAAATTTGTCAAAGTTGTGGCGCCAAATTACTACTCAAAGAACGGTATCGCGCCACCGATCCCTTGGGACGTGGGGGATTTGCCAGAACCTACCTGGCTTTAGATGAAGATCGCCTCAACAGTCGCTGCGTCATCAAACAACTTTTACCCCAATTACAAGGCTCCGTGCAGTCGAAACAAGCAGCGCTCGAAAAAGCCATCGACCTATTTAATAAAGAAGCCGTTCGCCTTTACGAACTCGGAGAACACCCGCAAATTCCCGCTTTGCTGGCCTCTTTCGAGCAAGACAAACGGCTTTACCTGGTACAGGAATACATTCCCGGGGATACCTTATGGCAAGAATTAAACCGCTACGGACCGTTTAGCGAAGCCCAAATTTTAGAAGTTCTTTACTCGATCTTGCCCGTTTTGCAATTCATCCACGATGCGGGGGTGATCCACCGGGATATTACTCCGGTCAACATCCTGCGACGCAGCCAAGGCAATGCCAACGGCGGATCGCCACCGGAGAAATTTCGGGAGGATTCCCAAGCCCCTAGAGGGGGCGAACTGGTGTTGATCGATTTTGGGGTCGCCAAACAACTGACCCATACTTCGCTATTGCAAACCGGGACGAAAATCGGCACCGAAGGCTACGCCCCGATCGAGCAAATGCGAAGCGGTAAAGTCTATCCCGCCAGCGATTTATATAGTTTTGGGGTGACCTGCATTACCCTGTTGACTCGGGTCAGTCCCGATCGCCTCTTCGACCCGATTAAAGGCTGGATTTGGCGGGATTACCTCGCCCGCGACGGTCGCTCGATCGATGAGGGACTGGCGGGCATACTGGATCGAACCATCGAAGATATGGTCGGCGATCGCTATCAATCGGCGAACGAAATGCTCGCGGCCCTCGACGCGATCGCCAAACCGCCGCCGTCGGCCCCGGTGACCCCTCCTCCCCCGAGACCGACGAGTACCCCACACACGCCGATTCCCACCCCGGCGTCCTTTTCCTCTCGCGGGTCCGCCGCCGCCCTGCCGAAAGTCGCCACCCCTCCCGTGGTTCCCGCATCGGACAATCCCATTCCCATGCGGAGATCGACCGGGATCCACAACGGTAAAAGCGCCTGTGTGCGAACGGCGATCGGTCACACCTCCTGGGTCACCTGTTTGGCAATTTCGCCCGACGGACACCTGCTCGCCAGTGGCAGCATCGACGACAAAATCAAAATCTGGGACTTTCACTCGGGCCAACCCTTGCGAACCCTCTGCGGTCACGCCAAATCGATCAACGACTTGGCGATCTCGTCCGACAGTAAAATCTTGGCCAGTTGTAGCGACGACGATCGCGTCAAACTCTGGAATTTGACCAACGGTAAATTACTCGCGACCCTCGGCGAACACCTGCGCGACGTCAACGCCGTCGTTTTTGCCCCTCAAGGGTATCTGCTCGCCAGTGGGAGCGAAGATCGCCGGATTATTTTGTGGCGACTCGCCTGGAATGACAAAGGGGCGATCGATGCGGTTCCGATTCGCACCCTCGTCGGACGCCAGGGGATGATTAAATCTCTGGCGATCGCCCCGAATACCAAACTACTCGCCAGTGGCGGCATGGACAACATCATTCACGTCTGGGATCTGCCCGCCAATCGCCCGATCTACAGTCTCTCCGGTCATTTCAACTCGATCAACGCCCTCGCCATTCACCCGCGCATTCCCATCCTCGCCAGTGGTTCTAAAGATAAAACCATCAAACTTTGGAATCTCTCCACGGGCGAACTCTTGTCTACCCTGTCCGGTCACAGCAGCATGGTCAATTCCCTGACCTTCAGTCCCGACGGAACCAGCTTGCTGAGTGGGAGTAGCGACAAAACCCTGAAGTTATGGCGTCTTTCCAAAACCAAATCCGGGGAACTCGCCGTGCTGCAAGCGACCTTCGACGGTCATCTCGGCGCCGTCAACGCCGTCGCTTTCACTCCCGACGGGAAAACGATCGTCAGTGGGAGTTGGGATAAAACGATTAAATTTTGGCAGCGTCCGTAAGGGAGGAGAAAACACGGAGAAGGCAAAAGTGAGACGGGAGTGGGAGGACAGGCGTCAATCTCTCCATCTAAAATCTAAAATCAAAATTCTAACTTCTAAAATCCCATGACTTATTGCCTGAACCCGAGTTGTCCTCAACCGGAAAATCCGGCCAATACGCAATTTTGCATTGCTTGCGGGACGCAGTTGCGGCTCAAAGAGCGCTATCGGGCGATCCGGGCGATCGCCGCCGGAGGGATGGGGCGCACGTTTTTGGGACGGGATGAAGATCGGCTCGATGCGCCGTGCGTTATCAAGCAGTTTTTCCCACAAAACCAGTCTACAAGCGCGATCGCCAAAGCGACGGAATTATTCGAGCGCGAGGCGCGCCAACTCTATAGCTTGGGGGAACATCCACAAATTCCCACCCTTTATGCGTATTTAGAACAAGATCGGCGGCTCTACTTGGTTCAAGAGTGGATCGACGGGCCGACGTTGTTGCAAGAACTGCGCGATCGCGGTCCGTGGAGTGAAAGTGAGGTGAAAGCATTATTGTGGGACTTGTTGCCCCTGTTGCAATTCATTCACGAACGCGGCGTGGTTCACCGAGATCTCAAACCGGACAATCTGCTGCGACGGCGAGGGGATGGCAAGGTGGTGTTAGTGGATTTTGGGATTGCCAAACAAGGCAGCGCTACGGCAATGGCACAAACGGGAACCCGGGCGGGAACGCAAGGTTATGCGCCGATGGAACAATTGCGCGGCGGTCAGGCGTACCCGGCGAGCGACCTGTACAGTTTGGGGGTAACGGCGATCCAACTGTTGGTCGGCAAAATGCCGGAGGATTTATACGATGCCACGAACGGCGAGTGGGTGTGGCGATCGCAACTCGCGAAGCAAGGGAGAGCGGTAGAGGAGCCGTTCGCCGCGATTTTAGACAAACTGTTGCGCGAGTTGCTGCGCGATCGCTATCGACAGGCGATCGACGTCCTGCAAGATCTACAATTGCTCTCACAAAAATCGACGCGAGTGCAGGCGATCGCGCCGCCCCCACCGCCGAGTCCGCCGCAACCGATCGCCTCCCGGGGTGCGGTGGCTCCGTCGAGTTCGGATCCCATTAGCGCCGAATTGGAAGAAATTCGCACCCATTTCAGCCAAGCGACGGGTCGGAGTTCGCCGCCATCGCCGCCGAGTCCGGCGTCTGGCCAGAAAACGCAAGAGAAGGGCGATCGCTTCGATCCGATTCAAGCGGATTTGGAGGCATTGCGATCGGAGTTTGGCGAGCAGGAGTGAAGCGTGAGGATGGGGACGAGCCGCATAAATTTCTCCCTCTAAAATCTAAACTCTAAAAGGAGCAAGACTCAATCTAAACGCTAAACTCTAAACGCTAAACTCTAATGACTTATTGCCTGAATCCGCAGTGCCAACAGCCGGAAAATCCGGACAACTTGCAATTCTGTCAGAGTTGTGGTGCGCCATTGTGGTTGAGAAATCGTTACCGACCGATTAAACTGCTCGGAGAAGGGGGATTTGGGCGGACGTTTTTTGCCGAAGATCGCGATCGCCTCGATGCGCCTTGTGCGATCAAGCAATTTTTACCGTTGCCGCAAGTCCGACAAGACCCGCAACAGTTGGAAACGGCGACGAAGTTATTTACTCAAGAGGCGAAGCGGTTGTTAGAGTTGGGCGATCGCCCGGAAATTCCGACGTTATACGCCGATTTTGAACAAGACGGTCGGCTGTATTTGATTCAACAGTTTATCGACGGGAAAAGTTTATTTGAAGAACTAGAAGAAAACGGGCCGTTTTCGTCTGAAGATATCGAAGATATTTTATTCGATTTACTTCCAGTTTTAGAATACATTCACGAAGCCCAAGTGATCCATCGAGATATCAAGCCGGAAAACATCATGCGGCGGCGAGAAGATGGCAAGTTAGTGTTAATTGATTTCGGGGTGGCGAAGCATTTAACGGGAACGGTTTTAGTCAAAACCGGGACGAAAATCGGCACCGAAGGCTACGCCCCGATCGAGCAATTGCGCGGCGGTAAGGCGTATCCGGCGAGCGACCTGTATAGTTTGGGGGTGACCTGCGTTCACTTGCTCACGGATAAAACCCCGGATGAATTGTACGATCCGACGAACGGGCGGTGGTTGTGGCGCGAGCAGTTGGAAAAACAGGGGCGCACGATCCGCGATCGCCTCGAAAAAGTGTTAAATAAAATGTTGCAGGAGTGGGTCAGCGATCGCTATCCATCGGCCCGGGAGGCGATCGCCGATCTGGCCTGGAATTCCGGCGCGATCGCACCTGCGGCGGCACGTCCGGGGGCGATCGCCCGTTCGCGACTGCCTCAAGGGTGGAAATGCATTCACACCCTCGAAGCCCATCAGAATTATGTTATCGCCGTGGCGATCGCCTCGGACAATCAAACCCTGGTCAGTTGCAGTTACGATAAAACCATTAAGGTGTGGCATCTCGACACGGGCCATTTACTCGGAACCCTCACCGGACACCGAGGGTGGGTCAGTTGTCTGAGCATCGGTCCCGACGGTCGTTCCCTCGTCAGTGGTTCTTTGGACAATCGCCTTCTCTACTGGGATCTGGGAACGGGGACCTTGAAAGAAACCCTAACGGGACACAGCAGTTACCCGATCGCTCTAACGAGCAGTGCGGACGGCCAATATTTAGTAGCAGGGTGTTTCGACGGCACGATCGCGGTCTGGGACTGGAACACGCGATCGTTGCTCGCTCAATTGGGCGGACACGCGGGGTCGGTAGAATCGGTAGCGATTTCTCCAGACAGTCGCACCTTAGCCAGTGGCGGCGGTTATGAAGATCGCACGATTAAACTGTGGGAGTTGTCCGGCGCCGAGTTAAAACAAAGCCTCGCCGGACACCGCGCCTCGGTTCGCGCTTTAGCCTTTACGCCGGACGGAACGCGGTTGGCGAGTGGCAGTGAGGATCGCACCCTCAAAATTTGGGATCTGGCGACGGGCAAAATTCTGCACGACCTCAGCCATCCCTCGGGGTGGATACAGGCGATCGCCATTTCCCCGGACGGACGGGCGATCGCCACGGGTAGCCGCGATAGTACCATTAAAATTTGGCATCTGGACACCTGCCAACTCCTCTATACTCTCAAATGGCATTCCGAACCCGTCACCTCCCTCACCTTCAGTCCCGATGGGTTGCGATTGGCCAGTGCCAGTTGGGACAAGACCGTCAAGATATGGCAGGCTATATTTTAAATCGATCGCCTTCGAGTCCGACCCCTGACGGGGAAAAAGGGCTTCACCTTGGTGGTCGTCGTCGGCGCCGTCGTGTTCGGCCAGGACGAACCCTTGACTCTTCCTTCCTCCAGCCAGACCGTTCTCGATCCAGCCCGCGATCGTTCGATTCGGCGATCGCCTCCAACATTAACTCACTTACAATAAATTCATTGGTGTATACAAAATTATGAGTTATTGCCTCAATCCAGCTTGTCCGCATCCGGTCAACGCCCCCGACGCATTCACCTGTGCGGCGTGCGAGTCGCCATTACTGCTCAAACAACGCTACCAAGCCGTCAAACTGCTCGGAGAAGCGGGATGCTGCCGCACCTTTGAGGGGATCGATCGCGAACGACCGGGCGATCGCGTAGCGATCAAACAATACTTACTCGTAGACTTTTCATCATTAGGAGAAGACCTCGGCGATCGCGACGAACTCGATCGCATCCGCAACCTGTTCGAGAAAGAAGCCAGACGCTGGCAGATCGTCGGTCAACACCCTCAAATCCCTACCGTCCGCGCTTACTTCTGCGACGAACGCGCCTTATATTTAATTCAAGAATACGTCGAAGGCCACACCCTCCACCACCTCGACCAACCACACCCCTATACCGAAGCACAAATTCGCCAATTCCTCGCCAACATCCTCCCCGTCCTCAAATACATCCACGATTCCGGGGTCATCCACCGCGACATCAAACCCAACAACCTGCTACAAAAACCCGACGGCGATCTGCTCCTGATTGATTTTGGCATTTCCCGCGACCTCGCCGATCGCCTCAGTCAGACCGGACTGTTCGTCGATGAAGGCTACGCCGCGCCAGAAATGCGCTTTCGGCAAGTCTATCCCGCCAGCGACTTGTTTAGCTTGGGCGTCACCTGCCTCGTCCTGCTGACCCAAGAGCGCACCGATCACCTCTACGACCCCCTGCAAGGACGCTGGATGTGGCGGGAATACTTACAGCAGAAACGTACCGACGTGAGCGATCGCCTCGCCCACATCCTCAACAAACTCGTCAACCACAGCATTAACAAACGCTATCAATCCGCTCAAGAGGTCTTAGAAGACCTCCAGCAGCTCGAAGCCGCGACGATCCCGACTGCGGAAATCGCCAGTTCCCGAGCCGAGACCGCCTCATCCACTCCCTCCACGCCAGGATCCAATCCAGAGGAGGCGATCGCTCCCAAAACCTGGCAACCCCTGCACCAGATCGACGCTCACGAGGGCTGGGTGTGGTCTGTCGCCTTCTCTCCCGACAGTCAGCTCCTCGCCAGTGGCAGTTCCGATCGCACCATCATCTTCTGGGATCCCGAAACCGGACAACGACGGCGAACCTTAAAAGGTCATTCCGATGGCGTCTACTCCGTCGCTTTTTCCCCCGACGGACTCGTACTCGCCAGTGGCAGCCAAGATAAAACGATCGTACTCTGGAATAGCGAAACCGGGGAATCGATTCGCACCCTCGGTCAGTCCCTGTTCGGCGGTCACTCCTTGCTCGTCAACGCCGTCACCTTCTCCGTCGAAGGTAAACTACTCGCCAGTGGCAGTTGGGACGGCAAAATCATTCTCTGGAACTGGCGCAACGGTCAGCGCCTGCGGACCTTAAAAGGTCATAAAAGTTGGGTCTACTCCGTCGCCTTTTCTCCCGACGGCTTACTCCTCGCCAGTGGCAGCCGCGACGGGACGATCGTCCTGTGGAACGTCCGTACCGGAAAAGAGCGCTGCACCCTCAATAGCAACGGTCTGCTCGTCAATACGGTCACCTTTTCCCCCGACGGCAAACTGCTGGCGAGCGGTCATTTCGACCAAACCATCGGCCTGTGGGACGTGGAAACGGGCAGCCGTATCCATACGTTTACCGGACATTGGGGACGGGTGAACGCTTTGGCGTTCAGTCCCGACGGGATGACGATGGCGAGCGCCCATTTCGAGAATACGGTCGTCCTCTGGGATGTCCGACAACGCACGATCGTCGATATCCTCAAAGGACATCGAGGGCGCGTCCTCACCCTGGCCTTCAGTCCCGACGGTCACAAGCTCGCCACTGCATCCGGCAAGGAAGAGAATAAGATTATTATTTGGCAAAAGCCGTAACTGGATCGGGGGGCGATCGCCGAGGGCGTCGTCAATACTCGGTAAGCGAAGAAGCACGCGCCGGGAACCCTGCGTTACACAGGGCTTCTACCGCGCCTTCGCTATCTTGCACCCGGAAACTGGCGCCGAAGCGCACGAGTTGCCGCCGTCCGCCCCCCTGAACGATCGCGATCACCGGAATTTTCGCTTTTTCTTTGTCGCCGACTTGTTCTTGCAGGATCGTCCGCAGGTTGTGGCTTTGTTGCATATCTCCCGCCTGGTCTGGGGTCAGTTCCACCATGACCATGCGAACCTGTTCCACGGGTTCGACATCGTTGACGATAATTTGGATTTTGTCGTCGCGGCGATCGCATTTCCCCCAAATAATCAGGCGCGTGTCCGGTTGGATATGCGCCGCAATCCGTTCGTAAGACTTGGGAAAGACTACCCCTTCCGCCGATCCGGTCAAGTCCTCCATCTGCACGATCGCCATGCGATCGCCTTTCTTCGTGACGATCGGTTTGACCTCCGTCAGCATCACCACCGCGCTGATATAGGCGTCCTGGCGCTGGTCTTCTAACTGTCCCAACTCCACAGGCGCTAAAACTTTGGCCGATTTTTGAATATCTTTGAGGGGATGGTCGGAAACGTAGAAGCCGAGTAATTCTTTTTCCAAGCGCAATTTTTCTTGTTGCGGGTAATCCGGTACTTGTGGCGGTTTCGGCGCCCCTTCAAACTGGCCGTTGTCTGCCTTGGCCCCATTGTTATTATTGCTATTGCCGAGCAGGTCGAACAGGTTGCCCTGACCGGAATCGCGATCGCGGGCCCGTTCTCCGGCCCATTTAATCACCGCTTCTAAATGCTCGATCGCCTGTCTGCGATTGGAATTGAGGCAGTCCAAAGCCCCGCATTGAATCAGGGATTCCAACCCCCGACGGTTGACCGTCCGCAAGTCCACGCGATCGCATAAATCTTCCAAGGATTTAAACGGTCCGTCCTTCTCTCGTGCCTGTAAAATGGCGGCGATCGCTGCATCCCCCACATTGCGCACCGCCGACAGTCCGAATAAAATTTTACCCTCTACCGGAGTAAAATCCACCCCCGAGCGATTGATATCCGGCTGCTCCACCTCAATCGCCATACTTCCACAGTTGGCGATATATTTATTCACCTTATCTTTATCGCCACTGTTCGCCGTCAGTAACGCCGCCATATATTCGACGGGATAATTCGCTTTTAAATACGCCGTTTGATAAGTGACGTAACCGTAAGCCGTCGAATGGGATTTATTGAAGCAATTCGACGCCACCAACCCATTTAACAATAAGAAATTATGATCGCGAACCACTCCAATATCGTAAACCCGCTCCGTCCCGACGCGGCGACGCGAAACAATTTTAACCACGATGATTACTCCCTAAACCGAACTTCTATTTTAATGATTTTAATGATTTTATAGCGCTTTGCCGAACAGATCTCTTCCATCCTTCGGGAACGATCCCCCCAACCCCCCTTAAAAAGGGGGGCTTTTGAAGATTATGCAAGAAGTGTCATCACGCGATCGATTTCTCTAGTCGATGACAGTCACGTCCCCTTTCCAATAGAGATTCAAGGGAATTCTCTCCAAACACAAAGAGCATACCACTTCACCAAAGAATAATACTTATGGACACTTAAAAATCCTGTCATCTTGCTTTACAAAAATCAAAAACACAAGTCCCCCTTTTAAAGGGGGATTTAGGGGGATCCTCTCCAAAAAACAGGAATGAACCATTTCACTATTTCACTATTCTCTTATCAACCATCAACATTTCCCGCAAGTCAAAAAAATACTCCCCTAACGGCGGGAAATAAACACAGAAATAGTCAAAAAGTGAAAACAGAATTAAAAAGAAAAAAAGAGTTAAAAAGCCCTTCCCGAACTGCACGCCACACGAAAACCAAAGTTGACATCAATATCATCGCGCGCGACGATGTAGCCATCGCGGTAAGTAGAATAGCAGTTGTGAGGATCGTTGTACCACGAGCCGCCTCGAAGTAAAGAACAACTATCGTTTTTTTCACCTACCCAAGCACTCCCATCCCTAGGGGCGCCTTCGTAGTTTCGATGCCAACTATCCGCACACCATTCCCAAACATTGCCGTGCATATCATATAAACCGAAAGCATTCGGCGGAAACTGTCCCACCGGGGTCGTTTGCTCTCGAAATTGCCCTTTGGGTTCCTCAGCGTAAGTTGTCCTCGCACAGTAATTCGCTAACTCCCCCGTCATCGTTTCCCCAAAATAAAAAGGGGTCGTCGTCCCCGCCCGACAGGCATACTCCCACTCCGCCTCACTCGGCAGTCGGTATTCCTTCCCGGTCAATTTCGACAGTCTCCTACAGAATTCCACCGCATCGTACCAACTGACTTGTTCCACCGGGCGCTCGTCACTATCTTCACGGTCTTTGAAACGGGCAGGATTGAGGTCGAGGTCCCGTTCCACTTTCAAGTCAGTTCGGGCGGCGATGGCCCTCCACTGAGCTTGAGTCACCGGATATTTCCCCATAAAGAACGGTGGTACGGTCACTTCATGTTGGGGTGTTTCTCTGTCATACCCTTCCCCATCTGGCGAACCCATCATAAATTTGCCCCCCGGTATCGCTACCATTTCCAGAGGAACCGCCAGCTCGCTTTCCCCTTGCTGCGCCGTCGAGGAGGACTCGTTCATTTTTGGATTGCCCCTATCGAACACGAGGGCAATCCGTTCCGTGAAATAAGCGGCGCGATGGCGTTCCCGCTTGATAATTTCGCCGCGACGGTTGACAGTTACTGTTTCAAACTCGAACTGGGGTAAGAAGATGGAGGAATTGATGCCTAAAGATTGACCGAGACGAGCAATTTCTCTCACCCGTTCGGTAGACTCCGATGCATCTGACCCCTCGACCCACCAATCCCTAACGGACTTAGCAAATTGAATTAAAGTGGGATATTGGTTTAACTGAGAGCTGAGTTCGAGGGTAATTCTTGTCAGTCGAGCTAATTCCGTTTGGCTCATACATTTGGCAAAGGCATCTTCGAGTTCTCGCACGACTTGTTGCTTTCCATCTTCCAAACAGACCATCGCCGCCCATTGTTGGGCTTGCAACTCACTCGCCTGCAAGAAAGAATGGGTACGCGCCAAGTATTTGATGTAACTCAATAAAATCAGAGCAACTTTTTGTAAGTGTCCTTCACCGAATCCGCGTTCCTGGAAAAACACGTCGATATTTCCCAGAAGATATCCTCGAACTGCCGAATCCATTGCATACAGTTCGCTAGCCACTGGAGTAAATAAATCGGACAGCAGTAAATCGACTTGGGCAACCCAAGGCACTTGTCCCCGGAGAAATTGATGGCGCAAGTAATTGAGCAGTTCGGGGGTAACAATTAAGGGAATCGCCGCATGATAGACCAGCAGCCGATAAGATTCATCAAAACGGCTAACGAAACGATCTACAATTTTTTTAGCCGATTCACCAACAGAGTCTTCGGCAACTAAACTATTAGCTGCAGTCATGATGCGTTCCCAAAATTAACAGCAATATTAAGACAGTTTTTTTCCCATAATCGTATCGATGGCACGACTCATCCCTTGGGGAGTCATCGGATACATCGGCACTCGATAGGCAATCAGTTGGGCAGAAGTTCTGTACCAGCGTTGTTGAGGCATGGGATTTAACCAGGCTACCTGGTTTGTTTTTTGCCGGAGAAGGTCTAAAAATCGAGTGGTTGCTTCAAATCGCTCGAAGCGGCGATATCCCCGAGCCGCTCCCCCATCGCTAACAATTAAGACACTCGTATTAGTGTTGCACGTTTTGAGCAGGTTAGAAAGCAAAATCGATTCTGTTAAATAGGGGTCTCGATAAATGCTCGTCGCTGGAACATTATGAAAATAATAAACATCTAACTTTTGTAAGCTACTTTCATCATTAGCTGTTTCTACTAATTCACGCATCACGTAGTGAAAAGGAGTCATTGACCCATTGCGGTCTACCAATAATAGCAAATGAGCGTGATTCGTTTCTTGGCGGGTATAAACTGGAGAGAGAAAAAAGCCCTGACTGGCGACGATTTTGACGGTTTCATCGACATCGAGGATATCTTGACAACCATCTTTGACCGGACGATTGACATATTGCCAATGGTAAACCATAGCCCGCCGAGATAAGGGAAAATCTGCCGGAAAGGCCGTCGGCGTTTCTGTATCTGTAGCCACAAAAGGAGCGCGAGTAGGTAGGGTCGTAAAACGAGGGGTAGATGGCGCTTCCCAGACTTCGGTGGTTTGAGGGATAGTTGTTTTTATTTCAGCCAATGTTGAGGGGGAATTGAGCGGCGGTTGCGATTTAGAGGGCTGTTTGAATTCCTCACTGGCTTGGCGCGGTGGGGTTGCCAAAGTGACCTTAGCGACATCCCAAATTCCTAAAAATTGTTCTTGTTGAGAGGGAGACTGACACCATAAAAGTTGCAGGGTTTCTTTACAGTCTTCTTCATTACTGCACCATCCACCGTTGAGGGCTTTTAAGGCGGCTAAATATTCGCTAATCCCCAGGTTAAAATCGGTTCGCACCCGCTTAAATATTTCATCGAGGATTTGCCTACCATCGAAGTTCTCCATATTATGAAACCTTCCAGTCTTTCAGCCAATCTTCGGAATGCTTGAATAGCAGTTCCCGATGAGGAAGTGGGTAATATTTAGTGAGCTGTTTGGCTGGATTGACCAGTTCGTTGTCAAAATTTCTCAATGCTTCCAGCCAATCTAAAAATTCACTGGTTCCCGGTTTTTTAACTAGGCTTTCATCTTCCCGAATTTTGAGAAAACATTCAATACTGCGGTCTATAATTTCTCCTTCCTCACTGGGATGGGGGGTTGTAGTTCCCTCTAGTTGCTTCTGTTGATTTCCTTGCTCGTCGTGAGTTCGGACAATTTCTTTCAGTCGATCTTTTGGAAATTCAATATAAAAATAAATACAACGCCGTAAAAAAGGAGCGGGAAGGTTCCCTTTTTCGCGATTGCTGGTAATTATCACAATCGGTCGGTTATGTTCGGTCGCCTCAATCACTTCTCCTGTTTCGGGAATCTCGAATTTCCACGGCTCATCCAACACCGTTAATAAATCATTGGGAAAATCGATGCTCGCTTTATCAATCTCGTCAATTAAAACAACTGAGGGGCAACTTTTAAAATCAAAAGCTTTGCCTAAAGCTCCTAATGTTCGATAATCTTGAGGATTGCTGGGATTGCGTCTTTGGGTGGGTTGTTCGTCTTCGATAGGATTGGCTGGCAATTTATCGGTTGACCCGGCTGGAGGTTGACTGTATTGCCAAGTGAATTGCTGAATTTGAACGTCGTGCAAGCGTAAAATGGCATCGTAAGTGTACAGTCCATCCTGAGCTTTACTGTTAGAACGAACATCCCAGCGATAGTAAGGCAATCTCAATTGATGCGCCACCGCTCTCGCCAAGCGCGTTTTACCGCAGCCTGCTTCACCTTCTAAAAGTAAAGGTCGCCGCAAATAAATTGCCAAATTAACGGCTTTAATTAAGCCCGATTGAGGATCGCAATAATAGGGTTCTGGCTCTTGGGGGATATCATTTTGAATTTCTTTGGCGATGGTTTCTAACTGGTATTTAGGATCGATATAAAAACGCTCTGTTACTCGACTCATGAGGAAATTACAGGTGTTTTAAGGGTTTGGCTATGCTTTTTGTAAATACTCGATTAATCTGTCTCGAAAAAAATCGTAAACGCGCTCGGGTCTTCTATCCGTAGAGCGAACAATCGAAAGAGATTGTTCGACAATCTCTGAAGGGAGACAGGAGAATTTGTACAACCAATCCTCTATTTCTTTGATTTCGCATGGCTTTAAAGGCAATTCAATTATTTTACTGCGATCGAAGTTTTTGGAAGATTCGCATATATAATCTGCTGTAATTTTAACATATATTTCAACTTCAAATAAAAAAATAACCTTGAGTAGTCGATGTTGGCTCGCTAACAGAGTTATACGCTCGATCAAATGATTCCAAAATTTCCTGATAAACCAATCCCAGAAACTCTCATTTTCCAAGAGAGAGTCATACCCTTTGATGTGAAATAAATAAGTATGACCGGAGTCTTGCTTGGGAACTAGATCGTAGAAGCGATCGGCGATCGCATCTATCATGCCTCGTTCATTTAAGTTCTCCCAATTTTGCCTAATATTTAATTCATTGGCAAGTTGCAATAACAAACTCTGACAACTTAGATCTCCCCCTAAATAACCAACTCTTTTAATGTGAAACTTACCTTCCGCCGTATTTTTTGATAAATAATGAATCAACCTTTTATGACAATACTTGCCTCCTCGATTCCAGCAATCTTGCAAAATAAAAATTCCTGCATTTTCCCTGTATTCTAGCTGTTCTAATATATCTTCAAAGGTTTTTAAAGTGAGTTTGTGATCGAAGTTCAATAATCTAGTTTCGGCAATTTTATGAATATCATTAGGATTTTTATAAATATCGTCTGGTGTTGACAAACATAGGTTCATTTTTTCTAAACCAGAGTTAATACTCTCCAAACCACAGCCCCCCGGTGCAGTTGCCCACTCAAGTAAGGCAATCGCTTTACTTGTTTGGTCTTTATCTTCGGAAGGGAGGAGATTTTTAGGAACTTTGAGTTTAAAGCATAACTTTTTGAATTGAGCTGGAATCATTTGTTCTAAGATATCCAGTAGCTCGTCTTCGTTGTATTCTCTGCGGCGGTTCATTTCAACAACTCATTGACAGCATTATTTATATTTTCTAGCCCGCATCCACCCGGTGCAGTTGCCCATTCGAGCAGAGCAATAGCTCTCTCTGTTTGTGGCTTATCTGGAGAGGGCATCAAAGATTTAGGAACTTTCAATTTAAACAGTAACCGATTAAATTGAACGGGAATCATCTGCTCTAAAATATCCAGTAACTCGTCTTCTTTGAAGATAATGTCATCATCCGGGGTCTCAGCTCGTGAAAATAAATAACCATCTCTACTGTTCATGTAGAGGATAGGGGTAGCAAAATCTTTCTGCTCGTACCCCTTATCGAGTGACAGATTAAACCGAGCTTGTTGTACGGCGACATCAACGGGATGACCTTTAATGATTTCATCATAAAAATCCCCGACAAAACGGCTAGCGGTCTGATTGGCTATTTTATACTGCATTGCAATCACGATCGCAATTCCTTGCAGCATTAAATGAGCGGCGACGCTACTAAATGCTGCCAACTCTGACTCTTGCGCTGTTTCACAAGCTTGCAAGATAACAATTTTAGGACGATGCTGATTGAATAGGTTACTAAAAAAGCTTGCTGTTTTCCAATCGGGTTCGCCGGATTCGGCGACCAAGGCAACTTGTCCCAATTGACCGTGACCGATGAAATGAAAAATATCGGGTTGACCGTCTCTGAGTTGTACGGAAACTTTCCGGGGGGTCGCCGGATTGATGACAGGTAAAAAATCAATATTTGTGTGTTGCGTGGCAAAATGGCTTAAATGGCTTTCAACTTGCCGATATTCAACATTTTTCAATTGAGAATCGGCGATCGGTCTGGCAACAACTAAAGCAATTTTAAGGCGCTTTTCTGGCTCAATCTGGAGCGATCGCCGATCGCTGTCTTGCAGATTATATCGAGTCCGAAAAAAGCTCAATTTCGGATCGGTTGCCCATCGAATTTCACCCTGTTGATATCGTTTGGGCAAACAAATAAATTCCCAGGGATAAGCCACTAGTTCTGGCAAGGCTGTTTCGTTAATGGCCAGAATAATTTCTAAATTTTGTTGTTTATCTAGAACAAGTTCTCGATAATAAGTTAGGAAATGCTCTCTTAATTGACTGTCAAACAAACAATCAAATAAAGCTTCCCCTACTGTCCGAATGGCATTTCCTACTAACTGGGAAGAATCGGTCAGCATCGATTGAATGCGATCGTTTAGGCGATCGCGATTCAACGTTCCACTCGATTCATTCGGACTTTGGGATTCCGGATTCCAAAATTGGACTCGAACCGAATCTTTATTCGGAATACAAAGATGATATCGGTAGTTCATTTTTAAGTTTCATTTTGTTTTATTTTACCTTTTAACCCGTAGGGACACGGCATTGCCGTGTCCTTCCCCTCGGTCTATTTATCCACGAGGTAAGACGATCTTATGCTGACCGACCCACTCTTCTTTTTGACCTACGGCAAAGCTTCTCGCAATGCTTCTTTCACTTCCAAATTTATCTTTTAAATACCCAGGAAGCGCATCGATCGCATCACCGAGTTCGCGGTTCCACCAATCTACATCGGGTTCGATCCAAACTTCACCTGTGAAGGCGATCGCCTCCCATCCTTTAGGAACCTTGAGAATCAGATTCAATTCAATTTGCGATCGCCCTAAAAGTTTCGGTTTCTCGATCCGCCAAAAGCATTCGGAACAATCTTTCCCTTGAGCGAATAATTCAAATGTACCGAGTTGATACTTTAACCCTTCTAAAACCGTAAATGCATTGAAGCGATCTTTCGTTCCTACATTCGCTTTAAACTCATTGTATTGAGGAAGATTCACCAGCTTAGAAAGGTCGGCAGCATCGACCCCCACTTGAATATCTAAATTTGCATCTAAACCCAAGCTAATTTCGACCCCAGATTTAACAATCCACTGCCACTCACTATCGGGACAAAGACGGTGTACGATTGGCGCTTCGTTCCCTTCGGAATGAAAATTTATTTGGCATTCTAAACGAGAAATAATTACATTCTCTTGAGGTCGAGGATTGACGCTCAATACCAAAGAGTAAAAGTCAAACTGATTCATTAATTGCCGAGTTTGATAATTTAACTCGACTCCTTGGCTTTCAAATCCTTCTGTAGTGAGTGGAATTAAGCGACTGCGCGGGTCTCCAAAGGTCACTGTCGTTTCTTTGAGGCATTGAACGGCAGTTTTTCCTCTCGCGAGTTCTTCCGCTTGACCCCCTGCTAAATCGGCACTCTGTCGCGTGACCTCTTCGAGTAAGTCAGTTAACAACTGCTGTGTTTCTTCGAGATTAGGCGGGATTGAGTTGCGATTGACGATCATTTTTAACGTGTAATTTTTGCTGTTTATACTATTTTCTTACACCCTCAAGGGAAATGCACGACCTTTAGGGACACGGCAATGCCGTATCCCTATCCTCAATCTCTGCAAAAGCGCTATCACTTATAAGGCGATCGCTTTATTTATCGCTTTATTTTAACTCGATTAACTCACCAGAGGAACATCCCACTGACTGGTATTTTCTACCCGCTTCAAATCCAGATTCTTCTCGAAAATCTCGTCAATAGGCAGCATTTGACCGTCTTCAGTCATAAACTTATGGTCGGGAGTCGCGCGAATAACGTCACCTGTTTCTAACACGTACTCGTACACTTCCTGGGTGCCGCGATCGTGCCATTGGGCGATCGCCTGAGTGTAAATATATCCGTTGCGATCGACAGTATAAATCGTACAATCGATCCGTTCTTCGACAATTTTACCAATCGGTATCGGTCCGTATTCTACAGTGAGAATTTCCGTCTCGTAGGTCAAACAATATTCTGCAAATTTGACCATTTGCTCGAATAAATTTTCCGCAATCTTTTGCGAAATTCCGTTCTTCGTCGCCCCGTCGATAAACGTTTCGCGGTGCTTCTGCATTTCCGAGAGTTTCTTTTTCCCCATCGCGCGCCGCAGCAAGTCCGCTTGACCCAAAGAATATCCCGCCAAATCTTGAGCCATTTTCATGATCTGCTCTTGATAAACGAGAACCCCATAAGTCTCATTCAAAATCGGTTCTAACGCTTGATGGTCGTATTGAATCTCTTCTTTCCCGTGTTTGCGATTGATAAACTTGGGAATCAGACCCGCGTCTAACGGTCCGGGTCGGTACAGTGCCAAAATTGAGGAAATATCCTCAATACTCGACGGTTTCAAATCGCGTACCACTTGGCGCATTCCCGACGATTCTAACTGAAAGATCCCTTCTAAATCTCCCCGTTCGAGAACGCGGTAAGTTTTATAAACATCTTGCGGTAATTTTTTAACTTCGCTGCGCTTTAAAACCGCTTGCGCTTTCCGTTCTTGGGCGGGCAAATCGTAAGGATCGATGTGAATTTTATTGGTTTGGTAAATATATTCTAAAGTTTGCTGAATGGTGGTCAGATTTTTTAATCCTAAAAAGTCCATTTTTAGCAGACCCAAGGATTCTAAATCTTCCATCGAATATTGGGTAATCACTGCCCTGTCATTATTGCGTTGTAAGGGAACAATTTCATCGAGGGGGTCGGCTGAAATCACAACTCCCGCCGCGTGAACGCCAAAGGTTTTATTCGTTCCTTCGATGCGGATGGCCATGTTGACCCAACGACGCACGATTTCGTCGTTTTCATATGCTTCTTTAAAGGCGGGTTCCGGGGTTTCGTCGGAAATCATGACGGCGAGTTTGGTCGGTTTTCCACGGGAAACGGGAATCATTTTGGCCATTTCATCGGCTTGTTTGTAGGTAATTCCCAATACCCGCGCCACGTCTTTTAAGACCGCTTTGGAGGTCATGCGGTTGAAGGTAATAATTTGCGCGACCCGATCTTTTCCGTAGCGTTCGGTGACGTATTCGATGACTTCATCCCGGCGTTTGATACAAAAGTCCGTATCGATATCGGGCATGGATTTACGTTCGGGATTTAAAAATCGCTCGAAGAGTAAACCGTGATGGACGGGATCGATGTTGGTAATTTGCAAGCAATAGGCGACGAGAGACCCGGCGGCGGAACCGCGACCGGGTCCGACGGGAATGTGACGATCGCGCGCGAATTTAATATAGTCCCAAACGACGAGAAAATACATGGAAAATCCCATCTGTTGGAGCATTTTTAGCTCGTATTTCAGCCGTTCTTGATACTCTTGGGGAATTTCTTCGCGGGTTCGCAGATTTAAGCGCTCTTCCAATCCTTCCCAGGCGAGTTTTTCTACATAAGTCTCGGCGGTTTCACCGTTGGGAATCGGAAAGTTAGGGCTGCGCGGTTCGCGTAAAATGTCTTTGTAGGGTTCGACTTTATCGGCGACTTCTAAGGTGGTGGCGATCGCCTCCTGGATGATATCGTCGGGTAAATGATCTCTAAATAATTTCGCCATTTCTTCGGCGGATTTGAGATATTCCGTCCCCGAATATCTCATGCGTTTTTCTTCGATAATTTGCTTGCCCGTTTGAATGCACAATAAAGCATCGTGGGCTTCGACATCTTTACAAGAAATAAAATGGGAGTCGTTGGTCGCGACGATTTTAATATCGAGTTCTCGCGCAATTTGAACGATTTCGACGTTAACGATCCGGTCTTCGGGGGACCCGTGATCTTGAATTTCTAAATAGTAATCGTCGCCGAATAAATCTTTGTACCATTGGGCGACTTTACGGGCGACTTCGGGTTTACCTTGTAAGATTGCTTGCGGAATTTCACCCCCCAAACAGGCACTGGTGACGATCAATCCTTCGTGATATTGTTTGAGAAGTTCTTTATTGATACAAGGGCGGGCAAAAATACCGTTACCGTGAACGCCTTCTAAGTGTGAAATACTTGTAAGCTTGACGAGATTTTTATAGCCTTGGGTATTTTTGGCGAGAACGACTTGATGATATTTGCGCGGGCGTTTGGTGGTGTTGAGAGGTTCGTTAATGACATACATTTCGTTGCCGATAATGGGTTTGATCCCTTTGGTTCGGCAGGTTTTAATCAGTTCGATCGCCCCGTACATCACGCCGTGGTCGGTGAGGGCGATCGCGGGCATTCCCAATTCGACGGCGCGATCGATCATTTGGGGAATTTGACTGGCACCGTCGAGCAAGCTGTAATCGGTATGGATGTGGAGTCCGACAAAAGACATAGGAGTTGTTGGGATTTTAGACTTCAAATTTTAGATTTTCGACGTTCGATTTTCCATTGAGGAAATCGGGAGTTGAGATTGGATTGTAGCGCTCGTGTTGCCCGCCCCATAAGCTTTTGGACGGGAAAAATTGTTGCCGAGCAAAACTAAAAGAGACCTGCCCTAGGGATTTTTGGCTTCTAACTGATTCGTGATGGCGACTAATTCTTCCATCGCCTTAAAATAGCGTTCTCGGGCGATCGCGCCGATGTTGTGGTGATCGGCTTCGGGAATCATCAACAGCCGTTTGGGTTCGGGGGCCGCATCGTACAGTCGCGCGCTCATCGAGGCGGGGACGACCGCATCTCGGGCGCCGTGAACGAACAAAATCGGCACGTTCAGCGTGGAAACCTTGCTCAGGGAGTCGAATTCGTGGGTGAGGAGGAAATCGACGGGGAACACTTGGAAGAAAGGATATTGATAATCGACCATATCCCGCATCGAGGTAAAGCTGGCTTCGACGATCGCCCCCGCAGCCTCGGGGTTTCGAGCCGCTAAATCGATCGCCACGGCCCCACCGAGGGAATGTCCGTAAATAAAGATCTCTCCCGGTTCGATCCCCCGTTCCCGGGTCAAGTAATCCCACGCCCGTTCGGCGTCGCGGTAAACGCTGGTCTCCGTGGGGAAATCTCCCTGCGATCGCCCGTAACCGCGATAGTCCACCAGCAATACCGAAAACCCAAATTGACGAAAGCGCAAAGCCGCTTCTAAATTGGCGCCGACATTACTCCCATTGCCGTGTAAATACAGTAGCACTCCCGCCGGGCGTTCTCCCTCGGGACCGGGAAGCCACCAACCGTGGATTCGTTCGCCTTTGCCGTTATCCGGAACGTCGAGCCAAACGTCTTCGTAAGCGACATCGTAATCGGCGGGAGAGGTATGGATTGCCCTCGTCGGAAAGAAAATAAAGCGATTCTGTCGGGCGAACAAATACAGACAGATCCCACCGTAGGCGATCGCCCCCATCAGCGCGATCGCGATCGGCCACTTCCAACTACTCGCCAGCCAAGCCAAACTCTTCATCTCCCACTCCTTGCGATCGGCGATCGGGGATCGAGAATCGGGACGCGGGAGTCCGGTTCGCCCACGCAACAGACACTCCCTCAACCCTCTCTCCCGTCCCCCGGGGTCTCGTTATCCCCCTCCGGGCAAACAGGTTCCTCAAACTTGAGTCGGTTTGCGTAAGTGCCACTCGGTTGCTTGTTCGTAAGCATACGCCACTTCAAACAGCAAATCCTCGCGCAAGACATTGCCGATCAACTGCATTCCGATCGGCAAACCCTTATCGTCGAAGCCGCAGGGCAAGCTAATCGCGGGCAGTCCCGCCAGGTTCACCGGAATCGTCATCAAGTCTAACAGGTACATGCTCAAAGGATCGTCGGTCTTTTCTCCCGCTTTAATTGCCGTAGTCGGGGCGGTGGGACAAACCAACACGTCCACTTGCGCGAAGGCGCGATCGAAGTCTTCTTTAATTAAGGTGCGGACTTTCTGCGCTTTGAGATAGTAAGCATCGTAATAACCCGCAGACAGGGCGTAGGTGCCGATCGCGATCCGGCGTTTGACCTCTGCCCCAAAGCCTTGGGCGCGGGTTTTGGCGTACATTTCGCCGAGATTTTCGGCATTTTCCGCCCGAAATCCGTATTTCACCCCATCGTATCTCGCCAAGTTCGCCGACGCTTCCGACGGGGCGAGGATGTAGTAAGTCGGCAAGCCGTAGCGGAAACGGGGACAGGAAACCACTTGAATTTCGGCGCCCAATTCTTGCAGCAATTCCATCGAAGCGGTCACGGCCCGTTCGACTTGGGGATCTAAGCCTTCGCCGAAGGTTTCTTTAATAATGCCGATCCGTCGTTGTCCCTTCGGTTTTAAGTTCGGTTTGACCGATTTGAGATAGTCCGGAATCGAGACTTTTAAGCTGGTGGCGTCTTTGGGATCGTATCCGGCGATATGTTGGAGTAAGGTGGCCGCATCTTCGACGGTGCGACCGAACGGCCCGATTTGGTCGAGGGAAGAGGCGTAGGCGACCAAGCCGTAACGGGAGACGAGTCCGTAGGTCGGTTTCATCCCGACGACGCCACAGAAGGAGGCGGGTTGGCGAATGGAACCCCCGGTATCGGAACCGAGGGCGACGGTGCATTCTTCGGCGGCGACGGCGGCGGCGGAGCCTCCGGAGGAGCCTCCGGGCACGCGATCGAGGTCCCAAGGGTTGGCGGTCAGTCCGAAGGCGGAGTTTTCGGTGGAACTGCCCATCGCGAATTCGTCGAGGTTGGTTTTGCCGACGACCACGGCCCCGGCGTCGCGCAGTTTTTGGGTGACGGTGGATTCGTAAGGGGGAATGTAGTTTTCGAGGATTTTAGAGCCGCAAGTGGTGCGAATGCCTTCGGTGCAGAGGTTGTCTTTGACGGCGATCGGAATGCCTTCGAGCAGTCCGATGTCTTCTCCGGCAGCAATTTTGGCATCCACCTGGCGAGCTTGTTCCAAGGCTCCATCGGCGGTGATGGTCAGGAAACTGTGCAGTTTGGGTTCTAAAGCTTCGATCCGTTCGAGGGTTTCTTTGGTAATTTCGACGGCGGAACGCTCTTTTTTAATAAGTTGTTTGTGTATCTCCCGGATGGATGCCATACTTCTACCTTCTGTGTGAATTCCAGGTTAACCAGACTTTATTGTACGGTTCTCCGTCAAGAGTCGCAGGGATCGGGGGCGATCGCCTTATTGCAGTTCTCGGTGGGCTTGGGCGGCGAGCTCGCCGACGGTGGCGCGATCGCGGGCGGGGGCGTCCCCCTCGGTACTGAGCCACAGCAAGTATTCGATATTGCCCGCCGCTCCCGTAATCGGCGACCAGGTGAGCCCGAGATCGCGCCATCCCAATTCCCGCGCGGCTTCGGCGACTTGACAGATGGCGTCGGCTTGGGCGTCGGGATCGCGCACGACCCCTTTTTTACCGACGCGCGATCGCCCCACTTCAAACTGCGGTTTGACGAGTAAAACCAGCTCGCGGGGCGCTACGAGCAAATCCCACAGCGCGCTGAGGACTTTGGTTAAGGAGATGTGGTTGAGGTCGGCTACCCCAAAATCGGCGCGCTCGGCGTCGTCTGTGTAGAGATCGGCGGGGGTAAGGTAGCGCAGGTTGGTTCGTTCTTTGACGACGACCCGAGGATCGGTTCTCAGCCCCCAGTCGAGTTGTCCGTAACCGACATCGATGCCGTAGACGCACTTTGCCCCCGCTTGCAGCAGGCAGTCGGTAAATCCTCCCGTGGAGATGCCCCCGTCGAGACAGACGCGATCGCCGACGTCGATCGCAAAGTATTCTAAGGCTTTGGCGAGTTTTTCGCCCCCCCGCGAGACGAAACGCGCTCGGGCCTTGACTTCGATCTTGGCTCCGGCGGCGATCGGCGTCCCCGGTTTGTCTACGATTTGGCGATCGACCATCACTTCTCCCGCGCGGATCGATCGCTGGGCCAATTGCCGCGACGAACATAGGTTGAGTTCGACTAATAATGTATCGAGTCTTTGTTTGGCCACGTCATTGGTTCCCACGACTGTCCCCGCCGCCACGATCGCTCCTGCAAGCAACCCAAAGCAAAACTGGGGGATTTTGCGATCTTCTATCTTATCGAGCGGTCGAAGCTAAAGACAATATGCACAAAAAATAAGAGGGAATTGTAACTGGTGTTACAATCATCCTGAAATATCGAGGATTGTCGGGCTGGCCCCCTGGGAGGAGCAAGACCGCGAGCGATCGCCGTCCTCGTGTCGATCGAACGGAGGAGAATCAGCCATGTTAGAGACGAAACTCAGCCCCCGTGCCGCCCTACTCTATCATTGGATTCGATCGCGCCCTCACCATGACGGCAGGGTAACCCTGGATTTACAAGATTTTCAAGCCTGGACCGCCGAATATCGGGAGAAACCCTACGGCGATCGCGAAGTTCTCGACGCCCTGCGCGAAATTAAAGCACATCAATTCGTCAAAGTTCGCAAAACTCAAGTCACTCTCGATCTATTAGCGGATCCTCGCGATCGCGAACCCCTCCCCAACCCGGTCTCGATCGAACGCGGCGATCGACCCAATCCCGTGCTACTCGTCTTTACCAGCGTCCTCACCGCTTTCGCGTTCGGCTTATTTCCCCTGCTGTTCGCTTTCCACCTTTCCCAAGCTAACCTCGGCTCTCCTCTTTCCCCGACCCCCTGGGCCGTCTTGTCCGAGAAAATCGCCGATTAGCCCTTTTCAGTTTTAGTCCTTTAGTGCATTTCTCCTTCTTTTTTCGCTCCCTTCTCTCGCTGATGGCGATCTCTACCCAAAAACCGCCCCTTCTCAACTCATCGAAGGCGGCGGTTTTGCGATCGCACTCCCCTCCCACGCAAAAAACCCCCCGTCTGTGGGGGGCTAACAGCTCAATGCCAGAAGAAACACGATCTTTCTCCAGCACGGGCCCGGTCTAGCCACCCTTACCCACAAGTTCGGGTTGTCTTTTTCTACTTTGTCGCAGAAGATTGCCTCCTAATAAGAGTAAAGCGAAGGTCATCGTCGGTTCGGGAACCTTTTTCGGATTGTCCGAACTCGGTGGCATCACCGTTCCCGTTCCGGTTCCACTCGCCCCGACGAAGGAGCGATCGCCATCTTCTCCAGTAATACTTTGATAGCGAATACCGAAATTGCTCATCACGAAACTTTCGACTTCACCGGACAAAGCGAGGGTCGCCTCGAAAGTCTCCGGTTCGTCATCCCGGTAAACGCCCCCATTTTTCCCCCCCTGACAGGTATTTCCGTCAGTGAAACAAACGTCAACCGCACCGAATTGATTGGGGAACGATCCGCTTGTAGCCTCACTGAATAACCCACTCGATCGGGTAACACCCACATTAAAAGAAGAGCTTCCCGAACTGCTGGCAAACAGCAAGTCTAAAGACTCTCCCAGAAAGTCGGTGACGTCAAAACCCAAGGCAGAACTGCGAGAATTCAGACTGTCACTGGAGGTATTGTCGAGCAGAATTTCAAATCTGGCCTCCGTAATTGTCTTACTGTCGTTCTCGACGCTAG
Source organism: Oxynema mangrovii CENA135 (assembly GCF_016632315.1). Classification (NCBI taxonomy): domain Bacteria; kingdom Bacillati; phylum Cyanobacteriota; class Cyanophyceae; order Oscillatoriales; family Oscillatoriaceae; genus Oxynema; species Oxynema mangrovii. The sequence continues at coordinate 2,207,462 of NZ_JAEOXH010000001.1, read as the reverse complement.
AAAAGCCGAGAAACGTAAAGACAGCCTCCGAAGACAGACCTGCAACATCCTGCCCTTCCCAATTCCCGTCAAAATTGACGGTAAAGCTTTTTGATTGGTCGCTCTGGTCGATACCGATGCTGCCGTCTTCAAAAAAAGTAAATGCAGAAGCAGCAGGTGCGGCACTTGCGGTGTAGATGCTAAAGCATCCAAGTGCCGAAATGGCTAGAGCGACTTGTTTTAGAGGTCTGAACATGATTTTTTTGAGTCAACCCTATCGGCACGCTGGATAACATCAAACAAATGTGTCATTGTCGTTGCACTCCATTGAGATCGAGCTGTCACCTTGAGATAGTGTTGGCTGGCGTGCAGGGCCAGCGAACTCGTCAATGGTAAATGTAAACATTGCGTTGCAATTGGGCGAACACCTCCTTAATGATGAAAAATGTACTTACTGTTTTATAGAAGTCCTCTAATCTACTCTATTAATCCTGTCGGCAAGCTGTCCACGTTCGAGCTAAAGCTTTTTGAAATCTTCATCTAGAGAGTAAGATTGATTAAGTTTTAACAGGGCAAGAAACTCGATTCCGAAGTTTTACGGAAATGGCGCGATCGCCCTCAAACCGAAATAGATTTGTGCAGTTGAGATGATGCAGTATCGTTCGGCGTGCTGTGATGTGACTCGAACGCGATCGCCTTTCAAGGACGATTGGAGTAGAATTACGGTCTGGTTGTACGCGGAGCTGCCGCCCGTCAATTGTGTATTTTTACTGACACCAAAGGAGCAGGGCGATCGCATTTGTCAATCGATCTCAGTAAAGACTTGTAAATTTTTTAAAAACCGATCGCGGCTGGGGGCGATCGGATCCACTGCCACCCCGCAAAAAAAATCGGGTAGCGGTTAAGCTACCCAAAGTCAAAACACTTTTAGAGAAGAGTTCGACGATTCGCTCAGTTCGCGTCCCTCGAACTACAATTCGCTTATTTGGCGGCGGCGGTCTCTTTAGTCACCGCAGTCAATTCGCCTTTCGCATATTTGGCGGCAAACTCATCCAAGCCAACTTGCTTGACTTTGGTGCCGTTACCCGAGCAGCCAAAGGCTTCGTAACGCTCGGCGCACACTTTTTGCATGTACTTCATCGACGGTTTCATGAAGTGGCGGGGGTCGAAGTTCGACGGATCTTTAGCCGCCGCTTCGCGAATCGCCGCCGTGATCGCCAAGCGGTTGTCGGTGTCGATGTTGACCTTGCGAACGCCGCTCTTGATGCCTTTTTGAATTTCTTCGATCGGCACGCCGTAGGTCTCGGGAATGCTACCGCCGTACTGGTTGATCATCTCGAGCAGATCTTGAGGCACGGAGGAAGAACCGTGCATGACCAAGTGGGTGTTGGGCAGGCGGTTGTGAATTTCTTCGATCCGGCTGATGGCGAGGATTTCGCCCGTCGGTTTGCGGGTGAATTTGTAAGCGCCGTGGCTGGTTCCGATCGCGACGGCGAGGGCATCGACCTGAGTCGCTTCGACGAATTGAACGGCTTCGTCGGGGTCGGTTAACAACTGCTCTTTGCTGAGCGTTCCTTCAAACCCGTGACCGTCTTCTTTATCGCCTTTTCCGGTTTCGAGAGAACCCAAGCAGCCGAGTTCGCCTTCGACACTGGCGCCGACGGCATGGGCCACTTTAACGACTTCGGCGGTTACCGCAACGTTGTAGTCGAAGCTGGCGGGAGTTTTGGCGTCGGCTTCGAGGGAACCGTCCATCATCACGCTGGTGAAGCCGTGACGGATGGCGGAATAGCAGGTGGAGGGAGCATTACCGTGGTCTTGGTGTAAGGCGATCGGCAGGTGGGGATAGCTTTCCACTGCAGCTTGAACCAAGTGACGCAGGAAGTGTTCCCCAGCGTAGGAGCGAGCGCCGCGAGACGCTTGCAGGATCACGGGGCTGTTGGTTTCGTCAGCCGCACGCATGATCGCGAGGATCTGCTCCATGTTGTTGACGTTATAAGCGGGGATGCCATAACCGTTTTCTGCTGCGTGATCGAGCAGAAGCCGCATTGGAACGAGAGCCATAGAATTTTCCTCCTAACTTTTTATTTTGCGAGGGATTCGCTTTCAGTCAATCTTAATCGTTACAGACAATTTTAAGTCTGACGCTCTGACACTCCCCGGACTAAAGTCGCGGGGATTCTTGGGCTGAATCTTGCCTCTACTAGCCATGCCAGTCTAGGTCTTACAGTTTCATGTCTAGTCCGACTACACCTTTTACAGCAAGCACTCTGATGGACTACTCCCCAAGCGTAAATTCGGGTATGCCCTACCCTACTCAATTCTTTTTTCGATCTCCCACCTATGCCGTATTCTTTCTTAGAGGGCACTGAGGTAGTGGGGCAACTCCTATAGAGTTGGTGACACTAGCGTTTTGACAACAGTCAGTTTGCAGGTCACGACTACACATCGGATTTTCGACTTCATTTGATTATACTAGAAAGCCGTCGTAGGACGACGGAGTTCTAGACCCCAAATTTTCGACAAATTTCACTTGATGGCGAACGATCTCTAAAAATCGGAAATCTCAAGGTTTTACGGTTTTGAGAGCGATCTCCATACCCGATCGGTTGTCGAAATTCTAACGGACGGCGCGATCGCGACTGGGGTAAATGAGGGCGATCGTAACGGCGAGTTGTCGTTCATTCCACTGGAGAAATCAACGAAACGAGGGAAACAAAAATCATCGGGCGATCGCCTTTCGCGATCGATCGGGACGTTCAATTAGTCCGTCAAATATTGAAAATCTGGAATGGATTTGAGGTTGGCTAACTACAAAATCGATGGAAGGTTATCCCTCTCACTCCCTAAAGGAGAACGGAAGATCTTTATCAAAACTCCCCGAACTCGGGGGCAAATAGTGACCTTCCAGTAATAAATGGGTCGCCCGGGATTCGAACCCGGAACTAATCGGTTAAAAGCCGAGTACTCTACCGTTGAGTTAGCGACCCGCGCGTTTCTCGTTTCCGACGCACCTTAGCTAGGTTAGCACGAGCTTTTTGAGAACGCAATACCTTTTTCAAAAAAAATCGACACTCAAACGAACTTGGGTCTCCCACTTGTCTCCCGGAGCCAAACGGATGAGGTGCTGACCCGTATTGAGGGCGTTGCGGGGGGAACTCCACGGTTCGAGACAGTAGAACTCTTTACCCTCGATCGTCCAAAACACCAAATTCGAGTAACTGGCTTTGTACAACATCCTGACTTGCAGTTGGCGCTGGTGGTCGCGTACCGTCGCCGCCAGTCCGGTGACTTTTGTAAACGCCGCATCGATTTCCGGGCGATCGAAATCGAACGTTCCGGTAAACGGATGTTTGCGATGGGTGGTTTGGTCGTAGAATTGAACCGCCGGAATTTTAAATTGGAGCTGGCTTTTGTCCGCCGTCCAAAAATAAGGATGTAAGCCCGTAGCAAAGGGCATATTTTCCTGAGAGTGATTGGTATAGCGCTGGTCGATTTCGAGGATGTTGCCTTTGAGGGTGTAGGTAAAGGCCAACTCGAAGTCAAACGGGTACAGGCTGCGGGTAAAGTCGTTACTTTCGAGAATGAGGGTAATGCTGACCCCTTCTTGGGTGTTGCGATCGCTCACCCGCCAGGGCAAATCGCGGGCGAAGCCGTGTTGTTTGAGTTTGTATTCTCGACCCCGATAGGTATAGAGATCGTTGGGAAGATTGCCGCAGATGGGAAACAAAATGGGAATACCGCCGCGAACGCTGAGGTTGGGATTGGCAAAGCGTCCGGCATCTAAATAGAGCAGGTCGTGACCGCAATATTGCCAGCGCGTAATCATCCCGCCGCGTTCGGGAACGACTTCAAGCCGAGACGGGGTGGCTTGGTCGGAGAGAATGTAGGTTTTGTATTGTTGTTCTTCAACTGCGATCGCAAACACTTTTTGTCCTTTGTCCTCGTTCGGTATGTCCCTAACCCGTAGACCGTAGCCCTTGCGTCCGGTAACGCTACTAACTTCCGCCGTTGGTTTTCGCGAAAGCAGGCGGTTCGATTTTTTTCTGCCGAATCGCAGTGGTGGTCACGCCGAGGGCGCCCACCGCCAAAGCCGTAGCGACGACCAACCCAGCTTGAGAGCCGCGTCCGGAGGCGCCTGCGGCTTTGCGATCGGAGTCGCGATCGCCCGCCGTCGCCAGTTCCTCAGCCTCACTTGCCGCCGTAAACGGCGACACGTCGAAGCTTTCCCCCTCGGCCCGTCCGGCTTCCGACGGGCGATTCTCCTTCAAAGACGCTGCACGATCGCCCGAGGCTTCGCCCGCGACCTCCTCTTCTGACTTCGCTGCTGCCGACTCCTGCACCGGAGTCGCCGCCGCCGTCGGGGTGCCGGGGCGCCCTTCGAGGATCGTCGGCGAAACCATCGGTTGCTCGAAACTGCCCGAGAGCATTTCGATCTGTTGGAGAATGCGATCGCCGCGTTCCCCAGTCACGACCCGGGGTTGGTACTTCTGAACCTCCACGGGCAAAAATTCCACCTTCATTTGACCCTCGCGCAGGGCAATCTTCAACACCGCCGTATCGTAATCGCTGCGCGCATTGCCCCCAAAAATAAAATTCCCTAACGAATAGGCGATCGGACGATCCTTGTAAATCTCCGCCCCTTGCAACACGTGGGGATGGTGTCCGACGATCGCGTCGGCCCCTCGGTCGATCGTGTAACGGGCAAGCTGAGTTTGCCAGACATCGGGATAATTTGCCAACTCCACCCCCCAATGGAAATTCACCACAATCCATTCCACCTCATCGCGGACCGCCTGCAAATCTTCGGCAATCCGTTCTTTCAATCCCCGATTCGTCCCCGGCGTTTCCCCCACTGCCTCGTGAAAATCTCCGGTATAGTAGCCGAAATAAGCAATACGCTGACCCTTAACTTCCACGATCTCCGGTCGTCGCGCTTCGGTCAAGTTCATCCCCGCACCGATCGCGTGAATGCCCGCCCCCGCCAAGGTCTCTAGCGTTTCTTGCAATCCGGGCCCGTTGTAGTCCATCGCGTGGTTGTTCGCCAAATTGACCAGATCGACGCCGCCGTGCTCGAGCACCTCCACCATTGCCGGATCGCTTTTAAAATTGAACGCTTTCGGGCGGATCGTGTCCGCTTTCGTCAACGTTCCTTCTAAATTCACCATCGCCACATCCGCATCGCGGTATTCGGGCATTTGGTCGAAGCCCCAGGCATAATCGTTCCCGATCAGATCTTCAAACCCGTCGCTGAGGGTCACGTCCCCGCCAAACATCAGGGTCACCGTCGGATCGGTCGGGTCGAGTACCGCATCGTGTCGGGTGACCGGAATGGTTTCTAACGCGGCGCTCACCGTCATCGGGCGACCCGAGTTGCTGGCGGAACGATCGCCGGAGGAAGAATGGTCTAAGGCTTGGTGGCGGAGGTCGGCGTAACTGAGGGCAAACCCGATCGCGAAGGACGCCACCGCCACCCCTCCGGCGAGCAAGCAGACCCGCAAGAGCTTGAAATTCAACCATTCGGCGGCTTTTTTGACTCCGGCTTGCAAATATTTGAGATATTTAAGCCGTCGTTGCTGGTTGGCGGGGGTGACGATCCGAATCGATTGATTCCATAAAATATTGGGCTGTTCTCGGGCTAAGGGATTGGCCCAGGTGGCCACGATCCGAACCCCTTCGATCGCCTCGGAGTTGAGCCGCCAGATGTGATGGCAGATAAATTTAATCAGGCTTTCGCGCAGTTGCACGTACAGATCCTGGCGGTCGGGGAGGGTTTGAAATTCCAAGCGAATGGGCAGACAGCCGCCATGTACGGGCTGGACTCGGGCGTAAATGCCTTGAGGAGCTAAATAACTGTTGATTAAATAGGCGATCGCCCGAAAATTTCCCTCCCTCGCCAGATTGAGCATCGACGGTTGCGCTGTGGTGCTGTAGCCGATCATTCTCTTGACTCCTCCTAGGTACTCCTCAAGCCCGATTTTAGATTTTAAATGAGGTTTTTCGTTTGATGGATGGCAACGCGCTGGGTTCGACCTGCTCCCCGCTCTCGGGGGTGTTGCGTTGGGTGTCGATGGGTTGGCCCGGCGAGCGCGATCGCGCTGCCCCTCGGCTGCGTTCGAGTTCAAAGGTAGTTTACTCTAACCCGCAGTACAATCCCAGAGGACGCGCGGCTTTTTCTGAGGTCGCCGCGATCGACGGGTTTTCCGAGGCGAATGGGGTAGATGCGTTCGCCCTTCGCCGCCGGGGTTCCGGCGATCGGACGACAAAACTTAGATCGGGGAATATAGATCTATTGATAGCCGAGATCCGCGCGATTGTCTCCGTTGACGGCGCGAACGCAACACCTTTTAACGCAATTGTTCCGAAAATTGGCGTCAAACGGCAGTGCGATCGCCCGTTTTTCCCCCTTAGAATCCCCGTGGGTATAGCCTACCCTACGGTAAGCCCCTTCGCGTCTACGGCATGGCTTCCCTAGCGGGCCGGGGAGTAGGTCAATGAGAATGCGCCGATCTCATTTCCCCGTCGATCCAGTCTAAAATAGCGTCGTTGACCGCTTCGGGTCGTTCGTCGTAAAGGACGTGCCCGGTGTCGGGAACCGACACCAATTGTATCCGGGGGTTTAACGGTAGGATCCGACTGGCTCCCGCGAAAGGAATCACCCGATCGCCTTCCCCCCAAATTAGCAAGATCGGCAACGTTAAGGGCGAGAGTAATTCCGCCACGTCGGGGCTGTAGTCCGGATCGTTGCGCGATAAAGACAGGCGGTAAAAGACTTCCAAGGCGCCGCGATCGCGCGCTGGCGCTGCAAACAGCTCGACCAATTCGCCATCGACCAATTCGTCCCGGGTGTAGAGACTTCGCAAAACTTTGCGTAAAAATCCGGGCTGGCGGACCAGTTGAAACAAGGGCCACAGCAAGATCGGCGACGAGAAAAAGCGCTCTAAGGCGCGCGCCCACGCCGGGGGTTGGCGCGGTTTCGGGTCGGGTAAGGTCAGCAAGGCTAGCCCTCGTGCCATTTCGGGATAAGTGGCGACGGCGGTTAAGGCGACTAAGGATCCGAGGGAGTGACCGACGACGATCGCCTCGCGTCCGATGAAGTTGTGCCAAAAATCGTAAACTAAATCGGCCCACAGTCCGACTCGGTAATGGGTCGAGGCTTTTTCGGAAGCGCCGAATCCGAGGAAGTCGAGGGCGTAGACACTGTGGTGTTCGCTTAAGGGGTGCAAGTTGGCGCGCCACTGACCCAGGGCCGAACCGAACCCGTGCAGGAGCAGGATCGGCAGGCTGTGCGATCGCCGTTGGCGCGCTCGAAGATAGGTATAACGGATTTGATAGCCCCGCCAGATCCAATCCCGGCGGACGCCGAGGGGGTACTCTTGGGCGGAAACGGAAGGAGGTCGCGATCGCATCATCTTCGGTGAATGGTTAGATCTCAAAACGCAGGCGCCGAGACGATCGCTTGCCAGATCCACCGGGGAAACGCCCCGATAAAGCGGTATATTTAAAGCGATCGCCTCCCATGCATTGAAGGATTTGTAGCCTTGCCCAGAACATCTACAGCCCAACCCTCTGCCCGTCCAAAACCACAGCCGTCGAGAGTGGTGGCGATCGCCAACGGTAAAGGCGGCGTCGGCAAAACCACGACTGCTGTCAACCTAGCGGCGGCTTTAGCCCCTAAGTATAGGGTGTTACTGGTCGATTCCGACCCTCAAGGATCCGCGACCTGGTGGGTGCAGCGCGGCGATCGCGATTTGGACTTCGATATCGCTCAAGAAAGCGATCCGAAGCTCTTGGGGCGCTTGCGCCAGGTTGAAGGCTACGATCTGATTGTAGTAGATACCCCCCCCGCATTACGTTCGGAAGCATTAGCCGCCGTCGTCGCTTGTGCCGATTATTTACTGTTGCCGACCCCTCCGGCGCCGATGGATTTAGCGGCGCTGATCGATACGGTTCGCGAAGCCGTCATGCCTGTCGGGGTGGCCCATCGGGTTCTGTTGACCCGCGTCGATTCGCGCAGTCTCAAGGAAGCACTGGAAGCGCAGAATACGTTATTGGAGTTGGGCATTCCTGCGTGTCATGCGTTCGTGCGATCGTATAAAGCTCACGAACGAGCGGCCCTCGAAGGATTACCCATCGGTCGGTGGCGGGGCAAAAATGCCAAAGAAGCGGAGGCGGATTACCGCCGGGTGGCCAATGAATTACAGCGAGACTGGAGGAATTGATGGCTAAGAAGCGTTTGACCGATTTAATTCGAGAAGAAGCCGGGCGATCGCCGCAATCCGGAGAGACGGCAGCTTCCTCGGAGGCGACGGCGTCGGTTGAAGCGATCGGCGACCATCCCGAAGCCTTGAAAGCTGCCGTAACCGAATTGAAAACGGCGTTACAAGAAGCTCTGGAAAATGAAAAAGTTTACGATCGCGCGATCGCCGATCTCGAAGGCAAACTGAAAGACGAACAACAGCGCGCCCAACAATTAGAAGAGGATGGACGACAAGGCGATCGCCTCGCTCGCGAACGTTGGGAACAAGCGGAAAGCGAATTCAAAGCCGGATTGGAAGAACAAGAAAACTTAATTCAAAAGCTGCAAGGCGACCTTAAAACTGCCGAGAAAAGTTATTCTAAATTAGAAAAAGAACGGGACAAACTCAAAAGCGATCTGGCGGAACAAAAAGAGTTGGTCAAACAACTCAAAGCCGATTTAAAACATGCGGAAAGACTGAATCGAGATTTAGAACAAACGAAAGCGGACGCCCTACATTTAGCTGAAGAAAACGAACAGTTAAAGCACGAACTCGACGAAGTGAACGACCGATCGCCCGCTCCCTCGCAAGGGGCGATCGCCCTGATTCCCCGGCGCCCGGGGCCGTCGGACAAAGTGCTGCCGGATCCGTTGGCGAAAAACGATATTAATTGGCTCGACTAAAGCCGCAAATCGCGGCAGGCGGGCGACTCGGCAAGTCCTCGACCGCGATCGCGCCCGCCGTTCGCTCCCCTTTTCCCTACACGAAACCGTCGAGGTCGAGGGCTTTAGAGCCGCCGCGTTCGAGTTCCACTAACAACTTGCCGAGTTGCCACCAGACCAACCAAGCGGTGAGAACCGTGAGCGGTAAAGAAGCAATATAGGAGAAATTGGTCGGAAAACCAAAAATTTGCAACCCCGAGGCGAGGAAGACGCAAATTCCCCCCGCCATTCCTAAAAACGGCAGTTGCAGTTCCCAGCCTTTATCTCGCGAAAGGGTTAAGTTAGAGCGATCGCGCGACCACTGTCTGACAAACTGTTCCAGAGCAGCTTTGAACGCCACCCCGGAAGCGATTCCCGCCAGCAGACTGGCCAGGAGGAGAAAGTAGGGCGGTTCGGGAAAAATAGACACGAAGACTCCTTTTTTTAGCTTTAACAGTTACGGTCAAACCCTCGGGGCCCGACGATCGAGCAGTGTAGCGCGTTATGGCCGTCGGGGGGCGATCGCCGAGCTAAGATTCGCTCTTAAACGCCGCTAGGGTCGCCACCGAAGGCAGTAAAGCTGCCGCACTTTCCCCGGACAAGTGGGCGATCGCCCCGAGGGCCGCATCGAACAAGCGTGCGGGTTTGAGGTCGTCTTTCACTAAGTTCCACAAGCTTTGAACTTCTTCGGTATGCAGGCGATCGTCTTCGGTGAGAGCCAGTAACAGTTGGCGCCGCAAGAAGGCCCCTTCTTCCGAGAGTAAATATTGCAAGCCGAGTCCGGCGGTGGGTAACAAGTCGAAGTTGCCGTCGGAACGGGCGATCGCGATCATGTTTTCCAGGCGATGCCATTGGAATTTACCGTTTTTAAACAGCACTTCTAACAAGCGCCGTCGCAGTTGGGGCGATTCCCCTTGCAACAAGCGCCGCGCCACGTAAGGATAGGCAATATCGACAATTTTGAACTCCGGATCGATGCTCAAGGCCAGCCCTTCCTGGGTGACCACGGAACGAATGATTAAGGCGAATTTCGCCGGAACCCGAAACGGGTAATCGTACATCAATTCGGAGAAGCGATCGGTGACGGTTTTAAAATTAAACTCCCGGACGCTTTGACCGACAATGTCCCCCAACACTTCTTCTAAGGCCGGAACGATCGGCCAAATGTCGGTTTCTGGGGTTAAAAAACCCAATTTGACAAAATCTTGCGCCAGATCCAGATAGTCTTTATTGATTAAATGAACCACCGCATTGACGAGGTTTTCTTTCGTTTGTTCGTCGAGTTGGTCCATCATCCCGAAATCGATGTAGGCCATACTGCCATCCCGGGTGGCGAATAAGTTACCCGGGTGCGGGTCCGCATGGAAAAAACCGAATTCTAAGAGCTGTTGCAAGCCACTGGTGACGCCAATTTCGATGACGGCGTTGCGATCGATGCCCGCGTCTTCGATTTCTTGCATTCCTGTCAGTTTAAACCCGTCGATCCATTCGAGGGTCAAGACGCGGCTGCTGGTATAGCGCCAATAAATTTGCGGGACTTTGACTTGGGGATTTTCGCTAAAATTGGCGGCAAATTTTTCGGCGTTGCGCGCTTCGTTGAGATAGTCGATCTCTTCAAACAGTTTGATCCCGAATTCGTCTACGATCGTGGCGAGATCGTGACCTAAATTGAGGGGCAGCCAGGGCCGCAGTAACTGGGCCGCCAAACGCAAGATATAGAGGTCGAGGGCGAGGGTGGGTTTGAGGTTGGGGCGTTGGACTTTGACCGCCACCGCTTCGCCGCCGTGGAGTCGGGCTTTGTAAACTTGTCCCAAACTGGCTGCGGCGACGGGGTTTTCGGAGAATTCGGCGTAGATGTCTTCGATTTCGCGATCGAGTTCCCGTTCGATAATCGATCGCGCCAGAGGGGTATCGAAGGGAGGGAGTTTATCTTGGAGTTTGACCAGTTCTTCTAAGAAGTCTTTGCGAACGAGATCCGGTCGGGTGGAAAGGGCTTGTCCGACTTTGATAAAGGTCGGTCCGAGATGGGTGAGGATGTCTCGCAGTTGTCTGGCCCGTTTGCCCTTGTTGTTCTCGACGCGATCGCCCCATTCATCCCATTTCAAGCCTAAAACAAAACTGGCAAAATACCAGAAGGCAACGAGGGTTCGCCAAATGACTTTCCAGGGACGATAGCGGTAATAGCTCGCGATCGCTTCGGGATCGTAGCGTCTGAGTCGAGCAAGTGGATGAGAACTCACGCCTTTTTTCGCCTCTAAATTGTAGGAGTGGATTTAATTTGCAATTATTATCGGGATTCTTCTGTCTTTGATTGTATCATTTTCTTAACTCAATGAGATAAAACTATACACGATCGACAACGCCCCGGCGACCTTTAGCTTAATCGGCGGGAAGCCCCGCACTCTACGCGAAGGTGTCGGGATGAAAGCCGAGGCGATGGAGTGGAACGGAGTCGCCATACTCTTTCGCTAATTTCTAGGGAGCATTGCTGTTTCTACTAAGTTGTAATAGCTACATGCTTGTATTGACCTACTCATACCGGATTTACCCAGATCTCGAACAAGAACTCCAGATGCTTAATTGGCTGGAGACTTGCCGCCAGGTCTACAACTATGTGGTCGGGGAGCGCAAGGACTGGATCGACAGTCGGAAGTGCTCGGTCAATGCTTGCAGTCTTCAGAAGGAGTACATCATTCCAGCCGACACCCCCTATCCCGATTACTACCGTCAGAAGAAGGCGTTAACTGAAGCTAAGAAAACCAATCCTGAACTCAAAGCGGTTCATTCTCAGGTGCTTCAGGATGTCATTGGGAGGGTTGATGCTGCTTTCGTCGCATTCCACCAAAAGCGAACTGGGTTTCCTCGGTTCAAGAAATTTGGTCGGATGCGGTCATTTCTGTTTCCGCAGATAAAAGGTGAGGCGATTGATGGCAACAGCATTAAGCTGCCAAAGATCGGGCAGGTGCCTATTAACTTGCATCGCCCCATGCCTGAAGGCTTCGATCTGAAAGCTGTTCGGGTCGTGCGGAAGCATTCAGGCTGGTACGCCATGCTGACGCTAAAAGCTGACGTTGATGTACCCGACATCCCGCCAGAAGGCCATGCCCTGGGGCTGGATGTTGGACTGGAGTATTTTCTATCCACCTCTGATGGCGAGCAGGTTTCTCGTCCTCGTTTCTTCAATAAGCTGCACCGCAAGCTGAAATCGCTGCAACGTAGGCTAAAAGGGAAGCAGAAGGGGTCGAAAAACTGGCTCAAGTTAATCGAGCGGATCGGTCGAGTTCACGAAAATATTGCGAATTACCGTCTGGACTGGCAGTTCAAGCTGGCTCACCATCTCTGCGATCGAGCCGGGATAATATTTGTTGAAGACTTGGACTTCAGGACACTCGCTAAGGGCTTCCTTGGTAAACACATGATTGATGCTGGCTTGGGTCAGTTCGTCAACATTGTGCTGCCGTGGGTGTGCTGGAAACGTGGTGTCTACTACGGCAAGGTCAACCCTAGAGGCACTAGCCAGGAATGCCCTGAGTGTGGGGCTCAAGTCCGCAAGGAATTAAAAGACCGTATTCACCATTGCGGTGAATGCGGTTCCATCAAGCCCAGAGATGTTGCCAGCGCTCAAGTTATTCGCAATCGTGGCCTCTCAGTCGTGGGTCTCACGGCTGATGAAATCGCCTGTGGACGGGTTCTGTCGGGGGCATTGCCTAGACAAGACCGAACGAAGCAGGTAGTCGCTGGAGCGATCCGGTGAAGCCCGCGCTGTACCGTTGGCGAAGCCTGCGCGAAGCGCATAGGTCAGCGTCGGGAGAACGTCACGAGGGCAGGGTTTGAGGCTCGCCCCGTTGAGAGAGCGCGTCTTTCACTACAGTGATAATTCGATCTTGTTCGGCATGGGAGAGTTCCGGAAACATCGGCAGGGATAGGACTTCCGTGCAGATACGCTCGACGAGAGGCAGTTGGCCGCTTCGATACCCTAAATGCCGATAAACGGGTTGTAGGTGTAAGGGAAAGGGGTAATAAATGCTCGTGGCAATCCCGGATTCTTGCAGGGATTCTTGGAGACGATCGCGCGTCGAAATCGCTCCCCCGTTGTCGGTATTTTGGGAAGGTCGGGACTGGGGAACTCGGATGGTGTACTGATTCCAGACCGAGAGCGCCCCGGCGCGCACCGAAGGAGCGACGATCGCCTCCACCGCCGCGAGGCATTGGCTGTAAGTGGCGGCGATCGCCTGTCGTCGGGCATTCCAACCGTCGAGATAGCGTAATTTCACCCGTAAAATTGCCGCTTGCAAGGCGTCTAAACGACTGTTAGCCCCCAATTCTTCGTGATAGTAGCGCGCACTGGCTCCGTGGTCTTTTAAGCGCCGAATGCGCCGCGCGATCGCCGGATCGTTCGTCGTCACCGCACCGCCATCGCCAAAGGCTCCTAAGTTTTTGGTCGGAAAGAAACTAAAACAGCCCACCGTTCCGAGACTGCCCACGGGCCGACCCTGCCAGCGCGCCCCCGTCGCTTGGGCGCAGTCCTCGACAATGGCTAATTGATGGGACGCGGCGATCGCCCCCAAGCGGCTCATATCCGCAGGTTGACCGAATAGATGCACCGGAACGATCGCCCGCGTTTTCTCAGAAATCGCCACTTCCACCTGTTGCGCGTCGAGATTAAACGTTTCGTCAATATCCACAAATACGGGAGTGGCCCCGGTTAAGGAAATCGTTTCCGCCGTAGCGAAAAAGGTAAACGGGGAGGTAATCACTTCATCCCCCGGGCCGATATCGAGGGCCCTCAAAGCCAAATAAAGGGCGTCCGTCCCGGAATTGCACGCCACGCATTCCGACGTTCCCACGTAAGTCCCAAATTCTGCCTCAAACGCTGCCACTTGTGGACCGCCGATATACTGTCCGGAGACTAAAACATCTCCGACGGCGGCTTCGATCTCGTGGCGGATCGTTTGGTATTCTCGTGCTAAGTCGATCGGGGGTATTTTACTCATTCCTAACTCCCATCCAGCGTGACTGCCTGTTTCGATTGTCTCGCGAAATTGCCGCATCGTATTCGAGGGCGCGCTCAACTCGAGCGCACCACAGGCTTGGGAATGTTTCTTTTCCCGGCTTTCCCCTCTTGCCTGTTGCCTGTTGCCTGCTCCCTAGTCCCTTCTAACCTTTCCCCCTATGGAACGCATCGAACTCGATTTGCTCGATTTAGGATTATCTGTAGGCTTGATTGCCGTGGCGATCGCCCTGTCAATTTGGCAGCAATTGGGTTTGCAAGGACAACTCGCTTTAGCGGCGGCGCGGACCGTGGTTCAGTTGCTCGTCGTCGGTACTTTTTTAGAGGCGGTGTTCGAGTGGAAAAATCCTTGGGCCATTTTGGCGGTGTTGGCGGTCATGTTGACGATCGCCTCGATTGTTGCCAAAAATCGGATCGGCAATAAACTCCCCAACGTCTTGCCGATGGTGTGGGGTTCGATTTGTTTCAGCAGTGCGCTGACGATGACGTATGTCAATCTGGTCGTCTTGCGCGAGCCGCAAGTCTGGAGCGATCCTCACTATATTATTCCCTTGACTGGGATTGTTTTGGGTAATGCGACCAATGCGGCGGCGATCGCCGGAGAACGACTGGCGACGACACTCAACAATACCCAAATTGAAATCGAAACCCATTTATCTTTGGGCGCGACGCCCCAACAGGCGATCGCCTCCTATCGTCGCGAAGCGATCCGCGCCGGATTGATCCCGACCCTCAACGCGATGATGGTCGTGGGAATCGTGACTTTACCGGGGATTATTACCGGACAGTTGCTCAGTGGCGTCAAGCCGCTCAATGCGGCAGCTTATCAGATTTTGATTATGTTCATGTTGGCTTGTGTCAACCTGCTGACGGCGTTGTTAGTGACCCGGGGAATTGCCGGGAAATTTTTCAACGCCGAGGCCCAGTTGCAACAGTTTTAGGCGCTTTTTAGACAGTTTTAGTTGGTTGAGCGCGGGGTATGGCGTCCGAGGAGCGCGCCGTAAGGATCGTAGAGTTCTAAAGGAATCTGGGTATTGTCGCTAATAGTTTCTAGGGCGTTTTGCAGGGTTTGCACGTGTTCGGTCAAGTCGGCTCGGACTTTAGGATTGCCCGTGCGATCGGCAGTGGTGGCGGTTTTGCGAACTTCGCTGAGGTAATCGGGCTGCAATTGGACGCGCAAGACGCGATCGGAGACGCTGTAAGCGCAAACGTTCACCGACCCCGAGCAGGTTTTCTTGAGGGCCGCATCGGCGTCTTGGCGGGCGATCGCCTGTGCGAGGATTTCCCGGGCGTCGGCGAGGGCGGGTTTGACGGTTTTGCCTAATTTGGCCGCTTTCGCGTAAGGGTAGGTTCCCAGGGGAATTTGTTCGAGGTAAGTGTTGGCATTCGTCCAGGCTTCTACGGCGAGGGTCCATTGATTTTGCTGTTGGAAGCCTTCGGCGCGATCGACTTCGAGCACGGCGCGATCGTAGGCATTTTGGGCGAGTTGTTCTTCGTAGAGGCGATCGCGGGCGCGGGTCGCTTCGGCTTGGTAGGCAGCAGTCAATTGGCGGGCTTGCCGAACCGCCGTGGTACCGTCGGGAATCCGTTCCAATTGGGCGATCGCTTCATCCCAACTGGCGATAATTCGTTCCCAACTTTCCGTCGTCTGGGCGACCCCTTGACGGGCTTTAATGACTTGACCCGCCGATTGCGCCGATTGAAGTTGCGCTTGAGCTTGTCGTTCGTTGTCGATGCGGCGGTCGATCGCCGTGCGGTTTTGGCGATATTCTTGCAATTTTTCCCGGGCGAACGGGTACACCGGACTGTCCGGGGAAACTGCTTCGAGTTGGGCGATCGCCTCGTCCCACCCGGCGGCGACTTCCTGCCAGATCTCGACGGAATGAGGCGGATTTTTGGCGCGTTCGGCAGTCGCCAAGCCGCGATCGAGGGCGGCGACGACTTCGGTAATGCCGTCGAGTTGGACGCAGTTGCTTCTAATCAGGGTGGCGGCGCGATCGCTCGCCCCGGACCACGAGGGAATCCGTCCGAGCATCGTCGTGGCTTTGTCGAGTTTTTCGTGGATGTCGAGTAATTGGTGTTTGTACTCGACCGCCTGCAGTTCGGCGGCGGACACTTGGCTCAACTGTTCGGCTTTATCGATGAGTTCGCATCGTCCGATCGCGCAGGGCCGGCTGAGGGCGTAAAAGGCACTGCCGCCCGCCACGAGGGCCGTGGCGATCGTGGCGGACAACGGCAACAGCCACGGCGGGGCGGGCTTTCTCGCCCGTTTCTGTTTCGGGTTGACGGCGATCTGCTCGAGATCTTGAGGGTCGAGGGCGAGTTCGTCGAACGGATTCGGTGGAAAGGCGCTGACGGCGAGGGCGATCGCCTTCTCTTCGTCTTCGCTTTCATCGGATCCGTCTGCCAACGGGCCTTCGTTGGGCGACTCCAACGCCGTATCCTCGTCCGGAGTCGTCTCGGCGGCGGGTTCCCCCGAGGTCGATCGCAAAGCTTCAAAGGCATAGGGGCGCTCGTGACCTGCGACTCTCAAGTAGAGTTTGAGATCTTCGGCCAGATCGGGAATCAAGGCGGCGATCGCCTGGGTGAGAGCGTCAAAGATTTCGCCAACTTGGGCGCTTACCCCGGGTCGATGTTCGGCGAGAACCAGCAGTTGTCCGTGGTGAAGCGCACATTGAATTCGCACGGGTAAACGCTGGGGCAGTTCTAAATGCAGGCGTTCTTGCAACAACCGGGCAATAACTTTTAAGTTTTCCTGCTTTAAACCATCTCGCTTTAAGGTTTCCTGACGTGTACGGGTTTGAATCATTGGCCCATCTCCCCATCGACTCGGTTGAACGCTCGATCCGGATCCTCTAGCGGACGCGGTGCGTGCGAGAACCCGGCAATCCGATTAGTTTAGCAAAATCCGCAAGAATCCTCGATCGCCGCGAGATTCCCCCGCAATCTCGTACTATAGTCAACGACCCACCCTGAATGAAAACAATACAGCTCGGGCAACAACCCGATAGAGGGTCGCCACGGGAACTTATAGCTCTTAAGATTTAGGCGATCGGCGCTATCCTAGTTCCTAAGATTGATAAAAAGCACAGGTTGTACAAAAAATTTGTATGGAGCTAGCTTGGTTTTCGCTCTTTTGAACTCGCTCAGGTAGTAGGATTTTACCAGTTTGGGGAGTCGATGTATCCCAACGCTCAATTGAAAAAAGTTGAGGGGGACTTATTTTTCCCCAAACCCCTGAAAAAGTTAAGATTATTAAACTTAGGCCATTTCCACCTGGGATGGCCTCTCGATTCGAGCGGGCGATCGCAGGTGGACAACCCTCAGAGGCGATCGCCCGGCGGCTCCCCCAGGCACTCCCTCGGAGTCTTCGAGCGAGCCGTCGTCCTCAACTGATAGTCAAACTCAACGTTCCCCACACCTATGGACTTACTGGAGTACCAAGCTAAGGAATTATTTCGTGAAATCGGCATTCCCGTATTGCCCGGACAGAGAATCGATCGCCCCCAAGACCTCAAAGGTTTAAAAATTCCCTATCCGGTCGTACTCAAGTCCCAAGTCCGTGCCGGGGGACGCGGTAGAGTCGGAGGCATCAAGTTCGTCGCCAATACTATCGATGCCGTCGCCGCCGCTCACACTATCTTTCACCTGCCGATTACGGGCGAATATCCAGAAGTCTTGCTGGCTGAAGCCAAATACAATACGGACCGCGAACTTTATCTCGCCGTGGTTTTAGACCGCGAGGCGCGCCGTCCCGTCCTCTTAGGCTCCCGTCAAGGCGGGACGAGTACGGAATCGGCGATGGAAGACATGCAGCAAGTCGTGGTCGATCGCGAATTCTCACCTTTTTACGCTCGCCGTCTCACCCTCAAAATGGGTTGTTCCGGACCGCTCATTCAGTCGGTGAGCGAGATCGTCGAGAAAATGTACTATCTCTTTGTCGAGAAAGATTTGGATTTAGTCGAAATCAACCCCCTCGGAATCAGTCCGAGCGGGGAGGTGATGGCTCTCGACGGCAAAGTAACCGCCAACGATCGCGCCTTGAGTCGCCATCACGATCTGGCTCGCTTGATTTATAGTTCCTGTCGGACGCCGGAAAATGGCACCCCTTCGAGAAGCTTCGCGACGGGGATCCCCGGAGATCGCCAACCTTCCCCACCTTGGGACGATCTAAACTTAATTCCCCTCGACGGCAATATCGGCATTTTGTGTAATGGAGCCGGGTTGACGATGGCAACCCTCGATTTAGTCTGCGAGGCGGGGGGCAAACCTGCTAATTTCTTAAATTTGGGCGGAGAGTCCCGCTCGGAAGCGACTCCCGAACAAATTGCCGCTCGCGTCGAAAAAGGCTTGGCGTTAGTTTGTCAAGATAAAACCGTCAAAGCGGTTTTAGTCAACTTACTCGGGGGGATTGGCACCTGCGATCTCGTCGCCGAGGCGATCGCCAATTACCTCAAACGCATTTCCCGCCAAAATACCACGGCGACGAGTACGATTCGCCTGCCCAAATTAATCGTGCGCCTCATGGGTACACAGTTCGATCGCGCCCAGCAAATCTTGGATGAAGTCGAGGTGACCCTCGTCGAAAACTTAGACCGGGCCGTGGAACAGGTGGTCTCGGCAGCTCGCAAAGGTTAAACCCGATCGCGACACCCCCGATGGAGTGATTAATCGCCAGTATAGGAGCGGCAATGAATTTTACACCGGAAAGCAAAGTTCTCATTCAAGGAATTACCGAACCGATTGGCGCCACTTACGCGGCTTTGATGAAAAACTACGGCACGAATGTCATTGCCGGGATCAGTCCCGGTCGCAGCGGCGAACAGGTCGAAGAGATCGAGATCTTCGACATGGTAGAGCAAGCGGTCGGCAACCTCGGCGCGATCGATACGAGCGTGATTTTCGTGCCGCCTTACGACGTACTCGACGCGGCCCTGGAAGCGATGGCGGCGGGCATTCGCCAAATTATTATCGTCACCGAAGGAATGCCCCCCCTGGATATGGTTCACTTGGTCCGCCAAGCGGAGGCGACGGAAACTTTAATCGTCGGTCCGAATACTCCCGGGATTATCGTCCCCGGGAAAATCTTACTCGGAACCCACAAAAGTGATTTTTATACCCCCGGTTCGGTGGGGTTGCTCAGTCGCAGTGGGACGCTCACTTACGAAATCGCCTGGCAGTTGACCCAGGCGAAGTTGGGCCAGTCGATCGCCATCGGGATCGGCAGCGACGCGATCGTCGGTTCGTCTTTCGCCCAGTGGTTGCAAATTTTAGACGAAGATGAGGCGACGGAGGCGATCGTCCTCGTCGGCGAAATTGGCGGCAGCAGTGAAGAAACGGCAGCGCACTATATCGCCGAGGCGATCGACAAACCGACGATCGCCTACGTGGCAGGTCGTCACGCGCCCAAAGGCAAACGCCTCGGTCACGCGGGAGATATCATGGCGGCTCAACTCAGTGTCGGTCGCACTCACCAGGTCAGCCCCGTCGGCGCCGATCCGGATACGGCTCAAAGTAAAATTGCGGCGTTTAAAGCGGCGAATATCCCCGTGGCTCAGAGTCCCTCGGAAATTCCGGATTTGGTCAAAAAGGCTCTCAAACCCAGTCGTAAGAAAAAGTAACCGGAAGCGGCGATCCTCCTTTGTACTCGCCGAGCGATCGCCCCCCCGAAATGAGGTCGGATGATGGATTCTCCCACAAGCGCTACCATTCAATCCCTCGCCGTCGAAGCGGCTTCCTTGTTGGTTTACCGTTCGGTACTCGCCGGGCAAGAAGGTCGAGCCTTTGTCGAGTTACTGGAGGCGCTCCTCCTCTGGAGTCGCTTCGCGAACGCCCGCCATCTGGGCGAAGGAACGGGCAATCGGTCGGCGATCTCCTGTCTGCACGCCTACGGTAAATGGTTCGAGCTGTTGGCCGATCGCCGTCAGAGTTGGTCGGATTTTTTAATCGCCCAAATCTTGGCCGATGACAACCCCTTCAGCCGTCAGGTGCAACAGGTGGATCTCGATCGCCTCTCGCCGTCGTTAATTGAAGCGGTCAAGTACGATTTGGACGTTTTGCAGCACTTGGCTTCTTGTACGGGAGATCGGCTCAGTCACTGGGTTCGCGAAATTTCCGGACTCTCTACCCTTCCCGCTTTTTCCGAAGTCTCCGACGCGGACGCTCCCGATCTGGCGATCGGTCAATCCCCGATCCGCCAATTTCAACAGGCGCCTTCGTGGCGTCAACTGCTGCCCGAGGTTGCGGCTTTTTACCGTCACTCGGGAACGGGTCTGTTTGCCCGATATCGCGCCTTTACTTGGTACTCAGGCGCTTTGGTCGGCATCGCCCATCCCGATCCGGTCACCCTCTCGGAATTGGTCGGTTACGAACGCCCTCGGGAATTGTTACTCAAGAATACCGAGTTTCTGCTCGCCGGATTGCCCGCGTTAAATGTGTTGCTCTACGGCAGTCGCGGGACGGGAAAATCTTCTCTGGTGAAGGCGTTGGCGAACGCATACGCCGATCGCGGCTTGCGGTTGATTCAAGTGGCTAAATCGGAGTTGACGGATTTACCCGCGATCGTGGAACAGTTGCGCGATCTTCCCCAAAAGTTTGTCATTTTCGTGGACGACCTCTCGTTTGAAGAGGATGACGATGCTTTTAAGGCGCTTAAGGTCGTTCTCGAAGGCACGATTACTGCCCGTCCCCCGAATGTGGTGGTCTACGCGACCTCCAACCGCCGCCATCTCGTGCGCGAGTTTTTCGAGGAACGCCCGCGACCTAGTGCGGCGGATGAAGTTCACGCCTGGGATACGGTTCAGGAAAAGCTTTCGTTTAGCGATCGCTTCGGCTTGACCCTGACTTTCGAGCCTGCGAACCAGCAAGCGTATCTAGAGATCGTTCGCCATTTGGCCGATCGCGAACAGCTCGCGATCGACGATGAAGCTCTGGTCTTTCAAGCACTCCAGTGGGCGACTCGTCGCAACGGGCGATCGGGGCGCACGGCTCGCCATTTTATCGATTTTCTTAAATCGGAATTGACTCTGGGGCGTACCCCCGGTTCTACGGCACTCTCTTGACGGCGCGCTAAAAAAAGGAGGATTTTGCTTCGGGGAAAGCATTTTTGTGATATGCTTATATCATAATGGGAGTATGGGCATAACTAAAAAAATTGCAAATGCCCCCATTATAATATAAATAATACCAAAAAGCAGCCGCGCCGTCAATCGGTCAACCCCCCTTTTAAGGGGCAGTTTTTGTTAAGAAACATTAACTTTTCAAACCAAATCGTCATTAAAAATCGGGTGTAATTTTTCAATTAATCCCCGTTCCCACTGTTGCAACATTTCCGGGGGAATCGTACCGGGTAAAACAGGAAAACTGCGAATAATCACTTCAACTCCCATGGACTGAAGGCGAGTAAATAAAGGGAGTTGGTGATGAGACTTCCAACGCTGGCGGATGCTGGTATTAGCGACGCCGATATAGGCTAAGTTTTCTTGAGATTTGCCTTCGCAATCGTAGACAATGCAATCGATAAAATACAAACCGGGAAATTCCGGTAGAGGGATTTCTTCTTCACCGAGCCAGTGTTTTAACTCCAACGATTGCAAGTGACAGCGAGCCCAAGCATAGATTTCGCGCTCGCTGATTTGCTCGAATAACTGGGTCGAAGATAAAGAAATTAAAGAATTCGTATCGGTGAGATTTTTGGACATAATCAAGGGGCGATCGCGGTGGATTGACTGCGATCGCACCGATCGGGACGACCGACAGCACCGAGCTAGAGAGCGAACGGTAAATGGATCGACTGGATGGGGGTACAGATGAATGCCGTACCCCGACGCGATTAAGAAGCGACTTTAGCCGTCGATCGCGTGCGACGGCGTCCGGTTTTTGGGGAGTTGTTTGATTTCACCGGAGGTTGCTTTGGGGTTTGCATCAAGAACACCAGTAAAGGTTGTTGACGCAATTCGCGGCGTAACATCCGTTGCAATTCCCGTTCCAAATGATTTTTGAGACCGGACCAATCGACATCGACTTGACCGTCATCGTTAGTTTGGGCGAAATTCGACCAACGATCGCTGAGGGTATCTTCTAAGGTTTCCGCCACCCATTTTTGCAACAAATTGGGTTCGATGGTCGAGACGACCCCGCGCAAGTGAAGGGACGGTTCCATTTCCAGTTTGCCATTCCAGCCGATCGCCGTGGCGATCGTGACGACGCCATCTTCGGCGAGACGTTGGCGTTCTTTGAGTACGTCATCTTTAACCACCCCCGTGCGCGAAGAATCGACCAATTCGATGCCGGACGGCACGCGATCGACGACCCGAATACTCTCTTGGCTGAGGGAAACGACATCCCCATTATCGATAATGACCATATTTTCCGCCGGGATTCCCATACTTTGAGCGGTTTGGGAATGTTTGACCAACATGCGGTGTTCGCCGTGGACGGGTAAGAAGAACTTGGGACGGGTCAAGGCGATCATCAGTTTCTGGTCTTCCTGACAGCCGTGACCGGAGACGTGGATCCCTTGATGGCGACCGTAAATGACGTTGGCGCCTTGTTTCATCAACTTGTCGATCGTGTTGACGACGGCGATCGTATTGCCGGGAATCGGGTTGGCGGAGAAGACCACCGTATCTCCGGAACGGATTTTAATTTTACGATGTTCGCCGTTGGCAATGCGGCTGAGGGCAGCCATCGGTTCGCCTTGGGATCCCGTAGTTAGGATCAGCACTTTCTCGTCGGGAAGCTGGCGGATGGCGTGGAGGGGTTGGAATAAGTTATCTTCGCACTGAATGTAGCCCAAGTTGCGCGCGTGGGCGATCGCGTTGAGCATGGAGCGACCGACGACGGAGACGGTGCGATCGTGTTTTTTCGCCAGTTGCAGGAGAATATTGAGGCGGTGGACGGAAGAAGCGAAGGTCGTGACTAAGAGGCGACCGGGGGCTTCGGAAAAAATGCGATCCAAGTTGGGATACACCGACCGTTCCGAAGGGGTAAAGCCGGGAACTTCGGAATTGGTGGAGTCGGCGATCAGGCAGAGGACGCCTTTTTCGCCGTGTTCGGCGAGCTTTTGCAAGTCGTAGGTTTCGCCATCGACGGGGGTATGGTCGATCTTGAAGTCTCCGGTGTGAATGACGACGCCGACGGGGGTATGTAAGGCGACGGTGAAGCTATCGACGATCGAATGGGTGTTGCGGATGAATTCGATCAGAAAGGATTTGCCGATGCGGACGATTTCGCGGGGGAGAACGCTACGCAGTTCGGTGCGATCGCTGACCCCTGCTTCTTCGAGTTTGCCTTGCAGCAAGCTCATGGCAAAGCGAGGGCCGTAAATGACGGGAATGTCAAATTGTTTGAGGTGGAACGGGATCCCGCCGATGTGATCTTCGTGTCCGTGGGTGACGATCATTCCCTTAATTTTGTGGCGGTTTTCCCGCAGGTAGGTCATATCTGGCAGGACGATATTGACCCCGTGCATGTCGTCGGTGGGGAAGGCCAGACCTGCATCTAACAGGAGAATTTCGTCGTTGATTTCAAAGACGCAGGTATTTTTACCAATTTCATGCAATCCGCCTAGGGGAATGATTTTGAGGGCAGGTGAGGATCCGTTTTTACTCATGAGTTTGCTTTTAGATAGATAGCTTGTCAAGGATTAGAATTCAACCGAGGGTCAGTTCCCACGAGTGAGGGAACCCGGCACAGGCGGCGACGGGACGCCCCGACCGATGACAACTGACCGATAACGCTTGAAAATAGTGCAGTTGAGTGAAGTTGGGCGATCGCCTAGAGCAGATCGAGGTCTTCGAGAACGGGTTTGAGGGTGGCAATGACACTCTCGGAAGCTTCGCACAAGGGCAAGCGGGGAGAGCCGACGGGCCATCCTTGCAGGTGCAGTGCGGCTTTTAAGGGGATGGGATTGGTGGTTGCAAAGAGAGCTTTGAAGAGTCCAAAGAGTTTTAAATGAATGGCGATCGCCTCTTGAGTTTGGCCGTTTTCAAAGGCGCGAATCATTTGTTGCAATCGATCGCCGACGAGATGGGACGCGATGCTGACGACCCCCGATCCGCCGATGGAGAGTAAGGGGAGGGTCATGGAATCGTCGCCGGAATAGATGCAAAACTCCGGCGGGGTGAGTCGCCGGATCTCGCTGGCGCGATCGACGCTGCCACTGGCTTCTTTGACGGCGACGATATTGGGAATTTCCGCCAAGCGAGCCACGGTTTCGCTTTCGAGGTTGACCCCGGTGCGACCGGGGATGTTGTAGAGCATTATCGGCAAGTCGGGACAGCTTTGGGCGATCGCCTGAAAATGCCGATAGAGTCCTTCTTGGGGCGGTTTGTTGTAGTAGGGAACGACTTGCAGGGAACCGTCGAGGCCCAATTTGGCGGCCTGGGTGGTCGCTTCGATCGCCTCGCGGGTGGAATTAGATCCGGTGCCTGCCATCACTTTAGCTTTGCCACCGACGGCTTTTTTGACAACTTGGAACAGTTCGTATTCTTCGCTCCAGGTCAGGGTTGGCGATTCGCCTGTGGTGCCGCACACGACGATCGTATCGGTGCCGCGATCGGCCAAATGGGCGGCTAGTTTTTCGCTGACTTCGTAATTGACACTGCCGTCTTCTTTAAACGGCGTAATCATGGCGGTGAGAACTCGTCCGAAATTCACCACACTCTCCTAATCTAAACTCTTTCTGGTTAAAGGATTCCCGGTTTGGGGAAAGACTGGCGGCCCCGAGGGGGCGTAACGACCGTTGATGAGGGCGCGATCGCGCGCGCCTGTCGCGGCGAGCGCCTCGCCACCGTGCGGGCGGCTGTCTCGCCGTCGGCCAACCCCATTGGGATCCGCTCCGAGCGGTCGTTTCCGGTTTTCAGCTCGACACTGCAGCCGTGGCGGGCTGCAGCCAACTTTCTTTGACTAACAACTCGGCAATCTGCACGGCATTTAACGCCGCTCCCTTGCGAATTTGGTCGCCACTCAACCACAGTTCTAACCCGCAGGGATGGGACAGATCTTTGCGGATGCGTCCGACGAGGACTTCATCGCGTCCCGTCGCTTCCATCGGCATCGGGAAGTAGTTCGCTTGCCAATCTTCGACCAATCGGACTCCCGGCGATCGCGCGAGAATGTCTCGGGCTCGGTCGGGGTCGAACGGCTCGCTAAATTCCAAGTTGAGGCTTTCCGAATGAGCGCGCAACACCGGAACGCGGACGCAGGTCGCCGAGATTTGCATCTCGGGAGCGTCGAAGATTTTGCGCGTTTCGTTGACCATTTTCATTTCTTCCTCGCAGTAGCCGCGCTCGTCGAGGGCGGAGTTATGCGGGAATAAATTAAAGGCCAGGGGATAGGGGAACGCCTCGGCGGTCGGGGTTTCCCCGGCTAAAATAGCTCGGGCTTGGGCTTTGACTTCTTCCATCGCCCGTGCCCCCGCCCCACTCGCCGATTGATAGGTCGCCGCGACGATCCGTCGCACGGGCTGGACCTGGTGCAAAGGCCATACGGCCACTGACATTAAAATCGTCGTACAGTTGGGATTGGCAATGATGCCTCGGTGGGCGGCGGCGGCTTTAGGATTGACTTCCGGCACGACGAGCGGCACCGCAGGATCCATGCGAAAGGCGCTGGAATTATCGATGACCACGGCTCCGGCTGCTACCGCTTTCGCCGCCCAGGCTTTGGAGGTGGAGCCTCCCGCCGAAGCCAAGACGAGATCGATTCCTTTAAAGGCTTCCTCGGAGACGGCTTCGACTTCTAGCTGCTCCCCTTTGAACGGCAGGGTTTTTCCGGCTGAACGGGGAGAAGCCAATAATTTTAATTCGGCTAGGGGAAAGTTCCGACGGTCGAGCAGTTCGATTAACTCGGTTCCGACGGCTCCCGTCGCGCCCAAAATAGCCACTCGATAGGATTTCGACAAATTAATTTCCTCCTGTATTTACGTCGAGATTCGTTCGTTTGAGTATCAATAAAGGTGATTGTAATGAGTTCGGTAGTTTGCCCTTCCCTCGGGGATAGTTATCGGTTACTGTCAGTCCATTTCAGTCTAATTTCAGCTCGACCGCGACTCCCTGGGGCAGAACGCGCGCGGTGGGTTGGGAGGGCTGAGGAGAGGAGGGGGCAATCGGCTTGAGTGCGTTGGTTTTAAATAGAAGTTTTTCTTTACGATCGCCTCGCCTGAGTGAGGCGATCGGCCATTAAAAAACCGAATTACGTGTATCTTAACTCAAGATCGGGCACTGGCTTGAGGCGAGAGCGGCGATCGTCGCTTAGCACTTCGCCCGAACGCTAAGGAAGCGAGGCGAGGGAGGGGATTGCCCGTGTCGGCACGACCCGATCGCCCTTGCACCGAAGGCTTTAGATCGTTTAAGTCACTTAGCTTATCATACAAGGAGTGGACCTGCTTGCCCAATCGGACCCGCCGGAGGGAACGACGCCGAGGGAGTCTGCCGCGCGCCACTGGGGAGAAGACTCCCAGGGGTAACTGTTCGAGGGGTTGGCCAGGGCGAGAGCGTCCCCAACGGCGATGGCGCCGGGGAGTATGTCGAAAGTCGAATTGTCGGCGATCGGCTCACAATGGGCTAAGATCGTTATTTGCCCCCGACTTGACGACCGGACCAGTCGCCAGGGTTTGTGCAGCAAACCTGCTGGCTCGGCAATCCGGCTGGGAAATCGGCCATGGCCAACCCGGTCTTGAAGGTCTGGCGAAACGGCGATCGGGAGCAACATCACTTGCACCCATGTCAACCCTATCTATTTTCTGAACGAGATTCGATGAAAGTTACCCAGGAAAAACTCCCCGCCAGCAAAATTGGTTTGGAAATTGAAGTTTCCCCAGAAATGTCCAAGAACGCTTACGAGCAGGTGATTCGAGAATTCAGTCGCTCCGCTCGTATTCCTGGGTTTCGCCAAGGTAAAGTCCCCCGCCAGGTATTAGTTCAACGGTTGGGCGTCGGTCGCATCAAAGCAGCCGCCATTGAAGATTTGATTCAAAGCTCGTTGGAAAAGGCGATCGAACAAGAGAAAATCGAAGTCCTCGGCAACTTCCAACTGTTGAGTTCTTTTGAAGATCTACTCGGTCAATTCCAACCCGGTCAACCCCTGACGTTTTCCGCTTCCGTTGACGTCCCGCCGCAAGTCGAGGTCAAAGATTATGTCGGATTGTCTTTGCAAGCGGAAGAAGTCAAATCGCCGCCGGAACAAGTCGATAACTTTTTAGAAGAGCGTCGCAAGGAACAAGCAACCTTAATCCCCGTAGAAGATCGCCCCTCTCAACTCGGCGATATTGCGGTGGTGGATTATCGCGGCGAATTTGTCAGCGAGGGAGAATCGGTTCCCATTCCCGGCGGCGAAGCAGAAGACTTTCAAGTGGAACTGTTAGAAGAGCGGTTTATCCCCGGGTTTATTCAAGGAATCGTCGGCATGAATATCGGCGACACCCGCGAAATTGTCGTCAACTTTCCGGAAGATTATGCGAGTGAAGAATTAGCCGGAAAAGAAGCGAAATTTCAGGTCGAGCTCAAGGATCTCAAAGAAAGAGAATTACCGGAATTAGATGACGATTTCGCCCAAGCGGTCAGCGAGTTTCAAACCCTCGCCGAACTGCGCGAATCGATCGCCTCGCGCTACGCCAAACAAGCAGAAGATAAGACGAAATCGAACAAAGAAGCAGCTTTGTTGGCCGAACTCGTCAACCATGTCGAAGTGGATCTTCCCGAAACGTCGATCGATCGCGAAATCGATCGGATGCTGCAGCAAACGGCAATCCAGTTAAGCAATTACGGACTCGATATCAAACAGCTTTATACTCAAGAGAACCTGCCGCGACTGCGCGAACAATCCCGTCCGGAGGCGATCGAAAAGCTGAAACAGTCCCTCGGTTTAAAAGAAATCGCCCAGCGAGAATCGATCGAGGTGTCGGCAGAAGAAATCAACGCCCGCCTCGAAGAGATTAAAGAACAGATCCCGGAAAATGCCGACCCCCAGCGCGTGCGCGACTTTCTCGGCGAAGAACTGCTCAAAGAAAAAGCGACGGACTGGCTGTTAGAACGCGCTCAAATCGAACTGGTTCCCGAAGGAACCCTCTCGACTCCCGAAGGGGAAGAGGAAACCCCCGAAACGTCCGCCCCCGGGGAAGAAGAAGCGGTGAAAACCGAATCGGAAACCGCGAGCGAGTCGTAATCGAAGCGGAGGGGATCGACGGATAGCGCAGGCGTCCCCTCGCTTTTGGAAACCCTCACGGCGCCCGGCGAGGCGATCGCGAAGCAACCCCGAAGAAGTATCGCCGCCGCTCAATTTTTTCATTTTTCCTGAATTTTCCACCACTGTCGGGTGAGCTGGGGCATAATGGGGGTAGATCAGACGTACTATGTTGGCGTAAGCCATAGGAGTTTGGCTTGAGATTCGATCGCTCGACTACAGGCAATTACTCAGATTCTAT
Organism: Oxynema mangrovii CENA135; assembly: GCF_016632315.1. Taxonomy (NCBI): domain Bacteria; kingdom Bacillati; phylum Cyanobacteriota; class Cyanophyceae; order Oscillatoriales; family Oscillatoriaceae; genus Oxynema; species Oxynema mangrovii. Next base: position 2,179,106 of record NZ_JAEOXH010000001.1, on the reverse strand, counting down.
GCTTGTATCCCAGTCCCATTGTCCGATCGCCAGTTTCAGTTCCTTGGAGGTTTACTCCACCAGTACGGGAGTGATTCCGATGGTGGTAGAACAATCCGGGATGGGCGAGCGGGGCTTTGATATTTACTCCCGACTCCTACGCGAGCGGATTATCTTTTTAGGAACCCCCATCGACGACAGTGTCGCCGATTCGATTGTCGCCCAACTGCTCTATCTCGATTCCGAAGATCCGGAAAAAGAGATCCAGCTTTACATCAACTCTCCCGGGGGTTCGGTTACCGCCGGAATGGCGATTTACGATACCATGCAGCAAATTCGTCCGGAGATCGTGACCATTTGCTACGGTTTAGCCGCTAGTATGGGGGCATTCTTACTCGCGGCAGGCACGGCGGGAAAACGTTTGTCCCTCCCGAGCTCTAGAATCATGATCCACCAACCCCTCGGTGGGGCTCAGGGGCAAGCGATTGATATTGAAATTCAAGCCAAAGAAATTCTCTATCACAAGCGGACTTTAAATGAATTGCTAGCCCGTCATACGGGTCAACCGTTTGACAAGATCGAATTCGATACCGATCGCGACTTCTTCATGTCCGCGCAAGAAGCACAAGAGTACGGTCTAATTGACAACGTTATCGATAAGCCGGGTCTTCCGAAATCGGGAGAGGCTGTTACCGCACGCTAAGTAAGAGGCTGTCTATGTCTAAGTACGACTCCCATCTGAAATGTTCCTTTTGCGGCAAGTCTCAGGAGCAGGTGCGAAAATTAATAGCTGGTCCGGGAGTCTATATCTGCGACGAATGCGTTGACCTGTGTAACGAAATTTTAGACGAAGAGCTATTTGAGTCGGGCACCGCAGCACCCCAACCAGTCCCCCGAACGGAACAACCGCCCAAACGGCGGGCCCGCTCGGCTAACTTGTCTTTAAATCAAATTCCCAAGCCGAAAGAGATTAAAAAATATCTCGACGATCACGTCATCGGTCAGGATGAAGCCAAAAAAGTTCTCTCCGTCGCCGTTTACAACCACTACAAGCGCTTGAGCTTTACTCAGGCAAAACAGTCGGGCAAAGTGGCGGCTGACGATCCGGTAGAACTGCAAAAATCCAACATTCTCTTGATCGGTCCGACGGGATGCGGCAAAACCCTGTTAGCGCAAACCCTCGCCGATATCCTCGACGTTCCCTTTGCCGTCGCCGACGCCACGACCCTCACCGAAGCGGGTTACGTCGGCGAAGATGTGGAAAATATCTTGCTGCGCCTCCTGCAAGTGGCCGACCTCGATGTAGAAGAAGCTCAACGGGGCATTATCTATATCGACGAAATCGACAAAATCGCGCGCAAGAGCGAAAACCCCTCGATTACCCGAGATGTCTCCGGAGAAGGGGTCCAGCAAGCGTTGCTCAAAATGCTCGAAGGTACGGTCGCGAACGTTCCCCCGCAAGGCGGACGCAAGCATCCGTATCAAGACTGCATCCAGATCGACACGAGTAATATCCTGTTTATCTGTGGTGGAGCCTTTGTCGGGTTAGAAAAAACGATCGAGCAGCGAATCGGTAAAAAATCCATGGGCTTCGTGCAGCCGGGAGATACCGCCTCCAAGGAAAAACGAGCGTCAGATGCGATCAAGCAGTTGCAACCGGACGACTTGGTGAAGTACGGGATGATTCCCGAGTTTATCGGTCGGATTCCGGTAATTGCAGTGGTCGATCCCCTCGACGAAGACGCGCTGACGGAGATTTTGACCGAACCGCGTAACGCACTGGTCAAGCAATATCAAAAACTCATGAAGATGGACAACGTTCATCTGGAGTTCAAGCAAGATGCGATTCGGGCGATCGCCCAAGAAGCGTACCGCCGCAAAACTGGAGCGCGGGCCTTACGCGGCATTGTCGAGGAACTGATGCTCGATGTCATGTACGAGCTGCCCTCGCGCAAAGATGTGACGCGCTGTTTCATCACTCGCGAGATGGTCGAAAAACGCTCGACTGCCGAACTGCTCTTACATCCGTCTTCCCTGCCGAAACCGGAATCGGCTTGACGGCGATCGGGTTAAGCCGCGCGCCGCGCGTGCTGCGTTGCCCTCTAGATGCTCACGATCTCAAGCGGTCAGGATGCCCTACATTCAAGTTCGGGGTGTCGAACACTATTACGAGTGGATCGGCACCGATCGCCCTACGGGGTCGAAACCCGTGATGGTCTTCATTCACGGCTGGGGAGGTTCGTCCCGATACTGGGAAAGTACCGCACGAGCCTTGGCCGATCGTTTTGATTGCCTGCTGTACGACTTGCGCGGCTTCGGGCGATCGCTTCCTCTTACTGCGGCGGAGTCCTCGGAGACGATCCTCGCCGACGCCCGGGCGCAACTCGAAGCATTATACGATTTAGAGACCTACGCCGAAGATCTCGCCGGATTGCTCGACGCACTCGGCTTGGATCGCGTCGATCTCAACTCCCACTCGATGGGGGCTTCCATCGCTACCCTCTTTCTCAACCGCTACGGCGATCGCGTCGGACGTGCCATCCTTACCTGTAGCGGCATTTTCGAGTACGACGAACCTGCTTTTAGTGCCTTTCATAAATGGGGCGGCCAGGTGGTCAAATTTCGCCCGCTTTGGTTGGCTAAAATTCCGTTCGTCGATCGCCTGTTCATGGCTCGCTTTCTGCATCGATCGATTCCCAAAGCCTTACAGCGCGCCTTTTTAGAAGATTTTTTGATCGCCGATTACGAAGCCGCTCTCGGTACGATCTACACGTCGGTTTCTAAAAAAGCCACCGAAGTGATGCCCCGCGAATTTGCCCGCCTGCAAGTTCCCGTGTTGCTCGTCGCCGGACAGTACGATCGGATCATTCCCGCCGCGATGGGTCGAGAAGCCGCCAATTTGAGCGATCGCATCGATTTTGTCGAAATCTCCAAAACCGCTCACTTTCCCATGCTCGAAGATCCTCAGACCTACTTACAACGAGTGACTGAGTTTTTAGCTTAAATTTAGCTTAAATCGCGCTTCCCGACTGAAACCGGATGGTTTTGCGATTTTGTAATAAAAATTAACCTTTTCGCGCGGCATTTTGGCGGGTAGGCTCTGGCTTTTTTGTTGAAGGTTTGGTATTATTTTTTATATAATGGGAATCTGTGAAATTTTAAATTTTTTGTCAAAATTACCATTATACAAAAGACATTGTAGCAGAAAAAATCGCCGCGCGCTACCCCTTTTTTAAGCGGCGCGCGGCGATTGAATAAAAACTTAACAATTGGCCAAAAATTGCGAAACAAACGAAAGCAATTAAAGGAATAGGTCGCTCAAACAATCGCGACGCCAGAGGGTATCGTGACGGCGATCGGTCCGAACTTCGAGCAAGCGAATTCCCCGATCCGGCAACGAATGCAAAAGCGCTTCCAATTGCGTCCAAGTTGCGATCGCCTGGTATTCGATACCGTAAGCGGCACAGAGTTGGCCGAAGTCCACCGCTTGCGGCGTGGCGAAAAAGGTTTCAAACGGCGGGTCGAATTGGGCGATCGGTAACATTTCAAAAATACCGCCCCCGTTGTTGTTGATTAAAATCACCGTCAGATGACCGACGAACTGACGGGAGATTAACAAACCGTTGGTATCGTGTAAAAACGCCAAATCCCCGGTGAGTAAAACCCCCGGGCGATCGCGGTGACAAATGCCCAACGCCGTCGATAACGTACCGTCAATGCCATTGGCTCCACGATTGACAAAGGGGCGAACGTGACGATTTCCCGGGGACCAAAACCATTCGAGATCGCGCACGGGCATACTGTTGGCAATAAACAAGGGCGTTGCGGGGGGCAGCACTTGAGAAAGCAACCACGCCGCTTTCGGTTCGATCGCCGCATCCAGAGCAGCGATCGTCTCGTCCAGACGCGATCGCCCTTGCCGTTCTAAATCCAACCAGGTTTTGAGATAAGCAGAAGGAAGCGGCGGGGTGGAAGCGGGAGACCGACGCGCCGCCAAAGCTTCGATCGCCGTCGGTAAGTGAACCGCGCGATCGTGGAGGGGATTGAGATTGCGATCGCCCGGATCGACGATCCAGTGCTGCGCCTGCGCACTCGCCAACCAACTGCGTAGGACTTTACTCGTGGGAAGCGGTCCGATTTGGACGACCATCTCCGGTTTGAGGCGATCGGCGTGGGTCGGATGGCGTAAAATCGGGTCGTAAGTCGAAATTAAATAAGGATTTAAGCGGGCAAAATTGCGAAGTGGAGATAGAGCTTCCGCGAGAACGGGCCATCCCAACGTTTGAGATAAAATGGCGATCGCCTCGCAGTAGCGTTGGGGGTCCGGCGGTTGCGCCACCCCGGCGACGATCGCCCCGCGATCGCAAGGCTGCCATTGAGACAGAACCGATGCGATCGCCACGTCCGACAACTCCCACTGGGGACATTGCGGCGGACGGATCGAAGCAAAAAAGCCCTCGGCGTCAAAATCGGGAGCCAACGCTGCCGCTTCCGGTTGAGGTAAGGGGGCCAGGGGGTCGCGAAAGGGAAGATTGAGGTGAACCGGACCGGGAACGGGAAACAGGGTATGGCGCCAAGCGCGAATGGCAGTTTCGCGTAAATATTGCAAGAGGGAGCGATCGAGAGACGGCGTGGCTAACTCGGCATACCAGTTCGGATAATCGCCGTAAAACTTGACTTGATCGATCGCCTGTCCCGCATGACAGTCGCGCAATTCCGGGGGGCGATCGGCAGTGAGAACGAGCAAGGGAACTCGACTTTCGCGCGCTTCGATCGCCGCCGGATAGAAATTGGCGCCCGCCGTTCCCGAAGTACAGACTAAAGCCGTGGCGATCGCGCTTTGTTTGGCCAAACCGAGGGCAAAAAAAGCCGCCGATCGCTCGTCGAGGACGGGAATCGATTCAATTCCGGGATGGCGGGTAAAGGCGATCGTCAGTGGGGTCGATCGCGAACCGGGACAAAGGATGGCGCGTCGCAATCCCGATCTCCACAAGGTCTCGACCAAAATCGACGCCCACACGGTATTCGTATTGCGAAAATCGATAAGGGGTTGAGAAGGTTGCATGGAGAGATAGGGAATTTTAGATTTTAGATTTTAGATTTTAGATTGGGGAACGGGGAGTGGCGACCCTCCTCCCCCCGGCCTCGTGCCTCTTGCCTTCTGCCTCTCATAGCAACGCCTTCAACAACGCTTGCAACTTCAGTTGAATTTCTGCTAATTCCTTATCTGGATCCGATCCGGCGACGATTCCGGCGCCTGCGTAGAGACGGGCGCGATCGCCTGGATCTGGGTTCGTAGAGGGGTTAAAAGCAGGGGATTGGCGTTGTTCGCGAAAGGACTCCGTTCGCGAAGCCTCTCCAAAAGAGAAAGAAGTATCGCCGTGAATCCAGGCGGAACGGATCCCGACGATAAATTCGGCGTTACCGCGATCGTCCACCCAACCCAAGGGGGCCGCATAGAGTCCGCGATCGAAGCATTCGTAATGACGAATTTGTTCGCAGGCGGTCTGTTGGGGAGATCCGGCGACGGCGGGGGTCGGGTGGAGGCGGGCTAAAATTTCGAGGGGATGGACGTTGGCGGGAACTTCGGTGCGAATCGGAGTCCATAAATGCTGGATGTTGGACAGTTGCAGTAAGTGAGGGACGAGGGGAATGGCGCGGTTGTTGGCGACATTCAAGCCCAACTGTTGCAAACATTCGGTGATGAAGTCAATGACCAAACGATGTTCGTGTCGTTCTTTTTCGCTATTCAAAAGCGCTTGGGCGAGGGCTTCATCTTCGCGGGGGGTTCGACCGCGCGGGGCCGATCCGGCGAGGGCGTCGGTGACGAGTTGACCGTTGCGGATGCCGAGTAAGCGTTCGGGACTGGCGCCGATAAAGCGATCGCCGCGACCGTTCCCGGTGGCAAAAATATAGCAATCGGGATAGAGTGCGGATAAATTTTGTAAAGAATGGACGAGATTAAAAGGAGTTTTTAAAGTGACGTCGATCGCGTGGGCCAAGACAATTTTATGAAACTGGCGATCGCCAATGGCATCGATGGCGGCGATCGCCGATTCTTTGAAATTGCGTAATTGTTCGATGGAGAACTTTTTAAACCCATTTAAACGGTGAAGCGGTTCGAATTGACGCAGACCGTTGGAGGGAATATGGATAATATTTTGATAATCTTGCCAAACCCTTTCCGAGAGGCGATCGAGATCGTCGTCGGACTGCAGACAAGTATTGATCGCTAAAAAACAACGGTTTTGAGACCGAGAAATTTGCCAGCGCGGCAGAAAGGCGCGGGCGGCAGGAAAGGGGGAAGATTCGGAAGACGGATCGTCAAAAAAGGTAAAGCTACAAAAGAAATGCAATCCACTAAAGGGGGGATCGAGAAGACCCGTAGCGATCGTATTTTTTTGAGACGATCGCACGAACTCGCGGACGAGATCGAAGCGATCTTTCCCTCGGCTGACTTCAAACTCCACTGCCGAATCGATGGCGGCGATCGCCTCTTGTTCGCCGCCATTTTCCAAATAAAAATAGAGTCTCGAAGGTCGGGCGAGGGCCTGTAGAATCGCGAGGGGGTCTAGAGGCGGAACTTCAAGGGAAATACTCGCAATTTGGGGACATTGTTTTTCGACGGCGACCTGCTGACAAGTGGCGAGGAACCGATAGAGTTCCCGGCGATCTTGCAAGAGATTGGCATCGGAGGGTACAACTGGCATGGAAAAATTTAGCAGATGTTGAGTGCGGGGGCGAGGGCGTCCCCTATCGCTTCGCGATTCGATTCGACGGTCGTTCGCGAAGCGGCTCTTTCGGAGGAACGGGAAACGACCCGAGGGCATCTCCCTTCTCTCTATCTAAGCATTGCCACGCACGCCGCACACGCCATCGGGCGAATTTGGCAGCGAGGCGATCGCCGATCGCCTGCGGCATCGCTATAGCCTTGGGCAGGGTTCCGGCGGGTCCCCCGCATCCGGGCAACCCCTTGCCGGGTTAACGAGCCGGGGCGATCGAACCTTCCGTATTGTAGAATTATTGGGCTGGCTGGACGTGCAAATTAAGGATGTTTGATGACTACGCGGACTATCGAGCGATCGAACGCTAAATTATGGCTGGCCGCCATCAAGCCCCCCATGTATAGCGTGGCGATCGTGCCGATTTGGGTGGGGACGGCAGTCGCCTTTTACGAAACATCTGTCCTCGACTGGGTAACCTTTTCCATTTTTATAAGTTCGGCAATTTTAATCCTCGCTTGGGAAAATCTGAGTAACGACGTCTTCGACTCGGAGACGGGAATCGATAAAAACAAAGCTCATTCTCTCGTAAATTTAACGGGTAATAAATCGTTAATTTTTTGGTTGGCGAATCTTTGCCTGACTCTCGGAATCTCGGGAGTTTTGGCGATTTGCTGGTGGCAACGAGACTGGACGGTTTTAGGATTAATTTTAACCTGCTGCTTTTTAGGATATTGCTACCAAGGGCCGCCATTCCGTCTCGGCTATCAAGGATTAGGTGAATTCTTGTGCTTTTTTGCGTTTGGCCCGGTCGGGATGTCGGCGGCGTACTACAGCCAAACTCAGACGTGGTCGAGTTTGAACCTGTGGGTGTCCGTCGTCGTCGGCATGGCGACGACCTTAATCCTATTTTGCTCCCATTTCCACCAAGTAGACGACGATCTGGCGGCGGGGAAGCGATCGCCGATCGTCCGGATGGGGACGGCGACGGGGGCGAAACTGATCCCGATCTTCTGCGGGACCTGCCTGGGATTGACCGCCGTATGGGTCGCCGTGGGGCTGTTTCCGGCGTGGACGTTGCTCAGTTTTGCCGGATTGCCTGCGGCGGTGGAACTGTGCCGCCACGTGGGCACCTATCACGATCGCCCCGATCTCGTCAGTAACTGCAAATTTATCGCCGTCAATTTTCATTTTTGGTCTTGTTTGCTCTTAGGAGTCGGGTTCGTGCTGTGAACGGCAGCAGGACATCGAATCAGACCTTTCCCTACCATTTTCACGCCACGATCGCCGGACCATCCGACCGTCCGACCTTAGTGCTGCTGCACGGCTTTATGGGAAATGGGGAGAATTTTCGAGAGGCGATCGCCGTCTTGGGCGATCGCTTCCGGACGATCGCCGTCGATCTGCCCGGACACGGCCAAACTCGGGTATTCGGAGGCCGACGACATTACACGATCGCCGAGACCGCCCGAGGTTTGGTAAGCTGGCTCGATCGCCGAACCATCAAACAATGCTTTCTGTACGGCTATTCAATGGGCGGTCGCCTCGCCTTATACCTCGCCGTCCATTATCCCGATCGCTTCCCCAAAGTGGTGCTGGAGTCCGCCTCGCCGGGATTGAAAACCGCCGCCGAACGATCGCGACGGCGCCAGCGAGATCGGGCCTTAGCCGCCCAACTCGAAACCGTCGAACTCTCCAGCTTTTTAACCGATTGGTACCGTCAGCCCCTGTTCGCATCCTTGCGATCGCATCCGGACTTTCCCCGCTTGTTGGCGGCGCGATCGCGCAATTCCCCCGCAGAACTCGCCACCTGCTTGCGCTACATGGGAACGGGCAATCAACCGTCATTATGGCCGCATTTAGCAGATTGCGGGGCTTCCCTCCTGTTGCTCGTGGGGGAGTGCGATGATAAATTTGTAGCCATCAATCGGGAAATGGCGCGATCGTGTCCGGTTGCTCGGTTGGCGATCGTGCCGAATGCAGGTCATACCGTGCATTTTGAAAACCTGAGAGACTGGACGACCGCCGTGGTGCGATTTTTGTCTCCAGAAGTAGATGCGCTACCAATTTGAATTTCGTCCCTACCGTCGCCCGTTCAAACATCCCCTAACCACCCCCCACGGAACCTGGGAAGTCCGTGAAGGGATTATCGTGCGCCTCACCGACGATCGCGGCAAAGTCGGCTATGGAGAAATTGCCCCGGTTCCCTGGTTCGGGTCGGAAACCCTGGCAGACGCCTCGAGCTTTTGCGAACAACTCGGTCGCGAGATCGGGCCGGAAATCATTTTCTCGATCCCGCCTCGCTTGACGGCCTGTCAGTTCGCGATCGAATCGGCGTGGGAAATTGTCAGTACGCAACCGTCGGCGATCGCCGTCCAACCGGAATTAGGATTTGAAGCCGTCCCCTACCATCACCTCACCTATAGCGGTTTGCTACCCGCCGGGGCCGGGGCGGCGATCGCCCGTCAAATCCTCTGGAAACAAGGCTATCGGACGTTTAAATGGAAAATCGGCGTCGCGCCGATCGAAGCCGAACTTAAAAGCTTTCAACAACTGGTGCGATCGCTGCGCGATAGTTTCCTCCAAGAAACCGCCTTATTGCGCCTCGACGCCAACGGCGCCTTAACTTACGACCAAGCCTGTCGCTGGCTGGAAACCTGCGAACGTCTCGGCGAGATCGAGCATCTCCCCCTCAAAATCGAATTTCTCGAACAACCCCTCGCCGTCGGCGACCTCGACGAGATGCTGCAATTAGCCGATCGCTTCGCCATTCCCCTCGCCTTAGACGAATCCGTCGCCGGACTCTCCCAACTGCGCCAAGTTTACCGAGAAGGTTGGCGCGGCATTTTCGTGATTAAACCGTGCATCGCCGGGTCGCCGTCGGAATTGCGCCAATTTTGCCAAACTCAGGAGATCGACGCCGTCTTTTCCTCGGTATTTGAAACCCAGGTCGGACGACAGGCGGCGCTCAAAATTGCCGCCGAATTGCAAAATCCGGGCGGTCGCGCCGTCGGTTTCGGCGTCACCCACTGGTTTGAGGACGGTGAGGAAGTCTCGATCGATCGCTTATGGACCGACCTCTAAGCGCACTGTTCACCCGCTTCTCTTCCTGGCTCGACGCCGATGGTCTCCAGGTCGGCGATCGCCGCGCCTGCCCGATTTTACACCAGCAATTCGAGGCCAAACTCGCCGAACTCGACGCGGTGGCGCCCCAAACGGTCATTTTTCTGGCCGAACGCGACCCCGTCGCCTTTCTCGCCGGATTACTCGCCGCGATCGCCCGAAACTGCCCGGTTTTCCTCTGCAATCCCCACTGGCAACCCCCAGAATGGCAGCAACTCTTTAACGCCATCCGCCCCGATCTCATCTGGGGAGACATTCCAGCCATTCCCGCTCACTCCCCGTCTCCTTTTCCCAAATTTACTCTCCCACGGACCGAAACTCCGTGCATCTTGATTCCCACCGGGGGATCTTCGGGAAAAATTCGCTTCGCCATTCATACTGTACGAACTTTAACCGCTTCCGTTCGCGGGTTTTGCGAATACTTCGATCGCGATCGCGTCAATAGTTTTTGCGTTTTACCCCTGTATCACGTCAGTGGTTTAATGCAATTTTGGCGATCGCTTCTCACCGGGGGAAACTTGGCAATTTTTCCCTCTTATAAAGCCATCCCCCAACAAATTCCGCCCAATTTTAACCCGTCAAACTATTTTATTTCTCTCGTTCCCACGCAATTGCAACGCTTGTTCTCCCTTCCCCAAGCGGCAGCATATTTAGCTCGCTTTGAAGTCGTTCTTCTCGGTGGAGCCCCTGCCTGGTCGGACTTATTCGCCACGGCAAGAACCCTGAACATTCCCCTCGCGCCGACCTATGGCATGACCGAAACCGCCTCTGGGGTCGTTACCTTAAAACCGGAAGACTTTTTAGCGGGAAATAACAGTAGCGGTCGCGTTCTACCCCATGCAAGGCTCAAAATTTGTACGCCGACGGGAGAAAGGTTAAAACCGGGAGAAATTGGCGTCGTGGCGATCGCGGCAAAATCCCTCGCTTTGGGGTATTTTCCAGAAAGCGAGGGAAACGCATCCAATCAATTTGACCTCAATTTTTTCAATTCCGACGACTTGGGATATATTGACGCTCGCGGATATTTGCAAATCGTCGGACGCAATAGCGATAAGATTATTACTGGAGGCGAAAACGTGTTTCCCGCAGAAGTGGAAGCGGCGATCCGCGCCACGGGATTAGTCAAAGATGTCTGCGCGATCGCCCTGAGCGATCGCGATTGGGGTGAGGCGATCGCCGCCGTTTACGTCCCCGGTTCTCGCGACATTTCCTCCGAGCAGCTTTCACGGGCTTTAGAGGGAAATTTAGCCCCGTTCAAGTGTCCGAAATATTGGTGGGCGATCGAGCAATTACCTCGCAACGATCGCGGTAAACTGAACCGAGAGCAGTTGCAACAACAATTATCAGAAAAAATGCAAAAATTAACCGCAAGTGCTACTATTTTTCAGGCACCGCGTGGGGAAACTCCTGGCGGTAAACTTGCTCCCAAAGATAGCTGACGTAAGAAACTGTCGCCGCGATAATATGACCGTCGTAAGCAATATCTGCCGCCGTTCGATCTAAAATGCGAACGTCAATCGGATTGAGTCGTTGGCGTCGGCGAGTCGATGCTAATAACCAGGTGATTTGAAACATCGTTTCCGGCGCAACGGTTGTATTCGGATTCGACCAAGCGAGGGATAAGGGATGGTTCGCGTTGAAACTATTTATAGATTCGGTTCGATCCCAATAGCCTAATTTGCGAATCTGCTCGTAAAAAACTGTCTCCAAAGTCATAATGGGGTGGGTTATTGAGTAAAAATCACTAGCACGAGCTAGCAAAAAGACTTGTTTTCTTAATTATTTCTAAATTATCTCTTAACATTCCTTTAGAAAGTATGAATTTTTACAAAAAATGCTTGAGTTTTTACTCACTTTATTTTAAGAAGTCATAAGTTCCAACCAGTGGGCTATGGGCGGTGACAGGGGTTGACGAGAGCGACTGTCGAGGTCGATACAGACATGTTTGGTGGTCGCTTTCGCAAGACAGGGAGATTGGGATCCCCGAGGGTGGAGAGCGTAAGTTAGCTGAAAACTGTCTAAAGTGAGAGACTGGGCGATCGCCCCAACCGAAATCCGATCGCCACAAAAGATCGGACGAAAGAAATCGACATGAGCGGAAACAATAGGAATGGCGATCGCGCGATCGCTAAAAAAGCTTTTAAGATCGATGCCAAATTCCGCTAAAGACGCCTCGTAAGCTTCGTGACAAATCGATAAAATATTAGCAAAATAAACCACTCCCGCCGCATCGGTATCGGCGAAGCGAATCGTGCGCTCGTACTGAAAAGACATGAAGGATTTTAGATTTTAGATTTTAGATTATTTTAAAACAAAATATAGATCGTTCTTGGATAAGTTTAAATTCAGCACGCTTTTAATCCCTGGATGAATCAAAGGATGAATCAAAAACTTACATAAAAACATAAAATCCCTCTTAAATCACCCTTTTCTACCGTAGAGTTAGGAGAATTACCCATCAACTCAATCGAGGGGACAAGGAGAAACGAGCTGGGTATCGCCAAAGATTTCAAAAATTAACTGATACAACCTCGGATCGTAAGCTCGAAGTTCTTCGCGAGTATTAATCTGATTGTGAATACCGTTGCTCGAATTGACTTCTAAATTGACATTAAAATAAGATTGTACCCCTTCCGCCCAATATTCCTCGGGATTGACTGCTGCATAAGTATTGCGCCACAATCCGACGGCGATCGCCTGACGATAAATCCAGTTTAAACGAGCTTGAAATGTCCTGTCGAGATAAACAATCCCTAAATCTTTAATTGTATGGGCAAATTCGTGAACGAATATATTTTCACCAAAATACCGATCGCCCGTCCAACATAAAAGATTCTCTTCGGCGGCGGTGACCAAGGGAATAAACGGCGTTCCCCCAAGTCCTCGAGTGAGGCGGTCCCAGTCGAGATCGGGATATTCTTGTTTGAGAATGCGATATTCGGGGAGATCCGTCGTCTGTTCCCGAACGCCGATAATGCCGATCCGCAGATGATTTTCGAGCATTTTGCGGCGAATATCCGGACGGGAAGCGAGCATCTGCCGGGCGATCGCTGCCGCTTGTTCTAAAGCGCGATCGCTCACCCGGGCGGAACTGGTAACCGTCATTCCCTCCACCGTGCAAGCTTTGGCGTAGAAGCGATCGCCTGCGGGGGGCAGTTCGCGAACCTGGCAACCCGGGGCGCCCGCGCGATCGAAGTGAGGAGCGGCGATCGCGCCTTGGGGACAGGAAGTCTGGAAAGCGCCTCCCAAGACAACCGCGAGGGCGGCGATTTTAAAGTAACTTGTAAAGTAATTGATTAAACTCACATTTTCAGAAAGATCGGATTTCTAAAACTTACAACTTCTCTAAAACTCAACCGTATTCTCGATGAAATTGACGGCGATCGGGATAAATGAAGCGAGTTGTCAATAAAGTACCAATTCTCGTTAAACTATCTTACAGTTCGATTGATATCCTCATCTAAGCTCATGCTCGCCATTTTCCGCCGCCCACTGCTCAACGTTCTCCTCGCCACGGTTCTCGCCGGGGTCGCCTGGATCGCCGGAATCTCCGGCGCTCAAGCCCTCGGTGGAGCGCAACCCGCGATCGGGGAACCCGCCCCCGAATTCACCTTACCCACCCATACCAGAGATGGAGAAATCTCACTTTCCGACTATCGCGGTCAGTGGGTTGTCGTATACTTCTATCCGAAAGACTTCACCTCGGGCTGCACGATCGAAGCCCGTCGCTTCCAGCAAGATTTAGGCGAATATCAGGCACGAAATACGCAAATTCTCGGGATTAGCGCCGACTCGGTGGACTCCCACGCCGAATTCTGCGATTCGGAAGGGCTGAAATTCCCGCTCTTGGCGGATACGGACGGCTCGGTGAGTCGGGCTTACGGCTCGTGGATGGCGCCTTATTCCCTGCGTCATACTTACGTAGTCGATCCGGAGGGAATTTTGCAAGAGCGCTTTCTTGGCGTTAATCCTTCACTTCACAGCCGAGACGTGCTAGCCAGCCTCGATCGCCTCCAAAAGTGAGAAGGTTTGAACTGACGGATCTTGAAAACGGGTAGCACAAAGAAAATATAAGTGAGGCAGGCAAAATGCCCGCCTCATCTCAAACCGACAGACTTACATTAAAACTTTCATCTTCAAGCGGCGAGATGGCGTTCGACCGCAATCACTAAGTTAGAAGTCCAATGTTCCGCTAAATCGGGACAGGCGGCTTCGACCATGACGCGGATCACGGGTTCGGTCCCCGAGGCGCGAACGAGGACGCGACCGCGATCGCCCATCGCCAATTCCGCAGAGGCGATCGCCTGTTGCAAAGCATCGCAGTCCTGCCAAGCGAGGCGGCGTTCCCGGTCTTCCACCCGCACATTACGCAATAACTGGGGATAGGTTTGGAAACTGCCCTCAATTAACTCCGACAACGTGACACCGCCTTCGCGAACCAAACGGGCAATATGCAACGCCGTCATCAAACCGTCGCCACTGACGCCGTAATGGCGGCACAAAATATGACCGGACTGTTCGCCGCCCAACATCGAACCGCTTCGCATCATTTCCGCGTGAACGTGTTGGTCGCCGACGGGAGTGCGCAATAATTGGCCGCCCGTGGCTTGCCAGGCCCGTTCGAAGCCGAGATTGGACATCACCGTAGCGACGATCGCCTCTCCCGGCAATTGGCCGAATTGGCGCAGTTTCTGACCCCACAGGAACAGAATATAATCGCCATCGATCGCCCTACCTCGGTCGTCAACGGCTAAGGTGCGATCGGCATCTCCATCGAAGGCAAACCCCATATCGGCGCCGTACTCTTTCACCGCCGTTTGTAAGGCGTGTAAGTGGGTCGAACCGCAATCGACATTAATGCGATCGCCGTCCGGGCGATCGTGCAGACAAATCACCTCCGCCCCCATGTCTCGGAACACTTGCGGCCCCAACACGGAAGCGGCGCCCCAAGCGAGATCGAGGACGATCCGCAATCCTTGTAAAGGCAACTCACCCAGAGACTCTTTACTCACCAGGGGCTGTTGTAAAAATTGAGCGTATTCTTTAACTAATTGCGATCGCTGATAATAATTTCCCCACGTGAGGCTGGTAATCCCACCATTGGTTTGACCGCGAACCCCCGCTTCAATTTGTTTTTGTAATTCCGAGGAAAGTTTCGTCCCATTTTCCCCAAAAAACTTAATCCCGTTATCTCCCGGCGGGTTATGACTGGCGGAAATCATCACCCCACCCATCGCCTCGGAAACTTGGGTTAAATATGCCACGCAAGGGGTCGGACACAAGCCCAAATTCCACACTTCCAATCCGGCAGAGGTCAACCCCGCAGACAGGGCCGTGGCTAACATATCGCTAGAGTTGCGCGAATCTTGTCCTAAAATCACCGGACCCGATCGCTTGCTTTGGGCTTTGAGGACGTGGCCCGCCCAAAAGCCGACTTGAACCGCTAACGGGGCGGTTAAAAAGTCCCCCACCCGTCCGCGAATGCCATCGGTTCCAAATAACGCACTTTTAGGAAGGTTTAAGCCGCCTCCATTCCACACACTACCGTTTCCGAGTTCTTTCGCGATCGCTTCTTTCGAGTTCAACACGGATTTGGTTACGGGGACGGAGGTAATATTCATTGGCGAATTGGCTGCGCTTCCATTTTGGGTCCATTTCGGAGAAGTTACCATAAAATCCTTCACTCCACACACAGATCGCACTCACTGTGGAGAATAACATTTCCACGCGAATAACTTAGTAAACACGGGCCTAAACGGCGAATCCGGATGGGGGCAACAAACCGTTAATGGCGCGATCGCGCGGTTTTGGGGGTGAGGATGAAAAGGTGGAAATCAGGAAATTTCTGAATTTTTTGAGAGAAGTTTGGGTTACAGGCGGACAAGATACCCGCCCCACCGTCTTCTGAGTTCCAGCTTGCAACTTCTCTATAGCAGTCCTATCTATAGCAGTCCTACATCCGTTGAATCTGAGATCGACCGGGTCAAGTTGCCCAATTCTCGTAGAGACAAGGCCATCCCGTGTCCTTACACCCCGTGAATTCGGCAACAAGATTGAGGATTGCTATATTCCCCCCTTTACAAATACTTTTGTAGAATCTCCCCCGTCCTTTCTGCTGTTTTTCTCCAACTAAAGTGACTGGCTTGTTGCAAGGCGAGTTCCTCTAAATGCGATCGCAGATGAACGTCCGTGGCGACGGCGTGGAGGGCTTCGGCAATTGCGTCAACCCGATACGGATCGACCAAAATCGCGGCGTCGGCGGCGACTTCGGGCAAAGCGGAACAGTTAGAGGTAATCACCGCCGTCCCGCAGGCCATTGCTTCGAGAACGGGCAATCCGAAGCCTTCCCAAAGGGTGGGAAAAACGAGGGCGATCGCCTGATTTAATAAGATCGGAAGGCGATCGTACTCTACGTAGTTTAAAAACTGAACGCGATCGCCTAAATTCAACGATTCCACTTGTTTTTGTAACACCGGAGTATAACGGGGGTCGGGAGATCCGGCTATCCAGAATTCGCACTCTAATTCCCGGGGAAGTTTCGCAAAAGCGGCGATCGCCCGCGATAAGTTTTTGTAAGGATCGCTGCGTCCGATATAGAGAAAATAGTTTTGTTTGGGTAAGTTTAACGGGCGAAAATGAGATGCATCGTAAGCGAGGGGAATGGGCGTAATTTTACGGGCGGAAATTTGGCAAAAATCGCTAATATCCCGGGCGGTGGCTTCGGAATTGCAGACGATATGAACGGCTTGTTTTAAAACTTGGGGAATGTAGTAACGGTGATAGTAAGTTAAGGGCGATCGCCGTTTGGGAAAACGTAACGGAATGAAATCGTGAACCATGACCACGGAACGGCAATTCGCCGCGAGGGGGGCTTCCGGAACCGGGGAAAAGAGTAGGCGCGATCGCAGGGTTTTATAAATTTTCGGTAACTGTTGCTGCGTCCACCATAAGCGCTTAAAATGGCCGCGCGTTCCCTGTTCTGGGGTTAAATCCGACGGGATTAAATAGCAGGAATAGCCGGGAATCTCTTCGCCGACTAATAAGGTCGGATCGAGAAATTTTAAATGGGGAAAAATATTAACGGCGTAGGTCGCGATTCCCGTCGGTTTGCGGATTAAGAAGGATAAATTAATCAGTAAATCGGTCACGAAACTTGGGGCGATCGCGTTAAAAAGTTAGCAATTCCTTCGAGTTTGCCGATCGCCACGTTCGGCTTGAAGCCGAGGAGGGCGATCGCGTGGAATAATAAGCGCATTAAGCGGACAAATAAGACAAATCCACTGGCGTGACGTTGCATCGTCAGGAGATAACTATAGGTACTGTACTTGTATTTTAGATATAAATTCCGATTGACAATTGACGAGGGATGATGAATGGTTTGAACCTCTGGAGAGAGGGCGATCGCGTGACCTTTCTCGGCGTAGCGACGACAAAAGTCGAAGTCTTCGTAATAGATAAAAAACTCCGGATCGAATTGGGGGCAGGTTTTAAAGTTTTTCAGATGAATTAATAAGCTGCATCCCGAAACCCAATCGCAGGGAAAATAAGCGACATTTTTAGTACGTTTCAAAGTTTTAGTTTCGACGATCGCCCCGGTTTCTCGTTGAAACTGTCCGCCAGCAAACCAGACTTTCCCGGAGGGTTCGTAGACCAAAGATCCCAGAATCGAAATTTCGGGATAATCTTTAAAAAAAGTGGCGGCGCGATCGCTGGAATTTGGGGCGATCGTCGTATCGGGATTGACCAACCAAACAATCCCCTGGGGGTCGCGATCGTAAATCCAATTTAACCCCAAATTACAACCTCCCCCAAACCCCAAGTTATCGGGAGAATTGATAATTTCTACCGTTTCCCGTTTTAAATCGGCAACTGACAATTCACTGGGGGAATTATTCACCAGAATAAACCGATAAGAAAAGCTAACATTCGCCTCAATCGAGGCCAAAAGTTGGGCAATCCAATCGGTAGAATAGTAATTGACAGTAAGAAAGTAAATCACGGTATTTGTAGGGAGTGGAGAATCGGGAAATGGCGATCGGAAATGGGGGAGTGAATTACCATTCAATCTGCCCAATTGGTCGGAGTTCTAAGTTAACTCGATATGGGAATCGTCGCCAATCATAAACCGCAAGGCTTTCGGACGGCGGGGGGCGATCGTCAGTTGGGCGCGACGTCCGATGACGCTATCGACCAGACGCTGATGGATTCCCATAATTTTTGCATTTTGTAAGACCACACTATGCTCTAAATCGGCTTCAATTAAGGTCACCCCATCGGCGATACTAGAATACGGACCGATAAAGCAATTTTCCAGATAGCAATTCTCGCCAATAATCGCCGGACCGCGAATGGAACTATTGACAATTTTCGTTCCTTTGCCAATTTGAACTCGTCCGATCGCCTGACTGCTTTCGTCGAGTTCTCCCATGATTTTTGGACGAATTTGGGTGTCTAAAATAATCCGATTTGCTTCGAGAAGGTCGTCTTTTTTCCCGGTATCCAACCACCACCCCTCTAAAGTCCGCGCCTCGACGGTGGCGGAAGTATCGATCAGTTGTTGGATGGCGTCGGTAATTTCTAATTCACCGCGAGGGGACGGTTTAATTTGGGCGATCGCCTCGTGAATGCGCGGCGAGAAGAAGTAAATCCCGACGAGGGCTAAATTCGAGGGCGGATCTTTCGGCTTTTCAATCAGTTGTAAAACGCGCCCGTTGCGATCGACTTTCGCCACTCCAAATGCACTCGGATTGGAGACGGGACGCAGGAGGATTAAAGAGTCGAGATTTTGTTGTTTGAACTGTTCTAAAAACGGGTTTAATTCCCGTTGAATTAAGTTGTCGCCCAAATACATAATAAACGGAGAATCGCCGAGGAACGGTTGGGCAATTTTAACCGCATGGGCGAGTCCTTCGGGATGTTCTTGTAAGATATAGGTAATTTTGGCGCCGAAGCGATCGCCATTCCCGGTCAATTCTTTAACTTCTTCTCCCGTTTCCGGGCTGATAATAATACCGATATCGGTAATTCCGGTGGCGACAATGCCTTCGATGCCGTACCAGAGGATCGGTTTGTTCGCAACGGGGACTAATTGTTTGGCGCCAGAATAAGTTAGCGGTCGCAGTCGGGTTCCTTTTCCGCCAGATAAAATCAATGCTTTCATGATAATTTTAGAGTTGAGATTTGGGTCTTCAGGATTGAGGGCGATCGACTGAACTGATGCTATGTTAAAATGTTGACGGTAGGGGCGAACGGCGGTTCTCCCTCACGATCGTTGGGTAGACGAACGAACTCATTGCACCGTATTTCCAAAAACCCCAAAATTTTTGAGCATTTGTCTCAATCCTTGTCGCCAATGAGGCGGATAAGTTCCTAAAGCTGAGGCAATTTTTTGATTCGACAATACGGAATATGCCGGACGTTTTGCAGGGGTCGGATAGTCAGCCGTGGCGATCGGGGTGACGGATCGAACCTTGAGGGGAAACCCGAGGGTTTGGGCTTCTTCAAAGATGGCGATCGCGAAATCGTACCAACTCGCGACGCCGCTATTGGTGTAGTGATAGGTTCCGGCGGGAATTTGTTGTCGGACGATCGCGGCGATCGCCCCCGCTAAATCTCCGGTCCAGGTCGGGGATCCCACTTGGTCGCAAACGACGCGCAACTGTTCGCGATCGCCCCCCAACCGCAACATCGTTTTCACAAAATTGCCCGTCCCGCCGACGCCGTAAACCCAGGCGGTTCGCAAAATAATCGCATCGCCGCCGATCTCGCGAATCGCCGTTTCTCCCGCTAATTTCGATTTCCCATAACTTCCCAAAGGATGGGTCGGGTCGGTTTCCCCATAAGGGTGACTTTGGCGTCCGTCGAAGACGTAATCGGTGGACAGGTGAATGAATCTGGCGCCGATCTCGTCGCAGACTTGCGCTAAAACAGCCACTCCCGTCCCGTTGACACTCATCGCGAGATCCGGTTCGCTTTCCGCCTTGTCCACGGCGGTGTAAGCGGCGGCGTTGACGAGCACATCGGGTTTGACCGTAGTGACGAGTTCGCGGATGCGATCGCCGTCGGTCAAATCGAGTTCGTGGCGACCGACGGCGATCGTGTCCCCGACCGCCGGGAGGACGGTTTGTAATTCCTCCCCGAGTTGGCCCATTTTTCCAGTAATTAATAGTTTCATCAGGCAAATAAATCGGCTGCGTTCAGGGGTTTTCCGGCTTTATCTTTTCCCGAAAGAATGGGTGTTTCGCCGTGTAAGGGCCAGTCGATCGCCAGATCCGGGTCGTTCCAGAGGATCGATCGCTCGTGTTGGGGGGCGTAGTAATCGGTGGTTTTGTAGAGAACTTCGGCGACATCGGACAACACGAGGAAACCGTGGGCAAATCCGGCAGGAATCCAGAATTGACGGTGATTTTCGCTGCTTAACACGCAACCGACCCACTGTCCGAACGTCGGCGAACTTTTGCGAATATCGACGGCGACATCAAAAATACTGCCCAGAACCACCCGCAGTAATTTTCCTTGAGTTTGTTCGATTTGGTAGTGCAAACCCCGTAAAACGTTTTTGCGCGATCGCGAGTGGTTATCTTGCACGAACTCCCCGGTAAATCCAGTTTTTTCGGCAAATTTGCGCTGGTTAAAACTTTCAAAGAAGAAACCGCGATCGTCGCCAAAAATTTTGGGTTCGAGGATCGCGACCTCGGGAATGGCAGTAGGAATGACGTTCATTGAAGTTTCTACAATCGGTGAGGGGTCAACTGGGCAACAGTTGAGTATTCCAAGCATTAGCCAATCTATCAGAATTCAAGCCAACGGCATAGCGTCCCGGGCGATCGCGCTTCGCGTCGGGGGTGACTCGGGGGTTAGATCTCGGCGATCGTTGGCGTTACACTCAATGCAGGGTGTGGCAGTAAGGCTTTTCCCAAGGATCGGTTGGCGATCGTCGCCTATCGGTTGGAGGGTTTTCACCGAGGTGAATTCGATAAAATTAAATCGTAATAACAAATAGCTACCCCTTTCGGATCGAGAACAGTAAGGATTGAGGGGCGATCGCGCGCTTAATGGGATTATTTTATGTAATTCTTTACGAATTGTTTCTATGATTGTCAACCGGATTTACATTGCCCTGGCAAAACTTCCTAAAAAAGTTCCGATTCGTACGATCTTAATCGTTCCCTTCATCCTGCAAATTTTCGCCGTCGTCGGACTGACAGGTTATCTTTCCTTTCGCAACGGACAGCGATCGGTCGAAGAATTAGTTCACCAACTCAGCGATAAAATTACCGACAATATCGACCGCCATCTCCAAAACTATTTAACCACCCCTCACCTCCTCCACCGCGTCACTGCAGCCTCGGTCAAAAATGGAATTTTAGATGTCGAAGATTTCGAGACGGTACGGCGACAATTTTGGTCGGAAATCCAGCTTTCTAATGCCGTTGACTATATTTATTTAGGCTATGAAAATGGCAATTTTATCGGCGTACAGAAATATCTCGACGGTCGCACGGTCGTCAAATTTCGCGATCGATATACCGAACCCAATCGCGACATCTACCAACTCGACAATCGCGGAAATATTGACGAATTTCTCAAATCCAGCCCCTACGATCCTCGGAATCGCCCGTGGTACGAGGCGACCTTAAAAGAACGAAAACAAACCTGGAGTGAAGTTTATATTTCCGCCGATTTAGGCGTATTGCAAGTGACCCCGACTACGCCGATTTACGATCCGGAGGGTAACTTAGTCGGCGTCCTCGGAACTAACTTAATTTTATCTCAAATCAGCGATTTTTTACAAGACTTAGAAATCAGCGAATCGGGAATTGCTTTTATCGTCGAACCCGGTGGAGAAACGATCGCCAGTTCCACCGATGAATCTCCCTTTATCAAACCAGAAGAAGGAGAACCGAAAAGACTGTTAGCCGTCGATTCTAAAAATCCCTTGATTCGCGAAAGTAGCGCCTACTTATTACAACATCTTCCCTCCCTCGATCGCCTCGACGAACCCGCTCATTTAACCTTTTCGATCGACGGTAAAAAACAACTCCTACAAGTCTCCCCCTTAGACGACAATCTCGGCTTGAAATGGGCGATCGTCGTCGTCATTCCCGAAGCCGATTTTATGGCGAGAATTGCCGCCAATACCCGCACCACCATCGGGCTATGTTTGCTTTCTTTAGCGATTGCGATTCTCGTCGGAACTCGTACTGCTCGCTGGATTGTCAAACCCATTGAAAATCTCAATCATGCGGCTAAAAAATTGGCGAGTGGGGAATGGGAAGAAACCCCCGATTGCGATCGCACCGACGAACTCGGAGAATTAGCCTGTTCCTTCAATAAAATGGCGCGTCAACTGCGCGATTCTTTT
Source organism: Oxynema mangrovii CENA135 (assembly GCF_016632315.1). NCBI lineage: Bacteria > Bacillati > Cyanobacteriota > Cyanophyceae > Oscillatoriales > Oscillatoriaceae > Oxynema > Oxynema mangrovii. The sequence continues at coordinate 2,156,918 of NZ_JAEOXH010000001.1, read as the reverse complement.
GCATCTTTAGAAGCCAAAAACGCTCAACTCCAACACCTCGACAAACTCAAAGACGAATTTCTCGCCAACACCTCCCACGAACTGCGAACCCCCCTCAACGGAACCATCGGAATCGCCGAATCGATGCTCGACGGCGCCACCGGAGCCCTCAGCGATTTACAGCGCAAAAACCTGTTAACGATCGCCCAAACCGGACGGCGTTTGGCAACCTTAATTAACGATATTCTCGACTTTTCCAAACTGCGTCATAAAAATATAGAACTGCAATTAAAACCGATCGGTCTTCGGGAAATTGTCGAAGTTGTTTTAAGCTTGAGCATTCCATTAATTAAACGAAAAAACTTACAAATTCTCAATAACATTAACGACGATTTACCCCCCATTTTAGCGGATGAAAACCGCTTGCAACAAATCTTTCATAACTTAATCGGTAATGCGATTAAGTTTACCGATGCGGGAGTCGTCGAAATTTCTGCCACGGCGATCCCGCCAGAAACCAGTCTGGAGATCGGAGAATTTGGGGCGATCGAAATCACCGTTTCCGATACGGGAATTGGGATTGCTGAAGATAAAATCAATCGCATCTTTGAATCTTTCGAGCAAGCGGATGGGTCTACCGCACGCCAATATGGAGGAACGGGATTGGGATTGGCGGTGACCAAACAATTAGTCGAACTCCACGGCGGTAAAATTCGGGTCGAATCGACCTTTGGAGAAGGATCGCGCTTCACTTTTAGCTTACCCGTCGCCGAGGGAGAAGCGGTTCCCTTAGAAGGCGATCGCCGTTCCGAATTATCTCAACTGACAACCTTATCTTGGTCGGAAGATGAAGTCGAAATCGAAACTCTCAGTAGCGAGCAGAGCTTATCGCCAACTCCTTTAGATAACCAGCAAAAAATTAAAATTCTCATCGTCGATGACGAACCCGTCAACTTGCAAGTTCTGTCCAACTATTTATCTTTAGAAAACTACGCGATCGTCTCTGCATCCAACGGTGTAGAAGCTTTAGCCTTAATTGAAAATGGGTTCGAACCGGATTTAGTCTTACTCGATTTGATGATGCCCAAAATGACGGGTTACGAAGTCTGTCAAAAATTGCGCGAGCATTTCCCCGCTACCGAGCTGCCGATTTTAATGCTCACTGCCAAAAATCAAGTTTCCGATCTCGTTCACGGTTTAGGGGTAGGGGCCAACGATTATTTAACCAAACCGATTTCTAAAAACGAACTGCTCGCCCGCATTAAAACCCACCTGCAAATCGCCACGATCTCGATTGAAAATGCCAAATTATATTACGAACTCAGAGAAAGTGAAAGCCGTCTCAAACAGTTTTTAGAAGCATTACCCGTGGGCATTTCGATTCTCGACAGTCGGGGGAAACCGTACTATATCAATCGAGTGGGGAAAGAATTACTCGGTCGCGGGGTTGTCGATGCGAGTTGGGAAGAAGTGAGCGAAGTTTATCAAAATTATATTGCCGGGAGCGATCGCCTGTACCCCATCGAACAATTGCCCGTGATTCGCGCTTTGCACGGCGAACAAACCACCGCCGACGATATCGAAATACAACGGGATGAAAAACGCATTCCGATCGAATCGTGGGGAACGCCAATTTTTGACGAAAAGGGAGAAGTTTCGTTTGCGATCGTCGCGTTCCAAGATATCACCGAACGCAAGCAGGCGGAAGAGGAACGGGAACGTTTTACCCAGGAATTGGCAGCAGTGAATAAAGATTTAGAACAAGCATTAGAAGCGCAATTGGAACTTACCGATGCTTACGGACGCTTCGTTCCCCATGAATTTTTAGATTTATTGGGTCAAGAGAGTATTGTCGATGTCGAGTTGGGGGATTCCGTCGAACAAGAAATGTCAGTGTTATTCTCGGACATTCGGGATTTTACAACGATTTCCGAACGGCTGACCCCGGCACAGAATTTTAAATTTCTCAATTCTTATTTAACCCGAATGGAAGGGGCGATCGCGAACCATCACGGCTTTATCGACAAATATATCGGCGATGCGATTATGGCCTTATTTAGTAGCAATGCCGACGAAGCCGTGCAAGCGGGGATTGCCATGTTGCACCTGTTACAAGAGTACAATCAAGACCGGGAGCGATCGCACGATTCTCCGGTCAATATTGGCATCGGCATCAATACGGGAAACTTAATGCTCGGGACTGTGGGCGGTTCCAATCGGATGGACGGGACGGCGATCGGCGATGCGGTCAATTTAGCCTCGCGCATTGAAGGACTGACCAAAAATTACGGCGTCCAATTATTAATTTCCCACCATACTTTTCTCAAATTACGACATCCGACCGAATACGCCTTGCGCCTGCTCGATCGCGTCCAGGTCAAAGGCAAATCCAAATTTGTTTCCGTCTTTGAAATTTTCGAGGCAGATCCGCCAGAAATGAAAGAAAAGAAATTAGTCAATAAAACAGTCTTTGAAAAAGCCGTCTTGTTCTACCACTTCAACTGGTTTTATCAAGCGGCTCAAGGCTTCCAACAATACCTCGAATTAAATCCGGGCGATCGCGCCGCCGAGATTTATCTCGATCGCTGCGAGAAGCATTACCGCAACTTAAAATAAGAAAGCCGGAAGGTGCCTCCGGCTGAGTGCCAACTCCCTCATGTCCATCCATCGCCTTCAAAGCTTAGGGGTTCGACTGTCGCAAAAATTCTCCCTACGAACCGTATTCATCGTCCCCTTCGTCGTCCAAATTCTCGCGGCGGTGGGGCTGACCGGATATCTCTCCTATCGCAACGGACAGCAAGCGGTCGAAGATTTAGCCACCCAATTACGGGACGAAATCGTCAATCGCATCGAACAACGGCTCAACTCCCATTTAGCCACCCCTCACCTGATCAACCAACTCAACCTCGACGCCGTGCGACTCGGCGAATTACCCTTACCCGAAAGCAGCAACCCGGAAAATGCCTTGCGGCAGTTAGAACGGCATTTCTGGCGACAAATCCAAGCATTCGACTCGGCGACCTATATCTATTTCGGCAGTCCTCAAGAGCGCTTTAGTGGGGCCGAACGAGTCGGCGACGGCAGTTTTAACGTCGCCTATTGGGAAGCCCGCCGGGGGGATGAATTTTACACCTACAGTACCGACGAGGAGGGGAATCGCGATCGCCTCGTCTCCGCCGTTCCCGGTTACGACCTGTTGACCCGTCCCTGGTACACCAGCGCCGTCCGCGCCGGAAAAGCCACCTGGGGAGAGATCTACCTGTGGGCGGCCCCTTATGCCAATCTCGCCCTGCCTGCAGTGCGTCCGATTTACGATCGCGCCGGACGCTTGCAAGGGGTGTTCGCCGTCGATATTTCCTTACTCGAAATCGGCCAATTTTTGCGAACCCTCGAAATCGGCAAAACCGGGCAGACCTTTATTATCGAACGGGACGGCCAGTTAGTCGCCTCCTCGACGCCGACGCCGCCGTTTACCACCACGGGCGATCGCGTCGAACGCCTGCAAGCCCGTCACAGCAGCGATCGCCTCGTCCGCGCCACCGCCCGTTTTTTAGACGATCGCGTCCCCAGCCTCGATCTCATCGAACAGCCGACACAATTTCGCTTCGACCTCGACGGCGAACCGCAATTAGTGCAAGTGGCGCCCTTTCACGACGAACGGGGACTCGACTGGTCGATTGTCGTCGTCATTCCCGAGTCCGACTTCATGGCCCGCATCCACGCCAACACCCGCACGACGATCGCCCTGTGTGGGGTCGCCTTAGTCGTGGCGATCGCGATCGGGATGGCCACCTCGCGCTGGGTTCTCGGTCCGATTTGGCGACTCAACGACGCCGCTAAAGCCCTCGCCGACAGCCATTGGGAGCAATCCCTCCCCGTCAACCGCGCCGACGAACTCGGACAGTTGGCGCGATCGTTTCAACGCATGGCCGCCCAATTACAAGACTCCTTCGCCCACTTAGAAGCCAAAAACATCCAACTCCAACACCTCGACCAACTCAAAGACGAATTTCTCGCCAACACCTCCCACGAACTGCGAACCCCCCTCAACGGCACCATCGGCATCGCCGAATCGATGCTCGACGGCGCCACCGGAACCCTCACCGACTTACAGCGCAAAAACCTGATTACGATCGCCCAAACCGGGCGGCGGTTGGCCAATTTAATCAACGACATCCTCGATTTTTCCAAACTGCGCCACCAAAACATCGAACTGCAACTCAAACCCGTCGGGTTGCGCGAAATCGTCGAAGTCGTCCTTACCCTCAGTCAGACCCTCGTCGGCAAAAAACCCCTCGAATTGGTCAACGAGATTCCCGAAAACCTCCCCGCCGCCTGGGCCGACGAAAACCGTCTCCAGCAAATTCTCTACAACTTAGTCGGCAACGCAATCAAGTTTACCGACACCGGGACCGTCACCCTGTCCGCCTGGGAAGTCCCGGACCGCCAACATCTGACCGTCGCCGTCAGCGATACGGGGATCGGCATCGCCCCAGATAAATTAGACCGCATTTTTGAATCCTTCGAGCAAGCCGACGGATCCACCGCCCGTCAGTACGGCGGAACTGGGTTGGGACTGGCGATTACCAAGCAACTCGTCGAACTCCACGGCGGCGAAATTCAGGTCGAATCCACCGTCGGCGAAGGATCCCGGTTCGCCTTTACCCTGCCAATTGCCGAAGATGCGGATCCGCAAATGGTTTCTTTTCAACAACGCCAGAACTTGAGTGCGTCGGTGGTGTCCTCTTTGCGCGATCGCGAGGCATTCGATGCGATCGCCCCACCGGAAGATGACATCCCGACCCGTCCCGACGGCGCGATCGATTCGGAAAAAGTCAAACTGTTGATCGTCGATGACGAACCCGTTAATTTACAAGTTTTAGTCAACCACCTCTCCCTCGAAAATTACACGATCGCTTCCGCTTCTAACGGCTTGGAAGCCCTCAAAATCATCGAAAATGGCTTTGAACCCGATTTGGTGCTTCTCGATGTCATGATGCCCAAAATGACCGGGTATGAAGTCTGTCAAAAATTGCGCGAGCATTTCCCCTCAACCGAGCTGCCGATTTTAATGCTCACTGCTAAAAATCAAGTCTCCGATCTGGTTCACGGTTTAGGGGTAGGAGCCAACGATTATTTAACCAAACCGATTTCTAAAAACGAACTGCTCGCCCGTATTAAAACCCACCTGCAAATCGCCACGATTTCGATTGAAAATGCCAAATTATATTACGAACTCAGAGAAAGTGAAAGCCGTCTCAAACAGTTTTTAGAAGCCCTCCCCGTCGGCGTCGTCGTTCTCACCGGAGAAGGTCAGCCGTACTATATCAATCGGATCGGTAAAGATTTGTTCGGTCGCGGCGTCGTCAGCGAGGTCAATTCCGAGGGATTGGGTCAAGTTTATCAAATTTATATCGCCCGCAGCGATCGCCTTTATCCCTCCGAACAATTGCCCATGGTTCGTGCATTGCGCGGCGAGCGATCGACTAAGGACGATCTTGAAATTCATCGGTCGGACAAACGCATTCCGATCGAAGCATGGGGAACCCCAATTTTTGACGAGAAAGGAGACGTGACTTTTGCGATCGTTGCCTTCCAAGATATTACCGAACGGCGACAAGTCGAAGTCGAACGGGAACGATTTACCGAACAATTAGAGCAAGCCAATCTCAATTTAGAAGAAGCTTTAGAGGCAGAATTAGAATTAACCGAAGCTTACGGTAGATTCGTCCCCCATGAATTTTTACATTTTCTCGGACACGAAACCATCGTCGAAGTTTCGTTAGGGGATGCCATCGAACAAAATATGTCAATTTTGTTTTCGGATATTCGAGATTTTACCACGATGTCCGAACAATTGACCCCGGAAGACAGTTTTAAATTTATTAATGCTTATTTGAGTCGCATGGAATCGGCGATCGCCGACCACGATGGATTCATCGATAAATATATTGGCGATGCGATCATGGCCTTATTTAGCGGGAAAGCGGACGATGCTGTAAAGGCGGCGATCGCCATGTTAAATCGCTTAAAAGATTACAACCAAGAAAGACTACAACTCGGCGAAACTGCGGTTAAAATTGGCATCGGAATTAACACGGGTTCGATTATTTTAGGCACCGTCGGCGGCCAAAATCGCATGGAAGGAACGGCGATCGGCGATGCGGTCAATTTAGCCGCCAGAATCGAAGGATTGACTAAACATTATGGCGTTTCTTTATTAATTTCCCATCAGACTTTTCTCGAATTAGAAGATGCCAATCAATACAGTTTACGCCTCGTCGATTGCGTCAAAGTTAAAGGTAAATCGCAAACGGTTTCTGTTTTTGAAGTGTTCGACGCCGATCCGGAAGACTTAAAAGCAGCTAAATTAGAAACAAAAGGAATGCTTGAAAGTGGCGTAATTCTCTATCACTTAAAATCTTATAGCGAGGCGATCGTTAAGTTTGAACGTTGCTTACAAGTTGATGAAGGAGATCGCGTAGCCCGCATTTATTTAGAACGGTGTCGGGTGCAAATATTGTAGGTTATACAGTAGTTTTTGCTGTTCTGCGCTACATTTCAATCCCCCTAAATCCCCCTTTTTAAGGGGGGTTGGGGGGATCTTTGCCTCTTGTACCTCATGACAGCGCCAATTGCTGTAGTTAAATGGTAAGGCTGAGAGATTGCGATCGCCTCTCCAAATCAATAAGAAAATCTCCAGAACTAAAAGAACTGAAAACAGTATAACCCTAATTTTAACTAAATAATTCAGGGACACGTTGGCGCAATTGTGCGTTTAACTCCGGTAGGCGATCGCGTAACGCTAAATACCACTGATAACGTTGACGATAATGGAGACATTGTAAACGATGAGTCGCCACCCATTGATAAGCATTCCGTGCAATTGTTTGCCGCAATTGGCGATCGGCGATCGCCGCTTCTAACTTATCTAAAAACTCCTGTTTGTCCCGATAGATCAACCCCGTTTCTCCATCGGCGATCGAAGCTTCATAGACCGTAGGACTCCCTAAAACAGTCACCCCATGACCCGCACATTCAATGAATTTTAGATCCGATTTCATCTGATTAAACCGAGTCGGATTTAAAGGTAACCACGCCAGATCGCAACTTCTCATAATTGCTTGATACTCTTCGTAACTCGACATCGGCTTAAATTGTTTTTTGGCGACCTCAATCGCATCAAAAAACTGGCGATCGTAAATCACCCTAACCTCGACGCGATCGCCATATTTCGCCAACACCTGATTAAAAGACTCTATTAACGGTTGCCAATCTTTCTCCCGCCGAAAAGCCCCAAAGAAAATCCGCACGGTTTCGTCCTCCGGATAACGGCGCGGTGGCGGTAAATAAGCCAATTGATTCGGGAAAACAGCCACATTGGGATTGTGTTGGCGTAAATAGTTCCCTAACGGTTCTGTTGAGGTTTGAACCCCATGACAACCGCGAAAATTGAGAAACTGGTTATGCTCATATTCGGGACGATAAAGCGGGTCGTCATCGGTTTCGGCAATAATTAAATAATCGAGTTCGATCAGCTTTCTTAAAATAGGGAAATCTTGAGGATGGCGCAAGATCGATCGCTGCCAAATAAAGACTTTTTCTTCATGCGGCAACCCCACATTTAACGGGGAAGATTTAACCGTTTGGAGGATACGAACGCCGGGAATCGTGCGGGTAAACGCATCGGGTTCTAAGACGCGAACGCGATAAACGGGCCAAGACCCCATCATATTAGTTTGAACGAGCAATCGTCGCGGCGGTATTGCCGACTTTTGAGCGCGAATTAGATAAGTTTCGGTGGCACTTTGGCTGGCAAAGGTTGCCGGATCGATCTCTAACTTTTGTAAGAGAGGGGCGATCGTCTTTTGAAAGGTTTGAAAGTCCGAATTTTCGCGATCGTTGTTCAGATTTTGAACTTCGTAGATATGCAATCCAGCTTTATCGAATATTTCTCGAATTTTATCGATAGTAAATAAGCGAATATCGTCGAAAAAAACAGAATTCGACCGATCGCACGATCGTTGTCCCCGTAGCAGTTCGAGAATTCGCCGCCAATACTGCACGTTGGAAATCCGGGCGAGAACTTGTCCGTTTTCGTTCAACCAATCGGCGTGTTGTTTGAGAAGATTGAGGGGATTTTTGAGAGAGGAAAGGCGGTCGTTATAAATAATGCAATCGACGGAGTTATCGGCGATCGCCACCGTCGCCGGATCGAGGTTTTCCAGATCGCCCAAAATGACGCGATCGAGGTTTTCTGTCGCCGCGATCGCCCGTTCGGAGTCGGTTTCGATGCCGATATATTCCCCTTGGGGGTTGAGTTGTTTGTAATGCTTTCCAGCTTGACCGCGATCGCAGCCAATTTCGACAATTCGTTTGGCATCTAACGGAACAAACTTAAATAAAGGATCGTTTAATTGAACAGTTGTTGCAGTTTCTGAAATCTCGTCAGTAGTGGGAGCGCGATCGCCGGAATGTGAAGGAGATGGAGTCGGTTGATTTTGTTCGCGATCGAGCCATTTTTTGAGGATATTTTTACCAAAACTTTGAATTTGTTTGGCGGCGATCGCCTCGGGGTCGAAGCCAAGCTCTTGTAATTCTTTTTGATGTTTATTAACCAAATAGCGAATAATTTTTTGTTTATTTTCGATGCCACCTTGTAAGTTAAAATGATCGGAGACACTATCGAGGCGTAGATTATAAAAGAGTTTAGTCTGGGGAACTTTAAAGCCTTTAAAGCCTTGTAAAGCCATTGATAGAAATAAGCCATAATCTTCCATTGGCTGGCAGTGGCGATCGAAGCCGCCCGCCCGGGTAAAAGCATCGCGGGTAAACAGAGACCCCATATCCATACACGGACCGAGGGTGAGCCGTTTTAAAGACCAATCGGAAACGGTAATTTCTCGATTTAAGCGACCGAAGTAAATAATTTTCTCGCAATAAATAGGAGAATAATCCTCGCCGAGATCTTCGGCAGTTTTAACTAATTTTTCGATATAGTCTTCCGGAAAATAGTTATCGCAATCGAGAGGAAGAATATATTTTCCCGTGGCGTGGGCGATCGCCTGATTACGGGCTTGGGCGGGACCTTGATTGACGGCGGATTGAAGTAAGGTAAAGTCGAAGTCTTTTTGAAGCTGTTGGAGCAACTCAAAGCTGCCATCGGTAGAGCGATCGTCAATAATAATATGTTCGATATTTTGATAAGTAGATTGTTTGACGCAAGCGAGGGCGCGTTCGATAAAAGCACTCCCGTTGTAGCAAGGGGTAATAATGCTAACTTTCATGGAATTTTAGAATTTAGATTGTAGATGGAGCGGGTAATGCTGCCGCGGTCACTATCGTCACTTCAAACGTCTAACTCCCGACTGGCGATCGCCCTTCGCCGTTCCCAAAATCCGGATTTCAGGGAAAAACGCTTGAAAAAATGGCGCAATTGCGAAATATTAGTTTGTTTCTTGAAAGCACACTCTAGAACGGGTTTGGCGCCAGGAGGCAAACGAAACTTCTCTTGCTTGAGTCTCGTCGGTTGCATCTGATACCTTGTTGTGAACCTATGTCATATTGAGTGCCAAAAGCGAGGAAGCGCGGGGGAAGTTCTGGAACCTTTGCAGGTGAGGAACGACCCAACAGCGACTCTCGAAGGGCGATCGCCGTGCCAAATCGTGAGGTAGCTTATCATGGAAAGCAACAAATCTGAGCGTGTAACGGGGGTCGAGTGCGCGAGAAGGCGAATATTTTCCCACCGCCAACACAACATTAGAGTAGTAAGCGTGGTGGTTTTAAGGAAGCTGTGAAATGAGTGACGTTTTGAAAGTTGGCAACCGATCGATTAAAGCCCAGGAAATTCCGGCTTTGCTGAAACGATATGATTTAATGCCGCAATTTTTGCGCGGGATTGCGATTGACGAGGCGATCGCCGACTTTTCTTGTAGCGACGAAGAACGGCTAAGAGCCTTAGAAGATCTAGCCGTAGAACACCAACTGACCTCCCCCGAAGCCCGTCAAGCGTGGCTCGACAGCCAAGGACTGACGGAAAAAGAAATGGAAGCCATGGCGGTTCGCAAAATTGCGATCGAAAAATTCAAAACCGCCACCTGGGGGCCGAAAGTTGAAAACTATTTTATGGCGCGCAAAACCTTTCTCGACCAAGTCTTCTACTCCTTGATTCGGACCAAAGATTTTGGCGTCGCCCAAGAAGTCTACTTTCGCATCCAAGAAAACGAGCAAACCTTTGCCGATGCGGCGCGGGAGTATTCCCAAGGGCCCGAAGCGCGCACGGGAGGCTTACTCGGTCCGGTACCCATCTCCCAACCCCACCCTCTGATTGGTAAACTTTTATCGATCTCCCAGCCGGGACAACTGTGGCCGCCGCGACCCCTCGCCGAATGGTTTGTCATCGTTCGCCTGGAAAAATTCATTCCGGCTAAACTCGACAACGACATGCGGCGACGCTTGATCGACGAAATGTTTGAAACCTGGTTGCGAGAACAGGTTCAAAATCTCAACAGCTCCTTGCAGTCTCTCGGGTTAAGCGCAGCGTCTCAATCATGACCTCAACTGTTTCTCCGTCTGAAATTTCAGCCTTTTTAGCTCAAACCCCCCCGTTCGATCGCCTCGGGGTCGATAGTCTCAAAGCGCTAGCCTCCAAATGTCAACTGCTGCGCTACCGCACCGGACAACCGATCTACGAGCGGGATAAAATGCCCGCCCAGCTCGTCATTCTCTACGAAGGACAGGCGCGCATCCTCGGCTACGACCCCTACAAACAATCCCTAGCCAGTTTGCGCTTAGCCCAATCGGGAGAAGTCCTCGGATGGACCGCCTTAGTTCGGGCAACCGCGTGCGAGACCGTCATCGCCTCCACCGAAACGATCGCGATCGTCATTCCGAGCCACGAATTCGTCCACTATCTCGGCAACGAACCGGGGTTTGGCGAAGCCTTCGAGCAACGGGCCTCGGAGATCGAAATCTTCGAGCTGCTCGCCCTCGAACTGCAACGGCAAGCCAACGCCACCGCCAACCTCAAAGACCTCACCTTCAAACTCCTCCCGGACGCGCGCATCGTCAACATCCCCAAAGGACGCAGCAGCAAACCCGCGATCGATCCGAACTGGCTGTGGATCGTCAGTCGCGGCAGCGTCGGCGAAGTTGAAGTCGGTAACCGCCTCAATCCCGACGCCCTCGGTTCCAAAATCCAAAGCGACACGGGCGCCCGCTTGCTGGGACTGCCCCCCTTCGATCTCGCCGCCAGTCCCGCAGACCGCGCCGGAACCTTAGCCCCCCTCGACGCCGAAGACACGGCAACCATTCCCTACGCCCCACCCAAACCGCCCGAACCGGAACCCGACCCCAACGCCCCCCCGCCGAAATTCCCCTTCGTGCGCGGACGCGGGCAGATTAACGCCCCCGTCGCCTGTTTCGAGATGCTCGCCAAATACTTCGCCATCCCCTTTCGCCGGGATCCGGTCAAGCGAGTTCTCGAAAACCAAATCCGCACTCAAGGCACCTTAAGCTTGCAATCGTGCGGCTCCGTCGGCGCCATGATCGGGCTCAACGGCCAGATGGTCAGCGTACCCGCCAACCTGATCGCCCGGCTCAAAGCCCCGGCGATGGTGCGCTGGCAAGACAGTTTTGCCGTTTTATTCGCCATCTCCCCCAAACAACTGACCATTGCCATCCCCGAAAAAGGGATCGTCCGCAAAAAACCGGAAGAATTTACCGAAATTTGGGGTGCCGAAGGCCAAGTCCTGCTGTTGCAGCGCGGTTCGACCGATCGCCAGGAAAACTTTAACTTCTGGTGGTTCCTCCCCGAACTGCTCAAATACAAAGGCATCCTCGTCCAAGTCTTTATCGCCTCTTTCTTCGTCCAACTGTTCGGCTTGGCCAATCCCCTGCTCACCCAGGTAATTATCGATAAAGTCATCGGTCAAAACAGTCTCGACACCCTGGACGTGTTGGGAGTCTTGATGGTCGGCGTCGCCTTCTTTGAAGCGGCCCTGACCGGACTGCGAACGTACCTGTTTGTCGATACCACCAACCGCCTCGATTTGAGCTTGGGGTCCCAAGTTATCGACCACCTGCTGCGCCTGCCCCTGCGCTACTTCGACCAGCGCCGGGTCGGCGAACTCGCCGGACGGGTCGGCGAACTCGAACGGATTCGCCAATTCCTCACCGGAACCGCCCTCACCGTCGTCCTCGACGCCATCTTCTCGGTGATTTACATCGCCGTGATGCTCTCCTACAGCTTGTTGATGACCGCCGTAGCGTTGGCGACGGTCCCGTTATTCACCTTGCTGATCGCGATCGTCTCTCCCATCGTCCAACGACTGCTGCGACGGCGCGCCGAACGCTACGCCGATACCCAGTCCTACTTGGTCGAAGTCCTCGGCGGCATTCAAACGGTCAAAGCCCAAAACATCGAACTCAAATCCCGATGGAATTGGTACGATCGCTACGCCCGCTACATCAGCGCCGGATTCAAAACCGTTCAAACCTCCACCACCGCCAGTTCGATCAGTAATTTTCTCAACAAACTCTCCGGCTTGTTCCTCTTGTGGGTCGGGGCGCACCTGGTGTTGAGCAATCCGCCGCAAATGACCTTGGGTCAATTGATCGCCTTCCGGATTATCGCCTCCAACGTCACCGGATCCCTACTGCGCTTCGTGCAAGTGTGGCAGACCTTCCAAGAAACGGCGATGTCCGTGGAACGACTGCGCGACATCCTCGAAGCCAAGCCGGAAGCGGACGAGAGCGATCGCCTCAACATCCCCTTGCCGGACATTCAAGGGCGGGTCAAATTTGAAGATATTTCCTTCAGTTTCCCCGGCAGCCAAAGTCTGCAACTGCTCAACGTCAACTTAGAATTTGAAGCCGGGAGCTTCGTCGGGATCGTCGGTTTGAGCGGTTCGGGTAAAAGTACCTTGATGAAACTGCTCCAACGCCTCTACGAACCCAAAGGCGGACGCATTTTAATCGACGGTTACGATATCAATAAGGTCGAACTCTACTCGGTTCGCCGTCAGATCGGGGTCGTCTTGCAAGATACCTTGCTGTTTAACGGCACCGTCCGCGACAATATCGCCCTCACCAATCCCGACGCCACCGACGAACAGATCGTCGAAGCCGCCAAAGTCGCCGTCGCCCACGATTTCATCATGGATTTAGCGAACGGCTACAACACCGTGGTCGGGGAAAAAGGTTCGGCCCTGTCCGGGGGACAGCGCCAACGGATCGCGATCGCCCGTACCGTCCTCCAAAATCCCCGCTTGTTGATTCTCGACGAAGCCACCAGCGCCCTCGACTACAACTCGGAATCCCAGGTCAGCCGCAACCTCGCCGAAGCCTTCGCGGGCCGCACGGTGTTCTTCATCACCCACCGCCTGACCACGGTCAAAAATGCGGATGCGATCGTGATGATGGATCGCGGTTCCGTGGTCGAAGAAGGAAGCCACGACGAACTGATGGCGCTCAAAGGTCGGTATTATGCTCTTTACCAGCAGCAAGAGTCTCAGTTGTAAGGGAACGAACCGCCCCCCGGAGGCGATCGTTTCCATAGAGGGCAACCTAGGGCAACCTAGAACCAAGAGGCCGCCCGTCGGCTCGACTCTCCCGACTCATTTCTGGACGATCGCCCGCACCCTTGGCAGCGACGACCTCGGACTCCCCTCCCGTCCCCCGACTTACCACGAGCGACAGCAAGGAGCTTTGGACTCATGACTCAGGATACATTCAAACCCGCTTCCCCCCCAGTCTTCGATCGCCCGGTGATCTTGGAGCGATCGCCCATTTGGGCCAGTATTATCATCTGGTTGATTCTGGGCATGACCACGGCTGGGATTACTTGGGCCGCTTGGGCGAAAGTCGAACAAGTCATCCCCACCACTGGAAAACTCGAACCCCAAGGTTCGGTGGTCGATGTCAAAGCCCCCACTGGAGGGGTCGTCCGTCAGATCCACGTCGAAGGCGGACAACTCGTTACAAAAGGCGACCTCCTGATTACCTTCGACCCCACGGCCCCGGAAGCCGATGTCGAATCCCTCAAAGAATTGCGCGAATCCCTGATGCGGGAAAACCAATTCTTTACCACCGCCCTCAACGGTCAAACCGTCGGCCCGGTCGGTTCCGACCTCGAATCGCTCACCCGCTTGCGCGCTAACTTGATCTCGGAAAATCAGTTTCTCCAAGCTCAGGTCGGTGGCGTGGCGACGGCGGGGGGCGGCGATGATTTCGATCGCAACCAAGAACAACTCCTCGCCGCCAGTCGGAGCGAGTTTAACAGCCGCGTGGCTGCCGCCAGTTTGCAAGTTCAGGAATTGCGCGAGCAACTCCAACAGGTCGAAGCCCAACTTCCCACGGCCCGCGAACAACTGCGCATCGCCCGCGACCAATTGGAACGCGCCCGCGATCGCGTCTTCCAAAGCCAGGAACGGGTCAGAAAAGCCGAGGAACAAGTCCGCCAGTCTCAAGACCAAATTCCCACCGCTCGGGAGCAATTGAGAACGGCAGAAGACTCCCTGCAACTCAATATCGAAATCCGCGATCGCATTCAACCCCTCGTCGAAGAAGGCGCCCTATCTCAACTCCAATTCGACCGCCAACAACAAGAAGTCTTGCGCGGTCAAGCAGAAGTCGAACGACTCAAAGCCGAACTGCTCAACCGCCGCAACGAAGTCACCGCCCGCGAAGCGGAAGTCTTAAATCGCGAGAATGAAGTGCAACAACAACGCGCCGACGTCCTCAGTCGCGAAAACGAACTCGAAGCGCGCAAATCGGAAATTTCCCGCCTCGAAAACGAACGCGATCGCCTGCGCGTGGCGATCGATCGCGCCAGTCAACAACGGGACAACACCGCCGCCCTCTCCCAAAAAGATATCCTGACCAAAATTGCCGAAAACCAAAAACGGATTTCGGAAATTAACGCCCAACTCAGTCGCTCGAAACTGGAAAATCAAAAACAAATTGCTCGCCTCGACGGTCAACTCGCCCGCGCCCAACAACAGTTGCAATATCAAGAATTGCGCGCCCCGGTCACGGGATACGTGTTCGACCTCGAACCAAATGCGGAAGGTTACGTCGCCACCGAACGCGACCCCAATCCCTTATTAAAAATCGTTCCCGATGCCCAATTAGAAGCTTCGGTTTATATCAAAAACCAGGACATCGCTTTAGTCTTAGAAGCCCTTCGCAAACGCAAAGAATCTGGGGAACAAGGCGTCCCGGTCGAAATCAATATCGAAGCGTTCCCCGCTACGGAATTCGGCAAGGTTGAAGGGATTTTAACCTCGATCGGTTCCGATGCGTTAGCGCCGACTCAAGAACGCCCCTATTACGCTTTCCCGGCGACGATCGAACTCAACAGCCAACAGTTTATCTTGCAGAACAATCTACAAATTAGCCTGCAATCGGGGATGGCGGTCAATGCCAATATTAAGATCGGCGATCGCACGGTTTTACAGATCTTCTTAAACCGTCTGACCCGCAAGACCAACAGCTTGGAAACGGTCAAATAAACGAACCTTTCACCATCCTTTCCCTAGGGTCGCTCGTCGGCGACCCTATCGTGCTATTTTGAACAACATCTCGTATAACTCCCGGGCAAATTGTTCGGGGTTCCACAACGGCGAAAGAGTTTCGGGTTGGCGCGATCGCCTCAATTGTTGTCGAATTTCCGCTCTCAATTCCCGATCGCTCCCTAATTTAATCCCCCAGTCAATATAATCTTCCCAAGTTGGCGAAATTCCCGCTTCAATTCCCAAGGTTTTGAGGAACGAATACGCCATCCGCGATAAAAACTGTTCCCCCACTCTCGTCACTACGGGCAACTCGAAATATAACGCTTCTAAGTTATGCGTCCCGCCATTATAGGGATAAGAATCGAGCAGGACATCGACGGTTTTATAAATAGCTCGATGGGCTTCTTCCGTCTCTGTTTGCGGTAAAAACTGCACGCGATCGCGCTCCACGCGATGGCGATCGCACCCTTCTCGATACGCTTCTTGAATAATCTCTAAATCCCCTTGACCTTTATGCAGTAAAATGCTACTAGGAACCTGTTTTAAAATCTGAATTTGGGCATCGACTAGGGCGCGATCGAGTTTCTTTCCCGGAGCGACACATAAATAAACGAGGCGATCGCCCCACGGTCTCGATTCGGCAAACCCTCGATCCTCGAATCCGCCGACGGCCATAAAACAAGCGGGCATTCGTAACAACTTCTCAGGATAATGGCGCTCCGATCCGGCGGGATGAGTGTGCCAATCGGCTAAAAAATAATGGCGATCGCCTAAATAAGGGGCGTCAAACCCCAACCAAGACAAACAAATCGGTGCCGGACGGCGATACAAAATTTCGGGATGGACGCTGACCGTAGACGAATCTAAATCGATTAAAATGTCTAATCGATCGCGGCGCATTTCATCGAGAATTTCGGCAATGACGGCCTCTCCCCGTCGAGAGGGGTGGTAAAACTTGGCCGCGAACTGTTGAAACTCCCGGGTCAGGTCGTCCCCCGCCAAAGTTTGAGAACTATATAAATACAAGTCGGGAGCGATACGCGACAACGCCCGCAAAACATCTCGACTGCACCACCCGACGGAATGACGCCGGAAATGAGCGGACAGGCAGCCAATTTTTAAAGGGGCGGACGGCCCGATCGCCCGCTTTGCCGTCGCTACAGGTTCCTGGAGTTGACCGTCGAGAACCCCACGGACGCGATCGCCCATGAAAGTCGCCAGTCGGCTATTGGCGCCGCGATCGTCGCGCAGGTGCGGCAGGCAAAACAAGACCTGACTATAAAGATTTCTGATGAAGCGATTGGGTAATCGACCCAGATTTTGATAAATTTCTGTTTCCAGTTCGCCCAGTTGGGCTTGAGCCTCGGGGATCGTCCCGGAGTAAAGATGGACGGAAACCGACCCGACCAGGGCCAGCGATCGCCACGACGGAGGACACAGGCGCAGGTAGGCGGCGGCGGTCTCGCGCAGCAAGCTAAAAGAAGCGGACTGCGCCTGGGGAGCAATGACCGTACCCAAGAGCATTTCGTGGGCTTCGGCGAACTCGGGAGCGAGCTTTACGGCATCGAGAAGGGCCTCGAACCGTTGCCGACTGAGTTGGGGATCGGCGCTGGCATCCCCTCGGCGCAGTTGGGCGTCGAGGGCTTTGGCGAGGTTGTAGGCGATCCCGGCAGACTGGGGCTGGAGGGCGCGGGCGCGGCGCAATGCAGCAACGGCGCGATCGCCCCGTCCGGCTTGCAACCAAGCGATCCCCAGATTGGAATGGGCTTCGGCGGATCCGGGCTGGAGGGCGATCGCCCGTTGGTAGGCGCAAATGGCGGCGTCGAGGCGACCGCTTGCGAGTAAGGCGTTGCCGAGTTTGAAGGCGCGATCGCCCCCGGTTCCCTGGAGTGGGAGTTGGAGGGCTTGTTGCCAAGCGTCCAAGGCGCGATCGTAAGCCCTGGTGGCCGCGTCGGGGCGATCGAGGGCGTCGAGAGCCATGGCTAAGGTGTGGTAGAGTTCGGCCCGATTGGGGTCTCCTTTGAGGGCTTGTTGACAGGTGGCGATCGCCTCGGGGTACTGTCCGGCGTCGAGATACGCGGCGGCGAGGTGGGGATAAATCTCCCCCGGATCGCCACTGTGGGTTAAGGCTCGACGATAGCAGGCGATCGCCGCCTCCCAATTTTCTTGCCGTTGGAATTGTTCGGCCCGTTCGAGATCGGCGATCGCCCGATCCGATGCGATCGCGAGCCCCACACCCTTTTGATTTATCCTCATTCTCAAACTGATAAGCGGATTCAATTGAAGCCATGGTGGCGATCGTCCCGGGAAACTCGATCGTTTCGTGACCTGAGATCGCCCCGTTGTTGAGAAGGCAAATCCTTCGCAAAATTTTTGACAAAAGCGGCGATCGCGAGCGGACGAACCCGGTCAAAACCCATAAAAATACCGAGCTAGCCCGACGGAACTTTGTTCGGATTTGCCAAGTCTGGACAGGAATAGGTTAATAGTCAATAGCTAAAGGATTGCAAGCTTGTCAATCAAGGGAACTCAGGCCGCGAAACTAAAGACTAGGCACGGTAGTCCTCACCCCAGTCATTGTCAATACGAAATTACCCGAGAATGACCAAAGCGTCAAAGACCAGGACAAAAGGCTTTAGAATCTTGCCAGACTAGACATTAGCCCTCAATTGGGCTAGACTTGCTGCTGGCAGAAAGACCAGACGTGTCAACTTATTAGACAAACTTTGGAGTCATCCAACTACGGTAAGGCAGACCGGAAGTAACGCTTGGGGAGAGAAGTCACTCTGGATTGACGCTCGATAGAGACGGAAACTCAGAGGGCTCGTTGAGCCAAGAATCCCTGCACCTTTGGGTTGGGGAGTGTCAAGCAAGCACGAAACCTGGCTATGGCTTTTCGGCAGTTCCGTGAGGGTGCATTGGGCATCGGCGCGGTTCTGGCGATCGCAACCCAATCGCCAGCGCGAATCTTGGGATAACAAAGCGCAAAGGAGCGCACCCGTCAGGGTGGTGAACGCGATCGCCAATCGATCTGAGTTCACGCCATTCGCTAACCAAATTAGGGAAAGAAATCCCGTATCCCGATCGCTTTTTCATCCCGGCACTATACTTTATTAAAGAAAGGGAAGCGCGCGTTCGGGTTCAAAAGCCTAAACCATGCGTCTCGCGGTTTCCTTTGCTAGCTGCTGCAGCAGACTAGACAACGACGACACGAAACAGATGAGGAGTGGAACTCTGAATGGTTAGAATCCTGACTGATTTCAACGATACACTAGATCTTACAGTGGGTCCCGAGCGTGGACCCGACACCGTTTTGGGTCTCAACGGGAGTGACATTCTCACCAGCGACACCCTCAATGGTGGGAGCATCATTTTTGGAAACAGAGATAATGACTCGTTAACCGGAGCTGGAGTCGGCGATACGGTCTATGCCGGACAAGACAACGACCAAGTTCGCAGTCTGGGTGGCTCCAGTTTATTCTTCGGCGATGTAGGAGACGATTATTTTGAATCCGTCGGTACCCAAGGCAACGACACCGTCTTTGGGGGCGACATCGACGGAACCGACGAAGGAAACGATATTTTCAACTTCGGTAACGGTGGAGGCAGCAACCTCGGTCTGGGCAACAAAGGCGATGACTTCCTGAGTGGGTCTGGATTCGGAGAAGATAGCCTCTACGGCGGTCAGGGAGACGATACCGTCCAAGTTGTGGAACTGTCGTCGTTTGGTGGTACGGGTATTGGCTTCGGCGGACAAGATGACTTCGTTCCCGAAACTACGCTCTTGCCGAACAACCGTCAATTGCTACCCGACTTGCGCCCCGGTGGTGGCGGCGGCGCGATCGGCGACGACAGCGTTCGTGTTGTCGATCTCCAACCCGATGCCAATCCTCCCCTCAACCCCGGACGTAACTACCTCGTCGGCGACCTGGGTGACGATGTCGTCATCGGTTTGGGCGATCGTGACAGCCTCTGGGGCGGCGAAGGTCAAGACAGCCTGCTCATGCTCGGTAATATTGCCGGACGGATTGACGCGGACGATGCCTCGGGTAACCTCAACGGCGTCCCCCAAGCTAACTGGATGGATGGTGGCGTCGGCAACGACAGCTTAGTCGCTTTCGGCGGACTACGCGGACGGCAAACCCTGATCGGTGGTGAAGGTGACGACACCATTAAGAACTACGGCGTTCAAGGGTGGGTCTTCGGTAACGAAGGAAACGACTCGATTGACGTCACCAACTTGGGTCTGACCTTGGGACGCAACACCGTCTACGGCGGTCAAGGAGAAGACACGATCGTCTCTGGCGGTACCAACCTGATCTATGGGGACAAAGGTAGCGACACCCTCATCAGTATCGGTAACAACGACACCCTCTACGGTGACAACGACACCGCCGGAACGGCTGCCGGAAATGACTTCATTACCGCAGCAGGAGCCACCAGCCGTCTGTTCGGTAACGAAGGCAACGATAGCCTCATCACGGCAGGAGCGGACGCCACCCTCGATGGCGGTGCGGGTGCCGACAGCCTCAGCGCCGCAGGTGAAAATTCCTGGCTCACGGGTCAAGATGGTAACGATACCCTCGTGGCCTCTGGTTCCAACAGTACCTTAATCGGTGGCGACGGCAACGACTCCTTGTTCGCTACCGAAGGAACCACCGGAATGTCCCTGCTCGGTGGCGAAGGCAACGACTTCTTGATCGCCAACTCCAACACCGACACCCTCATCGGCGGTGCGGGTAACGACGTGATCGTCGGTAGTAAAGAAGCCGATACCTTGCGTGCTGACGGCCCCGGTGACGATACCCTCGAAGGTTTCCTCGGTGCTGACAGCTTGATCGGAACCCGTGGCTCCTTCGATGCCTTTGTTTACCAAAGCGCCTCTACAGAAGAATTGAACGATACGATTACCTCGTTCGATACGGGAATCGATAAGATTCATCTGGATGCCAGTGACTTCTTCGGAGGTGCCGGACAAGCCACTGCCGGACAACCGTTACGGATTAACCTCGACTTCTTCCCCGAACAAACCCAATCGGGTTACTCGGGTACCTTTACCAGTTCCTTCACCGGAGCGGATACCCCGGCCATCGTATTCGACGCTCAGGATTCTGGCGGTATCCTCTACTACGACCCGAGCGGTGCGGCTCCTGCGGCCACAGGCGCGGCAACCAGCGACCTCGTGACGATCGCCGTCATCCGCGAAGGTACGGTCAACGCCAACGATATCGTGTTGTTCTAATCACTTCACATTTCGTCAGCTAACTCGTTAGCTCGATCGTCAAAAAGCCAGGGATTTTACTCCCTGGCTTTTTTATTGGGTGGGTAGGACTGCTATAGATTGCGCTACCGTTTCTCGCATTTTTTGCATCAAAAAATAACTAAAAATCTATATAGTAGTTTTCGCTGTTGGGCGGTACATTTCAATCCCCCTAAATCCCCCTTAAAAAGGGGGACTTTCCTCGTTCCCCCCGAAATCCCTCCTTCGCCCCCCTTTGAAAGGGGGGCGAAGGAGGGATAGGGGGATCGGCACTGTACCTCCTCAGATCCCCCGAGTGCTGTATAGCTTAAAAATAAATTTTAGAGTTTCCCAAATAAGATTTTTTACTCAGGGAAAATACGGATTGAAGTGTTATAATGTGAGCCTCGTTTTCGAGACACCTCCGTATTTTCCATCATTGTTAGGTCAGAGAAAAGCATCGGGGAATCTCAGGTATGAATAACTCATTCAGGGCGATCGCCTCTCTCGTTCTCCTTTCATCTCTCACGGGAGTTAGCAAATCCTCCATCGCTCAACCGATTACTCCGGCGTCAGACGGTACGGGGACAGCCGTCACCCCAGAGGGCAATCACTTTAACATTCACGGGGGACAACCCTCGGCAGATGGAGCGAATTTGTTCCATAGTTTCGAGCAATTTGGCCTAGAAGCGGGGCAAGTCGCCAATTTTCTCTCGAATCCGGAAATTAAGAATATTTTAGGGCGCATCACTGGCGGCGACGCTTCGGTAATTAACGGTTTAATTCAAGTGAGCGGTGGCGATTCCAATTTATTTTTAATGAATCCCGCCGGGATTTTATTCGGCGCCAATGCGAGTTTAAACGTACCGGGAGACTTTTTCGCTACCAGCGCCACGGGAATTGGATTTAGTGAAAACCATTGGTTTGATGCCCGGCGAGAGAATGCCTGGGCCAATTTAGTCGGAACTCCTTCTCACTTTGCCTTTTCCTCCCTAGAACCCGGGGCGATCGTTAATTTTGGCAATTTAACCCTGCAACCGGGTCACAATTTAACCCTTCTCGGGGGTAGCGTCCTCAATGCAGGTACATTGTCGGCGCCGGGGGGGAACATTACCCTCGCGGCGGTACCCGGGGAAAGTGCGGTCAGGATTTCCCAAGAGAACCAGCTCTTAAGTTTAGAAGTCAGACCGGGAACGGCAGAAATGGGAACATTTACCCCGCAATCGCTGCCGGAATTGCTGACAGGTGCGGGGGCCACTCATGCAAAAACAGTAACGGTTAACCCGGATGGCAGCCTACAGCTATCGGGTTCGGGGATTGCGATCTCACCGCAAACCGGAGATACCATGGTTTCCGGTGAGATGACCGCAACCGGGGGACAAATTGCCGTTCTAGGCGATCGCGTCGCACTCATTGAAAGTCAACTTAATACTTCTGCCCCTCACGGCGGCGGAACCGTACTCGTCGGCGGCGACCTGCGCGGTCGAGGAAGCGTCCCGAATGCCCGACAGACATTTATCGATCGCCATTCCAGCATCGCCGCCGACGCCACCGAGTTCGGCGATGGCGGACGAGTCATCGTCTTTGCCCGAGAAAATGCCCAAATTCACGGGCAAATCAGCGCCCTGGGCGGGATTCTCGGCGGAGATGGCGGCTTCGTCGAAACCAGTGGCTTGCAATCTTTAGAAGTGAGTAGCGTTCCCAACGCTCGCACTCGTTGCGCTAACCTTCCGACCTGCGGTAGTGGAGGGGAATGGCTCATCGACCCCAACGATATCGAGATCGTCGCCGGAGCGGGTACGGTCAATATTAACAACACCACCCCCTTCGCCGCCACGGCAGATAGCGCGCAATTGGGGGTCGATTTAGTCGTCGCGGCCCTGACGGGGGGCAATCAATCCGTCACCATCGAAACAGGCAGTGGGGGAACCCAAGAGGGCAAAATTACGGTAACTGCGCCGATTGATTTTAACGGAACCGGATTAAACAACACCCTGACCCTCAATGCCCATAATAATGTTTATATTTACGGTCAAATTAGCGATAGCGTCCCCGGCGGGGATTCCCTCAATTTAGTTTTAAACGGCGATATCGACAATTTGGGTGGCGGAGGCATAGCAATTCCCTATACCACCATTCATACAGGGGGTGGGAATTTTACGGCCACGGGAACGGGCAGCCCGACCTCACGTCACGGCATTCTTCTCAATAACGCAACCATTAATGCTGAAGGTGG
Source organism: Oxynema mangrovii CENA135 (assembly GCF_016632315.1). Taxonomy (NCBI): domain Bacteria; kingdom Bacillati; phylum Cyanobacteriota; class Cyanophyceae; order Oscillatoriales; family Oscillatoriaceae; genus Oxynema; species Oxynema mangrovii. The sequence continues at coordinate 2,133,949 of NZ_JAEOXH010000001.1, read as the reverse complement.
CACGATTACCCTGACTGGGAGGGGATTGGATGGGGTGGATAACAATAGTGGTATTTTGATCTCCAATGGGAGCGTATTGCAAACCAACGGCAATGGCTCGATTCGCTTAGACGGAACCGGGGGAAGCGGAGTAGATTGGAATACGGGATTATATACCGAATGGAATACGGGATTATATCTTGAAAATGCTACCGTAACCGCCAATGGGGAGATCGTGTTAACGGGAACCAGTGGTAAAGGAACCAACTTCAATCGAGGAATCTTTTTAGATGGCGCGATCGTTCGTTCGGAAACGGGCAATATTCACCTGATTGGAACGGGGAGCAATAGTTCGGGAGAATACAATCCCGGTATTGTTTTACAGGCCAATTCTCGCCTGGAAGCACCGCAAGGAACCATTACTTTAGAAGGCTTTGGGGTCAACGGAACCCATTGGAATGGAGGGGTCTTTGTCGATGAATCTACCCTGTCCGCCGATGGAGATATTCGTTTAACGGGAATCGCTAACGGAACAGGGGAAAATAACCGGGGAATTGGCGTAACGGCGGGTAGTCTGGTCGAATCACAAAGCGGGTCGATTGTCATCGATGGAACGGGTGGCGTTCAAGGATTATTTAATACCGGAGTAGCGATTCGTGATGGGGTTTCCCTTTCGGCTTATCGAGATCTTCGAGTCACTGGAATGGCCCGAGGAACCGAAAAAGTCAATGATGGAATTAGTGTGATGAATGGCAGTACCCTACAAACGGAGGTAGGGTCAATTATTTTAGCAGGAACGGGCGGAAATGGAACGAGTGAAAATTACGGAATTTATATTGATAACAACGTTCAAATTTCCTCCAATCTTGGAGAAATCAATCTAACGGGAACGGGGGGCAACGGAAGCGAATTTGCAAATATCGGTATTCTTTTTAGAGGGAACAGTATAATTGAGTCCAAAGAAGGAGATATCGTCTTACAAGGAAATGGAGGAACGGGAGATAGTTTAAATCATGGGATTTTCGCCAATGATAATGCTCGCATTTTTTCGGAAAATGGAAATATTAGTTTGACGGGAATAGCGCGTGAGGTAACCGCAGACCTCAATCAAGGAGTTCGCCTGCTAAATGGCAGTAATATTACTTCTCAAAAGGGAGCGATCGCCCTTGAAGGACAAGGCGGTAACGGAACCGATAACAATCCTGGAATTTTTCTTACTGGTAGCACGATTTCCGGTCACCAAAGCGTTACCCTCAAAGGAACTGGAAACGGCACGGGAGAAGGTAACCTCGGCATCGATCTTGAAACAGATAGTACGGTAGAAGCGACGGGAACGGAGGATTTACTCCTTGAAGGCGTTGGGGTTAGCGGTGCAGAGGGAATCGGATTAAATGGTGTTTTAATTAATCCCACGGCGACGGGAACGGGAAACCTTATTTTCCGAGGAAATAATATTAGTTTTCAGGGCGAAAGTCGGATTACCACTAATAATACTTTAACGTTGGAACCGATCGCGCCAGGAACGGCGATCGCCGTCAACGATGCCACGGGAGATTACAGCCTCACCACAGAAGAATTGCTAATGCTCGACGTTCGCAGTGGAAATTTAACCCTGGGTTCCGATACTGTCGGCAATATTTATGTCGGTTCCTTGGGAGAAATTGACCTCAGTAATAGCAATTATAATCTAACCCTCAAAACCGGGCAGCAAATTTATTTTAATAACGGCATTATTACCGACAGCCAAAACTTAACCCTAGACGGCGCCGTCAGCTTGCTCCGTGACGTAAATTTTCGTACTATTTCCGGCAATCTAACATTTAATAATACCCTCGATGGCGCTCATCATTTAACGTTAAATGCGGGGACGGGAAACATTGATTTTGCCGGAAATATCGGCAGTCAAACGCCATTGGGAGATCTAACGATCGCCCAAACCCATAACTTAACGACGAGAGGAATTAATGCTACCAACCTAACTCAACTAGCCGGAAGCGGAACGACAACATTTAACGGAGCAATTATCGTAACGGGTACTACAGGGATCGATATCAATACCCATACCATTCGCTTTAACGCTCCCGTAACCACCACCGGATTAGGTGGGGTCACCCTCGCCAATACCGAAAACTTAAATCTCGTCCATCCCTTCAATCTCAACGGCCCATTCACGCAAATAGGTCCGGGAACGGTAACCGTTGCTAGCCAAATTGAAACCAACAATAACGAACTTCGTTTTAACGCCCCCGTCACCCTAATGCCGGGAGCCAATTTAGTTCCCGGAACGGCAATTTTGGCGTTTGGTTCTAGTCTGGATATCGGTAATTATCCCCTAACTTTAACGGCGGGAGAAATAGATTTTAACGGGGCGGTGAGGGGAACGAATCGTCTCAGCTTACAACCCGCAAGCCCCGATCGGAATATAATCCTGGGAGGAGATACGGAGAGCGATGCAAGTTTTGATTTAACCGCAAATGAATTATCTCAAATTGAAGATGGATTTAGTTCGATCGCCTTGGGTCGAGCCGATTTTACGGGAGAAATTGCAATTGTTAATTCTCTCGAATTTAGTGACCCGATCGCCTTAGAAGCAGGTTCGGGGTCGATTACGGCGAACGGTTCCATAACGGGATTGGGGAATGGGTCGATCGCCTTTAATGCAGCCAATATTTATCTAAATTCAGATGTAAAAACGATCGATAATAATATTTCACTGACGGGAAATATCATCCTCGGCAATGAGATTGAAATAGACACCAATCGTGCAGGGGGTGACATTCGCATTCTGGGGAATATTGATGGGAATCGGAATTTAACTTTAAATGCAGGAACAGGTCAAATCGATCTGAATGGAAATCTCGGCGAAACGTCTCCATTAACGGATTTGAACATTACCAGTAGCCAGACGACGATCGCCGGAAATATTACCACTGAAGAAGATACGACCTTTGACGGCGCGATCGCGATCGCCGGATCGGTCACAATAACGACCCATGACGGTGACCTCATGATTCGAGGAACCCTAGATAGCGCGATCGACTCGACAGAAAACTTAACCCTCAATGTCGGCAACGGCGATCTCACATTTAATCGAGCCGTAGGGAGCCAGCAACCCTTGGGTGAGTTGAAGATCGAGAGTGCAACTCAAATAACGGCTCTAGAAGCGATCGCTGCCGGGAGTTTGAGCGCGACGAGTACGGATACGATCGACCTGCGCGGTCCAGTGACGACGACAGGCGCGGCGGGGGTGCGCCTGAATACCGAAAACGCGCTCACCGTCAGGGATATCACTAGTAACGGTCAACCGATCGCCTTAGAAAGTCGTACCGCCAACGTCCAAACCGGGAATTTAGATAGCACTTCGGCTCCGACAGGCGGGGCGATCGCCGTAACCAGCAGCCAAGGCGAAATTATCACCGGGAATCTCACATCAACCGGAGGCGATCGCGGCGGCGATATTACCGTGATGGCGAAACTGGCGATTACATCGGGGGCGATCGATTCAAGTGCGACCGTCGGTGATGCGGGGAACGTTTTCCTCGATCCGATTGGCGATATTCAAGTGAGCTCGATTAACGCGGAAGGGGGAACCACAGGTCGCGGTGGCGATGTCTTTATCGAAACCACCGGGGGATTTTTCCGCGCGACGGATGCGTTCCCGTCCTCCTATTCGCCAACAGGACAGGCGAGTATTTCGACGGCGGGAGGCGCTGGCGGCGGAAGCATCACCCTGCGTCACGCGGGAGGCGACGGTTTAGACCCGATTGAGGGCTTTGAAATTGGCAATCCTGCGTTTCACGGAACGCGCGATGTGGTCACGACGGGGACATCAACCCTCAACCTCGGCGAAATTTTCCCCCGCTCTTTTACCCGGGGAAATATTACAGTGAGTACGGATGATGGGGTCGATCCCGTACCGGAACCGGAACCCATACCGGAACCGGAACCCGTACCGGAACCGGAACCCGTACCGGAACCGGAAGTAGTGGCGCAACCCGTACCGGAACCGGAAGGGGTCGCGGAAACTCCGCAAGAATCGCTTCCCGCTCAGAACGCACCAGGAGCGCCCCCCCTAGAGCCGATCTCACCTCAGAATGTTTCTCCGTCGGAAGCGGTAGGGGGAAGCAACCCCCTACCGGAGGCGATCGCCTCCGAACCCAATAGGACTGAAGCTCCGGAAATTGCGCCTTTATCGCCAATTCTGCCTTCAGCACCATCGGAGATCGCCCCGTCGTCGGAGGTTCCAGCGCGATCGCCGATTCCCGCTTCGTCGGAAATGGCACCGAACACGATTGACAACAATCCTCTCCCCCAGCGCAACATCGAATCTCAAATGACTGCCGCCGCGAATCCCACTTTACCTACTGCGGCGCCTGGGTCCGAGTTTCCTTCCGGTCAACCGACTGAATCTGTCGAAAGCGTCGCCATCCCCGAACCATTCTCGGCGACATCGGAATCGATCGTTCCCCCAGAAACAATCGCGGATGGAAATATTAACCCCGCCTCGATCCCGATCGACAATTCCGCTCGCTCCGAACCCATCGTAGAAGTTTCGATGACGGGGATCGAGCTAGATACGCAAATTACGACCTTGGAAGAAGCGTTATCTCGCGAATTTATTAATTACTTCAACCACCCTTCCCATTTTAATTTGCTTTCTCTCGATGAAATTCGGCAAGTTTTGCGAAAAACTGAGGAAGAAATGGGAATGAAAACCGCAGTGGTCTACATCGTTTTTGGACGTACTCAGTTAAATGATAATGCAGCGCTCGTTTGTCCCAGTGGCGAACATAATCAAGAGCGAGATCGCGATCGCTTCGTTCGTTCCGATGGCATCTTACAAGAAGAATTAGGATGGCCGTGCGATCGCCATCCAGACGACCCGGTAGAATTAGTTGTCGTTACAGCATTTGAAAAACCCTTACGCCTCAAAATTCCTGAAGCTCATCGCCAGGTTGTCGAACAATTGGCCGTTGAATTTCGCCATAAAATCACCGATCGCAAAAGATCGTACAGTCAACTCTATTTAGAACCGTCTCAAGAGCTTTATCGCTTATTAATCGAACCGATTCAGCCGACCTTAGAACAACGAAGGATTCAAAATTTAATTTTCGTTCCCGATGAGGGATTGCGATCGCTGCCGTTCGCAGCGCTTCACGATGGAGAACAGTTTTTAGTCGAACAATATAGTTTGGCGATCGTCCCGAGTTTCAGCTTGACCCAGCCAACTTATACCAATTTAAAAAACGAGCAAGTTTTGGCAATGGGAGCCTCAGAGTTTGAAGAATTAACACCTTTACCTGCGGTTCCTCTAGAGTTAGACGCGATTGTTTGTGACGATCGCTCCCGGTCGAGTTCCTGTTGGTCGGGCAAGCAATTTTTAAATGAAGAATTTACACTCAACACCCTAAAAGAAGAGGTAGATTCTAAAGAATTTAGCATCGTTCATCTCGCGACGCACATGGATTTTCAGCCGGGAAGTGCGGAAAACTCTTATATTCAATTGTGGGATGGACGTTTGCGATTGTCGGACATGAAAGATTTACAATGGCAAGTAGCTGGAGTGGACTTATTAGTATTTAGTTCTTGTCGCAGTGCGATCGGCGATCGCGAGGCAGAATTGGGATTTGCTGGATTGGCGTTGCAATCCGGCGCTAGATCGGCGATCGCCAGTCTCTGGTATGTCAGCGATAATGCCACCTTGGGGTTAATGAGCGAATTGTACGACAACCTGCGATCGGCGCCTATTCGTGCGGAAGCGTTGCGACAAGCACAATTACAATTTATCCGAGGTAACGTCCGCCTTGAACCGGGACAATTGATGCTTTCCGAAGGGGCGATCGCCTTACCCAAACAACAGGATGTCCGGGAGATTAAACCGCTTTCTCATCCTTATTATTGGGCTGGATTTACAACCATCGGCAATCCTTGGTAAATCAGCAATTTTTAAAAGTTCAACTCAGGGGTAAAACAACAGATAACTGACCCTTTTTAACCCAAACGCACCGTGTTTCCAATTAACTGGAGAAACCCACTACCGAAATGCTGAATTTCCAAAAAGCCCGCATGATCCATAGCAGGTTTGTAAACCTTGAACGTTCGCATAATTCCCAAGGTCGCCGCACTTTCCAACGGACCGATAAAACTCGGATCTCGGTCTAAAAAATAGGGTTGCTGCGCCCAATAAGCCATCTGTCGGGTATTGAGAAAATAACATCCCGAGTGGGGATTGAGAGTCCGCTTAAAAAGAACCGACTCTTCCATAACTTTGCCCTTGAGTTCCGGCGCTTCCTTGACATTCTGAAAGGGCGCCGTCACTTTCGGCGCCAGATCGCCATCGATGTAAGCTTTGTGACGCTGGCCCTGCATGGCGATTTCGTAGCGATTCGGCTGCAACAAACACGCATCTCCGGTATGTTGCGTAAACCACTTGAGTTTGATAAAAAACCACGGATCGCGCAGGATTAAATCATCTTCGAGATAGCAATAATAATCGTAATGACCCAAACTGTCGCGAAGAACCGCTTGACATTCAAACCCGAGAAACATCGGTTCTGCGTGAGTCGCATGGTGGCGATAAATGTTGCGATCGAGGGGAAGTTGTCCCAATAAATGACGATCGCCCGTGGTACAAACGACAATATCGAGGTCGTTGGCTTGCGCCTGATTGACCGGGAGGGCCGCACATTGGGCAATGTCGATCGAGGATTGAGATCGACCGAATACGGACCATAAATGAGTAATGCACTGGCTTAGTGCAAGAATGCGCGGTTGAGGGTTTTTTGCGAGAGAACCGTGTTTTCCGCCCCCTTCTGGATTGAAATAGTGGGCAATCGTCAATAAAATTCGCATCGATCGGATTGAGGTCAAAGAGAGTAAATGGGAAAAGGGCGATCGCGGGTTCAATGAATCTAAATGAATCCATTCATTCATCGATCGATCGTCGATCGAGCGATTAATCGGTAAAGAGTTCGGGAACGCGATCGCGCAACTGACGGTTTAACTCGGGTAGGCGATCGCGCAATTGTTTGTACCACTGGCTGCGTTGACGGTAATGCTGACAGAGTAAGCGATTTTCAGCCACCCAACCATAGGCATTTTGGGCTAATGTTTGCCGTAAAAGCGGATCGGTAATTAACGCCTCTAAATGCTTGCCGAATTCTGCGACACTACGATAAATTAAGCCTGTTTTTCCTTCAACGATCGTGTGTTCGTAAACCACCGGACTCGCCAATACGGCCACTCCATGTCCGGCGCATTCGAGAAACTTGAGATCGGACTTCATGCTGTTAACCCGCGTCGGCGTAAGCGGGAGTAAGGCGAGGTCGCATTCGTCCATAATTTCTAAATATCGTTCGTAAGGACAAAAGGCTTCAAAATCTTTACGATCGCCCTCTAAACTCTGCAAGGCATTCCAAAATTTGCGGTCGTGAATAACTTTCACCCGCACGCGATCGCGGTATTTTCCTAACACTCGATTCAGTTCGCCGACAATCGGTTCCCAATCTGCCTCGCGATTCAAAGCCCCGAAAAAGATCGTACAGGTTCCGTCATTTTTATAGGTTCGTTCTGGCGGTAATTCGGTCAGTTGATTTGCAAAAACGGCAACATTAGGATTGTGTTGGCGCAAATAGTCGGCAAGAGGTTCGGTAGAAGTTTGCACCCCATGACAACCGCGATAACTCAGAAAGCGATTTTGTTCGTATTGGGGACGGCGTAACGGGTCGTCGTCAATTTCGGCAATAATCAGATAATCTCGTCGCAGTAATTCGCGCAAGCGGGCGAAATCGTGGGGATATTTTAAAATGGTACGCTGCCAAATAAAGACTTTTTCTTCTTGCGGTAAGGCGAGGGAAAGATCGGCATTTTTGACTTCGGCGATCGCCCGTACTCCGGGAATAGTATTACTAAAGCGATCGGGGTCGAGAACCCGAGGGCGATCGCACGCCGTCGGCGCCATTAAAATCGTATGTACGAACAATCTTCGGGGAGAACTTTGAGTTTGACTCCCCCGTACTACATAAAATTCTGCATTCGCTTGCATGGCAAAGGTTTGAGGATCTAAGCCCAATTCTTTGACCACGGGAGCGATCGTCTGAGCGAATTCTTTAAACGCTTCTGTTTGAACCCCTACGGTTTGCACTTCATAGAGATTTAATCCGGCTTGATTAAATAATTCTTTAATCGTTTCCAAACTAAAAAAACGCAGTTGACAATCGTCAAAATTTGTGCTTTGTTCCAACCCTCGACCGCGCAATAAATAGACGAGACGGTGCCAATATTGAACGTTAGGAATACAGGCAACAACTTGCCCGTTTTCGCTCAACCAACGGGCGCTCGACTGCAGCAATTTGAGCGGGTCGAGTACTTGGGTCAAGGTGCGATCGAACACCAAACAATCCACGGACTGTTCGGCGATCGCGGGTTCGACGACGTCCGAGGAATGGCGATCGCACGCGATCGTGAGATATTCCCCCCGGGGATTGATGCGTCGATAGAGTGTGGCTCGTTGCAAAGCCGATTCCCGAGTATTCGACGGGCGATCGTCGCAAATTTCAACGACCCGTCGCGCATCGGCGGGAAGCAATCCGAGTAAGTTTGAATGAGGCATGAAGGATTTTAGAGTTTAGAGTTTAGAGTTTAGAGTTTAGAGTTTAAATCGAGCAAGTGAGCAAAACCTTCGTCACCTACTCCGTCCTCCGGAGTTGGGACGGTTTCCTTCTCCCTTGTTTTCAATTGCGATGATTATTACTGTAATGAATCCTCGCCCCCGCCCACTGCAACTTTTCTCGTAACGTATTGTAGTAGGAATAATTTTCGCGCAGGATAATAAATTTAGCGCGACAACCCGCCACTTTCACATCTACCCGATGTCCCGGCCAAATCGAACTCGCCAAGACCCCATCCATCCACAGTTTCGTACTCAAATCGCTATCGGCAAGGGGCCAAATACTGACCACCGACCCGGGAGGCAGGACAATCGGACGACTCGACAGACTCAACGGACAAATCGGCGTGACGACCATCGCCTCCATCCCGTCGTGAACGATCGGACCGTTGGCGGACACGGTGTAACAAGTCGAACCTGTCGGCGTAGCGACGAGCAACCCGTCCCCCTGATATTGATCCACCACTTCCCCGTCAATTTCCATTTCTAGAATTGAAGTAATCATGCGATCGGCGGCGGCGGGTTTGACACACATTTCATTGAGGGCCAAATAGCGATCGCTGGCGGGAATTAAATTAGAGCGATCGCCCTCGAAAATCTGAGCTTCGATCATCATCCGACGCTGCACCGCATAGCGATCTTCGAGCAAGTAATCCCAAACCTTCTCGCTATCTTGAAACGTCTCCGACGGCTGGGTTAAAAAGCCCAAATGTCCGCCGACATTGACCGCCAAAATCGGAATATTTTCCGCCGCTAAATGACGGGCCGCAGCCAGTGCCGTTCCATCGCCGCCCAAAACCAGGGCCAGATCGATCGCCGACGTAGCAGAAGCGAGGAAAACCGGGTAGGGATTGTCCTTGGAACCACTCGGACCCATTAACACCTTACAGCCGCGCGCTTCGAGTTCGCGGGCGCACTGTTCGGCTCGACGGCGACTGAGGTGGTCTCCGGCTTTATGGGCGATAATCGCGTGTTTGAGTTGCACTGGTAATGAACTCCCAACCCTTTGCATGTCGATATTTTCCCCAGTGTACCGAGGGGGTGGCGATGTCGATTGTACGAGTTCGTACCTTTTGCCGCTTTGCCAACGAAAAAACCGAATCGATGCGATCGACCCGGTTTTTTGATGTTCGGTGAACTCGGTACAGTCTCGACCCGAATCCTAGAACTTGCGGTGGTTTGGCCTACCACTTGAGCAGGTTAAACTGCTCCATATCCACCGTATCGCGGTTGCGGTAGATCGCTAAAACGATCGCCAGTCCCACTGCCGCCTCGGCAGCCGCTACCGTAATCACAAAGACACCAAATACCTGACCTTTAATCTCACCGGAATCGAGAAAGTTAGAAAAGGCCATCAAATTGAGATTGACCGCATTGAGCAGCAGTTCGATCGACATCAATACCCGCACGGCATTGCGGCTGGTAATCAATCCGTAGATGCCGATGCAGAACAAAGCGGCAGCCAGCACTAAAAAATATTGCAGTTGCATCTGCTTGAACTTTCGTAAGTTAGGTGAACGTTTGCAAGAAAAACACACAGAGCCAGCCAGATCGTCAGATCTTACTGGTCTCGCGCACTGCCTTGGAGGGAGCCGACGGGTTCGCGAGGACGTTCGGGCAGTTGTTCGAACATCAGCCGTTGTTCGCTCGGGGTCGAACTCTCGTCGGGGAGCAGGTCGCGGCGGGCCAAAATAATCGCGCCGACCATCGCCATGAGCAAGAGGACGGAGGCCAACTCAAACGGCAGTAAGAAGTCCGAGAAGAAATGCTCGCCAATGGTGACAATCGAGCCATTCGCTTGAGTCGCTACGGCAGACACTTCCCAGGGGATGGAGAAGACCATCGTCGTCAGCAAAGCGAATAAGCCCAAAGACACCAAAGCAGTCGCCCCTTTGCGGATCCAGGCATTCGGCATCTCGGCGAAATCTTCCCGTTTGTTCACCAACATGATCGCGAACAAAATCAAGACGTTGACGGCACCGACATAGACCAGCACTTGGGCGGCGGCGACGAAATCGGCATTGAGCAATAGATACATCCCGGCCATGCTGATAAAGACGCCACCGAGTAAAAAGGCCGAGTAGACGATGTTGCTAAACAGCACCACTCCTAGTGCGGCACCGACGAGCGCGACGCTCAAAATCCCGAATGAAATAATCTGAATGCCTTCGGCTAAATTCACGGTCGTATCCTTCGTTTGTGGTCACAACTAGAGAAATCGAAAGGGAACTCAACAACGGCCCGATCGCTGGAGGGGGTTAGTTTTTGGAACTGGCTTCCGGGGTTTGGCGTTCGGCTTGTTTCTCTAATTCTTGGAGAATGTCTTCGGGATGTTTGCCCGCACGCGGCGCGGTATGGGGAACCACGTGGGGATCGACGACGCCTTTGGGCAGGTAGGCGAGTTCGCGCATGGGCGAGACCATCGGATCGTTGGTGACTTTATAGGGAAGGCGGCCCATGGCGACGTTATCGAAGTTGAGTTCGTGGCGATCGTAAGCCGCCAGTTCGTATTCTTCGGTAACGGAGAGGCAGTTGGTGGGGCAGTATTCCACGCAGTTAGCGCAGAAGATGCACACGCCGAAGTCGATGCTGTAGTGCTTGAGGTTTTTCTTTTTGGTTTCTTTATTGAATTCCCAATCGACGACGGGCAAGTTAATCGGGCAGACTCTAACGCAGACTTCGCAGGAGATGCACTTGTCAAATTCAAAGTGAATGCGTCCCCGGAAGCGTTCGGAGGGGATCAGTTTTTCGTAAGGATATTGGACGGTAATCGGTCGGCGACTCATGTGGTCGAAGGTGACCGAGAGTCCTTGACCGATGTATTTGGCGGCTTGTAAGGTTTCTTTCGCGTAATCGCCGACTTTACTGAGAAAATTCAGCATGAGGTTCTCCTGATGACTATTTGAGGGGAGAGGTTGGGCTGGCGTTGGTGGGGAAGGACCCGAGGGGGTTGGGGCGATCGCCAACCCAAAAACATCGCGCGGTCACGACGGCGGACTAGCCCCCAAAGGCAACTGGAAACGCCAGTTTTAAGGCGGCGGTCAGTAGCAAGTTGACGAGGGCAACGGGTAAGAGAAATTTCCACCCGAGGTCGAGTAACTGGTCGATGCGAACGCGCGGCACGGTCCACCGGAGCAGAATGGCCACGAACACGAATAAATATGCTTTGACCAGGGTCATGACGATGCCGAGCACTCCGGCGACAACCTGGAACCAGGGAGCGGTTTCGCTGACGCCGAACCATCCGGCGAGGGTTTCGACGGGGATGGGGAATTCCCAACCGCCGAGGTAGAGGACCGAGACGAGCAAGGCAGACAGCATCAGGTTGACGTAGGAGCCGACGTAGAACAGCCCGAATCTCATGCCGGAATATTCGGTTTGGTATCCGGCGACGAGTTCTTCTTCGGCTTCGGGTAAGTCAAAGGGGAGGCGTTCGCATTCGGCGAGGGCCGCGATCCAGAAGATGACGAATCCGGCGGGTTGACGCCAGATATTCCAGCCGAGGATCCCGTAACTCGATTGTTGTTGGACGATATCGACGGTGCTGAGGCTGTTGGACATCATGGCGATCGCCAAGACGCTTAAGGCCAGGGGAATTTCGTAGCTGATCGACTGGGCGGCAGCACGCAAGCCCCCGAGCAGGGAATACTTGTTGTTGGAGGAATACCCGGCCATCAGCAGTCCGATCGGTTGGATGCTCGACAGGGCAATCCACAAGAAGATCGCAATTCCCAAATCGGTAATCAGCAAGTGCTGTCCGAAGGGGACGATCAGGTAGGACAAGAACACGGGAAGCACGACGAGAATCGGCCCGAGGGTAAACAGGATCGGATCGGATTGGGCCGGGACGATATCTTCTTTGAAGATCAGTTTCAAGCCGTCGGCAGCCGGGGCGAGAATGCCCAACGGTCCGATATATTCCGGCCCGATCCGTTGTTGGGCGGCGGCAGAAATTTTACGCTCCAGCCAGACGCCGACCAAGACGCCCACGGTGGCCACCGCGAGCATGAGTAACATCGGTAAAGGCATCCAAATGGCTTTGGCCAGACCAGCCGGAATGCCCAAATCCGTGAGGATTTGTATAAAACTTCCTTGTAGGTCAATTCCTGGGTTCATGCTTCACTTTAGATTATGAAGATTTTTTACGACGGTGACTGAGTATCCAGTATAACGCCCGATGGGGGCGGCAATTCTAGAGGGGTAAGGGGGATCGAGCGGTGTTAGAAGGGGTTAAGTTTCGGCGATCGCGCGCCGATTTCCCCCGGGGGATCGCCACTGGAGGGGGCGGCCTGTTTTATTTTACGTTTTCATGTTTCCCCGTTAAACACGAGGGGCTAAAACCGCTTGAAATTGGCGGATTGTTTCTTTTTATCGGCGCCATAAACTACGGCGCGATCGCCCCTCTTTCGACCGGAGAGGCGATCGCGCTCGATCTCGACCTACAGGTGTCGGCGAGTGCCACCGACTCGACCGCTAGCGTTCCGCGATCGGAACGAAGGGGGCGCTGTGGGATCCGGTATAAATCTGAGTCGGTCGATAAATCCGGTTTTCGGCGAGTTGTTCTTTCCAGTGAGCCAGCCATCCGGCGACGCGGGCGATCGCGAAAATGGGCGTGAACAAGTCGCTGGGAATGCCCAACTTGCGATAAACCAAACCGGAATAAAAATCGACGTTGGCGTAAATCCCCTTTTGACCGAGTTTTTCCTCGACCGCGCGCTCCAAGGCGATCGCGATATCGTAATAATCGTCGCGTCCGGTACTCTCGAACAACTGTTCGGCCAAGTTCTGCAAAATATCGGCGCGCGGATCTTTCACTTTATAAACCCGGTGTCCGAACCCCATAATCTTCGATTTCGTTTGAATGCAATGCTCGACGTAGGCGCGCACGTTGTCCACGGAACCGATATTTTCGAGCATTTCTAGCACTTCTTCGTTGGCCCCGCCATGCAACGGTCCGGCGAGGGTGCCTACGGCTGAAGCCACCACTGCATAAGGGTCGGTGAGCGTAGACGCCGTCACCCGTGCCGAGAACGTCGAGGCGTTGATCGTATGCTCGGCGTGCAGGGTCAAACAAGCATCGAACACCTTGGCGGCTAACGGGTCCGGTTCGCGTTCGGTGAGCATGTACAGGAAGTTCGCCGAGTAATCCAAATCGTCGCACGGAGTAATCGGGTCGTTCCCTTTACGCATCATTTGGAAGGCGGCGACCATCGTCGGAATTTTCGCCAACAAACGCACGACGGCGGCGCGAATGTAAGCGGGATCGTCCAAAGCCCGACGGGAATAAAACAGACCCAAGGCGGCTGCGGAGGCTTGTAAGGCGTCCATCGGGTGACCGCTTTCGGGAAAACATTTCATCATGTCCCGAATTCGGTATTTGATCCGGCGGTGATAGCGGATTTCATGCTCGAAGGCATCGAGTTCTTCGCGGGTCGGCAGTTCTCCCCAAATTAATAAATAGGAGGTTTCTAGAAAGCTGGCTTTGGTGGCGAGTTCGCCGATGGGAATCCCGCGATATTCCAAGATGCCGTTTTTGCCGTCTACATAACTAATGCTGGAAAGGGTAGCAGGAACTCCTTCTAAACCCGGCTTAAATTCAAACCCTGTTGTTTTCAAATCGCCCGCAACGGTCATAAGTTTTACCCTGTGCTTACGCTAAATAACATCAAGTTAACTTACCAGAAACTTTCGTTGTGTTGGTCTTTTTACAATCAATCGCGCGATCGAGATTAAAGTTCGAGAGGGGCTTGGTCGAGGAATCGGCGACTGGAACGGTGGGGCGGCGATCGCCCGGAGCTTACAGCAACAGTTTGGGCGGGGTCAGCCAAAATAACAAGCTATTGCCGACGGGGGATCCCGTACTCGGCACGATCGTGCCGACGATCCCGGCTTTTTTGATCGCCAGGCGATCGCCGATGTCGCCAAACACCAACTGTTCGACCCAATGTCCTAAATCGGGTTCGTGTCCGACTAAGGCCAAGTGGGTTTCCGTCGAGGGCTGCCAGTCTCGGTACCAGTGCAACCACTGCTGGAAATTCCCGGCGGGTTTGAGGTGGGGATATTCTTCGAGGGTGTCGCTCAATCCCTGCTCTTGCAGGATTTCAGCCGTTTGTCGGGCGCGGGTGAGGGGACTGGTCAACAGGCGATCGAAATGAAGGCCGAGTTGCTCCAAACGGCGGGCGATCTGGCGAGTTTTGCGAAACCCCTCTTCGGTAAGGGGACGGTCGGCGTCGCGCTCGTAATCGGTACGGTCGGCGGCGATGCCGTGGCGGATGAAATAAATGCGCTTCTCGGTTGAGGTCAACGGGCCATCCTCCCAGTTAACAAAACGATCTCGTTGCAGCCGGGGGTGCTCTGAGGCGATCGCGCCGGGTCTCGCTGCTGTCTGCACGACGTCCGGGGGCGATCGCCGGAATGTCTGCCACCCTTACAATCGGCGTTGGAATTCTTCGAGGATATCCATTAATTGGACTTGGCATTGCATCGGCAGCAGTTCGACCAGGGGCAGTTCCCGACGACCGCCGCCGACTTTCACGGGAATGCTTCCGAGGATCTCGACGACGCGATTTTCGTCGAGGGCATTGTCTTCGAGTAAGGGATACAGCCGTTCGGCGAGGGGCAGGTGGAGGTGAGCGTCATCGAGTCGCAGGTGCCATTTGGCAACGTCGATGTAGACCTTATCGGCAATTTCAGCCGCGAGGGTTTCGATATCTTCGGTGTGATTAGCCATGAGTCTTATAAGAGTAATCGGCGATCGCAAAAATATAAACCCCATGGGCGATCGCGACGGACAACCAGACGAGGGTCAACCAAACAGTCCAGGTCCAATCCGCGTGCTGGAGGGTTCTCAAAAACCAAATTCCGGAATTGGACGCGGCAAAAATGGCGACGTGAACGGCAAAATTCATGCGATCGTCTAGTTTGCGGTACGCCGGATCGTTGCGGTCGGGTTTGCGGGGCCAACGCGGTGGCATAGATTTCTACTCTCGAACGAAGGAAAACAGAGGAAACCGAAACAGCTCGGTATTCGACTTGCGCTCTCTAAAACTTACTCAAACTTAATCATTTGATGTTTAGTTCCTAGCTTGGATCTTCCGAGACCTTTCCATCACTAGGCTTACACGGCTGAGCTCTCCGCGTTTTCTACATTAATTGCCGCATTTAAGTCACGATAAGAGTGAGACGTGACGGCTCGGACAATCATACTGTCTTTTGTGCAGGGGCATTGTTTGTCGGTGTCCGCAGTTGGAACAGATCGGCGAACTGGGATACCACGGGTCAATCAGCGTTAATTTGCTCCCATACCACTCGCATTTATACTCAAGCTGACGACGGAACTCATCAAACCCACCATCTGCAATCGCACCAGCCAGCTTGTGATTTTTGAGCATCCCTGACACATTTAAGTCTTCGATTTTTACTTCACCGTGGTTCTTGGCTAAGTAAGTTGTTAACTTGTGTAGATGGTCGGCTCTCATATCGGCGATGCGTCGGTGGGCCTTAGCTAACTTGAGTTTAGTTTTTTCTCAGTTTTTACCTCCTTTTTGACGGCGGCTTAGTTCTTTCTGGAGTTGGGCTAGTTTTTTCTTGGCCTGGCGATCGGCTTTCGGATTGGGATAGATTTTACCATCGCTCAGGGTGGCTTTTTGATTCCTACGTCCACCCCAATCCGCTCTCTTACTTTTGGTGTGGCCTGGGGTTCAAAATCAATTTTAAAGGCAATATACCAGTCCCCTGCTCGTTTACTTATCGTGACGTTTTTGGGATAGACTGGCGGTAACTGTTCGTGGCTTTTTACCCAACCGATCCGAGGTAGCTTCACCCGATCGCCGGAAATTTTAATGCTTCCTTCCAGGTAAAAACTATCTTTGACCTTCTTTTTCTTAAACTTGGGGAAACCTGTTCCTTTGACTTGCCCAACTCGCTTAAACGCTTTATTGAGGTGACGCAACGCTTCTTGAGGGCTACATTTGGAAACTTCATAGTACCAAGGATTCTGACGTTTTACCTCGGCGACTAATCTTTTGTGTAAGTCTATGGCGGTTGGCAGTTTACCTCCGGCTTCTGATATTTCCTTACAGGTAGCGAGTCCCCAATTCCAAGCGTGCCGAGCGACTCCTGCGTGTTTCGCCATCAGCGTTCGTTGTCGGTTATTTAAGTCTAGCTTGGTCTTCAAGCCTTTCACTGACTTTTTTGAACTCCTCAACCCTCTTTTTGTTCGGCTAAGTTCAGCTACCATAAAGACTAGCAGAAAACAATGGAGATGGTGAAATCCGCGATTTTTGCGGCTTCAGTCCTTCTAAACTTACTCAAATTTTGATTTGAATATAAAAAGTGAGTAAGTTTAAAGAACTTTAGGTAGAAATTTAAACCCTGTTTTTAACCCCCATTGTGACATCCTTCGAGGCTAGATCGGAGATGATAGCGAAGGACTTAGGGACTACTGCAAGCCCCTCGGCAATTAAAACGATAGAATGCAAACAGAGATTGTTTATCCGCACACCCGGAAAGTTTTGTGATTCGTTCGCGCCTCCTGTCCTCCAATCCTCGCAAACGCCATAGTTATTTGGCGATCGTCCCCCTCCCGGACGAAACGGCGGCCTTTCGGGCCTACCGAGTTCTGCAAAGTTGTGGGATTTCTCCCGAACATTTGGCGATCGTCGGTGAAGGCTACAGTTCGCCGCAACGGATCGGCTTGCTCGAACCGTGGCCGATGGCGACTGCGAAAGCCCGTCAATTTGCCGTCCGTATCGGCACCTCGGGGGCGGCGATCGCCCTGCTGGCGGTGGCGGTTTGGCATTGGGGCTTTGACTATCCCCTCGACTTCCACTTACTCTCGGTGATTCCCGCCTGCGCGATCGTCGGCGGGTTTTTCGGTGCCGTCCTCGGCGCTTTGTTGAGCTTTTTAACCGAAGGCAGCACGGTCGGCGTCTACCACCATCATTTACGTCAAGGCGGCTATTTACTCATGATAGAAGGTTCCCAAAAGTTAGTCCGCCGAGGACAAGATGTTCTCAAACAATATATGAGTCCCAAAGCCCGCTAATACAGTTGAGTTGATTCGGCATCAAAGTCGCCGCTTTTGCCTCCGGTTTTGCGAATCAGGCGAATCGATTCGATCGCGATCGCCTTGTCTAGGGCTTTGGCCATATCGTACAAGGTTAAAGCCGCTACCGATACGGCGGTGAGTGCTTCCATTTCGACCCCGGTTTCCGCTTGGGTGACCACCCGCGCCCGAATTTGATATCCGGGCAGTTGGGGATCCGGATTCAGTTCCACCTCGATTTTGTGCAGGGGAAGCGGATGACACAGGGGGATGAGATGGGCGGTCTGTTTCGCTGCCATGATTCCCGCCAGTTTCGCCGTGGTCAGCACGTCCCCTTTCGGGGCGTTCCCCGCTTCGATCGCCCTAAAGGTCTCTGGATTGACCCGCACCCGTCCGGCGGCGATCGCCTCCCGTCGGCTCGCCGATTTTTGGGAAACATCCACCATCTGCACCTGTCCGGCAGCGTCTAGATGGCTCAGTAGCTCTGGGTTTTGAGAATTTTGCGAAAAATTTTCCAAATCGCTTGCCATTTTCCGGGGAGTGTATGTTAATATAGTTTCTGCGCGAGGGCTTGTAGCTCAGTGGACTAGAGCACGTGGCTACGGACCACGGTGTCGGGGGTTCGAATCCCTCCTAGCCCGTCAGCATTGTAAGTTTAAAACAAAAGGTCGAAGGTTTACGCCTTCGACCTTTTTAGTTTTTTGGAAGGTCGCCGCCAGATGCCCGCCGACTCGTGCGGTTTTACAACCCGTTTTTGACCGCGTAGACATCGACCGATCGCCCCAAGGCAAATCGAACCGACTGTTTTACCGTTTGACTCGATTGGGTGACAAAAGTCACCAAGGCGATCGCCGCCATCGAGGCAGCAATTCCAAACATATTGCGATAGCCGACATCTTGGGCGATCGCCCCGAGAATCGGTCCGGCGAGGGCGATTCCCAAATCAAAACCGCCAATACACAGGGCAAAGAAACGACCGCGTTGGTGGGGTTGGCAGCGATCGGCCATCAGGACGACCATCATCGGAATTAAGGTTCCGGCGCCGCAGCCTTCAATAAAGGCGGCCCCTAAAATATCTATGGGCGAATGGGCCTGCCACAAGCCCAGCATGGCGACTAAATAACAAATCAACCCTCCCGTAATAAACAATCCCCGTCCGTAGCGGTCCGAGGCGCGTCCGGTAAACAGGCGCAGGCTAAAACTGGCAATCGCCGCCGCCGTGTAGAAAAAGCCGGGATTTAAGTCGATATTGGCCGATTTAATATAAAGCGGGATAAACGTGGCGATCGTGCCGAATACTAACCCGATGGTGAGCATCACGAAGCTGGGAATGCGCACTTGCGGACTCGCTAACAGCCGCCAAAAGGATTCCGACCGTTCGGGATCGAGGCGATCGCCTGCGCCTTCGGCGACCTCTCGCGGCGGTTCCTCGACGGCGAATAAGGTCAGCCAACTGAACGATCCGAGGGCAAAAGACATCAAAAATAAGGGCGTATAGCCGAGGGAGGCTTGTAAAAACCCCCCGATTGCCGGACCGATCGCCACCCCGAGGGGATTGACCAAACTCATGTAGCCGACCAGTTCGCCGCGACGCTGGGGCGGCGATAAATCGGTCACCAGGGCGCTATATCCGGTGGTAAAGGCGGCGATGCTAATGCCGTGAAAGGCGCGCAAGACCATCAACAGGGGAATCGAGTCGATCGCCAAATACCCCAACGGGGCGATCGCCACTACTGCGGCCCCGATCCACAAGACCAGTTTGCGACCGCGACGGTCCGCTAACGGCCCCAACCAAGGACGGGAAGGTAATAAGCCGAGGGCAAAGGCACCCATCACCAAGCCGATTTGCGCTTTGGTTCCGCCGAGATCTTCGACGTAAAGCGGCAAGGTCGGCAGCAAAGAAGCGATACTCGCCCAAAACAGCAAACCGGAACCAAATAAGATCGTTAAGCTGTTGCGTCGGTTCGGTTCGAGTTGCTCGAAAGCATTCAAAGCGGTGGGCTCCTGGATTGAAAAGACTGGCGAGACGGCGATCGATTCAGTCCGTCTCTCTCTTTCTAGTGTGCCGCACGCACTTTTGTAACGCAATATTAAGCCCTCGACGGGGGCGATCTCGTGGGCGATAGGAGGGGCGCCTCACTCGGATTCGGAAGCACAACCGCCGATCACTTCGCGAACCCGGTAGATGGGACGATTTTGAGACTCGTGATAGGTTCGCATCAACAATTCGGCGAGTAAGCCAAAACAAAACAGTTGCACCCCCGCCAGCAGTAATAACAGAGCCAGCAACAGTAAGGGGCGATCGCCGATACTCTGATTAAAAACAAGTTTAATAAAGGTCAGGTGAAGACCGATCGCCGTTCCCAAGGCGATCGAGATAATCCCGAACACCCCAAACACGTGCATGGGACGGGTGAGAAATTTCTTCATAAAGGCGATCGTCAGCAAATCCATCACCACCCGCAAGGTTCGCCCCAAACCGTACTTACTGTAGCCAAATTTGCGGGCGTGGTGTCTGACCGGAAGCTCGGCGATCCGGGCTCCTTCAATAAACGCCAAAGCAGGTAAAAAGCGGTGCAGTTCGCCGTAGAGTTTCATATCCGCGACCAGTTCGCAGCGATAGGCTTTCAGAGAACAGCCGTAATCGTGCAGGCGCACTCCGGTAACCCGTCCGATAATCCAGTTGGCAATTTTAGACGGAAGTAAGCGCGTGAGTCGGTCGTCTTGTCGATGTTTGCGCCATCCACTGACTAAATCGTAATCTTCGGCGAGTTTGTTGACGAGTAAGGGGATATCTGCCGGATCGTTTTGTAAATCGCCGTCCATCGTCACGATAACGCGACCGCGCGCGTAGTTAAACCCGGCAGCCATTGCGGGGGTTTGACCGTAATTGCGGCGCAGGATAATGACTTTGAGGTCTTGACGCTCTCGGGCCGTCTGTTTGAGCCATTGGGCCGATCCGTCTTGAGATCCGTCATCGACGCAGATGATTTCGTAAGTGTGGGGGTTGGCTTGCATTACGGAAGCGATCGCCTCGATCAGGTGAGGCAGACTTTCGACTTCGTTATAAATGGGAACGACGACGGAAATCTCGATCGCGCGATCGTTGGGCTGTGTCGAGTCACCTGGTACCGAGGCAAAGAGGGAAGCGTCCATCACTGAGAATGTTAGGGAAAATATGGGGGTTCACTGGCGGTGGGGATGAGAGGCGATCGGCGATCCTCCTTTGGAGTCGCGCACGCGAACGCCCGCCCTTGAGGTGGGGCGCTGATTCCCAGGGTAATGCTCGATCGCAGTCAATTTTCGCATAAGAGCTTGGCGATCGCCTAGGTTTTGCCGATCGCCCGCTTTCCCCCTCTCCCTCAACGCCACGGGCGATCGATGTATAAATTTGATGGATAAATTATCGAGTTGAGATCTCGGAACATTCGCAGAGTATTTCTTCCGGCGGGAGCGGGCGATCGCCGCCGCGAACCTGTTCGATTTTTCTCCAAAACATCGATATCGAACCCGTTGCGCGACCGCCATCAAAACAGTTCGCTACCGTCTTGATTGCCCTAACGATCTTTCCCCATTTCAGCCCCGTTTTCGTAACATTTCTCAATCTTTCAGCCCGATCGGGGCGATCTCATCCCCTTAAAAATAGCGGTAAACAATGGCTTCGTTGTTGACCCCTTTCATCGGTTCCCCCGCCCCCATTTTCAACGACCGCCACTCGACCCGGCGATCGATCTAGCTCCGAGGATCGCACAGCCTTTCACCTTAGATAAAGCTTAAATAAAGCGAGGGCTGAAAATTGATAAAGATTTGATAAAATTACCGTAGCGCTATTGCGAGCGATCGGGCATAGCTGCAAGAATCTAAGTAGATCCACGGAAGAAAAACGGACAAAAGCGAACCGTCGATCGCCGAAAGACTTGGAATCAGCCCGAATCTCCAAAAGCGAGAATTAAAATATCTCATTTTGTTTGACGAATCCGTACTGTTCGCAAAAGCGATCGCCATCCCATAAAAACATAATATAAATTTTGTGTATTACAATCTTTCTCCTTCCCCGGAGCGATCGCTCGTTGTCTTAACTCCGTCCAGTTGAGTCTTACCGTGGTTTGTCGTCAAACCTCAGAGGTGAGCGCCTTGGTGGACTTTCCCGAAACTGCAGATATTGAAACATCCTCGGAGGACTACGCGCGGCGATTTAGCGGAAAAATCGGCGATTGGTTGCTACAGGTTCAGGAACGCGCCACCTTAGACCTGCTCGCACCTTATCCTAACGCTCGCATTTTAGATGTCGGTGGAGGACACGGACAACTCGCCGAACCCTTAACCCGTCGTGGATATCGCGTCACGGTGTTCGGAAGTGATGCAGCGTGTAAACGCCAGATTGCACAATTATGCGATCGCGGCGAATGCGATTTTCAAGTGGGAAATCTCCTCGATTTACCCTATGGCGATCGGGCGTTCGACATCGTTATTAGTTATCGATTGCTAGCTCATGTCAAGCAATGGCAAAAATTCTTAACCGAACTGAGCCGCGTGGCAGATCGAGCGGTCATAATCGACTATCCCAGTCTCAAAAGTATCAACGCGATCGCCCCTTACTTATTCCAATTGAAGCGAAAAATTGAAGGCAATACGCGACCGTTCGCCTGTTTTCAAGAAACCGATCTTTTAGAAATTTTCCAAGCTTGCGGCTTCGAGTTCGGCGATCGTTATCCGCAATTTTGCTTACCGATGGTTATCCACCGAAGCGCTAACTCTCCCCGAGTTTGCGCCACTTTAGAACAACTTTGCCGACATGTAGGATTGACCGATCGATTCGGGTCTCCCGTGCTGTTGAAACTGACGCGATCTCAACATAGATTTTCGAGATCTTAAAACCTTCTGTTTCATCAACTATTCGCCTTTAACATCATGAAATTATTAGCTCGCCATCCTCATGACAACACCAAAAAATTGCCGCCCTCTTCTAAAAGTAGAAAAGTTGGCAATCCAGGGGTTAGCCATACAGAACCCGATCCAGAGCCTTTTCAAGGGTTGCATATTTTATTTTTAATTCCCCATCCATTTTTTCAAGATCGCGGCTCGCCGATCGCCGATAATATGGTGCTAAAAGTCCTCGCCGAACGCGGCGATCGCGTCGATGTCGTGACCTATCCAGAAGGTCAAGACGTCCATTACAAAAATGTCAAACTCTATCGAACCCGAGCCATTCCCTTTGTCAACCATGTCCGTCCTGGTTTTTCTTGGAAAAAATTAGTTTATGACGCCCTCGTGCTTCTAAAAGTTATTCAACTAACCTGCAAAAAACAGTATAACCTCGTCCATGCCGTTGAAGAAACCGTCTTTATTGCATTAGTGCTAAAAGTTTTCTCGGGGATTCCCTACATTTACGATATGGATTCCTCTCTAGTGCAACAGATGGTTGAAAAATATTCATGGCTTAAATTGATTAAACCAATTTTAGAGTTTTTTGAGAAAATTGCAGTCAAAAACGCTCAAGTCGTCGTCCCTGTCTGCCAAGCGCTCGCCGACGATATTGACCGATACCGACCGAAAAAAGTGGTCTTGCTGCCCGATATTTCCTTATTAAAACCCGAGACAAATCCCAGTCAAGAAAACTTAAAACTCGACCTCAAAATCGGCAATCTGATGTTGATGTACGTCGGTAATTTGGAAAGTTATCAAGGGATCGATCTTCTCTTAGAAAGTCTTTCTCTCGTCATCAAAGAACGGGAAGCGATCGACTTGGCGATCGTCGGCGGCGAAGTGTCGGATATTGCTAAATATCAAGAGAAAGTCGATCGCCTGGGGTTAACGGGAAAAGTTCATTTTCTCGGTTCTCGACCGAGCAACCAACTCGCCAACTATCTCTCACAAGCTGATATTTTAGTTTCCCCGCGTATCAAGGGAAAAAATACGCCGATGAAGATTTATTCTTATCTCGATAGCGGGAAAGCAGTTGTGGCCACAGATTTACCGACCCATACCCAAGTACTCGATCGCCACGTCGCCATGCTCGCGCCACCCAATCCCAAAGATTTTGCCCGAGGATTGATTTGTACGATCGACGATCCTGTGCTACGTTTAAAACTTGGAATTGCCGGAAAAATGTTAATCCAGCAAAAGCATACTTACAGTGCTTTTCGCAAGCAGTTAAATGGGTTGTACGATCGCCTCAAATACGAAATTTTAGCTCGTCCGCCAAGGGCGATCCAAGCTTAAAAAATTTAAGACCATTAACGAAGGCTTCAACGAACAAAAGAAGTCGAACCAACCATCATGAACAGAAATCCGGTCAACCTCACCAAAAAAGATTTTGACATTCTCGTCATTGGCGGGGGAATCTACGGTGCTTGCATGGTGTGGGAAGCAGCATCACGCGGGTTATCCGTAGCTTTAATCGAACGAGGAGATTTTTGTAGTGCAACTTCAGCGAATAGTTTAAAAATCATTCATGGCGGGTTGCGCTATTTACAACACGGGGATTTTAAGCGGATGCGGGAATCGATCGCCGAACGTAAAATCCTGATGCGAATTGCCCCCCATTTAGTGCATCCCCTTCCGGTATTAGTCCCGACCTACGGATGGGGAATGAAAGGGAAACCGATTCTGAGTTTAGCCTTAGCGATTAACGATGGGGTGAGTTGCGATCGCAACATCGGACTCGACCCGCAAAAATATCTCCCTAACGGTCGCACGATCTCGCGGTCGCAATGCTTGGAACTCGCCCCCGGACTGAATCCGGACGGACTCACCGGAGCCGCTATTTTCTACGACGCCCAAGTATATAACTCCGAACGTCTGCCCCTCGCATTTATACAGTCTGCGGTCGGGGCAGGGGCGATCGTCGCGAATTACGTCGAAGCGACGGGATTATTGTGCGAAGGTCGGCAGGTCAGAGGAGTGCGCGCCCGCGATCGACTGTCCGGCAACGAGTTCGAGATTGGCGCCCGCACCACCATTGCCACGTGCGGGCCGTGGGTCGATCTCCTCCGACAGTGGCTCGGCGGTTCGGCTCCCGTCATGCCCTTGGCAAAAGCCATCAACCTCATTACCCGCCCGCTTTTCAGCGATTATGCCGTCGGTTTATCGAGTCGGCCCCCGTCCCGAGATCCACGGGCGCCCCTCGATCGAAGCAGTCGCTTGTTATTCGTGGCCCCCTGGCGGGGTAAATCGATCGTGGGGACGGCCTATTTTCCGTGCGATCGCCCCCCGGATACCTTGCGAGCCACCCCCGGCGAAATTCAACAGTTACTCGACGACATCAATCGGGCGTATTCCCCAGCACGGCTGACTTTGGGCGATGTTTCGTTCGTACATTGCGGCTTGTTGCCGAGTACGGGCATCGATCCTCACAATAGGGAACCCGCGATCGCCCAACATCCGTACGTCAGTAACATGGGATATGATGGACTCTACTGCGCCGTCGGCGTTAAATATACAACCGCTCGCCATGTCGCCGTCAAGACGATCGATCGCGTTTTCCGAGGGTGGGGAGAGCTGCCCGTTCCCTCAAAATCGGCTTTCACGCCCTTAGAAGGCGGTCAGATCGACCGCTTCGAGGCGTTTGTGCAGGGCGTCCGACGCCCCGAAACCGTGGCGGAAGATACAATGCGCGAATTAATCTATCACTACGGCACGGCGGTGCCGCAACTGCTGCACGAGGCGGGGACAACTCCCGATGGCGACCGCATTTTAGACGCCCAAGTGCGCCATGCCATTCGCGCAGAAATGGCCGTGCAATTGAGCGATACCGTCGTGCGGCGAACCGGACTCGGCAGTCTCGGACATCCCGGAAAGGCTCCTTTAGAGCGTTGCGCCCGGGTGATGGGGCGAGAACTGGGATGGACCGATCGAGAAATTCAAACCCAATTACAGCAAGTTGAAGCCATTTATAACCTCAATTTAGACGATCGCTCGGAGCAAGATGACAGAGAAACATTGGCCAATTCGACTATTTGAAAAATCCGTTCTCAAACAGAGAAAATATCGAGAAATAACCGAGTTACTCGGCAACTGTACGGGGTTACACTGTTTGGATATCGGTGCGGATAATGGCGTTATCAGTTATTTATTCAGACGACGGGGAGGCGAGTGGAAAAGTGCGGATTTAGAAGCAGATGCCGTGCGCTCCATTCGCGAGTTAGTCGGCGATAATGTCTTTCAAATTGATGGAAAAAAGACGCCATTTGCAGATAATCAATTCGATCGCGCGGTCATTATCGATTTCCTGGAACATATCGAGAGCGATCGCGAGTTCGTAGAGGAACTACAGCGCATTCTCAAACCCGGTGGGGAACTGATTATTAACGTTCCGTTCGTCAAAAATAGTGGCTTGAGAAAACTGCGACTGGCGATCGGACAAACCGATGAAAAACACGGTCACGTCCGCCACGGTTACACCGTAGAAAGTTTGCGAGAATTGTTGGGCGATCGCTTCTCGATGGTTGCCGCGAAAACCTATTCTAAGTTTTTCTCGGAATTCGTCGATACCGTCTTAACTTTTGCGATCGACTGGCTGAAAAAAGGACAGCAGTCTTCTCAAAAAGGTCGGATCGTGACGGGCAACGATTTAGCTCGCTATCAAAAGTTATTTAAACTCTATTCTCTGATTTATCCGATCGTTTGGGCGATCGCGCAATTAGATAACTTGTTATTTTGGCGATCGGGTTATATGCTGATCGTTAAAACGCAAGTCATTAAACTGGAGAGGGGCGATCGCGGTCGAAAACAAGCCGCTTTTTCCGGTCAAAATAACTAATCTCGAACCGATCTATGGGTAGGCGATCGCGAGCTAAAATACCGTAAAAAAAGCAGAAATTAATTATCAAAAAATATGAAAATTTTAGTAACAGGTGGAACGGGTTTTACAGGCAGTCATTTAAGCCGTCGCCTGTTAGACCGAGGCAACGAAGTGGTCATTCTCGACAATAAAGAAGGGTTATTTTACGAAGACTTAAAAAATCGGGGCGCTGAAATCCATATTGGTAGTGTGAGCGATCGCGAATTAGTCAAAAAAATCACCGTAGGCTGCCATACAGTTCACCATTTAGCCGCCGCTTTTCGGCAGGTCAACTTACCCCAACAAGTGTATTGGAATGTCAACGTTGAAGGAACTCGATATTTACTCGATGCCGCGCTCGAAAATGGAGTAAAAACATTCGTGTACTGTAGTACCTGCGGGGTTCACGGCGATGTCAAACAAGAACCCGCCTCGGAAGATGCCCCGATCGCCCCAGAAGATTACTATCAATATACGAAATATGAAGGTGAAAAAGTTATTCCCGAATTTTTGAATCGAGGGATGAAAATTGTCACCCTTCGTCCCACCGCAATTTACGGGCCGGGGGATCCGGAACGCTTCTTAATTTTGTTTAAATTAGTCAATAAAGGTCGCTTTTTCATGTGTGGCCGGGGTCGGGCGCACTACCACCCCGTTTATATCGATAATTTAGTCGATGCCTTTCAACTAGCGGCGGACTCCGATCGCGGCAATGGAGAAGTTTATTT
Source organism: Oxynema mangrovii CENA135 (assembly GCF_016632315.1). Classification (NCBI taxonomy): domain Bacteria; kingdom Bacillati; phylum Cyanobacteriota; class Cyanophyceae; order Oscillatoriales; family Oscillatoriaceae; genus Oxynema; species Oxynema mangrovii. The sequence continues at coordinate 2,106,746 of NZ_JAEOXH010000001.1, read as the reverse complement.
AATTGCCGACGAGCATTACTATACCCTAACCGAATTAGTCACGGCGATCGCCAAAGTTTTGCAAATCAATTTAAAGATTCAATACATTCCATTTTGGCCTGTTTGGACGGCAGCTTTAATCACCGAAATGGTGTACAAACCGTTTCCCGGAATCGATCCGCCGTTGTTTCGCCGTCGGGTCGATTGGTTCCGTCAAAATCGCGCCTTTAGTATCGAAAAAGCCAAGAAAGAGTTAGGCTACGATCCGAAAATTGGTTTGGAAGAAGGATTGACAAAAACAGCTCGATGGTATCGAGAAAAGGGATATTTGGACAGTTAAGAAAGCCGGAGGCGAGCAACATTCATGGGTGGTATTTTTGGCACGATCGGCGATCTCGATGCTGGGGTCGTGGCGGCAATGGGAAGGCGCCTTCAACACCGAGGGCATAGGGTGCAATGTTTTGAGGTGAGTTCGCAGGTGACCCTCGGGGAATGGCTTTCGCACGAAGCCACCGGGAGGCTGACCCTCGGCCATTGGGCAATGGTCGCCGACGGCGATATTTATAATGCACTTGAATTACAAAAAATGCTGGCCGATCGCGGGATCGCACCGATAGGCGATCGCCCGGAACTTTTAATATTACAGGGATTCCGGGAATTTGGCGACGAGATTTTTAATCGGGTCAACGGCGATTTTGCTTTGGCATTGTGGGACGACGATCGCCGCCTCTTGCGGTTGGTTCGCGATCCCGTCGGAATGCGTCCCCTATACTACTGGCACCAAAATGGTATATTTGCGTTTGCTTCGGAATACAAAGCATTGCTGGCGATTCCCCAACTGCCCGTCGTGGCCGATCGCGCGGCCCTTCAAACCCTGCAATATACAAAATATCCACCGACGAATCGCACCTTAATTGAAAATATTGTTGCCGTTCCCCCCGGGCATTGCTTGGAGTACGAACAGGGCAAAATCCGATCCGATCGCTATTGGGATTTGACGGTAGAGGCGCGGGAAACCGGGGGCGATCGCGCGGCAGAAGTGCGAGACATCTTTTTAGAAGCGGTGCGCCGACAAACCGCCGATCTCGACCGCCAGGTTGGCGTCACCTTAAGTGGCGGGGTCGATTCGGCGTCAGTCGCCGCAGCGATTCGCAAAGTCCGTCCCGACCTGCACTTGCACGCTTTTACCTGCGGTTACGGGGAATCCGATCCGGAAATTCTGACGGCGGCGATCGTGGCAGAGGCGATCGGGTGCGATCGTCACCCCATTTACGTAACTCCGCACGATATTCCCCCGTTGTTACCCCAGATCGTCTGGCATCTCGAAGACCCGATCGCCCGCAGCGAAACCGTACAAAAGTTTGTCACCGCAGGGAAAGCCGCCGAGTATGTCGATGTCGTACTCGCCGGGTATGCCTCCGATGGCTTGTACGGCGGGATGCCCAAACACAAACTCGTCAAATTAATGGAATGGTTGCCGCCATTGAAGACGCCACTGACGGAGTTTTACAGTTACACCCAAACCAGTCGCCCGCCCCAAACCCTTTTGGGCAAAGCATTGCACTGGGCGTACTATCGCGGTGCCGATGCCCCGGCGCCCGCGATCGAAGGCGTGCAGGTGGCGCCTCCCGTAGAGTCGATCCCGCCCTTACAACCGGAGTTACTCAACACCGTCCTCAAGTCCGGAGTGGTCAACGGTGTGGGCAAATGGTTGCCCAAGGCGGAACGTCTGCACATTGCCCACGGCGTGACGGTGCGATCGCCATTTCTCGATCTCGATCTGATCGACAATGCGTTTGCAATTCCCGAACGCTACAAGATTTATCGGTGGCGGGAAAAACATATTTTTCGCGAAGCCGTCAAGCCGTTGTTACCCCCTGCGGTATTAAACCGACCGAAGTTTCCTCAAGCGATGAAATACGATCGCCTTTTTAGTGACGTATTAGACGAAATCTGTACGGAATTTCTGACACCGGAGCGGGTGCGATCGCGCGGCTTTTTTTCCGTCGCAGAAATTGAAAACTTGCGCCGACGTCCCAAGAATGGACTGTACAGTTCGGAGCGATCGATGCGTTTGTGGACGGCAATTTTAACCGAACTGTGGGCGCAACTGTTTATCGACGGTCGAGGGGAAAAACCTGAATAAAAACGCGAATTCAAGATTGAATGGCCATTCAATTCTAATTCAATCGTAACAGGGACCCGTCGATAGTTGAAAAAGTGGAGATCGGCATGGGAACGAAAAAAATTCAGAATCAAATTACCGATGAATCGAGTTCTGGGTTGCGCCGATATCAAGCGGTTGTTGTCGGATCTCAAAGTTTGTGGTTTACCTTCAAATACGAGTTGATTTGCTCGATTTTTGGAGCGATGCCCGGAGCCTTGGGCTTGTTATTGCGGCAAAGGTTTTACAAATCCTTATTGAAAAGGGTAGGTCGAGGGGTTGTTTTTGGTAAAAATATCACCGTTCGACACCCTCAAAAAATTGAGTTGGGTCGAGGAGTTGTCATTGACGACGGTTGTGTTTTAGATGGGCGAGGAGGGGACAATTCTGGGATTAAAATCGGCGATTCGGTGGTTCTCGGACAAAATACGCGACTGGTGTGTAAACAAGGGAATATTCAGCTCGGCGATCGCGTTGGGATTGGTGCTAATTCAAGTATTTATGCCGTCGGGGATAATACGATCGCCGTTGGCGAGGATAGTTTAATTGGCCCTTACAGCTATCTCGGTGGCGTTTCTTATCATTGCGATCGCCTTGACATTCCGATTGCTTTACAAGGCTTAAATCCCAAAGGGGGAATTATCATCCAACCGCATGTTTGGTTGGGGGCGCGATCGACGATTTTGGATGGGGTAAAGATTGGTAATGACGCGATCGTTGGCGCCGGATCGGTGGTGACCCGATCGCTTCCAGCATATGCGATCGCCGTCGGCGTTCCTGCAAAAGTTATCAAAATGAGAAATGGAAACTATGAGGAAGCTTCCCGAGAGGGAGAATGACCGACAAAATATCGAGGTCGCATCCGCAAAACCAAGGAGATTGCCCCCAAAAATAAGACGATCGCGCCGACAGAAACCGAAATGATTTGATAAAGCATTAATGAAGGAATCGAAGCCATCAACAAGGAGATTGCAACCAGTAAAATCATGTTTTTTGCGAGTCGTTTGTAGCCCATTTTGCCGATTAAAATCAAACCTAAAACACACAAGATTAATTCACTTAATAACGTGGCGATCGCCGCTCCCTTTCCGCCCAACCATGGAATCAGAATCGCATTGATTCCCAGATTCACAATTGCGGTCGTCAGCAACAGTGGCGGTAAAGATTTTTCTCGTCCCGTGGCTTGTAACAATCGTTCGGCAAGGGTCGCAAACATATTGATGCTAATACTGGGAATCAGGATCGCCAGAGATTCAACCGAAGCAGAATAGCGATCGCCATATAGTAGATCGATGAGGATTTTTTGAGCGAAGCCAGCCATCAAAATTGCTGGAAAAACAACCAGTAATAATAAACGAGTGGTTTTATAAATTTCTTGGGGTAATCGTTCGGGACTATTGGCATGACATCGGGTTAATTGCGTAAAAATGACATAAAAAACTGCTCTCGGCAAGGCTGAAAAAATCTCCATCACCCGATAGGCGGCACTGTAAAATCCCGCTTGTCCGACGGCGCCGATCGCCTTGAGCATGACGACATCGACTTGATAGTAAAGAATCCATAAAATGCCGGAAACGGCAAACGGAGAAGCCCGCCGAATTGAGTGCTGCAACTGGTTTAAACTAAAACGAGAATAAATCCTGGTTTTAGAATTCAAAAACCAAAATAAACCGACAATATCGAGGCTGCGAACAATGACAATTGACGTGACAACCCAGATTAAATTTTTAGTTTGGAATAAAACGAATAGGGCGACAACGACCACGGCAGAGCGTTCGATCGCCACGGATATTGTTTCCGTTCTAAACCAACTTTTACCTCGGAGTACCGATCGCAAAGTCATTTTTACGCCGCGATCGACTTCAGATAAAAGCACGAGATAGCAAACAATCGCGCCTTTTCCTTCAAATCCCAACGTTTTAGCCACGGGCCAGAGGGCGATCGCCACGATCGCGGCAAATATCAGTTGAATCAGTAAAAATTCAACGGTTAATTTCGAGCCTTCGATAGGATTGGCGGCGACTTCCCGATTGATTAATGTAGGAAATCCAAATTGCATAAACAATGACAAAATGGCTCCTAAAGCAACTGCCGCCGCAAAAATCTCATAGGTTTCCGGACCGAGAACGCGGGCGAGCAGGACGTAAAGAACGAAGGTCAGTGCGAGGGTTCCTTCGCCGACGACCGCGTAGAGATAAGACCAATTGAAACGGGATAGCAGATGTTTCATTAACTTAATTTCTCCAATTCTTTAAAATAGAAACATAAAATAGAGTTGCAATTTTAAATCATCCGTTTTTGGAGCGAGTTTAAATCAGTATCATGGTTAAAAAATGGGTCAAAACACCGCAATGGATTGCGCTTGCGATCGCCAGTTTTCTCTTCCTCGGTGCGCTGGGACTGTGGCGATCGCGCCATAGCAATACCTACACCCAAGGGGTCGATCTCCCCTACGCCGAGATCGAACCGCAAACGATCGCCTTAGATTTACCGGAGGAAAGCGGGAGATCGGGGGGATTAATTGTCGCAGATGTCAACAATGACGATCGCCGGGATTTTCTCGTGACCAAACCCGGTTATCTGGCAGTGTATGACAATTCCGGCGAAAAACTCTGGGTGAAAGAAACCGACATCCACCTGAGCGGAAAAGCTGAAACTCAAGGTTTACCGGGGTTACACGCAGCAGGCGTTCAAGTTGGGGATCTCGATCGCGACGGGAACGCCGAAGTTTTATTTTTAAACAGCAATAATATTGTGCACGTCGTGCGGGGGGACACGGGGGAAACGCAACAGCGTATAACTCTCACCTCTCCAGAAGGAGCGCGCCACTGGGAACACCTGGTCATCGCCAACTTTCGCGGCGAGGGCGATCGCGATCTGTTGCTACAGGCGACGAACGCTTTAGGATATCGCATGGGTCGCTATTTGGCCGCTTACGCGATCGAGGACTTGCTCGGCGCCGACAATCCCCAACCGCTCTGGACTCGGGATGATTTTATCGCCAACGCCCATAACGGCGCCCGCCTCGCCGATCTCGACAATGACGGAAAACACGAAGTTTTAGGGGCGATCGCGGTTTCGCCAGACGGGGAAATCTCGGTCAAACTCCCGGTTAAAGGGCATATCGATGCGTTATCCGTCGCCGACGTTCGCCCCGACCTACCGGGATTGGAAGTGGTCGCCTTAGAAGAAGACGGAGACAATCGCGTTTTTCTCTACAACGGCGATCGCCTCTTATGGCAAACTCACTACAAACACCAAGAACCCCAAAATACTGCCGTTGGCGAGTTCGATCCCGATCGCCCCGGCTTGGAAATTTGGGCGCGCAGTCGTTATAACGAAGATCAAAAACCGTTTATCTTTGATGCGAACGGCGAACTCATTGGCGAATACGAGATGGCCAATGTGGCCCCGAGAGGCTGGACCTTGCGTGGGGTCGAAGTCATCTTTCCGATCCACTGGACCGGGGAACAGCGAGAACTCGCCGCCGCCAAAGAACGGCATAGATCGGGAGATGTGGCCTTGTTCGAGCCGATTTCGGGCAAATTTGTCTTGAAAATACGCGAACGAGCCGATCGCCTTTACGTGGCGGACGTTTCCGGCGATTGGCGCGAAGAAATTATCGTCCTCGATGGCAATCGATTACGGGTCTATCAAAACCCGGATCCCAACCCGAATCCCGATCGCCCGTCCTTGTGGACTCAAGACCATTACCGCCGTAGTAAAACTAATTGGAACTATTACAATCCGTGACATCCTCCCGACGCTGAATCAAAGATTAGAGCGCGGGCTTCCCAACCTCACGATTGGGTGTTCCTGCCCCACGCCACTTATCTAGGTCATCGACCCCCGACAGACCGACTTGACAGGCGGTTTCCGTTCCCCAGAGTCCCTGGGTTACTACGTTTTCTTGTCCACGATGCAAAACCATCTCTGCTGCGGCACGATCGCGATGCGTTCGATATCCACACTCAGGACAATGATGCTCTCTGACTTCCAACCCTTTGCTGACCGTAGCAAAGCAGGATGGACAGACTTGACTGGTGCCGTTGGGGTTGACTTTAGCAAAGTAGACCCCCCGTTTCCAGCACACCCATTCCGTCAGAGACAGAAATTGTCCGAAGGCAGCATCTACACAATCTGTTCGCAACATCCCTCGCGTCAAGCCTTTGACGTTGAGGTCTTCTGCAAAGATGGTTTGTGCCCGGTCACAAAGCTGATGAGCCGTCTTCAGATGGAAGTCTTGACGACGGTTCGCAATCCCATGGTGCATTCTAGCCACTTCGATTTGTGCCTTCTCCCAGTTTTGAGAACCCTTCTGTTTTCGAGCCGCTCTGCGTTGCAGCAATTTCAGCTTGCGTTGCATCGACTTGAAAAACTTAGGGCGCTCTTGGAAAGAGCCATCGGAAGCGGTCAAGAATCGCTCCAATCCCAGGTCAATCCCAATTGCCCGACCGTGAACTGGAGCATCGGGAACCGATATATCCGATTCAATGGTGACGACGACATACCATTGTGTTCCTCGCACCCTCGACAATACCCTTACCTGTATCCCCCCAACCCCCCTTTGAAAGGGGGGCGAAGGGGGGATGCAGGTCGATCGGCACTTCCCCAATCTTGGGCAACTTGATTGTGAAGCCATTGATGGGATTGTTCTTGAACTGGGGAAATACAAAGGATTTGAATTGACCGAACTTTTTGAAACGCGGGAATCCATGTCCCCGTTTCACAAATGCTTCCCAGGTATCGTGCAGTCTGCGAATCGTGGTCTGCAACACCTGAGAATGTACCTTACCCAGATGCGGGAATTGCTTCTTTGCTTTGGGCAGGTTGTTCTGCTGACGATGGTAAGACGGGAATGGCTCATCGGCGGGAATGATGTATTCCTTTTCCAGCGAGCATCGGTCTACCGAACACTTACGAGAAGCAATCCAGTCTTTGAGTTCGCGTAAAGCGTAGTTATATACGCCTCTGCACGTCTCAAGCCACGACCGCAGTTCAGCCTGCTGTACGACATTTGGATCGATTCGGTAAGTGTAGTTCATGGTCAGCATAGCCGGAGTTTACCAAAGGCTATAGCTGCCTGTAAATGCTGGTCTCATCCCCATCGTAGGGCTTGGCCCTTCCCGTAGGGTGGGGATGAGACCAGCTCGGGGAGTCCATGGATCCCGACGCTGATGCTTCGTATACAGCGCGGGACTTATAGCTCCCCGAACCCCTCAAAAGTTAAGTTGAACTCTATTTTTTCGATCGCCTATGCCTTCTCCTGTCGGACATACCCTCGCCGGACTGTGCGGATTTTTACTCGGTCGAGAACGAATCCCACCCCAACAACGTCGCTGGTGGTTGGCGAGTTGCGTGGCGATCGCCAATTTACCGGACCTCGATATTCTCCCGGGATTAATCTTATACGGCGATCCGTCGGAATTTCATCGAGATGCAACCCACAGTATTTTTGTGGGGATCGCGATCGCCGGATCGGTCTGGGCGATCGCCAAATCTCGCGCCTTGAAACCGCGTCAACTCTGGGGAGTTTATACCGGGGGACTGTATCTTTCCCATATTCTGCTCGACATGCTCGTTGCCGATCCCTTCCCTCCCACGGGAGTGCAAGCCTTGTGGCCGTTCTCCTTCGATTATTTTGCTTTTCCGATCGCCATTTTCGCCCGCTTTGACTATTTCGATCCGGCTTTAGGAATGCTCGACGCTATTCTAAGTTGGCATAATTTCTTCGGAGTTTTGCGCGAAATTTTAATTCTCACTCCTGCCCTGGTGGGCAGTTATTATCTCGGCCAAAAAATCGGTTATCATTTGCGCAAATCTCGATAAAGCGAGCGCGCTTCAACCCGGGGCGATCGCCCGCCTCGCCAGCTTCGAGTGACCCCGTGAAAACCCGCACCCCAATGGGGCGATCCTTGCAACACCTCCGTGAGATCGATGAACTCAAATCATCCCGTATTTTTGGATAAATTCAGACAAAAACAGACGATCGCTCCATGGTTGCCCATCGGCATCATTGTAGCGATCGCCGCAGTCTTATTCTTTTATCGAATTGACGACGAAAGCTTCTGGATTGACGAACTCATCAGTCTCGGCGACGTGCGCGACGGTCGCGGCTTACCGCCGAGAAACCTGCTGCGCCCGCTTTATTACATACTTTTGAGCGTCTGGGTTCAGTTCGGAACCTCCGATGCGTGGTTGCGAAGCCTGTCGGTATTATTCGGCTTGGGGGCGGTCGTTTTACTCTATTGGCTCGGCTGTCGGATCGCGGGCAAAGCGGAAGGGGCGATCGCCGCCTTATTATTCGCCCTGTCGCCGCTCGTCATCAATCACGCCCAAGAAGTGCGAATGTACATCTTGAGCGCCTTTCTGTGCATTGCGGGCAGTCTCGCCCTCACCTATGCCTTAGAACGACCCCAACCCCGGGCGATCGGCGCGTGGATCCTACTGCGCTGGTTGGCGATGCTCGCCGTTCCCCTCAACGTCACCCTGACCGTCGCCGACGCCGCCATCATTTTATGGACCTACCGCAAACGACCGCGCACCTACATCCCCTTTGGCGTCGCCTTTGTCGTCCTCGGCGCCCTGTGGGTGCCCTCCTTGTTGACGACCTTGCAAGAGATCGATCCCGATTCCAGATACGCTCAATCGGATCACGTCGCCAATCGCCGATCTCCCGGAGTCGCCGATCTGGTGCGCCTGTTCAAGTTTTACGCCGTGTGGCCGTTTGCGGTACAGTCCGACGCGATCGCCGCCAACTTTTACAAACTATTTACCGTGGTTCTGGTCGCCTTGCCGGGTGCAGCCCTCCTGCAAAAACATCGGGATTCGCGCTTATTTTGGCCGTTAGCGTGGTTTGCCATCCCCATCGGCGAAATTTTCCTTTTTTCCCAAATTTCGCTCTCCTTGTGGGTGACGCGCTATTTACTGTTCGCCGCGCCCTTTGCCTTCGTGTTGCTCGCGGCGGGATGGACGCGGTTGTGGCGACAATGGCGGATTCCTGCGGCGGCGATCGCCATTGCCTATCTAATCGCCGTCGGTGGCGGCTTGCACCACTACTACACCGTGGACGATCGCACCGACTACCGCACCTTCGTCGAAACGATCGAATCCCAAGAACAACCCGGGGATGTAGTCGTTTGGGCGATCCAACATACCCGGCCCCGGTTGCCCCTGGACCACTACTACCAAGGTTCTGCCGGGATCGTCGAACGGGAGGCATTAATTGAAGATCTCGACGCCGCCGCGATCGCTACGTGGCTCGATCGCCTCCCGCCGATTTCCTCCCGTCTCTGGATTGCCGCCAATATCATTCGAGACAATCGCGAACCCCTAAAAACCGCCGTCGAGCGTCAATTTACCGTCCGCGAATATCGAGATTTGGGCAACCTGCAACTGTTTCTGGTGACCCCTCGCGAAGACCGGGCCACCCCCTCGGACGATCGCCTGCGATCGAGCGCTTATGGAGTTCCGGGGGAGGGATTTTGAGTCCGCGCCGGGCGATCGCCGGATTTTTTCGGTAAATAACTCGCCATCACCCGACCCGCGCCCCGTAATTGGGCGAAATAAAAGCGACTGACCCGATCGCCCTTCGCCGAAAGCACGTCAATCCCGATCCCGTTGCGTCCGCCTTCCTTTCCCGAACTGTGGATATAGCGACCGTCGCCGAGGTACAGACCCACGTGAGTCGCTTTGTCGCGCTCGCCGAAAAACACCAAATCCCCGGGCTGCAAGTCTTTGAGGGCGATCGCCTCCGTAAACGCTTCCTGCTGGTAGGCATCTCGGGGCAGCCAAATCTGACCCCCATTCATAAACGCCGCTTGCATCAACCCGGAACAATCGTAATTCGGGGCGAGGGTACCTCCCCAAAGATAATAATTGGGGGTTGCTTTGGCCCCTTCGGTAAAAGCAAGGATCGCCGCGAGATGCCGTTCGATCTCCTCGCGCGATCGCGCGATCGCCCGATAAGGCGTCGCCACTTTTTCCAAATATTGGCCGTCTTCCGGCTTCAACCAGCCGGGATAGTCATCCTCGCACAGGCGCACCGGAATCGCCTCGATCCCCGCCCGTTCCCGACGCTGGGGATCGAGTGGAACGATCCGTAAATGGCGTCCCGCAGCCGCTTGAGTTGCGAGGGTGTCGCATTTCGGGGAATCATAGAGATTCAGATTGGCACGGCATTGGTACTCGACCTTTTCCCTCGGTTGCATGGCTGGACTCTTGTGGAGTGGGCGAGAAGAAACCATAGATCCTTTCCTTTCAAGGTTTGCGATTGACCCGCGACGAGACAACAACTGACGAGTATCGACGCACCCAGTCAATCTGCTGGCCGCTCCTCATTGTCCCGATCTCGGTCAACATATTTAGTTATTCAACGAGAGAAGATGACTTTTTTCCGCAAAGACGAACAACTCCAACGCTTGGGCGATCGCATCTTGGAAGCCACTTGGACCCAATTTTCCCATCTGGCGCGCAACCAAATTGCCATGACCTGGCTGGTTTACGATAACCCGGTTCCGGTCAATACCGGAGGAGCCCTCAGCCCGGAAGCGTTTTGGAAACACGAAATCCGAGGCTTTCACTATCGCGGCGTCGAACGCATTTATCCGGCGAGTGTGGTCAAACTGTTTTATCTCGTCGCCACTTACGAATGGTTGGCAAAAGGGATGATCGCCCCTTCGGCGGAACTCGAACGGGCCTTGCGCGATACGATCGTCGATTCGAGTAACGATGCGACGTCCCTGGTGGTAGACGTGCTCACCGGAACGACAAGCGGACCGGAGTTACCCGCCGGACCGTTTGAAACGTGGAAACAGCAGCGCAACCTGGTCAACCGTTACTTACAGAATTTCGGCTGGCCCGAGTTTGAAAGCATCAACGTCAATCAAAAAACCTGGTGTGATGGGGCTTACGGGCGCGAGCGGGCTTTCTTAGGGGAATTAATGGAAAATCGCAACATGCTGACCACCAACGCCACGGCGCGGCTGCTACACGCGATCGTCGGCGGGGTCGCGGTTTCGTCGGAAGGGTCTCAAGGGATGATGGGCTTGATGCGGCGATCGCTCGACGCAAAAGCGTTGGAAGCCGATCCGGAAAATCAGGTTACCGGGTTTCTCGGCGGCGGATTGCCCCAACAGGCGCGCTTGTGGTCGAAAGCGGGATTGACCAGTCAAGTCCGTCACGATGCGGCTTATATCGAAATTGACGGCAAACAGCCTTATTTATTGGTCGTTTTCACCGAAGGTAAGGCCCAAAGTCGCAGTGAAGCAGTTTTGCCGTTTATTTCGCAGCAAGTCGTCGAAGCCCTCGGGGAAGTGTAAAGTGCCACAATGGCGATCGAGGCTTATCAAAAACATGGCGTAGGAGGAAGGCTAATATTCATGTGGATCCAGCGTTGTTTTTATGCGATCGCCGCGATCGCCCTCTGGAGTGGCTTCGGTTCGTCCCCGGTGTTATCGCAACCGGAAACCCTTTCCGAACGAGGGTTAGAGCCGCTTTCTGCTTCCTTGTCCGGCACGCGATCGCGCCAGGTCGAGCGCCCCTGGTCTCCCCTCACGACCCCGGAAAGTTCCCCCGTCGCCCAAGATGTCGCCCCAAATGTTGCCCAAAATAGAGAGATCGAACCCGGTCGCCCCACTCGTTCCGGTCCGAGTTATCTCGGAATTGGCGTCAATATCGGCTTTAACGAAGAGGGGGGCAGCCCTTTGGGGAACGGTAATTTTGCCGTCATCAGTAAAATCGGGCTCCTCGAACAGGTTTCCGCCCGTCCGGCGATCTTGTTTGGTGATGACTTGATGTTTTTACTACCCGTCACCGTCGATTTTCCTTTACAAGATACGGAAGAGCTCGCCCGCGCCACGATCGCCCCATATTTAGGCGGAGGACTGGCCCTTTCTCCCAATTCCGATAACTTTCTCGGCGCTTTCGGAACCGTCGGTTTAGATACGGCATTAACGTCCAACTTTACGGCGACCGTCGGCGTCAATCTCGGCTATGTCGAAGAACTCGAACTCGGCATTATAGTCGGTGGAGGCTACACCTTTTAGTTCGGTCCGACCGACAGATCTAAAGGGGTTGACAAACTATTGCGACGACGAAACAGCCAAGGTCGGAAAAGACTTTGGCTGTTGCCTTTTGTTGGAAATTGATTTTTGCTCTCTTATCGGAACGGAGAGGGAGGGATTCGAACCCTCGTTACGGAGTTACCTACCGTAAAACAGATTAGCAATCTGTCGCTTTCAACCACTCAGCCACCTCTCCAGGTTGCTAGGTAAGCATCATAACATATCTTTTCGAGCATGGGAATGTCTCCCCCAGGGAATTGAGGAGATTTTTCGATCGCGGCGATCGCGAGTCGGGTGGAAACGGGGCGATCGCCGCTCCTGATAAGACATTGAGGGCGATCGACCCCCTCCCCTCGCGCCGCGATCGCCCCGTGAGCGCACCAACCATCGGAAAAGATGCGGGTTTGACCCGGGCGATCGCCCCCGTTTTCACTCCCTTTTTTGACCGCATTTCAAGGCATCAGTCCCGATTTGACCCTGAAATCTTAAAATATGCTAAAATTAGCCTACTCCAAACTAAAATCATACTCAATTCCTCAAAAACGGTAACCGCTTACACCGGGACGGGAGATCGGTAAGACCATTCACCAGCAAAACATCGCCAATGGATTACCCGGAGGGAGGAACAAAAGAAGTGGTATCCAATCGAGAGCGGCAAGCCAAACTTCTGATTGAGGCAGGAGGTTAGAAGTTAACAGAAACGGCGCTGGGATCGCCCGTCCGATCCTCGAATTAATTGAGTTTTCATGCCAGTTCAATAAGGTAAGGAGTCATTCCGTAGCGACGCGCTCTATTGAAGCTTTAACAAACAGTAGAGTCGAACCGTGCGCGCGGGTGGCGATCGAGTTGGATGTGAATTTAAAAAACAAAATTCATTCCTAACTTTTGTCGAATTTGGGTAAACAATGAAGATGGCTACTGAAGATCGCAAACACATTGCTTTGATCTCGGTTCATGGCGATCCGGCTGTGGAGATCGGGAAAGAAGAAGCGGGGGGACAAAATGTTTACGTGCGCCAAGTGGGCGAAGCCTTAGCCAAACGGGGCTGGACGGTCGATCTATTTACCCGCAAATCCCATCGCGACGATCGCGAAATCGTCGAACATACTCCGAATTGTCGCACGATTCGTTTAGTCGCCGGACCGGAAGAGTTCATCCCTAGAAATGACATTTTTGATTATTTACCGACCTTTGTTAACGAGTTCCTTAAATTTCAAGAACGCGAAGGCATTCATTACCCCGTAATCCATACCAATTACTGGCTGTCTGCCTGGGTGGGGATGGAATTAAAAAAATACCAACCCTTAGTACAACTGCATACGTACCATTCTTTAGGCGCGGTCAAATATCAAGCCGTCGAAGCGATTCCGGCGATCGCCACGACGCGCTTAAATGTAGAAAAAACCTGTTTGGAAACGGCGGAATGTATTGTAGCGACCAGTCCGCAAGAACGCGAACACATGCGATCGCTGGTTTCCGAACGAGGAACCATTGAAATCATTCCCTGCGGTACGGATATTCGCCGCTTCCGGGCGATGTCCAAAGCCGAAGCGCGAGGGCAATTGGGGTTGGAACAAGATCGAAACATTGCCTTTTATATCGGACGGTTCGATCGCCGCAAAGGGATCGAAACCTTAGTGCGGGCGATCGCCCAAACCCAAATCCGCGCCCAAGGTAATTTACAGTTAATTATCGGTGGCGGTTCGCGTCCCGGACGCAGCGACGGGATCGAGCGCGATCGCATCGAAGGGATCGTCAACGAATTGGGATTGAGCGAGATAACGACCTTCCCCGGACGAATTTCTGACGAACTGCTTCCGGTCTACTATGCGGCTGCCGATGTTTCCGTCGTTCCCAGTCATTACGAACCGTTTGGCTTAGTGGCGATCGAAGCGATGGCGAGTGGGACTCCAGTCATTGCCAGCGACGTCGGCGGCTTGCAGTTTACGGTCAAGTCCGAAGAAACCGGACTGCTGTGTCCGCCGAAAGATGACGGCGCCTTCGCCGAAGCGATCGATCGCATTTTAGGGGATCGAGAATGGCGCGATCGCCTCGGTCAAGCGGCCCGCGCCCGGGTAGAAGCGAAATTTAGCTGGGACGGGGTAGCGAGCCAGTTGAGCGACCTTTACAGCCGCGTCCTGGCGGAGAAAACCGCCCCGGTGCCCCTGAAAGCGAGCGCCTAAAGCCTTGTAACCCTTCGAGCATTTCAGCGATCGCATTAACCCGCCCGTGCGGGTTATTTTTTTGGCGATTCTGCCCGAAAATTGGTTACGATCGCAGCTTCGATTCGTGAGTGCGCCGTTCTTCGGCGATCGCCACCCGAGGCAAACGGTGCTTGAAACCGCACAGAATTTCCCAGGAAATCGTCCCGAGGGTTGCGGCCCAGTCGTCGGCGGAGATCGTCTCGTCGCCGTCGCGTCCGAGGAGGGTCACCACGTCGCCGACCTCGACTTGGGGGATGTCGGTGACGTCGAGCATGATTTGATCCATCGTAATCGCGCCGACTTGCGGCACCCGACAACCGCGAATTAAAACCTGCATCCGGTCGGAGAGTGGGCGCGGTACCCCGTCGGCGTAGCCGATCCCGACGACGGCGAGGCGGGTTTCGCGGTCGGTGACGAAACGATGACCGTAGCTGACTCCAGTTCCGGCGGCTACGGTTTTCACTTGAGTGACGCGCGCTTTGACTTGTAAGGCGGTTTGGAGGGCGATCGCGCCGTTTAAATGGGGGGCGGGATACAAACCGTAAATCGCCAGACCGACGCGCACCAGGTCGTAGTGAGTGGCGCGATCGCTCAACGTGGCGGCAGAGTTGGCTAAATGCAGGGGCGGCAATTCGAGACCGAGTTCGCGAATTTGGGCGATCGCCTTTCGGAAACGCCCGTGTTGCAAGTCCATCACCCCGCGATCGGGACGGTCTGCCGTGGCGAAGTGAGAGTAAATACTGGCAATTTTCAAGTGAGGCAAGCCGCGCACTAACTCGACAAATTGGGCGGCTTCCTGCCAGGGGACGCCGAGACGGGACATTCCGGTATCGAGTTTTAAATGCACCGGAATCGGGCGATCGCGGCAACTTTCGGCAAAGACTAAAGCCTGTTTCGGCGAACATAAGGTGGGTTCTAACTGCCAGCGACTCATCGCCTGCAGTTGTTCCGGGGTGTAGGTCGCCCCCAAGACCAAAATTGGCGCTCGAATCCCGGCTTCGCGCAGTTCGATCCCTTCGGGGATCGTGGCGACCCCGAGACGACTGGCCCCCGCTTTCAATACCGTTCGCGCTACGGAAACCGCGCCGTGACCGTAAGCGTCTGCTTTAATCACCGCCATCAGTTCGGTGTGCGGGGGTAATAAGGTGCGGATTTGCCGAACATTGTGGGCGATCGCCGATAAATTCACTTCTACCCACGCCCGTTCCCAGCGCATCGATGAAATACTCGGCGTCTCCTCCCAACTGAGCATTTGCACTCACTCCTCAATCAGTTCACACCATTAAACACTATCTGCATTGAGCGGATTCCGGATAGACCGGGGGAAGAATGAGCTATTGGGATTCTCTCCTCGCCATTGGGGCGCATCGAGCGGGCGTAGCCTCCCTCTATCGGGACGTCTCAATTTTCGCCGATTCAAGCCATGCTCGGGAAGCCTTCAATTTTGAAAGCTAGAATTAGAAATGGCGATTTCTATCATGGCGATCGCCGATTTAAAAAGTTCTTCTCCAAAAGATTATTCTGTAACTTGCTTGTTTTAAGTTTAATAAGTTTTGGGAGATCGACTGAAAACCCTTTGATTTCGATCCCTTTTCAACTCCGTTCGCCGTCTTCCAGGTTTCAACTTATGAATTGGTTAGGCTCGTTATCGATCGACCGATCGCGATCGCTCCAGCTTGCAACCTTGCTCAAAGCCCGCCTTTCTCGACGAATTGCCCTGTGGGTTTTTATCAGTATTGTCATCGTCGAAGCTATCATTTTATTACCTTCGGCTTATCGCCGCCAACAAGAAATTTTAGATCGCTTGGAAGATGTCGGACTGACCACGATCGCCCCCTTACTACGCTTGTGTGGCGAAACGATTACGGCGGAAAAAATCGATCGCGTTGCCAAACAATTGATGCCCGATTCTCGCTTGAAAGGGGTAGCGGTTTATCGAGATAATGGGGAACGGATTACGATCTTTGACGAAGCGCCCGCCTTAACCTTTGAAGATTTTAAAAATGGCACGATCGCCCGGCGATCGCCCGACGGCGATCGTTACGATGTCATGAAAACTGTATTACAAAATAACCGGGAATATTTGATTGTCGCGCGCCTCGATGCTTCTCACGTGCGCTGGGAGGTCAAAGCCTTTATCGGTCGGATCGTGTTGCTGGTGATTTTCATTTGTATTTTCGTGACGTTAGCGACGATGCTCGCATTAGGAAAAACTGTTATTTTACCGATTTTAAAACTGCACCGATCTTTATTAGCCGTCGCCAATACTCAAGTTGAAAATGAAAAAGACCTCGATCGCCACCTGATCGAAATCGCCCGTCGGGACGAACTCGGAGAAGCAATGGAAGCGTTTAATTGCATGACCCGACAAATCGCCGAAAATGTCGCCGAACTGAAAGATCAGAAAAGACAATTAAACCTCTTGTTTGACGAAGTTAAATCATCGCGCGATCGCTCCGAAAAGCTCTTATTAAATATTCTCCCGGCGCCGATCGCCGAACAATTGCAAAAAGGAGTTTCGCCGATCGCCGAAAGTTTTAACGATATCACCGTTTTATTTGCCGATATTGTCGGATTTACGCCCTTGGCGAGCCAAATGTCTCCGGGAGAATTAGTCGAATTACTCAACGAAATCTTTTCCGCATTCGATCGCCTCACCGAACGCTATCAATTAGAGAAAATTAAAACCATTGGCGATGCGTATATGGTCGTCAGTGGGTTGCCGATGCCGAATCCCGATTGTGCGGGAGCGATCGCCCAGATGGCCCTAGAAATGCAAGCCGAACTCGATCGCATTGCTACAGAAAAAGCCTATTCCCTGGCGATGCGAATCGGAATTCATAGCGGTCCGGTCGTGGCGGGAGTCATTGGCGTCAAAAAATTCAGTTACGATTTATGGGGCGATACAGTCAACACCGCGAGTCGCATGGAATCCCACGGAAAAAGCGGTCATATTCACGTGAGTGAAGTGACTTATGAAAAATTGCGCGATCGCTTCGAGTTTCGTCCCCGTGGGAGGATTGAAGTCAAAGGGAAAGGTGAAATGATGACTTACTTGTTATTGGGGAAAAAAGCGACTCTTCGCCAAGGGTCAAACCCGGTAAAATCGTCGGGGTAAAGTTTTGAGCCAAGCCCGCGCCCCAGATAGAAAAGCTGTGTTACCATTCAGTGAAAATATTCTTCTGCTTTTAGATAACATCAATGGCCAAGGTTCTAGTCCTGAACGCCTCCTACGAACCGCTCAATATCACGAGCTGGAGGCGGGCGATCGTCTTATTACTCAAAGGCAAAGCAGTGGAAGTCGAGCATAACGGTAAGTTGATTTATTCCGACTTTCCCCTCCCGACCGTGATCCGACTTCGGCATTACGTGCGAGTGCCTTATAAAGAAATTCCGCTTACCCGCCGGAATATCCTGCATCGAGACAGTCACTGTTGTCAGTATTGCGGCTATCTCGGCGACGAATTAACCCTCGATCACGTCATCCCGCGATCGCGCGGCGGTGGAGACACCTGGGAAAACCTGGTCACCGCTTGCGTTCGTTGCAACGTCAAAAAAGGCAATCGCACCCCGGACGAAAGTAAAATGCCCTTGTTAAAGAACCCGCGCAAACCATACAGCAGTTTGTACTTCGAGATAACCAAACATCTCAAAACTGGAATGCACCAAGAATGGCAAAAATATGTCATTGGCGCCTGAACCCCCTGGAGTGAAGTCAACTTCAGGGGGTTTTTTCCAGGTTGACGGTTTCCAAGTTAAAATTTCTTGACCTGTTCTCGACCCATCGATCGCGCGATCGCCCCCCTTCGAGGTCAACGCTGGCAGAGGAACCTTCAGGGTTTCCAACCCCAGGGGCGATCGCGCCTATTTTGTCGATGTGGAAAAGTTTCCCCCTAAAATAGGGATATTGTGGTTCGTTGTGGCTGTTAGTTGTCGGGCGATCGCCTCAAGAGTTCGTCAGTTGGGCGCGATCGTCCCGGGTCGCTATCATCTTCAGTCTCGTGCAACAATGGTTCGCTCCCCACACCCCTGTCCACTTGAAGCCTCGATGTCATGGTGAATAAATCCGTGGGAGAATCTAACGATCGTCAAAGTCCGGTGCCTATCGATGAAGAAACGGCGACCCCACCCGCTCAGGTTGCCCAGCTTTGGCTCTCTCCAGAGATCTCCGAAAAAGCAAAACAATTACAGCAGGTCTTGGAACGCCATCGGGGCGATCGCCAATTGGTCATCTTGCAAGATTTTCCCGACCCCGATGCCATGTCCTGCGCTTGGGCGTACAAACTGATTGCCGCCCAATATGACATCGAATGCGAGATTATCTACGCCGGGGCCTTGAGTCATCAAGAAAACATCGCCCTGGTCAAATTAGCCGGGTTACCCGTGCAACGCTGGCCCGTAGACATCGCCAAAACTAAAGATTTATCGGAATATCACGGCTGCGTTCTCATTGACAACCAAGGAACGACCAGCCAACTGACCGCCTTGGTCAAAGCCAGTGATATGCCGATCGTGGTCATTATCGACCACCACAGCTTACAAGAAGAGTTAAACGCCGAATTTGCCGATATTCGACCCCACATCCGCGCCACGGCCACGATTTTGAGCCAGTACCTGCAAGCCAATTTACTCACCCTGGATACGAACAACACCGATCACGTCAAGTGCGCCACGGCCCTGATGCACGGGTTGCGCGCCGATACGGCCCAGTTGCGACAGGCGCAAGAAGAAGATTTTTTAGCCGCCGCGTTTCTCAGTCGCTATTACGACCCCCAACTGATTACCTCAGTGTTGCAAGCTTCCCGTTCCAAACGAGTGATGGATGTGATCGAGCGATCGCTGAAAAATCGGATCGTCCAAAATAGTTTTTGTATTGCCGGAGTGGGATACTTGCGTTACGACGATCGCGACGCCATCCCGCAAGCGGCGGACTTTCTGGTCACCGAAGAAAACGTACATACCGCCGTGGTCTACGGGATCGTTCACGACGAAGACGAAGATATCGAATTGGTCACCGGGTCGTTGAGAACCAATAAGTTAACCTTAGACCCGGACGAATTTCTCAAAGAAGCTTTCGGACAAGACAGTCACGGGCGCTTTTTCGGCGGCGGGCGATCGCAAGCAGGCGGTTTCGAGATCCCGATGGGGTTTCTCTCGGGAACGAATGAAAGCAAAGAATACGCCAAGATGAAATGGGAAGTCTTCGATATCCAAATCAAGCAAAAATTGCTGAAATTGGTTTCCCCAAAAGATGACATCATGACCGCAGATTGAGGGGAAATCCCCGAGGGTGGGTATCGAATCCGCCCTCGATCTAAACTCTAAACTCCTCAGAGACGGTCGATCGAATACGTAGGGGTTTGGTTGCCAAACCCCTACTGCTCTAGGGTTTGGCGACCAAACCCCTACATGTAACCCGTTTCTAAGACCTCCTCAAGAAACGCTGGCGCAGGCGATCGACAAAAATATCGATCTCCGGTAGTTTTAACTGCATTGCCAATAACGCAAAAACGCCGAGTCCGACCGTTCCCGAAACCGTCAGATCGACCAATTGCACCAACAATCCCCGAGTGCCCAGATAATGTTCGCAAACCCGCAGAACCCCGAAACTCACGAATCCGGCGATCGCGCTAGCCCCCGTCAGTAGTACGATCGGCCCGGTCCATTCCCACAACGGCAACCCATTGATTTTGCGATCGAGCAACACCAACAACGCCACCATCGAAATAATATTGACCGCCACCGTCGCCAACACCAAACCCGGCGCGCCGAACTGGTTGACCATCAAAAAATCAAACAAGGCATTGAGAAAAATATTGACAATACTCACCCGAAACGGGGTTTCGCCATCGCCGAGGGCGTAAAAGACCCGCACCAACACGTCCCGGCCCAAATAAACAAACATCCCGATCCCGTAAGCCACCAGCATCGGCGCTACAAACTCCGACGCCGCCGGATCGAAAGCCCCGCGTTCGTACACTACCCGCACGATCGCCACTGCCAGAGTAATCGTCAGCGCCCCCAACGGCAACATCGTCAATGCCGTCAAAATCAACCCCTGACGGATGCGACCTTTCAACTCCGGCCAATTCTGCGGGTCCGCCAACCGCGAAAACACGGGCAACAACGGCACTAACAGCATATTCGAGATAATCCCTAACGGCGTTTGCACCAGCAATCCCGCATATCCCAACGCCGCCGCCGCTTGGGGAATATAAGACGCGAAAAACAAATCGGTATAGACGTTAATTTGCAACATTCCCGAAGACAGGGTCGCCGGACCCATCACCTTCATGACGTCGCCAACTCCCGGACGGTTGAACTCGAAGCGCAATCGCAACCGTCCCAATCCCGCCCGCCATTGGGCCACCACTTGCACCAACCATTGCAAAATCGCCCCCGCCAACGTCCCCCAAGCGAGAACCATCCCGCCGAGTAAGGCATATTTCGGCAAGGTAATATCGCTACCGAGATAGACCGCCAGGGCCCCCAACCCGCCAATCAGCGCCACACTAGAAAATAAGGGACTGATCGACGGCAACCAATATTGGTCCGCCGCATTCAAGGTTCCAAAACCGATCCCGATTAACCCCGCCAACACCGCCATCGGCGCCATAATCCGGAATTGGCGCACGGCAATTTCGTGGGTCAGTTGCAAGGTTTGAAACTCGTCCCCGGTCATCCCTTGGGCCGCCGCCTGGGCCGCCGTTACGTTGAGTCCGGGGGCGACCAATCCCACGAGAGGGTCCGCAAAAATTACTAGCAGGATCGTGACCAACAGCAGCAACCCGCCGACTAAGGTGGTGATGGTTTCGACGAGGGGGGCCGCTTCCTCTTGTTTGCGCTTGGAGAGGACGCTGACGATCGCGCTGTGAAACGGGCCGTTAATTCCGCCGAGTAAAATCAGCAAAAAGCCCGGAATCACGTAAGCGTAGTTGTAAGCGTCGAACGCCGGACCGACGCCGAACGCCGCCGCGATCGCCTGTTGGCGAACTAATCCAAAAACTTTACTAATTAAGGTGGCAACTGCCACAATCCCGGCAATGCCAGCGAGAGACCGTTTGGCTTTCTTCTGTTCGGACACGAAGAGTTAAGAGGTACAGGGCATCACTTTATTTAACCCCGAATTGGCAAAATCCGAATACTTTTCGATTTGAATCCGGTGAATTTTCCCCGGAGAAGGCCGTTTTAGCCGGGGCGATCGCCTCGGTTCGCTCATTTATCTAGTTTTCAACGACCGCGATCGCCCTTGCTATTTCATTCACCCCTGAATCTGTTTTATAATAATTTTTCTATCAATTTCTATCCAAATGCGCGATCGTCTCATCTATCAATACCCCAATTTAACCTCTGGAATTCTGCTCAAACGTTACAAACGCTTTTTAGCCGATATCGAATTAGAAACTGGAGAAACCATTACCGCCCATTGTGCCAATCCCGGCAAAATGTTGGGGTTAGCCGAACCGGGTTATCAAGTCATGGTATCGCGCAGCGATAATCCCAAACGCAAATTAGCTTACAGTTTAGAATTAGTCCGCGTCGAAGATAACGAACCGACTTGGGTCGGAGTCAATACCAGTTTGCCCAATAAAATCGTTAAATTAGCCTTAGAAGCCAAAGCAATCCCCGAATTAAGCGATTATCCCGAGATTAAACCCGAGGTCGTTTACGGGCGCGATCGCAAAAGTCGAGTCGATTTTTTGTTAAGCGGCAATCCGGACAAACCGCCGATTTATTTAGAAGTGAAAAATGTCACCTGGGCCGATGGAAAGATTGCCCGCTTTCCCGATACGGTCACGACCCGGGGACAGAAACATTTACAAGAATTAGTCGATACCATTGCCGATTTGGGCGCGCGATCGGTCAATTTATTTTTTATCAATCGTTCCGATTGCGACACCTTCGGCCCGGGAGATGCTGCCGATCCGAAATACGGAAAACTCCTGCGCGAAACCATGGCGCAAGGTTTGGAAATTTTACCCTGTCGTTTTGAGATCGGTCCCGACGGAATTCGCTATCTAGGATTGGCCAAATTATCCCTGTAAAACTAATGGCGATCGCATTCACCGACCGACGAAAGAGCAAAAAAAGCACAAAAAGTAGGGTGGACATTCCCCACCTGAACTACCATATTTCAGAATTACTTACTAAGCTTAAAAAAACATCTTTTGGCATAACGATCGTCCTCCTGTGTACCCTTCTTTTACTAAACGGCTGCCAAAATTCATCTAAAATTACTCAAAATTATATTCATTTAACCGTATGGCATGGGATCAATCCGCCACCCAACCGAGAAGTTTTTCAAACATTAGTCGATCGCTTTAACCAAGCTCATCCCAACATCGAAGTTGAAGCCCTTTATGTCGGTCAAGCCGACCAACAACTGCCAAAACTATTAACAGCCATTGTTGGCAATACCGTTCCCGATTTATTATGGTTTTCGCCCATGTTAACGGGACAATTAGTAGAATTAGGTGCCATTCATCCCTTAGAAACCTGGCTGGAAACAAATCCCCACAAAGCAGACATTAATCCCGTCATGTTCGAGACCATGGAACTCGACGGTCATTTATGGTCGATTCCCATGGCGACCAATAATGTAGGCATTTTTTACCGTCCCAGTTTGTTTGAAGCGGCGGGAATTACAGAAATTCCTCAAACGTGGGACGATTTGCGCGAAGTTTGTCGTCAATTAACCCGGGATGAAAATGGGGATGGAGAACCGGATAAATATGGGATGTTACTCCCTTTAGGAAAAGGGGAATGGACGGTGTTTACTTGGTTACCTTTTCTCTACAGTGGAGGGGGCGATTTAGTCGAGAAAGGCGAACCAAATTTAGTTAATGATGGGGCGATCGCCGCCCTCGAATTATGGCAAAATTTATTAAAAGAAAGAATAGCCATGAATTCCCAACCGGAACGCGGTTATGAGAACGATCCGTTACTGTCGGGAAAAGTAGCGATGCAATTAACCGGACCGTGGACGTTAGGGTATTTACAAGAAACTGGGGTCGATTTTGATGTGTTCCCGATTCCGGAAGGGAAACGACACGGGACAGTTTTAGGGGGCGAAAATTTATTTTTGATGAAGACTGGAAATACAGTTACTGAACGAGCCGCTTTAGAATTTTTAGACTATATAATGGGTGAAGAGTTTCAAATTCAGTGGGCGTTAGATACGGGATATTTACCGATTAATCTAAAAGCTCAAAACAGCGAAACTTATCGTCAATTTGTTGCTGAAAATCCGGTTTTACAAGTCTTTTTAGAACAAATGCAGTGGGCGCGATCGCGTCCTTTGGTAACTGGATATCCGAGGATCTCTGAAAGTCTGGGACGGGCGATCGAAGCGACGTTATTGGGAAAAAATCCGAGAAAGGCGTTACAAGCTTCTCAAGACCGTTTGGAATGGATTTTAAACCTTAAGTAAGGTGGTAAATAAGGTAGTAAGGTGGGCAATGCCCACCCTACTTAGGTTATTTCGGGACGCCTGTGGTGAGAATTTCGTGACCGTTTTCGGTGACTAAAACATCGTCTTCAATTCGCACCCCAATTCCGCGCCAGCGATCGGGGATTTCCGGTTGTCCTTCGGCGGGTTTAATGTCCGGGCCGATATAAATTCCCGGTTCGACGGTCAACACATTTCCAGCTTCTAAAATATGGGGATCTTCGCCATATTGGTAAACGCCGACATCGTGAACGTCAAGCCCCAACCAGTGACCCGTCCGGTGCATGTAAAAGGGTTTATATTTCTGTTCTTTAATCAGTTCGTCGATCTCGCCAATCAATAAGCCGAGATCGAGCAACCCTTCGACGATTACCCGGACGGCGCGATCGTGATGTTCGTTATAAGAATTGCCGGGTTGTACGGCGGCGATCGCCTGTTTTTGTGCCTCTAAAACGATGTCGTAGATCGCCTTTTGTTCGTCACTAAATGTACCGTTTACCGGGAAAGTCCGGGTAATATCGGCATTATAATAGCCGTAAGAACATCCGGCATCGATCAACAAGACATCGCCGTCTTCGAGTTGGCGGCTATTTTCAATGTAGTGTAGAATGCAGCTATTCGGACCGGAAGCGACAATCGAAGGATAGGCAAACCCATTCGCGCCATTGAGGCGAAAAATATGCTCGATTTCGGCTTGAATTTCGTATTCGTAGCGTCCGGGTTGAGCCATTTCTCGGGCGACGTTGTGCGCTTTTACCGAAATTTCTGCCGCTTTTCGCATCTGGTCTACTTCGGCGGGACTTTTGACTAAACGCATGGGATGGACGACGGTTCCCGCATCTTGAATGGCGATCGGTCCGGTACCCCGTCGGGGGTAAAATCGCATCAAATGTTGCCAATATTGCAGAATTTTTAAATCGAAGTCACGATCGCGTCCAAATCGATAGTAAATGCGATCGGCATTTTGCAAATATTGGGGCAACTTTTCATCTAGTTCATCAATGGAATAGGCTTCATCGGCGCCATATTTCTCTTTCGCCAATTCCACCCCCGCACGAATCCCTGTCCAGACTTCTTTATCCGGTTCTTTTGGTCGAACGAATAAAATAAACTGGTGTTGTTCGTGATGGGGCGCAAAAACGGCGATCGCCTCCGGTTCGTTAAATCCAGTCAAGTAGAAAAAATCACTGTCTTGACGAAAAGCATACTCGACATCGTTGTGCATGACGGCGAGGGGGGCGCTGCGGAAAATGGCGGTTCCGGAACCGATTTTTTCCATCAATCTTTGTCTGCGCTGGTGATATTCTGCTTGCATTGCTGCCAATTTTAATGGAACCCTTATGATATATTAAGCCTTTGTCCTTCAATTGTAGCGAATGGCTTTGAAAGATTCGGCGGGTGCTTCTCAACATACGGGTTCTCATGGTTTAGATGCACTTTTATCCCTGCGGGCGATCGGCTGTTTGATGGTACTGGTGGCCCACTGTCAGCCGCCGCGAGAGTTTTTCTGGGTGTTGGGTTACGATTTCAGTTGGCTATTTTTTGCAGGGGGCGGGATTGCGGTTCGGATGTTCTTTGTCTTGTCCGGTTATTTGATGGGCAAAGCTTTTTATACGGGTCGCTATTTGCTGAATTATCGTTCAATTCTGGAGTTTTATCGCAATCGACTGTTAAGAATTGCACCACTTTATTATTTTGCTATCTTTTTTTTGGCGATTTTTGTCTATTCCCAAAGTTTGGCGATCGAAAATTGGGGATATTTATTGCGCCTTTTAACGTTTACTTACAATCACTCTTTACCGTTACTGTTTAATGCGCCGTTATGGACGCTTTCCACGGAGGTTCAATTTTATCTAGTCGTACCGTTTATTTTTGCGTTACTCCAGCCACGATTACGGCGACTGCACGAGATTACGATCGCGGCGATCGCCGTTGTGGTTTTCGTCTCGATTTATCGCTGGGTGATTTGGATAACGCCTTTAAAAATGAATCTGATTGCCTATTGGTATACGCCTTTAATTGCAAATTTAGATGTTTTTCTGTTGGGATTTTTAGTGAATCCACTTCTGCGCTGCGATCGCGTGCGCCTCGGTTGGGAGTCGTGGACGCTTAAACGCAATTTTTGGAAGTCGTGGCAGTCTCCGATCGCGATCGCCCCGATCGCGCTGTTGTATTTGTGGACGAGTTTTCACATTTACTATGGAGAATTGCGAAATTTACCCGGTCACCCGGGGGGAATTCAAACGGCGATCGCCTTTTTTCTATTTCCTCTAATGACGGCGATCGCTACTGCTATTTTTATCGCGATCGTCGAGTTCGATCCTCCTACAAAAGCAGGCGATCGTCTGCCAAAGTCTTCTCAATTAAGCGTGCAAACTTGCCTCAATAATCCGTTACGCATTATTGAGGTGTTCGGTCATTTATCTTACGGGATTTACGTGTGGCATTGGCCGATTTTAGGTCAAATTGCGCCGATTTTTACTGCCGATCTTCCCCTCGAATCTTTTACTAGAAAACTGATCGCTACCTTCTTACTTTCTACGGTCGTGGCGATCGTGACTTTCTATTTGGTGGAACGTCCTGCGGCGCGTTGGAAGCGCTACCGTTGGCGATCGCGGCAATCGTAAAAAGGCTGTCAGCGATCTCGAACACCTAGAAATGTGATTACGATCGCCAATTGCTCGGATCTCGATCGACCTCTTGCGAATAAAGATGGCTCATAGTATTAATAAGGCGCTCTATAACTCAGGGAGATTTGCGTTATTATGATCGAGGCTCTGGTCAAATCTGCATTTCAAAATCGCTGTTTGAGTGTGGAATCCGAGGGGTTGATTCGCCAAGTTCTCGCGATGAAGGGCTATCGCGCTAAGGATTTGGACGCCCTTCAACGGCTTTGCGATGCTGTCAACAACGGCCAAATTCAACGGGAAGCTCCCCGTCATCTCGATATGCCGTTACAACGACAAGAATCGCTCAATGTCTGAGTTGGAGATTTAAGCGGAAAGGGGAACGACCGCGATCGCATGTCTCCACACCAAAGCGATCGCACAGCTCGATTCGAGGATTTGTTAAAATTTTATATACAATTGGCAGGCGATCGCGCAACCCGGTTAAAATCCCGATGAGGGTCGGTCTCCCAGGGGAGAAAGGGGTTGGGCCAGGTGGCGATCGCTGTTCGGTTGTCCGTTATCGCTTTGGCCGTAATCGGAAACAAAACTCATTTCTAAATCGACTCGTAACTCGGCATAACGCCACTGTTGTCCGGGTTCCAAAAATTCGATCGTCGGAAATCCCAAGCGAGTCGGCACTAAAAAATCGGTCATTTCCGCACAAGCAGTTTGCAACTCTTCCTTGAGTTCCTTGACCAGTTCGCCGACTTGTCGGGGTTCGCGACAGACTTGGTTATTATCGCATTGAATGACCGCCGTATTGGGCAAAATCGCCCGGGGGCTATCGCGAGTGAGACAATCGAGCTGTAAGTGGGTTTCTTCAGCTCTAACTTTGAGATTCAACAGGGCTAACAGACGCACGGTTCCCATTTCCCATCCCCCATTCGGCGCAATGGCGCGACCTCGGGTTCCATCGACCAAACATTTAACGTCGTAAGAAATACGAGTCACCGACCACAGGGCGATCGATAACATTTCGTCAAACATAAAGGTTTGTCGGTAGAACTTGTGGGTCGGTAATTTAATTAAGGTATCCTTGGCCAACATCGAGATGGAAGTCGGGAGTTTGGATTCTGTCATGGCCGCAAGCAACAAGCATTCAGAAAATATTCCCTTTAAAGATAACCCTCAAATGGCGTTTGAGCGATCTCGACGGCCTTACTTTTTTGCCCGACGGGCGCCACGACAATCGAGAAACCGTCCGATGGCGGGCGATTTCGGGGGAGGTGCAGTCTCGGGGGTCTCCGGAGCCTATCTTTTCACTTGGAGGGCAAGCCAACCGCTTTCGAGGGCTTGACACAGGCGCAGAATGAGACGGAAGTTATAGACAAATCTTATATAAAGGAAAGGTAGCACGATCGCAAATCGGTAAGTTGACGACAGTTCGCCCGGTAAACCTCGGATGCGGGCGATCGACAGTAGACGGATCCGGGCGGGAATAAGTTCCCCAGAATCGGCATTCACCCGAGCATCCAGACGTATTCCGGCACTAAACCGCCTGTATGGCCGTGTTTCCAGCCATACCAATCGCAAGCGACGCCATCGGGTCGGCAGGTGCAATTAAAACTAATCGGTTCCAAGCGCAGTTCGAGGAACTGTTCCTGACGATAAGCCTGGAGCCAAGATCGCCGATAACCGACGGGTTCGGTAAATGATTTTTTCAGTAAAAAAACCACTCCTTTTTTAGCAAATTGGTAGCCGATTTCTAAAAAACGATGTACGATTGGCTTACCGATTTTTTTGCCGTCAGAGGAATCACCCCAGAAGGGAGGATGACCGATCACCCAATCGAATCCCCCGGTGCATAACTCGATCGCCTGCCAAGATTCCCGTCGGGTCATATCGAAGTGAAAATCCGCCGGGCGATCGCCATTGACATCGTTGGTAAAAATGTAAATTTGGTTGGAAAAATCTTTAACAACCTTAGCAATAGATTGTTCGCCACACGCCGGGTCTAAAATCAGATCCCCTCGTTCTAAAGGCAACCGTTGTAAGAGTTCTGCCGTCGCCCATTCCGGGGTTTGATAAAAATAAACAGGTAGGCGGGACCTGTGACCCATTAATGAGTTCATCGTCTGAATCCTCTGATAACGGGAAACCGCCCAGTTAAGTTAGACTTCTTGGGGGGTCTCTTCCCTCTACCAGTAACAGCAGACAGATTGGAAAATCAAGCTGGGGAGTATCGGGAGATATTTATCCGGATACTTTCCCAAAATGCTGCAAAATAGAATTAGGGTGCATTGGGTCATGTTCTTTAGTTTATTCTTGAACACCTTTCTACCATCGCCTGCTCTCGTCGAGCCTCTTCCGCAGCTTGTCGAAACAAAATTGTACAATGGACAGATAGCAGATCGGACTTGTACCGAGGTCAGTCGGTGGTATGCTTGGACACAATGCGGTGAATCAACATGTTGCAAGCTGTTCATTGCCTGCTCGGACGGGAGTATAGTCTCGCAACGAGTAGACGACTCGAACTGTCACTAGACAATCGCGTAGTTCAAACAACCTTTATCAAGCTGATCTCTATCGCACTACTGCTGGGAATTGCTATGCCAAAAGAACAATCGCCAGAGGCTCGGCTCAACGCCATCTTCCAAGAACAGCAGCGATTAGTGCATCAGCTAAAGGATGCAGCCCCTGCGCGAAAATACCAAATTCAAGCAGAGATTGTCTCGCTCTCCGAAGAGCAGGCAGAGTTGCTTCAGGAAGCGGGCGCGGTCAATTGTTTTATCTTCACCAGTTCCAGTAAAGGCGGAACCGGGTGGATTGAAGAAGAGCGAAACTTTGACGGCTCGGTGCGGCAATATCGTTACGGATATTACCACGAAGGGAAAAGCAGACGGCGTTATTTGCCGAAACGCTTGGTTCCCGAAGTGCAACGCATGATTTCAGCGCGAGCGACGCCGATGGCTATTTTGGAATTTCTCGATCGCGCCAAAAAGCAACAAGCGGTGAGTTCCGCACGGAAATAAGTACGGAGCGTCAGCAAGGCGACTCGACGGGTCGGCAGCAGCGTTTTAGGGGAGAGCGAGGCGATCGCGCCCCTCATCGTGCTATGGAAATGTTCGCACTTGCCTTTGACCGGAGCCGACCCCCGGAGGTCTCGAAGATCCCGGGGCGATAAAAAGGCACGATCGCGGCGAGAGTGACCCTCGGATGTTGGGACACCCGGACGGGTTCGACCCCAGTCATCAGGGCGAAGAAATCCGTATTGTCAAGGGTGCCTGCTACGGATTCGCTGCCGATTCCCCACCCGTAAATCGGGACGTTCGCCCCGGTGTGGTCGGTCGTGGACCAGGTGACCTCGGGAAATTCCCCGGCGCCGCGATCGCGAACGACCTTCAAGCCTCCGGTTTCGTGGTCGGCACTGACCAGAATTAAGGTTTCTGGATGGTCGTCGGCCCAGGTGACGGCCTGACGAACGGCGTCGTCGAACTCCAGAGTCTCCATCACATTGCGTTGGAGGTCGTTGGCGTGTCCGGCGTGGTCGATGCGTCCGCCTTCGACGATTAAGAAGAAGCCGTCGGGGTCGTTGTCGAGGATGGCGATCGCCGTGGCGGTCATTTCTTGCAAGTGGGGTAAATCGCCCAAGCCGTCGAATTCGTAGGGTAAATGGCTGTCGCCGAACTGACCGGATACCCGTTCGACGGTTTCCGTGTCTAACTGCTGCAATTCGGCGCGATCGCGCACGACGAGATAGCCTGCTTGGCGGGCCAGGGTAGGAGAAAGTCCCGAACTGCCACCGCCGAATAACACGTGGGGACGGCTTTGCTCGAAGTAATCGGCGACAATCTCGGCGGCATTCGAGCGGTTTGGTTCGTGAGCGGCAAAAGCGGCGGGAGTCGCGTGGGAAATCTCCGTGGTCGTCACGATTCCGGTCATTTTGCCCCGGTCTTGAAAATATTCCAAGACCGTCGTTAACGGGGCGCCATCGCCGGGCATGGCCATGCTGATGACATCGTTGTTGACTTTGAATCCGGTGGCGATCGCCGTGGCGGCTGCCGCCGAATCGGTCACCGGATTGTTGGCGGAATGGGTCGTCACTTGGCCGTGATGGGGAAACTGTTGAAACGATAGAGAGCGAGGGGTGCCGCGATCGTAAAGGGAAGCGGCTTTGACTTGCTCGAAGCCCATCCCATCGCCGATAAAAAGGATGACGTGTTTTGCAGACGCCGAGTTCCGCTCGGAGTTTGGCCGAGATCCGAGGGATTCGGGGATGCATTGAGCCATGGCCAAGGCGATCGCGCCGGAGAGACAGGCGATCGCGCCGAGGGTAACGGCGAGAAATTTTTCAGACATAGAGTGAGGAGGAGATCGGGAACAGACCGCGCGATCGCGAAAAACTCCTTACTTATAAAGATAACCGATCGCCGGGGATCGAGAG
Organism: Oxynema mangrovii CENA135; assembly: GCF_016632315.1. Classification (NCBI taxonomy): domain Bacteria; kingdom Bacillati; phylum Cyanobacteriota; class Cyanophyceae; order Oscillatoriales; family Oscillatoriaceae; genus Oxynema; species Oxynema mangrovii. The sequence continues at coordinate 2,075,834 of NZ_JAEOXH010000001.1, read as the reverse complement.
CTTCACCGACCCGCGCCGGGTAAATATTGCAACAAGAGGCGATCGAGTTGTTCGAGTTGGATCGGTTTAGTGAGATAGTCCGTGGCTCCCGCTTCCAAGACCCGATCGCGATCGCCTGCCATGGCCATCGCCGCGATCGCGATCGCCGGAACCCCTTGCCAGACGGCGCGATCGCGCAACTGAGACAACCACTGCTGGCGTCGGGAGAAATTCGACCAGCTCACGTCGAGCAAAATCAAATCCGGCACGATCTCGGCGCTCTCCTCGAACAGGCGATCGCTATCGGCAACGATCGCGATTTCGCAGCCCAAGGCTTGCAAATAATCCCGTAACAATATTTCTGTAGAGCGGTCCGGTTCGACGATCGCCACCCGACCCGTCCGCCGGGACAATTCCGCCGTCAAATCGGCGCGATCGCCTTCCTCACTGGGTTCCGGCGGCAAATAACCCGACGGCAGATCCGGTAAGTAGAGGTGAAAGCGACTGCCTTGACTGGGGGTGGACTCCGCATCGAGATCGCCGCCGTGCAAGCGGGCTAAATCGCGACTGAGAGCCAATCCGAGACCCGTTCCCTGGGTTTTTGCATTTAAGTCATTTTGGATTTGGTGGAACGGCTCGAACACCAAGGGTAAATCCTCGGGAGCGATGCCAATTCCGGTATCGGCGACGGTGATGCGAAGGCCCGGAGGGGTTTTTTCCACCCGTAACGAGATTTTACCTTCGGGGGTAAACTTGACCGCATTCGAGAGTAAATTGAGCAAAATTTGCTTGAGGCGGCGCTCGTCGCCGACGAGGGTGCGAACCTGGGGATCGATGTCAGTCGTTAATTGTAACCCCCGTTCGTAAGCCCGTTCCTGAACGATTTTCAGACAATATTTGCACAATCCCGCCACGTCGATCGCGCTGTATTGCAATTGTGCTTTGCCCGCTTCAATTTTCGATAAGTCGAGGATGTCGTTAATCAGTTCTAAGAGATGGTCGCCACTGTCTTTAATGCGATTGATATATTCCCGTTGTTTGGGATTGAGCGATCCGAAAATTTCGCGCTGCAAGATTTGAGACAAACCGAGAACGCCATTGAGGGGGGTACGAATTTCGTGGCTCATTTGGGCGAGAAATTCGCTCTTGGCGCGGTTGCGAGCTTCCGCCAAATCTCGGGCGCGCGCGATCGCCTCCGCGTGCTTGCGTTCGCTAATATCGGCGATCGCCACCACCGCCCCTTCAAACCGTCCCTCCCCGTCGTATAAAGGCGCTGTATCGATTGAGAGAATCGCCGGGGGGCGATCGGGATAGTGGATCTCATATTCGATCGCACAAGACGGTTGACCCGTCTTGCGAACGAGATCGAACGGGACGATTTCCACGAGAGTGGGGTGAGTAGACCTCTGCATCGATTGGGGCGATCGCTCGTCCACACCGCCGAGGGTGGCGCTGCGAGGATAACCGAGCAAATGGGCTGCCGCCTGGTTAGAGAGGGTGATGCGTCCTTCGGTATCGAGAACGACAATCCCGCTTGTCGTCGTTTCGACAATCGCTTCGAGGCGTTCTTCGCTGCGCTTGAGTTGCTCGCGAGAACGGTTGAGGATCGTGGCATAACGGCGAATCAGGCGATCGAGCAACAGGGCCGTGACGATCACGTACACCCAGCCTTTCACCGTTTGAAACTGGGTGAGGCGATCGAACTCGGGATTTTGCAAGATTAAGGCAATCACACGGTCGGAAAAGAGAATCCATAGGGAACCGACCAAGGCATAAATCGCGACAATCTTGGTCGGGGTGAGTTTACCGAAATTCGGCCAATGTCCCATCGCCGTTCTGATTAGATTGACAAATTGAATCGGTCTCGCGGGTCGAAGACTTTACGGCTTAGCATAACATTCCCTCTTTGAGAAAGCGCTTCGATCGCCTCTCGACATTATCCATTCGATGGCGAAGGGGAGAACGGCGACAATCTCCCCCGGGGCTGGATTTGAGATTATGTGGACTCACTGGAGGCGATCGCCCCCACCTCGTCCGTCTCCGTATTTTCCCCGTTATTTTGAGCCATTAACTTCGGTTTGAGATAGAGATTTTCGACCAGGGCCGAAACCCCGGCAAACCAAGGCGGGACGACGATCGCCCCGATGATTCCCAATACTTGCACCCCGCCGAGAACCGAGAGCAATTGATAAAGCGGGTGAACCCCCACGGAACTGCCGACCAAAAGCGGATCTAAAATGTAAGTCTCTACATTTTGGATGATGACAAATAGAATTAACACCCATAAAAACGTCCAACTGCCTTGAGAAATCGCCACGATCAGGGCTGGAATGGCGCCCAAGACCGGACCGAGGAAGGGAATTAAATTGGTGACTCCGGCGATCGCCCCCAACCCCAGGGCAAAATCCCCCAAACCCAACAGGGTCAACCCGGCGGTAATCGCCACGCCCAAAATTGCCGAAACGAGCAGGCGTCCGCGAATGTAGCCGCCCATGCGGTAGCTAATCGGTTCGATTTGCGCTTCTAAATTGCGGTCCCAAGGACTGGGAAATAGCTGCACGACGCTGTTAATCAGGGTGCGACTGTCGGCGACCATGTAGCCGGAGATAAATAAAGATAAAATCAGCGAAACCACGCCGCCGACGAAGCCGCGCGTCAACCCGTAAGATCGCAACAGCAGTTGCTGACTCGATCGAATCGCCCAAGTGGTGAGGGATTGGGTATCGAAGAACTGACGCACGAACTCCGGGGGAGTGTCGTTGAAATTGGCGGCGAGGTCTTCGGCGATTTCGCGCAGGGTTTCGAGATAAACCGGAAGTTGGCGCACGAGGCGTTCGATTTGGGAGGCGACCGCCGGACCGATCGCCAATCCGACCCCGGTCAATCCGGCGATTAAGATTAAATAGGTAGCAAGGGTGGCCAACCAGCGCGGAATTCGGTATTTTTCCGCCCAATTGACCACCGGGGAGATCGAGGCGGCGAGAACGACCGAGATCATTAACGTGACCAGCAAACTGCGAACCTGCCACATCAAGACCAGAATTAAGCCGACGATCGCAATCAGCACGGGATTGGTCAGGGAAATCCTCAAGCGCGGGACAGACATGGAAAGATCACCAAGAGTGGGGGCGCAGAATTAGGGGCGATCGCCACGGACCGGAATTAACTGCGATGCCATTGCGTGACCCCCCCCGGACGGTCGATGGTGACGATTCCTTGCGCTTGGAGTTCGTCGCGGATGCGATCGGCTTCGGCGAAGTCTTTCGCCTGGCGCGCCGCTTGGCGCCGTTCGAGAAGGGCGGCGATCGCCTCGTCACTCAAACCGTCGCTGGGGGTGGGGCTTAACTCGGCATCGGCATCGACTTTGAGTCCGAGAACGCCAGCTAAACTGACTAAAGTTTGCCACTGTTTTTGCACTTGTTGCGAATCGCCTTGAATTTCCCCTTCGTGAACCAATAAATTGCCCTGACGGCGCAATTCTTTGGCCAATTCAAACAAGACCGCGATCGCGCCGGGAGAGTTGAAATCCTCGTCCATCGCTTGCTCGAATCGGGCGATCGCCCCTGCATCCAACTGACTCGCCGGGGGAACTTCCGAGGTTTCCCAACCGAGGCGCGCCCCAAATTGAAAACCGAACGACAGCCCTTCTTTCAACGTCGCCCAGCCTTTTTCAGCCGTGGCGATCGCCTCCTCGGTAAAATCGATCGGCTTGCGATATTGCGCCTGCAACACGAACAAGCGCACCGCCATCGGGTCCGTCGGACGGTCCAACAACTCGCGAATCGTCGTGAAATTCCCCAACGACTTCGACATTTTCTCCCCGTTGACCGTCACGAAACCGTTGTGCATCCAATATTTCGCTAACGGGTGACCCGTCGCCGCCTGAGATTGGGCAATTTCATTCTCGTGGTGGGGAAACACCAAATCCGCGCCCCCCATGTGAATGTCGATCGTTTCGCCCAACTTCTCGCGAACCATCGCCGAACATTCAATATGCCATCCGGGACGGCCCTTACCCCAAGGCGAATCCCAGGCGGGTTCCCCCGGTTTCGCCGCCTTCCACAAAGCAAAATCGAAGGGGTCTTTTTTCTTATTCCGATCCGGGTCGTCCTCGGCGACGCGACCGCTTGCACCCGCTTGCATCTCTTCTAACCTGCGTCCCGAGAGTTGTCCGTATTCGGGAAACTTCCGCACCGCATAGTAGACGTCCCCGCCTGCGGGATAGGCGTATCCTTTTTGTTCGAGTTCGGAAATCAGCCGTTCGATTCCGTTGAGGGTATGGGTGGCGCGGGGATAATCGTCGGCGCGTAGGATGTTGAGCCGATCCATGTCTTCAAAGTAAGCTTGGGTGTAGCGATCGGCCACTTCTTCCATCGAAGTCCCTTGTTCGCGCGCCCGATTGAGGATTTTATCGTCGATGTCGGTAAAGTTCTGGACGTAACGCACGTCAAACCCACGCCAAATCAAATAACGGCGCACCGTATCCCAGGCGATGTACGAACGAGCATGACCCAAGTGGCAGTAGTCGTAAACGGTCACGCCACAGCAGTACATCCGCACCTTGCCCGATTCTACGGGTTCAAAGGGTTCCTGACGGCGGGTGAGGCTGTTGTAAAGCTTGAGGGTCATAACAGTAGAGCGTTTTTTTAGATAATGCTTGCGATCGGGTGTGGAAGTCCGTAGGGCGGAGATCGGTCCCGCCTTCTCGATCTAAAATTCCGACTGACTCGGGGGATCTTCTTCACCGTTCATCATGACACGATTTGCTGAAAACTCGAACGATAAAAACCCAGCCAAGATGCGGATTCTAGTGGAAGGTTGGCGGTTTATTCCCCATTCTTATGCGATTATCAATCATTTTCAGTTGTTGCAACTGCGGCGTCGCCCCGAGGTGGAACTGTTTCATCGCGATCGGCCTTTTGTGAAGGGTAGCGATTGGAAACCTGCAAGCGGTCTGTTAGACGAAGCGGCGGAAGCGACGATCCGGGCGATCGCCGAACCCCCGCCCGGGTGGGTACCGGACGCGACTTTGCGGATGTACTGCCCCTTTGACCTGACTCCGGCGCCTTCGGGACGGACGCTGGTGTTTGGCTGTACGGAATGGGGAATCGTCACCCGATACATTTTGCGCGCGATGGGGGTGGACTCTTTTCAAAAGGCCCACGGGGATAACGATACGGTGATTGTGACCTCTTCTCGCTGGTCGCGCGATGGCTTCGTTCGCAGTGGGGCCGATCGCGATCGCGTCAAGGTCGTTCCTTTGGGGGTCGATCCGACGATTTACCAACCCGTCACCCCGGCAAAAAAACGGGAAATTCGCCGTAAATTCGGTTGGGAAGAGGATTGTTTTCTGTTTCTCAATGTCGGGGTGATGTGGAACGAACGCCAGGGAATCGATATGCTGTTGAAAGCATTTGCGACCATCTGCGATCGCCATCCCGAGGCGCGTTTGGTGTTAAAGGGGAGAGATGCGATCTTTCCCTCTCGCGATTCGATCGTGCGCGCTTCCCGCCAAGTCCTCAGCGAGAGGGAATTGCAAAAAATCGCCCCCCGTTTAATTTATATCGGTGACAGTCTTTCTTGCGCGCAAATGGCGCAACTGTATCAAGCGGCGGATGCTTACGTTTCCCCTTATTTGGCGGAAGGCTTTAATTTACCTGTATTAGAGGCGATCGCCTGCGGGTTACCCGTCATTTGTACCGATGGCGGACCGACGGACGACTTTATCCGGGATGAGTTTGCCTTGAGAATCGCCAGTCAGCTTAAAAATCCGTGGCGAGAAAAGGAACGGGTGTTTGTGGTGATGCCACAATTTGATAGCTTGGTGGCACACATGGAACGGGCGATCGCCGATGCGGCCCTGCGGGCGCGATCGCACGATTTCGGTCCGCACTGGGTTCGCCATCATTTTACCTGGAAACAGACGATCGATCGCCTTCTCCCCCTATTCGATCCGGCAATGACACTCGATCCGACGACGGTTCCCCCTGAAATAACTCAATCTGAAATCAGTGAATCTGAAATCAGTGAATCTGGGATAACTCAATCTGAAATCACATCCGTTCGCCCGTCTCAGTCGATTATCGTTGAAGGCTGGCGCTTTTTGCCTCATTCTTACGCGATCGCCAATCACTATCACTTGCTAGAAATGAGCGATCGCCCCAATTTGCAAGTCTTTCACCGAGACGCACCCTTTCCGACCCGGGACGCGCGATCGATCGCCGACATGGTAGACCCCGCCACAGGCGATCGCTTGCGCGCCATTCCCCCACCCCCGCCGGACCTGTTCGCCGATACCACCTTACGCATCTTCAGCCCCCTCAACCTCCGCGAGGCCCCCAATAGTCGCAAAACCTGCGTCTTTGGGACTACCGAATGGGGAATCGTCCATCCCCAATTATTATTACTGCACGATCGCGCGCCTTTATCCGAGATCCTCGATCGCACCAATACTCTCATCATTACCCCCTCGAATTGGTCTCGCGATGGATTCCTACGCAGTGGGGCACCGGGCGATCGCGTGACCGTCGTCCCTCACGGGGTCGATCCCAGTCTCTATCACCCCGTCTCGGAAGACGAACGGGAAAGTTTGCGCCGCCAACTTGGATGGGACGGTCAATTTGTCTTTTTAAATATCGGTGCAATGACCGCAGAGAAAGGCATCGCGGCGCTCTTATTTGCCTTCGCGCAGATTGCCGAAACCCACCCCCAAGCGCGTTTAGTCCTCAAAGGGAGTGACGCGATCTACAGTTCCGACGAGTCGATCCGCAGGGTTTGTGAGAAAACTCTCGACCGACGACAGGCGGAGATCGTCCGCGATCGCCTCATATACATCGGCACGACCTTATCGGCGTCGGCGATCGTGCGCTTGTATCGGGCGGCGGATGTTTATGTCGCGCCCTATTTGGCGGAAGGATTCAACCTCACGGTGTTAGAGGCGATCGCCTGCGGATTGCCCGTCATCTGTACCCGAGGCGGACCGACGGACGATTTCACCCGTCCCGAGTTTACTTGGTATATCGAGAGTCAATTAGAAACAATTACCAAATTCGGGGATCTTCGTTACGCGCGATCGCCGAATTGGGACAGTTTAATCGCCCTGATGGAACGGGCGATCGCCTCGCCAGAATTCCGCGTGCAGGCGCGATCGAGCGGTCCGGCGTTCGTCGGCGATCGCTTCACCTGGCGGCGGGTCGTCGATCGCCTCTTAGAGGTCATCTTACCCGATCGCGCGGGAGACAATACGGGCGATCGGGCAAAGCCGTCGCTGCGCCAACGTCCGCCAGCGATCGGCCAATATAACCAATATAGCCAATATACCGATCCCACCCCCGCGCCACCACCTCACCCCCCCGCCAGCTACGGCGTTCCGGAGGATTTAACCGGGAAGCGGGTTCTCGAACTGGGAACGACTCAGGGCTACTGGAGCTTTGAAGCCCTCCGACGGGGTGCGAGAGAGGCGATCGCGGCAAACTTGCAAATTGAAGGGGTTACAGCGCCTTTTGACCGCCAATGCTTCGATAATTACCGACGAATACGAGCCTATGACCCCTCCGTTTGCAGTTACCGCGATTTATCCTTAGATAGCCTCGATCCGAATCAACTCGGTTACTTCGATGTCATCTTCTTATTTGGAACCTGCGATCGCGTCCGCTATCCCTTACTGTTATGCGATCGACTCGCTACCCTTTGCCGTGGCGAACTCTACCTCGAAGCTGCCATTCTCGACGATTACAGCCGCGATCGCGGCGGTCTCGGTTGCGGTTATCCCGGGAATCAAATGCTGCTCGAATTTAACCCAAATTCTACCACAAACAACCCCTCCCAACCTCTTTGGCGTCCGACCCTTTACGCTTTAGCACAACTCGTCAAATCCGCCGGATTCGCTCAAGTCAAAGCGTGGAAATTGACCGATTCCCCGCAAACTGGGCGCCAATGTCGCGGCTTTGTCGTCGGGTCGCGCCTCGGTTAATCCGCTTTTTCCTCGGCTATGCAATACATTTAGATCCCCCTAAACCCCCCTCGCCAGGTAGGGGTTTGGTTACCAAACCCCTACTTTCCTCGTTCCCCCCGAAATCCCCCCAACCCCCCTTGGAAACGGGGGCGAAGGGGAGGCGAAGGGGGGATAGAGGGATCGGCACTTTACCTCATAAAATCGCCAAATTCCTATAAGTCAGGACACGGCAATGCCGTCTCCCTACAACCCCTACATTTTACAACCGATTGAGGATGGCTATAGAGACGATCGCTTTTACAAAAAACCAATTTTTATCAAGTTTCAATGAAATTTCGATTCAATTCGAGCAAAACATGAGTCGGAAACTTTCGTTAACCAGTTGGAATAGACTGTCGAGTTCAATTTGCTAAAATTAAGGCAAATTTCAAGCAATGGAAGATGGTAGCTCCGGCAGATCGACCCCCAAGAATGACAGTCGATCAATATCTACAATGGGAATCCCAGCAAGAACACCTGTTAATCGACTCGGACAACATCTCCGTCGAACGTTACTCGCAAGGAGAGGGACGGATGTGGCTTTATTATCCTTACAGGGTTGGGGATGAGATCGCCTTGGCGAGTCTCGGATTCGACTGTCCCATCGAACAACTCTACGATGACGTGGTGTTGGAGACTGACGCGCCATAAACCGCCGATGGCGAAGCAACCGGGATTCCGGACAGGGAGCGATTTGGTCTCGCTTTCCCCCGACAGGGCGAACTGTCCGATAAACTAAAGAGAATATCCCCAGCTTTGTCAAGAAACGAGATCGCCTTATGCAGACTACGGATACGTCTCACGCCGAATCTCCAACTATGGAGGCTCCCAAACACGGTTTACCCGTAACGATTATTACCGGGTTTCTGGGGAGTGGCAAAACTACTCTACTCAATCACATCCTCGCCAATCAAGAAGGGTTAAAAACTGCCGTTCTGGTCAACGAATTTGGCGAAATTGGTATCGATAACGAGCTAATCGTCTCGACGGGAGACGATATGGTGGAACTCAGCAACGGCTGTATTTGCTGCACGATTAATAATGACTTACTCGATGCGGTTTATAAGATTTTAGAACGGAGCGATCGCGTCGATTATTTAGTGGTCGAAACCACGGGGTTAGCCGATCCGTTACCTGTAGCTCTAACCTTTTTGGGAACGGAACTGCGCGATTTAACCCGCCTCGATTCGATCGTCACGTTGGTCGATTCGGAAAACTACAGTCTGGATTTATTTAACTCGCAAGCGGCTTATAGCCAAATTGCTTATGGCGATATCATCTTATTAAATAAGGTGGATCTCGTCGATGAAGCGGATGTCGATTTATTAGAATCAAAAATCCGCGATGTTAAGGCGGATGCACGAATTTTAAGAACGACGCGATCGCAGATTCCGCTTCCGTTAATTCTCAGTGTCGGATTGTTCGAGTCGGACAAATATTTTACGCCGGAAAAATCGGCAGAAAGTCACGACCATCATCACCATCACGACCACGACCATCACGACCATCACGACCATTCTGATTGCGACCACGACCACGGTCACTGCGTCCACGACCACGACCACGACCACGACCATCACGACCACGACCATCACCACCATCACCACCATTCCGATCATTTGGCGATGGACGGATTTACATCGCTTTCTTTCCAAAGTGACAAACCGTTTGCGATTCGTAAATTTCAGTATTTCTTAGACAATCAATTACCCTCTACCATTTTCCGTGCAAAGGGGATTTTATGGTTTGATGAAAGCGATCGCCGTCATATTTTCCATTTGAGTGGTAAACGCTTTTCTATTGATGATGACGATTGGAATACCGAACCGAAAAATCAATTAGTTCTCATCGGTCAAAATTTAGACCACGACAAGTTACGGGAACAATTAAACAAATGTCTCTGTTTGCCTTCAAGCAATAGCGGTCAAGGATTTGGCCGTTAAAAATTGAGCGGGCAAAATTTACGAGGATCGAGGGCGGGACTTTAACCCGTAGAATCGATTGAGAATTGACGGCAAAGATGCAAAGAAGATGGCTTCTGAGTGTCTTTGCCGTTTGAATGAGTGGGGTTGTATCGAAGAGTGTTTTTTTAGTTATGCGAGTGATTATTCAACGAGTTAAATCGTCTCAAGTGATGGTCGGCGATCGCGCGATCGGACAAATCGGGAAAGGCTTAAATTTATTGGTGGGAATTGCCGAAACGGATACGGAAGCCGAACTGGATTGGATGGCGCGAAAATGTTTGGAATTACGACTATTTCCCGATGAAACGAGCGATCGCGCCCGTTGGGATAAGTCAGTTCTCGACATTCAAGGGGAGTTATTAGTTGTCAGTCAATTTACTTTATATGGAGACTGTCGGAAGGGACGCAGACCGTCATTCGATCGCTCCGCATCCGGCGATCGCGCGCAACAGCTTTACGAACAGTTTGTAGGGAAATTACGCCAAAGTGGTTTGAAGGTAGAAACGGGCGAATTTGGGGCGATGATGCACGTGGCGATCGATAATGACGGTCCGGTCACGTTGATTTTAGAACGAGAAGCCGATTAGGTTTTAGATTTTAGATTTTAGATTTTAGATTTTGAACTTTAGACAATGAAATTTTCTGAGTTTTTCCAAATTGCGACTGGAAAACTACCGTTTCCCTACCAAGAACGGCTAGCCTGCGCCGATACGCTCCCGCTTGTTCTCAATGTACCCACTGGGAGTGGTAAAACAGCAACAGTCGTTCTCGGATGGCTGTGGCGACGGCAACACGATCGCGATCGCACCCCACGCCGATTGGTCTACTGCTTACCGATGCGCAGTTTGGTCGAGCAGACCGAGCGATCGATTCACAAGTGGCTCGACCATCTCAAGGGTCACAACGCCCTTGACGAAGACATTAAAGACATTGAAGTTCACAAACTGATGGGCGGTTCCGTCAGTCACGATTGGGACGATCGCCTCGATCGCAATACCATCTTAGTCGGAACCCAAGACCAACTGCTCTCTCGGGCGCTCAATCGGGGTTATGCCATGAGTCGCTATCGGTGGCCAGTGCATTTCGCACAACTGAATAATGATTGTTTCTGGGTCATCGACGAAACGCAGTTGATGGGCGCGGGATTGCGGACGACCGCACAACTGCAGTGGTTGCGAGAACATTTCAGCACCTATGGCACTGCTCGCACCTTGTGGATGTCTGCGACTCTCGATAGCGACATCTTGAAAACGGTCGATTATCGTCAGACCTACGGCAATCTCGATCGACCCTTCACCCTGGGAGAAGATGACCGACAACATCCCACCTTGCAAAAGCGCCTGAGTGCGAGCAAATCAATCCAGCGTACGGCGATCGTGGTTCCGAGTAAGGGGGGAGATAAAGAGGTTCGCCAGTATGCCCGTAAACTCACAAGTACGATCGCCGAAGTACATCGCGCCGACACGTTGACACTAATCGTTTGCAATCGCGTCGATCGCGCGCGGGCGGTGTATCGCGAACTCCAGCAACTTCAGCGTAAAGGTGAGATCGACGCAGAAATCGGACTGATTCACTCGCGATTTCGAGCAGGCGATCGCCAGACCCTCGGGGCACGCTATCTCGACGACGAGCATCCCTTTCGCGGCATTCTCGTTGCTACCCAGGTGGTCGAAGCTGGGGTGGATATCTCTGCGACCACCTTATTTACCGAACTGTGTCCCTGGTCGTCTTTCGTACAGCGCCTCGGACGCTGCAATCGATACGGTGAAGCGACCGAGGCGGCGGTGTATTGGATCGACTTCGACGAGAAAGTTGACGATAAGGCGACCAGTCCATATCGTGCGGAGGCGATCGAACAGGCCCGCTACCTCGTCGGGCAACTTCAAGAACAACAGGGCAACGCCGGGATCGAGTCGCTCAATGCGTTTCTCAAAGACTTACCCGACGACAAGCGATCGCCCCAGGCGGTTGAGGGAATGGTTTTGCGTCGTCACGACCTCATGCAATTGTTCGATACCGCCAGCGACCTCGCGGGTCACGATATCGATATCTCGCCATTCGTGCGGGAAGCCCAAGATAACAATGTAGAGATTGCCTGGCGCGATTGGGGAAAAGGCAATCCCTCTGCGGACTGGGGAGATGAAAATTACGTCGGCAAATTGTATCGAGACGAACTCTGTCGGGTCAGCATGGCTCAAGCTCAACAGTTTCTGAAACAACGAGAACGAGAGGCTTGGACCTTCGATGCGCCGAACAAGCAATGGCGCAAGGTCGCCCACAATGAGCTGTTTCCTGGCATCACTCTGTTGGTTCGGACGACCGACGGAGGCTATTCGTCGGAATTGGGCTTTACAGGTGGCAAAGAGAAAGACTTTGCACCGCTCGACCTACCCGAAGACGGAGACTTCAATAGCGATCGCGACGATCCACTTTCTCAAGTCGGAACCTACATCACCCTCGAACAACACGCTCGGGATACATTTAATGAGGCTCAGAAATTGTGCGAGGCGCTCAAACTCAGCGATCTCCCGGTAGAGTCGATCGCGCGCGCCGCCCGATATCACGATGCGGGGAAAGCGCACGAGGAATTTCAAAAGATGCTCACCTGGAACCGGGAAGAGCGCAAGGGAGCGACATTGTGGGCGAAATCCGATCGCGATTTCAAAAATTCCAGCGATCGCCCGCCTCGTAAGTTCCAAGATCGTGGATTTCGCTATTTGCGTCACGAATGGGCGAGTGCGCTGCTGGCACTGCAACAGGGCGAACCGTTTCTACTGGCTTATCTCGTCGCCTGTCATCACGGCAAAGTCCGTATGGTCGTGCAGCCGTACCCGAACGAGAAGGCTGCACCGCATGGAAAAGCCTATGCGCGAGGGGTTTGGGATGGGGACACCTTACCCGAAATCGACCTCGGCGACGGTCTCACTATCCCGTCGTGCCAATTATCCCTCGATTGCGTGGCCTTGGGAGACAGTGCCAACGGCGAACCATCCTGGGTGGCGCGATCGCTCGACCTGTTGGACGAATACGGTGCCTTCAAACTCGCCTATCTCGAAACTGTGGTGCGCGTGGCAGATTGGCGGGCATCGGCACGATATACCGGACCATTGGCGGAGGAATAATTGATGGATCTTGCATTACCCGGCGCTCGCCCGGACTCGGTGGCCAGCTATCTGAAAGCTTTGGGCATCCTGCGCCTCCTTCACGAACAGCATCGTTCTCGCATGAAGGGCAGTTGGCAACGTCAGGTTGTCGTCCAAGAATCAAGCTGGATGGCCTCTTTTGAAGCATCGCCGGATGGAAACGTCGAGAGTGATGTTTTTGTCCTGACCGGGGCGATCGCGGCTGACGAGCTCGTTAACTTCTTCCTGTGCGAGTACGAACCCACTCCCATACTTTCACCGTGGAACGGCAGCACGGGTTTTTATCCGAAAGATAACAAAAAGACCCTCGATGCCGTACGACAGTCGCAGACTAAGCGGTTAACCGCTTATCGCGAGACGATCGCGATCGCCCAACAGATTGTCAACGAGATGGGCCTGAAGAAACAGCCCAGTGGCGACGATAAAAACAAACTGATCCGTCAACTGCGCGATCGCTTGCCCGACCTGGCCGTGCGCTGGATCGATACCTGTGCTTTGGTGTCCAACGATGACATTCAATATCCACCACTGCTGGGAACGGGTGGGAACGATGGCAACTTCGAGTTCAGTCGCACGTTTCAGCAACAGCTTCAGAATCTCATTGACTTTGAGACGGGAAAACCGACCGCCGACGCTGAAACCTTATTGAAAGCGGCATTATTCGGAGAAACGCTACCCGGTTTGTCATTCTCTGGCAAAATCGGTCAGTTCGATCCCATTGCGGCGGGTGGAACTAACGCTGCACCGGGATTTGAAGGAAAATCTCGGGTCAATCCTTGGGATTTCGTGCTGATGATGGAAGGAACGCTGACGTTTCAGGCACGGCTCACGCGCAAGTTCGAGTCGTCTACTCACGGTGCGTTGACCTATCCCTTTGCTGTGCGACCTACCCCGATGGGGTACGGTACTGCGGCTGAAGACGAAAATATTCGAGCTGAAACTTGGATGCCCTTGTGGTCGCGACCTACCCGATTTGACGAACTGCATGTTTTCTTCGGCGAAGGTCGCGCCAAGCTCGGGGAACGGGACAAAACGGGGGTAGACTTTGCGTTGGCTGTTGCCGATCTCGGCAAATTTCGCGGGATCGATGCCTTCGTGCGCTACAGCTTCCAAGAGCGTAACGGATTGTCCTACTTTGCCGTACCCCTGGGAGAATTTCGTCCTCGCGATCGATCTGGCGATTCCTCGACGACCAACCTGTTATCCCCTATTCTCGAGTGGCTCGATCGCTTTCGTCGCGTTGCCGAACCGAAAGAAGCCCCCGCCGCAATCAAGCGCGTTCATCGCTTGCTCGAAACCCGCATTGTCGAATTCGCCCAAGCCGAAGCCCAACCGGGAGCCAGAGGCAACAATGCTCTCGCCGTATTAGTCGCCCTCGGCGAAGTCGAGCAAACACTCGATCGCTCTCTCACTTGGGTGCGCGAGGTGCATCTACCGCCGATCCCGTGGTTGAGCAGTCGGTGGATCGAAGCCTGTAATGATGATTCGGTCGAATTTCGTCTGGCGTTGGCACTGGCGGGACGGGGACGGTATCGGAAAGTCGTAGATGACCCCGAGACGCAATTGCCACGATTAATCGATTATCCCGAACCCGATCGCGGTTTGCGTCAACGGTTGGTTCGGGTACGCGGTTCCCAATCAAAACCAAGTTGGAAAGATTCCGATGCCATTACTGTTTGGCAAGGGGGAACCTTGACGGACAATTTGTTGATCCTGCTGCGACGAGAGGAGATCGAAGCGCAGCAGGGTCGAAAACAGGAATCGGCTCAGGACGCAGACCCGACGAATTCTCACTCTCACTCATCGTCGCATCCCGCCACTGCTCGGCTCCGAGATATCCAAGCTTGGATCGATGGCACCGTGGATGACCAGCGCCTGGAGGCGATCGCGCGAGGACTGGCACTGGTCAAACGTCATCGGTCAACCCAGGGGAAAGATTCTCGGGAAGAGATTAACGCAGTTCCCGCCGCCTTTGCTCTCCTCGAACCCGTCGTCCGGCGAGTCGTACCCGCCCCAACCGAAGAAGGTACACTCTCGAAAGACAGTAAGATCGTCCTCCCTCGGGTCAGTGGATTGTGGAGTCGCTTAGAGGTCGGCGATTGTCAGACTGCGACAGAATTAGCCATTCGCCGACTCCGTGCCAGTCGTTTTCGATTAGCCGTCAGACCATTTGAGCTTCGGCGCGATCGCACTCGTCGAATAGCCGCAGCCTTGGCGTTCCCCATTGCCGAGGAGACATCGCGGCAGTTGCTCGATCGCATTTGTTATCGCATCGTGGAAAACAAGGAAGAAAAAAAGGAAGATGAACTTTAAAGCCTTAGAAAACACCAATCGTTTGTTAATTGAAGCCGACTTAAAGCCGTTGCAAGGCACGCGCTTTCAACCCACGGGATTTCCCGATCTCGGTGCGGCTACCTATCAACTGCCGAATGAAAATCGAACGGAGATGGTGTTGCTCGAATCTGCCCAAAGTGTGGCCAATCGTCTAGAGAACACGATTTGGGACGAGGTGGCACAAGATGTTATCGAACCACTGCGTGGAATTTCTTACGTCGTGGTGAAAGAAGACGCTGAGGTGCTGACGAATTCCTTGTTAGAAGCTCATCGGATTAACTCGTTCTATTTACTCGAAGGTAAAGACAAGAGTTTTGTAAATGACTTGAAATCAGAACTCGACGCGCTGGATAAAAAAGGGGCGATCGATCCGCACAAGCTGGCCGTAACTTTAGCGAAGTACGATATTAATTCACTGCTGCACGGTGTCTTTCTAGCGAAGAAAGAGTTAGCGGGCGGACGCTTTCGCTTGGCTCGGGCGTTATCCGGTTTTATTGAAGCCTATAACGTTCGTCCCGTACAGTTTGGCGGCGTGAAACTCGATCGCGTCGATCCTACTAAAGCAGAGGCCAAAAAAGGCAAAAAAGGCAAGGGGAACATTCTCTACGCTCGCACGGAGTACACGGCGGAGGCAATTACGGCGTTCTTCAGCCTCGACCTGGCGCAACTGCGAAACTATCGGCTTGGCGACGATGCCACTGATTTATTGATTGCGATCGCCTTATACAAAATCCGCAGTTTCCTCGAAGACGGATTGCGGTTGCGAACGGCTTGCGACCTCGAATGTACGGACATTCGCGTGACTCGTCCCGAGAAGTTCGCCCTACCGAAGCGAGACGAACTCGCCACGCTTCTGCCTAAATTAGTCAAAGCAGCTCGCCCGTTATTTAACGACGAACCCGTGAGGGTCGTGCAATACCAACAAGCATAGAAGACACCGAAGCAAGAGAAGAAATAGATGAGTGTGACGTTATCGATTCGCTTCCTCACCGGGCGCTTTCACGCCACGCCGTGGAATCATCAGGTGAACGAAGGCATTGTCGAATATCCCCCGTCGCCGTGGCGTATCTTGCGGGCCTTGGTATCGGCTTACTATTATCTGAGCGATCGTCCGCCGCGCGATCGATTGTGCCAACTGGTGACCCAACTCGCCGATTCCCTGCCGTCGTATCGGTTGCCGCCTCATACTACGGCCCATACTCGGCACTATATGCCAGTTCGCAAAGAAGGGAAGGAGACGACGACTAAGGTCTTGGATACGTTCGTCGTCTTCGATCGCGCGACGACGATTCCTGAAAAAGCGCCGGAACTTCAAGTAGTGTGGCACGATGTCGAACTCGACGACAAGCAGCGTCAACTGCTCGAATGTCTGTGTCACCAGTTGACCTATCTCGGTCGTGCAGAGTCCTGGTGTGAGGTGTCCCCGTGCTACACCACGGCGACGGCGTGCGACGCCCGCCCCCTGGGGGCGTATGAGGTGGCGGCGGGCGAAACGACGCGCATTCTCGTTCCCCTCTCTCAGTCGGAGTTTGAGGGATTTAAGACGGCTTTAGGCAACGTCGAGCGACCCAAACGCGCCAAGTGGCGGATTCCCCAGGATCTCCTCGATACCTTAGAAGTGGATATCGGCGAATTGCATCGTCAAGGGTGGAGTGGGGTTCCCGGTGCGCGATGGGCGACTTATACGATCGCGAACAACTCGAACAATGTTAGGGGATGGTCGGTTACTGAGCGACAGGCGATCGCGCGTCCGACCGTGGCGCGATTTGATTTGAGTTCAAATGTGTTGCCCCCTCTGACGGAAGCCCTCGCCGTCGGCGAACGATTTCGACAAACGTTAATGAGTCGCAGCGATGACGGTTCCGAAGCGATGGAAACGTTCTCAGGTCGGCAGAAAACGGGTGAGAAGCGCCAGAATCAACGTCACGCTTGGTATTTACCAGAAGACAGCGACGGCGACGGACGGATCGATCGCCTTTGGGTGTTTGCGGCGGAAGGGTTCGGCGAGGATGCGGTTCGGGTCTTGTGTGGGTTGTCCAAAGTATGGGCAGGTAAAGCGTTTGAAGTGCAAACGCGGTTGACGGGACTCGGAACGCTGGAGGATTATCGTAGTACAACCATAAGACAATCTCGTTCCCTGCTCGGGTGCAGTCGCATTTGGCGATCGTTGACGCCGTTTGTGTTACCCCGTCATCCGAAGAAGAAAATCGATCCAGATACCGGATGGCAGGTCGATGGGGTACAGTGGCAGGCGAAGCACCTGATCGACCATTTGCGAGCGGTATGGGCGATCGCACCTCTGGCAGACGTTCGTGTTTTGAGCGACTCCGATATCGATTGTTGCTATCCCTGGCACGCTTTCCGCCGCCGCCGCTCTTCGGGAAAAGGTCATCAATCCTCAGACCGAGGGTATTGGATTGAGTTAGAATTTGTGGAGGAACAATGCGGACCGATCGCGATCGGCTACGGCGCGCATTTCGGACTGGGGTTGTTCGTTCCCTACTTTTGCGCGGAGGGGTAGGTGTAGAAATGAAGTTATCGCATCATACGGTTCAATGCCTTGTACTGCAAAGGATACAGCGATTTGTCTCGAAAAATGATTCGCGCAAGTGCTGGATTTCTGATGAGATAAGGGTTTGGGGTGTTGATGCGATAGAATTTCTCTTAAGGACGATGGCTGAAATGAACTTTTGCCAGACATCCGCGCAAACGTACCTTGAAAACCTTATAGGACAAGGTTTTCAGAGGGCGGCAGTTTCACTGTCCCTTTTTGGGACAGCCCCATTGAAGCGATCCTTTGAAAAATAAGCAGGGAGAGTGGATTTGCCCTCCTTGCGTTTCACTGTCCCTTTTTGGGACAGCCCCATTGAAGCTGGAAATTTTCCAATCGAAAAAGCACGCCCCTTTGTTTCACTGTCCCTTTTTGGGACAGCCCCATTGAAGCACGATTTCCATGAAATGAACCTCATCCAAATCAGGTTTCACTGTCCCTTTTTGGGACAGCCCCATTGAAGCTTCCGTTGCCTCCTGGCGATCCGCCAGGATGGCGGCAGCCGCCGTTTCACTGTCCCTTTTTGGGACAGCCCCATTGAAGCCTGGTATCCATTGTGGGGGGCTGCCTTGTCGTGAGTTTCACTGTCCCTTTTTGGGACAGCCCCATTGAAGCACCATCGGGGGCCTCAAGTACGCGTGGGACATGCGTTTCACTGTCCCTTTTTGGGACAGCCCCATTGAAGCTTCGCGGTAAATTCAGCCAAATCCATTTCGCTCTCAAGTTTCACTGTCCCTTTTTGGGACAGCCCCATTGAAGCGCTGAAGTCGATCAGCACGATCGCCTTATCGTAAAGTTTCACTGTCCCTTTTTGGGACAGCCCCATTGAAGCATAAGAGAAAGCCATAGCCATTACTCCCCCTGACTGAAGTTTCACTGTCCCTTTTTGGGACAGCCCCATTGAAGCGTCGTGAGCCTCGACGTAGTCGTTGCGCGTCGCGCTGCCAGTTTCACTGTCCCTTTTTGGGACAGCCCCATTGAAGCGTCGAAGGGGAGGTGCATCCCGTTACCGACGACCCTCGTTTCACTGTCCCTTTTTGGGACAGCCCCATTGAAGCCGAAGAATTCCTCGGGGATCTCACGATCCAGGAAGAGTTTCACTGTCCCTTTTTGGGACAGCCCCATTGAAGCATAGTCTGAGTACGCTATTGGAGCCAATGGCTCGTTTCACTGTCCCTTTTTGGGACAGCCCCATTGAAGCTCACACAAATCGGTGTAGCTTAAGTCTGCACGCTCTAGATTGTTTCACTGTCCCTTTTTGGGACAGCCCCATTGAAGCGAAGGCGCCGTCGAACCATTCAGCACAAATCAAGATGTTTCACTGTCCCTTTTTGGGACAGCCCCATTGAAGCCCATGGAGACTAGATCCGGCGCCGACGATAAGGGAAGTTTCACTGTCCCTTTTTGGGACAGCCCCATTGAAGCGCCATCGCCCGGGCGAAAGCGATCGTGGTCGCTAAGGTTTCACTGTCCCTTTTTGGGACAGCCCCATTGAAGCACGTGAGAAGGGAATCCCGGAGGCTTCCTACCAAGCGGTTTCACTGTCCCTTTTTGGGACAGCCCCATTGAAGCAAATTCGTCGCCGATATTCTCACAAACATTTTTAGGTTTCACTGTCCCTTTTTGGGACAGCCCCATTGAAGCCGGCGAGGGGGCAATCGAGTGGGCGGGGGAGGCGGTTTCACTGTCCCTTTTTGGGACAGCCCCATTGAAGCGAGGGCGGCATTGGCGCATCTTGGGGGGAGGCGAGTTTCACTGTCCCTTTTTGGGACAGCCCCATTGAAGCGGTGGCGGGATCGAGCCATTGAAGCAGTGGCCACAGCTGTTTCACTGTCCCTTTTTGGGACAGCCCCATTGAAGGCCGTACGCTACCCCTAGCACAAGCAGCCAATCGGGTTTCACTGTCCCTTTTTGGGACAGCCCCATTGAAGGAAGAAAAAACGAAAGGAAACGGACAATGAACATCGTTTCACTGTCCCTTTTTGGGACAGCCCCATTGAAGGAGTGAAGTGCCACTCACTAGGGTCTTGCAAAAAGTTTCACTGTCCCTTTTTGGGACAGCCCCATTGAAGCGAAGTTTTTCGAGTAGGTGACCTTTCGGGATTCGGTTTCACTGTCCCTTTTTGGGACAGCCCCATTGAAGCTTGCGCAGCCTGATAGAGGCTGCCTATACGAACCAGTTTCACTGTCCCTTTTTGGGACAGCCCCATTGAAGCGGAGTTGCTCAACGACTTATCCAAGCCGGAGATCGTTTCACTGTCCCTTTTTGGGACAGCCCCATTGAAGCAACTACTCTGCTAGAATCATGCAGTTTCAATGTCTGACAGTTCACTCAATTTGTCATTTTCTTGAAAACACCGAATCCAGCAACCGCACTCGGGCTGCGCCGACGGTCAAATTAGGTTCAAATTCTATTGATAATTCCAGCAGATTGAGAATCACTATAGCAGTACATCTAACTGACCAACCTATCAATAGCAAAAAAATTATTATGTTTTATGTTTTGCTCAATAAAAATTGTATGGCTTACTGATGCCCGATCGGTGAGGCGATCGAAGAAGTCACCCGAGTGCAGGGGCGACGAACCCCTGACACGGCCTTGCTCGAATGCTATAACGTAGGTGGTCTTTTTTATCAATTTTGAAGTCGCCGGGTTATGACGATTACAGACTCTTTCGTGACTCCGACCGAGGAACAGCTTCGCCGTACCAAAGAAGCGATTAATGCTTATCTAGAAACGATCGCCCGTCACGGCGATCGCCGCGAGTGGGCTTATCCTTATTATCTCTTTCACGATCCGGGAAAACCCATTCGCGGCACGGTGTTGATGTTTCACGGATTCAGTGCCAAACCTCACCAAATGTGGCGGCTGGCCGACTATCTTTTTCACAATGGATTTAATGTTTATCAAACCACTTTAGCAGGTCATCATTTACTTCCTCCCCATCAATATTGGCCCCAGGTCGATCTGAAGCCGGAAATCTACGATCCCCTCCGCAAAAAGGTAAAAAAAGATCCGGTTCTCAATCAGTTTTTTAATAATATTTCCGACAATCCTAGTGGGTTCACTCAGCCGAGTGCGCTGCAACAAAAAGCCCTTTTAGCACGGTTGTTAATTCTCGAACCGCGTTTGTTGAACATCATGCAGGCGATCGAACGCGAGGATGAGGACGAGTTCGATCGCTATTTCGATTCGTCTCACGAAGATTATTTGACTTGTGCGAGTCAGCGTCTGCACGAAATTTCGGAGTTACCCGGTCCGGTGTATGCGGTCGGTTTGTCGGTCGGGGGTGCGGTGGCGCTGGCGGTGGCGGCGAACCACCCGGAAACGGTGAAGGGGGTGGTCGCCTACGCGCCGTTGTTGAAGATTTACGGCGATCGCCGTCGCTACGTCAATCTCGCCGGACCGTTGGATATTGCCGAATTAGGCTGGGATCCGCAGTTAAAATTCCCCGTGGGTTGTCTGACGGCGGCGGATCGCTTCGGACGCACTGCCGTTCTCAATTCTAAGGCGATCGCCGCCCTCCAAAATATCCCGACATTTCTGGTGCTGACGGAAAATGAGGATGCGGCGGATATTGAAACCAATCAAATGCTGTTCGAGAAAATTGGCGGCGATGCTGGCGGACACCGTTCTTACTTCTATCCCGCCTCCGATTTAGTCCCGCATCCGATGGTCGATCCGACTGAAATTAGTCAGGGAATGAGTAACCGCTTCTGGCGCAGTCTCTATCAAGAAACTTTGCGTTTCCTAACCAAAGGAGAGATCGACGCCGATAACATGGGCAATGTAGAGCAAGATCCAGATCTTCCCCCAGTTCCCCAGGCGAACTGAGCGATAAGCTCTCCGAGCCGTTTTTTCCGCTCTTGAGACGCGCCGCGATCGCCGATCCGGTCGCGAACCCTACAAAATCTCCATGTCCGTATCCAAAACTGGGACAATCGTCCGATCGCTTCTCCCAGTTTTGGTCACAATCCGCACCCTCTCCCTTGTTGATAACATAAGATTTTTCAATAGAAAAATGGGTGCTAACCGCATGAAATCTTATCTTTAATCTGCTAGTGTAAAGATACATTGCAAAAGAAAGCGCAACTATCCTCTGGTGATGAAAGCGACTCGCCCCTATTTGACTCCCTGTCCTCCTTCTGTTAAGTCCGAAGGACCGTTAGCCGATTGGACCGTCTTTTGCGACTTTGACGGACCGTTAATCGACGTTTCGGAACGGTACTACAGCACTTATCGCTTGGGCTTAGCAAAAACGCAAGCGGTCTACCAGGCGCGATCGCAGAAATTGCCCTTACAAATCCTCAGTAAAGAGCAATTTTGGCAAATGAAGCGAGATCGCGTCCCCGATGTCGAAATCGCCAGACAGTCCGGACTCGACGACGAACAAACCGACGTTTTCCTCGGTCAAGTTCACGAAATCGTCAATCAACCGCACTTATTACATAAAGACCGCTTGCAACCGGGAGTGCGTTGGGCCTTGGGTTTGCTGCACTGCCAAGGCGCCCGGTTGGTGTCGGTCACCTTGCGCCACCAAGATCAAGTCACGGACATCTTGGAAAAAACCGGGTTAGCTCCCTTATTTAGCGGCATTTGGGGAACGGACGATCTCGCGCTGGCCTATCAAAACTACGCTCAAGTGAAAACGCACTTACTCGCCGAGGCGATCGCCGAACATGGAGTGGACCGCGATCGCGCCTGCATCATCGGCGACACCGAAGCTGACATCCTCGCCGCCAAAGCCGTCGGCATCCCCTCAATTGCAGTCACTTGCGGCATTCGCAGCGCCAACTATCTGAGCCAGTTCAAAGCCGATCGCACCTACAGCGACCTCGTCAATGCGGCCCACGCGCTCTTACAAAATGCCCTTTGTCCCCAAATCTGCGCTTGCTAAGGCGCCTCTCAAATCGCGGGCGATCGTCGGGATTGTTAACCCGATGCACTCAACGATCTAGTACAGTAAAAGACTGGACTCCCAACCCATTAGATCATGCCTGCGCCCGTAACCCGTTCTAACTTAACGACGTTTCCACTGACCGCCGTGGTCGGACAGGAAGCGATCAAAATGGCTTTACTGTTGACAGCCGTCGATCCGGGGTTGGGGGGAGTCGCGATCGCCGGACGACGCGGTACGGCCAAATCAGTCATGGCCCGTGCGATCCACTCCCTCTTACCCCCGATCGAAATCGTCAAAGACTCGATCGCCAACTGCGACCCGACCAACCCCGAAGAATGGGACGACTACACCCTCGAAACCTATCCGCGTAACGCTCAAAACGGCGTCAGCGCCACCGATAGCGTCCCCACGGAAATTATCCCCACTCCCTTTATCCAAATCCCCCTCGGCACCACCGAAGACCGCTTACTCGGTTCCGTAGACGTGGAACAATCGGTCAAACAGGGGGAAACCGTTTTTCAACCCGGCTTACTCGCCAGCGCCCATCGCGGCGTCCTCTACGTCGATGAAATCAACCTCCTCGACGACCAAATCGCCAACTTACTGCTGAGTGTCCTCACCGACGGTCGCAACCAAATCGAACGGGAAGGTATCAGCTTTCAACACCCCTGCAAGCCCCTCTTCATCGCCACCTACAACCCCGAAGAAGGCCCCTTGCGCGAACACCTGCTCGATCGCATCGCCATTACCCTGTCCGCCGATGGGGTCTTGGGATTGGACGATCGCGTCATGGCGGTGGAACAAGCCCTTTCCTACGCCAACTCCCCTCAAACCTTTTTAGACCAGTACGCCGAGGATCTCGAAAACCTCAAAACTCAGATCCTCCTGGCCCGGGAATGGCTCAAAGACGTCGTCATCAGTCACGATCAAATCGCCTATCTCGTGGACGAAGCGGTGCGCGGCGGGGTCCAGGGCCATCGCGCCGAACTGTTCGCCGTCCGCGTCGCCAAAGCCTCCGCCGCCTTAGACGGACGCAACACGGTTAACGCCGACGACTTGCGCCGCGCCGTGGAACTGGTCATCGTCCCGCGATCGACGATCGTGCAGACCCCTCCGGAAGAAGAACAACCGCCGCCGCCGCCACCGCCACCGCCGCCGCCGCCGGAAGGGGAACAAGAACAAGAACAAGAGGAAGAAGAGGAACAAGAAGAAGAAGAACCGCCGGAACAGGAAGAACAAGAACAAAGCATCCCGGAAGAGTTCGTTTTCGACCCCGAAGGGGTGATTATCGACCCGGCGATGCTGTATTTCGCGCAAATGGCGAAGCGCAAGGGTAAAAGTGGCGCGCGCAGTATTATCTTTTCTGAAGATCGCGGGCGCTATATCAAGCCGATGTTGCCCAAAGGTCAGGTGAAACGGGTTGCGGTGGATGCCACCTTGCGGGCGGCGGCGCCGTACCAAAAAGCCCGACGGGAACGCTATCCGGGACGCAAAGTGATCGTGGAACAGTCGGATTTGCGATCGAAGCGGATGGCGCGCAAAGCGGGATCGTTGGTGGTGTTTCTCGTGGACGCTTCCGGGTCGATGGCCCTCAACCGGATGCAGTCGGCGAAGGGCGCCGTGTTGCAGTTGCTGACGGAAGCCTATCAAAATCGCGACCAAATTGCGTTGATTCCTTTCCGTGGGGAACAGGCGGAAGTGTTGTTACCGCCGACGCGATCGATTACGACGGCGCGGCGCCGCTTGGAACGGATGCCCTGTGGGGGCGGTTCTCCGTTGGCCCACGGGTTGACGACGGCGGTGCGCGTCGGGATGAACGCCCAACAGTCGGGAGATATCGGTCAGGTGCTGATCGTGGCGATTACCGACGGACGGGGGAATATTCCCCTGGCGCGATCGCTGGCGGAACCGATGGAGGAGGGAGAAAAACCGGATCTGAAGGCGGAACTGTTGGAAATTGCGGGGAAAATCCGCCTCGCGGGGATGCAACTGCTCGTGATCGATACGGAGAATAAATTTATCTCCACCGGATTTGGGAAGGAGTTAGCCAAACAAGCGGGTGGAAAATACTATCATTTGCCCAAGGCGACGGACCAAGCTCTCGCTGCTATGGCGAAAGGGGCGATCGCCGACGCTAAAAGGTAAGGGAAAAGGTGCGGTTTGCTCTGGGTTCCCGTGAAATTTAGGGCAAAGCGCACTGTTTCGATCCTCCATTCTCGGTTGTTGTTCCCGGAGGTTGTTTGCTGATGTCTAGACTTTTTGCCCTCGGGGCGATCGCCGCCCTCGCCGCCGTTTCGGTGACGTTGGTTCCCCATTTTTTGGCCAATTCCCAACCCTTGGAACGGCCTTCGGAACCCGCGATCGCTCCAGTTCCTATGGAGACTCCTTCCCCGGTACCGATGCAGACCGACCGCGACCCCAGCCAACCGTTGTATGCAAAAGTCGATCGCTTCAAAACCACGATTCCCGGGTACAACGATCCGGCAGATATCTACTATCCTCAACCCTCGCAACTGGCACCCGCAGACCGTTTACCCGTCGCTTTGCTGATTCAAGGCTTTAATGTGGATGCGGCTTATTACTCGCAATTTGCCACTCAAATCGCCCGTTACGGCTTTATCGTCGTGGTTCCCAACCACCTGACCACCATCCGCGATCGCGAGGAATTGTTCCCGCAAGTGGGACAGGTGACTGATGTTTTAAGGTACGTTAAAGCGCAACAGCATCATGCTAATTCTCCGTTATTTAAGATTACCGATGCGGAAAAATTGGTGTTGATCGGTCATTCTCAAGGGGGATTTATCGGCTTAGATGCCATTCGCGAGGCTTGCGATTTACCCTGGTGTGAAGGTCCTTATGAAAGACCGAAAGAATTACTCGCCGGGGTGTTTTTTGGTAGCGATTTATGGGAAGACGGCGAATATTTGAAAGTTAACAATGCGGGAATTCCGATCGCCCTCATTGCCGGAAGTCGGGACAGTTTAATTCGCGCCGAATCGATCGAAAAAACATATAATAATATTGAGAGTCCGCCCAAGGCGTATATCGAAGTACGCGGCGCCAATCATTACGGATTGACCGACCTCGACAATCCCCCCG
This sequence comes from Oxynema mangrovii CENA135, assembly GCF_016632315.1. Taxonomy (NCBI): domain Bacteria; kingdom Bacillati; phylum Cyanobacteriota; class Cyanophyceae; order Oscillatoriales; family Oscillatoriaceae; genus Oxynema; species Oxynema mangrovii. The sequence continues at coordinate 2,049,870 of NZ_JAEOXH010000001.1, read as the reverse complement.
GATCGCCCAATGAAAAGAGCAGTTCTACTCTCGATCGCGCCGTCAGCTTGGAGACAATCGCCCGATGGAGTGCGGTGTTTTTGCGCGCTTACGCCCTCGACGACCGGGCGGCCCTCGCCTACTTGGGCGATCGCGGTCCGAGGGAGGATCCGAATGTCCGCGTCCGATGGCAAGGGAATTGAGGGGCGATCGTGACCGACGCTTTACCCCCGGGATGCACCCTCAGACGCGCTCGAAAGTCCGATATCTGGACGATCCGTCGTTTGGTGTTTTCGGAAAAGTTGGACCCGACTCAGTTAGACTGGCGGCAATTTTGGGCGATCGAGTCCGAGGGAGAGATTATCGCTTGCGCTCAGTTGCGATCGATCGACAGAGTGCGAGAGTTGGGGAGTTTGGTGGTCGTTCCGTCCTGGCGCGATCGCGGTTTGGGGTCTTATTTGGTTCGCCATTTAGTCGAGGGAACGAGCGAAGCGATTTATCTGGAATGTATGGGATATTTAGCCCCGTTTTACGCTCGCTTGGGGTTTGTAGAAATAGGGTGGCGATCGTTACCAAAACCGTTAAAAGTTAAATTTGGATTGGGTCAATTCGCTTCAAGATTTCTCCCGATCGAGGTCAAAATTATGCAATATATTCATCGTGAATGAGCAATTCACTCATCGGCGATCGAGCGGAATCGAAAAACGAAGACCGGATCGATTCGATTGTCGTTGACCCTGGACAGTCTTGCGAATATAGGTTTTAATAGCGGTGTTTGCCTAGGGCTGCATCTTACAGCGTCCTGACTGGAGTTAGGGCAGAAGTATTTAGAGAACAGATTCACTGACTGTTTCACGAGTCAGATTCATGTAACGGATTAAATCTATATCAATGAAGGCAGATTCCAATCGAAGTTCTCGCCTCATCGGCCCGTTCACGGCGATTTGTCTGGTGGTCGCCAATACGATCGGAACGGGGGTTTTTACCAGCTTGGGTTACCAAGTGGCCGACATTCAATCCTATTTCGCCTTATTGGCGTTATGGGCGATCGGGGGTATTTTTGCCATGTGCGGCGCTCTGTCTTATGCAGAGTTAGGCTCCGTCATGCCCCGGTCGGGAGGTGAATATACATTCCTTTCGCAGATCTATCACCCCGCGATCGGCTTTCTCTCGGGCTGGATTTCAGTAACGGTGGGCTTCGCAGCACCGATCGCCGCCGCCGCGATCGCCCTCGCCGACTATCTCTCACAAGTATTCCCGATTCCGAACGAAACCCTAGTGGCGGCGATCGTCGCCATTCTCATTTCGACAATTCACACCCGCAATTTGAAAACGGGGAGCTCGTTTCAAGATTGGTTTACGGTCTTGAAAGTGATTTCGATTGTGGTGTTGATTGCCTGTGGCTTTTTCCTCGCAGAACCGCAGTTCGTGAATTTATTGCCTTCTGCTGGCGATATTCAGCCGATTTTTAGCCCTCCGTTTGCGGTTTCTTTGGTGTTCGTTACCTATGCTTATTCCGGATGGAATGCGTCGGTTTATATTGCCAATGAAATTGATAAACCGGAGAAAAATTTACCGTTTTCCCTAATTGTGGGAACGGCGATCGTCATGGTGCTGTACTTGCTGTTGAATTTTATTTTTCTCTACAGTACCCCCTTACAAGCACTGGCTGGAAAAACTCAAGTCGGTGCGATCGCTGCCGAATATATTTTCGGCGACTTTGGCGGTAAATTAATGAGTTTGCTCATTTCTTTCGGTCTTATTTCTTCGATTAGTTCGATGATTTGGGCCGGACCGCGAGTCACGCAAGCAATTGGCGAAGATATTCCCTTCTTCCAACCCCTCGCCAAGAGAAATGCCAGTGGAATTCCTGATTTAGCTATCTGGATTCAACTTTCACTGATTTTGGTGCTTCTGATTACTTCAAGCTTTGAAGCTTTAGTAACTTATCTCGGATTTACCCTAACTCTGTCTTCATTAATGACTGTTGCAGGGGTGTTCGTTCACCGATACAAGTATCCGGAAATTTCCCGTCCTTATCGAACTTGGGGATATCCGATTACGCCACTCATTTTTATCGGGGTTGGCTTGTGGGTTCTCATCTTCACGTTTATGGGAAAACCTGTAGAGTCTTTAGCCGGACTGTTTACTATTTTCCTGGGACTGCCGATTTACTTTTTCGCGGCGAGAAAGAAATTGGTCTCTTCCAGTGATTTGCGATCGTCGAAACAATCAATCAGTAATAATTACGATGAAACCTAAAACCTCTCAATTCTCATCCTTTTTCCTTTCTGTCTTCGGACTCGTTCTCCTCGTTCAAGGTTGTGCGAATACTTCGACGCCAATCGCTTCAGAATCGGCTCAAGTTAGTTCGTCAACCTCCACCGAAGTAACTCCGGAGGGAGGAGAAGGTCGGCAAGAAGTTAGTGCCGCCGAAATAAAAACATCGGAAACAAAAGCCGATCCAGCGCCTAAAATAGACCGCGCCAAAGCCGAGAAATTGACGGGAAAGGCAAAGTTTATCGCCGGAATTGAAGTTGAAAAAGAAGGGGCGATCGCCGACCTTCAAAAGAGTAATGTTTGGCTGAATTATTCGCAAACCCTCGATAACTCTTGGAGCGCCTTAGAAGCGCAACAACTCTCAAAAGTTCGTCGATGGTCGGACAAACAACTGCAAAGCATTCAGGCGAACGCCCCCACCATTTTTTATCCTTTTAGTGGACCCGATTTTCTCTACGCTTATTCCCTCTTTCCTCAAGGGAGTAATTACATCATGGTCGGCTTGGAACCGCTCGGGAGTATTCCCGATTTCGAGAATATGTCTGAGGGTGCGAAAGCGCAAAAATTGCAAGAAATTCAGCAATCTCTCTATGCAATTTTGCAATTTAGCTTTTTCCGCACGAAATCAATGGCCCAAGACCTCGCCGAAAAAGGCGTGATTCCCATTTTGTTATTTTTTATGGCGCGCACGAATAACGAAGTGGTAGACATCCAATATGTGGGAATTGACGAAAGCGGCGAAGCGCGATCGCTCGATGACATTGGAGATAATACCAATGCTATTCCTGGGGTAAAAATTGCCTTTATCCCCGAAGGCGAAACCGAGCCGCGATCGCTCTATTATTTCTCTACTGACTTATCGAATAGCGGTTTGGCGAATACCCCCCAATTCGAGCAGTTTGTCAAACAATTTGACAGTCCGATTACTTATCTTAAAGCCGCATCGTACTTGATGTACAATGAGAGTTTTTCTCAAATTCGCGACCTAATTTTCGCTCAAAGCAGTCACGTTTTACAAGACGATTCCGGGATTCCCTTACGCAGTTTCGATCGCGAACAATGGGAACTCGACTTTTACGGAACCTACATCGCTCCCATCGATCTGTTTAAGAACCGATACCAGCCAGAATTACGCGAAATTTACCAAAGTGACAGCAGCATCGAACCCCTCGATTTCGGCATCGGTTACAAGTATTATCAAGACTCCAACTTGATGTTAGCAACGCGCAAAAACTAGCAGTTGCTTAGCACGATTTAAGGTAATTTTGGGTGCATCTATCTACTTTAGGGATCCGATTTGAGTTCTGACATGTATTGATAACGAGGAGTTCCTGTAAATGCGATCGTCTTAATTCACCGATCTAACCTGTCATTTCCGTGAAAAAAATCCATCCACGGAATTCGGACTCGACCCACTTGAAAATCGGACTCAATTTTGCCATTTTTATTGTTTCAATTCGTTGCTCCTACATCAATCGATCGCCTAACTTAAAAATAGACCCATTGTTCGTTAAATAATGCTAACTCATCACCATCTCTGTACGAGCTTCTTGTTCTTGGAACAGCGCCAGTTGGTTTTGAATTTCATCGCGGACAATTTGACGATATTCGAGAAAATGCTCGTTGTGTGCGCAAACCGTTAGATAATGCTCCCAAACGGCGGGATTGTGGCGGAAAATGCCAAATAAATGATGCCAAAACTTCCAGCGCGTTTTGCGTTTAACACCTTGTCGCCAAATCACAATAGCTAATGCTCGGATATCGACCCAACTGGGCAGTTTAAATGCAGCTTTGCATTGCGGTGCGCCGAGTTTAAGAAAACAACGATAGGTGCGATCGAGAAACGTTTCAGGTTCGTATAATTCCCAAAATGCCTCAATATATTCTCGGGCAATATCTTCAATCGGACGGGTGGGTTCGAAATTCATTAACGTGCTTTGATTGATATCTTGTTTGCCATGGCTACGCAATCGTCCTTCTTTTTCTAATCGTTGCCACAACGCCGTATTTGGTAAGGCTTGCAACATCCCAAACATGGCAGTGGGGATGGCTGCATCTTCGACAAACTGCACGATGCGATCGCTCGCCCCTTTTTTTTCACCGTCAAATCCAATAATAAATCCCGCCATCGGACGCAAACCTGCTTCAATAATTTTACCGACAGTTTCCGTTAAAGAATCGCGAGTATTTTGGAATTTTTTAGTTAATTGTAAACTTTCTTCGTCGGGGGTTTCAATTCCCAAAAAGACGGCGTCAAAGTTACACTGAACCATCAGTTCCATCAATTCCGGATCGGCAGCAAGATCTACAGAAGCTTCTGTATTAAATCGAAAAGGATATTGATGGTTTGCTTGCCAAATTTTTAATTCTTTGAGCAATAACTTAACATTACGTTTGTTGCCGATAAAGTTATCATCGACCATAAAAATGCCGCGTCGCCAACCCAACTGATATAAATATGCTAATTCTTCGAGGAGTTGGGTGGGAGTTTTGGTGCGAGGTTTACGACCGTAAAGGACGATAATATCGCAGAATTCGCACTGGAACGGACACCCTCGGGAGAATTGAACGGACATGGAATCGTAAGCGTCCAATTCTAAGAGGTCGTAACGGGGAATGGGAGTTCGAGTAACGTCAGGTTTTTCTGAGGTGCGAAAAATACCGCTTGTGGCTCCATTTTCGATCGCCTCTACAAACATCGGTAAGGTAATTTCCCCTTCATCTAAAATTAAAAAATCAGCGCCAGCACGTTCGCAATCTTCGGGAACGGATGTAGGATAAGGTCCGCCGACGGCAACTAATTTTCCCCGTTGTTTGGCTTCGCGAATTTGCGCGGTTAAGTCTTCTTGTTGGACGATCATCGCCGAAAGAATCACAAGATCCGCCCAATCCCATTCGGCTTGAGTGACATCACGAACGTTACGGTCTACAAGCTTAAATTCCCAAGTTTGCGGCAATATTGCGGCTACAGTAATTAAGCCTAAAGGGGGTAATAAAACTTGGCGATCGACGAGTTCTAAAATTTTGTTATAAGACCAAAAAGTAGGGGGAAAGAGAGGATAGATTAGTAAGGCGCGCATGGTCGGCTAGTCCTGCCCGAATTTTCATGAGTGACTTAATTGTAACGAGTTTTACTCAATTTAGCTGTCTTCGTCAATAAAAAGAGCGATCGCCCTTTTTTAAAGGCCGATCGCCCGTCGCAGAATGTTCCCTATTTGTCCTCAGTTTTACGCCAAAAATAACTTATAGGCTGGATTTTGATTTTCGTCCCAATAGCGATAATCCAACGAATTTAGAAATGCCTGCCATTCTTCCATTTCTTCCGGGGGAACCTGCATTCCTACCACAATCCGTCCGTAGTCGGAACCGTTATTGCGATAGTGGAATAAACTAATATTCCAATTGCGGCTCATCGAACTGACAAATTTTAATAAAGCCCCGGGACGTTCGGGAAATTCAAACCGATAAATTAACTCGTTGTGGGCGAGGGGCGATCGCCCGCCGACCATGTGACGCAAGTGTAGTTTCGTCAATTCGTCATCGGTTAAATCGATGGTTTTAAAGCCATTGGCTTGAAAAGTTTCTACCATTTTGGCGGCATCGGCGCGGTTTTGAATTTGCATTCCGACAAAAATATGCGCTTCTTTTTCGTCGGCAATGCGATAGTTAAATTCAGTTAAATTGCGCTTGCCAATACATTCGCCAAATTTACGCAAACTGCCGGGAGTTTCGGGAATGGTAACGGCAAAAATTGCCTCGCGACGTTCCCCCAATTCCGCTCGTTCGGCGACAAACCGGAGGCGATCGAAATTCATATTTGCCCCGCAGGCGATCGCCACTAAAGTTTGTCCCTCAATTTGCTCCCGTTCCACATAGGCTTTGGCCCCGGCGATCGCCAAAGCCCCGGCAGGTTCTACAATCGATCGTGTATCCTCAAAAACATCTTTAATCGCCGCACAAGTATCGTCCGTACCCACTAAAATAATATCGTCAATATACTGCTGGCACAGGCGAAATGTTTCTTTGCCGACCGATCGCACCGCCACGCCGTCCGCAAATAACCCGACTTGCGGCAAACGCACGCGATATCCGGCTTTGAGCGATTGGTGCATGGCGTCCGCATCCACGGGTTCGACCCCGATCACCTTAATTTCCGGGCGCAAACGCTTGACATACGCCGCAACCCCCGCAATCAAGCCCCCACCGCCAATAGCGACGAAAATCGCGTGAATCGGTTTTTGATACTGGCGTAAAATCTCCATACCAATTGTTCCCTGTCCGGCGATCACGTCGGGATCGTCAAACGGGTGAATGAAGGTCATTCCTTTCTCACTTTCGAGCTGGCGGGCGTATGCATAGGCGTCGTCATAGGTCTCGCCGTGCAGGACGACCTCGCCGCCACGGGCTTTGACCGCATCGACCTTCACCTGGGGCGTGGTCACGGGCATGACAATGATGGCGCGGGTTCCCAACCGCGAGGCGCCGAGGGCCACCCCTTGAGCGTGGTTGCCCGCCGACGCCGCAATCACCCCTTGAGCGAGCAAATCCGGCGGCAATTGAGCCATTTTGTTGTAAGCGCCGCGCAATTTAAAGGAAAACACCGATTGCATGTCTTCCCGTTTGAGGAGCAGTTGATTGTGCAGGCGCGCGGACAAATTCGGCGCGTATTCTAAGGGCGATTCTTGGGCGACGTCGTAAACGCGAGCGTTGAGAATTCGGGTGAGATAATCAGAGTACATGGCGGTTGAGGGCGAGTGCAAAAAGCGGATGGAGATTTATTTTACGTCACGAAGGTGTTTTTCTGTAGGGGCGATCGCGCGGGCGGCTTCAATAGCGATCGGATTCACCGACGATTTATCGATAAATAATAATGGTTGTGATTGTTAATTTTCAAGATCGAATCCGAGGCGATCGCCCCAAAATTCGATACAATTAAACTATTGTCTTTCCCTAAAAAGAGGTTCCCGTTGTGGACAAATCGATCGTCGAATTAGTTGATGGATTGCCGACGGATAATATTACCGTTAAAGTTTTAAAAGCCGTCGATTATTTAATGCCCGGTCAGTGGGAGAATATCGTCGGATTTGACAACACCATTGTTGCGGTGACGGGCAAAACGAAGCCGAAGAAAATCGCCAAAATCCGCGATCGCGCGATCGCCCTCTATAACGACCCCAAAAATGGTTATCAAACTGCCGTCAAACTTTATCAAACCATCGATAAAGCGGACACGGCGATGGCTGCGGCGGCTTTAGCCAACAAAGTTGGCGAAAAAATTGGCTTTTTATCCTTTTTAAGCAAAATTACCCCGAAAGCAGACCAAACTCAAAGCGTCGATCTGATTCTGAAACTGGCTGTTGAAGTTATCGCCTATTGCAAGCTCAACGGCATTCCGCAGCCCAATCCCCGCGAGTTTGCCAGTGCGTTGACCAACAACTACCAAGATGCGGCCTTAATGCGGATGAATGCTTTAGTCTGTCTCGATGCCTTAGTGCCGTTGGGTCCGGATTTTCTCGGCAAGGTTCACAGCATTATCGACAATTCAGATGCGAGTGTAGTGGCGAGCAATCCAGTATTTTTAGCCGTAAATAATGCAATTCCCGGCAGTAGTAATTCCGATAAATTTGGCTTTATTACTCAAGGATTTAACTCGGTTCAAGGCTGGATGAATGGGTTAGTAGCCAAGACGGGTGTAACCCCTCAAAAAATCTCCAGTCGCCTCGGACAATTCATTCAATTTACTGACGACAATCTCGATTTTGTCGCCGCTTTTTTAGATCAAACGACCAATTATTACGAGCATACGGGAATCCAAACCGTAGCGCGGAAATTGATTGTAGATGCGGCGACGAAGTCCGACTAATCGGGATTTGTGCGAGGGGCGATCTCCTAGCGTCTCTGTAGGTGCACCGCCCAGCGTCGCAGTTTGAGCCGGGCGACTGTAACACAAAGTGCAATCAGTCGCCCGTAAGTGAGGGCGGTGACTTGCCAGGGGCGATCGCCCTCGTCGAGCATTTGCCGACGGGCGAAGAGGATATCATGCAGCCAATCTTGATATTCTTCCCACTCGCGAGGGGCTTTGCGGGCAAGGGTTTGGGCGATCCAGTCGGCGAATTTTACGTCCCCTTGCAAGCTCGGGGCGCCACGATCGCCGCGCGATCGCCCGGTCGCGAGTCGGTGTTGTCGGTAAGCCCAAACACTCACGATTGCTACCAAGCCGCTTAAGGTTATACCTATCCCTAGGGCGATTTTTACCGATAGTCCCCAAGCCACCAACAGCGCGGTTATGGCCAGTATTGTGAGATAAATAGCCAGTTCGCCGAACAGATACAGGAGCGATCTCGCCAGTGTTTGCACGAATCGGGCGATCGGATGGGGATTGCGAAACCGTCTTGACATGGTGAAACAACCTCAGAATGCAGGGTTTAAGTCTTGTAAGGTTTTCAGAAATGTTTGTTTTTTCTCGATCGCCCGGATCCCGGAACCCGTGATTTTGTAGTAACGCCTGCGGGCGCCCGTGGTTTCGTCGGGTCGTTCGTCCCCCCATCGGGAGGTCACGAAACCGCGTTTTTCGAGTTTGCGTAAGGTCGGGTAAAGGGAACTAAAACCGATCGTGCGATCGCCGTGACTCGCTTGGGCGATCGCGTTCATAATCTCCAAACCGTAGCGTTCGCGAAACATCAGTGCATTGAGGATCGCTTCTTCGGTCAAGGTCAGATTGAGGGGGTCGTCTGCTTTCCGGTTCGCCATAGACGCAGGGGGGGATCTCTATTCTTCCATTATATATTCAAAATTTGAATATAGCCATCCGGAGGAGTCCCGGGACGGGCGATCGGGCTGAATTTACGAGACTTCAACCGTTGACATCACATCGGCGAGGACTGCTTTCGAGAAATATTGGTTAAAGGAGAATGACCGATCTTTCCTCTTCTGCATAGGCGATCGGATTTTCTGACAGTTCGATGAGTAAAACACCTACATCTTTGCTGTATTTAATTCTTTTCATACAGCAATTCGCGCTGTTATGAGGTACAAGAGGCAAAGATCCCCCCAACCCCCCTTAAAAAGGGGGGCAGTGAAAGTCCCCCTTTTTAAGGCTCCTGTGAACCATATACGGGGTGAGCGCGCCAGTGAACTTAAAAAGGGGGGCAGTGAAAGTCCCCCTTTTTAAGGGGGATTTAGGGGGATCGAAATGTAGCGCAGAACAGCGAAAACTGCTGTAACGACTTTTCATCTCTAGATAAACGGCGATCGTTAAGATGAAACTGCCATATTCACGATACACAACAGGTAATACTAAACTTTCGTTTAACTCTTTGTTTGGCAATTTTGTTATCTTGTTGTTCTTGTTCTACACGATCGGGAAATTGAATCGTTTCAACAATCAATTCGCGACTGAGAGAAATTTCTCTATTTTCAAGAAGATCTATTTTTAATAAACTACGATCGCTAAATCGGAAATCTATTGACATATAACAATTCTAAATTCTAAAAGTTTAAAATATGTCAATAGATTCCTGGCTTTATAAAAGAATTAGATTTAATAGAATTCATGAGCTTGAGAAATGCTAAAATTTAGCATCAAATATTCAATCACTACTGACAACCGCGACATGAATCTGTTGAACCGATTCTAAAATATTTGCCCGTCCGATCTAATTGTGACTTTGAGCGATCGCCTGTGGGGTCACCCAGTCCACCGCGCGTCCGAAGAGAATTTTTAACTCGCGTTTCCTGTAAGTCAATTTTAAGCCCCATTTAGCATCGGCTTCACTTCACAAAACAACCATAACGTCAATATTGCTTTCCGGTCTGAAATCCTCTCGCAAAAACGAACCAAATAAATACAGTTCTTAAACTTTACATTTTTGACCAAATTGGATGAATTTTTACTAGTTGATATTAACCTTTAAAGGGATCTCTAATTTCATTTTTCTCTAGACCATCACTCTCTATTCCGAATCATTTGTATTCGATCCATAATAAAAATCAAAATCTTCGATCGCCGCAGTTAAGCGAGTTGCATTCAAGCGGTAATAATAATCTAAACGTTGTTTGAAATTCTCGAATAAAGGAGGAGATGAATTTTTACGAGATGTATCTAAATTTTGAATAGCTTGAGTCAACTTTTGCCAATTTTCATCTCGATTGACTTGCCATCCGACCTTCGCCGCCGCCAAACCGATCGCATTTCCACTTCCCGAGTGAATTCCATGCAATTCTAAATAAGTGCCAATTTCCCCCCAAGTTTTAACAAACTCGATTTCTTTACCGAAATCCCGACGAACGACGAACGCAGATTCGCCAATCCAATCGACTTTTTCTAAATCAAGATCGAGTTTATCGGCTAACTGTTGCATATATTTTAATTGCTGGGGATTGTTTCGGGTCACGTGTTCGATTAAATTTTCGTGATTTCCCGTAATTCCCGGCGGAAACGCGATCGCCTCTACGGGATTGACAATGCGACTATCCGCATCAATATGGATAACCGTTGCAAAGTCAACCAACGCCTTTTCAATGACAAAACGTTTGTCATGATAGCAATGTAAAATCCCTTTTTTTCGATGTTTGAAACCAAAAATTTTGATTCCATATTTACCGCTAAAGGATTGAGGATCGTCCGTGTAAATATATAAAGAAACCGCAGGACAGTATTTTTCTAAATCCCCGATCAATTCACGGGCTAATCCCCGATATTTTTCTCCCAAGGCTAAGGTTGAAAAACAAAAATTATAATTCGAGTCGATCATCTTGTTGGTTGCAATTCCTGAAATAAAAACTAATCAAACTTCCTTTTTATTTTACCAATAATTTGTTGAAAAAGATTGGGGGAAACTGGGGGTTGCGGCGATCGCTTCGGCTTGGGTTCGTTCAAATAGCGATAATGTTCCCAAATCTCCCAATAAGGACAACCCGGTTCGATACGAATTCCCGCCCAATGGAGGTATTGTAAAGGCTGTTTTACATCCGGATCGATCGGGATATTGTCTTCTATTGTAAATTTAGCACTGCCCGCCCAACTTCCCGGGGCCCCACCGGGACGGCGGACAATATTAAACCGTCGGGGAATCCGCTTGAGCATCATGTAATTAACGATCGGTTGATCGGAGGTTTTTTGAGAAAAATCAAAATATTCTGGATGGCGGGCGCATTCGTTAAAACTATCGTATAAATCTTGCTCGGAAATTAAGTTTTTCTTCGATCCCCAAAAGCCGCCATTAAAAATATCTTTAACCTGTTCTTGACTAAAGATATTATCTTCAAAAATTTTGTCTGTAAAGACGTTTTTGATGCCCCCGACAAACTGGTAATCGCAATAAATAAAATCGTATTCTTGTAAATAGTCTAAATTATCAACAATTTTTTCAAAAACGACGATATCCGTGTCGATATAAAGAAATTCGTCGAAAGGTCCGAACCAGCACGCCTGCTTGCGAAATTGATTGGGACGGGCAAAAAAATTCTCTCCAAAAATAGATTGTAAATTTTCAGATAAGCGTTTAATAAAATCGAGATCTTCGTACACAGTAACCCCATATTTTTCGCCGATCGCCGCGTACAGTTGCCGATAATTGTCATCGTAAGGAATCAGAACGATCGCCGTTTCGCGATCGTGCAATCGAATACTGTTGAGGAGGGCAATCGTCTGCTCGATCGCGCGATCGTTGGCGGTAATATAAATGCCACGGGTCATCAAATTTTCCTCACTTTTTTAATTTCAATTTTCTGAGAAGACGCGCTGTCAAACTCGGCGGTGGATTGTAAGGTTTAGGTGTTCCACGAAACTGCGGTCGCTTCTCCGGTTCGTGTAAATAACGGTAGTGTAAAAAGGTTTCCCGATAAGGAAAATCAATATTTTCACCGCGACAAAGTTGCTCAAAAACACCAGAAGATAAGCCAATATAATGCAAGTAAGTCAGGCGAACGCCACAATCGTAAACTAAATGGTCTCGTTGTTCAAAATGGGGCGAAGTGACACAGCATCCCGTCGCGCGACCGGGGGGCCAATGTCGGGTAAAATTGCAAACAGATAAACCCGATCGCATCATCATGTAATTAATAATCGTTTGATCCGGTGCATTCGGATATAAAACTTCCGCTTCTCCTGCTTTCAGATGCGACAGTAACCATTCTTGTTTAGCTTCGTCAAATAATCCTTTTTTCGAGCAGTACAAGCCCGCACAAAAGATGTTTTGAAGACGATCGCCCGGAAACAGTGCTTCTAGTTTTGGAGTAGAACGGAAAACATGAGCTAAATCTTTATATTGATAGTCGTAAACTACCGCATCGAATTCATCCAGTCTGTCAAAAAAGGGGTGTAACTTATCGAGAATTAGAATATCGGCATCTAAATAAATAAAGCGGTCGAAAATTCCGTCAAATCCACAAAAGCGGCGGTGCATTCCCAAGCGATAAATTCCATTACTTCCGGCGATTCCTTTTTGTTGCCAAACGGGAATTGCATCGGGATGAGACTGCCAAATTTCCGTTGCAAATTCCTCCCAATGATTGAGAATTGTTTTATCTTCAAACAGCTCGACATTCGGGCGCGATCGCAACTCCTGGCGGAGGCGATCGAGGCGATCGTCGTAAGGAATAATACAAACGGGAAAATCTTGTCCGGCGTTCACTTCAATACTGTTAAGTAAGGCGATCGCCTGGTCGAAAACGATATCATTCGCCAGGATATAAATACCGTCAGTCATAGCTGGGTTAGGGGAATGGGGAAGGGGTTGTCGGGAGTTGCGAGGTCGGATAGAGATCGAGAGAGGTTCCTTTTAAAGTTTAGCGGTTTGGGGCGATCGCGGCAATGGCAAAACGCGGCGATCGCCCCGGGAATAATCCTATTAAAATTAAAGCCAAAGATTAAAGCCAAAGAAAAGAGCGATCGCCTCCTTCCTTTGGCCGATATTTTACGAAGCCAACTAAAATTAGAGCCGCTTAATGCTGGGAGTTGTAATAATCTCGGGTTCCTTTGGCACTGAGGGCTTCTCCGAGGCGGTTCAAACCGTGGACGTAAGCCGCCGTTCGCATCGAAATTGCAAATTCTTGCGAGATTTCCCAAATACGTTCCGTCTCTTCAACAATTTTCTGTTTCAAGCGTTGGTTGACTTCATTGAGAGACCAATACAAACCGTTGCGATTTTGAACCCATTCAAAATAGCTGACCGTGACCCCTCCGGCGTTGACTAAAATATCGGGAATCACGTAAATTCCCCGTTCTTCTAAAACCAGATCGGCGTCGGAACTAATCGGACCGTTGGCGACTTCAAAGATATATTTGGCTTTAATGTCTTTGACATTCTCTTGAGTAATTTGATTTTCTAAAGCGGCGGGGATGAGAATATCGACATCGAGGGCCAAGAGTTCTTCGTTAGTAATCACCACATGTTCGACAATATTGCAAACCGTCCCTTCGCAGTAAACCGCTTGAATGCTGCGATTCGATTCTTTGTACTGTCGGATGCTGGGGATGTCGAGTCCTTGCTTGGCGTAAATTCCGCCTTTGGAATCGCTGACGGCGACCACTTTATATCCCGCTTTGGAGAGGAGGTCCGCGACGACGCTACCCGCATTTCCGAAGCCTTGAACCGCGACGGTGGTCTCGGCGGGGAGGCGATCGAATTTTTGCATGAGGGTTTCAATGGCGAAATAGGCGCCCGTTCCCGTGGCGGTGTTGCGTCCCAAACTACCGCCGAGGGTGACGGGTTTTCCGGTGATGGCGGCGGGGTTGAGACTGCGACGGATGATGTTGTATTGGTCCATCATCCAACCCATAATTGTGGGGTTGGTGTAAACGTCGGGGGCGGGGATATCGACATCGGGGCCGATAAAATCGGCAATGGCGTCGATGTAGCCGCGACTGAGGCGTTCGAGTTCGAGTTTGGAGAGGCTTTTCGGGTTGACGGCGACACCGCCTTTGGCGCCGCCAAAGGGAAGGTTGAGGACGGCGCATTTAAAGGTCATCCAAAAGGCGAGGGAGGTCACTTCGTCGAGGCTGACGTTGGGATGGTAGCGGATGCCCCCTTTTCCCGGACCGCGCGTGTCGTCGTAGCGGACGCGATAGCCGGGAAAAATTTTGAGGCTGCCGTTATCCATACGAACGGGGATGGAAACGCTCAAACTGGCTTTCGGATATTTTAAATATTCGAGGGCGTCTTCGGAAATGGAAACGTATTTCATCGCCCGTTCGAGGCGGGTACTGGCATCGGCAAATAATGAATCGTGCATAGTCCGACGAGTCTCCTATTGTTAATTTTAGGGGGAAGAGAAACCCCACATTTAGGGTTCGACGGCTGACTCGAATTCACGGCAAAAAACGGGAAATTCCCGATCGCCCGAGGGGTCGTTTCGTTGTCGATCTGGCATCGGTCGTGGCGAGATCGGCGATCCCCTGCCGATGGAAATAAGCATTAGTGCAATCAAAGGCTGTTTTGATACGCTTTGCTTATTAACGAGTGGTTCGAGCCTTGAAGGAGTCTCTGAATCCCGATAACTGTATTATAAGTTACAGTTTTTTGTTTTGGTTTCAGTTATAAAACTCACTTTTTAAATGAGCGCGATCGCCACTTCCGTAAAAATGCCCTTGAAAAATTCTGATTTTGTGGCATACCGAAAATCACCCGAGGCGATCGCGGGCGATCGGGAGCGAGAATACAATGCAAGTTAAAATAAAATCTCTAGAAGGGAGAATCGACAAACCCCATTTAGAGGACAAAGCTTTAGACTAAAGAAGAGGGATGCACTAACCCCAAGCCGATCGCGAGTCTTGCAATGTTTGCCCTTGAAGCGCGCCCGCGATCGCTCCCCCCTACCCCAAACCCTTTGTCACACCGTTTGCTCTCTTCGTGCAGGCAAAAAAAACACTATGATCGCACTGCTTGCGGCACTCTCCGCCTCGGCTGCCGGGGGGTTGAGAATTGCCTTACCCCTACTCTTAATCGGTTTGTTACAAAGCGATACACTGTGGGCGCGGGTTCCCCTACTGTCTCGGTTTTCCCCGGAAGTCACCCTCGGCGTCCTCGTCAGTTGGTCGTTGTTCGAGTTATTCGCCTCCAAACAACTGTGGGGTCAGCGCCTTTTACAACTGGTTCAACTGATCTTGAGTCCCCTCGTCGGTGCGATCATGGGGATGGCGATCGCCACCGCCACCACCACCGAAGCCAGCGACATCCCCGAAATCTCGATCGCGATCGTCGGGATTGTCGGTGGATTGCTCGCCCTCGTCCTCCAACTCGTTCAAGTCGGTTGGTTCTACCGACTCGGAAAACTGCCCCTGTGGGTCATCCTTTCCCAAGACGGTCTTTGCGTCGCCCTCGTCCTGCTCGCCTTCGATTCCCCCAAAGAAGGCGGCACGATCGCCCTACTCCTACTGTGGCTGGCGATTCGCAGCTCCCAAGAATGGTACAAATGGTATCTCAACCGACCTCGGGGCCAACACCCCACCCACAAACCGGACTGAGCGCCCTCGCCAAGCATCCGCACAAAAGCATCCACAGACAGAGAATGTAGAGACGCGACAATCCGCGCCTCCAATCCCCTCAAAGCAAGCCCACATAGTGCAAAGGACCGTGACCGCTAATCAACTCGATCAACAAAGCAATAAAGCCAATCATCGCCAAGCGTCCGTTCCAGACTTCCGCCGCCGTCGTCATTCCCCATTCCCAACGTTCTTGCGGGTACATCTTGAAATTCTCTTCCGGACGCATCACGTCCTCAAACTTCAGACTCGGCCCGTCAAGGGCTTCGAGGGTCATCGCCGCGAGATCTTCGATAAACACCGGATGGGTATTGAGGGCCGGGACGCGCTGAAAATTATCGATTCCCGCTTCTTCGGCGAGTTCGCGATATTCGATATCGATTTCTTGCAAGGTTTCGATATGTTCCGAGACGAAACTAA
The DNA here is from genome assembly GCF_016632315.1 of Oxynema mangrovii CENA135. Lineage (NCBI taxonomy): Bacteria > Bacillati > Cyanobacteriota > Cyanophyceae > Oscillatoriales > Oscillatoriaceae > Oxynema > Oxynema mangrovii. The sequence goes on along the minus strand of NZ_JAEOXH010000001.1, from coordinate 2,033,708 downwards.
TCGGTACCACTAGTAAATCCTTCACCCCGCGATCGCCGAGTTCCACTAGGGCGTCTTCCGTATAGGGTTTGATCCATTCCACCGGACCCACCCGACTTTGATAGGCGAGGGTATGTTCGTTCGGTCGATTCAGGGTTCGTAAAATCAGCTCGGTACATTCTTCGATCTCGCGCTGGTAGGGATCCCCCGCTTCCTCCACGTAGCTCGAGGGGACGCCGTGAGCGCTGAAGAAAATATGCACCCCGTCGGGATGGTCAAAGCGATCGAGTTCTTGGGCGATCAGCTGCGCCATCGCGTTGAGATAGCCCTGGCGCTTGTACCACGAGGGAATGACCGTATATTTGACCCGCTCGAAATAGGGGTCTTCTTGCCATAACTTTTCAAGAAGACGGAAACTCGACCCGCTCGTACTGATAGAAAATTGCGGGTAAAGCGGCAAAATGACCAGTTCTTCCACCCGATCGCGCTTGATCCGTTCGAGGGCTTCCTCGGTGAACGGGTGCCAGTAGCGCATACCGATATAAACTTGCGCTTCGTGTCCGTCCTGTTGCAGGAGATCTTGAAGGGCGATCGCCTGTTCTTCCGTAATCCGTCGCAGGGGAGAACCGCCCCCAATTTCGCGATAATTGTCCTCCGACTTCTGCGTTCGCAGGCTCGAAATCAGCCATGCTAGGGGACGCTGCAACCAGCGAAACGGCAACCGAATAATTTCTGGATCGGAAAAAAGATTATAAAGAAAAGGACGGACATCTTCTAGTTGTTCCGGTCCTCCCAAATTAAGGAGCAATACCCCAACACGGCCCATAGTAGTTATTGTTTCCCAAAAGTTTTCATTTTCGTTACCGATTTTAACAATAAACTGGTTGGATAAGTTACTCTGCGATCGAACCGACACCGCAACGAGGGATCGACTGTGGCAACAATTCTCAGAGACTGGAGTTATCGATATCAGTGGCTTTACGACAGCATCTCCGCCGTCGCCGCTCTCGCCGTCGGCGGTCCGCGTCGCTTTCACCACTTACCGCTTCAAGGGGTCACCCTCACCCCAGACAGCGCCGTTCTCGATTTGTGTTGCGGCAGCGCCCAAGCGACTCAATATTTGGTGAAGTATTCGCAAAATGTCACCGGACTCGATGCCTCTCCTCTCTCGATAAAACGGGCTAAAAGCAACGTACCCGAAGCCGATTACGTCGAAGGTTTTGCGGAAAATATGCCATTTTCAGACGCTCGGTTCGACCTCGTGCATACCAGCGTCGCCCTCCACGAAATGCAACCGGACCAACTGCGCCAAATCCTCGCCGAGGTCTATCGCGTCTTGAAACCGGGGGGTCAATTCGTGCTGATCGACCTCCACCGTCCCACGAATCCGCTTTTTTGGCCGGGTTTGGCGGCTTTTATGGCCTTATTTGAAACTGAAACCGCGTGGCAACTGATCGAAACGGACTTACCTGCTTTACTGCGCGAGGCGGGATTGGCGGTGCAAGAGTGCCAACTGTATGCCGGGGGGACGTTGCAGAGGATTCGCTGTTGTAGAGTGTAGATTTTAGAGTGTAGATTTTAAAGCGGGCGTTCTGCCCGCGTTAGAGAAACTACAGAAACTATTTGGCGGGTTCGAGCATGGTGTAGGAGAGTTTTTCAAAAATCGAGTCTACATCCTTACCCGTTTTCGCGGAGGTCGTGAACGTGGCGATCGCCCGCGATCGCTCCGCCTCGGACAGGCGATCGAGGGAAGCTTTGGCAATTCCCAAGAGCATCGGTAATTTTTCCGGTTCGACCAAATCAGTTTTATTGAGGGCGATCGCCACCGAACCGGACTTGTTGACCGAAGCGAATAACTTGATATGTTCGTCGATGCGATCGACCGTTTCCTCCCGAGTCAAATCCGCCACCACCAGCGCCCCACTCGACCCTTGCAAGTAAGACGGGGCGATCGCTTTGAACTTCGTATGACCTTCCAAATCCCAAATCAGCAACTGCAAACTGACATCGCCACGATCCTGAACGTCAGTGAGCTCGACCGTTTTGCGCGAGATCTTCACCCCGACCGTAGACAAATAGCGATCGCTGAATTCCCGTTCCACAAATCGGCGAATTAAACTGGTTTTACCCACCCCAAAATCGCCGATCATGCACATTTTCTTAGAAATCTTCGACATGATGGTTATTTCTCGCTCCCTGATGCCATAAGCTCGAACAGAACGACCCGACTTAACAATAAAGGTTGATTCGATTCCACATCCACCGGCCCTTCGCTCTTACCGATCGCGTGCAATCGTTGCTCTGCCACTCCTTGACGGATCAGTGCCTCGCGCACCACTTGGGCGCGTTTGAGGGCGAGTTGTTGGTTTTTCTGCGGATTTCCGGTGCGATCGCTGTGACCGACCAGACGCAGATGTTGCCGGGGATATTCGTCGAGAATGCCTTTAATCCGAGCTAGGGTTTCTTGATAAGAAGGCTTGAGTGCGACAGAACCCGGTTCAAAATAAATCCGCGTCGAGATTGCCAACGGGTCGAACTCGATCGCGCTGACGACCGACTGCACCCCGGGAATTTGGCGCATCGCTTCCGTAATTTTATCCACGTCGGCGATCGCGCGCACGGTTCCCTTCACACTCACTTGGCGATCGTCATAACGGCTAGTAATTTCAACCCCTTCAATTTGATTGAGAACCGCCGTCACCCGTTCGACTTCCGCCCGGACTAACACCGGATCCGGCGGCACGTCAACGGCGATAATTTGATTGTCGATCGCGCGATCGCCCACCGCTTCGGCGGCGATCGCCCCCGCTCGTTCCCGTAGCGGTTCGTTCGGCAACTTGCCATCGAGGGTGACCCGATCGCGATCGGCGTCCACTTCCAGCCGATACACCGCCAATTCCGGCGTCCCCGATAACGCTTCGATCGCTTGTCGTTCCACCTGACGGTCGAGACGATCGCGATACTCGTGAATTCCCCAAGGAATCGCCACCAAAGCGGCGATCGCCCCACACAATGCCATCAGTGCGTAAGGTTCGACGGGCTTTTTACTCGCTTCGCTGGTCATCAAATCCGCTAAAAGCTGTTCGACGGGATGGGGAACCGTTTCCGGATCCCCGTCGAATCCCTCAACCTCCTCCCCGTATTCGAGAATAATCGTTGCGAGGGTACGGCGAATTTTCTCGATAAATTTCTTCGAGGGAACCCCTTGAATCACCACCGCCAGATAACAGTATCCCGCGACTTCGATCGCGATCTGCGAGTCGCCGTATTCGATTTGGTTGAGTTCGGTGGTGTCCCCACTCTGTACGATACAGTCGTTGACAAAACTGCGAATCGCCGTCAGCATCCCGGCGACCATCTCCGATTCCAGGCGCTGACTGCCCGATTGTTGGACTTCCGCAATCACCAACCCCGAACCTTTATGGATCAAAAAGATCGCCGGGACGATAAACGGTATCGATTCTTGCAAAATTAACTCGGCTTCGCTCACCCCTTGAGCCGTGGCGCGGATTTTGCGCTGGATCCCTTCCATGCTCAAGGCGTTGGACACTTTTTCGTTAATCGTGCGAATCGCCTCGGCCATATATTTAGAAATCGTGTTGCCGATCACGGGATAGAGAGCATCGACCATCGCATCGCGTTCGACGCGGATCTGTTCTTTGATCGTGCGTCCCATTTCCGGCGCCAGCACTTTGGCGATCGAGTCGCGATCGAGCCGAATTTGCTCCCGAATTGCCGCCGCCATTTCCGGCCCGATCGCCTTGGCGACTTCATCGGGACAATCGCGGATTTGCCGGGCGATCGCACCGGGTAGCACGGTGGCGATCGCCTCGCTCATCGCTACCCGGTTTTGGAGCGATCGGTTTTTAATCACTTCGTCGATAATCGGAACCAACGCTTGAGCCACATCATCTTTCGATTCGGCGACTTTGCGATTGAGAAGTTCCGTAATCAACGGCAACAACAAGTTAATCAGTTTTTGGGGTTCGTAAATCTGGCTTTCGAGGTTTTTTAAGTGTTCTTCGACCCGCAAGAGCAACTCGTTCAAACTCGCCAAGTCATACGTTCCTAACAATTGCTGCACGCGCTCGATTTCAGATAACTTCGTTCCGAACAAGAGCGTTTGCAAGTCTTGTAAAGGATCGTCGCCGTCCTCGGCAGACTGCATGGACGACGAGGGGGACGATCGCGCTACGATCGCCGTCGATTCGCTCGCGACTGCCTTTTCTAGGCCAAAATTCAACTTGGAGGTTGTTTCCGTGGCGTCTTCCTCCTCGTCGGTCCCTTCCGTGGCGGGATCCGCCTTGGCTGTCGCTTCGGGAACGAGCTTGACCTGAGACGATAACTCGACCTCCGAGAGTTGGGTCGGTCCGGGGGGGCGATCGTTGGCGAAATCGGCGTCTGAACCTAAGAGGAGGGCGCTTAAACCCTCGAGGATCTCCTGTTGTGAAGAAAGTTCGGTTTCGGGTTCTCGTTGCGTTTCTGCTTCAGTTTCGGTTTCCGCTTCGGTTTCTAGTTCCGTTTCGCTGTCTAGCCCCAGGGTTGAGTGGGACTCGTCCAATTCGCCGGGGTTTTCCGCTTCGGTTTCGCTGTCTAGCCCTAGGGTTGAGTGGGACTGGTCCAATTCGCCGGGGTTTTCCGCTTCGGTTTCGCTGTCTAGCCCTAGGGTTGAGTGGGACTGGTCAACTTCGCCGGGGTTAACTACCGAGTCATCTTCCGAGGCGATCGCGGGGTTGCTCTTTTCCGGGGTAGACCCCTCCCTTGTCGTCTCGGATTCCAGTTCCAGGGATGCTACAGGGGGGATGGATTCGTGGGCGAGGGGCGAGGCATTCGATGCACCTAACTCCCCCGACTCGGGCGCTTGTACCTGCAGCCCTTTGGCTTCGGAGAGGGCCTCGCCCCCCGGTCGATGCCGAGGGTTGCCGTTGAGCAATTCTAACAATAAATCTCGTAACGTATCGATCGCGTCATCCGCCTGGGCGGCTGGTTCGCTAATTTCCCTCGGCGCGCTACACCCAAGATTTTTGTCTTGCTTCCTCTCAACTGATGTATTCTTCGGTAGAGCCATTGCATCCCCCTGTGAGCGTTCGCTTAAAATTTGGCTTGGACTCGGTTGTGAGACTCCATCCTCTAGAAAGCGTAGCTATCTATATTTTCCCCAACGGTCGAGAGCGACGGATTTTAGGCGTGCTCGTCGCGATCGCCCATCAACAGATCTCCCGTGATTTTGGTTTCTGCCGCTTCTCGCAGTTCGGGAACGAACTCGGTTCCTTTGAGCCTCATCCCAATCTCAAACATGATTTCGGCCATGTCATCCCGCGCGATTTTGATATCGGTCAAACTCGAAAAACGCCGTTCGATTTCTTCAAACACCCGATCTCGCAGGTTATGAATGTCTTCTTGTTGTTTTTGGCGCGTTTCTAAGAGTTGGTCGCGAATCGCGTTGGTTTGTTTGTCTACTTCCTCATCTAAAGATTCAATAGTATTCGATAATTTAACTCGGGTGCGATCGATTTGCTGACGCATGTCAGCAATTTCTTCCTGACTATTCAAACTTAAAGATTTGATCTTCTTTTCTAAGGAATCGATCGCGCCACGCAATTCGGAAGAGGACGTCGCTTTCACCTCTTCAATGCGGTTGCGGAACTCTTGCTGCAACATGGCCAAGTTCGATTCGATCTGCTCGAAGCGGGTACTGTATTCCCTCATCTGAGGGCCGACAATGATTTCGCGAATCTGGTCGATATTTCCCAGACGCTCTCGCATTTCTTCACGAGTCAGTTCGCTCATTCTAAATACCTCCAATCCCTTAAAGGTGGACGACAGGACACTAAAAGATTAGCTCGTTCTCCGTGAATTGACTAGAGGGAAATTAAATGAATTTGACGGCCCGTTTGACTTTGGCCGTTTTTTGATTTGGGGCGATCGCCTCGAATGCAGCAGGGGTGGGGGGCATATCCCTACGCTCGTCGGTGCCGCATCCCGATCGGTCGGTCGATCGCGATCGCCCCACTTCCTTAATTTTCCCACGTCCTCGCCGTCCCTGACGAAGTTGCGCGATCGCCCTTGCAAGCCGCACGGCGATAAAATAAAGACACACCTCATGGATATGTCCTAGTTTTAGCAATTATGACCATAGCTGCGCCCGTGAGCACCCAATACGAAGCCATCATCGGCTTGGAAACTCACTGTCAACTCAGTACCCAAACCAAGATTTTTTCCGGGTCTTCCACCCACTTCGACGCCCCACCCAATACCAATATCGATCCGGTGTGCATGGGACTGCCGGGGGTGCTTCCCGTATTGAACGAGAAAGTTCTCGAATATGCGGTAAAAGCGGGTTTGGCCCTCAATTGCGAAATTGCAACGTACAGCAAATTCGACCGCAAGCAGTATTTTTATCCGGATTTACCCAAAAATTATCAAATTTCTCAGTACGACTTGCCGATCGCCAAAAATGGCTGGCTGGAAGTCGAAATCGTCGATGAAGACGGCAACGCCACCCGCAAGCGCATCGGGATCACCCGCGCTCACATGGAAGAAGATGCGGGCAAACTGGTTCACGCGGGCAGCGATCGCCTCTCCGGTTCGGCCTATTCCCTCGTAGACTACAATCGCACCGGGGTTGCCCTGATCGAAATTGTCTCGGAACCGGACATGCGATCGGGTCAGGAAGCGGCGGAATACGCCCAAGAACTGCGCCGGATCGTCCGCTATCTCGGGATTAGCGACGGCAACATGCAAGAAGGTTCCTTGCGTTGCGATGTCAATATTTCTGTACGTCCCGTCGGACAAGAGGAGTTCGGCGTCAAGGTCGAAATTAAAAATATGAACTCGTTTAGCGCGATCGCCCGGGCGATCGATTACGAAATCGACCGCCAAATTACCGCGATCGAAGCCGGAGAGGCGATCGTTCAAGAAACCCGTCTCTGGGAAGAAGGGAGTCAACGCACGATTAGTATGCGTACTAAGGAAGGTTCCAGCGATTATCGCTACTTCCCCGAACCGGATTTAGGCCCGATCGAGGTTTCCGCCTTCCAACTCGAAGAGTGGAAGTCCGAACTCCCGGAACTCCCCGCCGAAAAACGTCACCGTTACGAAACCGAATTGGGTCTTTCTCCCTACGACACCCGCGTTTTAACGGAAGACCGCCAAGTGGCCGAATATTTCGAGGCGACGGTGGAATCCGGCGGCGATACCAAACAAGCCGCTAACTGGATCATGGGCGATATTACGGCTTATCTGAAAAACGAAAAACTCAATATTACCGAGATCGCCCTCTCTCCGAGGGATCTCGCCGAGTTGATCGGGTTAATCGACTCGAAAACGATCAGTGGCAAAATTGCCAAAGATTTACTTCCCCAACTGCTCTCGGACGGCGGTTCGCCCAAAAAGTTGGTCGAAAGCAAGGGCTTGACCCAAATTTCCGATACGGGCGAGTTGGAGAAGATTATCGACGAGTTACTCGCGGCCCATCCCCAGGAAGTCGAACAATTCCGTAATGGGAAAACGAAACTCAAGGGCTTTTTTGTCGGTCAGGTGATGAAACGCACGAGCGGACGCGCCGACCCCAAACTCACCAATCAACTGCTCGAACCGAAGTTAAAAGGTTGAGTCGAGCGATCCGGTTGAGTGCAGAGGCGCGATCGCGTCTCTGTTTTTTTGTCGCATTCTCGGCTACGAGGACGGCGATCGAACCGCTAAACCCCTACAATCTAAATAGATCGAGATCGCTCTCTATTGTCTCGATCGACGGATTCGGCCTCACTCTTTATAAAAATTTTAATTTTCGACCGCGAAAATTTGCGATTTCTTCACAAAGATTTACCCCATTTTTTTCGTCTTTCTCTCCCGCGATCGCCCCTCCCCAGCCCCTACGATTTCCCTCAATTTTAAGTTTGCTATTTTTTTAATATTTTTTGAAAGTCCCTATTTATTGGTAGATTTAACCCAATTTTATCGCTGAAATCTACAATTTCAATCTTAAAATCTCAAGTCTAAAATCCCCTTCTCCACCGCGCGATCGGCATTTTTTGGCGCAAAAATATGGGGTTTGACCCCACATCCTAAAACTGGTATCTTGTGGTATAAAGATGCACCCTGATGGTAGGGAGAGGTGGTTTGACATCTCTCCCTTTTTTTGTGCGATCGGCCTGAGAAGGGAGTTTGAGAGTTGAGAGTTGAGATTGAGAGGGCGATCCTGACGTTTTAACCGGGGTCTCGTGCCGACTCCCTCCTCCCTCATTCCTCTTTCTACCAACAACTTTGAGATATAATCCCCTGACGACAACGCCGCATACAGTCGGGAGGAAAGATGACAGACTGGCAGGAAATATCGGGAGGGGTGACGGCACCGAGAGGTTACCGTGCTGCGGGGATTACCGCAGGGTTGAAACCGTCGGGGGCGCCGGATTTAGCCTTAATTTATTCAGAAGTAGAAGCGATCGCCGCCGGAGTCTTTACCACGTCTCAGGTACGCGCCGCTTGTGTGGACTATTGCCGCGATCGCCTCAAAGCAAAAGCAAGCGCCCGCGCGATTTTGTGCAATGCGGGACAGGCGAATGCGGGCACGGGAGAACTCGGCTGGGCCGACGCGATCGAATCTGCCGAATTGCTCGGACGAGAACTGTCTCTCTCTCCTCAATCCATTCTGCTCGCTTCCACGGGAGTGATCGGACAGCGCATCCGCATGGATGCCATGCGATCGGGCATTCCCCAGCTCGTCGCCGCCGCCTCCGAACAGGGCAGCGATGCCGCAGCGCAGGCGATCTGCACCACCGATTTAGTCCCGAAAACGATCGCCCTAGAAACCACTTTAGAAGGGCGTCCGGTCAGAATGGGCGGCATTGCCAAAGGATCGGGCATGATTCACCCGAATATGGCGACGATGTTAGCTTTTGTCACCTGTGACGCCACGGTTTCCCCCCATCTCTGGCAGGAGATGCTCAAACGCGCTGCCGATCGCAGTTTCAACCAGGTGACCGTTGACGGCGATACCAGCACCAACGACACCCTGATTGCCTTAGCCAACGGTCAGTCCCGCACGGCGGCGATCGTCGAACCCGGTCCGGCAGCCGATCGCCTGGAAGCCATGCTCACCGCCGTCTGTCAGCATCTTGCCAAGGCGATCGCCCGCGACGGCGAAGGCGCGACCTGCTTGCTGGAAATCCAAGTGACAGGCGCCCCGGACGACAAAGCAGCCCGTCAAGTGGCTCGCACGATTGCCGGATCCTCCCTCGCCAAATCCGCCGTGTTCGGACGCGATCCCAATTGGGGACGGATTGCCGCCGCCGCAGGTCGGGCCGGAGTGCGCTTCGACAGCGCCCACTTACGCATCGAACTCGGCGAGTTCTTGATGATGGACAACGGTCAACCCCTCAATTTCGATCGCGACGCCGCCAGCGCCTACATGAAACAAGCGGCAGCCGGAGAATATCTCAAAACCGATACGGTCTTAATCCGGGTTGACTTGGGAAGCGGATCCGGTTCTGGGGTCGCGTGGGGCTGCGATCTCAGTTACGACTACGTAAAAATTAATGCGGAGTACACGACCTAAGCCGAATGGCAAAAGCCCCCGATTTGGGGGCTTTTGTTCTTTTTTGGCTGAAGTTCTGCTGAAAACGGTTCACGACTTTTCAGTTACCACAGGCTGCGGCCACAAGTAGATCGCCCCGGAAATCACGGTCAGGGCAACGGATACCCAAAAGGCGGTGAGTTCTAAGGTTATCCAGCGATCGGAAAGCGGGGCAATCAATAAGGCGATCGCGAACATCTGACTGACGGTTTTTAATTTTCCCCACAAATTGGCGCCGCTAATGGCGCTACTGCCCGTCAGCGCCGGATTGACCCGCCATCCCGCGATCGCCACTTCCCGCGCCAAAATGATAAAAACACCCCACGCCGGAAGCTCTCCGAGTTCGACGATCGCCAGCAACGGCGCCAGTACCAACAATTTATCCACCAACGGATCGAGAAACTTCCCCAACTCGGTCACTTGATCCAGTTTTCGCGCTAAATAGCCGTCGAGCCAATCGGTCCCGGCAGCCACCAGAAACACCGCCAGACAGATCCAACGCAAGCTTGGGGTTGGGTTGTGAAGTCCGTAGAGCAGAACCGGAACCCCTAAAAGCCGGGAGAACGTGATCCAAGTGGAGAGAGTCATGATGGGCAGATCGCGCCTTCTTTAATGCGCCTCATTCAAACAGTAACGTAGGGGCAGTCCCAAACGGTCTAGCCCCTACGTTACCATTTTTTCGGTTGCCAATCCATCGACCCGACTTCGAGATCGATCGCCCCGATTTAACAAGCGCCTGTCTTGTTGAAAACCACTTGAATGGTTTTGACAATCAACAGCAGATCGTAACTCACGGACCATTTGCGCTGATATTCGAGATCGAGGTGGATCACTTCCTCGAAGTCTTTGATACTGGAACGACCGTTCGTTTGCCATTCCCCCGTCAATCCGGGTTTGACATCGAGCCGTTTTAAATGATGTTTGTGATAGCGTTCGACTTCGGCTTGCGTCGGCGGACGGGTTCCGACCAAACTCATATCGCCTTTGAGAACGTTCCAGAATTGCGGCAGTTCGTCGAGGCTGGTGCGCCGTAGGAACCGACCGACCCGAGTCACTCGGGGGTCTTGCTCGTTTTTAAACAGATGTCCGTTCACTTGGTTGTTGACCAAGTGTTGCAATTGTTCGGCGTTGACTACCATCGAGCGGAATTTCCACATCCGGAAGGGACGCCCTTTATAACCGCAGCGAATTTGACTGAAGAAGATCGGGCCGGGACTGTCGAGTTGCATCGCGATCGCGATCGGCAACAACAACAATCCGGTGAGCATCAAACCGACTAACGCTCCGACAATATCGATCGCCCGTTTGACTTTACTGTAGACCGAAGGATGCACCTGCTCCATTGCGGGATGAAGCTCGTAAGTTTTTTCTAAAAAAGCACTGGTAAAAGACGATTTGGAATCGTTGGTGTTTACAGAAATTGGAACAGGGATTTCAGAGGTCGTCATCACAGTTCTCACTCGTCTCCTCAAAAGTGTCGCTTCGCCTCTCTCTACCGTTACTATAATCAACTTCTTCAAAATTGCATCCCCTCTAGGTCGCAGTTTTGCTCAATCTTTGAAGTTTCGAGGCTTTTGTAAAGTTCTATTATTTTTTTCTCTCGTGGCAAAATATTATCATCTCCGTAGGGCGATCGAACATCTGTCGTTGGGTAGAGGATCTCGAAAAACCGAGGAGCCAAAACCGGGGAGTGCTTTTCTAGAAAAGGGTTAGGCTTTCCACGGAGCGACCGGACGATCGCGCGATCGCCGATCGATCTTATACTCGAAAATCGCTGAATATGTATCTATAAATTTAGAGATGTTTGCTCGATCGCCAACGGGTTAGTTTTTTGACCTATTGTTTTTTTAATATCTATAGCTCGGCGTCCGTTTGTGGTATACTTCCTCGTTTATGCCCTCGGCGAGGGGCGATCGCCTCACGAAAAATCGGACAACTGGAGGGGGAGGGGTTCGTCGAGTTGTTGGTAAATCCGCGAGGCGAGAGCTTTGAGGTAGTGACGGAAGCGGCGAGCCTGTTCCTGGTTGAGACGGTATAGGCGATCGCCCGTACGCTCGAACAAGGGCGCCGTCGGATCGAGGGGATAAGAACTCGGGTCTTGAAACGCAGCCAGCACCCGATCGCCGAGTTCGGAAGAAAACATCAACCCCGGGGGGAGCTGACCGTCGAGTAAAGCGCGGATGCGGCGATCGTTCCCCTGGGGGTGAATCCCGCGACGTTCCAGGCGCCGGATCGCCTCCGTACTCGAAAACGGCTCGTCTCCCACCGCATCGATCAACTCCGAGAGTAAAAAATAGTCGTTGTACTGCTGGCGGCTGAGATCCACAACCCGGGGCACCGACGCCACACTCGCCAACCCTTCCGTCACCCGGTTGTAAACGCGAACGTCCGCCGGATGGGAACCCGGGGAAACGGGCCAATCCCAAGATAGAGCGGCATTGGGCAGTTTTTGGCGCAACCAGGTCGCGATCGCCCCCGTGCGCGTCGTCCCGCCACTGCATACCGCATAGGCGATCGCCTCTACCGTCATCCCCGTAGCGACTAACAACCCATTGAGTTCGCGATTGAGGGACTGAATAAACGGCCAAAACACGCGACGTTCCAACTCTCCCGCCGAAATCGTCACGGAGCGATCGCCCAATTGTACCGTCGTTTGAGGTTCCATTTGCAACGTCAGTTTCAACTGGCGCGCCGTCGAGCGCCATCGAGCGCCCCGTTCCCCGGACAGACGCTGGGCCAAACGGTAGCGCTGGGGTAAATCCGGCTGACCGGGACGGGGAAGGTCCAGATCGGCGATCGCCCGCCACAGGGGAAACGACGAATCCCGCCACTGTTGCGGTAACAAAAGCTGACAAATAATATCTTGATCGATCGCGTCGCCGCCGAGGGGAATTCCGTGTAAGTGAACGTCGCTGCGGCGTAAATTTTGCCAGGGGTCGGGAACCTTGGCGAGGGCGAATTCCGTGCGACTGGCCCCCGCTTCCACCGCCAACACCGTTCCCGCGAACGCCTCTCGACTCGGATCCGTCGGCAATAACGACAGCAAAGCGGCGATCGAATCTTCTAAAATCACCACTTGCTGGGGATGGCGGACTAACTGCGCCGCCAACACCGCCTCGCGCACGTTAAACCCGTAACAATCGGGCCAGGACGCCGGACCGGAAACCACGACCCCCTTGAGTTGGGCGATCGCCGCCGCGAAGCGATCGGCTTCCAAACCTTTCGCCGCCGCCACAAATGGCAAGCTCTCCGGAAGCGCCGCCGGGTTTAAAGTCCGCAACAACCGTTGCAAACCGCCGACAAAAGAGCGCAAACTCAGGCGCCGTCGTTCGGTCCAATATAAAAGGGGTTCGCAATGAAACAATTCGGGAACCACCTCTCCCGTTCCTTGTAGGGAAGCGGGGGAGCCACTACCGGACAGTCCGAACGCCAACCACGGCTTAAACCCCTCGATCCCGATTCCGGCGTCGGCGATCGACACTTGCGCCGGAAGACGCCAGCAACACGAGCGATCGTCCTCGGGAGACCCTTCGCGAACGCCCCCTCTAGACGAGACCCAGTAAATCGGATAGAGTTCGCTGCGGTTACTTTCGCCGTTTGGGGTCTGTTCGCGAACGAACAATGCTGCGGAAACCCCCGTCGTGCCGAAATCGATGCCCAAATACCAATGGGATCCCCGCTTTTGGGCGGCTAAATCTTGGTGGAGGAAACTCGCAATAGTCACAGGTAATGGTTTATGCGGTGATGGGGTGGCGTTTGCGTATAGTCTTCGCCATGGCTTCGCGCTTGGCGCTTAGGGTCTCTGGAAGAGAAGCGCCCAACTGGCGAATGGCGCTGACGGGCGCTCCCCGTGGAAACTCCCCGGCGGGCGATCGCCTCTCTCCCCTGGACTGCTGACATTTTAGCTTGATGCGGGGAAGCACAATTTATTTTTTTCCTCGTTCAAACGGAGTCGATCGCACGCCATCGGGGAGCCTCTGGCTAGCTAAGCATGGGGGTCGAACCCTCCTGAATGCTTCGAGGGCGATCGTGGCTATTATTTCGCGTCGGAACTGCCCAAATTGGGGGCGTCAAAATCCGCGAAAAAGTCTTCTAGGGTTGCATCGGAGACTTCTTTGGGGGTTGCGGCTGCGGATAGTAAGGATTCTTCCAAACTCGCTTCAGAACGGTTTTCCCATTCATTCGCCGGGGGTGAAGGTTCCTCGTCATTCTCTTGCTCGAAGTTGGAAAAGAATTCATCGATCCGGGTGTCAATATTCCCGGGGGACGTGTCACCCCGATACTCTTTCGGAGTTGCTTCGCGATTCTCCTGGGGAAACGCTTCGAGATCGCCTCTAGGAGTTGGGGAAGCGGCGATCGCGGTTTCGCTTTCTAGCGCTTCATCTTGAGTTCTCGCCGCTTCTAAATCCCCGAAACTGGCAAAAATATCATCGAGGGTATTGGCGCTGGTCGGACGAGAGGTGGGTAAGGGGATGCCCACCTCCGGGCCACTTTTACGGTTGTTTTCTACGAACCATTCCGGTTCGGACGGTTGTCGGGGCGGCGGTTCGGCGCGATACTCCTCTGGAGACGCTACGCGAACGCCTATCTCGCTATCCTCGCCTAAATTGGCCAGCGCATCGAGATCGAGATCGCCCGTTTCTGAAGTGGCGAAAGAGGTCTCGGTTTCCTCCTCCCATGCATCCTCATCCAGGGACAGTGACTCGCCGAAGGCATCGAAATTGTCCTCAAGATTGTCCTCAAAGTCCTCGTCAAAGTCCTCGTCAAGATTGTCCTCAAAGTCCTCCTCGAGGCTATCTCCAAGATTCTCTCCAAGATTCTCCTCGAAGTCCTCGTCAAGATTGTCCTCAAAGTTCTGCTCGAGGCTATCTCCAAGGTTCTCTTCAAAGTCTTCGTCAAGATTGTCCTCAAAATTCTCCTCAAGACTATCTTCAACGTTATCGAGTTCTTGGATCCACGCTTCGGGGATTAAATCGAGTTCTTCGTCATCGTCTCTGGCTTCAGTTTCGGCGGCGAGGCTTTCGGCGGCAGGACTTTCGGCGGCGGGACTTTCCAAGTTAGACAGATCGTCGTCTAATTGTTGGAGGGCGTTACTGTCGAGCCATAAATCCGGTTCCGAGTCTGCCTCAAATTCGCCCAAAGGTAGCAGATCTTCGTCCGCATCAGCTTGGATGTCGGCTTCCGGTTCCCATTCTTCTTCGAGTTCGAGTTCCTCGCCGATATCGGATAAATCGGTATTTACGAACGGGGATCCCTCACTGTCGGGGCTGTCGCCGCTTTCGGTTTCTCCAGAAGCGGGGGTAAAGATCGCCAAATCTAGGAGTTGTTCGAGGTTGGAGATTTGCTCGTTTTCCGAGGGGCGTTCGCGAAGCGACTCCGTTGGAGAAGCGACTCCAAAGGAGTCAGAAGTATCCCCTGCACCACGGTCGGGACTCGGGGGAGCTGGGGCGATCGCCTGTTCGAGGGTGGCAAATAAATCGTCTTCTTCGGCGGGATTGTCCTGGGGAGACGCTGCGCGATCGCCGCTAGCCTCTGCAAAGTCTTGAGGAGGAAAGGCTTCTGGGGTTTCTAAGTCGGTTTCGTCTTCCCAGGCGGACTCCGGTTGATTAAATTCGGATCCGGCATAGGGAAACAGTTCGGCGGATAAGTCTTGCTCTTCTGATGTGGTTAACCCGGGTTCCTCGGCGGCGATCGCCTCATCGATTGGGGTGTCGTCGCGATTCTCCTGGGGAGACGCGACCCGATCGCTTTCCTGGGGCAGTTCGTCGCGATGCTCTTCTGGAGACCCTTGGCGATGCTCTTGTTCGGATCCTGCGCGATCGCCTGCTTGTGGGGCTTGTGGCCCTTGTTCGGCCTCGTCGGGGGAGGGTTGAGGGAACAGGTCGCGATCGGTGGCGATCGCCACTGGGGTTTCGACCCCAGATAGTTTTAGGGAAGATTGCCAGTACGAGGAGGCTTCCCGTCCCAACTGTTGGGCGAGATGGTTGACTAAGGCGGCGACCATCAGTTCCCCTTGTTGACCGAGGCGGTGCATTTTATCGAGTCCGTCGGAAAGGGATTCTTGATAGCCTTTGATGTTTTTTTCGATCGCTTCAAAGACGACTTGCAAGCTCGAATCGAGGGAAATGAGCAGGCGATCGGATTGAGCTTGAATACGTTTGAGGTATTCCAAGCGATCTTGGGGATCGAGCAGTTCGAGATCTAGCGGGGCGCTTTCCCCCGTGTCCCCCGTTCGCGATAACCCCCCCGAGGAACGGCGCGACGGTGCAATCAGTTGGGTTTCGATATGGCCGAGGGTTTCCGAGACTTCTTCGCTGAGACGATCTTGGAGCTGAGCCATTAAAGCTTGCAGGAATTCTGCAATTAAGCGATCGCGATCGGCATTTTGAGCCGCTAAGCTTTTTTTCGCTTGGTGTTTTTCTTCTAACTGTCGGATATCTTGAATTAAGGTTTCGCGATGTTCTTGCAATTGGGCGAGTTCGGCTTGCAAGGGATGGAGCAAATTGGAGCGCAATGCAGTCATGTCGCGCACGAGGGCGGTTAAGATTTGTTGCGCCTGCATTTCGCTGCCGCCCCATTGTCGGGCCTCGTCTAGGGAAGGGGGGGTCGGGCGATCGCCTCGGGGGGTGGAGAGGGTTCCGGATTGGGTTTCGCGATCGCGCAAAGCTTGTAGAAAATCGCGCACCCGTTCGAGGACCTGACGGGTATCCCCCGACCGCCACCACGCCAGACGGGAGTTCATTTTCCGCAGTACCCCGTCAATATCTGCAATCAGTGTCTGAATTCGATCCAGATTAGAACTCACGATAGAACCTCTGGCTAGAACGCATATTTCAAAATCTCAAGACCCCCTGGAGCGAGAGTGGCTGTCATTTGAGGGGCTGGCCAATCGCAGATTGCCGGATGGCAGCAGTCGGCTCGTTCCCCAGTCTACCGTTGGCAAGGGGGGGTGATGGCGCGGGGGCGATCGTCGTCCACCCGATCGCTGACGGGAACGGGGCAAACTTACTCAGGCTTTAGCCGATTTTATCGCGTGGACTCCGATCTCCAAATTTGCCGTCAGATTTCAACCGTTCCCAGTTCAAGTATGGGGGATTTTAACTCCGATGACTCCTCCGTTCCCATGTCGAGGGCGATCGCCCTCGGCATGAGAGTCATATCCGTCCGGGCATTTGTAGTAAAGTATTGACAGGACATCACAGCTCCGGCTTGCCATTCGTCCCTAGCCGAGAGGTTGGGGTGAGTGCCGATCCCCACCGAGGACGGCTGAACAAATACTCTAGGAAAGAGCGATCGAAACATTGGGGCCTCTCAACTGTAAAGGGAAGGCTTTGAAGCTGTAGGGACGATCTGCAAAGCTCTGGTCTCAAGGAAATTCAGAGCAAACAAGCTAAGTGAAATTTATCCCGACTTCGATCCTTCTATCTACGATTTGGTAAAATTTGAGCTTTGAAGCTCCTAGTTTCATAGAGGAAGACCGCTCTAAAAATAGGGACGGGGACGTCGAGACCCTCAATCCTCCTCGATCGAGGTTAGGGTCGAGAACTGATTCATCCCGAGCTTTATCTGGCAGCAGTCAAGGTGACGGGAGTGGGTCTGAAGGGGACAATTTGGCTACATTCGGGCGCGATCGTAGCACCGATGGATTGATGTTTTTCCAACTTTAGCGAATCTTTTCTGGGTTGGTTCTGACACGCCTCCGGTTGGCTCGTCGGCTGCATCCCCCTGAAAGACAAGCGGCTATCCCGAATCATGAGGCCACCAGTCCACACTCAACCGACCTGCCCAAGCGTGTTTATCACAGGATGGCCACATGGAAGACCGATATAACCTGCGCGACCCCAGTTCTAATGTCGATGAATTAATTCGCTCTACACCCTTTTTTGCGGGCTTACCTGACTCCGTGGTCGAACGGGCAACAGCTCATATTGTCACCCGTACCCATCCGCCCAATCAGGTAATTTTGCTGGAAAATGACTGGGGCAGTTCCGTTTACTTCTTGCTCGATGGTTGGGTCAAGATTCGTACCTACAACCTCGACGGCAAGGAAGTCACCCTCAATATTCTAGGAACTGGCGAAATTTTTGGGGAAATGGCGGCACTTGACGAAGTGCCTCGCTCGACCGACGTGATTACCCTGGCGCCCACCACGATCGGCAACATGCCCGCTCAGGATTTCGTACAGCTCATTCATACCGAACCCCTGGCGGGAATTCGTCTGGCGCAGTTGATGGCTAGGCGGTTGCGACAGGTGAATCGAAGGTTGCGCTTGAGGGAATCGGACAGTACCTCCCGGGTTGCGGATATTTTGCTGTTTCTGGCGGAAGGACAGGGAACGGAATCTCCGGAAGGAGGAACGGAAATCCCCAATCTGCCCCACCGGGAATTGAGCAGTTTGAGCGGACTGGCCCGAGAAACGGTGACCCGGGTTCTGAGTAAGTTGGAGAAAAAATCGCTGATCAAACGCGATCGCGAGAAGCTCTGCATCCCCGACGTTCACGCTCTAGAACGGCTTTTGGTTTAAACTGCGATCGTCAGCTCTTGTTGCCCTTTTCCCCCCGAGGACAACAAGGCGATCGCCCCCTTTGGACCGCTCGCCGCGATTGTCAAGAAATGCTTCCACTCATACCGTTTTCGCCCTCAACTACGCTAAGTTAGGGGTGGCAGATGAGACCGAGTGGCGATCGCCTTTCAATCCCTATCTAATCTGCGTCACGGCGACTCGCGGCTTCGATTGCCCGAAGTTCGGGGGGCGACGAATCACCTCAATTTCGAGAACTATTAACAAATTTTTCAAAATCCCAGGTCGGCGATCCGAACAGTGCGTGAGGTAGTTAAATTTCGGCAGGTCGTCGCCCGTTTTGGTTTTCAAAAGGCAAAACGGATCGTTTCCTCCTTCCATCGCTGGCGGCACCTCCCGATCGCCCGTTTGAAGATCGTCGGACTCATCCCAATCGTTACTTTGGGGAGATTAAGGTCATGACTTTTCAAAGAATTCTGGTGGCTTTAGACGATTCCACGTTATCCCACATCGTTTTTCAAAACGCTTTAGATCTGGCTCGAACCAACCAGGCGACCTTAATGTTATTTCAATGTCTGACTGCGGAAATTGTGGGCGAACCGATGGTCCCGATTCCTCTAGAAGTCGGACTTTATCCGGAGTTGGCCGAACGGGCTTATCAAGCACAAAATGCCCGGGTAGAGCAGTATACCCAACAAGTAATTCAAAAATTCAACCAATACTGTCAGATTGCAGGCGATCGCGCGATCGCGGCTGAATTCGATTATAAAATGGGCGATCCGGGTCAGTGGATTTGCAAAACGGCTGAAAATTGGCAAGCGGATCTCGTTATCGTCGGTCGTCGCGGTCGAAGCGGTCTGGCGGAGGTGTTACTCGGTAGCGTCAGTAACTACGTGGTGCATCACGCCCCTTGTGCGGTTCTGGTGATTCAAACCGGGCATTCCGGTTCCCCAGTCCCGACCGAAACCAAGGAGGAGGTGCAGGCAATCTAACCTTCTCGATCTTGAGGCGCGATCGCGCGATCGCCTGCGGCATCGCTATAGCGCCTCACGCGCAACCTAGATTTCAACCGCTAAAATCTAAAATGGTACGAGTGCGCCCAAAATATTTTCATGATTGATTCTTCCCCAGAAGAGAATAAACCCTCTTCCGATCGCCATTCAGATCCACTCGATCCGGCTGAAGACTTCGACATCGACTTCGAGTCGCCGAGCTCCCCTCCCGTTCCTCCTACCCCGCGATCGCGCGCCGTAAGCGGTCAGGCGATCGCCAAAAATCCGGCCTTAATTCTTGTCGAAACCGCCTTTTTAGCCAGTACCGCCAGTCTAATTTGGCTCATTAATTATTATTTCCCCCTCGGTCCCGTTTTGCGGATCTTTTTTCCCGTCCCCATCGCACTCGTCTATTTGCGCTGGGGCAATCGAGCCGCTTGGATGGCTGCCCTCGTGTCCGGCTTGCTCTTATCCGTCCTCATGGGGCCGACGCGCAGCATTTTATTCGTCATTCCCTTTGGGGTGTTAGGGGTTCTGCTCGGCTGTTTGTGGCGGCGCCGCGCCACTTGGACGATTTCGATCGCCCTGGGAACGCTCCTCGGTTCCGTGGGTTTCTTTTTCCGGATTTGGTTACTCGGGATTCTCGTCGGCGAGGACTTGTGGATCTACTTGACCACTCAAATTACCGAGTTAGCAGACTGGATCTTATTAAAATTCGGGTTACTCGTCCAACCGAGTTTATATTTCATCCAAAGCTTAGCGGTCGGTATGGTGATTTTGAACAACCTAATCTACTTACTGGCGGTCCATTTAGCTGCTTTTTTGCTCCTCGAACGGTTGGGCAATCCCATTCCCGAACCGCCACAATGGATCCAAGTTTTATTAGATGAAGAGAATTAAAACTGCGTCGGACGCTCCCAGGGAGCTTCCACTCGATTTTTCCACTTCAGGGACGATCGGCATCTACACCGAACACGAAAGGGCTCGGGTCTGGTTGGAACGCTATCGCGGCGTTCGGCCCGTCTTGGCGTGCATTTTGGGATTTACGGAAACCGCTTTAATTCCGGGGATTTCGGCGGCAGGAGCCACCCCGGACGATCGCCGCTACACCGCGATCGCCGATGCGGAATTTCTCTACCACGGACCGCAAACCTCTCCCCAATATCCGTTACCGCCGTTAGATGCGGGGGCTTCTCCGGTGTTGATTTCCCGGGCGGCGATCGCCGGGTTGGGGATTCCCCTAGAGATTTTCGATGCGGGGTTAGCGCAAAAAGCCTCGGTCCCTACGGTGGATTTAGGGGGAAGGCCCGCCCGTTGTTTGAGTACGGGAGCGGCTCTAGATTTAGCTACGGTCAAGGCATTGTTCGATCGCGGGTTGGCATGGGGCGATCGCCTCGTGAGTCGCCACGGTTACGCGATCGTTGCGGAATGCGTGGTCGGCGGAACCACGACGGCTCTAGGGATTTTGTCGGGTTTGGGGTTGGCGGCAGCCGGAAAGGTCAACAGCAGCCATCCTCAATGCAATCACGCCCAAAAGTTAGCCCTGGTGGAGCGGGGGTTAAAACATCTGCACGGGATCGGCGATCTCGATCCGATGCAATTGGTGGCGGCAGTGGGAGATCCGATGCAGGGGGTCGCCGCAGGAATGGCGATCGCCGCCAGTCGTCGGGGAGGGGTGCTGTTAGCCGGGGGAACCCAAATGCTGGCGGTTTATGCCCTCGCTCGGGCGATCGCCTGTCGCTACGCCCTCGATTGGCGTCCCGAGCAAGTGGTCGTCGGTACGACTCGTTGGGTGGCGGAAGATCCGACCGGGGACACGGTGGGACTCGCCGAGGTGGTGGGTGAGGTGCCGTTATTGGCGTCTCAGCTCAGTTTTGCCCGTTCCCGTCACCCCCAACTGCGCGCTTACGAACGCGGTTATGTCAAGGAAGGGGTGGGGGCCGGAGGCTGCGCGATCGCCGCCCATTTATACGGCGATTGGACTCAAAATCAGCTTCTGGCAGCGATTGAAGCCCTCGGCGATCGCGATCGACATTTGCGTGCTTGAGGGCGATGCAGACCCCTTCACGAAGACAACCCGAGATCGGGGGTCAACGTCGATGACCTCGCGATCGCGGGTTGTCCGCTCTGTTTTCTCATTGGAAATATCGAACGATTTTGAACGCTTCGATCTTTTGGCATTCACCATTATTGAGATAATCGTAGAGATTTCTACTTAATGGATTCTTTGAGCCAAAAGTTGTTCTTCTAGGGCCGCAATTCGGTTATAAGCTGCCGTTAATTGAGCCGTGAGGCGTTGAATTTGAATTTCTTGGGTTAACTGAGTTTCGCTGTTTTGAAAGCAACTCTCTCGATAGTCGCTTTCTATCAAAATATCTTTGTGTTCTAAAGACGAGCGATTGCTTGGGCGTAGCTGCTCGCATTCGACTTCGATTTCTCGTCGGACTCCCTCCAAAAGGTCGCTCCGGTGGGAAATCGGGCTTTTTTGGTCTAGTAGGTCGGCCAGTTTGACACTCAGTTGCTCGATCGCCTCGGAGAGAACATCGACTTTACGTGTTAAACCGCTCACTTGTTCTTGTAGTGAATCCATACAAGGCTTCCATTACCCTAACCGCTTTCTTTTACATCTTAGGCAAGGAATCCACGAGAGCGTAATTATTTTTAGATTATTTAATTTTTAAGAAATCTTGTCTACAAAAATAGTGCAATTTATCTTCGATCGCGGCTGGTTTTTTCCCTGAGCGAGTGAAATTCAACCAGAATCAACTTATCGGCTAGAAAATAGACAAATCACCCTTCTCAGAGCTGTTCTCGTTTTTACTGGATTGGCGATCGTCTTGAAACCAGGGGATTTCCGTGGCAGAAGCATTTTTACTCAATTTTCAAATCCTCTCTCCCCCTTCCTACCATTTTTGCGCAACTTTTTTCGATTTCCCCGCTTCTCAAAGCCCAAACTCAAGGCGATCGCCCCTTCGGTCCGGTTCGTTTTCCGTCGCCGTCAAAATATTAAGTTATATTAAAAACGGTAACCGTAACAACATCAGTCCCCAAGCCGTCGTTGCTACCCTATCGTTGCCCGTTGAAGTTGAGAATTTACCATGCCATCGAAAACTTCTAGGTTAGAAAGCACTCAAGAACAGGCGATCGCCGATTTTTTCCGCCGATCCGAGGGAAAATGGTATTCCGAGCGACGCTATTACACCTTACCGGACGGCCCGATCGCGGAAATGGTCAGCGATATATCCGTTCGCTTTCTCGAACCCGGTAGCGAAGAATTGGTCAAACTCGCCGAACTCCATCAATTAAGCGATCCTCAAGCTTTAATTTGTGGAACCTTCGTGCGCTGGGAAAGCAGCAATTCCGTCTCCAACCGCAAACAATCGCGCGGGTCGAGCATCTTTGGCGCCGCAGGAGACACCCTCTACCGCGATCGCGCCTTCGTGACCCCCAAACCAATTACCGCTCGATTTTACTTGCCCAATCCGCAAACCTTGTGTCTGAGAACCGAGTATAATGGCTCCGTCTTCGAGGAAGAACTCAAACTGATCGGCGATCGCTACCGAACCCGACAAACCATTATCTCTCGGGCGGGCGAACAACAGACGATCGGCCAATATTTGGAAAAACGGGTCAGTTAAAATTGCTAAGAGGCTGGGTCAATAGCTCTGCTAACCCTCTGCGAGCGATGTCTCTCCCGTTCCGGCGGCTGTTACCCAGCATCCTAATTTCCTCCAAGACCCGAAACCCAATTGAGCGATCGAGGTGAATCGACGATCTTTTCTCCTGGCTGCGACCAGTCTCCTACTCCATCAACTACTCGTCGCTTGTGGCGGTCAAACCCAAGCGACCCTCAAAGTGCGGTTGCTCAAATCTTCGATCCCCGCGCAACTGCTCGATGCTTTTCAAAAACAAACATCCCGCGACCTCAACCTAGACTTTAGCGCGATCGCCCAAATTGAAGAAATCTATTCTCAACTGCGTCAGTGGCACCAACCTGTCCCCCCTAACCGCAAAAAAGGCTTAAACCTGCCCTTTTTCGGCGATCGTTCGCCAAAAACCAACATCCCCGACCTCGTCACCTTGGGGGACTATTGGTTGAGTCAAGCCATTCGAGAAGGCTTGATTCGACCCCTCGACGCCAGTGACCTGCAAGGATGGTCCGCACTCTCGCCGCAATGGCAACAACTCGTCAAACGCAACGATCGCGGCGAACTCGATCCCAACGGATCCGTTTGGGCCGCTCCCTACCGTTGGGGAACCACCGCGATCGCCTATCGGGCCGATAAATTTAAAACCCTCGGTTGGACCCCCACGGACTGGTCCGACCTATGGAATCCCCAATTACGCGATCGCCTCTCCCTCCTCGACCAACCCCGAGAAGTTATCGGTCTCACCCTTAAAAAACTGGGCCATTCCTACAATACCGAGTCCTTAAATACCGTCGCCTCCCTTCGCGACGAACTGCAAACCCTTCACGCTGCCGTCAAATTCTACAGTTCCGACACCTACCTGCAACCCCTCATTCTCGGAGATACCTGGATTGCCGTCGGCTGGTCTAGCGATATCGTGCCTCTCACGAAGCGTAACCGCCAAATTAAAGCGATTATCCCCGCTTCCGGAACCGCTTTGTGGGCGGACTTGTGGGTACAACCCGCCGATTCTGCCCCACTCGAAGCCTCCAATCCCCTCGCTTTATCCCCTCAAGTCAAACAATGGCTCGAGTTTTGTTGGCAACCCGAAATTGCCCGTAAACTTTCGCTCCTCAGCGATGCCGCTTCGCCTCGCTTGACCTCAGCAGAAATGTTTGACCCGGTATTGTTGGAAAACGGCGATCGCGCCGCTCAAATTGCCTCTCCCGAACTGTTCCAAAAAAGTGAATTTTTAACCCCTCTCCCTCCTCAATCCCT
Organism: Oxynema mangrovii CENA135; assembly: GCF_016632315.1. Lineage (NCBI taxonomy): Bacteria > Bacillati > Cyanobacteriota > Cyanophyceae > Oscillatoriales > Oscillatoriaceae > Oxynema > Oxynema mangrovii. The sequence goes on along the minus strand of NZ_JAEOXH010000001.1, from coordinate 2,009,735 downwards.
CCAGGAATATTTAAACCTCTGGCAGGAGATCCGCAGGAGTTAATACTTAATTCTTTAGAGATTTAACCTGATTTTGTAACCCAGAAGAATCCATCCATAAGTTACAAACAATCGGTTCCACAGTAAAATCGCACGTGTAAGCCGCCAACAATCTTTTTTGACGGTTAAACACTCGTGTATTGTAGCCGTAATCTTTCGCCGACTGACCGAAATGATTGACAAATTGATAGCGTTCTAGATAGTCCCTCAAACTCCAAATTTGTCGGTTAACCACCAAATCTACCCGTCCTCCCCGTCCGTTTTCCCCCGGATAAGCCAACCAATTTTCCAGTAATTTTCCGCCAAATTGTTCTCTCGCCCACCATAAACTCGGAATCGTCAGACCGTTTTGAGAAATATTACTGCTCGTAATGGGGATAGAAGACTCCGAAGCCTTTCCTGATTCTAAAGCACTTAAATCTAAGGGAGGAAAAATCGGTGGCATATTGGCATTATTCGGCGAATCCCCCGGGTAAAAATCCCCGGTAAATTCCGGGAAAATATGTGGTTCCTCCGGGCGATCGTGTTCCAAGGTTTGCGATCGCGCTACCCGCATTCCGCTACTCAAAATCAAACCCGTGGCGATCGGCAATAAAAACACAACAAAAACCCGACGATTTGACTGATTAAATAAGCCAATATTGTGTAATTTACCTTTTGAAAGACTAATGCCCTTCGCTACATTCATCTTCAAAAATAAGCCGAAATTTTCTTAACTCTCAAACGTCAGTAATTTTTTACCCGGTCGAGGTTCACTTTCATTTTAGCAAATTGAGCATTAGTCCTCCATAAATTGGGGCGATCGCTCTATTTTTTCTATTTTTTGAGAACAACCACAAAAACAACCACAAAAACAGAGTGAAGACCATCGCCCCGCAACCTCTCTTTACAATCAGCTATTCCCACAGTCGCCGACCGCTTTTTCCCTTCAATCGGTCGTGGGTATCTCGTAGTAACATCGGGATATCCAGTTCTTCCGGACATCGTGGCAAACATTCACCGCAATCCGTACATCGATTGCCCTTCATTCCCGGAAACCAATGACCCGCATTTTCAAACATACGATAACGATATTGACCGTAGTCAACCATCTGATAAGCAACTGCTAAATTTCGCAGTCGTAAAACTTCGGGAATCTGAATATTTTCCGGACAGGGCAAACATTGATAACACTGACTGCATTGAGTCGTTCCCAACACCGAACGGGCATGATTTTTAAGGGTTGTAAACACTTCTCCTTCTTCAGCAGTGAGCGATTCAACACGATCGCCAAAATTAAGAGGCCAGTCCAATTCTTCCGGTTTGGCAGGTCCTATACTTAAAGTTGTAATTCTCGGATCGCTCAAGAGAAATCGATAGTTTAACTCTAAAGGAGAAAAAGGAGCGGTTAACGCTTTGAGTTCGGGAGGAGGAGTATAAAGTCGCCCACCTTTATCCGCCGGAGAGATAATAAAAATCCCTAAATCTCGTTCGTAAGCACGGGCGATCGCGGCTGCATGACGTTGAAAAAAATAATAATAATGCAAACTGACAAATTCAAATAAATCTGTATTAATCAGCTTTAAAATCAACTCTAAAGATCCGTGAGTCGAAAAGCCTAAATGTCGAATCCTGCCATCCTTAATGGCATTTTGCGCCACGGCAATACAACCGTTACGAACAACAGTGTTAAATTGCTCTTCGGTATTGAGTCCGTGCAGTGCGAGACCGTCGAGATAATCGACTTGGAGCCGTTCTAGGGACTCGTCGATCGCGCGATCGAATTCGGATGCATTCAAAGAATTCGGCAGTTTAGTCGTAATATAAATATTTTCACGGGAGATTCCGCGATCGCCACTTCCCAACAACTCAGTTAAAGCCGTACCGAGATAAACTTCGCTTTTGCCATAACCTCTAGCCGTTTCTAAATGATTAATTCCCTTTTCTAAAGCATAACGAATCGTAGCCGTAGCAGTTTCCTGGGAATCCAAATATCGCATCGTTCCCAATGAAAAAACAGACAAATATAAATTAGTTTGACCAAAACGACGATACTGCATCAGTCTCCGTGAACTTACAACAAATTGAGTTCAAATTGAGTTCAAATCGAATTTGTCCGTTCCATCGCAAACGGTTGACAATTGTAGCATTTCTCCTACCGAGTCATACATCTAATTGCAACTAATTGAGAAAGGAAAGCCCCCCTTTTTAAGGGGGGTTGGGGGGATCTAAGGAGAACGAGGAAAGTAGGGGTTTGGTTACCAAACCCCTACCTGGCGAGGAAGATTGAGGGGAATCTAAGGGAAACGAGGAAAGCCCCCCTTGTTAAGGGGGATTTAGGGGGATCTAAGGAGAACGAGGAAAGTAGGGGTTTGGTTACCAAACCCCTCCAAACCCCTACCTGGCGAGGGGGATTTAGGGGGATCTAAGGAGAACGAGGAAAGTAGGGGTTTGGTTACCAAACCCTTCCAAACCCTTACCTGGCGAGGGGGATTTAGGGGGATCTAAGAGGAAAGTCCCCCTTGTTAAGGGGGATTTAGGGGGATCTAAATGTCTTGCATAGCCGAGGAAAATGCTATATATAGCCAAATTCCCATAGGGACACGACATTCCCGTGTCCCTACAAGCCATTATCAACCGTTTCTTCCATCGCTCCCGCCCTTGAATTCTTCCTTTTACCCTAATCTAAATCTTCCAATCTATTGGTTTTCACCACTACTCGACGATCCCCGCTCCGAGAAATCTTCCGGTCTGAGATTCGCAATAAAATCTCGAAAAGCCTGTCGTTCCGCTTCGTCCGCATCTCTGTCCACCGGAATCGACGCATCCGCGACGACTTCTTCCATCACCCAAATCGGACTATTCGTTCGTAATGCCAAAGAAATCGCATCGCTGGGGCGAGCATCAATATCCTTTTTCTCCTCGCCACGACGAAGTTTAAGAACTGCATAAAAAGTATTGTCTTGTAATGAGTGAATGATCACTCGATCTAACTCCAATCCCCATTCTTCTAGAATATTTACCATCAAATCGTGGGTGAGCGGCCTGGGTGGAGTATGATTTTCTAGAGCGCTTATAATTGACTTGGCTTGGTCTTGTCCAATATAAATAGGTAACGCTCGTCGATCTGCCGCATCTCTGAGCAACACAATTGGACTGCGTGTTGCTGCATCCAATGCAATTCCAGCCACTTTCATCTCAATCATCGGCTCAGCCTCATTATCAACAGGGTAGGCAAACAGAAAAAGAAAATCTCGGTTGACATAAACCGATTGGAGGATCTGCAAAGGATCTCAATCCAATAGAGGCGCCAACCCGTCTCCCATCAAGAGCATCACATCCGACTAAGAAACAATTTAATATATATAAAAACATAACTCACTTTCTCTCTAATTAACCTATCGGACCATCACGTTCATGTAATTCCAGTATGCCTCCATCTTTACTCGGTTTTACCCTAATTGAACAGAAAATATGGTAAAAAAAACTGACCCTCCGTCAATCTCAATTCCTAGCAACTTTCCCCGATCCTCTCTCCTGTCAGTAAAAATCTTAGCAAATTTTCGCAAAACACCGTGTTCACCGGATTGATCCAGACATTAGGAACTATTCAGCTCGTAGGAACTGAAAAAGTCAAAGTTTCCTATTCTAATCTCGTATCTGATGCTACTCTCAGCGATGTCGAAATCGGAGATAGCATAGCCGTCGATGGAGCCTGTCTGACCGTTGTCGAGATTTTAGCCCACGGGTTTATCGCGATCGTTTCCCCTGAAACCCTCAGCCGCACGACTCTCGGACTGATCTCCGACATCCCGGCGAATCTCGAAAGCGCCCTGCGAGTCGGTAGCAAACTCGGAGGTCATTTTGTCAGTGGCCATATCGACGGCGTCGGATGCCTCCAAAAAGCGGTCAAAACCGCTACTTCTTGGGAAATGACCTTTACCCTACCGAGTGGTTCCGAACAAAGCTGGAATGCCCAGATTGCTCCCTATATCGTCCCCAAAGGAAGTATCGCCGTCAACGGCGTCAGTCTCACCGTGGCCGAATGCGATCGCCATGCTCGATGGTTTACCGTCGCCGTCATTCCGCATACGTTCTATAGCACAAACCTCCAATATCTGAAGATTGGCAGTTGTGTCAACCTCGAAGCCGACTTACTCGGCAAATACGTCGCTAAATTGCTAGCTTCCGGAGATCGCTCTTCCTCTACTGGTAACCTCACTCACGATAACTCAAAGAACGAACAGCCGGGAATTACAACAGAATTTTTATCGGAAAACGGCTATCTATAATACCCTTTAACCCCCGGTGAAACTTAAATCAAAACATTCATAGCACTTCTCGACAACAGGAAGTGTACCCACTCAACCAGTTATTCCCGTAGAAACCGGAATCCACCCACCGAACTCGGGTCGATCGGATTGAAACGACGGTCAAATCGGCGCAACAAACTTTTGACCCCTACAAACCACCGCCCCGACTTGTGTCATCGGTCATTGTCAATTGAAATGCCTCTATACTGGAATCAGCTTTGGTGGAGGTCTACGGACATACTCACTCGCACATTGATGGCATCGGTGTTGACCTTGTCTCTACTCCTGATTCCTCAAGGAGTGGTGGCACAGTCAGTTGAGGAGTTGTTTGAGCGAGGAAATACAGCCCAGAGTGAGAGCAGATATGAAGATGCCGAACGAACCTGGCGTCGCGTTTTGGAGATCGATCCTAATAATGCTTATGCTTACATCGGTCTCGGAAATGCCCTGTATCTCCAAAGAAAACTAGAGGAAGCCATCTCTGCCTACCGAAGGGCGATCGAACTCAATCCCCAGTTTGCTGCTGCTTACAACAATCTCGGAATTGCCCTGTATGACCAAGGAAAACTAGAGGAAGCCATCTCTGCCTAC
>NZ_JAEOXH010000001.1:1412767-2001204 GCF_016632315.1 Oxynema mangrovii CENA135 | reverse complement strand
TTCCTCCACATTTGGTCACTTTTGTCAACCTACATAATTGATGACACGCCCTAATTCACTCCTTAGAAATCCTTCGCAACAATCAAGTCATTCACCGCGACAGTCGCCCCAGCCCTCGCCAGGGAGAAATTGCTTTCAACTGGGATGCTCGCAATCAGCCCGCCGGAGAATATCAACTGCGAATCAAAGCAGAAATCCAACAACGAGGAATCGCCCCCGAAACAGTAAATCGGGCGTTCCTGTTCCATCACAATCCCAATTGGTTATCCCCATAAACCCGCTTTTCCTCAGAACTCAAACTGAATAATTACTGAATAATGCCCGATACAGCACTCGGGCGTCTGATAAGGTACAGTGCCGATCCTCCTATCTCTCCTTCGCCCCCCTTTCAAAGGGGGGTTGGGGGGATAGAGGGGAAACGAGCAAAGTCCCCCTTTTTAAGGGGGATTTAGGGGGATCTATAATGTCTTGCATAGCAGAGGAAAATGCTGTAACTCCCCATCCCCCCAAAATTCTCATGACACCCAACCGACCTAGACAGCGTTGGTCTCAGTGGCAAAATCACGCTCGGCAGGTAGTGCGATCTGCCCGAAAACATCGCCTAGTCGCCCCTATTTTGCGGCTTCTCAAGCGCCTTCGCCTCAGTTTTCTTCACCTCAGTTCCAGCGTTTTGCGTAGCCTCATTCCCCTCACCCAAACCTTCCTAAAACACCTAATTCAGGTTCTCTATAGCCCCTATCGTTGGCTGCGATCTCTCAAGCCCAACCCCCCGTTATCTCCCCAACCGACCGCCAGCACAATATCCGACGAAGACCCCTATCCCTTTGCCGACCAATCAACAGCATTGCGATCTTTTATAAGATCCCATGTTCATCATATTATTGCCCTGCTTTTCTTAGTCATTGCCTTCTCTTTTATCCTCGCATTCTTCATCCCAGTTTCCATCTCCTTTGAAGGCAACATCATTACTCGTCAAGTGAGTTTTACCACTCGCACTCAAAACAACCAACTCTTAATTAATTCCCTTCGTTCCATCTCACGGCTAGAAATCGAAGGGTTACAAGTCAATCCCCTAACTCTGTGGGGAGAGTTCGCAACAGATGACCCAACCCAGGACATCTCCGAATTCAGTCAACTCGAAATGACCTTAAACTCCCCAGACAGCAAACTCATTTTCGACACCAGTTTCGACCCCAGCAACCCCGACAACCCCAACGAACTCGAAATTCAATCCCTCCGCCTACAACCCGGCACTCGCGTAAGAAACTTAGCCTACGACCCAGAACGCCATCAACTCTCCCTCACCCTCAACCCCCCTCACGACGAGAATCCCGACCACAACACTCAAAAGACCAGCATTCAACTCTCCCTAGGGGGAAATTCCCTACAGGTCATCGCCGAATACGTGAAGAGTCCTCAATTGCAGTTTCGTCCCTCAGACAATACAGTTGAGGAACAAGCTGAACAAGCTGAAATCTTCGACTATAACCAAGAGAAATTTAGCTGGACTCCCTATAACACAGAATTAAACTTAATCTTCCAAAACGAAATAACACTTTACATTGACTTACCGGATTTAGAAACCAGCGAATATCAAGACTGGTTTTGGGGAGGCTTTGAAGTAACCGATGTAGACTTTACCTACAACACCACCACCGCAAACGTCCCCGATGAATTAGTGCGCTCAACCATTTTACAGGGACAAATCAAGTTCTTAAATCAAGACCTACCACTAGAGTCCGAGCAGTTTCTAGTCTTACCGAGTTCCTCCAACATTCAACGAATTCCCCGCTTAAAACTCCATCCACAGTCCCCGGCGGGCTTACAAGTTCGGATTCACGGCAAAACCGATGAAATAGCAGTAGGACTTGACCCAAACTTCCCAGTGCGGCGCCTCAAATCTAATTTTTGGGAACAGAGATTACCACGAGATTTGATTGGCATCTTGTTAACCATTTGCTCCGTAATGATTGGCTATTTAATTCCGTGGCTGTTTACTTAGAGACTATTTATAAAGAAAATACCCAAAAATCAAGTGAGGGGGGTTTGGTTACCAAACCCCCCTCACTGAAATCGTCCCTCTCCCTTGGGATGTATTTTAAAGTAGAAACTCCAAACAACAAAACCCCCACACAGAAGTGCAGGGGTTTTCGGAAAAAGAACCGGGCAGCGAGCTATTGTCCCAGGAGGCAACCCTCCAAGTATCGTGGCCGTACTTGAGTTTCACAACCGAGTTCGGGAAGGGATCGGAGTGGGGCCTCAAGGCCATAGGCACCCGGAAAGAGAATGAAGGAAAAACCTTCAAAAAAGCAAAGACAACCAAGAGAGAAAAGAGGTCAAGCGCTCGGTCGGTTAGTACGTCTCGGCTACATCCCTCGCAGGACTTCCACCTAACGCCTATCAACGGGTAATCTGCCCGGGACCTTACTGGATTAACTCCACCAGAGCACTCATCTTGAGGTGGGCTTCCCACTTAGATGCTTTCAGCGGTTATCCACGCCACACATGGCTACCCTGCGTCTACCGTTGGCACGATAACAGGTACACCAGCGGTGTGTCCCTCCCGGTCCTCTCGTACTAAGGAGGGCGCCTCTCAATGCTCTTACGCCTGCACCGGATATGGACCGAACTGTCTCACGACGTTCTGAACCCAGCTCACGTACCGCTTTAATGGGCGAACAGCCCAACCCTTGGGACGTACTTCCGCCCCAGGTTGCGATGAGCCGACATCGAGGTGCCAAACCTCCCCGTCGATGTGAACTCTTGGGGGAGATCAGCCTGTTATCCCTAGAGTAACTTTTATCCGTTGAGCGACGGCCCTTCCACTCGGAACCGTCGGATCACTAAGGCCGACTTTCGTCCCTGCTCGACTTGTAGGTCTCGCAGTCAAGCTCCCTTGTGCCTTTACACTCGACGGCTGATTTCCAACCAGCCTGAGGGAACCTTTGCGCGCCTCCGTTACCTTTTAGGAGGCGACCGCCCCAGTCAAACTGCCCACCTGAAACGGTTCCCCGCCCCGCTTAGGGGTCGAGGTTAGACTTCTAGCTTCGCCAGAGTGGTATCTCACCGGATGGCTCCAGTTTCCCCGCAAGGAAACCTTCCACGCCTCCCACCTATGCTGCGCAAGCGAAGCCCGAAGCCAATTCCAGGCTACAGTAAAGCTTCATAGGGTCTTTCTGTCCAGGTGCAGGGAGTCCGTATCTTCACAGACAATCCTATTTCGCCGAGCCTCTCTCCGAGACAGCGCCCAGATCGTTACGCCTTTCGTGCGGGTCGGAACTTACCCGACAAGGAATTTCGCTACCTTAGGACCGTTATAGTTACGGCCGCCGTTCACCGGGGCTTCGGTCGCCAGCTTTACCCCGCAGGGCTGACCGACTTCCTTAACCTTCCGGCACTGGGCAGGCGTCAGCCTCCATACAGCGTCTTGCGACTTGGCGGAGACCTGTGTTTTTGGTAAACAGTCGCCTGGGCCTCTTCACTGCGACCCCCCATCAGGGGGCACCCCTTCTCCCGAAGTTACGGGGCCATTTTGCCGAGTTCCTTAGAGAGAGTTAGCTCGCGCCCCTCGGTTTTCTCAACCTCCCTACCTGTGTCGGTTTCGGGTACAGGGAATTGAAGCTTATGGCGGTTGGGGCTTTTCTTGGAAGTTCGATCTGTACCACTTCGACCTCGTAAGGTCTCGTACTCGTGCCTTAACTCCCGACGTTTTCGCCGTCGGTCTTCGTCTCGAACACTTGAACCGGTAACCAACTTCCGGCTGGTCTCGACCCGCTCCGTCCTCCCGCGCCAACTTCAATCCGTACGGGAATGTTCACCCGTTGTCCATCGACTACGCCTTTCGGCCTCGCCTTAGGTCCTGACTAACCCTCCGCGGACGAACCTGCCGGAGGAACCCTTAGGGTTTCGGGGCATTGGATTCTCACCAATGTTTGCGCTACTCAAGCCGACATTCTCACTTCCCCGACGTCCACACCTGCTCTCGCTAGTGCTTCTCCCGTCGGGGAACGCTCCCCTACCAACGATTGCTCGTTCCACAGCTTCGGTAGACCGCTTAGCCCCGTTCATTTTCGGCGCCAGAGCGCTTGACCAGTGAGCTATTACGCACTCTTTCAAGGGTGGCTGCTTCTAGGCCAACCTCCTGGTTGTCTTTGCACTCTCACCTCCTTAATCACTGAGCGGTCATTTGGGGACCTTAGCTGGTGGTCTGGGCTGTTTCCCTTTCGACGATGAAGCTTATCCCCCACCGTCTCACTGGCCGAGTTCTTGACGAGTATTCTGAGTTTGTCTCGATTTGGTACCGCTCTCGCAGCCCGCACCGAAACAGTGCTTTACCCCTCGTCATCATCTTCGACCGCTGCGCCTCAACGCATTTCGGGGAGAACCAGCTAGCTCCGGGTTCGATTGGCATTTCACCCCTAACCACACCTCATCCGCCGATTTTTCAACATCGGTCGGTTCGGACCTCCACTTGGTGTTACCCAAGCTTCATCCTGGACATGGTTAGATCACCCGGGTTCGGGTCTATTAAACGAGACTGTTAACGCCCTGTTCGGACTCGCTTTCGCTCGGGCTGCGGCTCTTTGGCCTTAACCTAGCCTCGTCTAATAACTCGCCGGCTCATTCTTCAACAGGCACGCGGTCAGACGTTTAATCGTCCTCCCACTGCTTGTAGGCTAACGGGTTCAGGTTCTATTTCACTCCCCTGCTCGGGGTTCTTTTCACCTTTCCCTCACGGTACTGTTTCTCTATCGGTCACGTCGGAGTATTTAGCCTTACGAGGTGGTCCTCGCTGATTCACACGGAATTCCACGGGCTCCGTGCTACTCGGGATTCGGCTGAGGCGTTGGCGGTTTCGACTACGGGACTTTCACCCCCTCTGGTGCGGTATTCAGCCGCTTCGTCTACTGCCTCGGCTCTCGTTGTTGCCGTCCCACGACCCCGATGACTTAATGTCTTCGGTTTAGGCTGTTCCCGCTTCGCTCGCCGCTACTGAGGGAATCGATTTTTCTTTCTGTTCCTCTGGTTACTAAGATGTTTCAGTTCGCCAGGTTCGCTCGTTCCCGTCTATGGATTCGACGGGTCGTGCTTGGGGTTGCCCCATTCGGAGACCTCCGGCTCGATGCTTGTTTCCAGCTCCCCGGAGCGTTTCGTCGGTCACCACGTCCTTCTTCGCCTCGACGTGCCTAGGGATCCACCGTTAGCCCTTTGTAGCTTGACCACTTTTGGCTTTTCTAGGATTTTTTTCCCTATGCTTTTCTCTTGGTGTCTATGCTTTTTTCAAGGTTCTTTGCTGGCTTTCAATCCAGCAGTCCGTTTCTCTGCTCGAGTTGACGGGTGCTGTTTTGAATTCCCTTTGACTTTGATTCGTTAGGTGGAGGTAAGCGGACTCGAACCGCTGGCATCTGCCTTGCAAAGGCAGCGCTCTACCCACTGAGCTATACCCCCTCCGGTTCTAGGTGGGCCATCCTGGACTCGAACCAGGGACCTCACCCTTATCAGGGGTGCGCTCTAACCACCTGAGCTAATAGCCCTCGCTGCGAACCGCACGAAGAGTTTGACAGTTCTTTTTTGATCTTCCTTCTTTGACCTCGACCGACCTCGGGATGCTTTGGTTTGAGGGGCTCTTTTTGGCTCTCCCTGTTTCCAAAGTTGGGTCTCCCTTAAAGGAGGTGATCCAGCCACACCTTCCGGTACGGCTACCTTGTTACGACTTCACCCCAGTCATCAGCCCGGCCTTCGGCATCCCCCTCCTTTTACGGTTAGGGTAATGACTTCGGGCCTGGCCAACTTCCATGGTGTGACGGGCGGTGTGTACAAGGCCCGGGAACGTATTCACCGCCGTATGCTGACCGGCGATTACTAGCGATTCCTCCTTCATGCAGGCGAGTTGCAGCCTGCAATCCGAACTGGGGCAAGGTTTTCGAGATTCGCTTGCACTTGCGCGCTTGCTGCTCTTTGTCCTTCCCATTGTAGTACGTGTGTAGCCCAGGACGTAAGGGGCATGCTGACTTGACGTCATCCCCACCTTCCTCCGGTTTGTCACCGGCAGTCTCCCTAGAGTTCCCACCTTCGTGCTGGCAACTAAGGACGAGGGTTGCGCTCGTTGCGGGACTTAACCCAACATCTCACGACACGAGCTGACGACAGCCATGCACCACCTGTGTTCGCGCTCCCTAAGGCACCCCCAGGTTTCCCCGGGGTTCGCGACATGTCAAGCCCTGGTAAGGTTCTTCGCGTTGCATCGAATTAAACCACATACTCCACCGCTTGTGCGGGCCCCCGTCAATTCCTTTGAGTTTCACACTTGCGTGCGTACTCCCCAGGCGGGAGACTTAACGCGTTAGCTCCGGCACGGCCCGGGTCGATACAGGCCACACCTAGTCTCCATCGTTTACAGCTAGGACTACAGGGGTATCTAATCCCTTTCGCTCCCCTAGCTTTCGTCCCTCAGTGTCAGTTTCGGCCTAGCAGAGCGCTTTCGCCACCGGTGTTCTTCCCAATCTCTACGCATTTCACCGCTACACTGGGAATTCCCTCTGCCCCTACCGTACTCTAGCCTTTCAGTTTCCACAGCCTTTTCGGGGTTGAGCCCCGACCTTTGACTGCAGACTTGAATGGCCACCTGCGGACCCTTTACGCCCAATAATTCCGGATAACGCTTGCCTCCTCCGTCTTACCGCGGCTGCTGGCACGGAGTTAGCCGAGGCTTTTTCCTCGGGTACCGTCAGTTCTTCTTCCCCGAGAAAAGGAGTTTACAACCCAAGGGCCTTCCTCCCCCACGCGGTCTTGCTCCGTCAGGCTTTCGCCCATTGCGGAAAATTCCCCACTGCTGCCTCCCGTAGGAGTCTGGGCCGTGTCTCAGTCCCAGTGTGGCTGCTCGTCCTCTCAGACCAGCTACCGATCGTTGCCTTGGTAGGCTTTTACCCTCCCAACTAGCTAATCGGACGCGAGCTCTTCTGTAGGCGGTTTCCTTTTTACCTCTCGGCTCATTGGGTATTAGCTGTCGTTTCCAACAGTTATCCCCATCCTTCAGGTAGATTCTCACGCGTTACTCACCCGTCCGCCACTGACTTCCGAGGAAGTCCGTTCGACTTGCATGTGTTAAGCAGACCGCCAGCGTTCATCCTGAGCCAGGATCAAACTCTCCGTGTTATCCTCTTGTTAATGAGGACGGAAGAGCTGATTTGCTCTTGGTTCTTTGAGGTCGTTTTTCAGACCTCTTTTTAGTTATTTTGACGAGGTTTTTGTCGGTCAATCCGACTGTCAAACTCTTGTGTTGTCTAGGTTCGGTCGCTCGGTTGCGGCGCACTGCCGCTTTCGAGCGCTTTACTAATCTAGCAATCCCCTTTGCCTCTGTCAACCCTTTTTTGAATTTTTTTTTGGAGATGAGATCTAAGTTGCGCTGAAGCCTTATTGTGATGGGGTTTACAAGCCGATCGCCTCAGCTACTCAAGGGACTTTTGGGTGAGTAGGAGGGAGGGGTTGAACGATCGATGGCTGCTTGTTGGGGTTCAAAGACCTTAGCGAGCGATCGCCTGACCTGCGAGCCAACTGGTCGTCCAAGCATTTTGAAAATTGAACCCTCCCGTTACGCCATCGATGTCCAAAATCTCCCCAGCGAAGAACAAACCGGGACAAACACGACTTTCCATCGTCTTGAACTGAATTTCGGGGAGGGAGATCCCGCCACAGGTGACAAATTCTTCCTTAAAGACTCCTTTACCGCCGATGAGATAGGCTCCTTGGGTGAGCTGAACGGCGAGATGATTTAATTCTTTTTTAGATACTTCGGCCCAACGTCTTTGAGGATCGATGGGAGTTGTGGCAACTAGCCGTTCCCACAGACGGCGAGGTAGAGTAAACGGCGAATGAGTACCGATCGCCCGTCGCGGAAAATCACTTTTGAGCTGGTAGAGAAGCTCGCGGGTTTTTTCGGTACTCAGATCCCCGATCCAATTCACCGACAAAGGAGCTTGATAACGGCGATCGTGTAAAAAACGGGCGCCCCAGGCTGACAGTTTTAACACCGCAGGGCCGCTCAATCCCCAATGAGTAATCAAAATCGGTCCGACTTGCTCTAATTTCGCCTCTGGAAGTTTCAAGCGAGCGACGGGAACGCTTATTCCCGCCAAATCTTGCAAGCGTTCGTCGCGAATATTAAATGTAAATAGAGAAGGAACGGGGGGAACGACTTGATGTCCGAGCGATCGCGCGATCGCATATCCCAGAGGATGACTTCCCGTCGCCAATAACAGACGATCGCACTCCAAACAGTCCCCAGACTTCAACCCGATCTCGAACGTCCCAGAATCCAGACAGGTCACTCGAACCACCGCCGCCCCAGTTTTCAGGGTCACTCCCAGTCGATCTGCCGTTTGGCGCAAACAGTTTACAATGGTAGCCGAGTCATCGGTCGTGGGAAAAATCCGCCCGTCCTCTTCCGTTTTCAGGGTCACCCCCCGTTCCTCGAACCAGGCGATCGTATCTTGGGGTTGAAAACGAGAAAATGGACCGCGCAAAGCCTTTCCCCCACGGGGATAATGTCCGATCAAAGTGGCGGGGTCGAAACAGGCGTGAGTGACATTACATCGACCGCCGCCAGAAATTCTAACCTTGGTCAACGGCTGACGTCCGGCTTCTAGAATCGTCACTCGTGCCGTCGGATTGGTTTGAGCGCAAGCAATAGCGCCAAAAAAACCCGCAGCGCCTCCTCCGATCGCGACGACGGTTAAGTTGTCCTTGGTTTCCAAATTTCCTCGATTTTCCGACGGATTGAGATGGCCGTTTTAGGGAGATCCAATGCGGTTAGGGACTCCCCAATCCTCATTATAAGAGTCCCCGTGCGACTTAGCGATCGAGTTTGGACGGATGAATTTCTTGCAGACGGTTGTCGTCCCAGAGATAATAACGAGTGGCCAGTCCTTGGGAAGCGATCGCCCCGTAGAGATTGCGGATATTTTGAGGAGGATTGACCACGAGCAGACGACTTTCGAGCTGGAATTGAATGCCGACTTCCGAACGAATGGGTTGCAGGTAAACCTGACCTGTTTCGGCGTCTACGATCGCAATTTCCTGACAAGTCGTGCCACAACTCCAACTGACAATCGTATACCGTCCGGCAAAATTGGGGCCGACAGTCGCCGCAGGTTCGATGATGCGGCGGAATTGACGCGCACTCGGATCGCTGTCGAGATCGACCGGGGAGGGAGCATCCTGGTAAATCTGTTCGACAGCAAACTCTTCAAAAGGCATCGAACCCGGGGAGATTTGAGCCAATACGGGGGTCGAAATCGCGCTCGCCAGGAACATCTCGATGACAAGGGCTAGAAATTTCATCGGTAAAAATAAAATATTGAGGGCTAACGGAGGTCCATCGATGACGTTACGAATTTACCGTAACGAGATCGCGAAGTGAAAGGAGGCAAGCCATCTTTTTATACTTTCCGTCAATTTTTCTCGATACTCAAATGCCCCGATTGATGATATTTTAAAAAACTACACAAAGCAACCAAAGCCCAATTCAAACACCGAGCGATCGCATGGCGTCTAAATCGGGAAGAGAAGAAACCGAAAAAGTTCGAGGGAGAGTGACCTAAAGTGGAATTGGGACGATCCCGACTCGGTGGAAAGGACGGGGTTAGAGTCGATGGCTGATTCAAACTCTTCGAGGGTTAATTCGAGTATCAGTGCTGTCCAGAGAATAGGTGACCCGACGATCGCCAGCCGACTTAGAGGGGGGAGTAGGCGATCGCCGCAAGCCGATGGGAGGGATAAAGATTCTAGACCATCAACCCATAACTGAACGTGACTCGAGGAGATCGGGGCAAAATTGTAGCAAGAGGCCGTCAACTCCGTGAATGTCAGGGGAAAACATAGGCATTCTCGGACAGCTTGGTCATAGCGATCGCCACGCCAACTCAGTAAACTAAAGTATAAAACTACATGCGAACTCATTCCACGAACTGCTATTAAATTGTTGAGTTGGCGAACCGATCGCCATTCGGGTCGGGGAAATAACCCAGAATCAGAGCGTCATGACAGAGGACATCCATTTCGAGCCGTCCCTTCCCTTCGATGTCGAGGGAGAAGTCGGTAGCCATAGTCTTTTGCGATTGAGGAGAATCGAGCAATGAGCCGAATTTTGCTTTGGGTAGAAAATGCAGAAATTCGGCAAGTCTTGGTGCGAGAATTAGCTGGCGACTGGGAGATCGTCAGCCCGTCGAGTTCGACCGAAGTGGAGCTTCTCGCAACAGAAAACCGCGTTGACTTGTGCATTCTCGACGGCGAGATCTTCCAAGCCAATAACGTTGGGGGAGAGACTTGCGTAGCGTCTCCCGAGGAGGATGGCGCCTGGCGGTCATTCCTCGATCGCCTACCGATCTTATTAATCCTCAACCCCGACCAACTCGGCCTTCTCGACCTCACCCGTGACGACGAACACCGACGACGGGACGAGAATCGCCTGCATTGGGACGACCTGTTAATCGCCCCCATTCACCCTCAAGAATTACGGTATCGAGTCGATCGCCTGTCCTCCAAACGAGCCGAACATCCAGACGCACAGATCGCCAGGTCTACGCCCTCGTTCCCCCCTCGGCGACTCGAAGCGACCCCTCCCTCGCTCGGCGAAAACAGCGATCGCACCACGGACGAATTATTCCGACTGTTAGTCGAAGGGATTCGAGATTACGGCATTTTCCTGCTCGACGCCACTGGAAAAGTCACCAGTTGGAATAAAGGGGCCGAACGGATTTTCGGCTATCGCAGTGAGGAAATTATCGGCGTCCACTTCTCTTGTTTTTCTCCACCCGAGGATATCGCCACGGGCAAACCCCAGCAAGAATTGCAAATGGTGGCCACGGCGGGACAGTGCGAAGATGAAGGATGGCGGGTGCGCGCAGGAGGGCAATGCTTTTGGGCGAGCATGACGATCTCCGCCTTGCACGACGAAGGGGGGCAATTGGTCGGATTTTCGGCGATCGCCCACGATTTGAGCGATCGCCAAGCCGTCGAAATGGAACTGTGTTCGCTGACCCGCGCCTTGCGAACCCTGTACGACTGCAACCAGGCGATCGCCCGCGCCGAAAGCGAACCGCAACTGCTGCAAGAGATTTGCCGGATTATCGTCGAAACCGGAGGCTATCGCCGCGCCTGGGTCGCCTTAGTGCCACCTCATCCAGAGTCCTCATCTTCCCCAGAGCAAACGAGCGCCGACAATCTCCTTTCTCCATTAACGATGGTGGTGCATAGCGCCTACGACACGGCAACGGAACCCGGCGAACTGGATTCAGAGTTCCCTGAAAATTGGCACGAACTGCACGAAATTGTCCTCGGTCGGGGTCAAGCTCAGATCGTGCAGAATATCGGCGCCGACCGGAGTGGGGAACCGTGGAGATCGGCAGCGATCGCGCGCGGAGTATACTCGACGATCGCCCTTCCCTTGCAAGGGGAACAAACCACGTTCGGCGTGCTGCGAATTGACGCCGATCGCCCCGATGTCTTTACCCCAGAAGAAGTCGAACGCTTGCAAGAACTCGCCGACGATTTAGCTTACGGAATCGTCGCCCTACGCAATTGGCAATCGCGGCGCCTCGCCGAAGCCGCCTTAACCCAGAGCGAACGGCGCTATCGGCAATTAGTCGAATTACTGCCCGAAGCCATTTTCGTTCACACCGAAGGGCAGATCGAGTTAATTAATACCGCAGGAGCGCAATTACTCGGAAGTGGGGATCCCCAAGAATGGCTGGGGCGATCGCTCTTCGACGCGATCGCCGAGCAAGACACCCGGGACATCGAAGAACGGATCGAGCGAGCGATTCTCCTCTGGAGACACGGCGCAAACGCCGAAAAACAAGCCCTTCCCTTTGTCGAACAAACCTTGCACACCCTCGACGGGATCGAAATTCCCGTAGAAATCGCCCTCAGTCCGATTGCCGAAGATCTGACGGGGGTTTCTGTCCTCACCGTCGCCCGGGACTTGCGCGATCGCAAACAAATGGAAGCCGCATTGCGTAAAAGCGAACAAGTCCATCGCATTACCTTAAGCAATATTTCCGAAGCCGTCTTCGCCACCGACGACGGGGGTCACTTTACTTACATCTGTCCCAACATCGACTTTATTTTTGAATACAACGTCGAAGAAGTCTATCAATTAGGTCATATCAACGCCTTGCTCGGAGAACGCTGGTGCGAGGAACAACAACTGCTCGACCGACAAGGCTCCGGTGCCGATGGCGATCTCGACTGGCATAATATCGAGTGGGAAATTCTCGACAAACGGGGGCGATCGAAAACCTTATTAATCAGCGTCCGGCAAGTTGCGATCGAAGGCGGAACCCTCCTTTATACCTGCCGCAATATCACCGAGCGCAAAAAAGCCGAACAAGCATTGCGCGAAAGTGAAAATCGTTTCCGAACGACCTTTGAAGGGGCGCCTATCGGCATGAAATTGGTGGATTTGGAAGGGCGGTTTTTACAAACCAATCCGGCGCTCGATGCGATGTTGGGTTATCAGGCGAGCGACCTCAAAGGGATGAATTTTGTTCAAATCGTCCATCCCGACGATTTAGAAACCAGTTTGAAACTGTATCGCGACCTGCTCCACGGCGATCGCGAACACTATCAAATTGAAAAACGCTATTTGCGCGCCGACAGTCGCGTCGTTTGGGTACGGGCGAGTTTTTCGTTAATTCGAGATAGCCAACAACAGCCACAATTCGCGATCGCGATGGTCGAAGACATCACCGAACGCAAACAAGCGGAAAAAGAATTACAAATCCATCGCCATCATCTCGAAGAATTAGTCGAAGAACGCACCGGGGAACTGCGACGCACCAACGAACAATTACAAGAAGAAATCCGACGTCGCGAACAGGCCCAAGAAGCGCTGATTCGGGTCACCGAAGCGGTCGAAAGTACCAGCGACGCGATCGGGATGTCGGATACCAGTGGGCGATCGCTTTACCACAACCGCGCCTTTCTCGAATTATTCGGCTACAGCGTCGAACAACTCAATCGCGCGGGCGGACCGACCGTGTTATTTGCGGATCCCAAAGTAGGAGCGCGGGTGTTCGAGTCGATCCGACAAGGGAAAAGCTGGAGTGGAGAAGTCAAAATGCGAACTCGGGGCGAGCGGCGCCCCTTGGGAAGTCAAACCACGGCGCGATACTCCTTCGGAGTCGGTTCGCGAACGTTGGGGCGCAGCATCAGCCCCGTACCGGAACGAGATACGGTATCGATCTGGTTGCGGGTGGATACGGTTCGCGACGAAAGCGGAAAACGAGTGGGGTCGATTTGCGTTTATACGGACATCACCGAACGGAAAGCGGCGGAGGAAGCCCTCCGCGAAAGTGAAGAGCAGCTTCGGATTTTGATCGACGCGATGCCGGATTTGGTCTGCTTTAAAAACGATCGCGGCGCTTGGTTGGAAGCCAATCGCGCTATGTTAGAAGCGTTCCAATTGAGCGATCGCGACTATCGCGGCAAGACCGACGACGAATTAGCTCAAATCAGTCCCTTTTACCGCCATTCCCTATTTACCTGCCAGCAAAGTGACGAACGAGCGTGGCAGCACCGGGGGTTAATTCATATTGAAGAGGCGATCGCCTTACCGGACGAACGAGAGCGCATTTTCGATGCGATTAAAGTTCCCTTATTTCATCCCGACGGGACGCGCAAGGCGGTGGCGATCATCGCTCGCGATATTACCGAACGCAAGCAAGCGGAAGAGAAGTTAATCCGCTTAGCTTCGATCGTCGAATCCTCGGACGACGCGATCGTCGGTAAAACTCTCGACGGGACGATCTTGAGTTGGAATGCGGGAGCTTGTCGCATTTACGGCTACAGCGCCGAAGAAGTCAAAGGGCGATCGATCTCGATTTTGGTCTTACCGAAACGACTGGCGAGCGAGCTGCGGATGCTCAAACGCATTCAGCAAGGGGGGAGCATCGATCACTACGAAACTATCCACGTCCGCAAAGATGGCAAGCTGATTCACGTTTCCCTGACCATTTCGCCGATTAAGGATACGACGGGCAAAATTACCGGAGTGTCTACTATCGCCCGCGATATTACCGATCTCAAACGGGTTGAAGAAGCCCTCGAACGACTGCGCCATCAAAATGAGTTGATTCTCAATTCCGCCGGGGAAGGGATTTGTGGTGTAGACCGTCAGGGACGCACCACGTTTATCAACCCCGCAGCGTCGCGAATGTTGGGCTATCCGATGGGGGAACTGCTCGGCGCCCCTCTCGCGAAAATTATCGCCCCGCTATCTGGGGAGAACGGGACGGAAGTGGGGAGTCCGCCGATTCATTCGCCAATTTATGCGGCTCTCAAAGATGGTTCGGTTCACCACGGGACCGATGAGGTGTTTTGGCGTAAAGACGGCAGCAGTTTTCCCGTGGAATACATGAGTACGCCGATTCAAGAACAAAGTCAAATTGTCGGGGCGGTGGTGACGTTTAAGGATATTACCGAACGACAGGCGATCGAGCGGATGAAAGATGAGTTTATTTCCGTGGTCAGTCACGAATTGCGCACTCCCCTGACCTCGATTCGCGGTTCGTTGGGTTTGCTGCAAGGGGGATTGCTCGAAAGTCAGCCGAGTAAAGCCAGACGGATGCTCGAAATTGCCGTATCGAATACGGATCGCCTCGTGCGGCTGATCAATGACATTTTGGATTTAGAGCGCATCCAGTCGGGTAAGGTCTCGATGCTCCATCAGAGTTGCAATGTGGCGGAGTTGATGGTGCAAGCGGTGGACGCGATGCGGGCGATCGCCGAAAAAGCCCAGGTTCATTTGTTCGTCGAACCTCTCTCCCTTCACATGCAAGCGGATCCCGATCGCGTCGTCCAAACCCTGACTAATTTACTGAGCAATGCGATTAAATTCTCCCCGGAAGGGGAATCGGTATGGCTCAGCGCCCAAGTGAGCAATGCCATCCCCCGGGAAACCGCCGACGGCGAGGGCGATCGCACCGCCGCTTCCGTGGGGGACAGGAGACGGGAAGTTTTATTTCAAGTGCGCGATCGCGGACGGGGGATCCCCGCCGACAAATTAGAAACCATTTTCGAGCGCTTCCAACAGGTGGATGCGTCGGACTCGCGCAAAAAAGGGGGGACGGGTTTGGGATTGGCCATTTGCCGCAGTATTGTCGAACATCACGGCGGTCGGATCTGGGCCGAAAGCGAACCCGGTCGGGGTAGTTGTTTTTCCTTTACCCTGCCTTTGGATCGTCCCACTCTTAACGAGGCTCCCCCGAGTCCGCCATTGCCCTCTGCGGAGGTCAGCCCCCCTTCTCCTCCGTTAATTCTGGTCGCCGACCGTCACGAGGAAAGCCGCCATCGATTGGTCGCATGGCTCGAACGGGCGGGATACCGGGCGATCGCCGCCCACAGCAGCCTCGAAGTAGTCGAATTGGCGGCGACCCTCGCGATCGAGTCGATCTTTCTCAATCTCGACCCGTCGGATATGAACGCCTGGCAGACGATCGCCCATCTCAAAAACAATCCTAAAACCCGGGACATTCCCGTCACTCTCGTCACCGATCTCTCCTGCGTGCGGGAGGCAGCCGGACTCTCGGAAATGAAGGGATGGATCGGCAAACCACTCCAAGAGAGCCTCTGTCCGGTCACGGCGGCGATCGCCGAACCAGAGTCGCAGAACCGAGAACGGGGAGACGACGCCAAAGCGCGGGTTTTAATTGTCGAAGACGATCCCGATCTGGCTCAAGTGTTGGTGGCGACCTTCAAACGTCATGGAATTGAAACCTTCCACGCGCGCACGGGTCGCGAAGCCATCCAAATCAGCCAACATGTCATTCCAGATTTGTTAGTCTTGGATCTAGTGCTGCCCGAATACGATGGTTTTGCTGTCGTCGATTGGTTCAGGCAACACGATCGATTTGCTCGAATGCCTTTGGTTGTCTATTCGGCTCGGACTCTCGATCGCAACGAACGCGAACAACTCAAGTTAGGGGAAACGGAATTTTTGACCAAGAGTACCAATTCTCCCGACGAGTTCGAGCGCCGCGCGATCGCCTTACTCGAACGCATGGTCAAAACCGATCGCTCCTAACCCTTGAGCTGTGCTAAGTTTCCTTTGAGAATGGCGATTGACTCCGCTTGCTCCCCGACCGATGCCCTCGGGCCAACCTAAACCAGCAGGCGCGATTCTCCTCTGGAGACCCTTCGGGAACGCCCCTTGCCGCGATCGCTCCCCAGAATTTTCTCAAGCCTTGTATTGTCGAACGATCGGTTTCTACGCCCGTAGAGACAAGGAGAAAGATCCCTCGTGAACGGAAAACGGATTCTCGTAATTGATGATGAAGATGATATCCGCGAAGTCGCCCAATTAAGTTTGGAAATGGTCGGGGGATGGCAAGTTCTCACCGCCAGTTCCGGACCGGAAGGGATCGAAGTCGCCAGTCAGCAGAAACCCGACGCGATCTTGCTCGATGTCATGATGCCCGAACTCGATGGCCCGTCAACCTTCAAAAAACTGCAAAACAATCCGGAGACGGCCAAGATTCCCGTGATTTTACTGACCGCCAAGGTGCTATCTGCCGACCGCCAGCGCTTTGCGGAACTCGGAGTCACGGCGATCGTCGCCAAACCTTTCGATCCGATGAATCTCGCCACACAGGTGGCGGAACTATTGGGATGGAATTTCTAAAATTTTGTAAAGATTTTAGGATTCCCTCCCTAGCTTGCCGCCTTCGCACTTGACTTTTTCCTCTAAAACCGATGAGAACAAATTCATGAACTTGGCACGAGTATTAGAAGAAAAATACACGGATTATTTGGAACGACAAGGTTGCGCGTGGTGGGTCGAAATCGTGACCGCGTCTCCCCGTTGTACCTACTACTTCGGTCCGTTTATGACCCAAAGGCAAGCGCAAGAAGCTCGACCGGGTTATGTTGCCGATCTCGAAGAAGAAGGCGCCTGCGGGATCGCCGTGTGCGTCAGTCGTTGTCAACCGCAAGAATTGACAATCGTCGGCACTCCCGACTAGGAGCGCGCCAACGCCGCCGGGTGAGATGGTGCTAGGTCTTGCTCGGCGGTTCTTTCCTCCGTCGCTGTTTTTCGCCGCTTTGGGCGTTTGACGAGCCGATCTCCGGGTAGGGGTATTGCAATTTCACCGGACAAGCTGTAACATTCTGCAAGTCCTATGACGCTAGCCGAGTCGCCGCTATCTCTTCGAGGGCGATCGATCGGCAAATCCAAAGGAATATCCCCTGCCTAAAATCTTCACCAGGGATCGGCCAAATTGCCGAGCGCTTCTCAAAATTCCACAGGAGAAAGTAGCTTCAAACACAAAAATTCTGCGATCCCCGTCGGAGTCTTCACGGGTTCTTCACATTTTTCCCTTAACTTCAAGAGTGAAGCAAGTTGAGCTTCACCCCCTACAGACGTTACGACCAGGAGTTGAGGGATATGCCTGCCGCCTACCTGACTTTACTCTCCATCGCTTTAGGTTCCGGTTGGATTTATTTAAGAACCAGTGCGGATGTGCCTTTTGTCCTCGCGGCATTGACGGCGGTTATCTGCTTTATCTGGGGATTTGCCCTCGCTCCTTGGTTGGTACAACTCTCGATCGTCGGCGCCCTCGTCGGGCTGGAAAAACTCTATTGGTCGAGCGCGCGGCTTCGCCGAAATTGAGTCCGGTGGGACGATCGCCCGCTCGCGATCTCCGAATGCGGATTCGAGGCCAGACCACATCGTTCCCGAGTTGTACTCGGACGGCCTGGGGATAGTTTTACATTTCACATTTGTCAATTGTCAATCAGGTTTAAGATACTATGAACGTTTGCCCTTGTTGCTCCGGTCAATTACTCCGCCATGCCAGACACAGTGGTGTTTACCTGTTCTGCCCCCATTGTTGGCAAGAAATGCCCGATTTAGCGGCGATGATCCGAACCCGCCCCCAGCACTTACAACGTTTAGAAGTGCAACGTCGGGAACTTTTTGTAGAAATTTCGAGCGCTCCTTCTCGCCAAAAAGCCCTGCAAATTGCTTGACGGTTTCATTCGGGCGACCTGTGGGTCGGCTGTTTGAGCAGCTTTAAATTCCAATTGATTTAAAAAACTATTTGATATCGATCGAGTCAACAGGGAAAAGATGCCGTGAGAAGGTTAGCTTTCCAAGGGCATCCCAATGCGATCGGCGGACGGATAACCCCGATGGCGGTATTGACTCAAGTGGCAATGAAGGGGACGTGAAGGACAATACATTGACAATCGGCGCGATCGCCGTTCGTGGCGATCGCGTTTTGTTATGCAGAGCGGCTAGGGAATTAAATCGAGGCGCGTTTGCGGGTACCGGCAACGAAACCCGGCTTCGATCAGTTTTCGGTTCGAGACGCGGGCGTTGTACGGTCGTCGTTCCGTCGCCGTAGGATCCCATGAGATCGGTTCGAGATCGTGGAGTTCGCAGAGGCGATCGAGTAACTCTTTCTGTTCCAAAGGCGTGTCGTTGACTAAATTATAAACCCCACGTAAGCGGTGGGCGCGGGCGAACTCCAACGCGGCGACAATATCGTCTAAATGAATCCAGTTGGCGACTTCCCGACCCGTTCCCGGACGAGTGGTTCCGGCGAGGGGGCGAAAAATTTTGGCAATTTCGCGACCGGGGCCGTAAATCCCCCCCAAGCGTAAGATACAGACGGCCAAATCCTGGCGATCGCCCGCCAATAAGACCCGTTCGGTTTCCGCGAGAATTTCACCATTTTCGTTCGCGGGAGCCACCGGGGTGTCTTCGTCCACCCACTGACCTTGGCGATCGCCGTAAACCGCATAACTTCCAGTATAAATAACCTGTTTGACCGAAGTCTCGCCAGACAAAAGAGGGCTTAATGTTCGAGCCGTTTCTAAATAAGTTTCTCGATAGGCATCCCGTTGGCGGGCGCCGAGACTGAGCAAGACGAGTTCTTGTCCTTCGAGGACAGTTCTCATCGCCGTCGGGTCGTTCCCTTTGACTACGAGTACCCGGTCGGCGAGGGATTGAAGTTCTTCGACCCGTTGCGGAGTCGTGGTGGTCACGGTGACGAGATGGCCGTACTGGCGCCAGTAACGGGCGATCGCTTGCCCGACATAACCACAACCGACGATCGCAATCTTCAAAATCTCTGTTCCTCCTGACGCGCTTCTCAATGCCCTTGCCTCGTACTGGTTGCTTTCGACAGAGCGAGCAACAAGGCCGACGGGTTATATTTTATCGGCGATCGCCCGGTCTGGCCGCGATCGCGATTCCCGGAGTTCCCGAGGACGAACCTCAGTATGAGGCGCATCTCCGTGCTGAAGTCCGGGTTTTCCCGCGCCATGATTTTGATAAGATTTTCCTATATTGCCGATTCGAGGGGCAAAAGAGTCGCTCGATCCGAGGGAGGCGATCGCATCGACTCAAAGAGTCGGTCAATTCCCATTCCAGGGAGCGATCGCCAACACGGCACCCCTCGTGAGATGAAAACTATCCGTTGTGGAATTTGTTTTATGAAACAGTTGCTCGTAGAAACTAGGTATCGCTCGAAAGCATGGCTGGCGCGGGTGGCGATCGCGATCGTCGCCTTCGCCGTACTGGTATTGAATGCCCCCGAAGCCGCCCGAGCGACGGGGATTTATGAAATGCCGAACCTGGCGCCCGGAGAACCGACCTGGGTGGTCGATGAAGGCAACGTCCTCAGTCGCTTGAGTGAGGGTAAACTCGCCAGCGCCGCCGAGCAATTGCGCGACGCCACGGACACCGAAATGCGATTCGTGACCATTCACCGTTTGGACTACGGCGAAACCGCCCAAAGTTTTACCGATGCCCTCTTTGAAAAATGGTTTCCCACCCCCGAACAAGGTGCCAACCAGATTTTAGTCGTCGTCGATACAGTGACCAATAACTCGGCGATCCACGTCGGCGAGGGCGTTGGAGAGACCGTCAACGAAGCGATCGCCGAAAGCATTGCCTCGGAAACGATCCAAGTCCCCTTGCGCCAGGACAATAAATACAATCAAGCCTTTTTAGATGCCAGCGATCGCATTAGCGCCGTCGTTTCCGGTCAACCCGACCCCGGACCGCCGGAAGTCGATAACGAACTCAATCTCGAAGGAACTTTTACCTCCGCCGAGGATACCGACCAAGGCAGTGCCACCGTCATCGTCGTCGTCCTGTTACTGTTAGCCACCGTCATCCCGATGGCCACCTATTACTGGTATCAATCTTTTGGCAATTAAACCCGCCGTTCGGGGAAGGGGCGATGCACGCCCCTCGATCTGGCGGCATCCCCCGACTTGCACGAGAATCTCCCGGTTCAGTCTTGGACATATTCATCGCCATTGATTAAGGCGATTTCGGCGCGCACGAACTCGCGACCTAAATATGCGGCGTGATCGAGCATCGTCACCGGACATTGGGGAGGTTCCTCAAAAATTTTGACACACAGTTCTTTAGCCGTTCTGCCTGTAAAGAGGGTTTCGGCAGTACGTTCGACTTTACCCCGTGCGGGAATCGGTTTCCCCGTTGCCGGATCGACGGCCAACCCTCGATCGTTAATAACATTTGTAAAATGTTTGGCACAAATCAAGTTTGAGTCGCGATCGATGTAGATGATGAAATAGCCGCCCGGGTCGAGATCGATATGACGTTTCGACAGTTCCTCGTCAATAGCGGTCATGTTTTCAAGATTTGGATTCATATTGCTCTCGTGAATTTCAACTTCTAGACTATCGACTTTTGCGTTCGCGAGGGATGTTCACGACAGAACTATCGAGCGGCAAAAGGTCTTTCTTTGTAATAGTCTAGAAGTCCGAGCTGCATTCACCATCCCCCGATCGCCGAACTTGCATTATTGCAGGCGATCGATCTCCCGTCGCCGACTCGTATTCTATATCTAGACATTCGCTCCACTTTTAACCATCATGCACATTGCTTTTCTCAACCCCCAGGGGAATTTTGACCCGGCTGATAGCTATTGGACCGAACATCCGGACTTCGGAGGTCAACTGGTCTACGTCAAACAAGTGGCGATCGCGATCGCCGCTCAAGGTCACCAGGTCGATATTCTGACTCGTCGCATCCTCGATGCGGACTGGCCCGAATTTGGCGAACGCTTTGATTCCTATCCCGGGATTAAAAATGTCCGCATCGTCCGTCTCAAAGCCGGACCGAAAAAATTCTTGCGTAAAGAACTCCTTTGGCCCTACTTGGTCAAAGATTGGGTGCCGAATATCCTCGCCTTCTACCGCGACGAAGGGCGCTTTCCCGACGCCATGACGGCTCATTACGGCGATGGCGGACTTGCTGGGGTCTTACTCGAAGCCGCAACTGGGATTCCGTTTACGTTCACCGGACATTCCCTCGGCGCTCAGAAAATGGACAAACTCGATGTCAGTCCCGACAATCTCGAATCGATGGACAGGCATTTCCATTTTACCCGCCGCCTGATCGCGGAACGCTTGAGCATGAACCGTTCTGCCGTCAATATTACTAGTACGGAACAAGAACGGTTCGAGCAGTACAGTCACCGCGCTTATCGAGAGGCGATCGATGCGAATGAAGACCGCCGCTTCTGCGTGATCCATCCCGGGGTTTATGCCAAGATTTTTAGTGCGGAAGTCCGCTCCTCCCACGAGGATGAAGTTCAACAGCTCATCCTCGATCGCTGCGAGCGCGATCTCGCCGAAGACCGCCAAGATTTACCCGCAATTTTGGCCTCCAGTCGCCTCGCACCCAAGAAAAATCTGCAAGGTTTAGTTGAAGCTTTTGCCTCTAGTAAAAAACTCCAAGAAATCGCCAATTTAGTGCTAATTACAGGCGGGTTGGACAATCCTCTAGAAGAAGAAGCTCCCGACGATGAAATCGAACGAGTTTTAGCCCCTATTCGTAAGGTGGTTAAGAAACATAAACTCTGGGGTAAAATTAGCGCTTTTTCTCTACCGGATCAAGCCGCACTCGCCGCCTGCTATCGCTTTTTAGCCGATCGCGGCTCGGTGTTCGCCCTCACGTCCCTGCACGAACCGTTCGGATTAGCTCCTCTGGAAGCCGCCGCCGCCGGATTGCCCGTGGTCGTGACTAAAAATAGCGGTATTGGCGATATTTTACAGCAAAAAGAGGACGAATACGGGATTTTAGTCGATCCGAGCGATCCCCTCGATATTGCCCGAGGTCTCGAAGAGGTGATGACCGATCGCCAACTTTGGCAAGACCTGCGATCGCGCGCTCAAACTCTCGTCCTCAATCATTACACTTGGGACAGTACGGGTCAAGAATATCTCAAATCGATCGAAGAGATTGTCGAAAGTCCCGGCGCCCGTCGTCCACAAAAAGTGTTAACGATTCCCGACTATTTCCGCAATCCGACAATCGCTAACGATATTTCTGTGGAAGAGTTAAGTAAACTCTATTTTGATGGAGTGGTCGAACTCAAGCGCGACACGCAGCGTTCCGATTCCGCTTGACGATAGTTTCCCTTTCTTCTCTGTTTCTTCTCTGTTTCTTCTCTCGGCAAAAGGTAATCGTCATTTTCTAATTCTCCTATTCCCGAGAGAAGATATTTCTAAAAGTAAACTGTAAATTTGATGGTGGATGGCGATCGCGATCGAACTTTAACAAAAATTTTGACTTTCTAGAGAATCGACCCCCTTGAAACGCCCGAGATTCAGTTAAGATTTCCCTTAAAATCAACTCCAATATTTCTTATTCGATCGAACCCGTTCCCGAACTCCCTCGGGAGATCGCCCGGCGTCCACCCTCAACAGACCTGAAACAAAGCTCCATTAATTAACAAGCCTCGGTCGATCGCCTCGGAGCTCGAACCCCGATTAACCCTAGTATTGAAAGTTATTCCAGCCTCATGCCAACTGTTTCAGAAACCCGGATTGCCCCAACTCCAACCCCAAGCCAAACGATCGCCCTCGACGTCACCGGGATGAAATGCGCCGGATGCGTCAAAGCTGTCGAACGGCAACTCGCCGGACAACCGGGTGTACACTCCGTGCGCGTTAATTTTGCTACAGAAGTCGCCGCGTTGGAATACGACCCCGATCGCGTCAACCCCGACGAACTGGCCGCCAAGCTCAGCGCAGCCGGGTTTCCGACGCAAATCCGACAGGGGGACGACCTGCAAGATGCCTACCGCGCTCAAGACGAACGCCAACGCCAGGAAATTCGCGCGGGCGTAACCCGAGTTTGTCTCGCCGGAGTGCCGATCCTGCTCTCGGGACTGGGACATCTCGGCATTCTCGAGGCCCTGAGTAACATGTGGTTTCACTGGGCCTTGGCGACGGCGGCGATCGCCTTTCCGGCGCGGGAGATCGCGATCGACGGCTGGCAGAGTTTGCGCCGCAACCGCCCCAACATGAACAGCCTGGTCACCTTGGGCGCCGTCAGCGCCTACGGAGCCAGTTGTATCGCCTTATGGTTCCCCTCCCTCGGTTGGGAATGCTTTTTTGACGAACCCGTGATGTTACTCGGTTTTATCCTGCTAGGACGAACCCTCGAAAGCCTGGCGCGACGGCGGGCGGCCCGTTCTATGCGATCGCTAGTCGCCTTACAACCGAGAACGGCGCGCTTGGTCTTTCCGGAGGAAAACGACGATCGCCTCGAAATCGGACAGACGGCGATCGACATTCCCGCAGCACGGGTTCGCGTCGGCGAATACCTGCAGGTCTTACCGGGAGAAACCATTCCCGCCGACGGAGAAATCGCGATCGGTAAAACCACGGCGGACGAGTCGATGCTGACCGGGGAATCGGTTCCCGTACTCAAACAAGTCGGCGATCCGGTGACGGGAGGAACTATCAACCAATCCGGGGCGATCCTCGTGCGCGTCACTCGCACGGGGGCCGAAACGACCCTGGCGCGAATTGTGGCGGCGGTCGAAGACGCTCAAACTCGTAAAGCTCCGGTTCAGCAACTGGCGGATACGGTGGCCGGATATTTTACCTACGGGGTGATCTCGGTGGCGCTGCTGACTTTCTTGTTCTGGTCGGTCGCGGGAACCCAAATTTGGCCGCACGTTCTCGATCCGAGTGCGGTGGCGAGTTACCCCCTGGCGATGGGAGGCGATCTCGTTCATGCAATGGCTCATTCGACCTCGCCGTTATTGCTGAGTTTGAAATTAGCGATCGCGGTGTTGGTCATCGCCTGTCCCTGTTCTTTGGGATTGGCGACGCCGACCGCCATTCTCGTCGGGACGGGGGTGGGCGCCGAGCGCGGTCTGCTGTTGCGAGGTGGGGATATCCTCGAACGAGTCGCCACTGTCGATACGGTCATTTTCGATAAAACGGGGACGCTGACGACCGGACGACCGCAGGTGACCGACTGTTTGAGTGCGAGACCGGAGTACGACGATCGCGCCCTGCTGCAATTGGGCGCCACGGTGGAAAGCGGCACCACTCATCCCCTGGCGCAAGCGATCGCCTGCGCGGCGCGAGAACGGGATTTGAGCTTGCTCCCGGCGGCGGACTTTCACACCGAAGCCGGATCCGGCGTCAGAGCGACGATTCTCCTGGGGAGACGCTTCGCGAATGACGGGGTGACGGTGTGTCTCGGGACGGGGGAGTGGCTGGAACGCCACGGGGTCGAGATTCCCGAGGAATGGCGCGCTCGCGCTGCAAAACTGGCGAATGAGGGCAAAACGGTGGTGGCGATCGCGGGCGATCGCGATTTTCTCGGACTGATGGCGGCGCGCGATCGCCTGCGCGACGAGGCGCGTTCCACGGTAGACCGTTGCCGTGCTTTGGGCTTGCAAGTGATGTTACTGACGGGCGATCGTCCGGAAACGGCGCGGGCGATCGCCTCAGAGTTGGCGATCCCGCCGGAGTGCATTTTTGCCGGGGTGCGCCCCGGTGAAAAAGCGGAGGCGATCGCCCGAGTCCAAGGAAACGGACGACGGGTGGCCATGGTTGGGGACGGTATTAACGACGCCCCCGCTTTAGCGCGCGCCGATGTCGGAATCGCCTTGCACAGTGGCACCGAGGTGGCAGTCGAAACGGCG
This sequence comes from Oxynema mangrovii CENA135, assembly GCF_016632315.1. Classification (NCBI taxonomy): domain Bacteria; kingdom Bacillati; phylum Cyanobacteriota; class Cyanophyceae; order Oscillatoriales; family Oscillatoriaceae; genus Oxynema; species Oxynema mangrovii. The sequence goes on along the minus strand of NZ_JAEOXH010000001.1, from coordinate 1,976,218 downwards.
GGGATCGTATTAGTGCGCGACGACCTCGGTGATGTCATCGAATCGATCCAACTGAGTCGGGCGACCTTTGCCAAAATTCGTCAAAACTTGGTCTGGGCCTTCGGGTATAACGCGATCGGCATTCCGATCGCCGCCGGAGTTTTGCTGCCGAGTTTCGGGATTCTCCTCGGTCCGTCGGCGGCGGCGGCGTTGATGGCGTTCAGTTCGGTGAGTGTGGTGACGAACTCTTTACTCTTGCGTTATTGGCGTTCGTGAAGCGTGCGCCTTGCGCTTAGCGACGACCTTAGCGAAGCGACTCCGAAGGAGTTAGGAGTTAGGCGTATCGCGATCGAAAAGCATTCAGGTGGTTGAGATTGTAGGGACATCCTGAATGCTTGGGTCGATCCCCGCCGGGGAACGGGTCGAACCCACGGTCGGGGTTCGCCGTCGGGGGGTTATCCGGCAGCCGTTTCGAGCAACTGCCACTCGTTGGATTCGGCGATCGCCTCGGATAAGCTGTCAAACATTTGCCGACAATGATTGTCTAATTGCAAGGGCAATTCTTCGTTTTTCATCACGAAATTCATCCGCACTTCGTCCGGGGTGTCCATCGGTCTATCGATCAAGACTTCGACGGTCACTAACTTGCCAAACGGGACTTCGCCGGGGATTTCTCTGGCCATGATGTAATCCCCCGTATCGTAGATGACATCTAAATGGCACTCTTGCAAGATCTCGATGAGCGATTGCCGGAGGAGATCGGGAGAGACGGCAACAATAAATAAGCCAGTGTAGCGAGCCATAGGCAACTCCGGGGACTTGACATCAATATCCTCATCATCATACCGAACCTTCTGTGAAACTTCGGGATGATGTCTGGGGACGGGGTTCGAGCCTCGGACGCTTCGAGCAGCGTCAGCGCGCCCAGTCGATCTTGATTTCCCCAGAAACTGAAAATTTCCGCTCTCTAAAACTTACTCAAACTTAATCATTTGATGTTTAGTTCCTAGCTTGGATCTTCCGAGACCTTTCCATCACTAGGCTTACACGGCTGAGCTCTCCGCATTTTCTACATTAATTGCCGCATTGAAGTCACGATCTATGGAGACGTGACAGTTCGGACAGTCATACTGTCTTTTGTCCAGGGGCATTTTTTGTTGGTGTCCGCAGTTGGAACAGATCTGCGCACTGGGATACCACGGGTCAATCAGCGTTAATTTGCTCCCATACCACTCGCATTTATACTCAAGCTGACGACGGAACTCATCAAACCCACCATCCGCAATCGCACCAGCCAGCTTGTGATTTTTGAGCATCCCTGACACATTTAAGTCTTCGATTTTTACTTCACCGTGGTTTTTGGCTAAGTAAGTTGTTAACTTGTGTAAATGGTTCGCTCTAATATTCGCGATGCGTCGGTGGGCTTTAGCTAACTTGAGTTGCGTTAAAGACTAGCAGAAAACAATGGAGATGGTGAATCCGCGATTTTTGTGGCTTCGGCGATTCTAAACTTACTCAAATTTTTATTTGAGCATAAAAAATGAGTAAGTTCAGGAAACTTTAGGTAGAAATTTAAACCCTGTTTTTAACCCTTGTCGAATTGCCAAGGGAAATTCAATCGATTCATTGAATCGGATGCGGTTCCCCGCAACGCCGTCTTGCCGCAGTTTTCGACCTGGAAAACCAGGTGGGGACCAATGCTCTGGACTTGAAGTTTCCGAGTACCAGGCTCGGTTTACTGCCGTCCGAGCTTTATCGGTTCCCTTTTACATAAAGCTATAGATCGCAAAACAATATTGGCAGTCACCAACGTTGCAGTAGAACGTGACATCCTCCCGACGCCGACCCGAGGGGTACGGCACGGGTTTCCCGACCTCGCGATCGAGCTTTCCTGTCCCACGCCACTTATCGAGGTCGTAGACCTTCGATAGCCCGACTTGACAGGCGGTTTCCGTTCCCCAGAGTTCCTGGGTTACGACCTGAGTTTAACACAAGCTTTAGGGACAGATCAATGTTTGCCCAACCCCCAATAGGCAAGGGTCGAAGGGGTGATATTCTCGAGTTCAACTCGGGTACCAGATCGATTCGAGTTGGCGGGCGATCGCCAAACTCTGCTCTCGTAAGGATGGGGAGGGCGTATCTGTCAGGACAACGGTGACGTGTCCTAATTTCCGGCCCGGACGGGATTGACTTTTGCCATACCAGTAGACGCGGGCACCTTCGACGGCGGCGAGTTGTCGGCGTTTCTCGGCGTAGTCGCTTTGGGAATCTTCGTAGCCGAGTAAGTTGACCATGACCGCGCCGACTCCGGTCAAGGCGGTAGACCCCAAGGGGCGATCGCACACGGCTCGCAAGTGTTGCTCGAATTGGGAGGTTTCGCAGGCGTCAATGGTTAAATGCCCGGAATTGTGGGTGCGCGGTGCAATTTCGTTGACCGACACTTGGCCGTTGGGTTCGAGGAACAGCTCGATTCCGAAAACGCCCACGGCGTCTAAGCTTTCGAGCAGTTGACGGGCGATCGCCTCGCACTGGCGGGTGACGGCTTCGCTCAAATCCCCGGGAATGAGAACCCGACGGCAAACTTGCCGTTCTTGTTGGGTTTCGACCACGGGATAAATGGCGATCTCCCCGGAGGGATTGCGGGCGGCGACGACGGCTAATTCGCGCTCGAAGGGGACGAATTGTTCGAGTACGACGGAGGGACGCCCCCACTGATGCCATATTCGGTCTAAGGCGGCGGCGTCGGCGGCGATCGCGGTTCCCTGTCCGTCGTAGCCGTGACGGCGGGCTTTGATGACGGCGGGCCAGCCCAGGGGATTTTCGGCGGGAGTGGCGATCGCTCCGGGTTCTTTAGGGTCCGTGTCTAAGACCATAAAGGCGGGAACGGGCAACCCCATTTTCTGAAGATGGCAGCGCTGCTGGTATTTATCCAGCAGAGGCGCCAGGACCGATAATGCCGGACGGAAGCAAACCCCTCGCGCTTCCAGTCGGGATAAGGCAGGCAAATCGACAAATTCGTTCTCGAAGGTAATCACTTGACAAGATGCGGCCAGTCGGGCGGTCGCTTCGGCGTCATCCACTGCAGCTAAGATGACTTCGGCGGCGTCTGGGGCTGCCGGGTCGGTGGCTTTAGGGGTTTGAACGGCCAGTTGGAGGCCCAACCCTCGGGTGGCACTGGCCATCATCCAAGCAAGCTGTCCGCCGCCGATCGCGCCGACCCGTTCGATTGCTGTTGTTCGATCCATCTGATTTCACGACTACATTCCCATCTTTCAGTTTTTCACGCCTCGGCGGCACTGGCTAGTTCCCGGCGTGCGGGGGCAATCTCGACGGGGGCAGTGCGATCGATCGCGCGACTTTGAGGTTGAAGAGGATAACGGTTGCGGCGATCGCCAGCGAGTCGGATGGGGCATATGGATGGGGAATTCAAAGCTTTAAAGGTTAGGGCGTCAACGACGCCGATCTTAATCGTCTTTTCGAGCGGCGTTCGCGTATAGCCTACGGCATCGCTCTAGCCTGAGCCATGGCTTCGCGCTTTGCGCTTAGCGACGTCGGAGCGGTCTCGCGCCCTAACAGAACGAGCAAGCGGGCGAATGAATCGGCCCGCTTTTGTCGTTGGCGATCGTGATTCCGGTGAGACAAGGTAACCATGACTGCATTGAAAAATCCATCGAATGAATACTCCTAAAACTTTGCCGATCGGTCAATCGATTTTAGAGGAGTCAAGCGATCGAATTTCAAGCGGTTTCGAGCCAATCAAAAATGCGATCGAGTTGTTCGATGGTGACTAAACCGTATTGCCAAAGAACCATCGGCAAGGGAGTCGGATCTTTTTCCCGATAGCGCAGGGTAAAATCGTGACAGATGCGTTCGGCAAAGGCGATCGCCGACGCGGAAATCGCCAAATCGTCTTGTAGAAATTCGATAAATTTAGAATAAGTTGTCGGTGCCATTGAGCTTTATTTGCCTCCCGATTCGGTTGACCTCCAAATTTTGTCATTTCCAGTTGGGTTAACTGGATGGGGTGTAGCCACTGTTCGATCCGTCCACTCGATCGGGTACGGGGTCGTAGCGAGAGTGGCGAGGGGGTTTCAGTTCCTCGCCCGGGAGCGTTCTGGGGAACGCCGGAGGCGGGGAGAACGAGGTTGGTTTCGCGGTGAACCCCTGGCGATCGCCGGATCCGAGCGAGATGGAAGTCGCTTGCGGCCTGCAAAGTTTGCCTTATCGAGCTGTTCGGGCTAGCTTTGCCGTTCCTTCAGCCTTACAACTTCGCGATCGCGGTGGAGCGTGCCGTTCTCGACTTCGTCCGGTTCGTCAGTTCGCCCGGAGGAAGCGAAGTAACGAGACCACACATTACTACTGCAGCACTTTCTTCAAGCAAGTGCATCCGCAGATTTACAGATTTTCCTGTTGGTTTGGGTTCGGCTGAATCAGCTTTTCTACTGAAGCGCGATCTCCCGTCGTCGGAATCCCTCGAAGTTGAGAGCCTATTTGGCTTTCGACGAGGTCGAACCTCAAGGGTCGGACGCGGGGCCGAACCCCTCTCTCACACACTTTAAAAATTAGGTGCTTTGTAGCCCTCGATCGCGAGGAGGATTTAACCCTACAAAGGTGTTCGCCAGAGGTTTTGGATTCTTTGACGCTCGTGTGTTTGGCCTTCGCTTTTTCGACCTCAAGATGAGGTTTTCGAGAGCTAAATTGTCGTGACAATTTTCTCTGAGCAAAGGCCACTAAGATAGACAGCTTAACAAAGCGCTACGATCTTGTACAGACGTAAACATTCTTATTTTAAAGTAATTTCAATAAGTTTTGTAAAGGAATTGTCAAGGTGAATCATCAGTGGGGGAGAGGGAGCGATCGAGCCATTCGACGGTGAGGCGATCTCCTTCGCGAATCCCGAGTTCGGCGGCGCGACCGCCGGGTAACTCGATGACGTTATCGATGAGAATTTCCGGGGGCGGACCGTAAGTGGGACAAGGGTCTTCAGTACAAGGGGGGATATTGGCGCCGATCGCCTGCACTCGACCGTCGCGCAAAAACAGCATATCTAACGGAATCGAGACATTTTTCATCCAAAAGGTTACGGGTTGGGGAGGGTCGAAAGGAAACAACATGCCGCGATTGGGGTCGAGACGGTCGCGATGCATCAAGCCGATCGCCTTTTGGGCGGGCGATCGCGCCACTTCGAGTTCGATTTCCACCTCGCCGACCTTCAATGTCGCTTCGATCGGCAGCCGTTGACCCAAAGCGGGAGTGCGAACCCCCGAAGGCGAAGGCGCCGGAGGCTCCGGCGTCGGTTCTCCCGAGGTCGCGGGGGGAGTGCAGCCGAACAAATTCAAAGAGAGTAGGACCATCGTTACAGCTTGCAGCAAGGCGATCGGGCGATCGCCGCCAACTTCCTCGGAAAAACGGGACTTGAGCCACTTCAACACCACCACCGACCTCCTCCCTTACGGTTCTCGCAACACGTAACCGACCCCTCTAACGGTTTGAATCAACCGTTTTTGACCGTCATCTTCCATTTTCAGACGCAAATAACGAATATAAACTTCGATCACGTTCGACTCGCCCATAAAATCGTAACCCCAAACATTTTCGAGAATTCGATCGCGCGTCAGGACTTCTCGGGGATGTTCCATCAAATATTTAAGCAGGTCGAATTCCTTCATCGTCAGCTCGATCGTGCGCCCGTTGCGTAATGCAGTGCGCGAGGACAAATCCAGAACCAAATCGCCAAAGCGCAACTGTTCGCTTCCGGACCGATCCGGTTGTAAGTAAAGGCGGATCAGTTCGAGAAAAGGTTCGCTGCGATAGGGTTTGAGGAAATAATCGTCGGCGCCTGCTTCCAAACAGGCGACCCGATCTTCGACGCTATCGCGAGACATCAACATCACCACTGGAGTGCAGTTCCCCGTGCGCCGTAACTGGTTGCACGCCTCCAGACCGGAATCTCCCGAGAGCATCCGGTCGATGACCACGAGGGCGGGTTGCAGTTCCTTTGCCCGTTCCAGACCGCTTTTGGCATCGCCGACGACGACGGGTTGATAGCCCGCTTCTTGGAGATCCAAACGCATTTGCTCGGCTAACACGGTGTCAGCTTGCATCAGGAGAACGCAGGGACTGGCTTCGGGAGTAAGTGGATTCATGATGGGGTTGCGACGCCGGGAGTCACGAGGGGAGCGATCGCGTCACGACGGAATGGGAATGCCGCGCCATCGGAGACCCTCACGGCAATTCCACTGACGCGGGTTTGGCGATATGAGGAAGTCCCCAACCGAGTTTTTCCCGTAAAACTTGGAAAAATTCGTTGGGTTGCAAGCGAATAAAATTGGCCGTATAGGGCGATCGCTCTACATAAACCCGTTCTTCGGGCAGCACGTAACAGCCTGCATTGCCATCCACCACCATCACCAACGGATCCGGATTGGCGGAAAAAATCGTGGCGGGTTCTGTATTGGCGAACACCAACGCCCGAGAAGCGAGGGAATGAGGACAAATGGGGACGAGTTGCAAGACGGGAACTTCCGGGGTAATCACCGGACCGCCTGCAGAGAGGGCGTAAGCGGTCGAACCCGTCGGCGTCGAAATGATAATGCCGTCGGCGGCGATATCGATAGGCGCGTGGCGACCGATATCGATTTCAAAATGGCACATGCTCGTAAGCGGTTCCCGGTGCAAGACCATTTCGTTGAGGCAAAGGGCTTCCCAGGTACTCACTTCATCTCGGAGAACCCGGACGGTGAGCATCGAGCGGGTTTCGATTTCGTATTCGCCCGCGATTACTTTGTCGATCGCCTCGGGGAGTTGGTTGACGTAAGTTTCGGTGAGGAACCCCATGTGTCCGGTGTTGACCGTCAGCAGGGGAATACCTGCGGTCGCGACTTGGCGAAAGGCGGACAGTACCGTACCGTCGCCGCCTAAAACGAGGGCGAAACTCATGGTTTCGTCAAAGCCGCGAGGGGTCAGGCGTTCGATGGGCGTGTGACAGATCGGTTTTTCCGGACCGGAATAGCCTAACAGTCCACCCATCCCCGTCGCCATTTCCACGTCCCACCCTCGGGCGGTCAGTTTGTCTTTCCACTCGTGGGCGATCCGACAAGCGATTGGTTTAATGTCGTTGTAGATAATGCCTGTTTTCGGCACAAGCGAACAAGTCCAATTTAAAGTGATTTTTTCACGATCGCGGCGTTGACTGATTGGCGCCAGCGACCTAGATGAGATACGCGCGCTTTGGCAATAAGCCAATGAAAAAGGTTGGAATTAAACTCGGTCGGACGGGCAAGCGCCGACCGGGTTTAATTGTACCAGAAAGCTCTGGCGTGGCGATCTGAGGCTGACCTCAAAAGGGATTGCGGCGTTTCGGCTGTTTCTTGGCGCGATCGCTGTCGTAATCGAGCTCTTTGAGTTTTTTGAGGATGCGACTGAAATATTCTTGCAGGTAGCTTTCGAGGGTGGTGGTGTCGTTGGGGTCGAGACCGAAGGCTTCGTACACTCCTTCCATCGAGCTGGTTAGGGGTTTGCCCGTCGCCAGGACTTCGGCAAAGGCGAGGCGATCGGACACATTCCAGCCCCATTGGAAAAAGCGCGTCAGGCGGCGAACCGCCCGCAACAGTCCGAGGGGAATACGGGTGATTTTTGCCCGTTGACCGGACAGGCGCTCGCAGAGTTTGATGATTTCTTCGGACGACCAGGGGCGATCGCCGACGACGGGGAAGGTTTTGTCCTCCGTTTCCGGTACTTTTAGAGCCTGCACCGCAAATTTGGCGATATCTTGGGTGTTCATATAGGCGATCGGCGCGCTCTGTCCGGTAATCCAGACCGATTGATTTTCTAAAATCGGGATCGCGTACTGACCGATCAACCCTTGCATGAATCCCGCCAGTTTCAAAATCGTATAGTTGAGCCCCGATTCGGCGAGAAACAGTTCCGTACATCGCTTGATTTCCATGAGCGGGACTTGGGGATAGCGGTCCGCATCCAGGATCGAGAAGAAGACATAGCGATCGACATTCGCCGCTTTCGCCGCTTGGATGAGGGCGACCTTACCTTCCCAGTCCACATCGCGAATGCTCAAGGAATCCGTCGCTCGGGCGGTCGCTGCGTCGATAATCGCCGTGACCCCTTCGAGCGCTGGAGGTAGGGTTTCCGGTTCGCACAAGTTTCCGCGTACTAATTCGGCGCCCCATTCTTTCAAAAAGGCCGCTCTCTTATAACTTCTGACTAAACAGCGCACCGAGTAGCCCTCATCTAGGGCGCGCCGCACGACTTGTCTGCCGAGCGTACCCGTAGCACCGACAACCAATAAACTCATTCAGGATTAATGACGAAATTTTAACTTTTATGAAATTTTATCAGAAATCGTTCCTTTTTCCCCTCGTTTTGCCCAGTTTTGCTGAGAATTTAAGCAAACTTTGTGTTTTATATAGTATATATAAATTCGATCGGGCGATCGCCCCTCCAACGACAACAGCGCTGCAACCCCTTGCGATCGCGAGGTGCAGCGCTGTTTTTTTGCGCCCCGATGCCAGCCATCCGGGCGCCAATCGGGAGCGGTCTACTCCTCGGCGCCTTGCACTTTGAGCAACAAGAAGCCGAGAGCCAATCCCACGAGAATCAGGGAAAAAGATAAAAACGCTGCATTAAAAATTTCACCAGCCATCAGCCAATCTCTCCTCTATGAATGACAAATCGAGGGTGCGATTCCATACCCGACCGGACGAACCAGTCAGCAGTTACACCGTCGCAACCCGAATTGTAAACCAGTTTGGCGCGCCTCTTCTAGCGCGCAATCGAGAAACCTAACTCCGGTTCGTCGATCGATCCGTTCGGAGCCAATACCCAACAATTGAGTCGTGTTCGGCTCATATTTCTCTGCAAATTCCGCCTGTTGGCCGATCGCCCTCCCAATTGCTTTCAAACGGGTCATTGACATCCTCACCGCTCTGGAAGGACGGTGAGGATGTCAAACTTTAACTCCGGTTTGCACTCGCCACAAGTTTGCGTAAATACCGGGGCGATCGAGTAGTTCGTCGTGGGTTCCCCATTCCACCAACCGCCCGCGTTCCATGACGTAGATGCGATCGGCGTGGCGAATGGTCGAGAGACGGTGGGCGATCGCGATCGTGGTGCGATTTTGGATGATGCGATCGAGCGATCGCGCGATCGCCGCTTCGGTTTCGTTGTCTACCGCCGAGGTCGCCTCGTCGAGAATCAAAATCGGCGGATCTTTCAAAATGGCGCGGGCGATCGCGATCCGTTGGCGCTGTCCTCCGGAGAGCTTTTGGCCCCGTTCGCCGACGATCGTATCGTACCCCTGGGGCAGTTGGGAGACAAACTCGTGGGCTTCCGCGATCGTCGCCGCCGCTACGATTTGCTCGCGATTGGCGTCGAAGTTGCCGTAAGCGATATTTTCGGCGACAGTTCCGTGAAATAAAAACACGTCCTGACTGACGAGGGCGATCGCGCGGCGCAAATCCTGCAATTGCAACTGCTGGATGTCGATCCCGTCGAGGGTAATTCGTCCCGATCGCACTTCGTAAAGCCGCAGTAAGAGCTTGACTAACGTACTTTTCCCCGACCCGGTGGCCCCGACAATGGCGATCGTTTGACCTGCACGAACCTGGAAGGACAGGTTTTCGACGACCGGGGCGCGATCGTGGTAGGCGAAGGTGACCTCTTTAAATTCGATCTCACCTTTAATCGACTCGACGGGTAAGGGGCGATCGCCCGGATGGATGGCAATCTCCGTATCCAATAAATTCATCACCCGCGTCACCGACGCCATCGCCCGTTGATACAAATCTAAGGTTTGACCCAAGCGCGTGAGCGGCCACAACAAGCGTTGAGTGAGAAACACCAGCAGGCTATAGGTTCCCACCGCCAGCGTCCCTTCTACGGCTGCCATGCCGCCAAAAAGGAGAATCCCGGTAAAACCGACGATAATCACAAAGCGAATCAAGGGCACGAAAGCCGCAGACAGGGCGATCGCCCGACCGTTACTTTGTCGGTAGTCATTGCTGTAGCGTTCGATCCGCTTGGCTTCGTAAGCTTCCGCCGTAAAGCTTTTGATCGTCGCGATGCCGCTTAAATTGTTCGCCAGTTGGCCGTTGAGAAGACTTACTTTCTCTCGCACTTCAGCATAGCGCGGCGCGAGGGTGCGTTGAAAGGAGATCGATCCGGCCACGATAATCGGGATGGGAACGATCGCCGCCCAAGATACACTCGGTGCGAGAACGATAAAAGTTGCCCCGACGACCAACACGGTCGTAGACACTTGTAAAATATCGTTGGCACCGACATCGAGAAACCGTTCGAGTTGGTTGATATCGTCGCTGAGAATCGACATCAATCCCCCGGTAGAACGTTCCTCGAAGTACGCCATTTCCAGGTTTTGCAGGTGGTTGTAGGCGTCGAGGCGCAAGTCATGCTCGAAGGTTTGGGCGAGGTTGCGCCAGAGGCGATCGTAGGCATACTGAAACAGCGATTCCAATCCCCAAGTCACAAAAGTAAGAATCGCCAAAACGACTAATTGCGAAAAAATATCTCTCACGCCTAGCTGTGCGATTAACGAGTCTTCCTGACGGACGACGACATCGACCGCCGCACCAATTAACGCAGGAGGAGCGAGATCGAAAAGTTTGTTAAGAATAGAACAGGCGATCGCTTGCCCAATTCGCACGCGATAATCGCGTCCGTAAGCGAGCAAGCGTTGGAGGGGATGCACGGTCATGTTGAGTTTTAGAGTTTAGATGATGGAGTTTGAACGAAAATAACTCAGAATTGTCCTTAAAATCACTTATTTTTATGATGATTGACCGATTTGATTTTCTTGTAAGATTTTGCGGCATTCGTCAATTTGTTGTACGGCAAAATCCGGGGCTTCACTGATGCCGATTTCTACAAAAGGATCGAGGGCGATCGGTTCTCCTTTTTCGACAATCCAGGGGTTTTGACCTTCTTCTAAATTTCCCATAAGTTCGCTGTTAAAATAAGCATTGGTGACGTCATCAATGCGATCGCTGCCCGCTTTTCCTTGGAAGCAGCTACTGCTATCCGTACCAAATCTGTAAAGTTGTCCGACAATTTGGGAACCGCTTTTTTCAAAAATGAGATATTGTTGTCCGGGGGCTTGCGGATTGTCAGTTTCGCCGTAAAAATAGTTACCGTCGGGCATCGTTGACAATCCATTGCTAGCAGGATTAGGCGAAACTTGAGGTTCCGGAATATCTTCCGGGGTATCCGGTGTGGATGGAGGCTGACAACTCGCCAAACTTAAAGCAAAAGTTAAGGCGATCGCGCCGAATAGTTTTCGATTTGAAGAATTCATTGCGTTCCTTTAAATTTAATATTGTTAGCAACAGATTGTTGACAAAAGTTGATAGCGATCGTCCCCCGATCGAAACGTTTGAATTTATTTCAATGTCTGACAATTTTAACCAAATTGGCCGCTTTTGTTGCTTTTAAGCGGGCTTCTTGAATACTATCGCCTTTCGCTAAAGCAACTCCCATACGACGGTAGGGACGAGAATCCGGTTTGCCAAATAAGCGTAGATCGACATCGGTATCCACTAAAGCGTCATCCACTCCGTCAAAGATAATAGAATTGGAATGTTCCCGCGCTAAAATGACGGCACTCGCCGACGGACCGAACTGTTCGATCTTGGGAATGGGTAAATCGAGAATCGCTCTTAAATGTAACTCGAATTCATTCAAGTTTTGCGAGATTAAGGTTACCATTCCCGTATCGTGAGGTCGCGGCGAAAGTTCGGAGAAAATGACTTCGTCGGAAGTTACAAAAAACTCGACTCCAAAAATCCCCGCCCCGCCTAAAGCGTCGGTCAGTTTAGTCGCAATCATTTGAGCTTGTTCGATTTGACTTTTAGAAAGTGCAGCAGGTTGCCAAGATTCTTGATAGTCGCCGCGTTCTTGGCGGTGACCGATCGGATCGCAGAACAATGTCGGCCCTTCCCACTGTTTAATGGTGAGTAAAGTAATTTCAATTTCAAAGTTAATGAATTCTTCGATAATTACTTTTTGAGTATCGCCTCTCGATCCGGCGATCGCCTCATCCCAAGCTCGTTCGATCTCCGTGGGATCGGTGACGATCGATTGGCCTTTTCCAGAAGAAGACATCACGGGTTTAATCACATTTGGAAAGCCAATCTTTCGGCAGACGGCGATCGTTTCTTCTAAGGTCGTTGCATAGCCATATCGAGCGGTTCTCAGCCCCAATTGGGTCGCTGCCAGTTCGCGAATGCGATCGCGATTCATGGTATAGTTCGTGGCTTTTGCCGTAGGAATGACTTTGATTCCTCGGCGTTCAAATTCGGCGAGTTTTTCCGTTCTAATCGCTTCAATTTCTGGTACGATAATATCCGGTTGGTGCTTCTGAACGATCGCCTCTAAAGCGTCGCCATCGAGCATAGAAATCACTTCCGATTCATCGGCAACTTGCATCGCGGGAGCATCGGGGTAGCGATCGACGGCGATCGTTCTATTTCCCAAACGTTGGGCGGCAATTATAAATTCTTTGCCGAGTTCCCCGGAACCGAGTAACATGATTGTTTGAGGAATTTTCATCATGTTTTTATTGCTAAAGGACTGACTTATTGTAAACCGAAATAGTCATTTTTGAAATTTCCAGGTAAAAGTCGTTTAAAATATCCTTACAACGATGCAGGTTGCTGGACTTATCAATCTACTAAAATCCAGACTCTAAAATCTAAAATGCCAGAATATTTTGCAACAGTTGCCCGAGGGTTAGAAACGATCGCCGCGACCGAGTTAGAAAAGTTAGGAGCAAAATCAGTCAATCCCGAATTTACAGGGGTTCGTTTTACGGGCGATCGCGCTCTATTATATCGCGTTAATTTATGGGCGAGAACCATTTTTCGCGTACTGATGCCGATCGCCGATTTTCGCTGTAAAGATGCACGGATGCTTTACCGAGAAATCGCTCAAATCGAGTGGGAAAAATATTTAACTCCCGAGCAAACTTTAGCCGTGAAGGCGACGGGAAAAAATCGACAACTCAACCACACCCACTTTACCGCCTTGCAAGTGAAAAACGCGATCGTCGATCGCCAACGGGACCACTTCGGCTCGCGATCGAATGTCGATACCGAAAATCCCGATTTACTCGTCAACCTTCACGTCAACCGCGATCGGGCCGTTCTCAGTTTAGATACCACGGGAAACAGTTTACACCGTCGCGGCTATCATCCGGCCATGGGAAAAGCTCCATTAAAAGAAAGCCTGGCTGCGGCGATTTTAGAGATGGCGGAATATTCGCCAGACTTGCCTTTTTTCGATCCTTTATGCGGGTCGGGAACGTTGCCCATCGAAGCAGCTTTAAAAGCTAAAAAGATCGCTCCGGGGTTATTTCGCGATCGCTTTACCTTGATGAACTTCCCCGATTTCGATGACGAATTGTGGCAACAGTTGTTAACTGAAGCAGAAGCTGCGGAAAACAGCGAATTACCTGCCCCTATTTATGGCACCGACGGCGATGGTTCCGTACTCGCCGAAGCCCGAGTCAACGCTTTGAATTGCGGTTTGGGACATCAAATCGAGTTTCGACAACAAGAGTTTGCCCAAATTGAAGCGCCGGGCGATCGCGGGTTGCTGATTTGCAACCCTCCTTACGGCGAACGCCTCGGTAACGCAGAAGAGTTAGGAGATTTTTATCAATTAATTGGAGATATTTTAAAGCAGCGTTTTACGGGATGGACGGCGTATATTTTATCCGGAAATAAAGAGCTGACCAAGCGCATCGGTCTGAGAACCTCGCGCCGGATTCCGTTTTACAACGGTTCTTTACCTTGTACCCTGCTTAAATATGAATTGTATTAACCGTTGAGATCCTTGGGTCGTCGCGGGCTCGATGCCCGCGCCACAGATTTGCTAGTTTGGGATTAAGCTTGCGTTTGACGGTCGATCCAATTGAGTAACCATAAAGCCGTTGTCAATCCGGCGAAATGGGCGACGATCGTATGAGTATTACCCAAGACCAAAAAGATATCTAGGGGTTGGATGAAGCGGCTGAGAGCGGACGGGTCCGAGAAGACAATCCCTTGAGAACTGAGGGATTTAGCTAATAGGGTGCCGTTAATAGCTTCGGCGCCTAAGAGAGCTAAGAGCATACCGACTAAATTAACCATCAAACCCCGTCGGATCAGTTTGACCGTATCGGCTTTTTTGGGGCGTAAGTTGGGATTGGTCGCTTCGAGTTGTTTGGCGAGGCGGGTATAGCGGAAGGCCCAATAAATGCTAATTCCGAGGGCGACTAATCCCAACACGGCGAAAAAGGTTCCCGGTCCGGCGCCGGGATTGCGCGTCACGGTGGTTGGACTGTCCCGGGGAATGGCGAGGGGAATCGAAAATAAGAAAATCAGTCCGGCGACGACAGCTAGAACGAGTTGCACCCAAAAGCTAATCCAGCCGACACGACGCAGGGCCGGAATGACTCGTCGAACGGTGGGTGGCAGTGCGGGGAGGTCGGAGTTATCGGGCATATGCTCGGTGGACTTAAGGGCAAGGCGTGCGCCAAATCGCACTGTTTCTATGCTAGACGATAACTGTCCTCGATCGCCTCGAAGGGGAGGTCGCGATCGCCATGCGATCGTCAGGTTTTCGTTACGAGCTGGAGGAGATCGCTTATCTCAAACCTCGGACAATTGAGAACCTTTAACCGTATTGTACCGTCGCTTTTCCGAGAAGCATCTACTAGGGATTCGCTCGGTTGACACGGGGAGTTTCGCGGCGATCGCCCGTTGATTGGTATCGGGTTAGAAAGACCCAAGAATGGCTTCCATCCTGATATTGCCTTGCACTTCTGGTACTAGGGGTAAGGAGCTGACCATCTCGGGGTGTGCCTCCCGTTCTCTTGTCATTCTTCGTTCTGATTGCCATCTCAGGGATCGGACAAGAGGATCGGGTATCGTTTCTCGGCAAAGGCTTCGTGCTTTTGCTACGGCGATCGCCGTCCCAAGAACACATTTACCCCACAGCCACTGTTTTTTATGGACAGTATGGGTGTGAGTAATGAAGCTCCCATCATCAATTGAGAGGGATCCACGTGAATGATTGTGCCAAACCAACCGAGCTGCCGACGTTGGCAACGGCGATTTTAGCCAGCCGAAAAGGTCTTGTCTGTGGCAGCAATGCCCGCCCTTTCAATTGTGTTCGATGTCTGGGTCAACCAATGCGTTGAGTTTTGATGGGGATTCCGGTAAAGCTCAATTGTATTTTTAAGCCTTAAAACGGTATGCTTGAGTATCGATTCTTAGTTTCATTGAAGCGACTTAGAAGTTGGAATTGCCTGTCCGAGGGATCTTCAATGAACGATTTCGATCGCCGCGATCTACTTAGATTAGGGTTTTCTATCAGTGGGCTGACACCGAGTCTTTGAATCGGTTCTTTTTCGCCAGTCAGTCCGGTTGAGGGGGGTGCATCGGCAAAGCTGAATCGCAGTAATTTCATGCGAATGATGACCCCAAGCCGATTAAATTTAAACATCGTCTCGATGGAGACGATTCTCCCGTGTATTTTTTTGAGTTTTAGCTAGGGTCAGAACGCGATCGCGTTCGGCCCGATCGCCATGCTCCTTTGACCGTCGGGGAAAACGGCTAACCTCCTGCTGACGAGCAGGAATCGGTGGGGAACAGTCTTGATTTTGCCAGCACTTCAGTCTTTGATTCAGCACGGTTCACCTTTTATTCTGCCAAGGCCAAAATGGAAAAAAATTCGCGTCATTCTAGCAATCAATTGAGGACGAATTCCCAAAGAGCCATTCCCAATGATGGAGTTTCGACCGACCGAAATCATTCGGTTACGACCACGACCACGCCGATCGCGATCGGGATTTGATGGGGTATTTAGCGGGTAAATCAGATGAAATTTGAAGATATCTATCAGTTTTTTCAAAATCCCCCACCCATTTACTTGAACAAGGAACTAACCGTTTGTTATGTCTTGTGGGTCTTATTAGAGGAAGATTCTTACGGAACCGAACTAATTCAACGGTTGGAGCGCGACTATTCCAACTATCGGCTTTCCGATACCGTTCTCTATAGCGCGCTCAAATTCCTCGAAACGGAAAATACCATCAGGGGATACTGGAAAAAGGTAGAAGGGCGGGGAAGACCGAGGCGAATGTACCAAGTTAACCCAGATTGGCAAGCCAAAGCTAGAGATTTAGCCAAATTGTGGCAGCAGTATGTCAACGGTCAGCACCCCCTTTCCTCGAATACGAAAGCCACCACATTGCGAACCAATCACGGAATGGGTTGAGGGGGCGCCGATCCCTTGTATTCTCCCTCGATAAAACCCCATCTACTCGGATGTGGAGGCTCTTGTAGAGGCGTGCCGTGGTGCGTCTCTACATCAGTATGTTTAGGATTGTCGGGATTGTCGGGATTTTCAAGAGTTAGGGAGCCTCTGGGTTGCCGGAGGGGTTCGGTCGGCGCTCGGATCGGCGATCGTACAATAGAGGTCGAGTCTTTCCTTCCTCTACCATGAACGCCCGATTTAAAGCCTGGTTGCGGCAGTGGAGAAAACCGTTACAGGTGCTATCGTTATTCGGTTTTTTCCTCAGCACGATCGCGGCAGTGTATATTTTTACCACGTTGGCGATTCAACCCGCCAGCGATCGCCCGTCCCCGGTCAAATCGCCTTCGACCGCCGTCGTTCCCGTTTCCAATTGTGCTACCCCCAGTGGCGGACCGACGGACAATCCCATCGCGGGCGCCTACGGCGAACGGGCGTATCCCTGGACGGCACAAATTCCCTGGAACTGCGTTTATAACGTGCAAGATTTCGAGGGCAATAGTGCGATCGCCCGCTTCAATGCAGCCCGGGATGCCGCCGCCCGTCGGGGGGGCGGCGTCGTCTATTTTCCCCCGGGAATTTACGAGTTTTCTGACAATTTAGAGTTGAAAGATGGGGTTGTTTTGCGCGGGGCGACCCCAGGGACAACCGACGCCGGATCCGATCGCTACGCGCCACCATCAAAATTAGTTTTTCCCGAATACAAACCGCAACTTTCCGGGAACGGAACCCCGAACGAAACCGCTTTTAAAACAATTACGACCGAAAACGGCGATCGCGATTCCAATCTCGGTTTAGTCCATTTAGATATCAATCGAGCCGCCATTTTGCTCGGAACCGATGTCAGTCGCGCTCAAAATAAAAATATCGTCATTTTTGGTGTTCGCAGCAATAACGTCGCGCGTCCGGATCCCAACGTCCCGGATTTATCCTTTCAAGCCCCCTGGATGCGCTACAGCGATCGGTTTGCCACCAATATTAAAATTAACGCCTTTGAAAATGTTTTAATCGCGAACAATCGGCTCAACGATGCCATTACCGATACTTACGAACAACCGGGCTACCGTCTCAAATCTGCCAAAGGCGACGAAATTATTACCTATTCCGAAGGCGATCGCGTTCCCTTCGACTATGCCAATCATTATGGAATTGCCGTCAATCGCTCCAAACCCGGCGGCTTCCAACTCAATGCCGATCCCAACAGCGAACCGGGACTGTTTCGCGAAGGCATTGAAATTCGCGATAACTGGGTTTACCACACCATGCGCGTCGCCATTCACGCCTCGGGAAAAGAATTGAAAATTAGCAATAATATTATTCGCGATCGCCCAAACAAACAATGGTGGACTCATCCCACCGGACTCAAACAACCTACGGGAGCGGTCACTTTAGAAAATCGGGCGATCGATTGGTCTGGATGGGAGGTGACCGTGGAAGGAAACGATTACCAAGTTTACCGACATCGGATTATGGATTCCGACTATTTAAGTGTAGATGGCGAAGGAATCCTCATTCAAGAATGCTGTGGCGGCAGCCAAGTAAACGGCGCAAAAATTGCCAACAATCGGGGAAATTCTTATATTGGATTTTATAAAGTCCCCGACATTAAAAATGTCGTTGTTTCCGGTAATGAATTACTTTCTAATGTCACCAACACTGCGTTAATTTACGTCAACGCAGATACGAATAATGCCCCGCACCAAATGCACGACGTGCGCGTTGAAAATAATCGCATCAACGGCAATATTTTCGTGCAAGCCAGTGCGGGAGGCAGTAATAATACGATCGCCAACAATCGCGGGGGCGATCGCGCCGAAATCGAAGCCTCCTGTCATGTCGAAATTAGGGATAATTCCGGCTTTACCGTTAAACCTTGCCGGGATTGAAGCCCCGATCTCCAGAGCGATCCAAAAGCATGGGGCGATCCTGAATCACCGCGAATCTATTGCTGTTCGCGATTGGGTTGGTTATAAAGGGATTGGTCGATACCCCACTCAAACGCCAATGACAGGTCACGAGGGGATTTGATGGGATAAATTTCTCCCGAATCGACAGTGTTTTATGGTTGGGAATAACCCAGAGAATCACATGGCATTGAATAAATTCTGGCTCGGTGCGATCGCCCTTCTCTCCCTCCTCTTAGCCGCATCGATCGGTCTCAATATTCTCCTTTACAATCGAGCCAGCAAATATTATTTAGAACTCAATCAAACCCGATTAGATCCTTATGGTCTCGATCGATATCGAGACGATCGCCAAAAAACTGAAAATTCCGAAAAAATTCGAGTCGTCTTTTTCGGAGATTCCCGAGCCGCCGATTGGGTCGCTCCCGACAACAATCGCTACCAATTTATCAATCGTGGCATTGGGTCGCAAACCTCGATTCAAACCCTCGGACGATTCGAGCAACACGTGCGATCGCTCGAACCGGAGATCGTCATTATTCAAGTCGGAATTAACGACCTCAAAACGATCGCCTTATTTCCCGATCGCCGCGAGTCGATCGTCGCCAATTTGCGGGAGCATCTTAAAGCTTTGGTGGACGCTTCCCGGGAGTTAGGAGCCGTGGCGATCGTGACGACCATTTTCCCCGTCGGTCCGGTTCCCCTGCAACGCCAACCCTTTTGGTCCGACGAGATCGAGAAAGCTGCGATCGAAGTCAACCGCTACATTAAAACATTAGCGGGGGAAAACGTGGTTGTTTTCGATACCTTTACCGTTTTTGCCGACGATCGCGGGTTGATCTTTGCCGACTATCGTAAAGATGAATTACACGTCAACGATCGCGGATACGCCCGACTCAATCGCGAGTTATTGCAACTGCTCGATACCCTTAATTTAGACCGTTCGGGTCAGGAAACAACCCAGTCAAAATCAACACCTCATCGAGTCGATCGCCGAGATTTTTGAGCAAGAGAGAGGAAATTTTCCAGCAGGTTTGGAAAGGCCAAAGCATCCCCAAACCTCGCCCACGAAATCTACAATTCGATATAGGCTTTAACCAGATCCGGAGCGCGTTTGAGCGTGAAGCCAACTTTTTCGCAAACCCGTTGCATGGCTCGGTTTTCCGAGAGAATTTCGGCGTTGATACGCTGCAATTTTTCCTCGCGACCCCATTGAATCAAACGTTGGAGCAGTTCGGTTCCGAGTCCCCGACGCTGGTAAGGATCGCTGACGAGCATGGCAAATTCCGCTTCGGGAAGCCCGTGCAGTTTCGTCAACCGGGCGAGGGCGATGATTTCGCGTTTTTGGGTTTCCGGGTTTTTGTAGTCGGCGACCAGGGCGATTTCGCGATCGTAATCGATAAAACAGATGCGAGTGAGCCGTTCGTGAGCGATGCGCCGACTCAGTTTCATAATGCTGAAATAGCGCAGGTACACGCTTTGTTCGGACAAGGTTTTATGAAACTGAACCACTGCAGGTTCGTCTTCCGGACGAATCGGGCGCACGGTAATGTTAGTAGAGCCTCCCATCATCCAAGAACTGACGTATTCCTGCGGATAAGGACGGATCGCCGTTTTCGGCAGTCGATCTTCGGGAGTTTCCGGAGGATGGAGCACGACGCGGGCGTCTAACGCCAGGAGGCGATCGCTCGAAGCGAGTAAGGGATTGATATCCATTTCCTTAATCCAGGGTTGTTCGATCGCCAACAGGCTGAAACGCACCAAGATCTGCTCTAGGGCTTCGAGATCGACCGCTTTACGTCCTCGCACCCCTTTGAGGGCTTTGTAAATCAAAGTTTGTTCCATCAACCGACGGCTAAGGGTAGAATTGAGCGGCGGTAAGGCGATCGAGCGATCCTTAAACACCTCCACCAACTGTCCCCCCGATCCAAACAAAATCGTCGGACCGAACTGAGGGTCGATGCTACTGCCAATAATTAACTCGTAACCCCCATTGAGGTCGATCATCGGTTGGACCGTGACCCCGAGAAAATGTTCCTCGCCTACTTTGTCGCGAACCGACTCGAAAATATGACGGTAAGCCCAGCGCACCGCTTCCGCATCGGTGAGATTCAACTGAACCCCGCCAACATCGGTTTTGTGGGTAATCGTTTTCGACAGGAGTTTGACGACGACGGGATAGCCGATAGAATCGGCGCAGGCGACGGCGTGGTCTTCACTTTCGGCGATGCAGGTCTGAACGATGGGAATACCGTAAGCGGCGAGAATTTGCTTCGATTCCATTTCCGAGAGCATCGTCCGTCCCGATTCGCGAACACTATTAATAATCTTGCGCGCCACGTCGCGATCGGGTTTTCCATCTTCCCAATCAAAGGTGAGGGTCGGCGTTTCGTAGATACCGCGCAAGTTGTAACTGTAGCGCCACATTAAGTTAAACACCCGTGCTGCCGCGTCGGGATAGCGGTAGGTGGGGATATTGGCACGGTTGAGGATCGCTTCCCCAGTAGCAATTTCCGGACCTCCCATCCAACTGGCTAACAGCGTTTTGTTGGTGTTGTTGCCGTAATGTTTTAACTCTTCTGCGGTTTGGGTCGGATTGGTCATCGCTTGCGGGGTTAAAATGACCAACAAGCCCTCGCTATTGGGATCGTCGATCGCCAGTTGCAAGGTTTTACTGTAGCGTTCGGGATTGGCATCTCCTAAAATATCGATCGGGTTGCCGTGACTCCAGTGCTTCGGCAGAAAGGCATTGAGTTTGTCCGTGGTTTCTTGGGACAGATGCGCCAGTTCGCCTCCGGTCGCGATTAAGGCATCCGTGGCTAAGACTCCCGGTCCCCCGGCGTTCGTGATAATGCACAGGTGCGGTTCTTTAGGCAGTCGGGGCTGTTTCGCCAGCATTTCCGCCATGTCGAACAGTTCGGAAATATGCTTGACCCGTAAGACCCCGCAACGCCGGAAGGCCGCGTCTAGCACTTCGTCGCTCCCGGTAAGCGATCCCGTATGAGAGGCGCAGGCTTGGGCGGCTTCTTCACTTTCTCCCGCTTTAATGACGACGATCGGTTTGGTCAGGGCGACTTCGCGCGCCGCCGACAGGAACGATCGCGCGTTGCCGACCGATTCCATATAGATGACGATACTTTCCGTGCGCGGGTCGTCGCCGAGATAATAAATCAGGTCGCCCCAATCGACATCGATCATCGAGCCGACGGAAACGAAGGCGCTAAAACCGACGTTTTCCGAAAAACTCCAGTCGAGGACGGCGGTACAAAAGGCGCCGCTTTGACTGATAAAGCCGACGTTTCCCGGTCGCGCCATCGTACTGGCAAAGGTGGCATTGAGGCCGCTATTCGGACTCATCACGCCGAGGCAGTTCGGCCCGATAATCCGCATTTTGCCTTGGGCCGTTGCCATAATTTGCCGTTCGAGTTCGACGCCTTCTTTGCCAATTTCTTTAAATCCGGCAGAAACAATAATCGCACTTTTAACCCCCGCCTCCACACATTCTTTGATGATGCCGGGAACGGTGCGCGCGGGAGTGGCGACGATCGCCAGATCGACGGTTTCGGGAACGGCGGCGATATTGGGATGGGCTGGAATGCCGAGAACGCTGTGACGTTTGGGGTTGATCGGGTAGATGATGCCCCCAAAAGGATGACGGATCAGGTTCCACAAGAGGATCCGACCGACGCTTCCTTCTTTTTCAGTCGCGCCGATTAAGGCGACGCTTTGCGGGGCAAAGATCGTCCTGAGCGATTCTCGTTCCGACCTTAAAATGTCATAGGCCGGATCGGTCGTAAATTGTAGCGTCTTAATCATAATTGCTTCTTCCTCGGTATAAAACCATTGAGCTGAGGCTCGGATTGTCGCTCGGGCAAAGAGCGCGATCGCGTTCCCCCTTCCTCGGAGTGCCCTACTAGAAAAACTAGAGGGTCGTTCGGGTCGAAAAGGGGAAATTTGGCTTATTTTTTGGCCTTTAAAAGCGTCATACTGATGCCCATCGATCGCGTTGTCGAGATTGAAAATAATAGTTTTCTCTTGACTCGGATCGAAGCTTTAGATCGCCTTTGTTTTTGATTTCTCTCTGAGGTATGGCTCCGCTACAAAGAGAAGGGTGAGTTGGAAATTGACGGGATAAGTTTACCAAAGGCGATCGTTTATCTTTTACACGGTTACCTGCTTGAGATCCTGAGTTTTTTGCTGGTAAAATTTGTCCAGATATTCGTACCAAGCTTCCATTCCGGTTCCCGTGCGGGCTGAGGTTTCAAAAATGGTGGCTTGGGGGGCAATTTTACGAATATTGTTTAAAGCAATTTCGCGATCGAACCCTACCGCTTCGGCAATGTCAATTTTATTGACGATCGCCACGTGGGCCGCTTTGAATGCCGAGGGATATTTGAGGGGTTTGTCTTCACCCTCGGTCACCGATAAGAGGATGACGCGCAGGTCTTCGCCGAGGTCGTAGGCGGTCGGACAAACGAGGTTTCCGACGTTTTCGATCGCCAGGAGATCGAGGGCGTCGAGATCGAGTTTTTGGGCGGCGTCAAACACCATTTTGGCTTCGAGGTGACAGACGGTTCCGGTGGTAATTTGAATGACGGGCGCGCCGTTTTGTCCCAGGCGTCGGGCGTCGTTGTCGGTTTCGAGATCGCCGACGATCGCTCCCACGGACAGGCGATCGGCGAGATCGGCGATCGTGCGTTGGAGGAACGCGGTTTTACCGGAACCGGGGGAGGACATTACGTTGAGGACGAGCAGACCTTTTTCGGAGAAATGCTCCCGATTGCGCTGGGCGAGGCGATCGTTGCGATCGAGGATCGATCGGGCGATTTCTACAGTTCGCCCTTCCTGTGGGGAGGAAGGGTGAGAGTGGGTGCGATCGTGGGGGTGAACGTGTTCGTGAGGGTGGGCGTGTTCGTGGGGGTGAACGTGTTCGTGAGGGTGGGCGTGTTCGTGGGGGTGGGCGTGAATTTTGACGTCGCCCACGACATTGCATCCGCAGTTGTTACACATAATTAATCCCCTTGAATGGAAATGGAAAGCCGTTAAAAAGCGATCGATGGTGTCGTCAATTGAATGAAAGATGAGAGCAGTTATCGCTGCAATATTGCAACGGATTGCATAGAAACCAGCGATCGCCTAGCTTCCTCGATCTTAAAAGGTCTAGACGCGAGATTGGGTTAAATTTTCATTAGGTTTTGATTATTGCTCCGACAGTTCCAAGGAGGTTAGCTCGATTTCCCGTCCCGATTGCGGGTCGCGACTGAGTTCCCCACAATCGGGACATTCGTAAAAGAGATGGGCGGGATGAAATGATGTTTGACAACGGTGACAGTAGCAAATAACGGGAACGGTTTCGATCTCGAGAATGGCTTCGGCGGCGATCGTCCCTTGTTTGAGGGCGTCGAAGGCGAATTGGAGGGCTTCGGGAACGACTCCTGACATTTCACCGAGACGCATTTTGAGGCGATCGATTTTATTCGATCCGTGTTGGCGGGCGTTTTCGATGGCAATGTGGAGGGTTTGTTCCATCAAACTGACTTCGTGCATGAGTTGTCCTCCCGATCTCGGAGCAGGGTTTCGATGATGTGGATGGCTTCGGTGGCGGCGCGATCGCAGTTCTCACAGAGGCGATCGCCAAAGTTGAAGTCCCATCCCGGGACGAGAATCCACCAGGCTTCGGGACAGGATCCGTAAAGGGTTTGGGCGAGTCCCAAGATCCAACGCGGATCCCCGGTATGCCCTAAACTCGCGGAGTCGGCTCGATTGCTCCCGGGGGCGATCGCCGCGACCTTGACACGATCCGTGTCGTTTTGTGCCGGATAGGCATCGACAAACACAGCTAAGTCTACCCGGGCTAATTCTTCGGCGAGTTCGGGGGTTAATTGGTGTAGAGCCAGCGATCGCACGTCGGGCAAGTTCCACGATTCGATGATTTGTGCGATTTTTTGTCCTACGCCGTCATCACCGCGCAAAGTATTACCGTAACCGACGATCGAAATTTGCATGGGGGATACTTTAACTTGAGAACGGAAACTTGAGAACGGAGCGATCGAATTTTCACATTTTTAAGATCGACCTGTTTCTAGGTCGTCTACCTATTTGAAAGTTATGGTCGATTTCAGTTTCAATTTATCAAACTCTCCATCTTTTTAGGGTGATTATTTTACATTTTTATAAGATTTTTAGACTTAAAATTTATTGTTCTCATTTTTGAAACTTTCCTTACAGGGGTATTCCCCCCAGGCTGCGATAGGGGTTGACCGGGGGCGATCGCCTCCATTAATTTTAAATTTTTTGTTAAGGAGCGTAAAAAATTTAGATTTTTGTAGTAGAGGAGTTGAAAGGGTTCGATTTCTCCATCAGCACTGGGTTTTGTCCGCATTTCAAGATTTCCTGTATATAAACAATCTGCCGAATCCGAGCTGGGGACAGAAGGCGGAAAGATATGAAGATCTTTCCAGGGATTGCGTCATCTTTTCAGAAACGGTATCTCTAAAAAAAAGATAAAGAACACCCCTCTTAAAGAGCAAACGGAGGGACAATTATCCCAGTGAAGTCGGAAGGAAGAGACTCAAGCCTTATCCCGGCGATCGGATCTGAGGGTGCAATGGCGGTCTTTCCCCTCGGCGACTTCCTCTTCCCACTCCAGTCTGAGGAGGGGAAGCTACCTAAGTCGTCAATCGGGGGAAGAAGCTGTAACTAAATAATTGGATACCTCTGGACATTATTGCTGGATTGGGTAGTAATTGTGGGGTAGTCTAGATCGGGAGAATGATATGGAATTGTATTCGCTATGTGTGAAGAGTTTGAAACTGAAGTGGTAATTATCCACAAATCCCCCCTCCCGGGTGAGTTTCGAGCAAGAGTTGGTAACAGACATGCTTGAACTAATTACCGTGTTCTCTGCATGTCTTTATGGTTCTCGTTCCCATAAGAACAAGAAGCTTATTGATAGCATGGCCAAAGCGGTGGAGGATGTATGCTCTTAGGTTTTAAAACTGAACTGAAATTAAACAATTCCGAGCGAACAGGATTAGCCAAACACGCAGGAGTCGCCCGTCATGCTTGGAACTGGGGACTAAACTTAACCAAACAAATACTAGACCACAACCGGGATAATCCAGAGGATAAAATTAAGTTTCCCACAGCGATTGACCTGCATAAGTGGCTGGTGACCATGGTCAAGCCCGAATGTCCCTGGTACTACGAAGTTAGTAAATGCGCTCCTCAATACGCTCTCAGGCATTTGTCCGACGCTTGGAAACAAGCATTCAAGAAAGTCAAGAAACCACCAAGGTTTAAGAAAAAAGGACGTGCTGACAGTTTCACTGTTGATGGTTCGCTCTCAGTTGACCATTTTCGAGTTAAAGTTCCTGTGATGGGTTGGCTTAAAACATTCGAGCGCTTGCCTACAGAATATCAACCGAAGTCCTTCACAATTAGTCGTAAAGCCGACAGATGGTTTATTAGCTGGAAAATTGAAGTCGAGCCAACCAATGAGCCTAAAACCCATGCTGTTGTTGGCGTTGACCTTGGGGTTAAAACCCTAGCCACCCTATCAACTGGCGAGGGATTTGAAGGGGCTAAGAGTTATCGCCAATATGAGAAAAAACTCTCGCGATTGCAATGGCTGAATCGTCATAAAGAGTATGGTTCGGCTAATTGGAAAAAAGCCCAAATCAAGATAGCCCGCTTGCACCGAAAAATAGCCAACATCCGTAAAGACACATTACATAAGCTCACGACCTATTTAGCCAAAAACCACAGCCGAATAGGGATTGAGGATTTAAATGTCTCTGGTATGTTGGCCAACCACAAGTTGGCTAAAGCGATCGCCGATATGGGCTTCTATGAGTTCAGACGGCAGTTGGAGTACAAATGCCAGTTGTATGGAGCCACCTTAATTGTGGTTGACCGATGGACTCCCTCAACCAAGACCTGCTCTAGATGTCACGCCAAAAAAGACTCAATGCCCTTGTCAGAAAGAGTTTTCCGGTGTGAAAACTGTGGTCTGGAAATTGAGCGGGATTTCAATGCCTCCATTAATTTGGAGATCGCCGCCAGTTAGGTGGTGTTAGCCTGTGGACTGGTGAGTGCCGACACTACCAGGATGAAGCAGGAAATAGGTTCCAAAGATGTCCACTTGTGGGTGACTTTGGGTAAGTCTTATGTAACGGAGCAGCAGAAATGTCAAAGCCATATCCCGGATAAAAAGAAAGCTGTATGGGTGAGTTCGCAACTAACCGCTTCACGAGCGATTCCTCGGTAAACCCTAACAAGGAGATTTCTTTATTGTATTACAGGCGGGTAACCTGCCTGAAGATCTACGACCTACCGAGTGTCTGGACGTAGAAAAACAAGAAAAATCATAAATATGTAGCTAGTGCAAGTCTCGTTAAGAGTCAAGGGGAAAAATACAGGAAAAAGTCGTCAGGGACTTCCACCCGGTTCAGATAGTCAGTGCATCCCATCAGACTGGGATAGAGCTAGAGCGAATGAAGCCAATTTTACTCAATTTTTCTAAGGGAAAAGGCGGCGAATTTTGCTGCTGGAAGTGGGCGATGACGGGAAACGAAAACGATGTTTTTTCCAGTCGAGCTGCGATCGCTGAACTCATACACTGGATCGAGGATTTGTATTTCGATAGTGGCCTCGATCTCCGATGAGTTCGTTTCCCGAAGAGGGTCTTTGTTCGCAGATCCCCTCTTATTTTTCCTCGTTGCCAACTTCGTATTGTTCTAAGTTTGTATCGTTTTTCAATCAGGATTATTTATGCAGGAAGCCTATATTGTTTCGGCAGTACGAACCCCCCTCGGTCGTTTTGGAGGCGTTCTATCCGCTCTATCTCCCGTCGAACTCGGAGCTCACGCGATCGCCGCCGCCCTAGAGCGAGCTGGAATTTCCGGAGATGCCCTCGATCTTTATATTTTAGGGAATGTCTTGCGAGGAGGACACGGACAGTTATTACCCCGTCAGGCGGCGTTAAAAGCGGGCATTCCCCCAACAGTGGACGGGTATGCAGTCGATATGGTTTGCTCCTCGGGGATGATCGCCCTGACCAACGCCGTGACGGCGATCCGTGCTGGAGAAGCAGATTTAGTTCTGGCGGGGGGCATGGAATCGATGTCTCAAGCGGGCTTTTTCCTCTCGGCGCGAGCGCGCTGGGGCTATAAAACCCTGTTGGGCGCGCCAGAACCGCTCACGGATTTACTCATCCACGACGGTCTCACGGATTCGACCACAGGTGAGGGGATGGGCGAGCAAACCGAGCGACTCGCTGCCGAGCACGGTTTTAGCCGCCAAGCCTTAGACGAAGTGGCCGCCTATTCCCAACAACGGGCTGCCGAAGCGACCGAAAGCGGCATTTTCAAAAAGGAAATTGTGCCGATCGCGGTACGGGTCAAAAAGGAAACCCAGCAGATCGATACCGACGAAGGCATTCGCGCCGGGACGACCGTCGAGAGTTTGAGTAAATTGCGTCCGGCGTTTAAATCCGATGGAGTCTTGACGGCGGGCAATTGCAGTCAGATCAGCGATGG
The DNA here is from genome assembly GCF_016632315.1 of Oxynema mangrovii CENA135. NCBI lineage: Bacteria > Bacillati > Cyanobacteriota > Cyanophyceae > Oscillatoriales > Oscillatoriaceae > Oxynema > Oxynema mangrovii. The sequence continues at coordinate 1,948,470 of NZ_JAEOXH010000001.1, read as the reverse complement.
GGCGGCGGCGTTGGTGGTCGCCAGTGCGGCGGCGGTGAAACGCCACGGACTCAAGCCCCTGGCGAAAGTGTTGGGGGGCAGTTTTGCGGGAGGGGAGAGTTGGCGCTTCCCGGAAGTTCCCATCCACGCGAGCAAGAAGCTGCTGGCGAAACTGGAGATGGAGGTTTCCGATTTCGACTTGTTTGAGAATAACGAGGCGTTTGCCGTGAGTAACTTGCTGTTTAACAAGATGCTCGGCGTGTCTCACGATCGACTCAACGTTCACGGTGGGGCGATCGCCCTCGGACACCCGATCGGGGCGTCTGGGGCGCGGGTTGTCGTCACTTTGCTCAATGCCTTGCAAGAACGGGATCGCAGCCGAGGACTGGCCGCCTTGTGCCACGGTACCGGGGGAGGAACGGCGATCGCCTTAGAACGAGTGTAGCCCGACAACCGACCGGGAGCGTCGCGACGCGATGCCCCCGGTTCGATCCAGAAATTTAAGGACAGTAACAACTATGGTCTCTCTAGGATTAGAAGATAAAGTCATTGTGGTCACGGGTGGCAATCGCGGCATCGGGAAAGCGATCGTCACCTTGTTAACCGAGTTAGGCGCCAAAGTCGCTTATACGGATATCGAAATTGACGATTCCGACAGTGGCGCTTTAGCTGTCAAAGCGGACGTGACCGATTTAGGGTCGATGGAAGCCGCCGCTCAAGAAATTGAAGAGAAATTAGGCCCGGTTTACGGGGTGGTCGCCAATGCGGGGATTACTCGCGATAACTTCTTCAATAAACTGACTGACGCCGACTGGGATGCGGTGATTAACGTCAACCTCAAAGGGGTCAACCATACGATCAAACCATTCGTTCAAGGGATGTACGATCGCGGCGCCGGGGCGATCGTCGGCATCAGTTCGATTTCGGGCGATCGCGGCAACGCCGGACAAACCAACTACGCCGCCACCAAAGCCGCCGTTATCGGTTTAATCAAATCCCTCGCCCGCGAAGCCGCCCGTTATGGCGTTCGGGCCAACGCGATCGCCCCCGGCTTCATCAACACCGAAATGACCAAATTTCTCCCCGACAAAGTCAAAGACAAAATCACCGCCGAAATCCCCTTCCGTCGCTTCGGCGAACCGGAAGATATCGCCTGGGCCGTGGCCTACCTCCTCTCTCCAGTCGCCAGCAGCTACGTTTCTGGAGAAGTCCTGCGCGTCAACGGAGCCCATCATACCTAGACTCGATTCGTAATTCGCAATGCGCCAAACAGAATTGAGGCAATTAAGATGGATAAAGAAAAAACTCATTGGAGTGACGTGGCCACCGAGTTCGTCAACACCTGGTCCGAGACCGGGACGAAGATGTGGCAAAGTTGGTTCGAGTTAGTCGGTTCGATCCCTTCCGGACAACCCCTGTCCGACTCCAAAGCAGACTTGAACAAATTCACCGAGAGAGTGGCAGAAAATCAGGACGTGTACGTGCGTTTTCTCAAACTCTCCGTCGATGCCTGGAAAGATATTTTTCCCCAAGTCGAATCCGGGGGCAACTGGCAGAAAACCTTAAACCAGTATGCCGAACAAATGCGCGACCAGTTGGCCAGTTTTACCGAGGGCAGCCTCAACGCCAACAAAGATGTCGCCGAATTGTGGCAGCTTTACATCCGCGAGATGCAAAAGTTCAGCCAACTTTGGTTCGATCCGTTGGGCTTATCCCTCAATACGATGGGTAAAGCGGTCACGGGGAACCCCTCCGCCTCGATCGAACTCAACAACCTCTACTGGAATCTCCTCTACGAGGAAAGCTTCGGCAGCTTGATGAAGAGCCCCGTTCTCGGCCCGACCCGCGAATTTAACGGCAAACTCGTCTCCGGTTTCGATGCGTGGACCGAACTGTATAAAGCGAGTATCAACTACCAGTTTGTCCTGGCAGACATCCAAGTGCGCTCCTTTGAAGTCTTAATGCAGGAATTGGTGTCTTTAGCCGAAAAAGGCGAAAAGGTCGAAGACTGGCGGCAGTTTCAACTTCTGTGGAGTCAGGTTTCCGATGGCGTGTTTGAAGAAGCCTTCTGTCGCGAGGACAATCTCAAAATTCGCGGCAAATTCCTCAACGCCCTCAATACCTACCGCATCCAACAGCAAGAGCTGATGGAACTGTCTTTAAAAACGATGAACGTGCCACTGCGCAGTGAAGTCGATGAAATCCACAAGAGCATCTACGAACTGCGCAAGGAAGTCAAGCAGCTCAAAAAAGCCTTGGCGAAATCTGAAAGTCGGGAGCAACCCGAACCCTAGCCGCACTCGGAGGGGGAGCTTTGTGCGATCGCCCCCCGCCCAACCGCGCGATCGCCCCAAAGCTCCTCATCCACCCTTCCCTCAGCGCGGTATCCCGAAACCATGTTGGCCATTACTGCACGGAGTAGCGAGAGTTATGCTGCCATTTTTGACGCAAATGCGCTTGGAAGATGCCACCCACGAGTATGCCGAACTCACGAAAAAATTGCTCAAAGGCATCGAAAACTTAAGTAGCTTGCGCGAAGAAGATATCGAAATTGGCGTGACGCCAAAAGAAGTGGTCTACAAAGAAGACAAGGTCGTCTTGTACCGCTTTCAGCCTGCGGTCGAAAAACCCCTGGGTATCCCAGTCCTGATTGTCTACGCTCTAGTCAATCGCCCTTTTATGGTCGATTTGCAGGAAAATCGTTCTTTAGTCGCCAATTTACTCAAGTTAGGCTTGGATGTTTATTTGATCGACTGGGGCTATCCCACCCGTGCCGATCGCTGGTTGACCCTCGACGATTATATTAACGGTTATATCAATAACTGCGTCGATGCCATTCGCCAGAAACACGAGTTGGACAAAATTAACCTGTTGGGGATCTGTCAGGGAGGCACTTTCAGTCTCTGTTACAGTTCCCTGTATCCGGAGAAAGTCAAAAATCTGATCGTGATGGTCGCTCCGGTTGACTTTTACATGCCCAAAGCCTTGCTCAACATGCGGGGAGGATGTAGCCTGGGCTCCGAGGCGCTCGATATCGATTTGATGGTGGAAGCGTTGGGCAACATCCCGGGGGATTTTCTCAATTTAGAGTTTTTAATGCTCAAACCCCGGCAACTCGGGATTCAAAAATACCTCGATTTCCCCGAAATTGCGGGCAGCGAAGATAAGGTTCTCAACTTCTTGCGGATGGAGAAGTGGATTTTCGACAGTCCGGACCAAGCGGGAGAAGCTTACCGACAGTTTCTTAAAGAGTTCTACCAGCAAAACAAACTGATTAAAGGGGAGATCGAGATCGGCGAGGGCAAGGTGAACTTAAATAACCTAAAAATGCCGATTTTGAACCTATATGCCGAGAAGGATCATTTAGTTCCGCCGGAGTCGTCTTTGGCGCTCGAAAAGTATGTCGGCACGGACGATTATACCGTTCATTCTTTCCCCGTGGGACATATCGGCATGTATGTCAGTGGGAAGGTCCAACGGGATTTACCCCCTACGATTGTGGATTGGTTAACCGCTCGTAGCGAATAGTCGAGCCAACCCATTTAACTCGTCATTCAAAAGGAAACCCTCAACGGCGATCGCGTTGAGGGTTGATTTCGATAGGTTCATATCATCTATGTTGCTCGGAGGACTCACCGGGTTTTTATTCGGAAAACGTCGGAACTTTACGCATTAATTTGAAATACCCATCCCAAAACTGTTTTTGGGATTCTAGGGCGATTTTGGTAGCAGTTTCTTGAGCTTTCAGGTAGTTGTTGACGAGTTGTTCCTGAGTTTCGATCGTGCGATCCATGTTTTCCGGTAATTTGAAGCCATCGGTTCCCGTCGGCAGGGACTCCATCCAGGCGTCAAAGAATTTTTTTTGCCAGTCGCGCAACTGGTTTTGGTACTCTTCAAAATATTTAGTCGTATCCATTGTTTATGGCGTGATAGGTGTTACTTTCGATCGTGAAAGGCGGTTCGTTTCCGTTAACTGTAAACCCCTTTCAAATTTTCCCCTTTACTATAGCAGAAATACTTATGGAGATTGAGGCGAGATACAAAAGTTCATATAAATAAATCTCATTTTTCCAATCTGAAAAATTAACAAAAAATAAAAAAATTGTCGGGCTATCGCCGTCGAGTTCGCGACCTGAGAGGCCATCTAAAATTTTAGATCGATCGCTCGTTGATTGACGTTCATTTTCTTTCATTTTGTTTAAGAAAAGATATTAAAATTTAATCAAAATTTAATGGACACCGATCGCGTTTAAGCGGGTCGCGTCCACGGCGGCGATCGCGATTTTGCCGCGACCCTTATCGGCGAGTGGGACTAGCCAAAAGCCCTTCAGATCGGCAAAACAGGGAAAATGACCGATGACTTTTGTTTCGCTCCTCCACAGGCGCCGGGGTGGCGAAAATCTAGGAAGGGGGAAGGGGCGATCGCCTGTTAACAGTATTCAATACTCACTTCTTTCTGCTTTTCGCGTAAATACTGTACTAACTCTTCAATTAAGTTCTTACGAATCGAAATATTTTTAGGAAGTAAGGGATTTTGATAAAATTCATTGATTTTCTGCCCGACTAAAAAGAAGATCGAGTCTGCTTCCAAAATTTCGCGGGCTAACATCACCGCCCCATTATTGTCCCCGGGAAGGCGATCGAGATCGCACTGACATTTCTTTAAAATTTGCGATGCGGTCGAAATCGTTAAAATTCCTTCCGTCACTAAATTTAGTGGAGTTAATTTACCGATGGGCGGCAGATCTTTTCTCATCGTCGAAATATCCATTTCTACCGTTTCTCCCAAATATTTAGCCACGATGTTTCCCGTGGTTCCCCCACAGACCACTTTGCGACCTTCAAAGTTCAGAAACTGCTCGACGTAGTCGCGATCTTTACTTTTCTCTAAGGGCGGTCCGGTAAAAATAATCAAGGGATTGCGTTGGCGGACGTACAAGCCTACAAAACTCGCATCGTCGCCAATTTTTCCACCATAGAGACGGTTGGTTTCGCCAATAACTTTCTGCACGATATTGCGCGCCGTATGGGTTTGGTTGAAAAATAAGTTTTGTAGGTATTTAGCGATGTTATCCCATCCCCACCCAAAATTGAGAGCGACCCCCAATCCGGCGTAGAGGACGCCGTCGCTAATCGCCCCGAGAAAGTCACCGCGTTCGACGGTTCCTTCGGCGATCGCGATCTTTTTATCTAAGATTTTCTCGGTTTTACTTTCGAGTTGAATTAATTTGCCTTTTTTGAAGTAAAAAACTGGGGGATTGTCAAAGTTAATGACTTTAAAATTATCAGTGTTATGCTCGATTTGAATAATCGTGAAGGTAGCGTAAGCAATTTTTCTGACTTGACAGATCGGTAAGGTTCCGATGACGGTTTTGATGACTTCTTCTAACGGAACGTCGGCGTTCAGCATGTTAATTAAAATTTCGGTTGTCAAACTGGCGAGAATGTTTGCTTTAACGCCACTCCCCAATCCGTCGGAAAGGACGATCGTTGTTTTCTCTGCGGTTTTCCGATATTGAATGCGATCGCCGCAGAGTTCTTCTCCTTTTTTGTTTAAACTGAATTGGGCGATATCAAAAAAGTTATCCATTTTTTTGATTAAAGATGTTTCTATGGGGTGCGATCGTTTTAAAAACCGGAACGCAGGTCAAACATTTTCCTGTTCGATCATTTTGATGATTTTTAACAAGCTGACCTTCGTTTCGGCGGTGGTTTCGCCGAGGAGTCCGGCAATTTCTTGGGCGACTTTCATCTGATTATCGACCACTTCGTTCACTTTGGCGACGGTTTCGGTTTTGAAACGAATCATTTCTTTTTTGCGTTGCAGTTCTTCGGTGATATCGACCATGATGCAGGCGATTAATTCCCGGTCTTGAATCGGGAAAATGACTTGCTTGACGTACAAACCGCGATCGCTGTATTCTCGTTCTTTACCGCGAATCACGTCTTGGGTTTTCCAAACGGTTTTGAAGTCTTGAATATCGCCTAAAATTTCGATCGCCTCTCGTCCGATTGCCTCCGGTGTTTCTACTGCAAACATTTTGCAAAAAGCCGGATTGACCACTGCTATTTTAAACTCCGTATCCACTACGACTAAAGCATTAGGGTCGTACTGCCACAGAATTTCCCACAAATTTTTATCGTTGACGTTCATCGATCGCGTCCTCTAGTCAATCGCTTGTTGAATGTTGGGCAAAATTTCATCTTTGAATTTTGCTTCGATATTGTCTGCATTGATTTTAATGAAAATTTTATCTTTGAATTTCATGACAATTCCTTCACTACAGGTTTCCAGACAAAAGGAACCTTTCAGTTCGATTCGATTGTCTAATTCGTATTGGGCGATCAAGGCTTGCAATTTGGGTAAAACTTCATAAACACCCATTTGGTGGCAGGCGGAACCCATACATAAATATAGATTTTCTTTGTCTTTCATGGTCTCGTTCTCGGTGGAAGGGACGCGATCTAAACCGTGAAACTGGGGAAGGTTCCCGAGGGAGGAACGCGAACCAACAGCAATGAAAAAGAGGGGATCGGTGGGTAAATTTTAGGGCTGTTCGAGAGGGAGTTTAATCTAAATAAGCTCGCTCGATCGCGATTTCTAAAGGCGTCGATCGCCAGGGAAATAGTAGGAACCGCGCCCCGGGAATGTAGAGAGGAAATATTTTTCGATCGGGGGAAGCGAGGGCTACAGACAAACTCGATAAAATCTGCACGCGATCGCCGGATAACCTCAACGATCGAGCGATCGTTTGAGAGTTAAGCTCGGATGCTACTGCTGTTATTCTAACACTCAAGGTGGCGATCGTGGCGTCGATCGATGACAAACGAGGGGTTGTCAAAAAAATATGAAAGTGTTAGAATAACTGACTAAATCGTTGGTAAAATGCTATCAATAAAGAGACGTTTTCCAAGGAGAAAAAGGTTACGGGCGATCGCTATTGCCGTAAAGGGTTTGCAGAACTAACGGCAGACGACGGGCCCACGATTCCTCCGAATGTTCCCCGTCGGGATCTTCGTAAGTCCACAAATCGCGACCGAGGACGTAACCGAACTGTTCGCGCAATAATTCGGCCATTTCGCGCCCGCGTTTGACGGTGTTGTTCTCGATAAACCAATTGTGAAAGCCTTCGTCTTTGCGCAATCCCCAATCCAGCCACAAGCGAGGGCGGCGGTCGCGATCGCGCAATGTCGGTGCCGTCAGTTCGAGTAAACTCGATTTATGCAAGGGTAAAAAGGTATCGGTTCCCGTGTCGAGTCCGACCCAAAACGACGGGGAAAGGGCCGCCGCATTGCCAAAAGCATCGGGACGGCGACAGGCGCTGTAAAACGCAGCCAAACCGCCGTGAGACGATCCCATAATCGTCGTTTGGCGCGGATCGGGGATCGTCCTATAGCTGCGATCGATAAAGGGTTTGAGAGAATCGGCAAGATATTGGGTATATTCTTCGACGCCGCAACAGTCTACCTGTCGGATCCAGCGCGGGACGGCGGGTTCGTGGGTATATTCGCGATCGCGGTTGAGGGCGTAGATGGCGACGACAATGACGCGGGCGATCGCATTGCGCTTATAGAGTTCGCCGAGGGTTTCCCCGGTCCACCAAGACTGACCGATCGCCCCACCCCGGAAAAAGGCCGTATCGCCATCGTTCATATAAATGACGGGATATTCATCGACAACGGTTTCGTATTCCCGAGGGAGAAATACATGGATCTTGCGGGGGGCGTCGCCATCCCCTCCGACCTGGAGGCGATCGTAAGTGTGAAAAAAGCCTGCGGCGTGACCTTCATCGTGAAACCATGCGATTTGTCCGCCTTTTTCAAATTGAACCATATCGAATCTCGCAATGCTCGTCCCTTAAATTGTAGGTTTTGGAGATTCTCGGGAACAAACGTGCGATCGCGGAAATTTAGGGAGTGGGGAGTTGGGAGTCGAGAATCGACAAGCTTGTGACTCTTACTTCTTACCTACTCCCGACTCCCTATTCCCTCTTTGCTGCTCCCTTTTACCTAGTCTTTGTCAACCTTTGCCAACTTTTTTCCCTTACACGGGATCGCGCCAGACCTCATCGACGATCGCGCCGTCGCGGGCCACTAACTGCAGGTGGATCGGCATTTGTCCGGCGGCGTGGGTCGAACAGCTCAAACAGGGGTCGAAGGCGCGGATTCCGGCTTCGACGCGGTTGAGCAAGCCTTCGGGAATTTCGTTACCGTGGATGTAATGCTTGGCAATTTGGGCGACCGTTTTATTCATCGCCAAGTTATTTTGACCCGTGGCAATAATCAGGTTGACCTTCTTAATCAAACCGTTTTCGTCCACCTGATAGTGGTGGAATAGGGTTCCTCGAGGGGCTTCGCTGACGCCGATCCCTTCGAGACTGTTAACCCCCGCACTGGCGCGGGTGCGTTTGGAGACGATATCCGGGTCTTCCACCAAGCGTTCGATGCGTTCGAGGGCGGCTAAAATTTCCACCAGGCGGGCGTAGTGGTAGAAGAACGAAGAGGTCGCCACCCCTCCGGCGCGATCGCGGAATTCTTGCAATTCGCGATCCGCCGCTTCGGTCCCCATGCGATCGCAGATATTCAAGCGCGCCAGTGGACCGACCCGATAAATGCCGTCGGGATAACCCATCGGTTTGTAATAGGGGAATTTAAGATAAGACCAGGGTTCGACCGCTTCGCCGAGGTAGTCGCGATAGTTGTCTTCACTCAGTCCGTCGGCGACGATGTTGCCTTGGCTATCTTTAAAGCGGATATGACCGCCGTAATGTTCCCAGGTGCCATCTTTGGCGACCAATCCCATGAACAGGGAGGGAAATTCGCCGAAGGTTTTAACTTCCGTGTCTAATTGATCCAGGAGGGATTTAAACAGGTCTAAGGCGGTGTTGAGGGTTTGGCGAGATTCCGGGAGGCGATTGCGGATCCAGGCGCGTCCCTCTTCACTCAGGGGCGATCGCACCCCACCGGGAACGGCCCACGCCGGGTGAATTTTCTTGGCGCCGAGCAGTTCGATGACTTTTTGGCCGAATTGGCGCAGGCGGATGCCACTGCGGGCTAAATCCGGATCCGCAGCCATCAAGCCGAAGACGTTGCGGGTGGCGGGGTCGCTATCCCAACCGAGGAGAAAGTCCGGACTGCTCAAGTGGAAGAAAGAGAGGGCGTGAGATTGGGTAATTTGTCCCAAATTCATCATCCGGCGCAGTTTTTCCCCGGCGGGGGGAATGGTCACCGCTTGGATTTTATCTCCAGTTTTCGCCGAGGCCAGTAAGTGAGACACCGGGCAGATCCCGCAAATGCGGGCGGTAATCCCGGCCATTTCCCACATGGGACGTCCTTCGCAGAATTTCTCGAAGCCGCGAAATTCGACCACGTGGAAACGGGCGTCTTCAACTTCTCCGGCGTCGTCGAGGTAGATGGAGATTTTCGCGTGTCCTTCGATGCGCGTGACCGGATCGATGACAACTGTTTTAGACATATCGAGCAATCCTCTGTAAATTCTGTAAATAATGACGGTCGTGAGTGGTCCGGGCGTCGCCCCTTCAGCCGCTACACCAGTTTTTATACAAATTGGCGAGTTCTGCCGCTTCCGGATATTCCTCACAATATTCTTCAAAGGCAGTCTTTTCTAAAATCGTCGCCTGTTGGTGGGCGGCGTCCGCTTGCAGTTCTTCGACGACCTGCCACGCTGCCGCGCATTCCCGGGGGGGGTGACCGACTTCGGCGCAGATCGTGCGGGCATGGGCGATCGCCTCTTGGATTTGGCGGTCGAGTTCGAGTTCCGAAGGCGTTTCGATAAAATCGCTTTTTTCGAGGATGTCGCGCATGGAAATCGTACCGAGTAATTCGCCTTGAATCACCGGGGCGACTTGAATCCCCGTGTGGACGAACAAGCGGGCGACGTATTCGACGCTCAGATCGGGATTGACCACGATGCAAGGCTTGGTCATGATTTGGTAAACGCGCACCCGGTGCGGATCTCTACCGAAGGCCACCACTTTCGAGACGATATCGCTGCGGGTGACGATCCCGTAAGCGTCCCCTGGGTGACGGCGATCGACAATCAAGGCACCGACTCCGGTCGCTTTCATCGCGCTCACTGCTTCGACCACCGTCGCCGAAGTGCCGATCGTGGTGATATTTTGAGTGAGAATTTCTGCAGCTTTCATGACGTTATCCCTCCAAGGCATCCCGGATCTGGGCGTTCGCGGTTCGCGCCGACTTAGCCGAATTTGATCATGTCCCGTCCTGTCATGTCGGGGGTTTGGCCTTCTAACAGGGGGGCGATCGCCTTGCGAATCCGGTTGGCGTCCGGCGGACAGCCGGGAATGTACATATCCACCTCGACCATTTCGTGAACCGGGCGCACGCGATCGAGCAATTCCGGCACGATCCCCGGAAAATTCGGCAATTGCGGGTGTTCGTCCCCTAATTCCAAATAACAGCGTTTGAGAACGGGTTCGCTACCCCCGAGCATGTTGCGCATCGCCGGAACGTTCGCCGTCACCGCACAATCGCCGAAGGAAATTAAAAATTTCGTGCGTTGGCGCGCTTCGCGCAGTAACTCCAAGTTTTCCTCGTTGGCGACGGCGCCTTCGACCAAGCACACATCGACGTTTTCGGGATAATCTTTAATGTCCGAGCCGACCGGAGAGAAGACCACATCGACTTTCTCGGCGAAATCGAACAGCCATTCGTCTAAATCGAGAAAAGACATGTGACAGCCGGAACAGCCGCCCAACCAAATTGTTGCCAATCTAATTTTAGCCATAATCGTACCTTCGTTAGCGGGTCCACTGGTGGTCTTTGCGGGCGTTGACGATGAATTCGAGGCGATCGCGATCGCGCTCCATTTCCGCCACCGTCGAACCTTTGCGGAAAATCGCCCCGGTCGGGCAAGCATCGACGCACTTACCGCACGAGGTACAGGCATCGACGGCGCCCCAGGGCTGATTCAACCCGGTCACCACCTTCAACGCCGCCCCGCGATAGGCGACATCCCAAACGTGGGCTCCTTCGATTTCGTCGCAGACGCGCACGCAGCGCGTACACAGCACGCAACGGTTGTGGTCGATGCCGAAGCGATCGTGAGACACGTCGATTTCTCGTTCCGGAAAGCGATAGGGAAGCCGGGAGTGATCCATCCCGACCTCGATCGCCAAATCTTGCAGTTCGCAATGTCCGTTCGCCACGCACACCGCACAGACGTGGTTTCCTTCCGCAAATAACAGCTCGACAATCGTGCGCCGATAGTCTTGCAGGGTTTCCGTATTCGTGCGGATATTCATCCCCTCCGCCACTTCGGTGACGCAAGCGGGCTGCAATTTCGGGCTGCCGTTAATCTCGACCAAACAAAGGCGACAAGCGCCGACATCGGAAACCCCTTCGAGATGGCACAGGGTGGGAATATGGACCCCATTTTGGCGGGCGGCTTCGAGAACGGTGGTTCCTTCTTCGATAGCCATGGGAACGCCATCGATGGTTAATGTTGTAACTGACATAGCTTCTCCTGAATCGATAGTGGCGCGATCGTCGGCTTAACGGCTGGCAACCCCTTGAGCTTTGGGACTGTCTTTGAGCAGTTCGAGATATTCCTCGCGGAAATAGCGCAACGTACTCAACACCGGATTCGGCGCCGTTTGTCCCAAGCCGCACAAGCTGGTCGCCTTGACCATCCCGCAGACTCGTTCGAGTTGTTCGAGATCGATAAGGGTCGCCTCTCCGCGCAGGATTTTGGTCAGCATTTGATACATCTGCACCGTTCCCGCACGGCAGGGGATACATTTACCGCACGATTCCCCCCGGCAGAATTCCATATAGAACTGGGCCACGTCTACCATGCTCGTTTCCGTGTCCATCACGATCATGCCGCCGGAGCCCATCATCGTGCCGAGTTGGATTAAGGAGTCGTACTCGACCGGGGTATCGAATAAGTGGGCGGGAATACAACCGCCGGACGGGCCGCCCGTTTGTACCGCTTTGACTTCGCCTCGGGGGACGCCGCCGCCCATTTTTTCGACAATTTCGCGCAGGGGAATGCCCATCGGGACTTCGATCAGTCCGGTATTGCGGACTTTCCCGGTGAGGGCGAAGACTTTGGTACCTTTGCTCTTTTCGGTGCCGATGCTGGCGAACCAGTCGGCGCCTTCGCGGACGATCGCGGGAATGTTGGCGAAGGTTTCGACGTTGTTAATTAAGGTCGGCGAATGCCACAAACCGGATTGGGCGGGGTAGGGCGGGCGCGGGCGCGGGTTGCCCCGTCCGCCTTCGATCGATTGCATCAGGGCGGTTTCTTCGCCGCAGACGAAGGCCCCCGCACCGACGCGGATATCGATTTTGAAGTCGAAGGGGGAGTCGAAGATTTGCGACCCCATCAAGCCGAGGCGTTTGGCTTGTTTGATCGCGGTTTCGAGCCGTTTGATCGCGAGGGGATATTCGGCGCGGACGTAGATGTAGCCGTGGTTGGCGCCGATCGCGTAAGCGGCGATCGCCATCCCTTCGATAATCCGGTGGGGATCGCTTTCGAGGACGGACCGGTCCATAAAGGCGCCGGGATCGCCTTCGTCGGCGTTACAGATGACGTATTTTTGCCCTTCGGGCATTTTGGCGACGGTGGCCCATTTCAAGCCCGTGGGATAGCCGCCGCCCCCGCGACCGCGCAAGCCACTGCGGGTCACTTCGTCTACCACTTCGTCCGGGGTCATGTCGTGGATGACGTGATAGAGGTTTTGGTAGCCGCCGACGGCGATATATTCTTCGATGCGTTCCGGGTCGATTTTGCCGGAGTTTTCGAGGACGATCGGTTGTTGCAGGGTGAAAAAGGGGTGTTCGCGATCGAGGGGAGTGGCCCCGGATTCGGCGGCTTTGTTTTGTTTGAGGGCATCGACGATCGCCTCGACTTGATCCCCGCTCACTTGTTGGTACAAAACCCCGGGAATGTCGATCTCGACGAGGGGACCGCGCCCGCAAAATTTCATGCAACCGACGCTACAGACTTCGACGGTGTTATCTAATCCGGCGTCTTTGATGCTTTGTTCGAGGCGGTCTTTGATTTCTTCGGCCCCAGAGGAAGCACATCCGGCTGCGGTACAGCAGCGAATGCGGACGCTGGCGGCTCGCTGGCGTTCTTTTTCGGCAATTTCGAGTAATTCGTTTAAATCCATTGCGGTCGGACCTCACGTGCACGTTGGCAAGAAAATCGGAAAACGGGATCGCCAAACGGGATCCCCCGTCAGTCGAGCCAACCTTTGATATTGTCGAGAACGGATTCGGCGGTTTGATTTCCCATGACTTTACCGTCGTACACGGCGGCGGGAGCCAGCCCGCAGGCACCGATACAACGTGCGGTCATCACGGACATCTGGCCGTTATCGGTGGTTTCTCCCGGCTCGATCCCCACCCGATTTTTGAGGGCTTCGAGCAAACTGCTCGCCCCTTTGACGTAACAGGCAGTTCCCAGACAAACCACGCACGTGTGAGCGCCACTGGGTTTGAGTGAGAAGAGGTGGTAAAAGGTGGCGACGCCGTAGACTTTACTCAAGGGGAGTTTGAGTTGGCGGGCGACGTAGAGTAAGACGTCTTCTTCGAGATAGCCGAAGATTTCTTGGGCTTTGTGGAGAACTTCGATCAAGGCGTCTTGACGGTGTTGGTTGCGCTTCATGGTGATGTCTAGCACTTTGAAGCGCTTGTCACCACTCGGGTGTGCGTTCGATCCCGCCTTAGATCCCGCTTTAGATCCCGCCGACGGCGCGCGATCGCGGTTGTTTACCTGAGCAGAAGGCATATTTAATCAATCCTCAATGGGGTCTCAATGTGTCCGAAAGGTTTCCACGCGATCGCCCGAGGTGATTTCCGGTTCGTCCTCGTCGGGGCGATCGCTCGGCTAATAAAAGCAACATTTAGGTTTCTCAATTAGGGGTTTCCCCCCGTGCGAACTTCCCGTCTTTCCCCCGGTAAATCCCTCTCAAATTACACTCAATTCGCTCGACTTCAGTTAAGGATGAGTTAAGAGCTTGACAAAAGTTAAAGGGGGCTGAAATCACCTCTTGTTTTTTTCGAGCGTCGGGTTACTTTTCTCTTGTTAAAAATCCTACTGGAATTACTGCTGATTCTAGCGTTTTTTTGGAATCGCTTAACAATCCCTTGAAAATGGCAAGGTCGCCCCGGCGATCGACGAGTTCGCTTCCGAGGGAAATCGAGACAGAGTCATGTTTTGTTGCAAATATTCAAAAACTGGGTGGTTTCATAAACTTGTGTAACGAATGTCACGATTCCTTAGAATAATTCGAGGCGATCGCGGCGCTTTAACCCTTGTCTGACAAGGCTTGCAAGATTTCTTAGAAAAGGGTTTAGATCTCAATCCCGTCAATGGTTTGCGCGCGATCGAGCAAGGCGCTCTACCCTGCACGAACTGAGCGATCTGGGAGATTTTGTAAGGTTTTTTTTATTTTTGATTTCCGAAAGTTCATAGTACGATAGGTCTCAACCGAACCCCATCGGAAAAGTGAGCGAAGCGGGGTGACAGCCAACTTCGCAGCCCGACTCGGAAAAGGCAACGCGATCGCCGTCAATTTGTGAGTTACGAGATCGCAGTTTGCTCGAAATCGGGAGAAAACTCGATCGCATTTTGTCGTCAATTCTTCAAAAAACTAAATCATTTCCAGCGATCGAGATTTACAACTTTAGCGTTGTCAAAGTCTGTCGAGATCGCCAGCAACTTCGAGCGGCGATCGATTGAAGCCTCTCAGAAGAAATCGATCGATCCAAAACCCGAATGGCCCTTGACGATCGGCAACCGAGCCAAAAGCCGACCCTTTCGCTCGCAGCATCAACCCCAGTCATCGCGTGAGGTCAAGTCAATGAGCGGTAATATGAAACCATCAATAGAGTCTCAAGGTACGGACAACAAACCCGACCTTTACCGGAATATATATCAGGATGTATCGATCGCCCAACTGATCGAAAACACCCTAGCCCACAAAGATGGGGTAGAACTGCCCCACCCCAACATGAAATCCAAAATCAGACTGGACGGCAGTCCCAGTTACGGACTCGAAGCCCTCGGCTTGAAAAACCTCGGACAAGTCTATCGCAACCTTACCGTTCCCAAACTGATCGAACACGCGATCGCTCGGGCCGAAGGCATCCTCGCCGACAACGGCGCTCTATGTGTCAAGACAGGCAAATATACCGGGCGCTCTCCCAACGATAAATTTATCGTGGACGAAGCAACCAGCCACGACGAAGTCCACTGGAGTAAAACCAACGTCGCCATCTCCGAAGACAACTTCGACTTACTCTACCGACGCATCCAATCCTACGTCCAAGGACGAGACCTCTACCTGTTCGACGGCTTCGTCGGCGCCGATCCCGACTACCGCGTCGGCGTTCGCATCGTCACCGAACGCCCCTCCCAAAGCCTATTCGCCCATCAACTCTTCATCCGGCCCACCCCCGAAGAACTCGACGACCACCAAGCCGACTTCACCGTCATCGCCGTTCCCGGACTGCAAGGCGACCCGGACATCGACGACGGCATCAACTCCGAAGCCTTCATCGTCATTCACTTCGGCAAAAAACTCGTGATCATCGGCGGGTCCAAATACGCCGGAGAAATCAAAAAATCCGTCTTCTCCCTCATGAACTACTTCATGACCAAGCGAGACGTCCTGCCGATGCACTGCAGCGCCAATATGGACGAACAGGGCAATACAGCCCTCTTTTTTGGCCTGTCCGGCACTGGAAAAACCACCCTATCCGCCGATCCGACCCGCCGCCTGATCGGCGACGACGAACACGGCTGGTCGCCAAAAGGCATCTTCAACTTTGAAGGCGGCTGTTACGCCAAAACCATCCGCCTTTCCTACGAAAACGAACCCCAAATCTGGGAAGCAATTCGCTTCGGGTCGATGATGGAAAACGTCGTCCTCACCCGCGACAGCCGCCATCCGGACTACGACGACGGCAGCCTCACCGAAAACACCCGCGTCGGCTACCCCATTCACTACATCCCCAACGCCGCGATCCCCAGCGTCGGCAGCCATCCCAACACCGTCATCTTCCTCTCCGCCGATGCCTTCGGCGTGCTGCCCCCGATCGCCAAACTCACAAACCGTCAGGCGATGTACTACTTCATGTCCGGCTACACCAGCAAACTCGCCGGAACCGAACGCGGCATCGTCGAACCGCAAGCTACCTTCTCCGCCTGCTTCGGCAAACCCTTCTTACCCCTGTCCGCCACCGTCTACGCCGAAATGCTCGGGGAACGGCTGCGTAAATACAACGACCATGCCAGCGTCTACCTGATCAACACCGGATGGTCCGGCGGTCCTTACGGCGTCGGCCAACGCATCTCGATCAAACATACCCGCGCCATGGTCACTGCCGCCCTCAACGGCGACTTAAACACCGTCAGCTTCCACCCGCACCCCATTTTCAAAATCCTCGTTCCCGAAACCGTTCCCGGAGTGCCGTCCGAAGTCCTCAACCCCCGCCAAACCTGGAGCGATCCCGACGCCTACGACCGTCAAGCCCGAGAGTTAGCCCGTTTGTTCGTCGAAAACTTCAAGCGCTTTACCAGCGCCCGTCCCGAAATCGTCGAAGCCGGACCGAGCATCGATTGAGCGCCCTTGGAACCGTTGGGGTCTAAAAGTTTCCTAAAGCCTTTTAGACCCCCTCTACCATTCGTTAGAGTCCGACAGATAAGGGTTTCCCTCACTTGGGGGATAGACGAATCCCTAGAAGTGATGATTGTATTGTCAAAGAAGTTTGCGTTGAGGAGCTTTTATTGTGGCCACTATCAAAGTCGGGATTAACGGATTCGGGCGAATCGGACGCCTCGTCTTTCGAGCCGGGTTAAACAACCCCAATATCGAGTTCGTCGGCATTAACGACCTCGTTCCTGCGGAAAACTTGGCGTATTTGCTCAAATACGACTCGACCCAAGGAAAATTTAACGGTTCCGTCGAAGTCAAAGACGACGCGATCGTCGTCGATGGTAAAGTCATCCCCTGTAGCGCGATCAAAGATCCCGCCGAACTGCCCTGGGGTAAATACGGTGCCGATTACATCGTCGAGTCCACCGGACTGTTTACCACTTTCGAGGGAGCCTCCAAACACGTTAAAGGCGGAGCGAAACGGGTCGTCATTTCCGCGCCGACCAAAGATCCGGACAAAGTACCGACCTTCTTAATGGGGGTCAACGAAGACCAGTTCGATCCCAAAGGTCACACCGTGGTTTCTAACGCCAGTTGTACCACCAACTGCCTCGCCCCGATCGCCAAAGTCATTAACGACAATTTCGGCTTAGTCGAAGGGCTGATGACCACGATTCACGCCATGACCGCCACCCAACCGACCGTAGACGGACCGAGTAAGAAAGACTTGCGCGGCGGTCGCGGTGCGGCTCAAAATATTATTCCCGCGTCTACGGGGGCGGCGAAAGCGGTCACCTTGGTGCTGCCGGAACTGAAAGGAAAACTGACGGGGATGGCGATGCGGGTGCCGACCCCGGACGTGTCGGTGGTCGATTTGACCTTCCGCACGGAAAAAGCGACGACCTATGACGATATTTGTGCGGCGATGAAGGCGGCGTCCGAGGGCGAGTTGAAAGGAGTTCTCGGGTATACGGAAGATCCGGTGGTTTCCACGGATTTTGTCGGCGATCCCCATTCGAGTATTTTCGATGCGGGGGCGGGGATGGAATTGAACTCGAATTTCTTTAAGGTTGTTTCTTGGTATGACAACGAGTGGGGTTATTCTTGCCGCGTCATTGATTTGATGCTCTCGATGGCGAAGAAAGAGGGTCTCCTCTAGGCGCGATTTTTGGGCGCGATTTTTGCCAGTCACCCCCGAGCGATCGATCGCCCCTACCGCACAAGAACGGGGGCGATCGATCGCTGTCGATCGATCGGGTTTGATGTTGTTTTCGGTTTGGATCCCGAACTGGTCAAATTTCCGGATAAAGGGCTTCGAGATCGATCGCCCGCGCTTGCGAGAGCGCGATCGCCGTGGTGGTTTCCGGGGTCAGACAGAGGTCCCGATAGCCGACGAAAGCGAGCTGTTCTGGGGTGAGGGGAACCTCTACGGGCGATCGCGCGCTCAAAAATTCCCGGATCTCTCGTTCGACACGTTCGCTCTCGTCCTCGGCGAGGGGCTGTCGTACGGCACCCAAACGTAAGTAAATATCGTTGTCGAACGCTTCCGGGCGATCGTGAAATTTGTGTAAGAGATTGTATGCTTGCGCCCCGCGCCGAAATCGATCGACGATCGCGGGAAACGTGCCATTTTCCTCGATCCAACCCACTAAAACGGCGAGGTTCCCTTGGAATTGGAACGATCGCTCGGCGGGATGGCGCTGGCGGCTGAGAAAGCCGTAGTCCGTGGCGCGATCGTAACCGCCGAAGCGCACCCGAACCCGGGGAAAGCGGCGGGCATATAGTATAAACTTTTCTAACTCTAGCGATCGCACTTCTCCCCGCCGTTCTAAAAACCATTTCCCGACGATCGCCCCGTCGGTCTTGACCCCTTCACAGCCGATCGCCGTGGCGTGGATTTGAGCGAGGCGGTAGGAGTGAAAGTTTCCCGCCAGGGATGCACTCAAGCGCTCGTGCAGTTGGGCGATCGTGGCACTCAATTCGGGGGGTTTATCACCGTAGAACGCCACGAGGCTGACGTTGGGACAGTCGGGAACTTGAAGTCGAGGCATTTTTAGAGTTTAGAGTTTGGATTTTAGAGTTTGGATTTTAGATTTTAGATTTTGGAAATGGAGGCAGGGAGGGGGATTTATTGGAGTTAGGGTTGATCGGCGAACGTCGAGAGGTGCGACGTTTAATTATTAGAAAGGTTAAATATTATGAACAAATTAAGCCTCGACGATCCCCGCCTCCAAGAAGGGATTATAATGAAATCACGACAATAACAGAACAAGTTCCTCTATTCTTGTAATTTTTTCATCAAAAAGACCCAAACTCCTGTTTTAATTGATTGGCGATCGCGATCGCTATTTTCCCTCTATCGAGATCGGAAGCAGCCCAAATGGGGGGTGCTTTTTGTTATCTAGAACCCTGCTCGGTTGGAGATGGGGACGGCTTTTGTTGTCCGATTCGTTTTCCCGACGATCGCCCTCAGAGTAAAGACGACCTTTTTAAGAAAAAACCCGGCGATCGGGTCGCATCTGCGCAGGAGAATCGCGAGACTGAAAAAGCCGGAGTTCGGGCAAGACAAAATCAAATTTGGAAGCGAACAACAAGGGAGGGTTGAGAAAGCTCATGAGTCAATTTCTCGTTGCTGTAATTGACGGAACCAGAGCGCGATTTTTCACCTTAGAACAAGCGGAAGTCCCCGAATACGAATCCGGGCCGAACTTAATCGAGCGCGGAGATATGGTCAACCCGGCGAAAGAATTGGCCGGGAAAGAGTTGTGGGCGAATGTCAAAACCGGACGCAACCGAGGCGCGGGCAATCAAGCGCACGGTTACGACGATCGCCGCGACAGTCACCTCGGGGAATTCGGGCGGCGATTTGCCGGAGCGATCGCCGAAGAAATCGCCCAATTAAAAAACGGACATCAAGCGAGTCGGCTGGTCTTGGTCGCCGAACCGCAAATCCTCGGTTTCGTGCGCGACGCCTTAAATGCCCAGTCAGTCAACGGCGTGCAAATTGACGAACTGGCCAAAGACTTATCCAAACTCAAACCCTTAGACCTGCACGAGTATTTAGCCAGTAAAGCCCTACTGCCCGCACGCAAAAACGTTTCGAGTTAAAACAGTCCGGTTCGGGGGAGGGATCGATTGACGTGGTACCCATT
This sequence comes from Oxynema mangrovii CENA135, assembly GCF_016632315.1. Taxonomy (NCBI): domain Bacteria; kingdom Bacillati; phylum Cyanobacteriota; class Cyanophyceae; order Oscillatoriales; family Oscillatoriaceae; genus Oxynema; species Oxynema mangrovii. Next base: position 1,928,687 of record NZ_JAEOXH010000001.1, on the reverse strand, counting down.
TCTTCGCAAATCGAGCGATCGGTAAAAACCGGATTGCTCTTTCCCTTACGCAACATCGTCTTACTACCGGGGATTACCCTACCCATCGTCGCGGGGCGACCCCGTTCGGTTGCGGTTGCCGAAGCCACTCTATTGACCCCAACCCGAGAACTGGTCGTCGCCTCCGTGCGCCCGGAAATCGCGCGGCTGTTGGACGAAGACCCACATCGAGAAATCGAAAACCTCGACAGTCTCTATCCGATCGCCACCTTAGCCGTCGTCCAACGGACGATCCGCCTCCCCCTCGGACCGTTGCAGTTGATCGTCGAAGGGCAGGAACGAGTCTGCCTCGAAGAACTGCTACAGCGCGATCCGACTTACGAAGTGCGTTTTCAGGCCCTACCCGCCTTGAGTGTAGAAGGGGCGATCGATCGCGGCATGGAACGGGCCACCCTCGACGCCTTGACTGGAGCATTGCAATCCCTGTGGCGAGAAGCCGCTTCACTCAATCCCAACTTTCCCGATGAAGTCCTCTCGATCCTGCTCAACGCCGACGACCCGATCCAACTGGCCTATCAAAGTTGCATTTTGCTACAGCAAGAAATCGAGCAGATGCAAGCCGTTTTAGAAGAAAACGACTTAGAAACCCTGATGCGGCGAGTCTTGGCGAACTTACAAAGCGAAATGGAAGTCATGCGCCTGCGGCGGGAAATCCTCGGGGAAACCAAAAAAGAAATCGACCAAAAACAACGAGAATATATCCTGCGCGAACAACTCAAAAAGATTCAAGAAGAACTCGGCGACGGCGACCCGGACCGTCAGGAAGTCGAGGAGTTGCGATCGCGCCTCAAAGAGAGCAAACTCCCCGAAAGCGCCGCCAAACAAGCCAAACGAGAACTGGCGCGCCTGGAGCGCATCGGCAGCGCCTCCGCCGAAGGTGGGGTCATCCGCACCTATCTCGACTGGCTGCTGGAAATGCCCTGGAACCGCACCGTCGAAGATAACTTAGATTTAGACAACGCCCGCGCCGTCCTGGATGCGGACCACCACGATTTAACCCCCATTAAAGATCGGATCGTCGAACACCTGGCGACCTTCAAACTCAAGCAAGTGGCGCGCGCCACGGAAGATCCTTCCACCGAGGACAGGGATAGCAGCCACCAGAGAGAACGCTACAGCGTCGGAACGGCCCTGTGTTTTACCGGACCGCCAGGAGTCGGCAAAACCAGCCTCGGGCGGTCGATCGCCCGCGCCCTGGGGCGCCCCTTCGAGCGCTTGAGTTTGGGCGGCTTGCGCGACGAAGCCGAATTGCGCGGCCACCGCCGCACCTACATCGGCGCCATGCCCGGACGCATCGTACAAGCCCTGCATCGGGCCGGGGTGAACAATCCGGTGATTATGCTCGACGAACTCGATAAAGTCGGCATGGATTATCGCGGCGATCCGGCGTCGGTGCTGTTAGAAATTCTCGACCCGCAACAGAATTATAGTTTTCGAGATTTATATTTAGATTTGGATTTTGATTTATCTCAAGTCTTTTTTATTGGGACGGCGAACGATCTATCGAAAGTGCCGCCACCGTTACTCGATCGCCTCGAAATTATCGAGTTATCCGGCTATTCCGAACGGGAGAAACGGGCGATCGCCCGGGAATACTTGTTACCGCGCCAGATCGAAAAAGCCGGACTGCCCCCAGACGCCCTGATTCTGCCCGAAGAAACCCTCAGCGAGACGATCGCCCACTACACCCGCGAGGCGGGAGTGCGCAAACTGGAACAGCAGATCGGCGCCCTCTGTCGCAAAGTGGCGGTGCGTTACGCCAACGGCGACAGCGAACCGATGACCGTCACCGCCGACCGACTGGAAACCTTGCTCGGTCCGGCGCAATTCCTGGGGGAAGAAATCCGCGATCGGCGCAAACCCGGAATCGCTACCGGATTGGCCTGGACCTTGCAAGGGGGCGAAATCTTATTCGTCGAGGCGGCTTTGTTACCCGAAGGTAAAGACCTCACAATTACCGGGCAATTAGGTAAAGTGATGCAAGAGTCGGCACACCTAGCGCGAGCTTACGTGTGGTCGAATGCGGCTACTTTGGGCATCGACTCCAAGACCTTCAAAGAAAACGGCTTGCACCTGCACGTCCCGGCGGGGGCGATTCCCAAAGACGGGCCGTCCGCCGGGGTGACCATGGTCGCGGCGATCGCCTCGTTGCTGATGCAGCAGCCCACCCGTACCGATACGGCGATGACGGGAGAGATTAACTTGAGTGGGGAAGTGCTACCGATTGGCGGGTTACGTGAGAAAGTCTTGGCCGCCCATCGCGCCGGAGTGACCCGGGTTTTAATTCCCCGTCGCAATCAAAAAGATGCGGTGGACATTCCCGAAGACGTGCGCGAGGCGATCGAGTTAGTGGCGTGCGATCGCATCGAAGAAATTTTAGCCCAAGCTTTGCAGGAATCGAAAGCCAATCCCAACTCGAAAACTGCGGAACCTCTGCCGAATTAATTTGGGGATTGATGTTAGAAATTCGCGAGAGAGGCGCGGGCAAGATGCCCGCCCTACCGGAATTTCAACCGAATTACGCCGCCCGATCGCCGTCGCCGAAATCGTCGAGCAGTTGGGCAATTAAACCGACCCGGTGCAATGCTTCTTTCATCGCTTGGTTAATCGGTAATAACCGGGTTCCCAGTCCGGGGTCGAGATCGGCAATGCGAGCGGAAATTTCGCCAAAATTGGCCGCACTCAAGCCATTAGCGATCGCCATTCGGGCGCGGTTTACCGCTTCCGGGTTCGTCTGTTTGTGGCGGACGCAGGCGGCGAGTTCCGGTTCGCCGTGCTTGTTTTTCACCGTTGCAAAGGCGAACAAACGGCACAAACTCGGTCGCCATTGATAGACCGAACAGCGCCCGTTTTCGGGGATGAAAGGATCGGGGGCGTAAAAGACACAAGCACCCCCTGCTTCGACCGCCTCGATTTTAGCGAGCCATTGGCTGGCTTCTCCCCGTTTCCAGAGTTCCAAAGCGAGGGGAATCACTTCTAAAACCGTGGTTTCTACCTCGGGATTTTCACAACAACGACCGCATCCCGAAGGACATTCTAAACCCGTTTGTCCCGCAAGGGATGCGGTTTTTTCGTCAATTTCGCGGTATAACGCTACAATATCTTGGATAATTTGCGCGTCCATAAATGAGGGGATATCCTCTCCTTTTGAGGCGAAAAGAAATAATTCTAAAATGTAGCCTATTTTTAGGGAAAAGCGTGAGCGGGTTCGCCGATCGCGCCGTCTCCTCCGGGAACGGTTGTGGGGGAAAGGTCGCGAGAGGTTCGGGAGATAGGATGGATGGACTCCGAGGCGAACGGGGTTGCTGGATGCGCGCCTCACCTGTAACGCCCCGAAGAAATCGGGATAAAAACGATAGAATAACAGCAGTATTTGAGGGAAAACGTCGCTAGGATGCTGCCGAAAGAAGACCTGTTAAAAGGAATTGAAAGTCGCGAAACGATCGCCCGGGTGGTGGACGATTGCGAACGGGCGTTGAAAACCTGGGAGGTCGTGGTTACGGACTTTCTCTCGCCGTTGGAGGCGATCGAAAGCCAACAGGTTCTCAAACGCCTCACCGAAGTGCATAGCGTGGCGTGGGGGGGCTATCCCCAGGCGGAACGGCAACGATTGGCGATCGCCCGCGCCGAACTGCCCTTAGAGTCCGCCCAAGTCCCGATCGCGGTACTCGAAATTGCCGGAAACTTCCTGTTCGACACCGCCACCCACCGCGACTTTTTGGGGTCGATCCTCGGGACCGGAATCGTCCGGGATAAAACCGGGGATATTCTCGTTCAGGGAGAACGCGGGGCCCAGGCGATCGTCGTTCCCGAGATGGTCGAGTTTCTGGAAATGAACTTAACGCAAGTGCGATCGGTTCCGGTGAAGACCCAGGCGATCGCCCTCGACGAACTCAAGGTTCGCGAACCGAAAAAGAAAGACATGACCACCGTGGAAGCGTCCATGCGTCTCGACGCGATCGCCTCCGCCGGATTCGGGATGTCGCGCAGTAAAATGGCAGACGCGATCGGCGCCGGAGATGTACGGGTGAACTGGAAAGAAGTCACTCAAAGCAGTTACACCGTCAAACCGGAAGATTTAATCGCGATTCGCGGGAAAGGTCGCCTCGAAGTCGGCGAAGTGCAAGTCACCAAAAAAGGACGCTATCGCATACAACTGACCCGCTATCGCTAAGCGATCCGAGAAATACCACGATCGCGATCGGGCTGCTACGATCGTCGTGAATCGCGATCGAGTAGCCCGTCTACCCCAGTTGAAACACGCAACACCATGACTAACGACGAATTCCAAGCCCTGAAGCAACAACGCCAAGCCAACATGGGGGCGATCGTGCGGCGGATCGTCGAAACGGAGTGGTACCGAGTGTTAGGGGAGCTGGAAAAACTCGATCCGGACTCGGGAGAGGTGGCGAAAGCGGCGAATTTGGTCGGACAGTACCAAGTTTTAGACAAGCTGATGGCGGCGCTTTCCGAAGGAAGTTTGGCCTCGGACTACGAAATCGAGGCGCCGTGGCGCGCTAAACTGCTCGAAGCGGTGGTCGAAGGGTTCGAACTCAATCAGAGAACCGGGTCGCCCCCCCGACGCTATCGCAGTTTGGCGCAGCAGGTGGCGGATGCGACGGGGTTGACGGTGATTGAAGACTGAGGGGCGGGCAATCGCCAAATCCCAGATGACTTTAGCAGATGACTTTACCGATGGCGATCGCTCTCGTCGGTCGATCCGTAAGCGATTTGCAAACTCCATCCGAAAATTAACGCCGAAATCAGTAAAATGAATGCCGCCCAAAACCAGTGGGGCAGAAACAAATAGTGGGCGATAATGCCCGTATCTGAAACTAAATTAGTGCCATTAACATTCACCGACGGAGAGCCGAATAAATACTCTTTTTGATGGTAGGTACTCACCAGAGCTTGCATCCCCATAAACTGGACGAAAAAAGCTTGAATACTTTTCGGTGTTTTAAGACTTATTCCTAAAATAAATAAGCCCCATAAGGCGATCGCCACCACTCCAAACAGAGTGCGAATCCACAGCAACACCGAAATCAACATCAAGCAACCCAAACCCATCAAACACCAACGAGCAGTTTTAAAACGACGGCTCGATATAATAAAAAAGCCGCCCGCCACCGCCGGACCGAGTGGACCGCCCATCGCCACGAGCCCTTGACCCAAACGACCCCAAAAAGAAACCGAGGTCATCGCGACGCCGGAACCGTCGCTATAGAGCGCTAATTGATGGAAATTGCCGCCGAGTAAAGCAGCCGTTAAGCCATGGCCCATTTCGTGAAACCAAGTGGCTAAAATCGAGAAAGGATATAAAATATAAGTCCCCCAAGGAAATTGCCACAGCAAAACCGTAGCGGCGGCGGCAATGACGAGCCAAATTAAGCCGATTTTGGAAGGGGACGGCGATAGAGAGTCAGACATGGGCGATCGCCTCTGGAAAACGTGAGCTGTCGATCCTCTTGAAAAGGGAGATGCGACGATTCCATGCTAGCAAGGGAACTCGGGATTGCCATCACTGGCTATCACTGTATCAGTTAAGCAACTGTCCGGCGATCGCCACTGTCCCGGTTCGCCGTTTGTCAGGGTTGAAAGGGTTTTCATCGGACAGAATCGGGGGATCTACCCGAGACCGACCTAACGATATTGAGAATCAAACATGGGTTTTAACCGTCAAAGCAGTCACAGTAACCGATCGCGCGATCGCGCCAAAACCAAGCTCGGAATCGCCCTAGCCCTGCTGTTCGGAGCCAGTCTCGGCTATCTCGGAGCCACCTCCGAAGGCGCCCTAGCCCGCTTTAACAACCCCAGCAGCCCACCGAACGCCATTGACGAAGCCCTGGCAGACTACAGCGCGATCGCCGACGAAGAAGTCAAACAGATGCGCCAGGAAGCATTAGAAGCAGCCGTTTTCAACGGAGAGACCGCCTCACTCCCCGGGACGGGTTACTGCCGAAATTCGGGAGAATGTACCGAAAGTTACTACCTGCGGCGGGTTTTGTCTGCCGAAGCCGGGGACGAACGATTGTATAGCACCGAAACCATGACTCGCCTGTTCCAGATGAGCGACCCGGATCCGAACCCCAGTGGCTTACCCCCCGGGGAATGGTCTTTTGGATGGGGAGAGACGATGGTCTTATGTTCCAGCGATCGCCCGATGACCATCGACATCACCCGCGAGGGAACATATTTGATGAATGCTATCGATCCGAGCAATCCACAAACTTATATTTTCGGCGGAGTGCGCGACGTCGATGCCCTCTACTGGCAATTTTGCCACGATCGCCCGATCCAAGCGGGAGAAGACCTCACCGAGATCGCCCGCCAACTCGGCTACGGACCCGAACTCGAAGCCCGAACCACCGAAGTCGAAGCCTTGAGCTTCCCCCTACAGTAATTCCACTACAAAACATCGGGGCGAACAGCCGTTCGCCCCTACGAGCGATCGAGATCGCCCGTCCAGACCCCCTTTACTGTCGTTGCAAAAACACGATCGATCGCGCGGCGACGGCGATCGATGCCGCCCCGGTATGACAAGTATCTTCCTTCGCGAAATAAGCTTTCGTCGTATCCAACACCACACACCAGCGATGCTGTTGCAACCCTTCCGGAATCGTAAACTCCAACCCCTCGTAATGGGCATTAAAGAACAACAAAAAACGATCGTCCACCACCCGTTCCCCACGCGGTCCACGGGCCGGAATCGCCTCCCCATTAAGAAACACCGCGATCGCCTTCGCAAAGCCATCGTGCCACTGTTCCTCAGTAACTTCCTCCCCACCGGGGTTAAACCAGCCCAAATCCGTCACCTCAGACCCGTAAATTGGCCGACCTTGGAACCACTTGCGGCGGCGAAACACCGGATGTTCGGCACGAAATGCAATCAACTGCCGGGTAAACTCGAGCAAATTCGCATTTTCTGCCTGCAAATCCCAGTCAATCCAAGACAGTTCGTTATCTTGGCAATAGGCATTATTATTCCCATTCTGCGTCCGACCCAACTCGTCGCCAGACAGTAACATCGGCACCCCCTGAGACAAAATCAGGGTCACTAAAAAGTTGCGCCGTTGACGATTGCGTAACGCGAGCACTTCCGGGTCGTCCGTCGGCCCTTCCACCCCGCAATTCCACGACCGATTGTGACTTTCCCCATCACGATTGTCTTCGCCGTTGGCTGCGTTATGTTTTTCGTTATAACTGACCAGATCGTTGAGCGTAAAACCATCGTGAGCGGTGATAAAGTTAATACTGGCACTAGGACGCCGCCCGTTGAACTCGTATAAATCCGAACTGCCAGTAAAACGGTAAGCAAATTCCGCCAATTTCCCATCTTCGCCGCGCCAAAAATCGCGTACCGTATCGCGATAACGCCCGTTCCACTCGGACCAGAGGATCGGAAATTTCCCCACTTGATAGCCGCCGTCGGCAATATCCCACGGTTCGGCGATTAACTTCACTTTAGATAACACCGGGTCTTGGTGGATGATGTCGAAAAAGGCGGCGAGACTATCGACTTCGTACAGTTCGCGGGCTAACGCCGAGGCGAGGTCGAAGCGAAAACCATCCACGTGCATTTGAGTGACCCAGTAGCGCAAGCTGTCCATAATCAGCTTGAGAACTTGGGGATGACTGACGTTGAGGGAGTTGCCGCATCCGGTAAAGTCCGTGTAATAGCGGGGGTCGTCTTCCTCGAGGCGATAGTAAGTGGTGTTGTCGATCCCGCGTAGGGAGAGAGTCGGACCGAGATGATTGCCTTCTCCGGTGTGGTTGTAGACGACGTCGAGGATGACTTCGATCCCTCCGGCGTGGAGGGCTTTAACCATTTGTTTGAATTCGCGCACTTGGCGTTGTGGGTCGCCCGTGGCGCTGTATCCGGCGTGGGGGGCGAGATAGGCGATCGAGTCGTAACCCCAGTAGTTGCGCAGTTTGAGATCGACGAGATGGGGGGGTTGAGAGACAAAGTGATGGACGGGCTGGAGTTCGACGGCGGTGATGCCTAATGATTGTAAATAGGCGATCGCCGCCGGATGGCCCAATCCGGCGTAGGTTCCGCGCAAGTCGGGGGGAATCTCCGGATGCTGGCGGGTGAAGCCCTTGACGTGCATCTCGTAGATAATCGTGTCGTGTTCGGGAATATTGAGGAGGCGATCGCCTTCCCAGTCGAACGATTCATCGATGACGATCGCCTTGGGAATGAATTCGGCATCGTCGCGATCGCAAAATCCGAGATCTTCGTCCTCTCCACCCAGGGGATAACCAAAAATCGTCTCATCGTAGATAATTTCCCCGTCTAAGGCTTTCGCATAGGGATCGATGAGTAATTTATTGGCATTGAAGCGATAGCCGTTTTCTGGGTCAAACGGACCGTGTACGCGGAAACCGTAACGCTGACCCGGACCGATTCCCGGTAAATAGCCGTGCCAAACATAACTTTCAACTTCACTCAGAGGCACCCGGGTTTCGCGATCGTGGCGATCGAATAAACACAGTTCAACTTGTGTTGCATTTTCACTATAGATCGCAAAGTTCGTTCCTTTGCCATCCCAAGTGGCTCCAAGGGAATAGGGTTCGCCGGGCCAAACTTCAACGTTCATAAATTTCGTCAATATCGAGCGTTACTGGTCAAAAAAAGAGCGGTTTAAACCTTTTCTAGATTAAAACTCTTTTGTTGTCACAAGGAGAATCGCGCCTTCTCGTAATAAGCTGTTTTTCTTTTAAAATGCATATAGCCTTCCTCAACGTTTGTCCTCCAAGTCCGGAGCAAGATGCTACCACGGATTTCAGTCGGGACACGGCATTGCCGTATCCGTACGACCGATTCATTTTACAACCGATTGAGGAGGGCGATAGAAGTAAACAAGTGGGCGGGGTAGGGGCGAACGGGCAGCGCCCCTACCGATCCGACAGTACTTTTAGGAACGATTCTCTTCGGTCGAGGCTACGCGTTCGCGCTCCTTAACTCATGCAGTTTAAATGTCTAATAGCTTATCGCTTTGAAGGCGATCGCATGTTGGTCCGGTAACGAAATTCACCGACGATCGTGATATTTTTGAGAATATCGTACAGGTCATTGACGTGAAGATTTGGCTCGCTTGGCCAGCGATCGCCCTGGCTTTCCTCTCTCCCGCATTGGCCAACGCTCAACTGATTCCCGATCGCTCCTTGGGGGGCGAAACCAGTACGGTCGCGCCGCAACCGGGGGGCGATCGTATCGAGGGCGGCGCCGTGCGCGATACCGTTCTTTTCCACAGTTTTCGCGAGTTCAACGTCGGCGAAGGACAAGCAGTTTATTTCGCCAACCCTCCTCAAATTCGCGAGATCTTAACCCGGGTCACTGGCTCAAATATTTCGCAAATTCTCGGCACATTAGGCGTCGAAGGCTCGGCAAACCTCTATTTAATCAATCCTAACGGCATATTTTTCGGAAATAATGCCCGGTTAGACCTGAGCGGTGCTTTCGTCGCGACCACTGCAGAAGCGGCGATCTTCGAGAATTATGCATTTAATACCCGCACTCCCGAGGCGCCCCCACTCCTGAGCATTAACGTTCCCCTCGGCGTGCAGTATGGCGGCAATCCCGGCAGCATTGGCGCCGAGGGAGCCAGCCTAGAGGTGTCGCCCGGTCGAGACTTAAGCTTACTCGGCGGAACCGTGCAACTCGACGGCGCCACCTTAAACGCGCCGGGGGGGCGCCTCACCCTCGGCGGTTTGGCGGCGCCGGGGACGATCGCCCTCACCCCAGTTCCCGAATTTCCCGAAACCGGACGCGCCGATGTGAGTCTGACGGGGAACAGCCGTTTAAATGTCGCCTCCGGGGGACGGATCGAGATAAATGCACGAAATATCGAAATTGTCAACAGCCAAGTTTTGGCGGGATTCGAGCCGGGAAGCGAACGATCGCTCCCGATCGCCCCAGATATCCACATTAATGCTACAGAAGATTTTAATTTAAGCGAAAACAGCACGATCGCCAACGAATTAGCCGCAGAGACGATCGCCCGAGGCGGAGATATACAGATCGCGGCGCGATCGCTGTCCCTGACCGGGGGATCGCGGGTGCAAACGATCGCCCGATCTCCGGGAAGGGGGGGCGACATTCGCGCGATCGCCCGCGATCGGATCGTGATTGCGGGATTTACCCCAGACGGGCTATTTTCCGGAATTTTAACGCGATCGATCGGCGAGACGGGCGGCCCGGGAGGGGCGATCGCGATCGCCGTCCCTTCCGGCGATCTCACCTTAAGCGATCGCGGCTTCGTCGCCGCCCTCACCGACAGTCCCAACGATGGCGGGGCGATCGCGATCGCCGTCAATCGACTCCTCCTCGAAAACGGCGGTCAAATTGTCAGCGCCACCACCGCCTCGGGAAATGCAGGAAACATCGCGATCGAGGCCACCGAAAGCGTGCGCGTCGCCGGAACGAGTCCCGATTTCGTCCCCAATCCCTTTTTAGACTTAACCCTGTTTAACCTCGACAACCTGCCCTTCACGACCGCAGCCAATCCAGATGTAGCCGCCTCCGGAACCGGGGGGATTCCCTACATTTCCCTAGAAAGAACCCCCGAACAAATTATCAACGGCACCGCCGTTTTAGGAACGGCTGAAAATGCCTTCGATTACTATTCATTTTCGATTCAACAAAGCAACAGTCGGGCGATTTTCGATATTGACAACGGCTTTACTTTTGACGAAAACGATACTGGAGCCGTAGATACTCAAATTTTTCTCTTTAACTTAGCTACGGGAGAACCGATCGACGCCAACGACGATTCCGATCCCGAATCTGGCGGGTTGGGAAGCGACACCCCGCGCGATTCTTATCTCGAAACGACCTTAGACGAACCGGGGATTTATGTCATCGGCGTCGGCGAGTTCGAGTCCTTTGCTGCCGATGGCGAACCGATCGAAGGCAACGCGATCGATCGCGGCGATACTTACCGATTGCAAGTCTCTTTAGAAAATCAAGGCACCCAAGGGGTTTCCCTGCCCGAAGATCCGTTAAATCCGAATAATTTTAATGCCAATATTAACGCCAATAGCGGTATCGTTTCCCAAACGACGGGGAGGGGAAATGCGGGCAGGGTAACCGTCAATACCGGACGACTGATCGTCGAAAATCGCGGCCAAATTTCCACGGATACGACGATCGCGGGACGGGGGGGCGACATTGTTCTCGAGGCCCGCGACGGGATCGAAATTCGTTCGGCGATCGTGTCGAGTATCACCCGAGGGGCCGGGAATGCGGGCAACGTAACCGTAGACACCCAGGATTTGCACTTATCCGAGGGCGGCGAACTCAATGTCAATACACTCGGATCCGGCAATGCGGGGAATATCGCGATCGCCACCCGCGAAAGCGTCGAGTTAAGCGGTGAAGACGCGCGCGGAAGTCCCAGCAGTCTGCGCAGTGAAGTAGAAGCCTCGGCGACGGGAAACGGTGGCAACGTGGCGATCGCCGCCCGACGCTTGGAGGTTCGCGACGGGGCCGCCGTCTCCACGGTGACTTTTGGGGCGGGCAATGCGGGAACCTTAAGAGTGAATGCGACCGATTCGGTCTCCGTCGTCGGCACCAATGCCAACGGTTTCGTCCCCAGTCGGATTTTAGTCGATGTTTGGGACGACGCCACCGGAGACGGAGGCAACTTAACCGTCACCACCCGCCGCTTGGACGTGGGCGATCGCGCCTTCATCGCCGCTTCTACCCGGGGTTTGGGCAATGGCGGACAGTTGACCATTCGCGCCTCGGAATCGGTCGAGGTCGGCGGAACCAGCCCCGACGGATGGCCCGCCACCCTGTTTACCGACAGCCTCGGCGACGGCGACGGCGGCAATTTCTTGCTCGAAACCGGGCGATTGAGGGTGTTTGAAGGCGGACAAATTAGTGCGGGAAGCTTTGGTGCTGGCGATGGCGGCAGTTTGACGGTGCGCGCCTCGGAATCGGTGCAGTTGCGCGGCGCCCTAACGGCGGTCGAGGACATTCCCATCTTTCGCGACGAGACCGGAACCTTGTTTCCCAGTGGTTTATTTACGGCGTCGGAAGGAACCGGAAATGCGGGGGCGCTGCAAGTGGAAACCCCGAAATTGACGGTCGTCGATCGCGCCGAAATCACGGTGAGCAGTCGGGGGGAAGGTCGCGCCGGAACCTTGACGGTCGTGACCTCGCAACTCGATCTCGATACCCAAGCGAAACTGCGCGCCGACAATAGTGGGGGGTTGGGGAATATCGATATTATGGCCGCCGACGTGCGAGTGCGCGGTAATAGCCGAATTTCGACGAACGCGCGCGGGTCGGAACCCGGCGGCAATATCGCGATCGCCACCCAAAATTTAGCCGCCATCGACAATAGCGATATCAGCGCCAACGCCGTTAACAGTCAAGGCGGACAAGTTCGGGTGACGGCCCAGGGGATTTTCGGGATCCAATTTCGCCCGCAATTGAGCGATCGCAGCGATATCACCGCCAGTTCCGACCTCGGCGCCGAGTTTAGCGGCGTCGTCGAAGTCAACACCCCCGATATCGACCCGGCGCGCGGTTTAGTGCCCCTTCCCAACCAAGTCAGCGATCCGAGCGATCGCATTATTTCGGGCTGTCCGGCGGACGAGGGCAACCGTTTCTCACTTACCGGACGTGGCGGTTTGCCCGCCGACCCCCGCCAACCCTTACGCGGGGAGGCGATCGTCCCAGATTTGCGAATTTCGGCCACGGATCCGGTGGAAGCTACGGGCTGGATCGTCGGCGATCGCGGCCAAGTGAAATTGGTCGGATGCAGGGAGGTCGGAAGTCCGTAGCCCTTGCAACACGAGCCGTTCCGACGAAGCCCGAACCAAGATTCCCCACCTGTCATTCCCGCAGAAACGGGAATCGACCCACTCAGTCGGAGACTCACTCAAGTAACAATTTATCTAAGATCCAAACTCTAAACTCTAAATTCCCCTCATGGGTCTACGAACAAGCATCGCAAAAATCATTAAACTCACATCATCCCTTTATTTAAGTTTAATTTGGGGCTGTTTCGGCTTTTGGTGCGCGATCGCCGTCGTACCGACGATCGCCTCCCTACCAACCGCTCCCCCCGCGATCGCCAACGCCAAAACCAACCCTTTTCTGGCTGAATTAGAACGGGGCAAACAATTTTATAACGCGGGAAAATTCACCGATGCGGTATCAATTTGGGCGGCATTGGCGGCGCGGGCGGATCTGGAAACCCCCGAGGCGGTTCCGGATCGCCAACGCGCCTTAGTTCATAACTTTTTAGGACTCGGCTATCAAGAATTAGGACAATTTGAACGCGCGCAAACGGCGATCGCGCGCGCCGAACTCTTGGCCCGACGATCGGGCGATCGCTTTGTGATGGCGCAAGTTCTCAATACCCGTGGGAGTTATTATCTCAAAACCGGATCCACTGAAGAAGCCGTCAAAACCTGGGAAGCGGCAGAAGCGGCGTATCGCGAGGCTGACGACCTCACCGGGGTGATTTTAACCCGGATCGATCGCGCTCAAGCCTTGCAAACTTTAGGGCTTTATCGTCAAGCGCGCGATCTTTTAGAACAAGTGGCGCGTCAGTTGGAACCCTTACCGAATTCGGCTTTAAAAGTACGCGGGTTGCAAAGTTTGGCTACGAGTGCGAACGTCGTCGGCGATCGCGATCGATCCCAAGCGCTCTTAACGGAAGCTCTGGCGATCGCGCGATCGATCGGCGATCGCAGCTCGACGGCGGCGATCTTATTCCAATTGGGCAATACGACCCGATCTCGCGGCGATCTCGAAACGGCGGCGGACTACTACACTCAGGCAATCGACGAGGGACCGGAATCGCAAACTGCCTTGCAAGCGCGCCTCAACCGTTGGAGTCTGTGGGTAGAAGGCGATCGCCTCGCGGAAGCGAAAGCCGACCTCGAAGGGATCCGCGATCGCCTGCAACGTTTAGCCCCGAGTCGGTTTGCGGTTTATGCGTGGGTCAATTTCGGCGAAACTGCGATTTCTTTCTGGCGCAAAGCCCCCGAACGTGTGGATCTCAAAGAGATTGCCGTCGGGTTGGCGACGGCGGCGGACTGGGCGAGATCGATCGCCGATCCGCGCGCCGAATCTTATGCCTTGGGAGAATTAGGCTATTTATACGAGCAAACGGGACAGTGGGAAGAGGCGGAAGCCCTGACCCGTCGGGCATTGATGCGAGCCGAGGCGATCGGCACCCGTGAGATTGCGGCGATTTGGGAATGGCAGCAGGGACGCCTGCTCAAAGCTCGGGGAGAAGGCGAACGCGCGATCGTCGCTTACGAGGAGGCGGTGAAGACCTTGACATCGTTGCGCCGGGATTTGTTGGCGATCGATCCCGAGGTGCAGTTTTCGTTCCGCGATCGCGTCGAACCCGTTTATCGGCAGTTGGTCGCTTTATTATTGCAAGATGTCGATCGCCTCGACCCGCCGCAGCGTCAAGCCCGTTTGGAGCGATCGCGCCAACTGGTAGAAGCCTTGCAACTGGCAGAATTAGATAATTTTTTCCGCGAAGTTTGTCTCGATGTCGAACCCCGGGCGATCGACGCGATCGATCCCCAAGCTGCCGCGATCTACCCGATCGTCCTCGATCGCTCCCTTTCCGTCATCGTTTCCCTTCCCGGAAAGCCCTTGCAACATTACCGCACGGACCTGTCCGAGGCGGAAATGTCCGCCACTTTCAAGCAATTGCGTCAATCCCTCAATCCGGTCTTTTTACCCGAAGAAGTCTTACCCGGCGCTCAAAAGGTCTACGATTGGTTAATTCGCCCGATCGCCGACGAGTTAGAGCGATCGTCCGTGGACACCTTGGTGTTCGTCCTCGACGGCTTTTTACGCAGTCTGCCGATGGCCGTCCTCCACGACGGCGAACAGTATATCATCGAAAAGTATAATATCGCCCTCGCCCCGGGCTTACACCTTGTAGAATCCGACCCCCTCCAGCTTACGGAAACCCAGACCTTAGCGGCGGGATTGAGCGAAGCGCGTCAGGGATTTTCGGCACTCCCCGAAGTTACGGAAGAAATTGATGACATCCGCGCCACCGTCGGTGCTAGGGTTTTATTAAATCAAGAATTCGAGCGCGATCGTTTGGAACAGAACCTCAAAAAGTCGCCATTTGCGATCGTTCATTTAGCCACTCACGGTCAGTTCAGTTCTAAAGCCGAGGAGACTTTTTTACTGACTTGGAATGGCAAAATTAATGTTAAAGATTTAGATCGACTTTTAAACGTAAGGCAAGATCGAGTTGGGATTGAATTATTAGTTTTGAGTGCCTGTCAGACTGCCAAAGGGGACGATCGCGCGGCGTTAGGATTGGCAGGGGTCGCAGTGCGATCGGGCGCCCGCAGCACCGTCGCCACCCTCTGGTCTGTCCAAGACCGCTCGACCGCTAATTTGATGGAAGAATTTTACCGCCTGTTGCTGCAACCGGGCATGACTAAAGCCCGAGCGTTGCGCCAAGCTCAACAATCCCTGTTGTACTCAGAAAATTACCGCCATCCCTACTACTGGGCGCCTTTTGTTTTAGTCGGACATTGGCGTTAAGCTAGGAATGGGGAAATTATGAACAACAATCGTTACGATTTGGGGGATCGAACGGGTTGCGTGCAACTGCTCGATTACATCGGCGATTGCTGGCTCCTCGTAAGATTCGCGTGGAAGCTAAGACTATGTTTAATGATTTAAGACGATCGGGGTTGAGTCGGTTATTTGCTTTAAGTTTAGGGCTAGAACTGACAATATTAGCGAGTTTACCTAATTTGGGACAGGCTGAAACCGTTTCTAAGGTGGCAGAGACTAACTCTTCATCGATCGTGTTTATGGAGAATTTCGATCCACCTGGAGATGGAGAACCGAAAGACACCTTCGGGGCCGGATCTCGGGACGGGTCGCGCTGCGAAGGGGATAGCGCCGCGTTTCGTCCGGTGATGAGCGCGCGCAATTACGGACTGACGTTAAGCGACCGTCCTCAAGTTTTTGTATACGTCCCGGAAACGACGGCCCGCGAGGTGGTGTTGTTGTTCCGAGATGAAGCACAACAAGAATATCATCGGGTCTTTTTGCCGATCGCCGCGCGATCGCAAGTCGTTGGGTTTCAGTTACCCGCCGACCGGGGATCGCTGAGTGTGGGGAAAAACTATCAATGGTCGTTAGCGGTGGTCTGCGGCGAGACGTTGCAACCGGACGATCCGGTCTTTTCCGGTTGGGTGCAGCGCGTGGAACGCACCGAGACGATCGCGCGCCAGTTAGCCGGAAAATCGACCCTGGAGCGCGCCCAATGGTACGCCCAACAAGGATACTGGTACGATACGATCGCCACCTTAGCCCAAGCGAAGAGCGAACTCGAACCGGGAGAATTCGATCCGATCTGGCAGCAGTTTCTCAATTCAGTCGGGTTAGGGGCGATCGCCACAGAACGGTTAGGGGAGAATTGATACTTAATGAGTAACAACTGCTAATTCACAATCAATAAATCAATCTGTAGTGCGGGCATCTCGCCCGCCTCCAAAAGATCGCCACACCCGACTCAGCCTGTCAATCCAAGATCTCAAATCTCCTCAAATCTCCTCAATCAAATAACTTGCTGACGGCGGGATTGTCGCTCAAATTACGAACGACCCGCTCGATTTCCGCTTGGTTTTCTCGATTTTCGGCTTGTTTGAGATATTCCAAAGCAATTTGTCCGGCGGCGGGTTTGACGGGAATCATCGTCAGGATTAATTTGACCGTTTCGTGCAGTTGCATTTTCTCCAACTCGCGACTGGCGATCGCCGGAAGTCCGATCGCCGCCCCCACCAAAGCGAACAGTGGCGGAACTACGGGAATCCACCAACCGAATAAGAACGAAACATAGGCAATCGCGATCGGAAAACTCGTGGCGATCGCCACCACACCCAAGCGCCATCGCGGCGATCGGATTTGCCAACTCAGGGCGGCCCCAATCCACGCCCACAAGAGGGTCCAGATCCATTCAACCGGATCGGACCATACATACAGCAGCGCATCCCCCTCCAACGCCGCCGTTAACACTTGGCTGACGATATTCGCGTGGAGGGTCACCCCCGCCATCAAATTCGGCTGACCGACGAACTTGCGCGTGTAGGGGGTTTGAAACAAATCGTTGACACTTTCCGCCGTCATGCCGATCAAAATCACGCGATCGCGCAGGGCTTCCGGCGGCACCCGTTCGCTTAAAATATCCGAAATTGAAATCAGTTGAAACTGTTCTTCGGTACCGCGAAAATTGAGCAAAATTTGATAGCCGCCACTGTCCGCATTGACATAACCGCCGCCATTGCGATCGAACGGTAACAATAACGATTTACCGATCTGCATTCGGTCGGGACGGTTGGCGACGGCGTAGGGGACGATCCCTTCTTCCTTGAGATAGTGCAGGGCTAAATGTAAACCGAGATTGAGCTTAAGTTGACCGTCTCGGGGACGAATCGAGAGCAAGGCGCGCCGAACGGTGCCGTCTGCATCTAAAACTTGATCGGCAAAGCCCACTTGACCTTTAGTGGCTAAAGCGGGCGGTGGGGCGACTTTACCGCCGACGACCTTATCGATCCCGTAGATATGGGGATGGTTCTCGAACACATCGAGGAGTTCGCGGTAACCCGGTTCGACGGGTAAATCGCGATAGAGGTCGAGTCCGATCGCGCGAGGTTCGGCGCGGGTGATAATTTTGAGAGTACGGGCCAAGACATCGTCGGGGATGGGAAATTGGCCGATTTTTTGCAAATCCGCCTCGTTGACCGTGACGATCGCGATACGCGGGTCCACGGGTTGGGCCGGACGAGCTTGGACGAAGCGATCGAAGGTGGCTAATTCCATCCCTTGAAACACGCCGAGCGATCGCAGCAATAACAAGACACTGGCGACCCCTCCGGCGACACTGGTCATCCAACCTTTTCCCAAGCGCCAATTTTGGGTTTCGTAGCGGGCGATCGCCCGAGCGCGTTCTAAAATTTGGTGGGCTTCGCGGGCCGACTCCAGAGCGAATTGAGCTTTTTCGACATCGAGCTGTCGGGCTTGTTTTTCGGCGACCAAATCCCGTTCCACCTCTTGTTTCGCCAGGGCTTGACTGGCGCCGAGGAAGCGGTAGTCCAACTCGCCGAGGGCCTTGGTGGTCGCCCAAGCCAGTGACTCTTGTAACGCCCGACCGCTTAGCAGGTGGGACGTATCCTCGCCGTTAGAGGCGAGCCAAGCGTGCAGTTCCACCGCATAGGGTCGCAAGCGATCGAGTTGGGTTCGCACCCAATCCCCATTAAAAATATGGCGATAAATGAGGTTTTTGACCGCGAGTTGGCCGCCGTGATTTTCGACCAAACCGGAGAGGCGCAATTCGACCTGTTCCCAACTGTCATTGACGAAAACGACCTCGCCATCGAGGATCTGTTGGTAGAGAGAGAGGATTTTTCCCGTTTGGCGGTCGTCGCGCAAGAGGCGATCGCGAATCGTTTTGAGATGTTCGGGATCGTCGTTCGTTTGCCAGCGATCGAGAATGCACGATCGCACGATCCGTTCCACATATTCAGCTTCGCGTCCCGGGGCGATCGTCCTTCCCGGGCGATCGTCCCCGTTGACCTCCCAGAACGTGGCTCCCTCTCCCTCGCGAACCAAGTGACAGAGTTTTTGGGTTAAAAACGGTTGTCCTGCGGTCCAGTCGAGAATGGCGCGCAGCAGTGCGGGAGCGTTCCCGCGCGGTTCCAAGCCCGGAAGGAGGGGTTGGGCTTCCTCAAAGGTAAAGCCGTGCAGGTCGATCGCCCGTCCGATGTTAAAGGGGGTGCGTTGTTTGTCTTGAATCAGAGCTGAGGGAGTCCCGACGCCGAACAGGGCAAAGGTAATGCGCTTGTATTCGGGATTTTGACTGCCTTGGTTGTAGAACGAGCGAATCAGGGCAAAGAAATCATCGACTTTAAAATTGAGGGCGATCGTGCTGTCGATTTCGTCAAAAAAAATCGCCAGTTTTTGTTCCGGAAAATGGGCGATCGCGATTTCGGAAATAAACCAGCTCAGGCGCTGGATGTAAGAGAGGTCCCGATTATCTTGCCACCATTGCTTGAGGTTGACTTTACCCGGCAGGTTGAAACCCATCCATAATTCGCTGACAATGCCTTTGTACCATTGGGGTGGGGTAATATCGTTACTGCCGATCCGGCTCAAATCGATGCAGGTACATCGAAAGCCTTCGCCTTCCAAACGGTGCCGGGTTCGCACGAGCAGAGAAGATTTCCCCATTTGTCGGGAATTGAGGACGTAACAGAGTTCTCCGGCTTTAATAGCCTCGTACAGGTGAGTGTCGGCATCGCGTTCCACGTAGGTCGGGGCATTACTGGCAAGGCTGCCCCCCACTTGATAGGGAGAATAAATCACGATCGATAGGGCGAGTCGAAGTCAAGAAAGCGACGAAAGGGGTAAAGAAAACAGGCGGCGTGGGGGAGCGCGTCGGCTCGATAGGGCACGAGCATTCTCATCATGTCAGGATCGTCCCTTATTCGCGCAAGACGTATCCCACCCCCCGGACGGTTTGAATGAGCCGTTTTTCGGCTTGGGCTTCGAGTTTGAGCCGCAAGTAGCGCACGTACACTTCAATAATATTGGAGTCGCCCATAAAGTCGTAGCCCCAGACATTTTCGAGAATGCGATCGCGGCTGAGGACTTGACGGGGGTGGGCGATCAGGTATTCGAGCAAATCGAATTCTTTGGCGGTCAGTTCGATCGCGCGATCGCCGCGAAAGACTTCCCGAGTGCGCCGATTTAAACTCAGGTCGCTAAATTGGAGCCGATCCGGGTCCGGTTCGTTGTGGCGGCGCACTTGAGCGCGCACCCGGGCGAGCAGTTCTTCGATACTGAACGGTTTGACCACGTAATCGTCCGCCCCCGCATCCAATCCGGCGACGCGATCGCTGATATCATCTTTAGCTGTGAGTAAAATAACGGGGACGCGATCGCCCGTCGCGCGCAACCGTCGGCAGACTTCCAATCCCGACATCCCCGGCAACATCCAATCGAGAATCACTAAATCGGGGTGATGTTCGCGGGCAGCTTTCAACCCGCTCAAGCCATCGCTGGCAACGGTGACGTGGTACCCTTCATATTTCAGTTCGAGTTCGATGAACGCCGCGAGTTTGGCTTCATCTTCGATCGCGAGAATGTGAACGGTCATGGCGGGATTGGGGTTTTGATTTTAGATTTTAGAAGGGATCCGGGGCGATCGGCCACGGGGGGTCTAGGGAGGTCGTTCCCGTCACCGACGGACTCGGGCTACGATCTATGACGCTCGGCGTCGAGTCGTTCCCGGGCAGGGTAAGATAATGAGCGATATCGATTTCGCGAGCAATCGTCTCTCAAGTGTCTCTCAATAATTTCTTTCGAGAGGATTGCTATCGCTACCTTCGACGATCGTAACAGCGAGGTTGGGTTACACATTATGAGTCCAGTTGTTAAAATTGTTCGACCTTTCGGTCTTTTAGATCGAACGAAAGTCAGTAAGTTTGACGAAGAAATCGAAAGTTGTATTTCCGAAGAGCCTGACATCGTGTTGATCGACTTTCAAGATGTCAGTTTTATGGATAGTTCGGGGTTGGGTGCGATTGTTTCGGCCATTAGAACCGTACAGGCGGCGGGAGCGACTTTATTTGTTTGCTCGATCAATAATCAAGTGAAAATGTTATTAGAATTGGCCGGATTGGATAAGGTCATGAAAATTTTTGCAAATCGCGAGGAATTCAATCGTGAAATCCTGAATGAAGACGCTTAAATCGGCGCGGTCATTAGGAGGGGAGCAGTCAGTTTTAACGATTTACACGATCGAAACTGGCTGCAGGTTGCTCGCTGTTAACCCGGGATTTGTCTCGATGGTCGCCGAGATCGGCACGAGGGGCGATCGCCTCCGGGGAGTCGAACTCCAGGGTGCGGTTATCCAATGTTTGCATTAAAAGTTAACTTGCAATAGAGAAACATCGTCGTCGAATGTCTCTTTGGCACTGAGTTGACGCACCGCATTTAACACCCCTTCCACACTGGCCGCATTCTGCTTTCTCGATGTTGCCAGCAGGTCGATAAAGGCTTCTAAAGACCACATACTCTCGTCGGCGCAATGAATTTCGTAAATGCCATCGCTGAAAATATACAGGCTGCTGCCGCGATCGACTTGACAGGAAGCATTACTATATTCGGCATTGGGAAACATCCCGATTGGCAGACAACTGGGAGTCCGTAACGGTTGGACGTGACTCGGGTGGCTGCCGTCGCCGGAAATCAGGATCGCCGGGGGATGACCCGCACTCGAATAGACTAATTCGCGTTTCTGGCGGTTGTAAACGCCGTACCAAATCGTAAAATACATGTTGCGTTGGCGCTCCATCTGAATGGCTTGATTGAGGGCTGCCAACACTTCCCGAGGCTGGTAAAAGTTCGTATTCGGCAGGAAATGCGATCGCAACAAGTTGAGCACCGACACCGACAGCAGGGCGGCGCGCGACCCGTGACCGGAAACGTCGAGCAAGTACAATACGAGGTGGTCGTCGTCGAGCCAGTAATAATCGAAACAATCCCCTCCTAACTGTTGGGAGGGAATAAAACGCCAGTCGATGTTCAGGCTCATTTCCGTCGGCAAAGGCAGCAGCGATCGCACGTATTCAGCCGCCTCGGCTAATTCGGCTTGCAAGGCGGCTTCGGCGCGCTTGCGTTCGGTAATGTCAATCCCGACGAACACCGCCGCCTCGTCGTCGAGCCATTTTTTAGCGATCACTAAATCGCTGCGAAAGTTACCGTTAACGTCCGAGTCGATTTCGATCGAGGCTTCGGTTTTGGGGTTGGAGAAAAACTCGCGCACGAACTGTCCGAATACGCTCTGACGAAACCCGACTTGGCGCCCGACGAAATGATCCGGTTGCAGGTTGTAACTTTCGGCGAGGTGGCGGTTGACGCCCAAATAGTGAAAGTTGGAACTAATCAGGGAAACGGTTCCGGGAACTGCATCGAGAACCGCCTGCAATTGGTCTTTGGCCATTTGCAAGGTCGCTTCGGCTTGTTTGCGCGTGGTCAAATCCTGGACGAAGCCTTCATAACCGACTCGTTCGCCGCGCAGGTCGAACAGGGGACGCAGGTCTTGGGCGATCCAGAGGGTCGAATCGTTGGATTTCCAAACTTCCAGTTCGCGGGAAACGTGCCCTTGGCTGTCGAGGAACTCGCGATCGCGCTCCCACTGTCCGGCGTCGTAGTAAATTTGTTCGATATGGCCGATCTGTTTGAGAAATCCTTGGGGGGAGTCGTAACCGTACAGTTCGGCGAGGGCTTGGTTGACGCGCACGAACTGTCCGTCGCGGTCGAGTTGAAACAGGCCGATCGCCGCATTTTCAAACAGTTGCTGGTAATCGCTGCGGGCTTGCTTCTCGGCGGTCACGTCGCGCCAAATCGCCCAAATTTGCTCGGTTTCACTGCTCGGGTCGCGATCGCGCCTCAAAACCCCTTCCGCCAGCACGCACTGGCCCGATCGCCCCGATAAAGTCACTTCCAGCGTGGCGCTGGTTTCCCCCGGTTCCAACTCGGCGATCGCCGCTTCCACGGCGTCGAGGGAAACCGGGTCTAACAGATCGTTCCAACTCAACTGACGGGCTTCGGTGGCGCTGTAGCCCAACGTTTGCTGCCAAGCGCGATTGACCCACAACAGGCGGCGATCGCTGGCGCCCACCATCTGCACCAAGTCGTGGGTGTGGTCTAAAAAGTTTTGTAATTCGGAATTTCGCTCGCGTTCGCTCACAGTTCGGTGCAACTCCAGCAGGGCCATCACTTGACCTGCCAGACTCCGTAATAGATCTTGCTGGGTAGGGTCGAGTTGTCTCGGTTGGCGGTCCATCACGCACAGGCTGCCCAATGCCTGCCCCCCCTCGGCGATCAACGGTATCCCCGCATAAAAGCGAATCCCGTCGCTCCCGCGAACGAGGGGGGTTTCGGCAAAACGAGGGTCGGCGAGGGCGTCGGGAACGACAAACAATTCCTTGGCGAGGATAGTATAAGCGCAAAAGGCGTTTTGGCGATCGGTTTGTACCGCCTCCCAGCCCACTTTAGACTCGATCCAGCATCGGTCTTCATCGACCAGGACGATCGCCGCGATCGGCGTCTGACAGCAATTGGCAGCCAAACGAGTTAAAGTATCGAACGCTTCGTTCCCTTTAATTTCCACGGCGCCATATTGTCGCAGTTGTGCGAGTCGCTCGGCTTCGTCTTCCGGATAGGGAACCTCGCGGTTCTCCAGACGGATATTAAACCCCCGCACGAAGCGGGCGCCTGTTTTCAGCCAAGCCAAAAAGACGTAGGAATCGGGAAGCAGTTTACTCATCAAGTAGTTTTTTTCTCATCACCAGGCAGTTTTTGCGATCGTCACTGCGAATGTAAAACAGTTCGTCTGTTAATTGATGCATAAATAAAAGTCCCCGTCCGTCCTCTTTGTCGAGGGGATCGAAGGTTTCTTCACAAACGGCTTTTAATTTGGCTTTTAAATCAAACGGCGGACCGATATCCCATACTTGCATTTCCAAGTAGTGGGGAAAAATCGTCAGATCGATCTCGATGGGGGTGGTCGGCGGCAAATTCCGATGCGCATGGCGAACGGCATTGGTAAATCCTTCGGCGAGGGCCGTCTGACATTCCCACCAGCGATCGCGCGGCAGTAAGGAAAAGACTTCTGCCTCCAACCATTGCAGGACTTCAGCTAAATCGTGCAGGTCGGTTTTGACCTGTAAGTGCGATTGCTTCAAGGGTTGCGCGACTTGGGGTTGTTCTTTAGAAAGCTGGGAAGAGATATCTTTCCACCAGCTAGTGATTTTTGGTAGCACCATCGTCTAATTCGTGAAGGGTATTCCCCTATAGGAGTTCCCGTTGAGATTGTTGCCAATGACTTGAACCCGCCAGTTGCCCGAAAATCGTTTTCCAGCCGCGAGGTCGGAGGACGATCGAGGTGTTAGCAGCTTGACGACTGGCAAAAACACTCACCTTCGAGTTTTGGAGTCTTCTTTGCCGTTGGCCCACCCTCCTTTAAACTGCACCACTGTTTTTGTGAAACAAAACGGCGAAGGTTTTAAAAATCAACTGGATATCATATATTAAACTCCAATTTTCTTGGTATTTTAAATCCAAACGAATAACGTCTTCAAACCGAGCAATTGTCGAGCGACCGTTGACTTGCCATTCTCCGGTCATGCCCGGTTTGACGTCCAAGCGCTGCCATGCGGGAATTTCGTAGCGTTCTAATTCGTCGGGCAATACGGGACGAGTCCCCACCAGGCTCATTTCGCCGCGCAGGACGTTCCAAAATTGCGGCAGTTCGTCGAGGCTGGTGCGCCGCAGGAAACGACCGACCCGGGTGATGCGCGGGTCGTTGTGGTTTTTAAATAACGGGCCGTCGATCTGGTTTTCGACTCGAGCTTTGAGGGCTTCGGCATTGTCGCACATGGAACGGAATTTCCAGATCCGGAAGGGCCGACCCATCCAGCCGCAACGGGTTTGGGAGAACAAGACCGGGCCGGGACTGTCGAGTTTGATGGCGATCGCGATCGGAATGAAGACCAGGGCGGAAATGCCCAAACCGACGATCGCCCCGAGCAGATCTAGGAGGCGCTTGAACGGCGATCGCACCGATGGATGAGTCGGCGGTAAGCTCGCAGTCTTTTCCTCGGTTGCGACGGCGTTAGAGTGGGTCTCCAGAGTCAACCGAGTATCCAATCCCTGCAAGGCGATCGCGGCGAAGACCGAAGCTTGGACGTCGCGCGCCACTAAAGCGATCTTACGGGCGTCGGTCAGTTTGATCGTACTGACCAAGGCGCCGATGCCGCTACTGTCGATAAAGGTGGTGTCGCTAAAGTCTAAAATCAGCTTGGCGAGTTCGGGATGGCTTTGACACAAGTTGTGACAGGTGTCTTTAAACTCGACTGCTTCTAAAATACTCAAACGCGAGCCGATCTCGATCTGCGCCGTTTCCTCGGTAACGGCGATCGGAAAAACTGCGGACGGGGTTTCATTAGCCATGAGACTCGATCTCAAAAAAAGCGCTGGACGATCGCAAGTCGCGGGGAAAAATGTTCTCGGGCGCGATCGATGGGGAAAATCCCTAAGATGCACGCCGCACGGCGATCGCGCCATTCGCTCTGACGACAATGTTTGACAAAATACACGCCCCTGTGGGTCGTGCCGTCATCCTACCGTATTGTTCCCCCGTTTGGCGCCCGACAGTACCTCTCGACCCTATCGGATTGCCTATTGAAAGGAACGAGTCCTTTTTATCGATCGCCTCGATCTCCTTTTCCCTCTGGGGGAATCGTCCCCGGTGGGAGGCGCCGATTTTGCCGCGCCGATCCCACAAGCCTGCGAAATTTCTAGTAAATTTGTGTAAATCCCATCTTTGATGACTTGAAACCGACAGGTATTCGATCTTTTCCTATGCTAACTTTCTGGTTAACGGCGGCAGCGTGGACGTTCGGCTCGATCTTGTACGCCGAATTGGT
Organism: Oxynema mangrovii CENA135; assembly: GCF_016632315.1. NCBI lineage: Bacteria > Bacillati > Cyanobacteriota > Cyanophyceae > Oscillatoriales > Oscillatoriaceae > Oxynema > Oxynema mangrovii. The sequence continues at coordinate 1,903,139 of NZ_JAEOXH010000001.1, read as the reverse complement.
TCGGGATTTGTACCACGTCTCGGCCCATGTGTGGCAACCGCTCTCGCGGCTGCACAATTGGCACCATCGCGTTTTTCGTCCGACTCTCACTCCCGTCAACGAAACCATTTATCGCGAGGCTCATTGGTATAACGACGTTCCCGAAGCCTCGGTCATGTTAGTTTTTACCTTATTACTGTGGGCGATCGCCTTCGTGGCGACCCCCTCCGTTCACGGTTTCGCCGCCTTCGGCAGCCTCTACACCTTGGGGTTTCTCGGTTCCGCGATCGCCCGAGGTGCAGGGATTCCCGGCGCCGACACCTTAACCGACCTCACCCACCGTCCCGGCCCCTTTGAGGCTCCGCCTTCCCGGTGGTCGGTGAATCGAACCTATCACTGGCGGCACCATTTCGACAATCAAAATGCTTATTTTTGTGGCACTTTTACCCTGGTAGACAAACTCATGGGAACGGCCCTTTCTCTTAAAGGTAAAACGATCGCCGTTACCGGAGCTTCCGGGACGTTAGGGCGATCGCTATTAACACAATTACAACAATCCGGCGCTAAAGTTATCGCCCTGACATCGGGCGATCGTCCCGTCGTTATCGACCGCGACGGCGAACCCCAAGAAATTAATACCCAAACTTGGAAAGTTGGAGAAGAATCGAACTTACAAGCCTTATTTGAAACCGTCGATATTCTTATACTCAATCACGGCATTAACGTTCACGGCGATCGCAGTGCAGATGCCATTTCGCGCTCTTACGAAATCAATACTTTTTCCACTTGGCGCTTGATGGAATTATTCTTAACCACCGTCCGCACCAATCGCGATATTGCCTGTAAAGAAATCTGGGTCAACACCTCAGAAGCCGAAGTCAATCCCGCCTTTAGTCCCCTCTACGAATTGAGTAAACGCACCCTCGGCGATTTAGTCACCTTGCGCCGTTTAGATGCTCCTTGTGTCGTGCGTAAATTAATCCTCGGTCCGTTTAAAAGTAACCTCAATCCCATCGGTGTCATGTCGGCGGATTGGGTCGCCGAACAAATTGTCAAACAAGCGCGATCGGACGCCCGCAATATCATCGTAACCGTCAATCCCCTCACCTTTATCGCCTTTCCGATTAAAGAATTCTTAGTTGGCTTGTACTTTAAACTCTTCAGCCGTCGTGCGGACGATTTAGCTAATTTAACCGAGAGTAAACCCGAGATTTCCTGACCCTCATCCCCAACCCCTCTCCCCGTCGGAGAGGGGAATTCAACTGGACAAGTTAACCCTTCAATCAAACAACGAATCTAAAATCTAACCTCTAAAATCTAATCTCTAAAATGATCTTGACCCAATTTTTATCTCATTCTAGCGGAGTTAAAGTCGATTTAACTTTGCCCTTAACGGCAGAAGAACGCATCCGAGTTCGCCGCAAAATAACAACGGAAAGCGGACAAGAAATTATTTTAAACTTACCTCGTGGAACCGTTCTGCGCGATCGCGACCTCCTCGCCACCGATGACGGTCAAACCGTCGTACAAATTGCCGCCAAACCCGAACTTTTACTCTCCGTCACCGCCACGGATTCTTTAACCCTCTTGCGCGCCGCCTATCACTTGGGAAACCGTCACGTTTCTTTAGAAATTGGCGACAACTACTTGCGATTAAATCCCGATCCGATTTTAAAATCCATGCTCGAACAATTAGGCTTAACGGCGATCGAAGAACTGGCCCCCTTTCAACCCGAACCGGGAGCCTACGTTCATCATCACTAAGGCTCGGTTAACTAATAACATGTTTCAAAATAAATCAAGTACAAACCCGATCTCGTTAAATCCTCCTTCTAAACCTTCCTTGAAAAGAGTTATTTTATCGATATTCCCCCTTTTTAAGGGAGCTTGAGAGCGATGACCAATGTAGTTCGTCAAGACATACTGTAAAGTTATCCCTATTAATAATAACGAGACCGAATTGATGCTCGATCGCCCCGCATTGTTGAGTTTATTGCAATTAGCCAGTCCCGCCTTACCTGTCGGGAGTTATAGTTATTCAGAAGGCTTAGAAAGCTTAGTCGATCGCGCGATCGTCAATGATGCCAAAAGCTTGCAAACTTGGATTGAAAACGAGCTAGAATTCGGTAGTATTCGCATCGATGCCGCGATCGTCGCGCGATCGCATCGCTGTACGATCGCCGAAAATTTCAGTCAATTAGAAGCCTGGAATGCTTGGCTATCTGCCAGCCGGGAAACGGAAGAATTGCGAATTCAAAGCGAACAAATGGGCAGTAGTTTACTCAAATTATTTTTAACTTTACGTCCAGAATATATTCAAAAGTTTGATGGATTAAAAAATAATTTACCAAAAAATCCCTGTCACTTCGCGATCGCTTTCGGTCTAGCTGCCGCTTGTTTACAGGTTCCCGAAACTGAAGCCATTTTAGGTTACTTACATAGTTGGACAACCAATATTGTCGCTGCGGGAATTAAACTCATTCCTCTCGGACAAACCGCCGGACAGGAATTACTTTTTAATTTACAAAATTCTTTAATTGAAGCGAGTGAAATTATTCTCGATCTCGGCGACGACAACTTAAATAGTTGTAGCTGGGGGTTAGCCTTAGCCAGTATGCAACATGAGTGTCAGTACAGCCGTTTATTTCGCAGTTGAGGGAGGGAAGAAAGAAAAGTCAGACGTCAGGATTTAAAATAGGCAAAATTAGCCAATCTAAAATCTAAAATTCAACATCTAACATCCACAATCGCTATGAATGCTTTTCGAGTCGGAATCGCCGGACCCGTCGGTTCGGGAAAAACAGCTTTAGTCGATTTATTATGTAAGAAATTGCGCGATCGCTATCGATTGGCCGTCGTTACTAATGATATTTATACTCAAGAAGACGCCCAATTTTTGGTACGATCGCAGGCGTTAGCCAGCGATCGCATTCTTGGCGTCGAAACGGGCGGTTGTCCTCATACGGCGATTCGAGAAGATGCCTCGATTAATTTAGCGGCAATCGATGAATTAGAAGCTCGATTTAACGATTTAGAATTAGTTTTCGTCGAGAGTGGCGGCGATAATTTAGCAGCAACTTTTAGCCCGGAGTTAGTCGATCTTACCGTTTACGTTATCGATGTCGCGGCGGGGGATAAAATCCCCAGAAAAGGAGGACCGGGAATTACCAAATCGGATTTATTGGTCATTAATAAAATCGACCTGGCCCCTCTCGTCGGTGCAGATTTAGGCGTCATGGAACGCGATGCCAAGAAAATGCGAGGAGAGAAACCGTTCGTTTTTAGCAATTTAAAGACAGGGGAAGGCTTAGCGGCAATTATTGAGTTTGTTGGCGATCGCATTTGCTAGAGTAGCTTCTTTACAATACTCGGGCATCTGATGAGGTACAGTGCCGATCCCCCTATCCCCCCTTCGCCCCCCTTTCAAAGGGGGGTTGGGGGGATTTCGGGGGGAACGAGGAAAGTAGGGGTTTGGTAACCAAACCCCTACCTGGCGAGGGGGATTTAGGGGGATCTAAATGTCTTGGATAGCCGAGGAAAATGCTATAGGAGATATGAATAAATATAAATCTTTTTGAATAATTTCGACGACCGCGATCGCGCGATCGCCCTTCCGCAGCGATCGAAAAGCTTTACTCGCAAGAAATTCAAGTCAAAACAATAATTAAACGGCGATCGCAGTGGATTAGAGATTGCACAAATTTATCGTTGTTTTCTGTAACTTAAAACACAATTTGATAGATTAGCTCGTCTTAATATCGACATCTAACTCTCGGTTAACTGTACGTACTTATTGAATTGTGATGGCGCGAGGAGGAAAGGAATTCAGATGAGCAATGGATTTGGACGGCGCAAGTTTTTATTATACGGGTCGGCCTCTTTAGGGGCGAGTTTGTTCCTCAAAGCTTGTAGTAACCCCCAAGGAGAAGGAACCGGAACCACGGGGGACTCTCCAGGAGAAACCGGATCGCCCATGGCCCAAAGTGATGGAGATGTCATTAAAGTCGGGATTTTACACTCATTGAGTGGCACGATGGCAATTAGTGAAAAAAGTGTCGTCGATGCCGAACAATTGGCGATCGAAGAAATCAATAATGCCGGGGGTGTACTCGGCAAAAAAATTCAGGCTGTTGTCGAAGATGGCGCGTCCGACTGGCCGACCTTTGCTGAAAAAGCGAGAAAATTAATCGACCAAGATAAAGTCGTTACCATCTTCGGTTGTTGGACTTCCGCATCCCGTAAAGCCGTACTGCCCGTGTTTGAAGAGAAAAAACACATGTTGTGGTATCCGGTTCAATATGAAGGACAGGAATGTTCTCAAAATATTTTCTACACCGGAGCGGCTCCCAACCAACAGATCGAACCTGCCGTCGATTGGCTTTTAGAAAATAAAGGCAATCAATTTTTCTTAATTGGTTCGGACTATGTTTTCCCCCGTACTGCTAACACGATTATTAAAGCCCAAGTCGAAGCAAAAGGCGGTCAGATTTTAGGCGAAGATTACATCCCCCTCGGCGGGACGGAAGTGACGCCAATTATCACGAAAATCAAAGCGGCTTTACCGGAGGGTGGGGTAATTTTTAATACCCTCAACGGCGATAGCAACGTTGCCTTTTTCAAACAAATGCAAGGGGCGGGATTGACCCCCGATCTCTATCCTACGATGTCCGTGAGTATTGCGGAGGAAGAAGTTAAGGCGATCGGTCCGGAATATCTCCAAGGACAATATGCCGCCTGGAATTATTTTCAAACGGTAGATACGCCAGAAAATAAAAAATTTGTCGAAGCGTTTAAAGGGAAATACGGTGCAGATCGCGTTACTAACGACCCGATGGAAGCGGCTTATATCATGGTGCATTTGTGGAAACAAGCCGTGGAAGCTGCGGGAACGGCAGATGATTTAGAAGCGGTCAGAAAAGCAGCGCTAGGGCAGACATTTCAGGCTCCTGAAGGCTTGGTCACGTTAGAAAAGAACCACCATATTTCCAAAACCGTTCGCATCGGTGAAGTGCGCGACGACGGAATGTTTGAAATTGTTTATGCAACGGATTCCCCGGTCGTTCCCGTTCCCTGGAATCAATACGTTGCCGATACCAAAGGTTACGCCTGCGACTGGTCCGATCCGAGTAAAGGTGGGAAATACAAAATGGAGGGCGCATAACGGCGATCGCGTCGTTTTAAAAGCGATCGGTTTGCGGTAGGGACACGGCATTGCCGTGTCCTTAAACTGGTCTATTTCAAATCGCGCCACGAAGATGAGGAAATGAGAAGAGGGGAGTTTTAGTGTTATTTCTAGACAGTTTATTCAATGGGGTTAGTATTGGAGCGGTTTTATTAATTGCTGCCCTGGGTTTGGCGATCGTTTTCGGGATTATGGGCGTGATCAATTTAGCTCACGGCGAGTTAATGATGATCGGAGCTTATACGACCTACGTGGTACAAAATTGCTTCAAATTATTGGGCGATAATTGGTTTGAATTTTATATTATTTTTGCGATTCCCATTGCTTTTTTAGTGGCGGCAGCCGTGGGCTTGATGCTAGAGCGTTGGGTGATTCGCTATTTGTACGGCAGACCGTTAGAAACTTTGCTGGCAACGTGGGGGGTCAGTTTAATTTTACAGCAGTTTGTTCGCAGCATCAGTTGGTCGATGTTTGTGGGAATAGTGCTGTTTAGTTTGCTGTTTTTTGGCGGCATTTGGGTGCTGAAAAAACGGCTGGATTTCGATCGCCTCCGCCGTCCGGCGATCGCGGTGTTACTGCCGCTTTCGGTGGGAATTGCGATCGCCGCCAGTGTTTTATCGGGCAATCTGTTTAAACTCGCCTTTACTAAACCTTGGTTTGGCGCTCAAGGGGTCGATGTAACGGCACCGGGTTGGTTGCGTCAAGGGTTAGAATTAGGTTCGTTGTATTTACCTTACGTCCGTTTATTTATTATTGGATTAACGGTTGTTTGTGTCGCCGGAATTTATTTATTTTTACAGCGATCGCCCTGGGGTTTAAGAATTCGTGCGGTGACCCAAAATCGCACCATGAGTGCCTGTTTGGGCATTCCTACCCAGAAAGTCGATGCGTTGACTTTTGCCATTGGTTCCGGCTTGGCGGGAATTGCCGGATGTGCCATTAGTTTCCTCGGTTCCGTCGGTCCGAATACGGGACAAAATTACATTGTCGATGCGTTTATGGTCGTCGTCGTCGGTGGTGTCGGTCAACTGTTCGGGACGATTGTCGCCGCGATCGCGATCGGAACGGTGAGTTATTTACTCGGTTCGGGAACGATCGCCGCCCTAGTTTCCGATGTTACTTTCTTGTCGGATTTCTTTTCATTTTTTGCCAATACCAGTATGGCTAGGGTGATGGTTTTTGCCTTGATTATTGCCTTTTTACAGGTTCGTCCTGCCGGACTGTTCCCTCAAAAAGGACGGACTGTAGACGCCTAATTAATCTCTTGGAAATTGGCAACGCGATCGAGAATAAAAATGAACGAAGACATCAGTTCCGAACATCAAGAAAAGGCGACGGTTATCCGCAAGTTATATCGTCAATTGCGGCAACATCCTCGTCTAACAGAAGCCTTCATGGTCGGGGCGATCGCCCTGTTCGCGATCGCGATCGTTCCCTTCTTTCTCTCCCCCTTCAATCTCGACTTACTCAACCGCTATCTCGCTTTAGCAATTCTCGCCCTCGGTATCGATTTAATTTGGGGATATACGGGGATGTTGAGTTTGGGTCACGGCATCTTTTTCGCCCTCGGCGGTTACGCGATCGCCATGCACCTCAAACTACAAATTCCTGCCGACGCCAGCAGTCAACTTCCCTCATTTATGAGTCTCTATGGCGTCACCGAATTACCCGCTTTTTGGAAACCGTTTTATTCGTTTCCCTTGACCTTAATTGCGGTTTTCTTAATTCCCGCCTTACTGGCAACTTTCCTCGGTTACCTCGTCTTTCGCAACCGAATTCGAGGGGTTTACTTTTCCATCCTCACTCAAGCCGCAACGATCGTATTTTTTAACTTATTTAACGGACAACAAAAATTAATTAACGGCACCAACGGCTTGACCGATTTTAAAACAATTTTGGGAGCGGAAGTTAGCAACTCTAACACTCAATTCGTCATCTACACCCTCACTGTTTTATTGCTGGTCGGCGCTTATTATCTCTGTCGCTGGCTGACCGGAGGACGGTTTGGGAAGGTGTTAGTGGCGATCCGCGACGACGAAACGCGCTTGCGTTTTTCTGGCTACGATCCGACGGGATATAAAGTTTTAGTCTTTGCCATTTCCGGCGCTTTAGCCGGAATTGCCGGGGCATTATTTACCCTGCGATCGGGTATTATTTCCCCGAAAGCCATGGATATTGCTTTCTCTATTGAAATGGTGATTTGGGTGGCGGTTGGCGGACGCGCGACTTTAATCGGGGCGATCGTCGGCGCATTGCTGGTCAACTACAGTAAAAGCTGGTTGATCAGTCAATTTCCCGATATTTGGCTGTTTTTCCAAGGGGGTTTATTTCTCCTCGTCGTTCTCGTCCTTCCCAATGGATTAATCGGTTGGTTGAAAACAGAAGGAATCAACCTACTCAGACGGTTAGTTAAGCGTCCTCGCTACGTAACTACTTATCCCAGTTTAGAAGAAGATCCGGAGGTTCGGCGTGAACGAGAAAATCTTGGAAATTGATAATTTAACGGTCAGTTTTGATGGGTTTAATGCCCTCAATAACTTGAACTTCAGTATGGAACGCGGCGAACTACGCGTGATTATCGGACCGAATGGGGCGGGAAAAACAACGTTTTTAGATGTAATTACCGGGAAGGTTCAACCTACGGTCGGACAAGTTTTATTTAAAGGGAAAAACTTGCGACGGTTCCGCGAACACCAAATCGCGCGATTTGGGATCGGTCGCAAGTTTCAAACGCCCCGGGTTTACCTAAATTTAACCCCGCGCGAAAATTTAGAATTGTCGTGCAATCGCCAGAAACATGTCTTTTCTACTTTGCTCAAACCTCAGCCGTCAGCAGAGCGAAAAACGGTTAGTACCTTGTTAGAAACGATTGGTTTGGTGGCGAAAGCCGATACTCCGGCGGGTTTACTTTCTCATGGGGAAAAACAATGGCTAGAAATTGGCATGTTGTTGGCGCAGTCGCCAGATTTACTGCTCGTTGACGAACCTGTGGCGGGATTGACGGATGAAGAAACGCTGTTGACGGGAGAGTTATTGTTATCTCTTGCAGAAAGTCATTCGATTATTGTTATCGAACACGATATGGAGTTCGTGCGCCAAATTGCGCGCAAGGTGACTGTTTTACATGAAGGATCGGTATTGTGTGAAGGCAGTATCGAAGAGGTGCAGAACGATCCCCGTGTTGTGGAGGTTTATTTAGGAACTGAAGAGGAGGAACATCCCTAGGGCGGTCATTGAGATGCTTTCAGTTGAGGGCTTGACTCTATAAGTTATAAGCATCGATCGCCGCTCATCAAATGTTACTTTTCCTTTAAGTTTGTAATACGTTTGTCATCAGTCTGCCAATATGAATTATCCCAATGCTAGCAATGTTTTAGAATCCGCCTATCAAGAAGTTTCCCCGGAGAAAATTTTGCAAATTTCGGGACTCGATGTGTATTACGGGGAGAGTCATATTTTAAGAGAGGTCGATTTAAGCGTCTATCGGGGTCAAATGGTTTGTTTGATCGGGCGCAATGGGGTCGGTAAAACGACGTTGTTAAAAACGATAATGGGATTGCTGCCACCCCGTCGCGGTAAAATTTGGTTTGATGGGGTGGAAATTGCGCCGCTTTCGCCCGATCGCCGCGCCCGTTCGGGAATCGGTTATGTCGCTCAAGGTCGCGAAATTATTCCGCGACTGACGGTGAAGGAAAATCTATTCTTAGGATTGGAAGCTCGGCGAAATCGTCCGAAAAAAATGCAAATTCCCGAGGATATTTTCGAGTTATTCCCCGTTTTAAAAACGATGCTCGATCGCCGGGGCGGCGATCTCAGTGGCGGACAACAGCAACAGTTGGCGATCGCCCGGGCTCTGATGGGTCAGCCCCAATTATTATTACTCGACGAACCGACGGAAGGGATTCAACCGTCGATCGTTCTCGAAATTGAAGCGGCGGTCCGTCGCATTATCGAAACGACGGGGATCTCGGTGTTGTTGGTCGAACAACACTTGCATTTCGTGCGCCAAGCGGATTGGTATTACGCGATGCAAAAAGGCGGGATCGTGGCGTCGGGATTGACACAAGAATTGAGTAATGAGGTGATCCAACGTTTTCTTGCAGTTTAATGGGAGAAAACGAGCGAGTTATTGTCGTGAATTCTGCTATTGCTCAAACGGATTCGAGTTGGAAAGGTCGCCTGGAGTTGATCTATCGCGCCCGAGAAGGGCAAACCCAGGTACACTGCACTCATGCGAAAGCGCCTCTGAAGGTGCAGCGCCCTTTTTATCCGGAAGGTCCTCAAATTTGTCATAGCGTGATTTTGCATACGGCGGGGGGCATTGTGGGGGGCGATCGCCTCTCCCAATCCTTCCATCTCGAAGCCAATACTCACGCTTTGGTGACGACGGCGGCGGCGGCGAAAGTTTATCGAACGAACGGTCGCGAAGCGCAACAAACGATTAAGATCCAGGTGGATGCCGGGGCCTGTTTGGAATGGTTGCCCCAGGAAAGCATTATTTTTAACGGGGCGGTTTATCGCCAAGATTTGCGCGTCGAGCTGGCGCCGGGTTCTCGGATCCTGTTGTGGGAAATTAACCGTTTCGGTCGGAGCGCGCGCGGGGAAAAGTTCTTGCAGGGACAGTGGCGATCGCACGCCGAAGTCTGGCAGGAGGGGCGCCCGTTGTGGATCGACCGCCAAATGTTGGAGGGGGGAACGGCGATGGTGGACGGTCCTCACGGTCTGGGGGGCCGGGCGATCGCGGGGACTTTGGCGTGGATTGGCGAACCCGTCTCTCGCGATCGCGTCGAACAGATCCGCCGTCTGTGGGATGGGGTTCCCCAAATGGGAACGGGGGAAATCGGCGTGACGCGCCTCCCCCAAGGGGTTCTATGTCGCTATTGCGGCTCTTCTACCCCCCAAGTGAGGCACTGGTTCGCTCAAGTTTGGGATAGTTTGCGTCTGTCTTTTCTGGGGCGCCCGAGTTCGGTGCCTCGGGTCTGGCCGCTTTCGAGTGGCTAGGACGGGGCGATTCTCCTTAGCGAACCCTACGCGATCGCCTCAAGTTCGCCCTACATTCGTTAAAACTGATGCAAATCTTGATATAAATTAAGAAGTTAGAAAGGGTGGGAATTGAGGACGAATTGAGGACGCCAACCGCGATCGCCACTCGTTAAAAACAGGGAGTGCTATGCAACTTTCGCCCCAAGAAAAAGACAAATTACTCATTTTTACGGCGGCTCTACTGGCGGAACGCCGCAAGGAAAAAGGCTTGAAACTCAATCACCCCGAGGCAGTAGCCTATTTGAGCGCGGCAATTCTCGAAGGCGCCCGCGAAGGCAAAACGGTCTCGGAATTGATGAGTTACGGGACGACTTTATTAAATCGCGATCAAGTCATGGAAGGTGTTCCCGAAATGATTCGCGAGGTTCAAGTCGAGGCGACTTTTCCCGACGGAACGAAGTTGGTGACCGTTCACGATCCGATCCGCTAAATCCGGGCGATCGCCGCCGATTGACTCGTCAAACCATAAGTTGCAGCAATCCATTGGAGCAATCAAGATGATTCCCGGAGAAATTATCGCCCGCGAAGGGACGATCGAAATTAATGCAGGTCGTCCGACTCTGACTTTAACCGTAGCGAATACGGGCGATCGCCCGATTCAAGTCGGGTCGCACTTTCATTTTTACGAAGTGAATGAAGCACTGCAATTCGATCGCGATCGCGCTAAAGGTATGCACTTAAATATTCCCGCCGGAACCGCGATTCGCTTCGAACCGGGCGACGAACGGGATGTGGAGTTGGTCCCCTACGTCGGCAGTCGGGAAATTTATGGCTTTAATGGCAAAATTGAAGGTAAATTAGATTAAACTTGGCTGGATTGACCTCGAATCCGCAGCAAGGCGTCAATCGACGACGCGCAAACAACCCCGTTGCAAGTTATCGAAAACGCGATTGATTTGCGATCGCTCGTTTTCGCTAATTGCATCTTTGGAAAGTAGGGCAGACATCAATAGTTGTTGGTCGTAACGGCTAATTTTGCGATGTCTGCAAATACGATCGACAATCTGTTCGACCGTTCCGGTGGTTTTGGCGGTGGGGGTTGTCGGTGCAAAAGTAGTCATTACGTCAATCTCGTCCTAATCTAAGCCTCCTACTCTATTCTCTATTCTTTCTAGAAAGGATGAAGCGATCGAAACCCCTATTTCTTACCGATATCGATCGCCGATTGTCAGCGATCGCGATCGTTGACAGAGATAAAATTTTTCGATATGTCCTCGCCGAGAAAGTATAAAAAATGACGGTTTTTTAAAAAAGGTTCGAGCAAGAATACTTTATTTTTATTTTTTTTAACTTTTGAGGGGTTCGGGGAGCTATAAGTCCCGCGCTGTATGCGAAGCATCAGCGTCGCGATACATGGACTCCCCTTGAAAAGTCTCATCCCCACCCTACGGGAAGGGCCAAGCCCTACGATGGGGATGAGACCAGCATTTACCAGCAGCTATAGCCTGTGATAAATTACAGTCATGCTGACCATGAACTACACTTACCGAATCTATCCAAATGTCGTACAGCAGACTGAACTGCGGTCGTGGCTTGAGACGTGCCCAGGCGTATATAACTACGCTTTGCGCGAACTCAAAGACTGGATTGCTTCGCGTAAGTGTTCGGTAGACCGATGCTCGCTGGAAAAGGAATACATCATTCCTGCCGATGAACCGTTTCCGTCTTACCATCGTCAGCAGAACAATCTGCCCAAAGCGAAGAAGCAATTCCCGCATCTGGGTCAGGTGCATTCTCAGGTGTTGCAGACTACGATTCGCAGACTGCACGATACCTGGGAAGCATTTCAGAAACGGGGACATGGATTCCCGCGTTTCAAAAAGTTCGGTCAATTCAAATCCTTTGTGTTTCCCCAGTTCAAGAACAATCCCATCAATGGCTTCACAATCAAGTTGCCAAAGATTGGGGAAGTACCCATCAACCTGCATCGACCGATACCTAACGGGTTCAAGGTGAAACAGGTAAGGGTACTGTCCAGGATACGGGGGACGCAATGGTATGTCGTCGTCACGATTGAATCCGATATATCGGTTCCCGATGTCCCGGTTCACGGTCGGGCGATTGGGATTGACCTGGGATTGGAGCGATTCTTGACCGCTTCCGATCGCTTTTTCCAAGAGCGCCCTAAGTTTTTCAAGTCGATGCAACGCCAGCTGAAATTGCTGCAACGCAGAGCAGCACGAAAACAAAAGGGTTCTCAAAACTGGGAGAAGGCACAAATCGAAGTGGCTAGAATGCACCATCGGATTGCGAACCGTCGCAGAGATTTCCATCTGAAGACGGCTCATCAGCTTTGTGACCGGGTGCAAACCATCTTTGCAGAAGACCTCAACGTCAAAGGTTTGACGCGAGGGATGTTGCGAAAAGATTGTGTAGATGCTGCTTTCGGGCAGTTCTTGTCTCTGACGGAATGGGTGTGCTGGAAGCGGGGAGTCTACTTTGCTAAAGTCAACCCCCACGGCACCAGTCAAACTTGTCCATCCTGCTTTGCTACGGTGAGCAAGGGGTTGGAAGTCAGAGAGCATCATTGTCCTGAATGTGGATATCGAACTCATCGTGACCATGCCGCAGCAGAGATGGTTTTACATCGTGGACAAGAAAACGTAGTATCCCAGGGACTCTGGGGAACGGAAACCGCCTGTCAAGTCGGTCTGTCGGGGGTCTATGACCTAGATAAGTGGCGCGGGGCAGGAATACCCAATCGTGAGACTGGGAAGCCCGCGCTGTAATCTTTGATTCAGCGTCGGGAGGATGTCACGTTCTGTTACCGATCGCCACCCGGGGAACGCGACCGCCGCCGAAATAGATGGATTGAAAGCTGCGATCGTAAGCCGTCGAACCCCGTAACGAGTTGATTTTGACCCCACTGTAAGGGCCGCGATGGGTGGAGTGGATGAATTCGCCATTACCTAAATAAATGCCCACGTGGGTCGCCAAACGCCCGTTATTGCTGAAAAAGACTAAATCCCCCGCTTGGAGTTCGTCGAGGCGATCGAGGGTCGGGGCGACGGGGGTGCTGTAAAGCTGTTGTTGGTAAGCGTCGCGGGGGATGTAGAGATTTCCGGCGCGCAATACCGTCTGTACGAAGCCGCTACAGTCGAGGCGTTTGCCGACGGTTCCCCCCCAAAGGTAGGAACCGCCACCGTAGGGACGATCCGGTAGAAATTGTTTGGCGAGTTCGAGGAGATGGGCTGGGGCGATCGGGGTATCGTCGAGGACGAGATCGGCGTAGGCGACCCGCAAGGGTTGACCGTCGGGAGTGGTTAAGGTGACGGCGCCGCGATCGCCGTTTTGGTAAGGGAGGCGCGTCCCGAAATAGAGGGAATCGAGGTCTCGGGCGACGAAGGCTTTGGGGGCGCCAACCCAGCGATCGAATTCAGCGCGATCGCACTCTCGCAGTTCGGCGCGATCGATCCAGGCGAGATAGCCGTCATCTTCGATGCGAACCCGCGCAAAACGGCGATCGCGGCTGTATTCGAGCAGTTTGACCGCCGTTCCGAGGCGCACTTGGGTTGCTAAATTTTCGATCTTGGGGTCGGGACGGGTGTAGAGATTGCTGTAAGGGGCGGTGGTGATGGCGTAATCGCGATCGATGTCGTCGTAGGGAAAAATGGCGAGTTGCGATCGCACCCCGGTAGGGAAGCTTTCGTGGGCGACTCGTTCGATCGTGTTGCGTTCGGCGGCGGTGAAGACTTTACCTGTCAGTACGGGAAAGTCGCGATCGTAAGTGAGGGCGACGTCAAACACCGTATCGCGATCGAGGCGCGCGTAAGGTTGTAACTCGATTCGATTCCCGTTCGGTTGCGGCGTCACGTCGAAAAATACCTCGCGACGCTGCAAGCTTTGCTGGAGATGGCGTTCCATCTGCGGGGTGAGGGTGTCGATAAATTGTTGCACTTGGGGCGCGATCGCGCCGACGGAACTGGAAAAAAGAACGATGCCGAGAAAAACGCAGCTTGCAAGCAGACAGTAGGCGGTTTTTCGAGAAAATAAAGCAAACATGGCGATCGCAAAAGTTTACACGCGATCGCTTTTTCGGCAGGCGGGGCGATCGATCCGGAAGGGGGCGATCGCCCCGGTTTAAACAAGCAATTGGAATTCAGGGCGATCGTTCCGTCGCGAGGAGCTTACTTTGGCACATTTTTGTAGGGATCGAGTCGAAAAAAGTAGGGTCATTTCAATTTTGCAATGGCAAACCTCCGTACCCTCTAGGCACTCTATCTCGATCGAGGTTTGACAAAAATGGTATAAGGAGTTGAGGAAGCGCGATCCTCGATTTTGTCGTCTCTTGTTAGCGGGACGTTCAAAAGTGTAGACAGAAGATTGGGAGTTGAACCCAAAAGTTGCCTCAATCGTTCCATTTTGTCACTTTTTCGGGTAGGGAAATGACTAGGTGGCATCCGTATGATCATCTGCCGATCGCCTCTCGATACTTTGTTGTCAAAAAATATTTTTGCTACGCGGTTAGTGGCGATCGTTGGGAATATTAAAAGAGTCCATCGTTTCGACTAGAAGATATGCACGCCGAACTCACCGGACATTATAATTTCAGCTTAGTTCTGCTTTCCTTCGCGATCGCCGCGATCGCCTCTTATTGCGCTTTCGACTTTGTCGGACGGGTGAAATCTAACCTCGACCGCGATCGCGGTTGGTGGGTGCTTGGGGGCGCTACGGCAATGGGAACCGGGATTTGGTCGATGCACTTCATCGCCATGCTCGCTTTAGAATTCCCGGTTAGCGTGAGCTACGACGCCTATCTTACTTTGTACTCCTTGCTGAGCGCGATCGGCGCCTCTGGTATCGCCCTTTACTTGTTCAGTCGTTCGGTCGGTCGCTTTCTCCTCGGTATTGGGGGGCTATTCATGGGTCTGTCGATCGCCGGAATGCACTATATCGGCATGGCCGCCATGCAAATTCCGGCGTATATGAAATATAATACTTCGTTGCTGGCGCTCTCCATAGCGATCGCGATCGGGGCGTCTTTTGGCGCCTTGTGGCTCGGGTTTCGCCTCCCCGACAGTCACGACCGAGACCCGATCTGGCAAAAAATTGGTAGTGCCTTGTTAATGGCGATCGCCATTGCCGGAATGCACTATACCGGAATGGCGGCAACCCATTGGATCCCCCGCGACAATTTACCACTGGAAGCAACGGCAGTTCTCAATCGCTTTTGGCTCGCCGTCGGCATCGCGATCGCCACTTTATTTATTTTATCAATTGCTTTATTAACCTCCTTATTTAACAAGCGTTTTAGCGCTCAATTATTGCGAGAAACTGCTTTAGAAGAAAGTCGCAAGCGGTTTCAAATGTTGATTCGGGAAATGCAAGTCGGCGTTTTTCTGATCGATGGAGATGGAAAAGTCAACCTCGCCAATCACGCGGCGCTTAATTTTTTTAACCTCAACTCAGCCGCCATTGAAAATAGAGTTTTCGGCGAAGGATGGCACCTTTTACAAGAAGATGGAACGCCGTTTGAGTTATCCGATTTACCCGTACAACAGGCGATCGCTCGCCGTCAATCGATCGATAACATTATCGTCCGCGTCGAAGATTCCACCCGTAACCATCACCGTTGGTTGTTGCTCAATGCCGACCCACAAATTACTGCCGATGAAAGCGTCGAGGGCGTGGTTTGTACCCTCAGCGATATTACTCAACCAAAAGAAGCCGAAGTAGCATTGAAGTTAATGGTTGAGGGAACCGCTTGTGCGACCCGAGACGAGTTTTTTAATGCCTGCGTTCGTTACTTAGCGCAAGTTTTGCAAGTTCGTTACGCTTTCGTTTCTCAATTCAGCGATCGCTTTCCCGGTAAAGCCCGAACTTTAGCCGTTTGGAATGGAGAAGAAATTGGGGAAAATTTTGAATACGACTTGTTCGGAACTCCTTGTGAAACCATTAGTCTAGGGACGGATTGTTTTTATCCAGAACAGGTTTGTCAACAGTTTCCCGACGCTCTCCATTTAGCGAGTTGGCAAGCGGAAAGTTACTGGGGAATGCCTCTGGTCGATTCTAATGGTAAAACCATCGGCAATTTGGCTGTTGTAGACACTCATCCACTTGTTAAAAATGCGAATAAAGAGAGAATTTTTAGGATTTTTGGAGCGAAAGCCGGGACAGAACTCGAACGTACCCTCGCCGAACAGTCGATCCGCAGTCGAGCGAAAATGGAACGGGCGATCGGCCAAGTTTCTCGCAAATTTATCGATGAAGGTAATATCGAAAACTCGATTGAATTTACCCTCGCCAAAATTGGAGAAATTTTGGACGGCGATCGCGTCTATTTATTATCTTATGACCGTAATTATTGTTTTGTCAATATGAGTCACGAGTGGTGCGATCGCGGCATTCAACCAGCGATCGATCGCTTTCAAAAGTATGAGGTTGGCAAAAATCGTTGGATTGACGAACAGTTATTGCAAGGAAAGAGTATTCAAGTTCCCCTAGAGTTTCCGGCGGAAATTGCCGAACGGGAATCGGCCACCCTCGGGAGCATTCAATCCCGTTTAGTCGTTCCCCTTTTGCAATCCGGTCAGGTCGTCGGTTCGATTGGAGTCGATGCAATTTTTAACCCTAAAGTATGGAGTCATGAAGAGATCCAATGGTTGACGTTAGTCAATGAATTTATCGCGATCGGTCAAGCCCGATATCAAGCACAAATTGCTTTACAAGAAACGGCAAAACGGGAAGCGGCGATCGCCAAAGTCATTCAACGAATGCGTCAAAGTTTGGATTTACAGAACATTTTTGCAGCGACTACCAACGAATTACGGCAAGTCTTGGAATGCGATCGCATCCTCGTTTATCGTTTCAATTCCGATTGGAGTGGCGAGTTGGTTTCCGAGTCCGTTGCCCCCGGCTGGGATATTTTAGTTCCCCACGCCTACGAACATCCCAATTTGACGAAAGTTAGCGTCAATCAAAAGAATTGTGCTGTCAAAAAATTAAATAGTGATTCTCCTTTGATTCGCGATACTTACCTGCAAAAAACATCCGCCTCAATTTATCAAAATAAACATAGTTACTGCTCGGTTTCCGATATTTATCAGGCAGGGTTTAACCCCTGTTATTTAGAGCTATTAGAAGAATTACAAGCTCGCTCTTATACGATCGCGCCCATTTTTTGCGGTCGGCAACTCTGGGGTTTATTAGCGGTCTATCAAAACTCCAAACCTCGGGAATGGAAAAACGTAGAAATTCGCATGGTAGTTCAAATTGCCGAACAGTTGGGAGTGGCTATCCAACAAGCCGAATTATTCGCGCAAACGCAACAACAAGCTCAAGAATTGAAAACGGCAAAAGAAAGTGCAGATGCGGCGAACCGCGCCAAAAGTGACTTTTTAGCGAATATGAGCCACGAACTGCGAACCCCACTCAATGCTATTCTCGGGTTTAGTCAGCTCATCAGTCACGACCCCTCACTTTCGCAGCAAAGTGTCGAAGATCTCGCCATTGTTAATCGAGCAGGAGAGCATTTGCTTCAACTCATTAACAGCATTTTGGAAATGTCAAAAATTGAGTCGGGTCGCATCACTTTAAATGAAAGTCAATTCGATTTATTCGATCTGCTCGATGGTTTGGCAGAAATGTTTGGCTTAAAAGCTCAATCGAAACAATTAGATCTCGTTTGCGAGCGATCTCCCGAAGTTCCACACTATATTGAAAGCGATGAAAGTAAATTACGCCAAGTTTTAATTAATTTGTTGGGAAATGCTCTCAAGTTTACCGAAGAAGGACAAGTCAGCTTGAAGGTGGGAGTTAACGGCGATCGCGATCGCACGAATTCCGATGGTTCCGTCAACGATGGCGGGATTTTGCTGACTTTTGAAATTGCAGATACCGGACCGGGAATTTCCCCGGAAGAACTCGAACGCTTATTTGAACCCTTCGTGCAAACTCAAACAGGTAAAAAATCCCAAGAAGGAACGGGTTTGGGGTTACCGATTAGTAAAAAGTTTGTCGAACTTATGGGCGGTCAACTGTCAGTTGCTTCGACCCTCAATCGTGGGACGACGTTTAGTTTTGATATTCGGGTCAAGCCTGTCGCAACGAATTCGGCGATCGAAGAAGTGACCCCTCCTAAAATTATCGGTCTCGCTCCCGATCAACCGGATTATCGCATTTTAGTTGCCGAGGATCGCTTTGAAAATCGCTTGCTTCTCGTCAAACTTTTAACCTCTATCGGGTTCCAAGTTCGCGAAGCTAAAAATGGGAAAGAGGCGATCGCCATTTGGCAAGATTGGCAACCTCATCTAATTTGGATGGATATGCGAATGCCCGTAGTCGATGGTTACGAAGCTACTCGACGCATTAAAAGCGACGAAGGTGGTCGATCGACGGTGATTATTGCCTTAACGGCCAGTAGCTTTGAAGAACAGCGAGATCTGGTTTTATCGAGTGGATGCGATGATTTTTTGAGTAAACCTTTTCAGGAATATGTTTTGTTTCAGAAAATGGCAAAACATTTAGGCGTGGTCTACCTTTATGCAGGAGAAGACTCGAAATCTGTTTCCGAGTCGATAGAAGTCTTAAATCCGATGGAAGTCAATGCTACCGAACTGTTATCTAAAATGCCCGAGTCCTGGATCGATCGCCTCAATTTAGCCGCCTTAAAATGCTGCGATGATTCGATTAAGGAATTAATAAAAGATATTCCAGAATCCAATCACGAACTCAAAACTATCTTAATGAATTGGGTCAGTAATTTCCGCTTTGATTTGATTATCCACGCGATCGATTCAATGCCGAAAAATCGTCTGTTTTTATAATGCCGATCGGCTGGACGGCGATCGCTCTCTCAAATAAAAATAATTCAATCTTAAAAAGGTTCTCAGTTTAAATGCGCGGGCGATCGTCAAATCAGCAAACCTTTAATCGGGTAATTGCATTCGTTTAATCGCCTTATTCGCGATTAAAAATAACAGCAAGCCAATGGTACCAATAACCATCGGAACGTACCAGACGCCCTCCCAACCCGTCCCCCGTAAAAAGGCATCCCGGGTCAAAATAATATAGTAGCGAGCTGGAATAACCTTAGAAAGCAAAGATAACGGAAAAGGAATATTGGCGATCGGATAAATAAAACCCGATAATAAAAACGACGTTAAAAATCCTCCGATCGCCGTTCCCTGCACCGCCGCATTCTGGTTACTCGCTCGCACGCCAACCAACAAGCCAAAGGCAACACTCGCCATTAAAAATATGGCCGTTCCTACCAGCAAAGTCAAAGAGTTTCCCGCCAATTTTAAATCAAATAAAATAACACTCACGCCCATCACGATCGCCGCTTCGCCAATCCCGACAAGAACGTAAGCAATTTCTTTTCCCAATAACCATTCTAAAGAAGTTAAATCTGAGGCATAAACTTGTAAAATTGTCCCCTGTTCTTTTTCACGAACCATTGCAATCGACGCCAACATCGAAGGAAATACCCAAAGAATTACCCCATAAATTCCAGGAACGATATACAGGGATTCTTTACGTCCCGGATTGAACCATAAGCGTGTATGAGTTTGAATTAAATTGAGTTCGGGAATTAACCCCGTGCTTTGTAAAAAAAAGTTGGTAGTCGCGCGGATACTATTCTGAATTACTCGGGCATTATTCACATCGGTTCCATCCACTAAAACTTGAACTTCTGTAGTTTTACCTGTTTTAATCTTTTGGGAGAAATCAGGAGGAATAATAATCGCTACTTTGGCCAAGTCTCGATCGATCGCCGCTACCGGATCGCCGAGATCGGGAGCCGAAACCGGAATAAATTGTTGAGTTGCAAAAATGCGCTCGATATAGGTTCGACTGAGAAAACTATTGTCAAAATCTTTAAAAACTAAGGGAATATTTTTAGTTTCCAGGCGAATCGCATACCCATAAATTAACAACATCCCTAAAGGCAGCAAAAATGCCAAGGCAACGGTCAGGCGATCGCGGGAAAATTGGGCGAGTTCTTTTTGAGCTTGAGCTAAAATTCGTCGCATAGATTTTAAATTTTAGATTTTAGATTTTAGATTGAAATCAGAGTAGAAAAATTGATCTTCATTCAACCGATCCGTTTGAAACGCTCTTGCTGTTGCGTTGGACGATACCGATAAACGCATCTTCCAAGGAAAAAGGTATCGGACGGTGCGATCGCACGGCAATGGTGGCGGCTTTTAAGTGCGATCGCACTTCGGGAAAATCGCGCTCGGGATCGTCGAGAACGACGTGGAGGCGATCGCCAAAAATCGAAACCCGCCAAGGTTCCAGCTTTTGTTTGAGCAAGTTCGACGCGGCTTGAGTCTGGCTGACGCGCAATTCGATCGCCCGTCCCGGCTGTTGTGCGACGATCTCGCTCGGCGAACCTTGTGCGACTAATTCCCCGGCCACCATAAACCCCATACGGTTGCAATTTTGCGCTTCTTCGAGGTAGTGGGTCGTCACCAGTACCGCCGTTCCCTGGCGCGCGAATTCGCGGATCGATCGCCAAAACTGCCGTCGCGCCACGGGATCGACCCCGGAAGTCGGTTCGTCGAGAAACAGGATTTCCGGTTCGTGCATGACCGACGCACCGAAGGCGACGCGCTGTTTCCAGCCTCCGGGAAGGCTTCCGGTTATTGTATGTTCCCGCCCCAACAAGCCGCAGGTTTCGAGAACCCACTCGATTTTTTGGCGGCGCAGTTTTCGCGGGACGCCGTAAACGCCGCAATAAAATTCGAGATTTTGGGCGATCGTCAAGTCGTCATAGAGGGTAAATTTTTGACTCATGTAGCCGAGGCGCGATCGCACTTGGGGGCTATTGAGGTTACTTTGTTCCCCCGCCAGACTCATCTCACCGGAGGTCGCAGGCAACAAACCGCACAACATTTTAATCGTGGTCGTTTTTCCCGCACCGTTCGCCCCCAGCAAGCCGTAAATCTCGCCGTAAGCGATATCCAAGTCGATCCCTCGAACGGCGACGAACTCCCCAAACCGTTTTTGCAAATGGCGGGCGGCGATCGCGCTGCGACGAGTTTCGCCGTTACGCGGCGGGCGATCGCGCGGAAAAGCGACAAAGGGCGGATCCGATCCCTGTTGGCGCAATCGGGTGACGAACACGTTTTCTAAGGTTGGTTCGTCGCGATACAAACTGTCAATGGCGATTCCGTGGCGATCGCACTGCTGTCGGATTTCTCGTTCTCCCGTGTCCCCGTCCGTCACTAAAACATCGAGGCGATCGCCAAAGGATTGCACGTCCACGATCGCGCCGTCGGCGTTCCCCCCTTGCAATATTTGCTCACTTTTTATCAACAAATTCACACGTAGTTCGACGCGAGTAAGGCCGAGACTTTGCCGCAATTGCGCCAAACTCCCCATTTGCTGGATAACACCGTCGTACATCAAAGCGATCCGGTGACAGCGTTCGGCTTCGTCGAGGTACGGCGTCGCCGCGATCGCCGTCACGCCGCGATCGGCGACGGTCGCGAGCAAATCCCAAAACTCCCGACGGGACACGGGATCGACCCCGGTGGTCGGCTCGTCTAACAGGAGAATGTCGGGCTGTGCTATTAAAGCACAACATAGGGCTAATTTTTGTTTCATCCCTCCGGACAATTGACCCGCCAAGCGTCCCGTAAATGCTTCCAAGCCGACTAAATGCAATAGTTCCGGCGATCGCTCGGCGAAAGTGCGATCGCTCACTCGTCGCAGGCGGGCGCTGTAGCGTAAATTTTCTTCTATACTTAAATCCGCATAAAGGGAAAATTTTTGGGTCAAATAGCCGATATTTAACCGCGCTTCTCGGGGGAATTTTCCTAAAATTCGCACCTCTCCCGCGCTGGGTTCCATGACACCCGCCAAAATTTGAAACGTAGTGGTTTTTCCCGCTCCGTCCGGTCCGATTAACCCAAAAACTTCGCCGGGGGCGATCGCGAAATCGATGCCACGAACGGCGGCTAAGTTACCATAATATTTCCGCAATCCTTTAACAGCGATTGCGTAGTTTTGTTCGTCCATAAAAATTTGAAACTCATCGAGATTGAAGTTTTTAAAATTATGAAACAATCGGCCAGCGATCGATGAAATCTCATTAACTTTCGATTTTTTAAGGTTTCCACAGTGGTTTTCTCAATCTCCCTCTCGAATGATTTCGGCATCGGCAGGCATTCCCGGCTTGGCAAAACCCTCTGGATTGTCAATTCCTAATTTTAAACCGAAGACTTGCTTGACGCGATCGTCTTTAAAATAGATGTTTTCCGGGGTGAAAGAAGCCTCCGTATCGATCGCGGTAACCGTTGCCGCTAACGGGCGATCGGGAGCCGAATCTAAAAAGACGTTGGCAGTTTGTCCGACGCGCACTTCACCGATGCGACCTTCGGGAAGATAACCGCGTAAATAAACATCGTTCAAATCGACGACCGTCAATAACATTTTGCCCGGGGCAATGACCTCACCCGGTTCTATACTGCGAACGGTGACGATCCCCGCAATCGGGCTTTCTACGGCTAAATCGTTCAAACGAGCGGCGATTTCTTGGCGCGCGGCTTGAGCGTTGGCAATCTCCGATCGCGCCGCTTCGACTTGCGATCGCGCCTGTTCCAGTTGGGTTTGTAAGCGTTCGATTTGAGTGAGGCGGATCTCGGGATTGAGGCTGGCCGTTTCAGCTTGCACTAACGCCCCTCGGATCGCTCTCACTTGCCGTTCGGCGGCGGCAACGGCGGCCTGTCGGGCGTCTACCGTAGCGAGGCTGGTTTCGTAACGGGCTTGGGTTTGGTCGAATTGTTGTTGTGAGATCGCCCCTTCGGCGAGTAACGGCGCGAAGCGATCGCGATCGCCGCGCGCCAATTTCAACTCGGATTCGGCTTGGTTGAGTTGGGCTCGGGCTTGGGCGAGTTGCGCTTCGGCGGTGGCGAGGTTGGCTTCGGCTTGGTCAATCCGCCCGATCGCGTCGTCCCGAGCTTGTTGCCAGTTGAGTTCCGCTTCTTCGATTTGGGTGGCGATCGCCTCCACTTGCAAGCGCGCTTGTCGTTCCCGTTGTTCGGCGCTGGCGATGCGGGCGCTGGCCCCTTCCATTTGCGCCCGGATTTCGTCGTCGTCGAGGCGGGCGACGGTCATCCCGGCTTCGACGCGATCGCCTTCTCGAACCGCCACCCATTCGACGCGACCGCCGATTTTAGCGCCGATATCGGTTTCGTAGCCTTCGATCCGACCGCTTAATGTGAGATTTTCGATGGCGGGGGTGGAAAAATATTCGGTTTTGGCATACCAGCCGACCCCTCCGGCGATCGCCAGGAGAGGAATAAAAAATAATATTTTTGGCGGACGGCGCTTGTGCGAGCGATCGCTCGCCTCGTCCGTCGTCTTGAAGTGCGAAATAGTATCACTCACGCTAGCACCTCCTAGGATTTTAGATTGATGTACGAGTTCGATAGGGGAGCGCAGAGGTGGGGGCTATAAAAAATTGAACGGCGATCGCTGGAGAGAGGGTACAATCGAACTAGACCGTCTAGTCTAGTCCGGATGACTTTCATCGTAAGCGGTCTAGTTCGATGGGTCAAGTTAACTTCGCAAAACTACATCGATCGAATACACCACGGGATCGAGGACAGAACCATGCCGACCGAACGACCAAAAATCAGTGTCCCCACGGACAAGCGCGAGCAAATTTTAAACGGCGCCATGCAAGTTTTTCTCACTCACGGCTATGCGGGAACCAGTATGGATCGGGTGGCGGCAACGGCGGGGGTCTCAAAACAGACGATTTATAGCCATTTTCAAGACAAACAGGGTTTATTTACCGCTTTAATCGATCGCGTCACCCGCGATCGCTTTCAGATCGTGTTTGGCGCTTTACCACTCACTGGAGAACCGGAACGGGTGTTACGCAAAATTGCCGATACTTTACTGCACTCGATCGCGGAAGATACGGAGTATATTGCATTTATCCGCCTGGTTATCGGCGAATCGGGGCGCTTTCCCGAATTGGCGCGCCAGTTTGTGGGGACGATTCCAAAACGGGCGATCGCCACCCTTTCTAAATACTTTGAGAATCATCGCGAACTCAATTGTCCCGATCCGGAAGCGACGACACGGATTTTCTTGGGATCTCTAGTATCGTTTGTATTAATGCAAAATGTTTTGGAGGGGGAAGCGGTGATGCCGATGGACGGCGATCGCTTAGTGGAGCGTTTAATTACTTTAGTTTTACAATCGAGTTGATGCCATTAACTTCTTACTCGAAACGATTCCACTCCTTAATTGTGGGCTATTTACAGGCGATCGCCGATTCTTTGCCCTAAAATTGCCGTTTTTGTAGACTTCAATGAGATTGTAGCGGTGCATCCTGACTTTCACTCGGCTTTAGGCCGCTATTTATACCTAATTTGATTGAGAATACCGCGATCGTAACCCCTTAGAAACTGGCCATTGTTACCAAAATTGAAACTTAGCAGACAAATCATCGGGATTAGATTAGCCTAGGAGTGAAAAGATTTCAGCATGTATTCAGCATCTATTGCCCAACTCATTCGACTTTAGGAAAGGGGAAAGACCGTGCATAAATTATGCTTAACTGGGTTAATTGTATTACCGTTGGCCTTGTTCGGGTTGCTGACAGGCGATCGCGCATCGGCCAAAAACGAGCAGAATTCCCCCACCAGCAAAGATAAGGTGGAAACGATAGAACAACGGGAACTAGAAACGGCTTATGAAGACTACAGACAGGTTATTCAAGAAACAATGTCGATGGTGTACGACCGGGAAGCGCGGCAGTTAGCGCAACAGTACGGACTCGATATCGTTAACGTAACTTGGGAAGATACGGGACGCTACCACAATTCGGCGGTCGGTCCGAATATTAGCGATATGACCATTCAGGTACAACAGCGCAATCCGATAACAGAAGATTACGAATTGAGTTTGATGCCTGTCATTCGCTATCCTAATTTTGAAGATCGATCGGCGGATCTTTCTCTCGATGATTTTTTCTTATTAGTCGGTAACGAAAAAGGGCGATCGCTCCAGCGCGTTTCCCTGCGAGAATTTTTGGGAAATATTAGAAAATATCTCAGCGATGGCGATTCTTGGGGCGGTCGAGAAATATCGTTACTCGCCGATCGCGATACCCACGTTCTGGTCAGCGCTCAAGCCTGTTTTTTACCGATTCCACAAGGAGAAATTGCCCAATTTAATCCGGTTTTATTTAATTATCAATCCTATCAAGGCGATCCCGCCGTGCTGACCATTCTCGCCACCCGAGAAGGAACGAGCGTCACGATTATCGATAATGTGAGAGATGGGTTTGAAGCGGGCGCAACCTGGGGTCAGCGCCTCTTTTTCAATAAAAACGGCGAACGCGCCAGCTTGACGGGGCAACGGTCGAGCGATTTCGAGGCTGAAAATGGCGACGTCGAACCCTCTGAGAGCGCGGCAGCAGCAGGGGAGAGCGGTTTAAACATGGTGCTATTAATTCAAGTACCGTTAAAGCAGAAAAATCCGATGGAGATGGAGGTCTATAACGATGCGGTTCCCAGTGCCGGAATCATGCTAGAAAGTGCCGTGCGCGGCGATGTGGAAGCGGCGGTTATCGGTCATGGAGCGGTCGAAGGACCATTTACCGAGATTGACGGGTTGGACATCGAACGGCACCCGGATTTTCCGATTCGGGTGACGGTGCAGTTTTACAAGGCGACGAGTAACGGGGTGGTTTCGGCGCAGGATATCGAAGCGATTCACGACCAAATCGCGCGGGTTTACGAGGAGGCGGACTACGTGGGCAGTTTGGTGGTGGACGGAGACACCGGGCGCCCGACAGAATACCAGGGGGACAAGCAAGAACCGCCCTATTGGTGGGATGCGTTCTGGCGGCGCTACGAAGCGAATACGGGTCAGTCGCGGGAAGAGGCGATCGAAATGTTGCGCCGTTGGCGCGGTGAAAATTGGATGCCCCGATCGCCGGGCGAGTTACAACAGGAGTTAGAACAGTTACGATCGCGATCGCAGCGCCAATTTAAGCCATGTCCACTATGCAATCCCCTAACCAAATCGTCGGCGAATTAACTCCCGAGGCTCCCGTCACCACCGTAACGGTTTTGGAAGACCGGGCTTCTATTCGTCGAGTCACCCAACTCGCCTTAACCCCCGGTTTGTGGCGGGTGCGGGTGGAAAATGTCGCCCCCGTACTGGCGGATAAGTCGTTACGGGGGGAATGGTTGCAAGGCCCCGAAAATGCTCTCGGTGAAGCTCGCATCGATGACGTGCGCGTCCGGCGCAAAATGTTGATTCGCGATCGCGATCGCCTCGAAACTGAAGCGACCGAAGTCGTGGCTCATTTAGAAACACAATTACAATCGGCAATCGATCGCTTCGAGTGGTTAACCGAAGATCGCCAGCATCAGGAATTGACCTACGATCGGGCGCGGAAGATGCTCGAAAAAGCGGTGCAAGAAATTCCCATCGATGCGGTTTGGGGACAGTTGGAACCGACGACATGGCGATCGCAATTTCAAACTTTATTTAAGAATATGCGAGATTTGCGATCGGAAATCTTAAAGAGTTTTGAAGGACAAATCGAACTCAAAGAAGAAATTGAGAGACTCTACGATCGTCTCGAAGCTTTATCTCGTCCGGATTTAGTTTATACGGCGATCCTCGAAGCCGATTTGAGCATTAGTGAAGCCGGAGACTACCAACTTGCTCTCGATTACGTCGTTCCCAATGCGTTATGGAGACCGTATCACCAAGCGCACCTTTTATTAGGAGAAAATCCCTCAGTTTCGATGCGCACGGATGCGTGCATTTGGCAACGCACGGGAGAAGATTGGATCGATGTAGATTTAGTGTTTTCTACGGCGCGATCGTCCTTGGGAACCGAACCCCCGTTATTGGAAGAGGATATTTTAACCGTTCGCGCAAAACAGGAAAAACTCGAAATTGAAACTCGCGAACAAGTGGTGCAGAAACCGGGATTGGGTTCGGGAATGGTATCGGGAACCGTGACCTTACCGGGGGTAGAAGATGGCGGGGAAGTCAGGACGTTGCGATCGCCTCAAAAGGCGACAATTCCTTCCGACGGACGACCTTACCGCGTCTCATTATTTACGTTTGATACGCCGGGTATTGTCGAATACGTAGCGATGCCGGAACTGGCGTGTCAGGTGTTTTTAAAAACAGTTCAGACGAACTGTTCGGCTTTCCCCTTGTTGGCGGGTCCTGTAGATTTAGTGAGATCGACGGAGTTTGTCGGTAAAACGGCGATCGGTTTTATTGCACCGGGAGAACGATTTGAGTTGGGGTGGGGACCGGATGTAAATCTTCGTTTGCAACGCAAACAAAGACACAACAGCCATCAAGAGCATCTGACGAAATGGAATATTTTTCTTCTGAAAACGGAGTTATTTATTTCTAATATTGGCGCCGAAGCGAAAACGATTAAAATTACCGAACGAGTCCCCGTTTCTGAACTTGAAGAAATTAAAGTTGAGGTGATGGAAAATGCAACTACGGATAACGTGCAGCCAGATGAAAATGGCTTGTGTCATTGGACATTTCAGCTCGAACCGTATTCGCAAGGAAAACTCCAATTAGGGGTTAAAATTTCAACAGCTTCAGAAATTAAGGATTTACCTTTTCTCAGTAAATCTTGAGGGAAACCAATATTGTATTCCTCTTTTATCAAGTAGCAAATTTTAGAGTATTTTGACTGGAATTATGTAATTTGTAGACTTTTGGCTCATAAAATATCCTCAGATCGAGTTCCGCAAGACGTTCGAGAGTTGTTTCCAACAAGATCTCCCCTTACTGAGATCGAACAGGGATAATCGAATGCTGGCGGACGGGCGATCGGAGTAGGGAAGTGTTACAAGCATTTTTGAGTCCAAACGCGGCTACTGTATTGGAAATCTGCCGAATAGCCCCTTCGATTTCTTAAGGTCTCTCAAAAATTAAACTGCAAATGGTAGCATTCGATACACTCCCCTAGAAAATCTATTGCTATTTGTAATAGAGAAATTTAAAGGTCGATTCTCAATTCAATCGAACTTTAAGTCTCGACAATCAAACAAGCTTCTAGGGTTCCGATTTAAGTCAGTAGATTTGAATGGCTGGTCCGAGAGAAGCAAACCAACCTTCAAGCATACGGTTTCCATAGGCGGAGAAACGGGTTGGTTACACGGCGGGATAAAAGCCCGGGAGGACCATAACGGCAAAGGGTCGTTATCGCTCTCCCGGGTTCTTATTTTTTCAGGTTTTTGGAAATTTGGAGAGGGCGTAATGACCCAATAAACCCACCGCATAAAAGCAGGTTATTTCAGGTGCAATCATGACAGAAGAACAGCCTACCTTTCGTCATCCGAACGAGTCGAGCGAAGCCAGTCGGGCTTTAGAAAAAGAACAGCACCTGCCCCTGACTGGATGGCAACAAGAAGTTTCCCAAGGGTTAGAATTCGGACTCGAAGGAGCAGCGAGTATCCGCGATCGCACGATCCCCACATTTTCCCGTGGAGAACTGCCCCACTACGCCGGAATTAACACCTTTTTAAAAGCCCCATATCTCGAAGACGTTCGTCAAGTTGGCAACTACGACATCGCGATCGTTGGCGTTCCCCACGATTCCGGAACCACCTATCGTCCCGGAACCCGATTCGGACCCCAAGGAATTCGCAGAATTTCCGCCCTTTATACCCCCTACAACTTTGAATTAGGCGTAGATTTACGCGAACAAATTACCCTGTGCGATGTCGGCGATATCTTCACCATTCCCGGCAATAACGAAAAATCTTTCGATCAAATTTCTAAAGGAATTGCTCACATTTTTAGTTCCGGTGCCTTCCCCATTATCTTAGGGGGAGATCACTCGATCGGCTATCCTACCGTGCGCGGAGTTTGCCGTCATTTAGGCGATCGCAAAGTCGGAATAATTCACTTCGATCGCCACGTCGATACCCAAGAAACTGACCTCGACGAACGGATGCACACCTGCCCGTGGTTTCACGCCAATAATATTAAAAATGCCCCCGCCAAAAACTTAGTTCAACTCGGGATCGGCGGCTGGCAAGTTCCCCGTCAAGGGGTTAAAGTTTGTCGCGAAAGACAAACCAATATTCTCACCGTTACAGATATTACTGAAATTGGTTTGGATGCGACGGTAGACTTCGCTTTAGAACGGGCATTAGACGGAACCGATTGCGTTTACATCAGCTTCGATATCGACTGCATCGATGCTGGATTCGTCCCCGGGACGGGCTGGCCGGAACCCGGCGGTTTACTCCCCCGAGAAGCCCTTTATTTACTCGGGAAAATCGTGCAGAAAGCGCCCATTTGCGGCTTAGAAGTCGTCGAAGTTTCGCCCCCTTACGATATTAGTGACATGACCTCATTGATGGCTACCCGGGTGATTTGCGACGCAATGGCACACTTAGTCTTATCCGGACAATTACCTCGCCAAGAGAAACCCACTTATATCCATCCCGAAGCCCAACCAGAATTTCTCTCGGACTGGAGGTGAGTCGTGCATGAAACCGATCTGACCAAAGCCTTAATTTTAACCGTAAGAGACTGGTGGGAAGCGCAACCCCAAAAACCCAAAATAGAAGCTTTGCATTTAGCGATCGGTCACTTTACCTGTGTCGAACCGATCGGTTTACAATTTGCCTTTGAAGTGCAAACGCGCGACACCTTTTTAGACGGGGTGAAATTGCAGATCGAAGAAATTCCCTTAATCGCTTTTTGCCATCCTTGCCAGTGCGAATATCGACCGGAAATCGGGTTGCAATATAGCTGTCCCAAATGCGGTTCGCCAATGGAGGATATTCGTTCGGGACGGGAACTCAAAATTGACCGAATAGAATATAGCTTTTTAACTCAGGAAACTCCCCAGGAAACAGTTAGTTATGCATCAAACCTTTGACGCCGCCCTCGGCATAAATTTGCTGCACGCCAACCAAGATGGTGCCGACCACAATCGCAAACATTTTGACGAATGGGGAATAATTTGTCTCAATGTCATGAGCAGTCCCGGTGCGGGGAAAACGGCGTTATTAGAAAAAACATTAGCCGCCCTCACTGACGAGTTAAAAATTGCGGTCATTGAAGGGGATATGACCACCCGCTTAGATGCGGAACGGTTAGAACAGTACGGCGTTCCCGTGATTGCAATTAACACCGGGCGATCGTGTCATTTAGACTCGAAAATGGTCGCAGGAGGGCTGCATCAATTGGTTGCGGACTACGACCCGACCGAATTCGATTTAGTCTTAGTTGAAAATGTCGGTAACTTGGTGTGTCCGGCAGAATTTGAAATCGGCGAACACGCAAAAGTTGCATTATTAAGCGTGACCGAAGGGGAAGACAAACCGCTTAAATATCCGATCATGTTTCAAGAAGCGGATTGTCTGTTAATTACCAAAACAGATTTAGCACCATATTTAGAGGTCGATCTCGATCGCATCGCTGCAAATGTACGTCAAATGAACCCAGATGTCACGATTATTCCCGTATCCGCAAAAACCGGAGAAGGTTTAGATGTTTGGTTCAATTGGGTTCGCCTGCAACTGCTGGGATTGCCACAATTTCGCGTAAAACATAAATTTTTTGATTCAGTTTCTGCATGATTGGGGGTGCCAGGCGATCGCCCTTTGGCGAAAGAGCAAGTTAACGCCTCAGAGCGATTGCCTTTCTTCTTCAAATTCCCTGGAATCTGCCCAACTTTTCGCAATGTTTAGATCGCCTCCATCTCCACAAGCCGCGATCGGTATCTTTAGTTACAAATCCGCGATCGCCCCTCGTGATAAGCCTAAAAGAATTCATCCGCGAGCGAATTGGACGAAGGCGATCGTCAGCTCTTAATTCAGCTCTTAATATTTTCTATTTTTCTATTACTTGCATCGACAAGAAATCGAGAACAGATCGAGTCAAGATCGAGAACAGATCGAGGAAAGATCGTGAAACGTCGCACCTTATTTTCATATCTGGCCGTCTTCTGTCTGAGTTTAATCGTAACCGTCAGTTGTACGCCATCCAACCCGACCGGACAAAGTGCAACCCCCATTCGCATGGGATATAGTGCCTGGCCCGGCTGGTTTCCCTGGCGAATTGCCGAAAGCGAACAATTATTTTCAGCCCATCAAATTGACGTTAATTTAACCTGGTTTGACGGCTATCTCGACTCAATCAATGCCCTCGTTTCCGGACAACTCGACGCCAACACTCAAACCCTGAACGACACCATTAGTTCCGTCGCTGCCGGATCCGACCAAGTGATTGTTTTAGTCAACGATAACTCCACGGGAAATGACAAAATTATCGTTCGAGAAGGCATCAATACCGTTGCCGATTTGAAAGGTAAAAAAGTAGCTGCTGAAGAAGGAACCGTCGATCATTTTCTTCTGCTTTTAGGCTTGAAAGAAGCAGGATTGAGCGCTGAAGATATCGACTTTCAACCCTTAGAAACGGGAGCCGCCGCCGCCGCTTTTGTTGCCGGACAAATCGATGCGGTCGGTGTCTTCGCGCCCTTCACCACTAAAGCTTTAGAACGTCCCGGCAGTAAAGAATTATTCAGTTCAAAAGACTTTCCGGGTGCCATTCCCGATCATTTAGTCGTTACACGCCGTTTAATTAACGAACGACCCGAAGCCGTTCAAGCATTAGTGAACACGTGGTTTGATACATTGGAATTTATTAAAACCAATCCCGATCGCTCTTATCAAATCATGTCGGAACGAGCGGGGGTCAGCGTTGAAGAATATAAACAATACGAAGCGGGGACAAAAATTTTCACCATTGAAGACAACTTAAAAGCTTTTCAACCGGGGGAAAACATGACCGCTTTACCCTACGCTGCCGAACAAATCTCCGATTTTCTGATGGAAACGGGTTTCGTACAAAATCAGCCGGATTTGAGCAAAATTTTTGACGATCGCTTCGTCAAAGCTTATGCAGAATCGAAAACTAAATGAATCTCTAGAATCAGGAGTTGAAGAAACAAGTAACAAGAAGATTTGCGGGCATCTTGCCCGCAAGTTATCAAAAATAAATTATAAACTAATATTTTTTGAACTTAATAAAATTAAATGACCGATTCAAAAAAGTTCAATTTAATCGTAATGAATAAAAGCGCGGAACCTATCGAAGAACAATCGCCCAATTCTCCTAAAACGATCCAACCGAGTGTATTTTGGAGAATCGGTGAAGACATCCCCGAACAGTTGCGGTGGAAATTAATGGTTTTGTCGATCGCCATTCCCGTTATTCTGTGGTGGACGATTTCGATTTCTGGTTTAGTCAAACCGCTATTTTTACCCAGTCCCGGACAAGTCTTGCAAGCGATTCAAAGATTGTGGGTGAGTGGGGATTTAGCTAAAGATATTGCTGCGAGTTTATTTCGAGTCTTAAGCGGATTTAGTTTGGCGGCGATCGTTTCCATTCCTCTCGGAACCTTAATGGGAACTTTTGCCAGTTTACGGGCGTTACTCGAACCGATTATCGGGATCGTTCGCTACATGCCAGCCCCAGCATTTATTCCCTTACTTATTTTATATTTCGGTTTGGGAGAAGCGCCAAAAATCTTATTAATTTTTATCGGTACTTTATTCTTCAACACTTTAATGGTCATGGATGCGGTGAAATTCGTTCCTAAAGAGTTAATCGAAACCTCTTACACCCTGGGTGGGGAACGAAAACAAGTGTTTTGGCAAGTCATTTTCCCCTACATTACCCCGAGTATTATTGATGCGGCGCGGGTCAATATGGCGGCGTCTTGGAATTTAGTAATTGTCGCCGAGTTGGTGGCGGCGACGGAAGGTTTGGGACGGCGGATTAGCGTCGCGCAACGCTTTCTCAGAACTGATGAAATTTTTGCGGGTTTAATTGTTATCGGACTGATTGGATTGACGATCGATTTATTATTTCGTTTGGCTTTGAGATTGTCTTGTCGTTGGGCGACCAATTAATTTGGTGTTTGATTGCTAATTTCGATCGATTTAGAGGAAATTTACTCATGCATTTAGAAGTCAATAATCTTTACAAGCGTTTTCCAACGCGGCGCGGTTCTTTACTCGCTTTAGACAATATTAACCTTCATATTGAAGAGGGAGAATTTGTCTGTGCGGTCGGCGCTTCTGGTTCGGGAAAATCGACGTTATTGCGTTTAATTGCCGGGTTGGAAATGCCGAGTTCGGGGGAAATTTTAGTCGATCGCGAACCCGTGTGCGGACCGGGGAGCGATCGCGGGATGGTGTTCCAAAATTATACCCTTTATCCTTGGATGACGGTCGCTAAAAATGTCGGTTTCGGATTAAAATTACAAGGAATCTCGACATCGGAACGGCGCGATCGCGTCGCCTATTATTTAGAAATAGTTGGTTTATCCCAATTTGCCCATGCTTTACCGAATGAATTATCCGGCGGAATGAAACAACGGGTGGCGATCGCCCGGGCGTTAGCATCCCGTCCGAAAATCCTGTTAATGGACGAACCTTTTGGGGCGTTAGACGTACAAACCAAAGAAATGATGCAGCAGTTTCTCTTACAAATTTGGGAACAAACCGGAACCACAATTTTAACGATCACCCACGACGTAGAAGAAGCAGTCTTTTTATCCCAACGGATCTATGTTTTAAGTGCCCGTCCCGGTCGCGTCCGCGAAGAAATCAAAATCGAGTTACCGGGAGAACGTACCCAAGGGATGCGACGATCGCCAGCATTTCAACAATACAAATATCGCATTATGGGACTCTTACGGGGCGAGGAAGAATCCAACGAAATGCCGTTAGCTGTTTGAGAGACATTGGAGTATTGTTGGCTCTTTTGCGATCGCCCATTGAGAAAACCCGAAATGATTGAACTTCAAAAACATTTCGGGTTTTTGCTCTGTTTCGAGAAGCTTTTTAAAACAAGAAATAGCGCTGGGCCAAGGGTAAAACTTCTGCAGGTTCGCAGGTCAGTAATTCACCATCGGCGCGCACTTCGTAGGTTTCCGGATCGACTTCGATCTCCGGGAGGGCGTCGTTTAATTTCATATCTTTTTTGCCGATCTTACGGGTTTCGCAGACGGCGATCGCCTGTTTCTGCAAACCCAATTGCGCCGGAATTTCGTTATCAATCGCCGCCTGGGACATGAAAGTCACCGAGGTCGCGATCCGAGAAGCGCCGAAGTTGGCGAACATCGGTTGCATGTGAATCGGTTGCGGGGTGGGGATACTGGCGTTGGCGTCCCCCATTTGGGCGTAGGCGATCGCCCCACTTTTGAGAACCAATTCCGGTTTGACGCCGAAAAAGGCGGGATCCCACAAGCACAAGTCGGCGAGTTTCCCGACTTCGATCGATCCCACCACATGAGAAATTCCGTGAGTAATTGCCGGGTTTATTGTATATTTTGCCACGTAGCGACGGGCGCGCAAGTTATCGTTTTCCCCGGTTTCGCCGGAGAGGCGACCGCGTTGGACTTTCATTTTATGGGCACTCTGCCAGGTACGGATAATCGTTTCTCCCACTCGTCCCATCGCCTGGGAGTCCGAGGAAATGATGCTGAAGGCGCCCAAATCGTGCAGGATATCCTCGGCGGCGATCGTTTCGCGGCGAATGCGCGATTCGGCGAAGGCGACATCTTCGGGAATGGCGCGATCGAGGTGGTGGCACACCATCAACATATCGAGGTGTTCTTCTAAAGTATTGACGGTATAGGGGCGCGTCGGATTGGTAGAAGAGGGTAAAACGTTACTTTGGCCGCAGACTTTAATGATATCTGGAGCGTGACCGCCGCCTGCCCCTTCGGTGTGATAGGTATGAATCGTGCGATTTTTAAACGCGGCGATCGTTTGTTCGACAAACCCGGCCTCGTTGAGGGTATCGGTATGGATCGCCACTTGCACGTCGTAGTCGTCCGCCACGCCCAAACAAGTATCGATCGCCGCCGGAGTCGTTCCCCAGTCCTCGTGGAGCTTCAAGCCGATCGCCCCGGCGAGAACTTGCTCGACCAACCCCTCACTTTGGCTGCTGTTGCCTTTGCCGAGAAAGCCGAGGTTGACCGGGAACGCCTCCGCCGCTTGTAACATGCGATAAATATTCCACGGCCCCGGGGTGCAGGTCGTGGCGTTCGTTCCCGTGGCCGGACCCGTACCGCCACCTAACATTGTAGTAATGCCCGAGGCGATCGCCACTTCAATTTGTTGCGGACAGATAAAGTGGATGTGAGCGTCGATCCCCCCCGCCGTGAGAATGCGTCCTTCTCCGGCGATCGCCTCGGTTCCCGGTCCGATGATAATGTCTACATCGTCCTGAATGTAAGGGTTTCCCGCCTTGCCGATCTTGTGAATTTTGCCGTCTTTAATGCCGACATCGGCCTTGACCACCCCCCACCAATCGAGAATTAAGGCATTGGTAATCACTAAATCGACGGCCCCGGCGGCGTTGGAAATGGGGGACTGTCCCATCCCGTCGCGAATGACTTTACCGCCGCCGAACTTCACCTCGTCGCCGTAGGTCGTCCAATCCCGTTCGACTTCCACAAATAGTTCCGTATCTGCCAACCGCACGCGATCGCCCACAGTCGGGCCGTAAGTTTGGGCGTAAGCGCCCCGATCCATTCGATAGCTCATAGTGTAATCCTCACTTAAATTGGGCTGAGTTGGGCTGGGCGATCGCGCCGTCTCAGACGCAGGGGAAGCGATGGGCGATCGGGTTTCAAAATAGTCTACCAGGACGGGGTACGAATATGCTTCCGATAGAGAGTTTCTAAATCTTCATTTTATGACTAAAATAAGCAAATCCAGCCATGATATTTTGTCTGAGAGTTCTCCTCAGCCGTTCGGCTCAAATGTTTTAGCGATCGCCCCTTTCCCTCGAACGAAAAGCATTTTTATTTTGATTGTATTTTTAAAAACAGTAAAACAATCTCGATATGGATACAGATTTAATTTTAACCCTCTACAATCGCTTATGTAACGAACGCTCATGGCTTTTTTATTTCCATTCTTCAATAGCAAACTTTGGGCTTTAATTGTCAAAGAAGTTCGGCAGATTTTTAGAAATAAACAACTGATCTTTTTACTCATTTTTCCGCCCACCGTTCAACTGCTGATCTTCGGACTAGCCCTCAGTCCCGATGTCGATCGCCTCGCCTTGGGTGTGGTCGATTATTCTCAGAGCGATCGCAGTCGAGAATTAGTCTCGACCTTAAGCAAAAATAATTTATTTATCCCACAATTTTTCAGCAGTAGCCAAGCAGAACTCGGCCAAAAAGTTCGTAGGGGAGAAATTACCATCGGCTTGGTCATTCCCCCAGACTTTGCCGAAGAGTTGAGCGAGGGAAAACCCGCCGACCTTCAAATTATTATCGATGGTGTCGATGCGAACACGGCGGGAATTGCGGCGGGATATGCCAAACAAATCATTAACAACTACGCCCGAGAGTTGCAAGAAACTACCCTCGATCTTCCCGTGCGATCGCAAGTGCGTTTTTTGTACAATCCCGGTTTAATGAGTAGTTGGTTTTTCGTTCCTGGCGTGATTGGAGTCGTCTTGACCCTCACCGGATCTTTACTGTCTTCCCTAACGGTGATTCGCGAAAAAGACGTGGGAACTTTAGAGCAATTATTAATGACTCCTGCCGCCGGATGGGAAATTTTGCTCGCAAAAAT
Organism: Oxynema mangrovii CENA135; assembly: GCF_016632315.1. Lineage (NCBI taxonomy): Bacteria > Bacillati > Cyanobacteriota > Cyanophyceae > Oscillatoriales > Oscillatoriaceae > Oxynema > Oxynema mangrovii. The sequence continues at coordinate 1,866,353 of NZ_JAEOXH010000001.1, read as the reverse complement.
TTTACCCCTGTTTATTTTATTGATGGCCGATTTATTATTAGCGTCGAGTTTGGGTAAATTTGTATTTAATCTCCCATTTCGGGGCAATTTTTTATTATTTTTAGGTTTGTCGGCGATTTATTTATGGGTTTGTATTGGTTTGGGAATTTTATTGGCAACGATCGCGCGCAACCAGCAACAAGTTATTTTAACCTCTTTTTTCTTTAACGTTCCCTTAATTCAGCTTTCTGGAGCGATCGCGCCCATTGAAAGTATGCCACCATTTTTCCGAACTTTATCAGCTTTTGACCCCTTACGTCATTACGTGGCGATCGCCCGTGGCTTAATTCTTAAAGGTGTCGGTTTTGAGGTATTATGGCCGAGAGCGATCGCGCTTTTGGCATTTGCAATAGTATTATTAGCGGTTAGTATTAGTCGGTTTCGCAAGCAATTAGAATAAAGGTTATTTTAGATTTTAGATTGAACGATTAAAATTATACCATTTCCCCGTTCCTTGGCTTACTTATTCATCGCATAAATGAGTATTAGATGCTTTAGTATTCTCAGTAAACTCCTTATTGAAGTTTAAATAATCTCCCAACCAATGACAACTGCGATCGATGAGATCGTCTAAATCTAAATTCCATAAAATTACGCGATTATCTTTACTCGCAGAAGCGAGGAACTTACCATCGGGGCGAAAACTTAAACTTAAAACTCCTTGTTCGTGTCCTTCCAAAGTCGCCAATAACTTGCCATCGAAATCCCACAGTTTAATCGTGCTGTCTTCACTCGCCGTAGCCAGATAGGGTTTTTGGGGATTGAAACTGACCCAATATACTGAGTCGCTATGGCCTTCAAAGGTTTGCAACAATTCCCCATTCAAATTCCACAGTTTGGCCGTGTTATCTTTACTGGCAGTAGCGATCAGTCGATCTTTGGCGGAATAAGCAACGCTGTAAACCGTGTCTTGATGGTCTTTTAATACCTTTAAGAGTTGACCTTGGCGATTCCAAATTTTGACCGTACCATCTTCGCTCGCCGTAGCAATTTTGTCATCTTTGTCTAAAAAGGTAACACTATTAATGGGTTGGCCGTGGGCTTCAATCGAAAGAATTTCGCGACCGCGATCGGTCCACAACTTGAGCAGACCGTCTTTACCTGCCGAGGCGATCGTGTTGCCGTCGCGATCGAAACTGACTGCTAAAACAGGTTGCTGGTGTCCCTTTAAAGTAGCGATCGCTTTCGGTTCGTAGCGACGCCAAATTTTAACGGTCGTATCCTCGCTGGCGGTGGCGAACAGGTTGCCATCGGGACTGAAACTGAGATTCCAGACTGCATCTTGGTGATCTTGTAACAACGCGAACTCTTTGGCGTCCGGAGTCCAGAGGCGAACGGTTCGATCCTTGCTAGCGGAGGCGAGGACTTTGCCGTTCGGGGAGAAGGCGACGATCAGCACTTCGTTGTCGTGACCGCGAAATGCGGGAAGCGCGCGACTGTAGCGATGCCAGAGTTTGACCGTATTGTCGCTGCTGGCGGAAGCGAGGGTTTGACCGTCGGGAGAAAAGGCGACACTCCAGACATCTTGGCGGTGTCCTTTGAGGATGCGGATACGGGTTCCGTCGGCGCGCCAGAGAATCACGGTGCTATCTTTACTCGCCGAGGCGATCGTTTCGCCGTCGGGGGAGAAAGTCACGTCGAGTACGGAGTCCGTATGTCCGATTAAGGTTTTAATAAAAGTGCCGTCGATTTTCCACAGTTTGATCGTGCGATCGGTGCTGGCGGTGGCGATCGTTTGACCGTCGGGGGAAAAGCTGACCCGCGCGATCGACTGGTTGTGTGCGGGGATAGTTCGGCGGAGTTGGCCGTCGCGAGTCCACAGTTTGACCGTCGAGTCCAAACTGGCCGTCGCCACCGTTTGACCGTCGGGAGAGAAGGTGACGCTAGAAATCCCCTTGTCGTGACCGGAAAGCATGGTAATTAGTTGACCGTCGAGATTCCAGAGTTTGACGGTTTTATCTAAGCTGGCCGTGGCGATCGCCCGTCCGTCCGGTGCGACGGCGAGGCTGGTAATCGTTTCCCCATGTCCGGGAATCGTATTGAGCAGGGTACCGTCGCGAGTCCAGAGTTTGAGGGTTTTGTCCGTACTGGCGCTGACGAGTAGGCGACCGTCCGGCGACCAGGCGACAGCGCGCACCCAATCGGTATGACTGTCGAGTTGGTGAAGTAATTCGCCCGTTTGCGACCAAATTCGCACGCTGTTATCCGTACTCGCCGTAGCGATGCGATCGCCGTCCGGTGAAAACGCCACATTGACCACACTGCCGCGATGACCTTGGAGACGATTGCGTTCGGTGACGGTATAAACCGCCTGTTGCAGGCGATAGAGGCTTTCCGTTTCGATAGTCAGGGGTGGTGCTTTGGTCTGCTTTAACTTCACGGCCCCTTTGAGACTCTCGAGTAAGGCGCCGAGTTCGTTGTTCGTCAGTAACAACGCTTTCGAGAGCGAACTGCGAGCTTCGACTTCGGCGATCGCCCCCTGTTGTCGTTGCCATTGTGCCTGTCCCACAAAACCGATCAACACCAGCACGCCGACCCCAGCCGCCGCCAAGGCTCCTTTCAGAAATGAATTAAACCGTCCCTGCACTCGTTTGAGTTCGGCGAGGACTTCATAGGCGGTGTTGAGTTTTTTATATTTTTCGCGGAGGGATTTTAAATTTTCTTGAATTTCTTCTTGCTGGCGGATGAAAGAAACTAAATAATCGTGAACTAATTGATAACGGTTAGTCGGGAAATCGCGCAATAAAAAGATCAATCCCGCCCGTTCAAAAATTTCTAAAACGAGGTCGAGTTTCTCCGGATGGTTCTCCACTTCTGCATCGAGGGGAACCGCATGATTTTGTGCTTCCGCCTGTAGAAATTCCGGAGACAAGTCCGCCATCAGTTCCGCGCGAGTTTTGAGGGGGCGGATGCCGTTTTCTTCCGTCAGGAAATAGAGAACCAAACGGGCGATCCGTTCGTTTCGCGGGCCGCAGTCGCGAATGACTTCTTCTAGAAAGCGTTGGACGAGTCGTTCTTTCGTACCGACTTCGCGATATTTAGCTAACGTCGTAATGTTTTCCGTTTGTAGTTGGGCGCCGACCACTTGCAGTTCGATCGGACGAACTTCGCCGGAGTCTTCGGCGAGGTCGGCGACGAGGGCATCGATTAAATCCGGTTCGAGATAAAAGGACGATCGCTCGTTCAAGCTATTGAGTAAGCGACGGGCATCTTCTGGAGAAAAATTGCCCAAATAATAGCGAACTTCTTTTTTTAAGATATCGCCGTTGACCGTTTCGAGGCCGCCAACGCGCCGATTCCAATCCAATAAATAGTAAATGTAATCTTCGCGTAGCAGGACGATAATTTTCACAAAACCGATATTCAAACAATCGCGCAGAAATTCGTAAAAAAGGGTACGCCGTTCGCCGCGATCGCAGGTAAAGAAAAACTCCTCAAATTGGTCGAAAATCAAAACCGTCAGCAAATTGCGATCGCCATTGTGCTGCAATTCGCGACGCAAGGCGTGCAATTGTTCGCCCACCTCAGCGGCATCGCACGGGGTATTGCCCGGCGCGCTCAAATCCCCGCTAATATCGTCTTCGATCTCCTGCAAGCGAGTCTCTTGCGGCTCCAACCTCAACTCGCCGAGGGCGTACCTCAACTGCTTACTCAAACTCCACGCCCAATCGGTGTACACCCTTACCAGCACCGGGAGAACGTCGCGCGAGGCGATCGATCGCTGTTTGAGCGCCGGAACTAACCCCGCTTGCACCAGGGAACTTTTACCGACACCGGAATCGCCGTGAATCACCGTGAGATTGTAGTCGTTGCGTCCGAGGCGATCGATCAGGGAGTTGACATCCCGTTCGCGACCGGAGGCGATGATTTCCGGGGCGATCGCCTCCTGTTGGCGAGCGGCGGCGACCGAGGGATTGAGGGAATGGCGCTGCAGGCGCAAGCGTCCGGCGCCGATGAACGCCCGTACTCCAAATTGAGCGCTCACCGCCCGATATTCTTGTTTGATCTCGAAGGCGCGCAAGTAGTCGCCGCGATCGAAGTGGAGCGATCGCAACGTTTGCAAAATTTCGAGATGCAAGTGTAAATCATATTGCGGATCGCTTTTGCGCCGCGCCCGAGCCAAACGTTCGATCGCCCGTCGTATCTGTTTTAACTGCGCCTCAGCTTTCGCCAGCAGCAACAGGTACAAGCTTTCGTGTTGGGGGATCGACAGGGGGGTTTGAGTCAACAGAGCGAGGGCTTTTTGGGCATATTTGCGCGCGTCGGACCATTTTTGCTTTTGTAAAGCCACTTCCGCCAAAAAGCCGTAATCCTGGGCGAGCTGATGGGCTTTTCCCCAATTGCGATCGAGGCGGATCGCCTGTTTGGCTAACCTGGCTAACGCGGGCCAATCTTGCAACCGCCGCAAAATTTCCCCCTCTTGGGCAATAAACTCCGCCATCAAGTCCGGACGCCGCGCCAATTCGAGCAATTCCATGCAAGCTTCGACCGCTTGGCGGGCGCGCTGCAAGTGTTCCCGTTCGTGAGGGCGGTCGAGATCGGCTTGGCGGCGATAACATAAGCCGAGGTGCAAGTGAACGATCGCCTGAGTCACGAGAGTCGGCGAGGGGTTGAGTGTTTCCCAGGCGACGGCGGACGGATCGGCGGCGATCGGCGGCTGTTCCAAATTCCAGAGAGAAGAGCCTTCTGCATCCTTTGGGGGTTCGTATTGCTCCCAGAGTTGCAAACTTTCGCGGTAATGGGCGATCGCCTCCGCCACGCGATCGCGCCCGTACTCGTCACGACCGAGGACGAAATGCAAGTTCGCCTCCAAATCGCGATCGAGTGCGATCCCCCGCTTGTCGAGTTCTTTTTTGAGCCATTCCAACTCCATCGCCCGACGACAGCCTAAAATCTCGCAATTCGTAACGAATTGGGCCGTATGCGGATCGATCGCCGCCCTCAAGACCTCCTCACTCGCCGCCCTCAATTCGGCGATCGCCTCCGCCGTCGCAAGCTGTAAGTGGGTACTCGTCGCCCAACTGGCAAAATCCGGCGCCCCGCGCAAGAAGCCGCGCAAAACCGTCTCGTCACCCCAGACGAAAATCGGAAAGTGGAAATGCTGTCTGAACTCCTCGCGCATGTTATTCATCACCGAGAAGAGCAGATCCAAACCCTCGATCCGTTCCCAACCGCAAATCATCAACGCTGCAGGAGGGCGATCGCCGATCGCCTCCGCGATCGTCGCGAACACCGAGGGAACCGACGAGGATAAACTTAATTCTTGAATCGTCCCCTCGACGCGATCGCGCAATTGAGCTAAAGTTCGTTCCCGCAACCGCTTAAAATTACAACGAACCAACATCAGGGAAAATTGCCCTTGAGATAAGGCGATCGCCCGCAACATCCGCCGCAGGACTTCCTCGTTGTGGACGGCGGCATCTTCAGTTTGGCTCATCAGTCAGCACCCCCTATCGAGGTGACGGGTTCAAAAAGGCATTTACACAGTAGCAATCGTGTTCGGATCGTCGAGCAAAGCTTTAGTTTCCGCCAGCATCGGATTGATATCGAACCAGCGTCCGGCGCGGGCATCTCGATACTCAAATACAAACATACTGCGTAACAGCAATTGGTCGCGAGCTTCCCCTCGGATATTTTTAGTTTTAGCCACTTCTCGCAATCGTTTCCAATCGGCGGCGCTCAACGCCAAAATCAGATCGTCGCGCCGTTCTTGAATCGCCGTTTCCACCGCTTCCGGAGTAAAGGGCGGATCTTCTTGTTGCAAGCAACGATACACCAACCCGAGTAAGTTGCGAATGTGTCCGCCACTGATCCGACAGAGGCGATCGAGGCTTTCCGGTCGCTCGAACAACTCGCCGACGAGCTCCAACCGCTCCGAGGGAGGGACTTCGGGAAAGGCGCGCACCACGATCGCCTCGCGCAACAAGTCCATTCCTTCCCCACAGTCTTCCCCCGTTTTCAAGCGCACCGGAACCATCGGCAGCACTTTAGGAGCGACTCCCGCACCCAAGCGACTTTTGAGCGCTTCGCAATCGTGGGAGAACATTAAAGACAACGGAATGGTGTAAACCAGGTGGCACTTGAGTTTTCGCAACTGTTCGCCGCGATCCACAAATAAATATTCCGGTTGCGATCGCCCGGACGGTAAAGTGCGATTGTCCACGCGATCGAGATTGTCCACGATCGCCACCAGCCCTCGTTTTCCCCGCGCTTTTAATTGGGCGATCCCGGGCAAGAGAATTTCGTTATCGATCGCGTCTAAAATACTGCTGGTACGCGGTTCGAGATATTGTCGTAACTGAGCGCGCACCTTCGGGCTTTCTTTCGCGTGAGTCGTCAGCCGCGCGATCGCCTCCCCCAACCCCGCGATCTCCCCCCAATTCATGCCCAAATGCAGCGTCATTCCCGCTTCTACCAGCAGTTTGCGGCAGTAAGGGGCCGGGAGCTCGATCCCCTGCTCTTCTAATGTCTCGCTGACCTGACGGGCGATCGCCAACAAGATATCGCAAATGTCTACATCCGCCATCTCTAAGTCTTGCGACGACTCGAAATAAATCGCCTCAAACCCTTGCGCTTCTAAGTCCGCTTTCAGGCGCAATAATTCCGTCGATTTCCCGCAACCGATATGTCCCGTAAACAGTTGACAGGTCGGTTCGTCCGGCGACAGTCGCGCGATCGTCCGCCCCAGTTCGGCGATCGTTTTACCGCCGCGTACCGACGCAAAATCGATGTAATACTGGGCATCTTCAGCATTACCGAATACTAACGTTTTACTCGGATTGCACGCTTGGTAAAAGCGCTGTAAATCGAATTTCATCGCCGTTGTCTCCGGACGAACTCCGGGCTGGTTTCAAATCATTCCGTAGAAAAATAACTTCATCCGGACTAATTTCAACCCGATCCGCCATCGGCAAATTGACCGTCCGGTCGGACGGTCGCGAGTCCGCCTTCGGACGGTCGATGATTCGGCAATCCTTCACGGGAGCAGGGATTGACGGTTGCACCCAACGCACTCCACCACCCCGCTTGTCAATTGCTTTAGCGGTTAAAGAAATTATCCACGCTCGTGCGGCGATCGTTTCTTTCCTGCAAGTTAGACAATCCTTGCAATCCGTCGTCACAAATTCCTAATAATTTACACTCTTCATCTTCCGTTTCTCCCCTCGCTTGTTGCAAGGTCGGTTTGGGTAAATTCCACGCAGGTGTTTTCTTTACGGAAGATAATCTTTGCCGGATCGACGACATCGACTCGTTCGCTAGAGGATTGGGGTCAAAAGAACTCGCCAGCGTGCTGGGAATCCCCCAACTGAATATCGGTAAGGTCACTAATGCAACAATCCAAATCTTATCCACAGTCAAAACTCTCCTTGAATGCTGTAGGGGAACGGTAAATATCTATTCACGATCCGCATTCTTCGTTGTATTTACTATTTCGAGTTCCTTGGCGATCTTTCGGGAGAGTTATCGCATCGGTTTATATCGATCGCGTAAAAGATGTTCGCATTTTTTTGAAGTTTTAGCGATCTCGTGACGATCGCGACTTTTTCCCTTAAAATTGATGCAATTTTATTCTGCTGCCAACGACAACTCGAGCCGTCAGTTACAATCCCTGTTTGCATCTTCTCTTTCCTTTCCTCAAATGGGGCGATCGCCTGTGCCAGTTTCCAAAATGCATGACCGCGAATTCACTCCCCATTACCGAATAACAGACAAGATCCGATGTTTTCTTCGGCGCCATCGCTCGACCCGGATTGATTTAAATCTTTTTAAGAAATACTCACTTTCCGGCTATTGCACTCCCGATCGCACTCCCCCATCTCCACAGGCGATCGTCAAGCCGGACTTTCTTTCAATTGGAGAGATTCGCGATCGCCTTTCTCGCTTTTTTATATTCCCGAAAATGAATAGAATTGGCGATAACTCTATGACTTTATTATAACAATCCTCCAGTCGGGCGATCGTATTTGTTCCAAGAACAAAACACCCCCGATTCCCTCCCGAAATTGAAAATTTTACAATCCTCTATGAAAATTAGAGGCCGACTTTTTCAGTCATAACATTTTGCTAAACCCTCGATGGAGATGGATCGCCTGTAAGGACACGACAATGCCGTGTCCCTAAAACCCATGAATTTTACAACCGATTGAGGAGTGCTATATTCCCTCTCAAATCTAAAATCTAGAATCTAAAATCTAAAATCCTAGAGCTTTTCATTCCACGCCTCAATTCCTTCCCAAACTTGAGAAATACCATGTCTCAAGAAATATTCGCAGCGATCCACATAAAACTTGGCAGCGCGATCGGTTTCGTCTGCTTCTAACACCTTCTTGAATAACTGATTCGCTTCTGCAAACTTCTCCCCTTGGTACAGTAAAATTGCGCGTTCGAACTTCGTACGACTTTCTAACTTCATTTCGATCGTATTGGGAGAATAACAATCGAGAACCTCAAACACCGCCACCGAATCTTTTTTACCCTTCACCTGGACTTTGCCCAAAAAGCGGTAATTGTACTTCGTCGGATCTTCCAAATGAATCAAAGTTTGACCGCTAATCACCACCGAAGCGCCGTAAATTTTCGTCAACCCTTCCATCCGAGAGGCCAAATTCACCGCATCGGAAATCACCGTACTTTCCATGCGCTGTTCCTCGCCAATCGTCCCCAACATCAAGCTACCCGTATGCAAACCGATCCCGATCGCCACCGGAACGTAACCACTTTTCTGACGGTGAACGTTATAAATTGCCACCTGTTTTTGCATGTCGATCGCCGCTTGCATCGCATCTTCCGCCGACTCCGGAAACAGGGCCATGACCGCATCGCCAATATATTTATCGATAAAGCCATTATGATTTCTAATCACCGGACCGACGCGACTTAAATAAGAATTGAGAAAATTAAAATTCTCGCGCGGCGACATCCCCTCCGACAGCGTCGTAAACGAACGAATATCGGAAAATAAAATCGTCATTTCCTTCTGTACTTGGTCGCCGAGCTGCACGTCTACAATACTTTCATAACCGAGAAATTGCAGAAACTCGCGAGGGACGAACCGGGCGTAAGCCAAGTTAATTTTTGACAATTGCAAGTGCATTTTAATGCGCGCGAGCAATTCTTTTTTAGAAATCGGTTTCGTCAGATAATCGTTCGCCCCCGACCCGAACGCTTCGGTCATATCGGAAGCTTGAGTGCGCGACGTCAACAAGACCACGGGTAACTCGTTTGCCGGAAAATTTTCGCGGATTTTCTGACAAACTTCATAGCCCGTCATGCGTGGCATCATCACGTCGAGCAAGATCAAATCGGGACGCAAGCCATGTTCGAGAGCTTCGAGGGCTTCCAGGCCATTATTGGCCGTCGTCAGGGAATAATTTTCGAGGGATAGGTAGTTGACCAGCACCTGCACGTCGATCGGTTCGTCGTCTACGATCAAAATGTGGAAGTCCGTACTGCTGCGCGATCGCGGCTCGTTGCAAAATGGCGTCATCGGGATATCCTCCGGGTTCGCCATCGTCACGGGTAATTCGGAAGCGGAGATCTCGCCGATGCGGGTCGCCAAGGGAACCGACGGGCCCGAGGCGATCGCGTTTTGACTCGGCGAAATCGGCAAGGTGAAGCTAAAACGCGACCCCACCCCGACTTCGGACTCGGCCCAAATCCGTCCCCCGTGCAGTTCGACCAGTTGTTTGCTAATCGCCAACCCCAACCCGGTTCCGTTGTAATCGCCGTTGACGGAGCGATCGACTTTCTCGAAGGAATCGAACACCCGGGCCAAACGCTCCTCGGGAATGCCAATTCCGGTATCGCTGACGGTAATGACCAACTGCGGACGCACGCCGGATTGCCCTTCGATCGCACGGGCGCCGATCTCCAAGCGTCCCGCATCGCTAAACTTAATCCCGTTTTCGACTAAGTTATGCAAGATCTGCTGGATCCGATTTTCGTCTCCCTCCACCGTCGGCGCGTTCGGGTCGATCGCGTTGACCAATTCCAGGGGTTTATTCCCGAGGAGCGAATGACACGCACTCAGCACGATATCGGCGATTTCTCGCATTCCGACGGGTTTGAGATCGAGTTCTAAATTCTTATGTTTGAGTTTGGCAAAGTCGAGCAAGTCGTTGACGAGCTGCACCAAATTGCGACCACTGGAGACGATTAAGGCGAGGTTGGCGCGCTGTTGGGGGGTGAGTTCTCCGGTGGCGCCGTCGAGCATCGATTCGGCAATGCCGATCGCCCCGTTAAGCGGGGTACTCAACTGTTCGGAGGTATTGGCGAGAAATTCGTCTTTGAGGCGATCGAGGCGTTCTAACGCTTCGTTTTGGGTTTCTAACTGTTGGGACGATTGCAGCAAGTTGGTGTACAAGCGAGCATTTTCGATCGCGATCGCCGCCTGGGAAGAGAGCAATTTTAACACTTCCAAATGTTGCGGCGTAAACGCCCCGCTCGTCAAATTATTTTCTAAATAGAGAATGCCGCTCAATTTCCCTTGATGGACGATCGGCGTACATAAAATCGATTTCGATTGCTGTTTGACCAAATAATCGTCGCTGGTAAATAAGCCGTGACGGGCCGCATCGTCGAGGACGATCGCCTCCCGGGTGCGAATCACGTAGTGAACGATCCCCATCGGCAGGCGATCGCTGGTTTCCAAGGGAATATGTTGTCCGATCTCGACCCGATGGGGTTCGACTTGGGCGATCGCCTCGATATAAAAGCGTTCGTCTTGCGCTAAGAGCAAACAACTAATTTGCGCCCCCGCATTTTCCATGACAATTTGGATCAGTTTGGCGAGCAAATCGTCGAGGACAATTTCGCTGTCGATCGCCTGGGACGCTTTGACAAAGGCGGTCAAGTCGAGCAGTCCGGTTTGGGTTCCCGTCGTGGTCGAAATCGTCATCGTCGTCAGCCCGGGACTGGGGGCTTCGCCGCTCAAATGGCTGATGAAATGGGCGTAGTTTTCTTGCAGAATTTTCAGTTTTTTCTTGGCCCCCCAGCGCGAATAAGCCCGATAGGCTTCGCTCAGATAGGTCGTGGCAATTTTTTCCCGTCCCAAACTCAGATAAAATTGGGCGGCCCGTTCGCAGGCGATCGCCTCTTCGTGGACGTAACCCAAGGTTCTCGCCCCGGAGATCGCGCGATCGTAATATTGCATCGCCCGCACGGTCCGCCCGCGTACTGCCGCCATTTCCGCCTCGACCAGATCCCATTTATGTCGGAAATTCGACGGACCGAACTCGGCCCAGCGCTTCAATTTGCGGCGATCGCTGCGGATCTCCAACCACAAGCGCCATTGCTCCCATCGCGACAGCCTCGGATAGAGGGCTAATTTCGCCAAACAATGGTAAAACTGATGTTCGCTGCTGCCGATCGCCGCGATCGCGTTCGATTGCAATTTCACGGCGAGTCGTCCTTGACGCACGGCCCCTTGATAATCGCCGAATAAATACCCTAAAAAGGTTTTAGCCGCCGATAAGGCGAACTGCGATCGGCTCCCGTGCGCTTGCGACCCCCGCGCCATTTCCCAACCCTCCCCCGCAGAAGAACCCCCTTGACCCAACAACTGTAAAACCACCTGCCGCCAAATTTTCGCCGTCGGGATCGGCACCTCTTGTTTGAGGTTTTCCATCAAAACGATGTATTTGTTATATTCGCGCTCTACCGTTTCTAAGGCTTCCCCGAGAAAGAATTTGTGGGTGCAATAATGTAGGGCCGCATAACAAGCCCATTCCAGATCCCCGGTTTCTAAACCGCTTTCGATCCCCGCCCGTAACGGTTCGACAGTTTCTCGCAAATGCAGTTTGTACGGTTTGATATGGGCGTAGACTAAATCGGTGACTTTGGCTTTGAGTAAGTTGGCGTCGAAGCGATCGAGCAACTGCAACGCCAAGTCTCCGGCCCGATCGCCCCCGTCGAGATCGAAGCGGTAACTCTGCAGTAAAATCCCGTAAAACGCAAAGGCAAATGCGGAAAGCGCGTTATTTCCGTAGCGAGTACACAAGTTGACCATCTGCACGACGGTCAGTTTCAGCCGTTGCGGGTTGGCGATGTAGGCGGCGGGGGTCAGCGCGGCTAAAATTTGCATGGCGGCCCGTTTGTAAGGATCGCTCATCGTCGGCCAAGCGGCGAGTTCGTCGGCGGTTTTGCCGCGCAGTTGCCATTGAGTGCGTAAAATTTCCCAGTGAATCCGCCACGGATGCGCCTGTTCGATCGCGGGAATCCCCAGTTTTTTCAAAATGCCGACTCCGGTGGCGATCGCCTGTTGCGGACGCCCGAGGTAAATATCAATTTTTATTTGTTTTTCGTACACGGAAACCCGATCTAAAATCGTTGTGCCCCGTTCGGCGACAATGGCGGCCAAGCGTTGGCTGCGATCGTAATCTCCGGTTAAAAAGGTGACATCGACCAGTTCGGTATAGATTGTTAAGGTTAATTCGTAATGGGTTTCCCAACTGTCGGGCAGTAAGATCGGACGGGCGGTTTCGAGGTAGTTGAGGGCGCTTTCGTAAGCGAGGGAGGCTTTCGCTTTTTGGGCGGCAATTAAATTGAGTTTGGCAATTTTATATTGTTCGCCGCGCGCTTGCAGCAGGTCGCGTCCGATATTGAGATGGTTGACGATTTCAAAGATTTTGTCTTCGCGGTCTTCCGGTCGCGTATGTTTGAGCAGTTGTTGGCCGACTTTGAGATGAATCGCTTGTTTGCGATCGCCGGAAATCAAGGAGTAGGCCGCTTGTTGGACGCGATCGTGCAAGAATTTGTAAGAAACGATCAGGTCGTCTACGGGTAAGGCGACGGGTTCGACTTCGCCGAAGACTAAGGGGATTTTGTAGGTATTGTCTAAGGGGACGATCAAGCCGCGATCGAGGGCTTCTTTGAGTTCGGCAGCCGTCGCCGATAGGGATTTTTCGTGGAGGATGGCGAGGATATCTAAATAAAAAATATTGCCGATACAAGCTGCTAATTTGAGAACCTCTTGGGCGTTTTCCGAGAGTTGTTGGATTTTGGCGATCGCCAAATCGACCACGTTATCGGCAATTTCCATCTGCCGGATTTCGTCGAGATTCCATTCCCAATATCCCGAACTGAGATTGCAAACCAGGCGGTTTTCTTGGGCGAGGGCTTCGAGCAACATCCGCACGAAAAAGGGATTGCCGTGGGTTTTTTGGTAAATTAAATCGGCGAGGGGTCGCGATCGCCTCGGCGGACAGCACAAGCTTTCGGCAATCAGTTGATTGAGGGTGGTCGGATCGAGCGGTTGCAGGGCGATGGTGCCTACCCGGCGTCCACTGCCTCTGAGATCTTCGACCAGTTCTAATAAGGTGTGAATGGCACCGTCCGGCGGGTTGTCGCTTTCCCCTTCTCGATAGGCACCGATGACGAGCAAGGATTGGGGATCTCGTCGCGAGGCGATCGCGTGGAGCAGTTTTAACGAAGCCGCATCGCAAGCGTGCAAATCGTCTAAAAATAAGACCAGGGGCTGTTCGGGCGTCGCCAAAACTCCCAAAAACTTTTGAAACAGCAAATTTAAGCGATTTTGCGATTCCGCCGGGGGTAGGGTCGCCGTCGGTGCCGCTTCCGTGACGATCACTTCCAAGTCCGGCAGGACTTCGACGAGAACGCCGATACCGTTCCTCCCGATTTCGGCCAGCATTTTCTCGCGCCATTGTTCGATTTGGGCGTCGCTTTCGGTCAGAATTTGCCGGATCGCATCTTGGAAGGCTTCGATAAAACAGGCATAGGGAATTTGCGCTTTCGCCGGATCGCATTTACCGGAAATAAACCGTCCGAATTCTTCGATCGCGGTGGATCGCAGGGTGTAGACTAAGCTCGATTTGCCAATTCCGGAATAGCCGGAAATCAGAATCAGCCGTCCCCCAAGGGTCTCGGGGCGATCGCCTTGACTGGTGTTGATTTGTCGGAAGGCTTTTAATAATTGGCTCTGTTCGGCTTCGCGTCCGTACAGTTTGTCCGGAATGACTAACTGACTCGAGAGATCTTTTTGCGCCAGGGGAAAGTTGGGGATCTGTCCGACGGACAACCACCGTTCCAAACACCGTTGAAAGTCCGCTTTTAAGCCGTAAGCGCTTTGATAGCGATCTTCGGGATTTTTGGCGAGCAGTTTATCGATGATTTTGCTCAGGGTCGGCGGGATCTCCGGATCGATTTCACTCAGAGGGGGCGGGGTTTTGGCTAAATGGGCGTGAATGATTTCTGTGGCGTCGTTCCCTTGAAAGGGTAGTTGCTTGGCCAGCATTTGGTATAAGGTCACCCCGAGGGAATAAAAGTCGGTGCGATAGTCGATGACCCGATTCGTGCGCCCGGTTTGTTCCGGGGACATGTAGGGTAAGGTGCCTTCGACGGCGTTGTTGGGGTGGCGCGGTTGTTGCAGGGAAATGCCAAAATCGGTGATTTTGACTTGTAAGTTGAGGGGGTTAATTATAATATTGAACGGATGGATATCTCGGTGAATGATGCGGCGATCGTGAATGGTTCCGAGAATGTCGGCTAACTGGATGGCGAGTCTTAAGAATTCGACTAAAGTGAGGGAATGGGTTTCGAGGTAACTTCCCAGGGATTGACCGCCGAAGTCTTCGAGCACTAAGGCGACTTTATTGTTTTCAAATCGCTCGATGCCGTAAGTGGATACGATGCCCGGGATGTTTAACTGACGGGCAATTTCAAATTCGCGATCGAGCCGCTCGATCTCGTTCGCACTCGGATATTCGACTTTGAGGATTTTTAAGATCGCGCTCGTGCGATCGCGCTCCCGACGAGCGCGGTAGACGACTGTATTTGCCCCCTCATGCAGTTTTTCAATGAGGGTATAGCCTGAAAGAGTCATCATAATCGGCTTGATCTGTTCCTAAAATAAGTCAATCGTCAGGGCGAATATCCGCGATTCTCCCGAAGAGACGCTTCGCGAACGACCGCAACATTGCGGCGTGCTGCTACGCTTTCGCCATCGCGCCAGTTCGTCGAAAAACTTAGCTTGTATCGTCGCCTCAAGATCGCAGCTTGTCCCAAGCTTTGGCTTGTTGACCTGTTTGCGAGGGTCGAGTGATTCTGTCCGTCGCACCGACCATCACGTCAAGCTAGTATTACGGTTAGCTTGGCCAAAACACCCTGTTGTAGATGGGAATCGCCGGATTGGTGGTCGGTGTCAGTCCTGGGGTCGCGATCTTTGGTATTGCACCCGGAGAATGTTTCCATACGGGTCGCGAAGACGAGAGTCTATAGTTTTATCATCCACGATCGCGGTAGCATCGGTCAGCATTCCCCGGCGCTCTGTTAGCCGAAGCTCTGTCCCGGTGACATCGAGACTTTAATGACGATGACGACAGGTCGTCGGTTCGGTTCGCTGCGGTCTCGTCTGTCGGCGCATCCGATCGATCGCCTCCGTTCCTATGTTCGCAGAGCCTACACGGCGGCGATCGCTCCCCGGTGAGGCGTCCGTCGGAGGGGATGCACCCGCGATCCGGGTCTCTCGACCGTCAAACCCCCCTGCCCGACTATTACTATTGTGCTTCACGCTTTGGGAGGATGGCTGTAGCGCAGCAGACGACCTGTTTTCGATCTCTAGGGGTTGAGGCGGGCTAGATGACCCGCAGCCGCTCGCGCGATCGCTCGCGTTCCCCTCTGAGGAGAAGGATCGGGCTAGGGAAGTCAGGACAAGCTCGGGCATGGTTTCAAGGGGGTAGATGAACTTTTTGGATACTTTACCGGGGTTCGCCCGCCTCTTTCAGGAGAAACAGCCAATCTCTACTCGATTGCCTCGCTCTCGACCCCAGATGTCTTTAACATCGGCGTTCCCACGGCGACTCTACAGGAGGAGCGCCCTCTCCCCCGCCAACAAACAAAGCCCGCACGGGCGGGCTATCAGATCGCTCAAACCAGGTGACCGTCAAGGGCGATCGCTCCTACGCATTCCTGACTCGGGACGACGGCACCCACGCCGGACGACAACGACCCCCGCTACAGTCGAGATGTAGTTCGTGCCAGTACAGGGTCGGTAAGGCCCAACCGCGATCGCCCGCCCGTTCGCTCTCTACAAATTGATTTTCTAAATAGTCGTTGGGAGATTCGTAATGGCGCGGATGCCAGTACGGAACCGTATAAGACCCAAAGGTTTTCCGGTATTCGTCGGAATCGATCAGGGCCGAGACCATCGCGCCAACCCCTTTACGCAATAACAAATCGTCGCACGCCCGAATTTCTCGCTCGTTGTGGGGAACCCGTCCTAGAAAATGTTTGAAGCAGTTTTCAATAAATTTGACGTTCGAGCTTTTTTCGTAGAAGGCTGCCAAATAGACTGGGGACACTCCCAAATTTTTGAGGAAATGCCGAATCCCCATTTTTCCTTTGACGAACGGTTTTTCTAGGGCCGCTAGTTCTCGGCGTTCCGAAGCGTAAGGTTGCCGTTCTAGCACTTGTTCGTAAATTTGTTTGAGGATTAAGCTGCGTTCTTCCGTCGAGGTCTTCGCAGTCATGGTTACGGGTTGGTGTAAAGTCATCGTCGGGTTTCCTCTCTAGTAAAAATTCGGTGGCGATCGCATGGCCATCTCTAAAATTTCCGTATTTGCACCCTTGACTCAAATCAAACCTTTCAACGGGGAATTCTTTCTACAAGCCCACCGCACTTTTCTGCACCGTCGCCATTAACTTCGGTGGCAAATCGAGCGCCTGGAACATCATTTCTAAATAGGGTTCGATGTATTTTAACGCTTGCGGCGGTAAGTAGGTCTCTACGGTCTCTTTCAAACACCGATAAGCCACCAAACACGAATTTTGTCGGTGGTAGGCGGTCAGGATATTCGTTTCCCACAACACCATCGAATCGTTGAAGAATCGAGGATCGTCACGCAAAATCGCCAAGGCGATATAGCGCAGCACCTGGCTCATGTCGTAATGACAACGCTTGGCGTGCTTTTGCATGACGTCCGGGTGCAAGGTCGCAAATTTTTTCAACGCATGACGCACGAGGGGTTCGGCTTTGGCCTGTAAAATCTCGTAGGTTTTAAAGCGTTCGGTGAAGGTTTGCAAATATCGCTCGATCGGCTGCAATTCGGCGCTGGTTAAATAGCGACCTTCACTTTCAACAATCAGTTCGGCAAGTGTGGAATTAATTGCTTCCATAGAATCGGGATTGGAAAAGCTACGGACAATTTTATAGTTTTATTTTCATAGATTTTTTAAGAACTTAGCAAGTTATTGATGTAATTTTTAATATTTAGATGAAGCGAGGGAAATTTCGCCTGTAAGCACAGGGGACTCTCGTCGATCTCGCCGCGATCGCCGTCATGATTTTTGAGAACGGCGATCGGCTTCGGGTCTATGGAGTGGCGGCCATCTTGCCCGTCCCACAGGCTGGTGCACGGCTCCGATTCCCTCGTTTCCGGCGGAATTATGCAAAGTGATAAACGGGTAACGGACCGTCAAGCTGGATTTGCCATCGGGGACAAGCCTGCTGCCATGCGGGGAAGTGAATCTGGTACAAGGTCTCGTTGGGATAGGGGGCGAGCAAGTGGAGACGCTGGGTGTTCTCTTGCGCTTCGGCGACGATCGCCTCGGGATAAAGGGTCGAGATCGTGGCTCGAATCTCCTCCCATTCCCGCTTTTGTTCCCTTTGAAACCATTGTCGTTCTCGATAGCGCTGCTTTTTCGCCAATAAATAATCTTTGCCCTTGAGTCGAGAAGTCGCCGACTCCTCGGGAGGGTCGCCGGGAGTGAATTTGAGCGTATATTCGGCTTTTCCGGCGAGTCGGTCTAGTTTAGCGCCGTATTCGCGATCGCGCCCCTTTAAATGAGCGCGCAAGGTCCGTTCCGAAGGAAACAAAGTACCAAACCGCAGGGGTAACAAAGCATCGGTTTGGCGGTTGATGTCGCAAATGACGCGATCGTGAGCTAAAACCGCGTGCATCAGCCGTTCGTCGTCGGCTTGCAATTCGTCGATCGCCACGTCGGGTTCGACCACCGCAGCGAGGCGATCGCCCACCACCAAACGCACCGGACGCGCGATTCCTACGGGAAACTCTAAATCGAGACCGCGATGGTAGACAAAAGCGTAAACGTACATTGAACTGGGGTCGGTAAAGGTCAAACAGAATCGCCTTCGAGGCAATCAGGGCAACAATTCCAAAACGAAACGCAATTCGAGCGCACTCGATTCGTGCTGTCGGTCCGGTCGGTGCAGGTGAATGGGAAAAGGATCGCCCGCAAATAAAGCCCGTTCGAGAACGGTCATCTGGAGCGATCGCGCGCGCACCCGGGCGATCGCCCGCGACAGCAACACCTCAGTTAAAATCGGCTGACGGCACCAGTCGCACTCGTCGGCGTCAATAGCCGATTTCGGAGCCACGCGATTGTCCTGGCCAGACGCCGGGCGATCGCCGCTTCCCACCACTTCCCCCGTCGCCAAATCCACCTCCCAAGACGAACCCGGCGCCTCGATCCGCAGCAGCCCCACCAACCGCAAAGTACCCGTTTGCCACGATCGCTCCGGTTGCAAAACCCGCCCTTGAATTCCCGTGAGCAATTGCATCATTTCATACGCTCCGGCGAGACACTGCCAAAACAGGCGCCGCACGAAATCGTCCAGAGGAATCGGCTGCCCCTTCGACACCGAAAAGGCGCCGGGCAATTGATTTTCGCTACAGTCTGCCAGTTGGGAGGCAATCGCGACGACCTGACACAGGGGCGAATCCGGGGCCGGATCGAACGGGTTGGGATCCGTCGTGGCGCTGTGTCCCAATTCGCGCAGTAACGGTGAGAACCGTTGCAAAGTCGCTTGTCGGAGGGGGCGGTCGGTGTCGATCTGCTCTGGAGATACAGGGGCGATCGCCAGTTCGTGCAGGGGAGACCGACACTCGTCGTTTTCTGCCACCGGATCGTGAGAGATAAACTCGACTTGTAGGTAAAGTCGAACCTGTCCGGAGTGCCACCGTCCCCCGGGTGCGAACAGTTCCACTGACGTCGGCTCGAACAACGGGGCGAGTTCGCGCGCGTGGGAGACGATCGCCCGCCGGAGGCGATCGAGCAGGTCGCCGACGGCGAACGGACGCTGTCCGCCTGCAATTCCCTCGGAGTGTAAGGTCGCGCTCAAATCCGACAAGGTACAGGGAGTAGTTTGGGAGGCAAAGGGGCGATCGCCCGTCAAGTCGCAATAGCACGTCCCCGCCTCGCTGCGCACTTCCAAGCCCACCACCACCCGGGCGGTGCCGACCGCTTCCCGACGCGGATCCGCCGCCAGACGGGCGGGAACGCCCCCCAACCAGGCGACCAGGGGTTCCGCACTGCCCAAGACGAGCCACAACAAGCGCGAAAGTAAGTCGTGGACGGCAATCGGGCCGGGGGCGATCGTAGGGGCGGTGCGCGCACCGCCCCTACGGTCAACGCTAGGGGAAGGCCCGGGGCGACCGAACGGGGCGGTTTTGAGGGCTTCTAAAACGTCGTAAGCTTCTTCGAGGGCGTAAGGGGCTAAATTTTCCGGCGTCGGCGGTACGTCCGAGGGCCATCCCCGTGCGGGCGATCGCACCTGAGCCACCCAATCGGTCAGACCGTGCATCCGTTCGACAACGATGTCGGGAACGGAACTCGCCCCGGTTGGCGGCGTTTCGATCGCCCGAGGGTCGAGCTTGAGAATCGCCTGACCGATGGCCGCCAGATCGGGACGAGAATCGGTCCAATTCAAGGGAGTTTGCACTTCGCTCATTCGATATTGCTCAAACGGGTTTGGAAAAAAGAAAGCTCGGCGCCGGAAGGGGTGGGGGTCGAAAGGGCGAAGCCGCGATCGCCCCAAGGCGCCATTCGTACCCGCGACCGTTCGCTCGGGGTCGCGGTCGCAGGTTCCCAGGTGCATTGTCGGTGCAAATGGCCGCGATCGTCGAGCCAACCGATCTCGCCGCGCTCCCCTAGGGCCACCACCCAGCCCCCCGACACCCCGATCGCCGCGAGGGGCTGTTCGCACAGGGGCAGGATTTCGAGTTGGGGGGGCATCAGTTGCAACCGCCACGCAGCCCCCGGATGGGCACTCAACCCGAGTAAGGTGCGTTCGCCGCCGAACAGAAAACGGGCGGCCCCTCGGTCTTGGCGGTCGGGTTCCCCCGTCGGCCACAACCGCTCGAAGGCGAGGGGAACGCGGAAACTGCCGAGGAGTTTGGCACTGCGGCTGTAGAGCTGGAAAACTGTTTGGCACGCCTCCGGGGTCGATTTGCACCAGACCAAGAGCCAGTGACGGCGATCGAGGGCGAGGATCTGCGGCAGTTTTTGGGTCGGCAGTGGGGTTTGATGGTGGGGGACCGGGGGTCGGCGAGTCCCCGTTAAAGCGGCGACGGGATAAAAGTTGAGGGTTCCGCCAATGGCGATCGCCAGGGTCTGGCCCGTGGGGTCGGCAGCCATCCGAAAATCGCGATCGCCGTCGATTAGAACGTCGAGCAGGTCGCGATCGCGATCGAACCAGCTCAATTGCCCTCCGGTGGCGATCGCGCAACCGCCGGGAAGCGGACATAAGCCCGTAATCGGACGATTCCCTTTGAGGGCGTCGATCTCGCCGTCGGCGTCCCACACGTAGAAGCGATCGCCCGCCGCGCCGTAGAGAAAGCCTTCGCTACCGACGAGGTAACTGGGGACGACGATCGCCTGTTGGCGGCTGACCCGTTCGACGAATGCCGTCGGCTCGGGGCTTCGAGGGTCTCGCTCCGTCTCCGGTTCCGCGAGGGGTAAGCGGCGATCGCGCCAC
This sequence comes from Oxynema mangrovii CENA135, assembly GCF_016632315.1. Classification (NCBI taxonomy): domain Bacteria; kingdom Bacillati; phylum Cyanobacteriota; class Cyanophyceae; order Oscillatoriales; family Oscillatoriaceae; genus Oxynema; species Oxynema mangrovii. Next base: position 1,845,583 of record NZ_JAEOXH010000001.1, on the reverse strand, counting down.
TGGGCCACGGTCGGATCCCCTTGGCAACGGGCGATCGCCTCGGCCATCTCGGCGGCGCTGTTGTAGCGGCGGGCGGGCAGTTTGGCGAGGGCTTTGCGCACCACGGTTTCGAGAGGTTCCGGCACGGGGGTGGGGATCTCCAGGGGTCGGTTTAAATGGGCCCACATCAACTGACCCGGCGAACCGCCGAAGGGACGGCAGCCAAATAGTAATTCAAACAGTAAAATGCCCACGGAATAAATATCCGCCGCCGGGGCGTACAGTCCCAAAAAGCCCTCGGGAGCGGTATAGGCGGGGGCGCCGATCGCGTCGGCGGTTTCGTCGTTGGCACTTTTGGCTCGGCTCAGTTCCGACAGGCGGCGGGCAATCCCGAAATCGGACAGTTTCGGTTTCCATCCCTGGGGAGACAGGGAGAGCAGGATATTTTCCGGTTTGAGGTCGCAGTGGACGATCCCGCGACGGTGGGCTAAATCCAAGCCGTCGAGTACGGCGCGGATCGCATCGAGTCCTTCGGCGAGGGTCAAGCTGCGATCGCGCTGCAGCAGGTTGCGTAAGGTGCCGCCTTCGCAATAGTCCATGACTAAATAGCGGGCGGTCGGGGTGTTTTCTAAAGCGCGACAGGTGACGATATGCGGGTGTTGCAGGGTGAGGAGGAACCCGAGTTCTCGTAAAAATTGGCTGGTCGAAAGCCGTCGGTGGGTGAGTTCTTTGAGGGCGACCAGTCGCCCGGTTTTGCGCTCGATCGCGCAAAAAACCGTACCGAATTGACCGGAGCCAACTCGTTCTAAAATGCGGTATTTGGGAAGTTGGCGTTGCAGGGGTTGTAAGGCGGCGCGCGATCGGTCGGGGGTTTTGGCGTTCATCGAAGGGATGGGCATTAACAGGGGAATTGGGGATAGGCGGAGGAGAACGATCCGGCGAGTTCCCCCTTCCATGCTAAATCCCCAGGCGACGGCTGGGGATGTTGTGGCGCGATCCTTCTTTCTCCTTGAGGGACGCTGGCCGAACGAACCGCTCGCCAATGCCAAAATAGGATGGCGGGAACCGTCTCGGTCTGTCCGCGCTTTCATTCACAGTTGCAATAATTCGACATGGTTAAAATTGTCAGATTAGAACCGATCGCCCAAGATACGGAAGTTCAAACGAACAGCAATCTGTTATCGGCATTATTGGCAGAAGACCTGCATGTTTTAAAAGAATGCGGCGGTCGGGGCATGTGCGCGACTTGCCACGTTTATATCAAGCAGGGGATGGATAGTTTGTCTAAGATGGGCAGGCGGGAACAGCGCACGTTGGAGTTGATTACGACGGCGAAACCGAGTTCCCGTCTCGCCTGTCAGTCTCGGGTGCTCGGGGAAGGGATCGTGGTCGAAGTGCCTGCGGGGATGTATCTCGACGCGATCGAAGATGTGGAGGCGCTGATTGGTCGGCGCACGGAACAGCCGCTTTTGCACCCGATTACGGGGGAAGTGGTCGTCGAAGCGGGCAAGTTGGTCACCCGGTCGGTGATTACGGAACTCAAGGATATTCGCTTTCAAGTCGGCCAGTATTTGGCTCGCACTCGGGAGGCTTGAGGCGGTTCGACTCGGGGGGTTAGCGCGAATGCCCTCGGTTTTGGGCCTCGTTGCGATAGCGCGAGGCCAGGGGATCGTCGGGACGGATTTGCAAGGCGCGATCGAAGGCGGCGATCGCCTCGGCATACTTGTGTAAGTGCTGCAAGGTTTGACCGCGACGGAGCCAGCCGTGATAGTCGTAGGGTTGCAAGTCGAGGACGCGATCGAAGGCGGCGATCGCCTCTTGGTAATGCCCGAGATTGCCGCAAGCCGCCCCTCGGTTCAACCAGGCGGGGGCGTAGTCCGGCTGGTACTGTAGGGCTTCGTCGTAGGCGACGATCGCCCCGGGGTAATCTTGCAAGTCGTAAAGCACGTTGCCCCGTTCGTACCAGGCTCGGGCGTGGGTCGGTTCGAGGGCGAGGGCGCGGTCGTAAGCGGCGATCGCCTCGTGGGGACGGCGCAAGTACAGCAAGACCCGCCCCCGGGCGCACCAATCCCGAGCCGATCGCGCGTCGAGGTCGAGAACCCGCTCGCACTCGGCGATCGCCTCCGCCCCCCGCTCTAAGGCATCGTACGCCAATCCCCGATGGGCGATCGCCGCCAGGTCTTCGGGAGCGACTGCCAAGGCGCGATCGAACTGCTCGATCGCCTGTCGGAACAGCCCCAAGCGCAACGACGCCAGTCCCAACCCATAAGCCACCTCCGGGTTATCCGGTTCCCATTGGGCCGCCCGTTGGAAACTGAGCAGCGCCGAGGCATATTGACGGCGATTTAACTGCCAGTGGCCCTTATCGAGGCAATCGGCGATCGCCGAGGGCTCCGATAGCTCGGGAGTCCGGGGCGCACGATCCGAGACCTCGCGCAATTTCTGCCCGATTTCCGCCGCCACCGTTCCCAAGGGCGGACAGTCCATCCGACCCAAGGCGATCGCCCGTTGTGCTAATTCTCGATTCCCTCCCGGGGCCGCCAGCAGGCGATCGCCGAACCCGCGCAACCAGGCCACCCAACCTGCCGCGATCGGGCCGGAGCCGACCGCGCGGATAAATTGCAAAACCTGCGCGCGACTCCACCCCCGACGCACTCCTTGCAATAATTCCGCAAACAAAAATTCGTATTCGGCATCGGCCAGGGGAACCGAGGGCGGTTTCGGGCTAAAACCCCCTCGCCGTGGCTCGTCGGAGTCGCGCCGCTTCCCCTGTGCGAAGCGTCCCCAGAAGGGAAACCCGAGCCAGCGACGCAAGCGCTGCCAGATCCGCCGTAGTATTTTGAAAAATCCTTGCATATGTGACATCCTCCCGACGCTGAATCAAAGATTACAGCGCGGGCTTCCCAGCCTCACGATTGGGTGTTCCTGCCCCGCGCCACTTATCTAGGTCATCGACCCCCGACAGACCGACTTGACAGGCGGTTTCCGTTCCCCAGAGTCCCTGGGATACTACATTCTCTAGTCCACGATCCAAAACCATCTCTGCTGCGGCACGGTCACGATGCGTTCGATACCCACACTCAGGACAATGATGCTCTCTGACTTCCAACCCTTTGCTCACCGTAGCAAGGCAGGATGGGCAGGTTTGACTGGTGCCGTTGGGATTGACTTTGGCAAAGTACACTCCCCGTTTCCAGCACACCCATTCCGTCAGAGACAAGAACTGCCCGAAAGCAGCATCTACACAATCTGTTCGCAACATCCCTCGCGTCAAGCCTTTGACGTTGAGGTCTTCTGCAAAGATGGTTTGCACCCGGTCACAAAGCTGATGAGCCGTCTTCAGATGGAAATCTCTGCGACGGTTCGCAATCCGATGGTGCATTCTAGCCACTTCGATTTGTGCCTTCTCCCAGTTTTGAGAACCCTTTTGTTTTCGTGCTGCTCTGCGTTGCAGCAATTTCAGCTGGCTTTGCATCGACTTGAAAAACTGGGGTCGCTCTTGGAAAGAGCGCTCGGAAGTGGTCAAGAATCGTTCCAATCCCAGGTCAATCCCAATCGCCCGACCGTGAACCGGGACATCGGGAACCGATATATCGGATTCAATCGTGACGACGACATACCATTGTGTTCCTCGCACCCTCGACAATACCCTTACCTGTTTCACCTTGAACCCGTCAGGGATGGGGCGATGCAGGTCGATCGGTACTTCCCCAATTTTTGGCAAATTGATTGTGAAGCCATTGATGGGATTGTTCTTGAACTGGGGAAACACAAAGGATTTGAATTGACCGAACTTTTTGAAACGAGGGAATCCATATCCCCGTTTCACAAATGCTTCCCAGGTATCGTGCAGTCTGCGAATCGTGGTCTGCAACACCTGAGAATGCACCTTACCCAGATGCGGGAATTGCTTCTTCGCTTTGGGCAGATTGTTCTGCTGACGATGGTAAGACGGAAACGGTTCATCGGCAGGAATGATGTATTCCTTTTCCAGCGAGCATCGGTCTACCGAACACTTACGCGAAGCAATCCAGTCTTTGAGTTCGCGCAAAGCGTAGTTATATACGCCTGGGCACGTCTCAAGCCACGACCGCAGTTCAGTCTGCTGTACGACATTTGGATAGATTCGGTAGGTGTAGTTCATGGTCAGCATGGCCGGAGTTTACCAAAGGCTATAGCTGCCTGTAAATGCTGGTCTCATCCCCATCGTAGGGCTTGGCCCTTCCCGTAGGGTGGGGATGAGACTTTTCAAGGGGAGTCCATGTATCCCGACACTGATGCTTCGCATACAGCGCGGGACTTATAGCTCCCCGAACCCCTCAAAAGTTAAATTTTAGATTTTAGATTTTAGATTTTAGTCGATCGGCGCGAAGCCCCGCATTCTATAGCACTCCCCAATCAGTGAAGTCGGGATGACCCCCCCGAACCCCTTGGAAGTGGGAGCATCTTGCTCCCTACTGGGGTTACAAATCATTGAGGATTTCTCTACACGAAACGTCAGTGTCGGGAGCATGTCACCCGGGAACTAACTCATACAATAAAGATCGATTCCGGCTCGATGTTGCCACGCTCCGAGCGATTCCGCTTTGCGGACGCCGTGCGAACGCAATCCGGTTCGACCCCATTGCATCCGCCCTCGAACTCGGTAAAATAACAATTCCCACTCCTCGTCCTCCCTACCGAACCAGAGTGGGAAGGGTCCGCCCGTCCGGGGGATCGCATCGGATCGATCGCTCGCGCTGCCCCCCTACCGTCTCTCCCTACCGATGTCTTACGAACCGCTCCATCATAAGTATCGCCCCCAGACCTTTGCCGATCTGGTCGGTCAGGAGGCGATCGCCGCCACCTTAACTCATGCCATCCGCCAACAAAAAATCGCCCCCGCTTACTTATTTGCCGGACCGAGGGGCACCGGAAAGACATCGAGCGCCCGTATTCTCGCCAAATCTCTCAACTGCCTCAATTCCGACCGACCGACCGATCGCCCCTGCGGGACCTGCGAAGTGTGCCGGACGATCGCCCGCAGTACGGCCCTCGACGTGATCGAAATCGACGCGGCGAGCAATACCGGAGTCGATAACATTCGCGACCTGATCGAGCGAGCCCAGTTCGCCCCGGTGCAATGTCGCCACAAAGTCTATATCATCGACGAATGCCACATGCTGAGTACGGCGGCATTCAATTCCCTGTTAAAAACCCTCGAAGAACCCCCGGAACACGTCGTTTTCGTCCTCGCCACCACGGACCCCCAACGGGTTTTACCGACGATTATCTCGCGCTGTCAGCGTTTCGATTTCCGACGCATACCCGTCGAAGCAATGGTCGCTCACTTGCAGCAGATTGCCCGCCAGGAAAACATCTCCATCGACGAGGACGCCGTGGTTACCGTCGCCCAACTCTCTCAAGGGGGACTGCGCGATGCGGAAAGCTTGCTCGACCAACTCTCCCTCAGCGACGAACAGGTGAGTGTCGAACGGGTCTGGAATTTAGTCGGCGCCGTTCCCGAACGCGACTTGCTGCAATTGTTAGAGGCGATCGCCGCCGACGACGGACGCGCGGTACTCGACAGCGTGCGCGAACTGATGGATCGCGGGCGCGAACCCCTGGTGGTTCTCCAAAATTTAGCCCGTTTTTATCGCGATTTGCTCGTTGCCAAAACGGCCCCCGACCGTCAAGATCTAGTCGCCATGACTGCCGATACCTGGCAGCGCCTGTGCGAGTTTGCCGCCCGCCATACGGAGGTCGGCCTCATTTTGGCGGGACAGCAACATTTAGCCAAAAGCGAAGCGCAAATTAAAAACACGACCCAACCGCGCCTCTGGCTGGAAGTCGCCTTACTGGGGTTGTTACCGTCGGCGATGCTCCAAGGGCGCCCCTTCGCGAACGCCCCGAACGTGGCTCCCGTCGCCCCTCCCGCCAGTCCGCCCCCGGTGGCCCGTCCCCCCGAGGAAAACCCTCCCTCGGCGCGACCGTCTCCCCCGCCGCCGCCACCACCCGCCGTCAGTCCCCCCAACGGTAAGGCGTCCCCGGTTCCCGAAGCCCCGGCAGCGTCGGCGGAAGCGAACGTCGTCGATCGGGATTTGGCTGAGTTTTGGCACTCGATCCTCGATCGCATCGATAATCCGTCCCTGCAAGCGCTCTTGCGCCAACATTCCCAACTGTTGGAATTCGAGGGCAATGTCGCCCGGGTCGGGATTGCGTCTTCCCCGTTGCAGCAAATCGTCAATACCAAACTCGATTTACTCGAATCGTTCTGTGCGAAGATCCTCGACCGACGGGTCAAGGTGAAGTTGGAAGTTTGTAAGCCGAGCAAACCGAAAGAGCAGAAGGCTCGCGGTTCGGCGCCCGCACCCCCCTCTCCCGCCGCCCGTCAGCCGAACCCGTCGAGTGCGCCTCCCGTCGCGCCTGCGCCGCCGATGGAGACGCCGCGATTCTCCTCGGTCGAGGCTACGCGATCGCCCGTGTCCGACCGCCGAAACCCTCGTCCCACGGCAACTCCGGCGACCCCGGCGGCGACGTCTTCGGCGAGGGCGATCGCCCACAACGGCTTTGAAGATGAAGTGACCGTGGCGGCGAAACGATTGGCGGAGTTCTTTCAGGGGGAATTAGTCAATCTCGATGAGGATTGGGAGATCGAGACGGTTGGGGAGGGGCGATCGCCCCTCGTCGCCGAGGATGAGGAGGTTCCCGAGGTAGCATCCCCCCCGGTCGCGGAGGAGGATGCGGTTCCGAAACCTGGAATTCCGGATCCGGAACTCGATGACAACCCATTTGGGGAATACGATTTTTAAACGACCCGGCGGCTTAAGCGGCGACGCCGCGATCTCCTTGGTGAACGGTTTTCACCCATTTGAGCCGTTTGCGGCGCACGGACATGCGCGCGGTGATGCTGGCGACGACGACAAACCAATGAAACATGTACAGGGTGCCGCGTACGGTTTCGACGAGGAGCCTCCCCACGGATATCGTCGATCGCTCGCCGTCGAGGACCTGTTGGCGTTGGATGCGCTGCAAGCCGACAAACATCCCGATCAGGGATAGGGCGACGGTTAAGGTGGTGACGGGGGTGAGAATGGGTAGGCGATGGCGGGCGATCGCCACTAACAAATCGGGAACGGCTGCGGTGGGTAACAGATATTGGGTAATCCAGAACATGAACAGATCCCAGGTTTTTTTAAACCCCATGCGGTTGCTCAAAATCAGCCGCCAGTAGTCGAGATAGCGCTGATAACCCCCTTCTCCCCAGCGATTGCGTTGGTTCCACAGGGCCACGGTTCGGGTGACCCCTTCTTCGCGCACTGCCGGATCGTTGAGAAAGTCGATATCCCAGCGATCGAGGTGCAGGCGCACGGTTAAATCGAGGTCGTCGGTGATCGTTTGCTCGTTAAATAAACCGCAGCGTTCTAAGGCTTGACGGCGGATGAATTCGCCGTTACCGCGCAGTTCGCCGATCCCGCCGACCGCCTTTCTTTGCATTTGAAAGTAGCTGTCGAGGGCCATTTCTGCGGCTTGCGATCGCGTCAGAAAATTGACCTGTTCGTTGGCGATTTGCTTGCGAACTTGGACGGCGCCGACTTGGGGGCGATCGAAGGCGGGAAGCACCCGTCGCAGTATATCTCGGTCAACTTGGGCGTCGGCGTCGAAGACGGCTAAAATTTCGCCCCGCGTGAGGGGGAAAACTTCGTTGAGCGCTCCAGATTTACCCCCTTTGCCGCCGACCGATCGCCTTAAAATCTTTAAGTTCGGATATTTTTGTTGGAGTCTCTCTAAAACTTGCACCGTCCCGTCACTGCTGCAATCGTCGATCGCCCACACTTCGTATTGAGAAGCGGGATAATCTAAATTGCATAAATTGTGTATCAAGTGGCCGATGACCGCTTCTTCGTTTTTCGCCGCGACTAATAAGGAGACCTCGGGCCAGTGGTCGCGATCGCCCTCGGCGAGGGCTTCGGGGGCGTCGGACGGACGACTGGAAATAATACGAAGGGCGTGAATCCCCATCAATCCAGTCAGTGCAAAAACGAACCAAGACCCCCAGGATAAGAAATGGAGGGTGAGGGTGCCACCCCAAACAACGGCGAGCAAGAGTGCGGCTTTGGCGCGACGACCTTTATAGCCGCGATAAAATAGTTCTTCTTCGGAATCGACGAAGGCGGATAAAATTGAGTCGAGGGGCTCGAACTCTTGATAAGAATCTTTTTGGGGCCAGGAATTCGCCGGCATAGTTGATAGTTGGGAATAACAATTGATTCTGCACGATCGGCAAAAGCCAGAGCATGGCGTTGGCTTCCCTGGCGGCGCTCGATCGCCTTCGACGCACGCGCCAAATCCCGGAAAAGCGATCGCCTGCTCGTCCGATTACTGTACCAGCTTTAGGGAAGATTCCTCTGGCACGCCAACCCCACAAAGGAGATCGACGGTGTGAGGAGGGGCTTTCTTGCCCGATCGCCGTGTTGGGGCGTTGAGTGGCATGGCAAGTGAGAGCAGGGCGCGCCGGATGCGGTACGGGGTCGCTGGGGATCGAGGCGACAGATAAGACAGATAAGGGCGATCGCCTCGTCGTGCAGCTCGCCGGATCTCGATCGCCGCGATCGCCCTAAAATGCTATAAAAGGGTTTGGGCGAAACCCTCCAGGGGAGCGACCTCGATCGCGCCAAGACATCGGATCGAGGACAATAACAATCGCAGGTCACGATCGCGATCGAGGAGTCCGAGTCATGCTTCAATTTCACATCCAGCCAGATAGCGAAATTCCGGCATCTACCCAGTTATTTAACCAGTTGCGCTTTGCGATCGCCTCGCGGCAATTTCCGCCGGGACATAAATTACCGAGTACCCGCGCCTTGGCGATGCAAACTGGGTTACACCGCAACACGATCGGTAAAGTCTACCGCCAACTCGAAGATCTCGGACTGGTCGAGGCCCAAGCGGGTTCGGGGATTTACGTGCGATCGCAAACGCCGGACAGTTCGCGCAAACTCTCGTCGCCGATTTTTCAGAAATATCCCGAAGCTTACAAAATCGTGCAGCGCAGTCTCGACGAACTCCTCCAACAGGGATGTTCTCTCAATCAGGCGCGCGAATTCTTTCTGACGGAAATTGACTGGCGTCTGCGCTGTAGCGCCCGGGTCTTGGTCACGGCCCCGATTCAAGATATCGGCGCGGGTCAGTTGATGGCCCAAGAGTTGGAACAAGCCCTCGGGATTCCGGTGCAGTTAGTCCCGTTAGAAGAATTGGCGGGGGTTCTCGAAAAAGCGCCCTCCGGGACGATCGTCACCAGTCGTTATTTTATCGCCCAAGCCGAGGCGATCGCCGCTCCCAAATCGGTGCGCGTCCTACCCATTGACATTTACGACTACGGCAAGGAAATTGAAGTGGTCAAAAGCTTGCCCCAAAATAGCTGTTTGGGATTGGTCGGCTTGAGTGCGGGCATTTTGCGCGTCGCCGAAGTGATTTCTCACAGTTTGCGCGGCGAGGAAATTTTGGTGATGGCGGCCCAGCGAGAAGACGACTACAAAGTTAACGCGATCGTGCGAACCGCGAACACGATCGTCTGCGACCCGCCGAGTGTGGAAAAGGTGAAAACGGCGATCGCGATGGCCCGAGAAGAGTTGATTCGTCCCCCCCGCGTCATTCCTTCGGAAAACTACATTCACGCCGATTCGATCGACTTGCTCAAACGGGAATTGGGTTTAGAGTGAACTCCTCAGAGGGGAATCGCCACGCCGCCTGTCGGGATTAGGGATTTTCCTCCGGGTTGCACTCCGTCGCCTCGAAGGGGGGGCGCATGGCTTCCCGTCCCAACATCATCATTCCGGATACCCCGAAGCTGACAAAGGCAATATATTGATACCAGTAATGTTTGAGGCCCCCAACTCCTCCCCATTCTGGATGCAGGGTGACGATACTTAACAGCAGCAAAGTTAATAGGAACGCGCTAATTCCCACAAACGTCAATCCCACATAAATGCGCGACGGTTGGCGTTCGCGATCGCTAAAATTGGCATAGCGCACTAATGCGATTAACTCTCGCAGGGATAAATCGGCGATCGAATCGAGATTTTCCCCCGTTTCCCCCACGGGAACGGGTAAATAGCGATCGTCCGTGGAGTCTAACTCAAGCGAACCTTTGAGCTCGGACGGGGGTAAGGGTGCAACTTCGACCTCCTCAAACGCAGGGGCTTTCCGTTCTTCCATTTGTTCTTCTTGCCAATCCATCGCTTACAACCTCCGGCGATCGCGATCGTTGTTCGGTCAACACTCATCCACACGAGTGATTTGACTTCGATTTATTCTAAAAGTTCTTTTCAATTCTTGCTTTCCAACTTTTCCTTTCGACTGACTGAGTTAACGGCACACTGGCAATCCGGTCATGTTTAAAAAAAAGTCTAAATCAAAAAAATCATCCCAATCAAGCGATTCCCAAACGCCAACCCTCAGTAAAAAAGAACTCGCCGCCCTCAAAAAAAAGAAATCTCGCGAGCGTAAAGAATTCATTCAGTTTAGCAGCTCCCTTTCCGGTGCCGCCCTCGTCGTCAGTTTAGCCTTACTCCCCGTCGGCGGTCCGAAAGCTGCGATCGGTGCTTTTGGAGCCATCCTCAGTCTCGCCCTCTCTTATAAATATTACCGTCAAGCCCTCTGGTTTTTCCTCATTTACATGCCCTTTTCCGGCACGATCACCTATTGGCTCGGTGGTGGATCGGCTCCGTTTCAAGTGGCTAAAGATGCCTTTTTTATCCCCGCTTTTATTGCCTTATGGCAGACCTGTAAAAAACAGAAAAAACCGATTCTGATTCCCCGACAACTTTTACCCGCCTTAAGTATTGTCGGGATTTTATGTTTGTTAACTCTTGTTTTTGTCAACGGCGGCCAACAATTTAGCGGCAACCCCAAAGGACAACCGATTTTCATGGGAATTTTGGGAATAAAAATCCTGTTGGGCTACGCTCCCTTAATTCCTTGTGCTTATTATTTAATTCGCAACAAAAAAGAATTCCTCTTTTTCACGCGATCGCATATCGTCATTATCCTCATTTGCTGTACGTTAGGACTGCTCCAATATTGGCGACTCCAAACGGGTCAATGTGTCGGCACCCGCGAGATGGAAGGCGTTCTTTTATATAAAGCCGATATCAATGCCAAATGTCTCGTAGGTGGCTCCCTCGCTTTTAGTCCTCAAGTCGGTTTTATTCGCTTACCCGGCACCTTTGTTTCCCCGTGGCATTGGGCTTGGTTTTTAATTTCCGGCGCGTTCTTTTCCTTTGCTTCCGCATTCAACGATCCCGCCCTAATTTGGCAGCTTTCCAGCATAGTTGCCCTAATTTTAGTCTTTATTAATTCGGTGATTTGCGGTCAACGGGCGGCGATGTTAGTCGTCCCCGCCATGCTCGTTATTTTAATGTTTGTCACCGGACAGTTTAGAAACCTCAAACGATTTGTTCCAATTGTCATTGCCTTAGCTGTCTTTGCCGTCGGCTCGATGTTCGTCTTTCCCGATGTGGTTAACGAACGGGTTCAAAGTTTGATCGATCGCTGGAATGCTTCGCCACCCACTGAATTCATCGCCCACCAAGCTGAATTTACGTCTAAAGGTCACGACGGTATTTTAGGCAACGGACTCGGACGCGGGACGAACTCGGCACGCCCGTTAGGAAAAACGACCTTAATCGAGACGTATTATGCCAAATTAATGTACGAACTCGGACCTTTAGGAGTGGGCTCGTTTCTGTTTTTCGCCAGTACCTTGTCCTGGATTTGTTTTAAAAACTATCGTTCGGTGAAAGATTTTCACCTGCGCGGTTACGCCGCTTCCTTTTGGGTATTTGTCGCCTTTATTGGCTACAACCCTTATTGGTATCCCCTCGATACGGATCCGGTCGCGGTGTATTATTGGTTTCTGGCGGGTGTCATTCTCAAATTACCGGAAATCGATCGCCAAGAACGGCTCAAACTTCAAGAAGCGGAAGAGCCCCCGGTCAAACGCAAGGGGAAAGCCTTACAAAAGGTCGCTTGAAAGGGGTTGTTTAGTGAAAAAACAGTGGGTTTGCAGTTTTTAGGGTTTGAACAATATCGACAGCATGAGTGACGCGATCGCACCTTGGAAATCGCCCCTTTTGCGCGCCTTACATCGCAATCGCAGCCGCGCCGACGCCCGGTTTTTACAGTTGGCGACGGTGGGTTCCGATGGTTTTCCGGCGAATCGGACGGTGGTGTTTCGCGGCTTTGTCGATGGGGGCGATCGCCTCAAAATTGTCACGGACGATCGCAGTGCCAAAATCGGCCAAATCGCGCTCGATCCGCGCGCCGAGGCGTGCTGGTATTTCCCCGTCACCCGGGAGCAATTTCGTCTGAGGGGTCACCTGCACTGCATCGATGGAACCGAAACCGATCCGCCGTCGGTCGAAGCGCGGCGGATGGCGTGGCAAGAACTGTCCGATAGTGCGAGGATACAGTTTCTGTGGCCGTTTCCGGGGGGCGATCTCGCCGAGGCGGAAGCGTTCGATCGCCCGATTCCCGATCCCTACCTTCCCGCAGAACATTTTTGCTTGTTATGGCTCGAACCGATCCGGGTGGATCTGCTCCAGTTGCGCGGTCATCCCCAAAATCGCTGGATTTACGAGTGTCGTGGGGAACGTACCTGGTCGGTCCGGGAAGTCAACCCGTAACGCAGATCGCCCCCCGGGAGTGTTGGAATTCGCTACAGTGTTCAGTATTCGGCGCGCGATCGCCTCGCGATCCGGCAAAACCGTCGCCGGGCGATCGACGCCGCGATCTGTTGTGGGTTGAACGGGGGATCTCGTGAATCGAATCGATTATTTGCGAATCAGTTTGGTGGATCGCTGCAATTTTCGCTGTCAATACTGTATGCCGGAAGGGGCGGAACTCGACTATCTTCTCCAACAAGATTTACTGACGGCGGACGAATTATTAACCCTGATTCGCGAAGTGTTTATCCCCCTCGGATTTACGCGCTTTCGCCTGACCGGGGGGGAACCACTTTTGCGTCCGGACGTGACGGAGATCGTGGGGGCGATCGCCGCCTTACCGCAAACCCAAGACCTCTCGATGACCACCAACGCTTTTTTACTGGCATCCAAAGCCCGCGACCTTTACGCTGCGGGGCTGCGGCGCATCAATATCAGCCTGGATTCCCTCGATCCGGAGACTTTCGATCTTTTAACCGGAAATCGGGGACGGGGGCGCTGGCAACAGGTCTGGGACGGCATTCAAGCGGCCTACGAGGTGGGGTTCGACCCGCTCAAATTGAACGTGGTGGTGATTGCGGGGGTCAACGATCGCGAAATTTTGGATTTGGCGGCGTTAAGTCTCGATCGCGCCTGGCACGTCCGTTTTATCGAGTTTATGCCGATTGGCAATCCGGATTTATTTCAAACCCGACAGTGGATTCCGTCGGCCCAGTTGCGCCAGCAAATTCGCGATCGCTGGGGCTTGGTCGAGAGTCGGGTTCGGGGAAACGGTCCGGCGGACGTGTTTCAAATTCCCGGGGCCAAGGGTACCCTGGGGTTTATTTCGCAAATGTCGGAATGTTTTTGCGATCGCTGCAACCGGATGCGATTGAGTGCGGACGGTTGGCTGCGTCCTTGTCTGCTCAACGAAACCGGACAGATCGATTTAAAAACAGGGTTGCGTCAGGGGGTGGCGGGATCGCAATTGCGCGATCGCGTCGGCGACCTGCTCGCGATCAAACCGGAGATCAATTTCAAACAACGGGATGACGGAACCGACGCGGGCCGTTATCGCCGTACCATGTCGCAAATTGGCGGGTGAAGGAGCCAAAAATCAAAAGCCCCCTGACTGACGGATTCAGGAGGCTCGATATTTAGCGCTCTGGCGCTGCGCGGTAAGAAGCAGCACGGTTGTTGTAAACCTCAATTGGGAGAGCGATCGCCGAATGCGAACTCATCCATACCGTCGAATTCGACGCCACCCCAAGTTTAGAGCGAAACCCCATCGGGTAACGCCCGTCCGATTAAGCTTGTCGGGAGTAGTATTCAACCACGAGCAGTTCGTTGATTTGTAAGGCGACCCATTCCCGTTCGACGATCCCGTTCACCTTACCGACGAGGGTATTTTTATCAAATTCCAAGTGGCTGGGGAGGTGCGCCAAGCCGGGAGATTGCAGGTTGGCGGTGACCAAGTTGCGCGAGGCATCGCGATCGCGCGCGGCGATTACATCCCCGGGACGGCAGCTATAACTGGCAATATTGAGCACTTTACCGTTGACGGTGATGTGACCGTGGTTGACCAATTGGCGCGCGGCGGGGATGGTCGGCGCCATGCCCAAACGAAATACGGTGTTATCGAGACGCATTTCGAGAAGCTGCAACAGAACTTGTCCGGTGGAACCCGTCACCCGGCGAGCTTTGCGGACGTAGCGCAGCAGTTGGCGTTCGTTGAGGCCGTAGTTAAACCGTAGTTTTTGTTTTTCTTCCAAGCGGATCGCATATTCCGAACGCTTGCGACGACCTTGACCGTGTTGACCGGGGGGATAAGCGCGCTTGGGGTTTTTGCGGCTCAAACCCGGCAGTTCGCCGAGACGTCGTACAATTCTCAGGCGTGGGCCTCGATATCGTGACATGTAGCTTCCTCGTTTACGTTCCTAAAATAAACCCAGACTCTCCAGTATAGATCTTTAATATACTGAATTTCAAATGGTTAAATAAATTGGATGGGCTGAAATTTTTGCGAGGACTTATGCAAGATCTGAACAACTCGGGCGATCGCCGTTTCTTGCGGTCTTTTCCCCGAGGATTAACTGGCGCAGACCGTCGCTACCGCCCGCTTTTACTGGTTGGGTTGTTGCCGTTGAGCGTCTCTTGGCTCTCCTGGGTCGCGCCAGCCGCCGCTTTCGGCGAAAAAACGAACGATTATCAAGACTGCGCCACGGCGTTACTCGATGCCAATCTTCCCCCGGAACGGGTGGCGACGGCGTGCGCGCGGGTGCTGCATCCGGAAGATCTGGCAACTTGCGTGACCGAGATCGAAACGCAAACCGACGTGGTGGCGACCGATGCTTTAGAAGCGTGCGTGCGGGTGCGTCGTCCGGCTGAGTTGGCGACCTGCGTGGTGGATATTGCCGACGGTTCGCCGGAGGGAGACGCCCCGGCAATTTTGGATTTTTGCCGTCGCAGTCTTTTACCGCAACAGTTTTCGCAGTGCGTGGTCGGGTTAAAAAATGAGTTGGATTTAGTTTCGACTCAGGCGATGGGGTTTTGCATCGATGCGGGCGATCGCATCCGGGATTTCGACCCGACGTTTATCCCCGGGGACGGCACTCCGGTGGAACCGCCGCGTAACGAACCCAATTTACCCTCAACTTAGATCGACATGAATGGGGGGTGCAGGGGCGATCGCGCCGTGATCTCGCCCGGTTTAAAAATACGGTTTGCAGGTGGCGCGATCGCTTTCTACCCAACCGGAGAGTAAGGATAAAAGCGGTCCATTTTGTTCTTGACCGTTGGTGGCGAGGTCGCTGTGACAGAGGATCAGGCGATCGCCGACTCGGGCGAGTAAATCGTTGAGAATGCGTTGCAAGCGCTCTTCGTCGGTGTCGAGTTGCTCGGTTTCGCTCCACGGTTGGCGGGGGCGATCGCGCAAAAACAAGGGGGCGGCGAATAAGGTGGCAGCACCCCCTTGCAGCCACAGGGGCGAACCGATATCGAGCCAGAAATGCCACCGATGCTGCAGTCGCGCCGAGCGGTATTGGAAAATTGTAGCCACGGTGACGGCTCCTTCCCCGGGATCCGGGGAATCGACGGGAAAGGGCTTGGCGGAAATGGTTCCCTGGCGCAGGAGTTTGATCAATTCGCCGACGGTGACGTATTCCGGGTCTTGGCGACGATCGCACTGCTGTAAGCGGCGATCGACATCCCAGTAGTGGCGGGCGGTTTCGAGGAGTTCGCGCAGGGCGGAGATTTCCCGATGGGGCAGTTGGCTGCCGTGCCAAATAAATTGGGCGATCGCGCGATCGAGCAAGATGCTGGCACTGTCGATTCGCTCCTCCTCAACCTGCTTTCGTTGCCCTTCGATCCAGTCCACGATCCTTTCGTAAGCTTGGGTGGCTCGATAGCCGAGGCGGTCCCACCGGGGAAAAACGTTGACGGGTAACAGACGCGGACGTTCCGTGGCGGGGGCGTAACAGTGATCTACGATCAGTCCGGCGCGCACGAGGTCGATCGCCGAAGCCGGGGGAATCGGCAATTCTTCGCGACCCGGCCAGGACCGGGGGGCGCCGACGATCTCGATGTCGTTCTCGGGCGATCGCGACAGAATCACGAGCATTTCGGCGACGCTATCGCGATCGAGAAAATGACCCAAACCGGGATAGACCAAGGCGAGCAGGGTCAGCAAGGCGCGGATCGTGGGCGAACTGACCAGGGGACGCTGTTCGTTGAGCGAATCGACCGGGATCTCGTGTTTGCTGAGGTGATCCATCAGGGTGTAACGGGCGATCGCATCCAAACCGGGGGCGATGATGGCGATCTCCCCGGGTTTGACTTGACCCTGGCGGACGGCGGCGGCGATTTCTTCTCCAGTCGCGCGCAGCAGTTGGGCGCGGGAGGAGGTTTGGATCGCCGCAAAGGGCAGGGCTTGAAATTCCATGCCCGGGGGACGGGCGTAGCTGGCGGGATTGTCGAGCAGTTGCAACGCACTCGGGACAAAGCTTTCGCGCAAGCCACTGGGGCGATCCAATTGCTCGTGCTGGCGGCATTTACTGCCCAATCGCTGCAGGGCCTCGGGATCGGCGCCCAACCCGGAGCGGATACCCCCTTGGGGATTGTAAGTAAAGGTGCCGACTGCTCCCGCATCGAGCAGGATTTCGAATAAATCTCGGGTAATGGCGGGGTATTCGTCGGTATCGTCGGCGAAGACGGCCCGATAGCGCCGGGTCAGGCGGTCTCGATACACCGGATCGGGCAGTAAATGCCGCCAGTAGAGTTCGGTCATCAGAGCGTAGGTTAACAAACCCCGTTCCAAGCACCACTGACGCCATTGATGCAGACAGTCCCCCATCGATTCCCACAAGAAGGGTAAGTCGTCATCTAAACCGAAGCCGTCTTGCAGCAATTGGGGGATGTCTTCGTAGGGAAGACCACTGGCGGCGGCGAGTTGGAATAAGTCGAGGATCCGCCGCACGAGGCGATACTCGCTGGTGCGTTCTTGGCGCAATTTGCCTTCGTCTAAGGCCCGGCGCCACAGGGCCGTGGCGAGCTCTTGTTCGGTTTCCGGTCGGACGTGTAAGGGGAAGTGGGCGGACAGGTGGAGGGTTTTGACGAGTAAGGGCCAAAATAAGAGGACTTCGCGGCGGAAAAAGCCGAGGGGGGTGGTGGTGTCGATCGCGTAGGCGGGATAGGCCCCGCGCGCTCTCATCCGGGCGCCGAGGCGATCGCGCAGGTCGCGGCGATCGCTACTGGTGGCAGACATGACCAACAATCCGGGGGATCCACTTTGGCGATCGCGGCGTCGTCCGTCGTCGGTCGCCTCGCGATCGTCGATCTGTTCGCAGAGGCGATCGAGCAACCGCGTCGTTCTGCCCGTGCGACTGGCTCCCTCAATCCAAACTGAGTCTAAAAATACCATCTATTTTTCAGCGACTTTGCTAAGATATTACGAATTATGCTGGGTTTATTTTTCAGCGACTTTTCTCTAATCTAGTTTAGAGTTTAGAGTTAAATAGAGGGGGTGACGATCGCCCGGTCGGCGCGATCGTCGAGGGCTTCCATTCGCGCCCTAATGGAAGAAAATAAAGTAAAAGCCTGCGATCGGGATGAGGGATAGACGGGGCGATCGCGCCGTTGAAATCTTCCCGGATTTTATTTTTTTCCGAGCGATCGCGCGAGTGAATCTTGTAGAAATTCGTAGATTCATCCCACACACTCGATCGATGAAAAAACACAAAGCAAGTAAAAAGCCCGGATACTTAAAATCAATCCGTCAATGGTTTTATGGAACCCCCAACCGCTCCCTAGATCTGGCCTATCGCGCCGCCCTCAAAATTGAGGAAATCGAAAAAAAACATTTCCACGGTAATGCGATTGTCCCCGACGTTAACGAAACAGGCGAAAGTGTTTCCTCCTATTTCACTTCCGAACTGCAGCGCAATTTAGGAATTATCAAAGTTCGGCTCGCAGAATTTAGAAATAGCCGTTCTTTTTTGGATATTTTACAGCAAACCATCGATCCGCAATCCAAAATTGGCGAAACTCATGACGGCTATTATCTCAATTCGGAAGAACTCGGCGAAGAAGCCGTTTTAATTTTAGATAAACTGAACTTTATCGATCGCGTTCTCCAACGCTACGAAGGCGCCCGTCCTGCGGAAAAACCCGGCGCCAAGATCGCGAAACCGCCGACGGTAAAACCATCGGATTCGTCCGCCCCGTCGGCGTCTCAGGGTCTTGCGAGAACGAGCAATCCCTACGCGATCGATACTTCGCCGGAAGGGCGATCGTTGGCCAATACTAATGCCAATAATAATACCAATCTCCCCAACAAAACACGCCCGCGAATTGCCGAAGATACCACCAAAGATCTAGGGCCTATTTCCAATCAAACCAGCTTTTTACCGCGATCGATCTTGAGAACCCTCGATCGCGTCAAACGGGAATTAGACCCGAAAGCAGAAGAAGAAGTCGTCCAAGAATTTCGCAGTTCTAAAACAAAAACGGTTATTTCCCTCAAGTTTATTCTGCTCATTATTCTGATTCCCCTCCTCACCCAACAAGTTTCTAAAAACTTCATCGTCGGCCCCATTTACGATCGCGTCGTCGGCGGAAACGGCGAAATTTTTATTAACGTCGATATGGAAGAGGAAGCCTTCGTCGAACTGCATCGGTATAAAGAAAAATTAGAATTTAAAAATCTAATTGCCAAAGAACTCGAACACCTCTCCGAAGACACCAACGAAGAATTAAACTTCAAAAATACCTTACATCCCTTATCGGAAGAGGAAATCGAGGACAAGGTCAAACATAAAGTTTTGGAAATTGCCGAACAATATAGCAAAAGAAGTGCTGACGCCATTCAAAACATTTTTGCCGATATTTTTTCCTTCGTCGCTTTTGGGATGGTGATTTACACCAGCAAACGCGAAATTGAAATTCTCAAATCCTTCATCGACGATCTGGTTTACGGACTCAGCGACAGCGCCAAAGCCTTCATTATTATTCTGTTTACCGATATCTTCGTCGGATTTCACTCCCCCCACGGTTGGGAAGTGATTTTAGAAGGAATTTCTCGCCATTTAGGCTTACCGGAAAGTCGAGAATTTATCTTCTTATTTATTGCCACCTTCCCCGTTATTTTAGATACGGTCTTCAAGTATTGGATTTTCCGATATCTCAACCGTATTTCACCTTCCGCCGTGGCGACCTATCGCAATATGAATGAATAACCGTTTTACCCCCCAGTGGCGTACTCCTCTTGCGCGCTTCCCAGCGAAAACTTAGCGCATTACCGATTCGTAATTCCATCCGGCATAATCGTTCCCGTTAAATCCGCATCCACGAGTTTTGTATTTCTCAAATACGCCTCTTGAAGATTAGCCTCGGTCAAAATCGCATCGGTCAAATCGGCCCCGTAGAGATTGGCCCCGCTTAAATTGGTTTGACGTAACACTGCCCCTTTTAAGCGGGCGCCGCGTAAATCTGCCCCGGACAAATCCGCAGCATCGAGATAGGTCGGCATCGCTTCGCATCCCGGGCGATCGCACTGTCCGCGAAAAGGATCCACCTGCAATAACTCCGCCCCGCGTAAATTGGCCCGCCGCAAATTCGCATCAATTAATAATGCCCCACTCAAATCGGTAAAACTCAAATCCGCAAACTCCATCATCGCCCGATTGAGCTTGCTGCGGACTAAATTCGCCCCGCGCAAATTGGCACTTTGTAAATTCGTTTCCGTTAAATTCGCCAGGGATAAATTCGCCTGAGTCAAATTCGCTTCCGACAAATCGGCGCGCACTAAATTGGCCCCGGAAAGATTGGTACGATAAAACACCGTTCCCTTGAGGGTCGCATCGCGCAAGTCCGCCGCGTTGAGATGAGAAACGACCTGACCCGGTTCGACCCCAGCAAGGGTATCGCGACCGACATCCTCCGGATGGGGTTGAACCATGCGCGCTTCCGAGAGATTGGCGCCGGACAGATCGGCCCATCGCAAATTAGCGCCGCGCAAATCGGCGTGCATGAGATTGGCCCCCGCCAGTTCGGCCCCGCGCAAGTCGGCCCCTAATAAATCGGCCCGTTCGAGATCGGCTCCTTGTAATTTGGCTCCAATCAAGTCACAACCGCGACATTCATTATCTTTTAATAAGCGATCGAGATGGTTGGGATCGACGGCTTGCGCGGGAGACCCTATCCAGGACGCCGCTATCAGTGCAACGCCGAACAGTTGAGGGAATTTGAAGGTTGAAAAATCCAGAAGGTTGCCGTTCATTTGGATTTTAGATTTTAGATTTTGGCTCGAATCCCGATATTACTCCGCTTGGGGATAGTCTTGCCATAATTCGGTCAGTTGGCGCAGGCTCTGAGCGTTACCATTGCCGAGAATGAGATGATCTAATAACGGAACTTGTAACAATTGTGCGGCTTTGAGTAGCTGGCGGGTGAGTTCGATGTCCTCGGGACTCGGTTCGAGATGGCCGGAGGGGTGGTTGTGGGCAACGATCGCCCGGGTGGCGCCGTGACGCAGCACTTCCCGAAAAATATCGCGCGGATGGGCTAAGGTTTCCGTCGCCGTTCCCACGGTCAGTACTTTATTGCCGAGTAAGCGATTCTTGACATCGAGGAACAACACGGCAAATTTTTCTTGAGATTGCCACATTAACTGGTGACTGAGGATGGCGGCGGCGGCGTCGGGGCTGTCAATCACTTTGCTTTCTGTCGTTTGAGCGTAAAAAACCCGTTTTCCTAATTCGATCGCCGCCAGTACGGTTGTCGCTTTCGCCGGACCGATCCCGGGAATTTGCATTAACTCCTGAATGGGGATCTCGCGTAAAACCGCTAAGGGGTCGCGCTCGTTTTCGCCAAGTTTGTGTAAGACATGCTGACCTAAACCGACTGCCGAAAGCTTTCCCGGGCCTTGACCCGTCCCTAGTAAAATGGCGATCAGCTCGGCGGTACTCAAGCTTTGGGGACCGTGGTGGATCAGTCGCTCCCGAGGTCGCTCGTTTTTGGGTAAATCGGCTATTCTGAGGCTGTAGGTCATCGGCTACCCGACTCAATGGCTCGATAAAGTGGCGATCCTCCCATTAAATCATACAAAGTGTAGGAGAAAGTCAAGTATCTTGAGAGTCAACGGCGCATCCTATACGCCAGCGAGACGATCGCCCGTCCCCGGGGTGGCGGTTGAGGCGCAATGAGCCGCCTGCTGCTACGAAGGTGGGCGGTCGCGGGTCTGCTCGTCCCTTGTCTGTTGGCAGTTTTCGGCGTTCGGGCGGTCCGAGGACTCTCGGTTTTAGAGACGATCGCCGAAACCGGAGTTATCGACCTCGGCGTGCGATCGGATCTGGTTCCCTTTGGCTATCGTCATAGCGACGGCGATCTGACGGGATATTGCATTGATTTTGTCGATTTGCTGCGCCGTCAGTTGCTCGATCCGCTCAATCGCCGTCTCCCTCTCGGCGTTCGCTTATTTCCCACCGATTCTCAGCCGGAATTCGAGTTAGCGGTCGATCGCATCGTTCAGCTCGATTGCGGTCCTCACGCGATCGCCGCGACCCGCGATCGTCCGGTTGCGGTATCGATTCCCTTTTTCGTCACGGGAGTGCAGTTTTTTGTCAAAACTGGGGAGGGGGCGATCGATCCGGATTCCGACCTGGAAGGAAAGGCGATCGGGGTGATTCGGGGAACGACGGCCCAAACGTATCTCCAAACCGAATATCCTTTAGCGGATCTCAAGGTATTTCAGGGATCCTACGGGATTCGTCGAGGCATTGAAGGGGTCATTTCCGGACGTTTGGACGCTTTCGCTACCGATGGGATCGTGGCGATCGGGGAAATGGCCCGCCGGGGGTTGTCCGCCAACGAATATCAACTGATTCCCAACATTCCACTGACTTGCGAAACTTACGGGATGCTGTTACCGCCAGAGGATCCGCAGTGGAAAGCTTTCGTCAATCGCGCGATCGCCAGTCCCGAACACGAACGGATTTGGAATCGGTGGTTTCGGTCGATGATGACGGATTTAAACCTCGATCTCGACGGGTCGTCGATCGTCAATTTTGAAGGAACTGCAGATCGTTGTTTTGAAAAGATCGAACGATCGAGCTTCGATCCCGATTCAATAGAAAAGGTGAGAATGGCGATCGGGGAACGGCGATCGCCACTTCCCTATTTTCGGTTTCATTTTCTTTTCTCAAAACAAATTTCCTTCACTGTAATCGATTGAAAATCGATCGTCGTCGATCCCCAAGATTGATTACAATGGCGGTGCTACATTTGGTGGATGGTGTGAGGTAGCGGTTCGTGCATAGGCACAAACATAGAAGAAAAGAAGGCAAACAACCTAAAAAACGAGTGGCGTTCGCGAAGCGACGCCAAAGACGTATCGCCTTGACGAGTATCTTGGCGTTGTCGGTCGGGATGTCGATGCCCGATCCGCAAGCACAAGCCCCTCCCAAGCCCCCAGAGATTTCGGCAACGGGCGATCGCGAAGCGACGCCAAAGGCGTATCGCACTGCGGATGTTCCGGAAACACCACCGTTACCCCCAATTGCCCCCGTCGGCGATCGCGCGATCGTCACCTATCAGCAATTGTCAGAAACCCTGCAAGAAAAACAGTTTGAACTTGAGGGAAAACTGACGGGTCGGCCCTATTGGGAACGGGCTTTAGAACGGGGAAAACGGGCGACCGAATTAGCCAAATCCGATTTGAAAGAAGTCGATCTCCTTTACGAAATTAAAGACCTTTGGGAAGAGGCGATCGCCTTACTCGAAAAAATTCCCCCGGAAACGCCGTACCGCGATCGCGCCCGTCAAAAACTACCGGAATATCGCCAAAATTTAGCGCAGATCGTCTACGCTTTAGAAGTCGCCAAGTCCGATTTTCTCGTCCCGATCGCCCGCAATAGCGGCTTGTCGGATCGCGTCAAAATCACGATTTGTCACCTCCATAGCGGCATTTGTCGGCGCTTGCGCGGCAACGAACCCGCCGCCTCCGCCGCGAGTTTGATGAAAGTGCCGATCGTCGTGGCGTTGATGGACAAGCTCACCCGGGAAAATATTCGCTTCGATACGCCGATTTATGTCGATCCCGGCAATTTTACCGAAGATGCTTCGGAAATTCGCACCGGGGAAACTTATCCGATTCAAAAACTGTTGGTGGAAACGATCGCCCACAGCAGCAACATCGCCCCCAACCAATTGATCGACTATCTCGGCTGGGATTATATCAATCAAGTCTTAGCCGATCGCGGTTATGAAGTCATGCGCGTTCACTCTAAATTCGTCGGCGATCGCATTTACCCGCGCAATCCCGGCAACCGTCGCAACACGATTACCAGCGACGAACTCACGGACATGATGATGCGCCTGTACAATCGCGAACATCTCGGCGATGAAATTATTCTCAATGCCTTAGAAAAGCAGTACGATCTCGCCCTCGGTTTTGAAGGATTGAAGGGAGCTTTCGGTAACTGGTTGGGAGAAAAAACAGGTCAGACGTCTAAAGTGTTGGGAACCACGTTGGCGATGAATTTATTCGGCGAAACCTATATCATCACGGTGATCGACGATGGTTTTTACAGCGAGCCGAGTATCCGCCAGTTTATCTCGGAAGTGGCGGAATATATTTTCCAAAGCGGGCAGTTATAGCGTCGTTCAAACAATGGACTCGGCTAGTCTCCCCCCTTCTTAAGGGGGGTTGGGGGGGATCTGAATTCTCCATCGACAATGGATTTAGCTAGTCTCCCCCCTTCTTAAGGGGGGTTGGGGGGGATCTGAATTCTCAATAGACAATGGACTTAGCTAGTCTCCCCCCTTCTTAAGGGGGGTTGGGGGGGATCTGAATTCTCAATAGACAATGGACTTAGCTAGTCTCCCCCCTTCTTAAGGGGGGTTGGGGGGGATCTGAATTCTCCATCGATACTTCTCAATTCTCAATCAACAATGCTCAAAATTATGGTCGATTCAAGCGATCGCACCTCCCCGATGAATCTCCATGTCAGCGTGCGCGGGTCGGGCTTTCCGTTGTTGTGTTTGCACGGACATCCCGGTTCCGGGCGATCGATGTCGGTGTTTGCCGACCGCCTGTCGCGACGGTTTCAAACGTTGTCGCCGGACTTGCGCGGTTACGGTCGCTCGCGCCCGTCGGGAGACTTTGAAATGAGCGACCATCTCGGCGACCTGGACGCCCTCCTCGATCGTTACGGCATCGGTCAGTTTGCGGTCTTAGGATGGTCGTTAGGGGGAATTTTGGCGATCGAACTCGCTTTGCGCCATCCGGGGCGCGTCACGGGCTTAATTCTCGTGGCGAGTGCGGCGCGACCTCGGGGCAACCATCCCCCGGTGTCTTGGCAAGATTTACTGTATACGGGAGTCGCGGGACTGATTAACCGGGTCGTCCCGGCGTGGTCGTGGAATATCGAAACGTTTGGCAAGCGATCGCTGTTGCGCTACTTACTCGGAGAGCATACCCCAGAGGCTTATCGCTATTTGGCATCGGAGGGAATGGACGCTTACTTGCGAACCAGTTCGGCGGCGACGCGGGCGTTAAACCGGGCGTTGCGGGCGCGCTACGATCGCAGTGCCGATTTAGGGCGGATTGACTGTCCGGCGTTAGTCATGGCGGGGGCAGCCGACTGTCATATTACGGCAGAGTCCAGTTGGGAGACGGCGAGCCTCTTACCGGGCGCCCGATGGCAGTGCTACCCCAATAACGCCCATTTATTCCCTTGGGAAATTCCCGATCGCGCGATCGCGGTGGTGGAAGGCTGGGTTGAGGAAAACTGGCACGCGATCGTGCCGAGTTCTTGAGCCCATCCAGAATCCTCCTCGCCCCCTACATCTGCCCGCTAAACACGGGAGACCCATGGTAAGGGTTTAAATCCGCCAGTTCGTCGTAAATGGTCAGATCTCCCGGTTTGCAGCGTTTGATGCTGATGTTGATACCCTGGGCGTTTTCTTGTTGCAGGTCTTCGAGATAGCCTTTGGTGGCTGTTTCGGCGTCCTGCTTGCTTAAAAACGGACCGAAGTAGTAGGTACACCCGGGTTTTTCGGTTACGATTTCAGCCCAACACGCCAAACCGAAGAAATTGAGCAAGGAAATTAAGAGTTCTTTAATCTCATTCATTGTCTTTGCCGATTTACTGAAGGTTGTCTGAGGTGAACAAAAGGAGCTTGAGAAATTATTTACATTTCTTTATACTCGCTTGGATTATTTTTTTCAATCCGCTTTTTTGACGCGATCGAGGTGGAGGGTCTGTCCCCATCGCTGGCGGAAGATCTCGTAAAGCACCATTCCCGTAGCCACGGAGACGTTGAGGCTGGGGGTTTTGCCTTGCAGGGGGATCGAAATCAGAAAATCGCAATGGCGTTGTGTCAGCAAACTCAGACCTTCACCTTCGGAACCGACTACTAAGGCGATCGGACCGGAAAAGTCGAGGCGGTGGACGGAATCTTTGCCATTGGCTGCGGTGCCGTAAATCCAAAATCCGGCTTCTTTCAAGGCTTCTAGGGCGCGACTCAAATTGACGACGCGAGCCACGGGAAAGGTTTCCAAGGCTCCGGCGGCGACTTTCATCACCGTGGAGGTGATCCCGACGGCGCGCCGTTGGGGGATGACCAAGCCTTGAGCGCCGATCGCCTCTGCGGTGCGGACGACGGCGCCTAAGTTGTGGGGATCGTTAATCCCGTCGCCGATGACGATCACTGGATTTTCACTCGCCGCTAAGGCGCGCTCGATCAGTTCGGCTAATTCAATATAGCGATAAGGGGATAATTGGGCGGCAACGCCTTGATGGGTGCGTCCTTGGGTCATTTGGTCGAGCCGTCGAAAATCGACTTCATCGACGGTGGCGCCATTGGCTTTGGCTTGTTCGATCGCCGAGTGGAAGCGGGGATCGTAGCGCAGTTGCGGCGTAATCCAAATGCGATGGAAGGTATGTTGATTTTCTAGGGCGCTCAAGACGCTGTGACGACCGTAGATCAAATCCCCCGAGTCGCCGTCGGAATCGGGGCGATCGCGATCCCCTCTCGCGGGTTTGCGGCTTTTACCTTTAAAAATGGGGCGATCGGTACGTTTGCTTCCCCGAGGGGATTTGGGAAAAGGTTTTTTGGGGGTCATGTCATTCCTTCATAACATTTGCTCGTCGCTCGCTTGGCCTCTGGAGGACGGCGCGATCGTCATCACGGGCGCGATCGCGGCTTACTCCAGGGCGATCGCGTCAATCTTGGGATTTGGCGTCTGCTTCGCTCCCGAGAGGTTCTAGATCTAATTTGCCTAAAAGTTCTGTCAACCGGAGGGGATCGCTTAAGTACAAGTACCCCACCAAGGTTTCTAAGCTGGTCGCTTGTCGGTAAATCGTCGGGTGAATTCGTTTGGGCTTGCCAAAGGTCGCATTTCGTCCTCGTCTGACGATTTCGAGTTCTGACGAACTCAGATAAGGTTCGAGGGATTGCAGGTGACGAGCTTGAGCTTCCGCTCGCACTTGCTCGACTACCTTATGATGATAAATCTTTTGGCGTTTAGGTGGGAAGAGGTAATGGCTGCGAATATACAACTCGTAAACCGCATCGCCCAAATAGGCTAAAGCTGCCGGAGAAAGCTGGTTGAGGTCGGAGATCGAACGTGCTGCCGTCCCGAGGCGATCGAACGACGATTCTCCGTCGCTGGGGGAAACCATTCGATCTCGATCTCGATTCCCCGTCATCGGCTGCCTCCCCGGCGCTGGAACGTCCCCACGGGACGAGCGATCGGCGGACTGCATCCCGGGGGCGCCAATTGTGGCCGCTCGTACCGGGGGCGATCGCCTGCCGTCGAGTTACAGCATACAGCAGGTTGAGGTTGAGGGTTAAAAAGAAAATTCATCTTCACTGTGGAAATCGACCGCCAACGGGTCAGTAGGAGTGGTGGGATCGTATTCCCTAGCGGGCGATCGGGATCGTCATCAATGCCGAAAGCGGCGATCGCTCGCGGTGAGCCTACCTCAGATCGCCGACTCGGCATCGTCGCGCCCTCCCTTCGAGAGCGCGGATAGTCGCTTTCCCCCATGACAACGCCTTCGCGATCGCGGGCGTCGGTCGAAATTGGTCGAAAAAAGAACAAGCTATCCAGATCCAATCCTGGATAGCCCTCGTTCAGACTTGACACTCAAGCCTTGCTGACATTCTCTAGAGCTTGGTCAACCGAAGGTTGCAAAGATAAAAATTTCTCCAGACGAACCAGCTTGACGGTTTGAGTGACGCGCGCATTAGTGACGATTTGTAAAGACCCTTCAGAACTTTGGGCTTTTTTAACAAGCTGAACTAGAGCACCCAAGCCAGAACTGTCTACAAAATCAATGGTAGACAGGTCTAAAATCACGTTCTTCGGACCTTCGTCAATGCACTTGCCGATCGCCTTGCGGAAAGTTGCTTCTGAAAAAGCATCGAGTAACCCCGTGAGGCGGAATAATTGGTAGTTATCCCCGACTTCGCGTGTGCCTCTGAGGCTGACGGTCAGGGTTAATGGCTCAGGAATAACGCCCTCCTAGCTGAATACTCCTCAAATCGACGCTTAAGTATAAAAGCTTTCTGAGATCTTGTCCACTCTCCCGAGCGGAAATTTGAGAACTCTCCGTGGGCTTTAGGGAATCGAACTGGACTAAAACGCCGAAAATCCGCCAGTTTTGACCTTCGCGCGATCGCCCCGTTTTTTGAGAAAAAAACTCAATAAAAATTTAAGCTTTTCACCACTCTCGACCGGATTTTAGCAGATCTGCGCTGTGGGGGAAGCGGGCGAGATGCCCGCACCACACCGTGGGATCTTCCGTGACGTTCTCCCGACGCTGACCTATGCGCTTCGCGCAGGCTTCGCCAAGGGTACAGCGCGGGCTTCCCACCTCACGGACAGAAGTCCATCTGCCCCGGCGTCTTGGGAAGTTCCTGTTTCATCCGGTCTGGTCTAGGCAACGCCCCCGACCGAACCCGTCCACAGGCATTTTGTTTGACATCCACGACCCGTCCAGCCGCAGATTGGGAGGATTTCGTTTTGAGGGTGCATTTCCTATCCGCCGCACTGTTCACCAGCCGAATTGCATGGCTGTACGTTGGTGTCGGGACAGAAAGCCGCCGCTAGTCTTGGCCATCAAGGGCATTGCTGCCGTGCCAGTTCAAGTTTACCAGATTGGCGACTCCGTTCCACTCCATCGCCTCGGCTTTCATCCCGACAGCTTCGCGTAGAGTGCGGGGCTTCCCGCCGATTCAGCTAATTCACGGCTGCCCGCGATTCGCGCATGGTCTGCACGAAACGCTCGAAAATGTAGTCCGAATCGTGGGGACCCGGGCTCGCTTCCGGGTGATATTGAACCGAGAAGATCGGTAAAGTTTTATGACGCAATCCGGCGACGGTGCGATCGTTGAGATTGAGGTGGGTCACTTCGATCTCCGGGCCCAAGGAGTCGGGATCGAGAGCAAAACTGTGGTTTTGGCTGGTAATTTCGACCTGACGCTGCAATCCGGCGGGTTGGTTCAAACCGCGATGGCCGAATTTGAGTTTGAAGGTTTCGCCGCCGAGGGAGAGTCCGAGGATTTGGTGACCGAGACAAATCCCGAAAATCGGTTTTTGGCTTTCGAGGAGGGCTTTCGTCGTGGCGATCGCCTCCGTGACGGCGGCGGGGTCTCCCGGACCGTTCGAGAGAAAAATCCCGTCGGGATCGTACTTGAGAATGTCTTCCGGCGGCGTATTGGCGGGAACCACGACGACCCGACAGCCGTAACTGGCCAAACGGCGCAGGATATTGCGTTTGACCCCCAAATCGAGGGCGACCACGGTGAGGCGATCGCCATGGGTCGCCCCCGGTTCGGCGCGGAATTCCCAGTGACCGTCCGTGATCTCGGACCACTCGTAAGCGGTGGGGGTGCTCACTTGCGGAACCAAGTTCAAGCCCTTCATATTAGGGGCGGACTGAACCATCGAGAGTAATTCAGCCGGATCGAGAATTTCCGTAGAAATGCCGCCATTCATGGCGCCGACAATGCGAATTTTGCGGGTCAGGGCGCGGGTATCGATCCCGTAGATGCCGGGAATGTTATGTTTTTTCAAATAGTCCGGTAAAGATTGACTCGATCTCCAGTTACTCGGACGCTGGCAGATGTTGCGAGCGATCGCCCCTTTAACTTGAGGACGGTCCGATTCTTCATCTTCTGCATTGACGCCCGTATTGCCCAACTCGGGGTAAGTAAACGTGACGATCTGGCCGCAGTAACTCGGATCGGTCAGCACCTCCTGATAGCCCGTCATGCCTGTATTGAAGACCACTTCACCAATAGACGTGCCACTGGCGCCAAAAGACCAACCCCGATAAGACGTTCCATCGGCGAGGACGAGCAAAGCAGGTTGAGTATCGGAAAATGGCATAGGAACCTCGATAAGCGATCGGGTACGAGCGATAAATTGTCTGGGCTTGTGCTCCGGCTTGAGCGAAATCGAGAGGCTGGTTTCGGCGTGCGAGTGAACCCTCTCGTTCCCGTAATGACTCTACCGAAATTTGAAGCCCTCCGGCTCCGAGCCAGTCGCCCGGAGTTATCGATTCTTAACACTCCCCGGCCTAAAGGTACGGGGATTCTCGCGCGATCGGGAGTGCAAAGACTTTCCCCTCGGCGAGCTTCGCCATTATCCCACGAGGGGTTCGGGTCTGGGAGGATTCGACGTGGATTTATGTAAAGAGGCGATCGCTTTTTCCGGGGTGGGATCGCGCCCTCGTGCTATGGCCGGGAGCGGCGATCGCTCGAAAATTACCCCAATTTGGGCATCCTAGATAACAACGGCGATCGCCTCGCTCAGGATCGAGCCAGCGCCCCTATTCAACTTTAGGAGTCAACAATCATGAAAAAAATACTCGGCATCCTACTGATTTTAGCGGGGGGGAGTTTCTGGTCGGTGCCGCTCCTAGCCCAAGAATATCCGGGCTGTTTCCTGATCTTCGACGATGAAAACGTCATTCAGCTAGACGAAGTTTGTCCGCCACCGCCAAGCGTCGAAGGGCGAGCCGCCAATCCCGGATTTATTGAAATTCCGATCAAACGCCGAGATGCAGGCATTCCGGTGGTCGATGTCTTAATCAACGGCAATAAAAGCTTTGAAATGATGTTCGATACCGGAGCGAGTGGCACGGTCATCACCCAAGCCATGGCGGAGCAATTGGGTTTAGAAGAAACGGGAACGGCTCGCGTCAATACCGCCAGTCAAAATGATTTGGAAGTATCGGTCACTCAACTAAATTCCATTGAAATTAATGGTATTCGCGCCGACAATTTATCCGTTGGTATTTCTCCAACTCTCGATATTGGATTGCTCGGACAAGACTTTTTCGGAGGGTACGACGTAACGATTAAGGAAGAAATTATTGAATTTCGGATGCGGGAGAGCGCCTCAACGGGAAGTCCGTAGGTTAAAGAAAAAAGAGAGAACTGAAGGAAAAAGAGAGAACCGCGATCGCCCTTGCCATTCTCTCTTTTTCCACTTGCCAACGTTATTCCCAAAAACAATAAAAACCGTAAAAACCGTTATTTTTGCAAAAACGCCGCCAATTGTTCCAACTTCGACCAAGCGGCACCACTGGCGAGAATGTCGCGAGCGAGTTCGATCCCGCGCGGGTGGTCTTCGGTAGAAATTTTTCCGGCCACCTCCAAGGCGAGAGCGGCATTGAGCGCTACCACGTCCTGCTGCGCCTGGGTTCCCTTCCCTTGGAGGAGCGATCGCAGGATCTCCATATTTTCATTCAAATCGCCACCGCGTAAAGCCTCGGTCGGGGCGCCCTGCAAGCCCAATGCCCTCGGATCGAGGGTCGCGCTATGCACTTCGCCGTCGGCCCAGATGGCCAAGTCGGTTAAATCGGCTAACCCGGCTTCGTCGAGCTTTTCGCGTCCGTGAAGGACGATCGCGCGATCGAGCCCTAACAGACCCGCCGCCCGGGCAATTTCTGTGAGCAATCCACTATCAAAAACGCCAATCACTTGACCGTTCGGGCGCAAGGGATTCACTAACGGCCCGAGCAGATTAAATACCGTGCGAACCTTCAAGGTTTTTCGCAGGGGCGCCACGCTCTTCATCGCCGGATGCCAGCCGGGGGCGAATAAAAAGGTAACGCCGACTTCATCGAGAGCGGCCCGCACTTTCTCCGGGGGGCTATTTAAGGGAACTCCCAAGCCTTCGAGAACGTCGGCGGAACCCACTTTGCTCGACGCGGAACGGTTGCCGTGTTTGGCGACGGGAACCCCAGCCGCCGCAGCGACGAAGGCGACCGCCGTGGAAATATTAAAGGTCGAGGCGCCATCGCCCCCAGTGCCGCAGGTGTCGATCGCCGGAATGCTGCCGGACGCATTAGGATGGGACAGGGGGGTTGCCTGGGCTTGTAGCACCCGCGCCATCCCGGCCAACTCGTCGGCGCAAACGCCTTTGGCTTGCAAGGCAGCGAGGATGGCACCGGATAATACTGGGGGGATTTGCTCTTGAAGCCAACCGAGCATCAGTTGACTGGATTGCTCGCCTGTCAGGGATTCTCGGTCGAGCAGTTGTTGGAGCAGTTCGGACCAGTTGATTTCAGTAGATGGAAGGGTCACGGTAGTATTTTGCACTTGAGCTGAGGGAAAGTGAGGTCGTTAGCGGGTCGCGTCTCGATTCGAGGTCTCGATGAGGTCGAGCCGAGGGATCCCGTACTGTTCTTTTAAACTCCAATTTTCTCACAGTCGTTTGCGAATCCTAAGAATGAATTTGAGTTTGGGGTGAGGGGGTCAAACTGAGGAGCGAGCGAAAACTTACCCGGAAATTGAGGCTATGCAACCCCAAAATTTAAAATCTCAAGATTTAATGGTTTTGCCCGTTTCGCAACCGTTAACGGGCGATCGCCCGACGATTGAAGCACAAAAAGGCGATCGCCCTTCTCGGTTCAAACGCTTCTTTGGGCGTTTGGGAATTCGTCAAAAAATTGGCTACGGTTATGCTCTGGCGGCGACGATTGCAATTGGTGGGGCGATCGCCGGACACCAGATTGAAGAACTGCACAAAACGAGCGCCCGCGAACAACTTCATCTCGCTCACGAAGCTGCCACAACGATTGGTGAATTGCAAAATTCAATTCAGCTCGTGCGGACCTATCAACAACGCTTAATTATCGATCTCAATGCCAATCGTCTCACCGACTATGAATTCCATCGCATCAAGCAAGAGCTTTTCCGTCTCCAAGGATTTATCAACTCTTCTATTATTGTAGTTGAAAACAATCATCTCAAGCTCGATAATTCGTACCACCAGCAAAACTACAATCAACTGCGAGATTTATTGAGAAAGTATCGTCCAATTGTTGAAAATTATTTGACTCAGTTCAATCAAACTATCGATACGATTCATTCTAGCCTTTTAAATCCCACCGAAGCCAATCGCGCCCAACAAACGATCGCCAGCTTTGTTAAAACGGATACGGCACTTCAATTTTTGGAACTCTCCCACGAACTCTCGAATTTGGTCACGGCTTTACAAGATGAAGAACAAGAAGAATTCCAAGATTATCAAGAAGCGGAAGCTCTCGGAACGACGATTTCTTTTTTGAGTTTGCTGATAGCTGCTGCTATTGCAGCCGTCTTGGCGATTTATACCAGTCACGCGATCGCCCATCCTTTAGAAGTGACGACCAAGGTGGCTCGTCAAGTCACGGAAGAAGGGAATTTTAAATTACAAGCTCCGGTGACGACTCAAGATGAAGTGGGAATTTTAACTACATCTCTCAATCAATTAATTCAGTGGGTCGATCGCTATACCCAAGAGTTACAACAAGCCCAAGCCCAACTGATTCAGACGGAAAAAATGTCGAGTTTGGGTCAATTGGTGGCGGGAGTGGCTCACGAAATTAATAACCCGATTACTTTTATTCAGGGGAATATTAATTACCTCGATGAAAGTTTGCAGGACTTATTCAAACTCATGACGCTCTACCAAGCACAATCGGTAGGTGCGAACGAAGAAATCGAAGCGTTAGAGCAAGATCTCGACTTGGATTTTATGAGGGAAGATTTGCCGAATATGTTGAGATCGATGCATCGCGGAACGGAACGGATCGAAAAAATCGTGCAGTCGTTGCGAAATTTCTCGCGACTGGACGAGTCGGAACTCAAAATGGTGGATCTTCACGAGGGATTGGAAAGTACCTTAGTGATGGTTAATAGTAAATTGGACGATCGCATCGAAGTCGTGAAAGATTATGGCGATTTACCCGAGATCGAGTGTTATCCGGCTCAATTGAATCAGGTGTTTCTCAATGTCATTCAAAATGCGATCGATGCGGTGCTCGATCGCGACGACCTCCCGGAAAATCAGAGGCAAATTGGGATTACGACTCGGCAGTTAAATCGCGATCGCGTGCAAGTCAGAATCGAGGATAATGGGACGGGAATTCCGGTGGAGATTCAAGATAAAATTTTCGACCCCTTTTTTACGACGAAACCCGTGGGTCGCGGGACGGGGTTGGGACTGGCGGTGAGTTATCGAATTATCGAACAACACGGGGGTACGGTTCAGATCAGTTCGCAAGTCGGACGAGGAACCCAGGTGACGATCGCCTTATCGGTGAAAGCATCGGAATCTGCCGGATCGCCCTCGTGAAGGGGTCTCAATTGAGTTCGGGGCGATCGCCTGTCGGCAAAAGCGCTTAGAATCGAATCCGTAGAGCGATCGCCGCAGGAAGTTATCATGGATCGGGTCTGGCTAGAACGCGCTGAATATATTGCCGTTGCGTTGGCAGTGGTCGGGTCGATGTTGGCTTTGATTTACGGTCAGGCCCTTTACGCGATCGCGCCGATTTCTTTATGTTTGGCGCTCAATCTGCTCAATCGTTCCGCCAGCAAACGGGCGAACCGACGGACGATGAACCAGCTTCAAGAACAAGTCGCCAGCATTCACAGTGTCGAGAATGATTTGGCGCTCAAAGTCGAATATGCTTTAGGACGATTGCAAGGGATGGAGTCGGGAGAATCGTCCCAAGATGTGGTCACTCTGATGGCGGCGCTCAAACAACTGCGATCGCAATTGCAATTGCAAAATCGCTGCGTGGATGCGATGCAAGCGCAACTCGACTCGCTGACCGAACAGTTCAGAACGCGCCCGGAATTGGAACAAATCGACAGCCTCAGCGCCGTGATCGTGGCGCTCAAACAGTCTCTCGATCGCCTGCCCCCTTCGGAAAATCAATGACTCCAGCTTCTTCGTCTCCCCGTCACGCCCGCTTGATCGAGCTGTTCTCCGCCATTCAAGGGGAAGGGCTCAATGTCGGTACCCGGCAGTTATTTATCCGGTTCGCGACGTGCGATTTACGCTGTTGGTTCTGCGACAGCGCCCGGACGTGGCGATCGCCCGCAACTTGTCAGATCGAGAAAACCCCGGGAGGACGCGATTTTGAAAGCCATCCCAATCCGGTCGGTGGCGACGATTTGCTCGCCTGGATCGAACGGCAAAATGTCCCCGGGTTGCACGACAGCATCAGCCTCACCGGGGGCGAACCGTTGTTGCACTCGCCCTTTTTAGCTGGGATTCTCCCGGAGATTAAGCGGCTGACGGGTTTGCCGATCTATCTGGAAACCGGGGGTCACCGTCCGGCGCAGTTGGCGGCGATCGCCTCCGATCTCGATTTAGTCGGGATGGATATCAAACTCCCGAGTGTCAGTGGCGAAACCCATTGGGAAGAACACGGGCGATCGTTGCAACTGTGCCGAGATGCACGGTTACCCGTTTTTGTCAAGGTGATTATTTCCGAGAGAACCGACGCGCGGGAACTGGAACGAACCGCGCAACTCGTCGCCGAGATCGACCCGGAAATCGAGGTGTTTTTGCAACCTGTCACCTTGCTGGGGAAAGAAGAACGGGCACGCCTGGAAACGGAGTGGGCGATTGCCAAGCAACCGTTACGGGCGATCGTGTCGCCGCCTTCCCCCGATCGCGTCCTCGCATGGCAGGGACTGATGAAGCGAACGCTCAAGCGGGTTCGGGTTGTTCCCCAGACCCACAAAATGCTCGGACAACTTTAGGGCGCGATCGGGACGATGGGAAGGGAGATGCACGGAGATCGAACGTCCCGGTCGTTCTCGTCGATTCCAGAGATGCGATCGCCTGCTGGGGTTTTCATTCAGTCGATCGCTCGATCGAGAACTTAGTAAATCGTCTCCGCATTCCCAGAAGCTTCGCGGGCCGCTTTCATTTTCGCTTTCGCCTTCGAGGCGCTGCGTTTGAGCGCTTGCAAGCGAGTTTCGTATTTAGCTCGCTGGCGTTTTTTCGGCGTAATTTCGATCGACGTTTTGAGCGCGCTTCCCAAACTCTTGTAAGCGTTGGGGAGAGAATACCCGAAGCGCGTGGCGATCGCGATCGCCTTCTCGTCCGCTTCGATCGCCTCTTTCATCGTGCGTTCGCCGTTATTTTTTTGATATAAACGGTATCCCGCCACGCCGCACAAGGCTAACGCCAACATCAACAACAAACCATCTTGCACCCACAGTTCGCCCACCGCGCCGCCTAAACCGATCGCCAGCGCCGCCATTTCCCAACCTTCCTTGGGAATCGTATCGTTTTGAATCCGGGCGACTTCATGCCAAAACAGCAAATTGCGCTGGTCGAGGGCAAACTGCTCCCACTTCACCAGGTCGATTTGAATCTCCACCTGATCGGCGCCAATTTCTTCAGTGCGGATCAACGGTGGATTGACATCGATCGACTTTTCCACCATTACCCAGCTTTGCAACTCCGGGGGGAGCAACCCTTTTAACCGCCGGAGTTCGTTCATATCCGCTTTCGTCGTCGTAAAAGAGGTCATTGCTTCAAGTCCCGACAAACATGACACAGACAATAGGTTATCACTATCTAGATCGTACTTAATTTTTGAAACTTGTCACGGTGGGAGGGTAACTCGGGAATCGAGACAGGGGAGTGGGTAGGGAAAAGAAACCCACTTTTAAAAAAAAACCGGGTTGCGGACCGTGGGGCGTCCGTCCCATTGGGGAACCTTAGAAGCGATCGCCTCCTCTAATGGGCAAGGAAAAACCAGTGCTAAAGTATGGAGTCGGGATCGACGCATCTACATCGAGCCTCGGGATCGATCCCCATCCGCCAGTTTGTCCCGCATTGTTTTTAACTCCTCAGCATCTACACTCATCCGGTCGATAGCCTTCAGACCCTTGGATGGGATTGCCGTTATTTTGGAATGGAAAGATGACCTTCCCGAAGTAGGAGAAAGTTCGCCTACCGTGACTTCTAGCGCGATTTGAAGTTGTCGGCGATCGCCCCCCGACAAAATTCTCAACTCTCAAATCCTACCCTCTCAAATCCACAATGACTCATCCCCCCACCCCAGAACCCGATCGCCCCCGCAATCCCTTGAAGCGGTTTGTACGGTGGCTGAAACGTCCTTCAACCCTAATGATTGGCGGTGGGGTATTAGTTCTAACCACGGCGGGCGGGATTTGGGGCTATTTTTGGCTCGATCGCCAACTGGCGCCCTTAATTGGCCGACAATTGAGCGACATCCTCAACCGTCCGGTACGGGTGGGCGACCTGGAAGGCTTGAGTTTCAATGGGATTCGCTTCGGGCGATCGCTCGTTCCCGCCACCGCCACCGATCCCGATAGGATTTCTATTGAGGCGATCGATGTCGGTTTCGATTTATCTCCTTTAGTTTGGAACCGCTCTTTACCCCTACAAATCACCCTGGTTCGTCCCAATATTTACCTCGAAGAAAACGAACTCGGGGAATGGATAAATCTAGAACTCGAAACCCAAGAAGAAAGCGAACCCTTACCGATCGAATTGCCGACGACGATCGCCGTAGAAAATGCCGAAATTATTCTACTGAGTTATCAAAAAACAATTCCCCTTCAACTGACCGTTAACGGAACTGCCACCTTATCCCAACAGTTTAAATTTGCCACTTACGATTTCGAGGTCGAGTTTAAACAAGGGCAAGTTCATCTGATGGGCGAAACGGCGATCGAAAGCGGACGCACCAAAGCCAATGTTCGCATTCAAAACTTAGCCCTCACCCGTCTCGATCCGGTCGTTCCGACGGGAACGCCTGTTAATGTAGTCGGGGGAAACATTAACGCCAATCTGGCGATCGATCTGGCTTCTTTTAAAGAATTACCGTCACTTTCCGGCACCTTTCGCCTCGATCGCGCCCAAATTGCCAGCGACTCCCTCACCGAAGTCGCCGAAGCCAGTGGATTGCTCCGCTTTCAAGGGCAAATCGTGCGCCTGGAGGAGGTTCGGGCGAGTTACGGTCCGGTATCCGTCGAAGTGGGAGGAAGCATCGATTTAAACCGGGGGTTCGATGTCGGCGTCCGCGTCAATCCCTTTCAAATTGCCGAAGTTCTCGATCTATTCAAGATAGAATTACCCGTCGCGGCGCAAGCCATGTTAACGGGCAATTTCGAGATTGCGGGAGCGTTAGAAAATCCCGAGATGAACGGACAAATTCGCACCCAAGGAACGACGACGATCGATCGCGTCAGTTTAGCCGAAATTCGCGTGGGAGTGGCGATCGATCGCCGTCAACTGATTCTCAATGAATTACTCCTGCGTCCCCGTAGCGGAGGGGTGCTGACCGGGACGGGTCAGGTGCAATTGCCCTCGGAAAACGGCGGGGAAAGCGCGCCGATGCAATGGGCGTTCGATCTGCAAGCGAATTTACCTGTAGATGAGATCGCCAGGGCCTACGGCGTACCGCCGAATCTGTCCGTCGGGACGTTACGCGCGTCCGCCACGGTGCGCGGAACGCCGGAAACGCCAGAAGCGCGGCTCATTTGGGAGTTACCGAACGCGGAAGCGGCGATCGCCGCCGCTCGTTTTCCCCTGTCCGGTGGCGGCGAAGTGGTCTTGAAGGGAGACACCCTCACTGTGGGCGATACGCGCCTTCAAATTGGGGACGGGGCGATCGTCGCGCGCGCCAACGCCAACCTCAAAACCAGTCAGTGGCAGGCTTTTGCCCAAATCGAACAATTTCCCCTCGATCCGTTCGTTCCCTTTCCGGTGCAGCTTTCCTCCGGTCGGGTGGAGGCGTCCGGTTCTTTGAAAAACCCGGCGCCGGGGGCGATCGCCGCTTCCGCCGATCTTGAGGTCGCCGTGGCGGGAGGAAGGGTAGACCTGCGCGGACGTTTGGACGAGGGAGAAATAACGGGTTGGGTGACGGCGTCGTCCCTACAGTTGCAGCAAGTCGGCGCCCCGATCGCGATCGCCCTCCTCGGCGGAAATGCTCGAATTTCGGGGAATATCCAGAATCTCGACCCCACGGCGATCGCCGTCGAAACCGATCTGCGTTTGGGGGTCGCCGAGGCGATCGTCAGCGCGCGAGGACGACTCGATCGCGGAATCGTGAGCCTGTCCGCGAACAGTACGCCGTTGGAACTCGCCGAATGGATCCCCGATTTACCCGTTCCCGTTTCCTTACTCGCCTCTCAAGCGACCGTTTCCGCCGCGATCGCCGACCTGCTCGCCGCCGCCGAAACCCAGGACTTGAGAGGGATTGAGGCAACGGCTAATCTGCGCTTGGGGGTCGCGGGAGGGACCGCGAACGCGATCGCCCGTCTGGACGCCGGGAGATTGCGCCTCGACGCCGACGCGACGGCGATCGCCCTCTCTCCTTTCGTTCCCGATTTACCCGTCGAGGCGAGTCTGTCCACCGCGTCCGTGCAGTTTTCCGGGGCGATCGCCGACCTGCTCGCCGCCGCCGAAACCCGCGATTTGAGCGGAATTGAAGCTCAAGTTGAGGGCAATTTCGCGATCGCCGACGGTACGGCGCGGGCGATCGCCCGCTTGCAGGGGAACAATGTGACAGCCTCCGCCCGCAGTTCGGCGATCGATCTCACTAACCTTATTCCCGAGACCGAGGGCGCGATCGCCGTGCGCGGTAGCCGCCTCAATCTAGACACCTCCGTTAACGAGTTATTGCAACTGGCAGAAACCCAGGATTTTACGGGAATTCGCGCCGATGGCAGCGTCGATCTCGGCATCGCCGACGGCAGCGCCCGGGCGCAGTTCGCCTTAACTCGGGGAAACTTAAATCTCACGAGTGATGCATCCGGTATTGACCTCACAACCCTCGTTTCGACCTTACCCGTTCCCGTCCGCTTAAATCGGGGTCGGGTGGAACTGTCCGCCGCGATCGCCACCTGGCTCGATGCGGCGCAAACCCGGAATTTAGAAGGGATTCGCGCCCGCGCCGAAGCGGATTTAGGGGTCGCCGACGGACGGATCGACGCCCGCGCCGCGATCGCCGATCGCAATTGGAACAGTACGATCGCCCTGTCCGGGATCGAACTCGCCCAAGTGGTGGCTAATTTAGCCATTCCGACCGATCGACTGGCGATCGCCCCCGACGATACTCTCGACGGACGCCTCGAACTCAGTGGCGCCCTTCCCTCTCCCTTCGACCTCGACGGTGCGACCTTAAACCTGCGCGCGGAGGCGATCGACTTGCGCTTTGGAGAACAGGCGATCGCCGCCGACGGAACCCTCATGTTAAGCAATTTGACAACCACGCCGGAACTGGCGCGGGTCGATCTCGACGTGAGGGCGCACTCGAATTTAGGGCGTTTACCCGTAGTTCTGCCCCCGGACGTGCGCATTCGCGGACAACTCGCCTTTGACGGACGCTTAAGTGGGACGAACTTGCTCTCGAATCCCCTAGCGCCGGGAAATTTCCAGCTCGTCGGCGATCTCAACTTAGACAATTTTGCTTTAAATGAGATCGTGTTCGACCCGTCGCTGTCGGGTTCGCTGACCCTAGAACCGGGACGGGAAGTCGCGATCGCCTTACGCGGACCGCGCGATGCGATCGCGGCGCGACTCGATCCGTGTACTCGTTCCGACTGTCCGGCGCCGTATCTTCCCGCCTTTGTGGAACTGCGACAGGGGGAAGGAACGGAAAACCCAGTTATCGCGACGGGACGGCGACGGGGCGATCGCTTCAACTTAGCCATCGAAAATTTCCCCCTCGCACTGCTACAACTCTCTCCCGGCGAGGATTTCGGCATTTCGGGAGACCTCGCCGGAACCGTGAGTGGCGAGATTTCGGCAAATTTATTTACCTTTGAAACCGCCGGAAATCTGGCGATCGATCGCCCCACCCTCGGATATTTGCAAGGGGAACTATTTCAAGTCGATTTTAGTTATCGCGATGGGGTGGCGCGGGTCTCGGAAGCGACGGTCGCCCTCGGCGACACTCGATATCGCTTTCAAGGCGGCGTCGATCTCAACACCGGGGAATTGCAAGGGGAGGCGATCGTCGAACGCGGGTATATCCAAGATTTACTCGCCACGTTCAAATGGTCGAGTTTGAGCGACCTGGCGCGGGGAATTCAGACGCCGAATCGGTCGGCGATCGCCCTCGAAACCGCCGCCGTCGGGGAATCTGAGGCAACGTTAATGGCGCAGTTGCGCCGTTTTTCGGAAATGAGTGCGTTTATCGAACAAATTGCCCAAATTCGCCGCGCCCCGGGTGCGCCTACGGAATTAGACCTACAGGGAGAATATACCGGGGCGGTGACGGTGGGAGGAACGTTGGAAAATCCCCAGGTGAATTTTGAATTAAAGGCGACGGATTGGAAATGGCGACCGAAACGGGCGTTTGCAACGATTACGGAACCTCTGGGATTGGCGATCGAAGAAAATCGGGTAATTCCGATCGATTTGGTCGTGATTCGAGGCGGTTTTAATAATGGCACGGTCACGGTGCAACCGATGCGCCTGGAGTTTTCCGGGACCGTGGTTTCGTTTGTCGGACAGTTGCAACCGCAAACTCTTTCGGGACAGTTTCGTTTGGAGAATTTAGCCTTAGATACAATTCGCAATTTTGCGGAAATTCCCCTCGACGTTCACGGGAATTTGAATGCGTCGGCGCAGTTGAGTGGAACCGTAGAAAATCCCCAAGTTCGCGGGGAAGTTTCGTTTAGCGAAGGGACGTTAAATGGGGAAGTGTTGGAGCGATTGTTGGCTAGTTTTAGTTTATCGGACAAGCGGGCGCGCTTGGCGACGGTGGAACCTTCTTTTATGAGCGTGCAGGCGAGTCTTCCGGTTCCCCCCGTGGCGGGAGAAAATGAGGAAATCGCGATCGATGCGAATTTGGGAACGGAGGCGATCGCCTTAATTAGTGCCTTTAGCGGCGGTCAATTGGAATGGGTGGCGGGGGAAGGACAAGTCGAATTGAAGGCGCGGGGAAATTTGAATTTAGAGGCGGGAACGGTCGATGATTTAGTGGCGACGGGCAATGTTTTACTGGATGAGGCGATCGTCAATATGGCGGCTTTACCGGAAGGAGAAGTTAAAATTAACGGCAAAATTGCCTTAACTCAAGACCGGATTCAAGTAGAACAAGTCGCCGCCGAATTTGCCGAAAGTCACTTGTCCGCCTCCGGTGTTTTACCGTTATTACAGCCGTTTCCCGTCGAAAATCCCCTCACGATCGCCCTCGATCGCGGCGAATTAAAATTAGAAGGATTATATGAAGGGGAAATCGGCGGAAAAGTGGTGATTTCTGGTGCCGCACTTGCTCCGGTGATTGGCGGTAATATTGAGTTAGCTAATGCTAAAGTTTTAGTTCCTAAAGCCGAAGCAACTCAGACCGAACCCACCACAGTTGCGGAAACTTGGGCGATCGAAGACGGTCCGGCAGTTGAAAGTCCGCCCGTGGTGCCGAGATTTGATGATTTTCGGGTGGCGATCGGTGATGATTTTAATATCGACGGTTCCCCGCTTTACCAGTTTAGAATTACTGGGGATTTATTGATTAATGGGTTATTAGATGACCTGCGCCCCCAAGGAACGATTTACCTCAAACGCGGTGAAATTGACGTGTTTAGCAGTCAATTTTTCCTGACCCGCGCCTACGACCATCGGGTAACGTTCGATCCGAATTGGGGATTAGATCCGTTTTTAGATATTCAATTTGGTACCCTTGCGTTTGAAACCCCCCGCATTCGCGAATTACAAAGAGAGAATTCAGAAATTCGCGAGGATATTGTCGTTTCTCCCCGACCGGATCAAATTAAAATTACCCTCGCCGTTCGCGGGCGATCGAGCGAAATTATCGCAGAAATGGAGAATGATTCGGATTTAATTGACGTGGTGGAATTAAGCAGTATTCCCTCGCGCACGGAAAGTCAAATTTTAGCCCTCCTCGGCGGTCAATTCCTCGCTACGATTGAGGACTTGGAAGGACAATCGCCGCGCGAGTTAGTGGAATTTGCGTTTAATCGTTACGTGATTCAACCCGTGATACGCGATGTTTTATTTACGGTGGAAGAGTTCGTGAGTGGGGTGGGTCAAAAAATGGGGTTAAAAGATTTACAAGTTTATCCGGTGGTCGAAGCCCTTTATGAAGTGGGCGATAATGAAACAGTGGGAATTTCTTACGATTACACCTTCGAGCAGTTTGAAGTGAAATATCGGATTAATTTTTAATCCATTTTTCAATCCGTCACTTCACTCGACCTGTCAAAAGATTAAAACATCATTCTCAAGGTGGATGGCTGGATCTGTCCTGAGATGGAGTGAATGACGATCGCCTGTAGCAGAGAATGAGAATAGCTTAAAACGGGCGTCTTTTCGAGCGATCGATGTCAGATCGCCGGACAATTCAGCCCAATGTTTTAAAGTTATTGTGGTTAATTTTGCGATCGGAGGTTTGATAATGGCTCAAGAAAATAAAAAACAATATACCCACGAAATTCATCGGGAAGGTTCAACTCATCCACAGGTTAAAGAAAAGGAAACGGAAACTAAAATACAAGCGAGCGAACCCGTGGAAAATCGGGTGAATCATGATTCTCATGCCACCAGTTACCATCGGGGCTACACTCAAGGAACGGCGAACAAAAGAAATCGCAATTCTCAGAATTACGACAGGGGCGATCGCCAGGAAGATCGAGAAAATAATCTCGTTTCTGGTTTATTTCTCGGCTTTTCAGTTGCAGCTTTAGCTGCATTAGTGGGAGGAACAATTTACTATCTCAACGCGCGATCTCAATCTCCCGAACCCTCGGTGAATTCTACTCCCTCTACAACAACCCGAGAAGAAGAAACGACTATTATTGAACGGTTCATTCCGATTCCACAAGATTCTTCCTCTGAAGAGAACTCCCCTCAAAATAGCAGCCCTTCACCGGATCCAGAGATTAATATTACCGTTCCGGGTTCTGATTCTAATTCCTCGGAAAATCAGCCCGAATCACAAAATTCTTCTCAAAATCAGTCGGAATCTCAACCGACCCCTGCACCGAATTCTAATGGCGATCGCAACACGACGATCGACCAAGATATTATCATTCCCGGATCGTCGAATTCTGACCGTAATTCCGCGCCGTCTGAATCGAGTTCTCCTTCAGATTCGGCGCAACCGACGCCGGAGAATACGGGGGAATCCCGTAGAGATGGGGCTAGTAATTCGTCGAATTCTACTCCGAATGAGGCGAGTAATTCTCAATCGACTACCACTTCCCCCAATGCTTCTAATTCTCAAGGCGATCGTTCTCCAGTTCCAACGGAAGGATCGAATTCTTCTAGTGCGAATCCCGAGGGGTCGTCAACTGGAAATGAATCTGGAAATGAATCGAAATCGGATCGATCGGACAGTACCGATCCCCCAATTCCCACGATGAGTTCGCCACCGACGCAATAATTGCCGAGTCTCATCGGTGACGCCGCGATTCCCCTCTGGGGACGCTTCGCGATCGCCAGA
Source organism: Oxynema mangrovii CENA135 (assembly GCF_016632315.1). Classification (NCBI taxonomy): domain Bacteria; kingdom Bacillati; phylum Cyanobacteriota; class Cyanophyceae; order Oscillatoriales; family Oscillatoriaceae; genus Oxynema; species Oxynema mangrovii. Next base: position 1,801,680 of record NZ_JAEOXH010000001.1, on the reverse strand, counting down.
TAACTTACCGTTCGAGGCGATCGCGCTTTGCTGTCGTTTTTTCTATCCTACGGTCAAAGCAATTGGGTTTCCGATTCTTATTTCCCAGTTCGTTTGACTCTCAATTAAGTATAATTGCCGACCCCTACAGTGAATTCGTGAAGTCGTGAATTCAATGGGTGAAGCGGTGGGGAAACTTAAGATAATTGGGACTATAACGCCCATAAAATGGGTTCTTGATAGCGATCGCACCCGATCTCTTGTCTGTGCGATCGCGAAGCCTCCCCAGAGGGGAATCGCGGCGACAATTCATGTTCCTGGCGTCCCGATAAGGGCAGCATTTCCAATCCTTCCAAGGGATATCCCTGGTAGGTGACCCCTTCCGAAGGGTGCCAAGTGTAAGTGGGTACACTGCCTTCTGCGTGTTCTACGGCGCTGACAACTAGATATCTTAACTGACCCGGTTGCGAGACTAACATCACGGGTATTTCTTCTCCTGCAGGCGCACGGAGTTTGTGGGTCGGTGTGAAGACATTCATCGGATAAACCTCGCGCTCGCGCGGCAGATGTAAAAGCATAGGATAATCGACTCTTTTATCAAAAGCTGGCTTCTTAAATAAAATCCAATATTTCAGCCCCTTCGATCGTGTTTGAAGTGGGTTGAAATCGGTGATTTTACTGAACTCTGGTTGCGATCGCGATCGCTGCCTAAATTCCTCATTAATGCAGAGTCACTTTCGATGGCACTCGATCGTTATGGCGATCGCTAAAGGCGAGAGAGGAATTACAAAAATAATGCCTTTTAAATAGTATAAAAAATTTCTGAAAGTTTCCCAACCATAGAGCTTAACAAAACTAAATACATTGCATTAGTAAATTAAATACCTCGGAGGAGGGCGATCGCCCCCACCGCCGGACCGATCTTGCCAAATCCGATCGGCGTGTTTATCCTCCGAGAGAAAAGAGAAAAAGCACTGTACTCTAGGGCTTAAATCAGTAAGGAGAACGAACGAAATGCAATTTCAGACCCCCGCTCAGGAAGCGTGCTATGACAAAATCGCATTGTGGATAAAAGAATTATTCGGAAAATTCCCCTGCGCCCGACAGGACATTCCCGGATTGGGTCTGTTTATGGGATCCGCCTTAGTCGAAGTTTTGGTGTTCCCCTGGCGGGACGATGCCATTATCAACACCCGCTCTTACGTCGTTACCGGAATCGAACTGTCGCCGGAACTCCTGCGTTTTTTACTCGAAGAAAACACGAAAATGCTGTTCGGAGCTTTTGGCATTGATGGCAATGGCGATATTGTCTTCGAGCATACAATCGTCGGCTCGACTTGCGACAAAAAAGAACTGCAAGCTTCGGTGAATGCAGTCTTAGAAGTAGCGGACGAATATGACGATAAAATTGTCGAGAAATGGGGCGGCCAGCGAGCGCTCGACCGAATGCAAGCGGTTCGCTAACCCAGTTTTAACTAAATGGGGACTTTCCCCATTTAGTTAAACCCCCACGGAACAAGCGCGATCGCACCAGTCCAACACTCGATTCCACCCCCACCAACAATCCGGATCTCCCGCTAATTCTTGACTGGGGCGATCGCTGATATAGCCGACGTGACCGCCATATTTCGTCATCAGTAATTCCAGGGCCGGATTTTGAGAACAAATCTGTTCCAACTCGCCGACAATTGCCGGGTGAAACATCGGATCGTCTGCGGCATATAAAATTAACGTCGGTTTGTCGAGATGCGGCAGTAGAGGTAAAGGACTACTGGCGCTATAGTAGGCTTCGACGCTGGGAAAACCGAGGGGCGCAATCACCAATTCGCGATCGAATCCTTCAATACTGTTCGCTCTCGAAATTGCCTCGGGGTCGATCTCCTCTCCGTGAACTTCGTGCAAGTGCCACGCCAATTTTTTTAATTCTTTGGCGATCGCTTTTTCTAAATATTTTCCCCAAGGATGTTGGATTAAATAAGACAGCGATCGATTGGAATCGAGATTCGGACAAATCACCGCAGCGCCGCCGAGTTCTTCCGGTTCCAAGTCCAAATCGTCGCCCCAATGGGCGATCGTTTGCGCCGCTTTCACCCCCCACAGGGCCAACTGTCCGCCGAGGGAAAAGCCGGAAAACCAAAATGGCCCGGGACAACCTATCGCCTTCGCTTGGGCCGCAATCCGTACGAAATCTTCCCCTTCGTACAACCCGTCCGACGTCAGGGTCGGGGACAATTCCCCGGTTTTCCCGTGGGCCCGCCAGTCGAACAACACCACCGCATAGCCGCGCGCAAAGGCTTTGCGTCCGAGCAAGTGAAGGAACCACTGTTGTTGTAAATCTCCGGTAATTCCGTAAGTGGCGACGAGGGTTCCCCGAGGGCGTTCGGGAATCGCGACCCAGCCGAAAATAGGAACGTTACCCGCTCCGGAAAATACGGTTTCGCGATAGGGCGGTTGGGGGTCGGCGATCGTTTTTTGCCAAGAACGGCTCGCCCACAATGCCGCATAGAGGGTCATGAATAGGCCATTTTTGAGCAAGGCAGGGGGAGCGTATTGCGGATAAGCCATCGTGCGATCGTTGAGACTGAATGAAATAATAGTAAACATTTCATAGGAGATCTTCAATACAACTAGGTTTTAAGCCCAAAAACCATCGATCTCCCGGTCGTTTAAATGTAAAATAGATTACAAGTATTTTGCTTCGATCTTCGTAATTCTACTCTGGAAATTCGAGGATTTTTTATTTATAGTCTTGTGTGACGCAGAGCGGCGATCGCATCAACATTCTCGTGTTTTCCACAGAAGGAGCGATGGACTCCAGCAGAAAGTGGTCGTTCGAGAAGTAGTTAGGCCGCAATAATAGAGCAAGGGTGCAATTTATGGATTGAAGCAATATTCTTAAAATCGATCGAGAGCAATTGGTTGAAAATTTTATCATGCAAAAAATAAGAACGGGTCACCAGCAAGGGATCGATCGCCAATGGAGACTGGGCAAGGTCGTTCCGATTTCCTTGGGCATCATCACGTTTGTCAATCTCGTCATTGCGGCGATTTATTATATAAGCACTGAAGGTATAGTAAATTCTACCCAATGGGTCAATCATACTAATGAAGTTAAAGCCGACCTTCGGTTATTAGAGAAGAAAATAGTTGATGCTGAAACGGGACAAAGAGGTTTTCTTTTTACCGGGAAAGAAAGCTATTTAGATCCTTATTATCAAGCCGATCGGGAGCATAAAATAATTTTAGTAGAATTACGACAAAAGATTCAAGATAATCCCTCTCAACTACAAAGATTGACAGAACTAGAAAATAAAATACAAGAGAAATTCAGGGAATTATCACAAACTATAGAATTAAAAAAAGCGGATCGGGAACAAGAGGCTAGGGCGATCGTCCTCAGCGATCGAGGCCAGCAGATCATGGATGAAATTAGACGAATACTGGCTGTTATGGAGAACGAAGAAAACGATCTGCTAACCAGTCGGACAGAAGATGTACGACGATCGCAGCAACTCGCTCAGTTCGTGAGTCTCTTCGGAACGGGTGGAATTTTGGCGATCGTGGCCGCGATCGTTTGGTTCGTTCGTCAAGGGGTTGTCAACCCGATCGAACAAATTGCCTCTGATTTGAGCGTTTCCTCGGAACAGATCGCCACGACCATTGTGGAACAAGAACGAATTGCCAACGAACAAGCGGCTTCGGTTCACCAAACAACCACTTCAATCGATGAATTAGGTGCTTCGTCGAAACAAATGACAATGCAAACGGAAGCCGCCGTTACGAAAGGTAATGAAGTGCTTTCTTTTATTGAAGAAGGAACTGAGGTGGCACGAGAGAGTGCAAATGCAATGTCGATCCTGGAAGCTAAAGTTGACAAAATTACTCAGCAGACTCGTTTATTGAATCAGCACACCGTTGAAATTGGTAATATTTCAGGTTTACTGAGTAACTTTGCCGCACAAACGAATATACTGGCGTTAAATGCAGCCGTAGAAGCCGTTCGTGCGGGGGAACATGGAAAAGGATTTAATGTTGTCGCGATGGAGATCCGCAAACTAGCCGATCGCAGTCAAACATCAGCGAACCAGATCGGCAAGCTCGTCGATAATATTAAAAATTCGATCGGTGCCACCTCGATCTCCACGGAAGAGGGTTCTCAAACTGTAGAGCAAGCGGTAGAACTTGCAGGGAAAACCGCCGTGACTTTCCAGAAAGTAGCAGATTCAAATAATACGATGATTGTCAACCTTCAGGAAATTACAGCCAATATTAAGCAACAAGATCTGGCGATCGGCCAAATTGTTGAAGCAATGAACTCCATCAACCAAGGGACGAGTCAAACGGCGAGTGGGATGGGTCAAACCAAAGTCAGCATCCAACAACTGAATCAATCGGCCAAACGACTGAGAGATTTAATGTAATACCATTTTTCTCAACCCTCGATCTCTCTCATGATTGTTGAAAAACGGTATAATTCACCGTTGCGCGAGGGAGGTTGAGGACGAGCCACTATCCCCGATCTTAGATCTACAATCTAAAATCCCCTTATGGGTGAATTTGATTCAAAATCAGCCGGAGGCGATCGTAATCGTCTCTGAGTAAAATACTTAACGTGCGTCCCGCTTCGACTAACCAGGCGCGATCGTACTGGCGCAATTGATAGATTTCGCGAATAGTGGCCGCCGTCAGGGCATCGACCGGGGCGCCCGGGACTTGCAGTAAGGTTCTTAAAAAGTCGAAGCGTTCGGTAAAGTGGACGATTTGTTCGGGGATGCAGCGATAAACCCCTTGATGAATTTGCGGCGGACGGGGGGGAATGTATTGATAAATGCGAGAGGGTTGGCGAGGGGCAGTGGCGAACTTTTGGCCCGTTCCGTTATCCCCGTCGTCCGGGGGTGCAAATCCGGCGATCGCCGCCCGAAATTCAGTTTTGAGCATCGCGAAAATTTGCGGTTGTTGTTCGCGCAACTCGTCAATCGACAATCCCAACGCCCGAGCCCGATGTACCGAGTCAATCGGCGTCGTCGTCGCGTAATAGACCACCGCATAAATTTGATTGCCGGATTCTTCATCCCACGACGTCACCCAACTGCCAAACGGGGGCATCATCGGAAAACTCAGATCGTCCGGTTCGAGACATTGGGCTAAAAATTCCGTCGTCGCCGTTTCGATCACCTCGGCGATGTGGTGGGGATGGCGCGAGTCTCGCTCTAATTGCGGGAGAGATAAACGCATGGTAGGACAGTAGGCGCGTAGGTACGAACGGCTGAAAGCGCGACGGAGAAAGGGTTGGGGAAGCACGGGCGGCCAGAGCGTCTCGCCAGTCGTCCCCAACCCTCGACCCGTTATTTTCCTTTGCTGCGACCTGCCGTCGCATCGACGAGTTCGAGTTCCGAGAGGTGGAAAGAGATCAACTTATCCCAGTTTCCCCCTTCAAACAGTACCGCCGCTTTGCCGTCGGTCACTCGCTGAACTTGTCCTTGAAATCGGTAGTAAGTATCGCCAGGATTAATCACTCGCACTGCGGAGCCGGGTAAAATCATAGTTTCTTCCTAAATTCAACTCTCGCGATTTTCCTTTTCCAGCTTACAAGCACTTGCCCGCCCGGGGTTAAAACTTCCTTCGCTGTCGGTGATTGGCGACCGATTCGACGACGCCGATCGCCATAAAATTCGTTAGGAGTGCCGATCGCCCGTAACTGATCCAGGGAAGCGGAATCCCGGTGACCGGGGCTAAACCGATGGTCATCCCGATATTGACGATCGCCTGGAACACCAGCATCGACAATACCCCGATCGCCAGTAACGAGCCAAAATTATCTTTCGCCGTTTGCGCGATCGCCACCAAACGCAAGCAAATCAACCAAAACGCGAGCAACAAGAAAATCGCACCCACAAACCCCAACTCTTCGCCGATCGCCGAAAAAATAAAGTCCGTATGTTGTTCCGGAATAAAATTAAGTTGGGTTTGGGTTCCGTTAAACAATCCCTTGCCGTAAACCCCCCCCGCACCGATCGCAATCCGCGACTGAATCAAGTGATAGCCGCCACCGAGGGGATCTTTCTCCGGATTGAGGAACAGGATCAAGCGGTCTTTTTGATAGTCTTGCAAGACCGATTCCCACAAAAACTGTCCCAGCTTTCCGGACAAAAAGTTAACGCTGACTGCCGCCAAAGAAGCGTAGCGCGTTGTCGGAATCGTCAGCCAAGCAACAACCCCCATCAGCGCCACCCACAAAAACCATCCGGGCATGTAAATCCCGAATAAAACCCCCGACACGATCGGCGACGCCAACAAGATCAACCATCCCGGATTGGCATTTCCCCAATAGAGCATTCCCAAGGTAATCGCCCCAAACACCAACGAGGTTCCCAAATCCGGTTGCAGAAAGACTAACGCCCAAGGAACCGCAACCACCGCGAGGGTTTTACTGACCGCTTGAATGCTCGAAGCCGTTTTATCGTGCAGTAAGGCCGCTAGGGTGATAATGACGCCTAATTTGGCAAATTCTGAGGGTTGAATGTGAAACCCTCCCACGGAGATCCAGCGTTGCGCCCCCCCTCCTACCGTTCCGATCGCCATCACCGCAATCAGCGACAGGTTGGTGATCCCGTAAATCCACCATTTCCATTGAATGAGGATTTCATAACGCCACCGGGCTAGCCCCAGGGCGATCGCGATCCCCAACGCACCGATCGTGCCGTGTTGCCAACCGAAATTAGTGTCTTGATTGACTTCGGTACTGTAAATGACCACTGCCGCCCCTACAGTCAGGACGACGGTGGTTAAAAACAGCACCCAATCCATTTCCTGCCAGGGGTGGAACAGGGATCTCCAGCGATTCCAGAGCGACCTTTGAAACATCTTCGAGCCGTTTAAATAAAAGGCAAAAGGAAAAGGAAATCGAAGGACAAGACGGATGTTTTCGACCTCCTTTTCCGATTTCACTGTTTACTTCTGAGCCAGTGCGGCAACAGAAACTTTACCTGCAATTTGGCGGGCAATTTTTTGTAAGGCTTTAGCGGAAGCCGATTCCGGATGACTGATGACAATGGGAACCCCCGAATCGCCGCCTTCTCGCAAGTGGATTTCTAAGGGAATGCATCCGAGTAAGGAGACGCCCAATTCTTCTGCAGTCTTTTCGCCGCCTCCCGAACCAAAAATGTCATATTGCTTGTCCGGCAGGTCCGGGGGGATGAAATAGCTCATATTTTCGACGATTCCCAAGACGGGGACGTTTAATTGTTGGAACATCCTCAAGCCTTTGCGCGCGTCTAAAAGGGCGACGGTTTGGGGGGTGGTGACGATCGCCGCTCCCGCCATCGGTACCGCTTGAGCGACGGTGAGTTGCGCGTCACCCGTTCCCGGGGGCATATCTACGATCAGATAATCTAACTCTCCCCACTGTACTTGATAAAGAAACTGACGAATCACTCCATTTAACATCGGACCGCGCCAAATCACGGGTTGGTCTTTATCGATTAAAAAGGCCATCGAAACCAGTTTGACGCCGTAGTTAAAGGCGGGTTCGAGGACATCTCCATTTTGTCCTTGGCGGACCATGACTTCCGCATCGGCCAATCCTAACATTGCCGGGTCGTTCGGTCCGTAAATGTCCGCGTCGAGTAAGCCGACTTTGGCCCCCGTTTGGGCGAGGGCGACGGCGACGTTGACGGCGACGGTGCTTTTACCCACGCCCCCTTTGCCGCTAGAAATGGCGAGGATATTTTTAACGCCGTCGATGCCTTGGCGATCGGGTAAGGCTTTCTGTTGCGGGGTTTCGGCGGTGACTTCGATGTTGACCGTTTCGACCCCCGGGAGGGTACGCACGGCTTTTTCGCAGTCTTCGACGATGAATTCGCGTAAGGGACACGCCGGGGTGGTCAGCACGAGGGTGAAACTGACGCGATCGCCGTCGATCGCCACGTTACGAATCATGTTCAATTCCACCAAACTCTTTTGCAGTTCCGGGTCTTGTACGGGTCGTAAAACGTCGAGGACGGCTTTGGAATCGAGCGGGTCGGACATCGGTGTTCTCCAAGATCGACTGCAAGGGGTTTAAGAATTATTTTGTAGTAGAAAAGCGGGAAATCCAGGGGGGCTTTCCTCGCTCGGTTTCCTAGAATACCTTCATTTTTGATGATTTTGGGCAACAGCTCGACGGTCTGGGCAAACGATAAATTTTGGTGATACACTCGCGCGATCGCCGCGCGGGTCTTTCCTTGCGAGTTTCCCCGGCAGTTCTTTGTTTTCGCTTTTGCGCTACACTGAAAAATCAAACCTTCTCTTATAGCGAACTATTCTCAATTCTTGAGATTTTGACAGCAAAAGTTTTCGGAAAAAGGCATTTATTTTATCATCGTTGTTGCACCGATTCACAATTATTGATTAATGTATCTTTTCTTATAGTAATATGTAAATCGGAAAATAGTTGACCCGGAATTCTTTAAGGTAGATATGATTTTCGAGGTTCCCTAAAGCTGACGCGATCTCGCGGTGTCAAGGGAGTCTCTCGTGCGCGGAGGCGACGATCGCCGTGCGATCGGCCTCGGTGTTCGTCTCATCCGCTCGCAATGAGTTGTTTTATCGCGCGTTCACGAGAATTTAGTTGAGATTATGACAGTTTCTTCCACTTCTGAAGCGATCGATACCCAGTTTTTACCGCCTGCCGATTCGCGAGAACGAATCAGTCAATTCATGCGATCGCTGCAAGATTCAATTTGTCACGGTTTAGAACAACTCGACGGGGTCAGCACCTTCAAGGAAGATTCTTGGGAGCGTCCCGAAGGCGGCGGCGGTCGCTCTCGGGTCATTCGCGACGGTGGCATCTTCGAGCAAGGTGGCGTCAACTTCTCCGAAGTCTGGGGCAAACAGCTTCCCCCCTCGATCTTAAAACAACGGCCCGAAGCCGAAGGACACGGGTTCTACGCTACCGGAACCTCGATGGTCCTGCACCCGCGCAATCCCTACATTCCCACCGTTCACCTGAACTATCGCTATTTTGAAGCCGGCCCGGTCTGGTGGTTTGGCGGCGGCGCCGACTTGACCCCCTACTATCCATTTGCCGAGGATGCGGCCCATTTTCACCAAACCCTCAAAGCCGCCTGCGACGGACACGATCGCGAATATTATCCCGTGTTCAAGCGCTGGTGCGACGAATATTTCTATCTCAAACACCGAGACGAAGGGCGCGGGATCGGCGGCATTTTCTTCGACTACCAAGACGGTCGCGGACAACTCTATCGCGGTCCGGACGCGGACGGTCTGGCGGCACAATACAGCCAGAAATTAGGCGAAATCGAGCCGCGCGACTGGGAAAGCTTGTTCGCCTTCGTTCGCGACTGCGGCGACGCCTTCCTCCCCGCTTACCGCCCCATTGTCGAACGCCGCCGCTCGGTGGAGTACGGCGATCGCGAGCGCAATTTCCAACTCTACCGCCGGGGTCGCTATGTAGAATTTAATCTCGTTTACGATCGCGGTACCATTTTCGGATTGCAAACCAACGGACGCACGGAATCGATCCTGATGTCCCTGCCTCCCCTGGTACGCTGGGAATACGGCTATCAACCCGAAGCGAATACTCCGGAAGCCGAACTTTACGAAACTTTCCTGAAACCGCAAAATTGGTCCGAGTGGACTGCTAGTACCTCGAAAGTCTAAGCTAAACTACGTAAGCGAGGTAGGCTAACTAGCGTAACAGGGAGGGTCCGTGATCCATATCGAGCAGAAAACCCACACGACCCAAGACGGGACGACCGTGATTGTCTTGGCGCCAACTGGACGCCTCGACATCACGACGGCATGGCAATTTCGCCTCAAATTGCAGGAGTGCATCTCTAAACTGAGCCGTCACATTGTCGTCAACCTGGGTCAAGTTAACTTTATCGACAGCTCCGGTCTGACGTCGCTAGTGGCAGGCATGAGAGATGCCGACAAAGTGAAAGGCAGTTTTCGCATTTGTAACGTTCACCCCGAAGCCAAATTGGTGTTTGAGGTGACGATGATGGATTCCGTTTTTGAAATTTTTGAAACGGAAGAAGAAGCACTCGAAGGCGTGCCGCGCATTCCGAGTGCTTGATGGAGAACCGAGATGGACGATCGCCGAATGATAATGCGTTTGCGTTGACCTCGGCATCGGAAATCTCAATTCTCCACCGCCATCGGCTTCAAGGGGTCAGTTCTCTGGCAAAGTCTTGGAGCTTGCGAAACTCAAATGGACCGAGCAAGGCACCCCATAAGGGTTTGCCTGTCTCTGGGTCTATGCCTTTGTCGTGACTGAGCAATCGATCGGCAGAAACGTCAAATCCGAGATGGACTTGGCGGGTTTGTCCTTCGTAGCTGAAGCAACAGCGCGACGACTCCGGCAACACTGCCGAAAACTCATCGCTGCCATCCGCTCGCGATCGCCGGGTGACGGTTAGCTTGCACCCCGGTAGCCGTTCTAAGGCAGTCGGGGTGAGTGTTTCGAGTAATTTCGGATGGCGTCCGGCGCCTCGGTAGGCTCCGGGGTCTTCGAGCATGTAATACTGCACGACGAATTCGGGTGGGCGATCGCCCGCCTCCCCCGGGTCGGTCATCGCTTTCAGTTCCATCAGGCGCGGTCGGTACGCCTGTTCGAGGTTGACGACGCTCGCTTGTTCGGCAAACAACACTAAACTGTTTTCGCCGAAAAGAGGTTGCGGTACGGGTCGTTGCCACAATCGTAAGTGGACGTACCACGCCGGATCGGCGATCGCCTGCTCTCGATTGTCAAATTCTCCCGCCAGGTAAGTAGCGAGGGTTCTCAGTGTTGGGGAAATGCTCATCGCTGTTCGTGTCCGTTATCCCTAAAAGCGATGCGCGATCGCGCATCGCTGTTCAAAACTAGCGCAAGTGGGCGATCCCAAGATTCTCTCTTGGCAAACTTCCGCTTAAGCGGGACAATGGGTTTTACGTCTCCTTTGAATATTCCGCCCGTGAATAACGTCCGCACCGTCTCAGATACCAAACGAGCTTTCTACTCGACTCACACTCGTCCCATTAACTCGATTTATCGGCGAGTGGTGGAGGAGCTAATGGTCGAAATGCACCTGCTGTCGGTGAATACAGATTTTCACTACGATCCGATCTATGCTCTGGGAGTAGTGACGTCCTTCGATCGCTTCATGCAAGGCTACCGTCCCGAACGCGATCGCGAGGGGATTTTTAACGCCCTCTGTCACTCGATCGAAGCCGACCCCCAGCAGTATCGCAGCGACGCCCAACGGATTCTCGACTCGACCCGGGAACTGTCCGATACGGAAATCCTCGGCGTTTTAAAGCGGTCTGAGGGCAACGATCGCACCCAGGAACTCCAACAGTTGCTCTCAGAAATTTCTAGCAATCCCAAGTTTAAATACAGCCGCCTGTTCGGCATCGGTTTGTTTACTTTACTCGAACAAACCCAAGCCAATGCTCTCAAAGATGCCAAACAACGGGAAGAATTGTTTAGCGCGATCGCGGCTGCTTTAAGTTTACCCGAAGAAAAAATTAAGAAAGACGTCGAACTTTATCAAAGTAACCTCGAAAAAATGACCCAGGCGCGTAGCGTCATGGAAGATATCATCGCCGCCGATCGCAAAAAACGCGAACAACGCGCCCAACAACAAAAGCAAAAGGATGCGGTCGCCACTCCCCCCAGCAGCAGCGATGAAGGGAGTTCCGAGTCCTAACTGTAGCTTTGAATGTGGAACGAGGGTTGACAATAGTCAATTAATGTGGTAAGGCAAGAGAAAAGCGACCCGATGCCCCCACCACAGGGGGAACTCGATTTCGTATCAGTCCACCGGATGCTGTCCGTAAAAGGGTAAAGCTGCCGACCAGTGGGGGCGCTTGCCTGCTAGCCATTGTTGGCGGGCGATCCCCAACATGGCGCTAGCCGTGGATCCGAGGGCGTCCGGGGCGATCGCCCGTCGGTACGGATGGGGAAGGCGATCGAGGTAACGGTCCCACTCTTGCGGAGACATCACCGTATCGGGCAGTTCGGCGCTCAAACCGAGATCGGGCGACGCCGGGGGGAGAAAGAGGGCGACGTAGAGTTGACCCCGTTGGGCGCGCATTTGAACTGCGATTCTCTTGGGGGGATGGGTCGCGATCGCGCCGTGTTCGCTTTCCGAGGAGTCCAGACCGGATTTCGGCGTCAGGAGATCCCAGGCGATCGCCTCCAGGGTCGATACGGCAAATAAGGGGATGTCGAGTTGTTGGGCTAAGGTTCGCGCCGTCACTACACCGATGCGCGTTCCGGTAAAGCTTCCCGGACCTTTAGCGACGACGAGATATTGTAAATCTTGCCAAGTTTGCGGTCGGATAAATTCGACTAACTGGGAATGAAGCCGAACCGAGAGATCCCGACCGAGATCCCAGGTTTGACAGCGCGTCTGTCCGGAAGCGTCGGCGATCGCCAGACCGAGTTCGGGGCTGCTGGTATGAAGGGAAAGGGCAAACTGTGGGGAAGTCAAAGTCACAATAGCAATCAACTCGCCTTTATTGTAAGCTGTGGCGCGATCGCTGCGTTCCTCAATCTTGGCCGATCGAAACTCCGAATCCATCAACCCCGTGATTCCCCTACCGCATCACTCAACCCAGTTGAAAGTTAGGGTAGGGAACGAGATAATACTGTGAGAGCGTCCCCGAGCCTCTCATTAGCTAAACAGATTCCAGATCGTTCAATTTGTCATTCGGTTATTAGGTTATTTGTCATTAGGTTATTGAATGCCCCGGTCTAAGAAAGCTAAAACTAAATCCACCGACAAGCAAAATGGCAATGGAGCCAATCTCGGTTTCGAGCAAACCTTGTGGGCGGCTGCGGATAAGATGCGCGGCCACATGGATGCTGCCGAATACAAGCACGTCGTCTTGGGGCTGATTTTCCTCAAGTATATTTCTGATGCCTTCCAGGAACTCTACGATGACCTGGCGGCAAGGCAAGAAACAGACTACACCGACCCGGAAGACCGCGATGAGTATCTGGGGGAAAATATATTCTGGGTGCCAAAAGATGCGCGGTGGTCAAAAATTCAAGCCAACGCCAAGCAACCGGATATCGGCAAGCGGATTGATGTCGCGATGGAGGAGATCGAGAAGGAAAACTCTCGACTTAAGGGGGTTTTACCCAGTAATTACAATCGCCCTGATTTGGATAAGCAACGTCTGGGGGATCTGATCGACCTGATTAGTACGATCGGATTGGGCGATGCTGAGAACCGCGCCAAGGATATTTTGGGGCGAGTTTACGAGTATTTTCTGGGACAGTTTGCCGAGAAAGAAGGTAAGGGGGGCGGTGAATTTTACACGCCACAATCAGTAGTTAAACTGTTGGTCGAGATGATTCAACCTTACAAGGGGCGGGTATATGACCCTTGCTGCGGTTCGGGTGGGATGTTTGTCCAGTCTGAGAAATTCGTGGAAGCACACGGCGGACGGAAAGGTGATATTTCCATTTACGGTCAGGAGTCCAACCCGACGACGCGGCGGCTGTGTTTGATGAATCTAGCCATTCGCGGGATAGATGGCAATATCGGCGATAGACAAGCGGATAGTTTCACCAACGATTTGCACAAAGATTTAAAAGCAGATTACATATTGGCGAATCCCCCGTTTAATATCAGCGATTGGTGGAATGAGACGCTGGCAGAAGACGTGCGCTGGCGGTACGGGACGCCACCGAAGGGCAACGCTAACTATGCTTGGATTCAGCATATTATTCACCATCTCGCACCGAATGGGATGGCGGGGTTTGTGTTGGCGAATGGTTCCATGAGTTCCAACCAGTCCGGGGAAGGGGATATCCGCAAAGTCTTAATCACTTCGGATTTGGTGGATTGTATGGTTGCCTTACCGGGGCAGTTGTTCTATACCACCCAGATTCCGGCGTGTCTGTGGTTTGTGGCGCGGGATAAGTCGGGCAAACCCACTGCCGGACATAAACCCTGTCGCAACCGCAAGGGCGAGACTCTGTTTATTGATGCCCGGAAGTTGGGGACGTTGATTGACCGGACGCACCGGGAACTAACCGATGAGGAATTAGCCCGGATTGCTGGAACTTATCAGGCATGGCGCGGGGAACCGGGGGCGGATAAGTATGAGGACGTGCCGGGATTTTGCAAGAGTGCGACCCTGGAGGAAATCGTCTCTCATGGTTATGTGCTGACTCCAGGGCGCTATGTGGGGGCGGAGGAACTAGAGGAGGATGACGAGCCGTTTGAGGAGAAGATGGAACGGTTGAGTAAAAAGTTGTACGCACAGTTTGAGGAAAGCGCCAAACTAGAAGCAGCGATTCGGGAAAACCTCAAAGCATTGGGGATGTAGCGGTGTCGATATACTGGAAAAGTGTATAGAAGCGAGTCATCATGGATAATTCTCTGTTAGAACGAATCACGATCGATCCAGAAATCTGTCATGGCAAACCCTGCATCCGAGGGTTGCGCTATCCAGTAGAGTTTTTGCTAGAACTGCTCAGTTCCGGTATGACTCATGGGGAGATTTTGGCGGATTATGAAGACCTGGAGGAAGCGGATATTTTATCGGCGTTGCTGTTTGCAGCTCGTTTAAGTCAGGTTAAGCGGGTTTATACCCTGGCCTCATGAAATTTCTAGTCGATGCTCAACTTCCCCTGCGGCTGGCTCGGTTCCTCCAAAATGCGGGTTATGATGCGATTCACACGAGAGATTTACCCCAAGAGAATGCTACCCCTGACTCAGATCTGAATGCTTTATCAATGCAAGAAAAGAGGGTTTTGATTACGAAAGATGCTGATTTTGTAGAATCTTTTTTGCTCAAAACGGAGCCTTATAAACTTTTGCTGGTTTCTACGGGAAATATTAAAAATGATGACCTAGAAAATTTATTTCAACAAAACTTAGGTCAAATTATAGAGCTTTTGGAACGGCACAGTTATATTGAAATTAGCCGAAATACTCTCATTATTCATCAATGATACAAAAAGGCAATAATTGATAAAGCAGTTGGATGCACCGTTTGAGCAAAGTAGGAAACTAGAAGCAGCGATTCGGGAAAATTTGAGGAGGTTGGGGCTATGAGTCCATTGTTAAAGCAGGTGTTGCAGGAAATTGAGCAGCTTACAATCGAAGAACAGTTAGAGGTGATTAGCCACGCTACAGAACAAGTGAAGCGGCGGACGTTAACCCAACACCAACCTAAACGAAGCTGGCAAGAACTGCGTGGCATTGCTCCCAATTTGTTAAAGGGGCAGGATGCTCAGGAGTGGGTCAATCAGTTACGCTCTGAGTGGGATAAACGGGAGGTTGGATTTATGACAGTTAAGGGAGAATTGATTCAAGCATTAGAGCAGATATCTGAAACCGAGTTAGGTAAGGTGCTGGAGTTTGTGCGATCGCTTAAATCTAGCTCCACTGAGTCTGACCCTGTATGGCAAGCCTATCTGGAATCAAAGCGAGAGCGAGAGGAGGTGTACCGTCGCCTTGCCAATTCCTAATTTTTTAACTCGTGCAGATGCTCTGCTACTTCATGCCGACCAAATCGAGAGTTTTGGCGGCACACCAGGTTTGCGCGATGAAGGGTTACTCGACTCGGCTTTAGCACAACCTCAAGCTACATTTGCCGGAGAGTTTTTACATTCTACTATACCCGAACAAGCAGCCGCTTATCTTTATCATTTGGCAATGAATCATCCGTTTATTGATGGCAATAAACGAACAGCATTTGCGGTGATGGATACGTTTTTACGGGTCAATGGTTATAGCCTCACGCTGACGGATGAGCAGGCGTATGAATTGGTGCTTCGGGTGGTTAAAGGGCAGTTGAATAAAGCTGGGTTGCTGGCTGAGTTAAAAAGAGTGGCGATCAAAGATTGAGGAAATGATGCAGGGAGAGCAAAGTATTTTGAAACGAGAATTGATGCAGAAGTTGAAGGGAGAGTTTAAGCCGTTGGGACGGTTAGAGGCGACGATTCGCGAGAATTTGAGGAGGTTGAGGTTATGACGATCGCCGCTAGAACTGGCTTAGGTATCAAGGAATTATTACACGATCGCCGAGGGGAGATCCTAGCCATTGCCGAAAAGCACGGCGCCTATAATGTGCGGGTGTTTGGTTCAGTGGCGCGGGGAGAAGCGAGGGCAGATAGTGATATTGATTTTTTGGTTGATTACGATTTAGAGAAAATCACGCCCTGGTTTCCCGGTGAGCTGTTGTTGGATTTAGAACGCCTACTCGATCGCCAGGTTGATATTGCCACAGTGGATATGTTGAAAGAAGGCATTCGGGAGCGCATTCTGCGGGAGGCTATAGCGCTATGAGGCGTGAGGCGGAACGACTGCAAGATATTAGTGCATGAGTATTTCCGGGTGTCCCTAAATTTGGTTTGGGCGATCGTGCAGAATAATTTACCGCCGTTGAAGGTTACGGTACAAAAGATATTGCAGGAGTTGGGGGAGGTGGAATAAAAAATGGAAAGGTTGAGTAAAAAGTTGTACGCACAGTTTAAAGAGTCGGTGCGGTTAGAGAAGGTGATTCGGGAGAATTTGTGGGGGTTGGGGTACTGTGATTAATTTTGCTTTATTAAAAGATTTATTGGTTTTTACTAGAGATGGTGAATGGGGAAAAGGTGAACCTATAGAAGATAGTGTAAAAATGGCTGTTATTCGAGGAACCGACTTTTCCTCAGTAAGATATGGCGATTTATCTCAAGTTCCTATTCGATTTATTCCAAGTCGTTTAGCTGCACGTAAACAGCTTCAAGAAAATGATATTTTAATTGAAACAGCAGGAGGAACAAAAAATCAACCTACAGGCAGAACTGTATTTTTGAAGTCACGGTTGTTTAAAAAAAGTAACTTATCTTTAATTTGTGCTAGTTTTAGTCGTTTTTTAAGAGTTGATTCACAATTAGCAGAGCCTGAGTATGTTTTTTGGTATCTTCAATACCTCTATGAAACAGGGGAAATGGAAAAGCATCAAATTCAACATACAGGAGTTGCTAGGTTTCAATATACAAATTTTGCCGAAACAGTAAAAATACCTCTTCCTCCACTAGATGAGCAAAAAGCGATCGCGCATATTCTCGGCACCCTAGACGACAAAATCGAACTGAACCAGCAGATGAACCAGACCCTAGAGGCGATCGCCCGTACCATCTTCAAATCCTGGTTTATCGACTTCGACCCCGTTCGCGCCAAGATGGAAGGACGACAACCCGCAGGCATGGATGCGGAAACGGCGGCGCTGTTTCCAGATGAGTTTGAGGATTCGCCCCTGGGTAAGATTCCGAAGGGGTGGAGAGTAACATCCTTAGATCAGATAGCTGATTTTTTAAATGGTTTAGCTCTCCAAAAATATCCTCCAGATCAAGACGATTATTTACCAGTAATCAAAATTGCTGAACTGAGAAAAGGAATAACAAAATCTAGTGGTAAGGCCAGCCCTAATATTGATGAAAAATACATCATTCAAGATGGAGATGTACTTTTCTCATGGTCGGGAAGCCTTGAAGCGGTTATATGGTGTGGTGGCAAAGGAGCATTAAACCAACATTTGTTTAAAATTACTTCTAAAAAATACCCAAAATATTTTTATTATGAATGGGTTAAATTTCACTTGCCGGAGTTTCGATCTATTGCAGCAAGTAAAGCTACTACAATGGGACACATCCAACGTCACCATCTAACAGCAGCTTTAGTAGTTGTACCCCCTTCTAACGTTATAGAAGCGGCAAACCAGAAAATGATACCACTTTTAGAAAATCTTATTCTTACCCATCTTGAATCCCGGACGATTATCTCTATTCGTGACACCCTTCTGCCAAAACTCCTATCCGGCGAAATCCGCGTCAAAGATGCCGAAAAAGTCGTTGAGGAGGTGACGTGAAACTAAACAACCCAGAGTAAGCAGTGATTCCCACAAACCGCAATCCTTACGGGCAAAAATACCAGCTTGACTGTGAAATCATCCGAGATTTTCCCAGACTCATTACCTGCTACCTGATCTAAGCGAGAAAAAAATTATGAAAATTTTAGATGTAGTCGCCTTAAATACTGATTTACCCGAACAAAACCTCTACAAAGGCCAAGTGGGGACAATTGTCGAAGTTTACGAACCGAATGTCTTTGAGGTGGAATTTGTGGACCTTGAGGGTAAAACCTATGGGGTGGAGACGCTCAACATCACTCAGTTAATCCAACTTCATTATCAACCTTTACCTCAAACTATCTAAACGATCGCCATGCGCCAATGGCAAACTAGATAAAAGACTCTAAAAACCCTAGCCATGAGTAAGTTTACCGAATCTGACGTTGAGGAAGCCGCCCTCTACTACTTTGAGGAACTGGGCTACAGTATCCTGTATGGCCCTGACATCGCCCCAGGGGAACCGAACGCCGAACGCGAAACCGTTCGCGAAGTTATCCTAACCCAGCGCCTCCGTGGTGGTGTGGCCCAAATTAACCCCCAGCTACCCGATGACGCTGTAGATGAAGTCATCCGCCAAGTATTGCGCGGTGAAACCCAGAACCTCATCGAAAACAACCGCCGTTTTCACGAACTCATTATCGAAGGCGTCCCCGTCGCTTACCAACGAGGCGATCGCACCGTTAATGACCAAGCCCGGTTAATTGACTGGGATAATCTGGAAAATAACGACTGGTTAGTCGTCAATCAATTTACCGTCATCGAACACCAAAACCGCCGCCCCGATGTGGTAGTTTTCATCAACGGACTCCCCCTCGCCGTCCTTGAACTGAAAAATGCCGCCGACGAAAACGCCGATATCGAGAAAGCCTTTAACCAGCTTCAAACCTATAAAAAAGATATCCCCAGCCTCTTTACCTATAACGAAGCCCTGATTATCTCCGATGGCAGAACCGCCCGGATTGGGTCTTTGACAGCAGACCGCGATCGCTTCATGCCCTGGCGTACCATCGATGGAGAGAACCTCGCACCCAAAGGCATCCCGGAACTAGAAATCACTATTAAAGGAGTGTTTGAGAAATTCCGGTTTCTGGATTTAATCCGTTACTTTATCGTCTTCGAGACAGACGGCGAAACCCTCATCAAAAAGATGGCCGCCTACCACCAATATCATGCTGTCAATAAAGCCGTTGCTGAAACCATTAAGGCAACCTCTCCCGAAGGCGAACGCAAAGTCGGGGTTATCTGGCACACCCAAGGCTCCGGCAAAAGCCTCTCAATGGCTTTCTACGGGGGAAAAATCATCCAGCATCCGGCAATGGCAAACCCCACCTTGGTTGTCCTCACCGATCGCAACGACCTAGACGACCAACTGTTCGGCACCTTCTCCAAATGCAGCAAACTACTCCGGCAAACTCCCACCCAAGCGGACAACCGCCAAGACCTCAAAGCTAAACTCCAGGTGGCTTCTGGCGGGGTCATCTTCACCACCATTCAGAAGTTTGCCCCAGACACGCCGGGGGGAGAATACGAACGATTGAGCGATCGGCAAAATATCGTATTCATCGCTGACGAAGCCCACCGCTCCCAGTATGGCCTCAGCGCCCGAGTCGTCAAAACCACCGATAAAGAAACCGGCGAACCAGGAGCCTATACCGCCTACGGGTTTGCGAAATACTTACGAGATGCCCTGCCCAACGCTTCATTTATCGGGTTTACCGGGACTCCCATCGAAGCCACCGACAAAAACACTAAACAGATTTTCGGCGACTATATCGACATCTACGACATTCACCGCGCCGTCGAAGACAAAGCCACCGTTAAACTTTACTATGAAGCCCGACTCGCCAAAATCAACTTAGACGAGAGCGAGAGACCCACCATCGACCCTGACTTTGAAGAACTCACCGAAGGGGAGGAGCAATCCACCAAACAGCAACTCAAGCGGAAGTGGGCGCAGTTGGAAGCGATGGTGGGCGCGGAAAAACGACTCGCCCAAGTTGCCCAGGATATCGTCGGGCACTTCGAGAACCGTCTCGCAGCGATGGAGGGCAAAGGGTTGATTGTCTGCATGAGCCGCCGCATCTGCGTTGACCTCTACAACCAATTGATTGCAATACGTCCCCACTGGCACGATGAGGACGATAAGACGGGGGCAATTAAGGTAATTATGACGGGCAGCGCCTCCGACCCGCAGAACTTCCAACCCCACATTCGGTCTAAGAAAGCGCGAGATGCGATCGCTAAACGGTTGCGCGACCCCAGCGACCCGCTCAAACTTGTGATCGTCCGGGATATGTGGCTGACGGGATTTGATGCGCCTTGCCTCCATACCATGTATATCGATAAGCCCATGCGCGGTCATAACTTGATGCAGGCGATCGCCCGGGTTAATCGGGTGTTTGGTTCCAAACCCGGGGGGCTGGTGGTAGATTATCTGGGAATTGCCGAAGACCTCAAAAACGCGCTCAAAGATTACACCGAAGGCGATCGCATAGAAACCGGCATCCCCATCGAACAAGCAGTTACCGTAATGCTGGAAAAATACGAAATCGTGGCGGCAATGTTTCACGGCTTTGATTACTCTGGCTTCCAGACGGTTACTCCACCCCAACGGCTCGCCCTTTTGAACAACGCCACCGACTGGATTTTACGCCCAGAGTTTGTCGCAGAAAACGGCATTCAACGCTACATCCAAGCCGTTACCGAACTGTCCAAAGCCTTCGCGTTATGCGCTACCGAAGACGAGGCGATCGCCATTCGCGAAGACCTGGGCTTTTTCCAGGCGATTAAAGCCACCCTCGCCAAAAACACCGTGGAAGGAGGCAAAACGAAAGCCGAACTCGATGCCGCAGTGCGGCAAATTGTCACCCGGGCGATCGCCTCTGACCAGGTGATCGATATTTTTGCCAGTGCCGGACTCAACAAACCCGAAATTTCCATCCTGTCCGATGGCTTTTTAGAAGAAGTGCGCGGACTCCCCCAGAGAAACTTAGCGCTGGAACTGTTGAGAAAACTGCTTAGGGATGAGATTCGCTCGCGATCGCGCCGTAATGTGGTGCAGTCTCGGCAGTTTTCGGAGATGCTGGAGAATACCATCAAACGCTACCAAAACCGATCGATAGAATCGGCGCAAGTCATCCAAGAACTAATCGACCTTGCCCGGGAAATCCGAGAAGCCAGCCAACGGGGAGAAAAACTGGGTTTGACTGAAGACGAACTCGCTTTTTATGACGCGCTGGAGGTGAATGATAGTGCGGTTAAAATACTGGGAGATACCACCCTCAAGGCGATCGCTCGCGACCTCGTGGAAGCGATTCGCAAAAACGTAACGATTGACTGGACGGAACGGGAAACGGTTCGCGCCAAAATGCGAGCCACTGTCAAACGGTTGCTGCGAAAGCACGGGTATCCCCCGGACAAACAACCGAAAGCGATTGAGACTGCGATCGCCCAAGCTCAAACCCTCTGCCAAGA
This sequence comes from Oxynema mangrovii CENA135, assembly GCF_016632315.1. Classification (NCBI taxonomy): domain Bacteria; kingdom Bacillati; phylum Cyanobacteriota; class Cyanophyceae; order Oscillatoriales; family Oscillatoriaceae; genus Oxynema; species Oxynema mangrovii. Next base: position 1,780,326 of record NZ_JAEOXH010000001.1, on the reverse strand, counting down.
TTGGGCAGCTTGAAAATTTGAGCTGATATCAGATTTCTATACAATTCCAACTGTACAATCTAACATCTAAAATCCAACATCTAATCTCTAAAATCTATACAATCTCCAATGTCCTTACTCAATCTCGCCGAACTCTGTCCCGCCACTCGTACCCTCGGTCCGGGACGGCGGTTTGTGATTTGGGTACAAGGATGCTGCTTCAACTGTCCCGGATGCGTCTCTCCCGATTGGATCGACCAAAAAACTGCCCATCTCGTCGAAGTTCAAACACTGGGTGACCTGATTTTAAATACCCCCAATCTCGACGGACTGACGGTTTCTGGCGGGGAACCGATGTTGCAAGTCGCCGCATTAAACGAATTATGTCTCTATTTGCGACAACGACGGGATTTATCGATTATTTGTTTTACAGGTTTTACCTTAAAACAGCTCAAATCGCGCCAAGATCCCCAGATTTCTAGCCTTCTCGCGGCGATCGATGTTTTAATTGACGGGCAATATCTCGCCGAATACGACGACAATCGCGGTTTACGCGGGTCTTCTAACCAACAGGTGCATTTTTTGACCTCCCGCCATCTACCAGAAAAACAGTGGTTCGACTCTCGCCGTCGCGATGTCGAAGTACGTTTGCGTGGCGAGTCGGCGTTGATGGTGGGTGTACCACCTCACGGCTTCTCTGATAAGTTTAAGCTGGCAGTCGATCGCAGTTGTTGAATCACAGCACTTATGGTTTCGGTTAAAGATAAAATCGTTTTCATTACTGGCGCCAGCAGTGGAATTGGGGCGTCTTGCGCTCATTTTTTCGCCGAAGCGGGGGCCAAGCTCATTTTAGCCGCGCGACGCTTCGATCGCCTCGAACAGCTTGGCGCGCAATTACAGGAAAAATTCGGCACTTCAACCCATTTACTCGCCTTAGACGTGCGCGATCGCGTTGCGGTGGCTTCTACTTTATCCAATCTGCCCGATTCTTGGGCGGCGATCGATATTCTCGTTAATAATGCCGGATTGAGTCGCGGGTTGAACAAGCTTCACGAAGGCAATATCGACGATTGGGAAGAGATGATCGACGCTAACGTGAAGGGATTACTCTACGTTACTCGGGCGATCGTTCCGGGAATGGTCGATCGCGCCTGCGGTCACGTCATCAATATCGGCTCGATCGCCGGACGCGCCGCCTATCCGGGGGGGAACGTTTACTGCGCCTCGAAAGCCGCCGTCCGCGCCATTTCTGACGGTCTCAAGCAAGATTTAATCGGAACTCCCGTCCGCGTTACGGAGGTGGAACCGGGATTAGTGGAAACGGAATTTAGTATCGTTCGCTTCCACGGCGATCGCGATCGCGCGACCACAGTTTATCAAGATTTAACCCCCTTGACCCCGGACGATATCGCCGACGTGGTTCTCTACTGCGCCACTCGTCCCCCTCACGTCAACATTTCTGAAGTGTTGGTGGTTCCCGTGGATCAAGCCAATGCCACTCTCGTTCACCGACATCGGTAAACTGGACAATACTCAATATTTCAAGAGGTCGCCCATGCAAGATAGTGCAGTACAATCCTCTCGAATGACGGAATTGACGGCGATTAATCTCGCCAAAACCTTGACCCTCGTTTTGTTAATCGCTTGTGCTTTGATTTTCAGGATTCAGGACTGGCGACAGGTCCTGTATTTATGTTTGCATGGCGGTTATTGCGTCTGGTGGTTACTCGAACAGTGGCTGTATCCCGAACGCCGCAAGGCGATCTTTTCCGAACCGATTTCGGCGATCGGGGTGATTCTCTGTTTGTTAATTGTCGGCGTTTTTTATGCCATGCCGGGTTATTTCGCGTTTACGAATCCCGAACCTCTGGCCTATTTAACGGGGGCGATCGCCTTAATTCTTTACACGTTCGGTTCGTTAATTAATACGAGTGCAGACGTGCAGAAATTAACGGCGAAACAGTACGGCGCGGGGTTAGTGACCGATGGCGTTTGGCGTTTTTCTCGGCATATCAATTATTTTGCCGACTTATTGCGCTATCTCAGTTTTAGCGTCCTTGCAGGTTCCCCTTGGGCTTATGGATTAACTGTTTTTATTGCCGCACTCTATCTTTCTTTGATGAGTAAAACGGAGAAGTCCCGCCTCGAAAAATACCCGGAATATCCCCAATACGCACAGTCTAGTAAAAAACTGATTCCCGGCATTTGGTAAGGGGCGATTCTCCTTTGGAGACGATGAGCGCGAACGCCGCTCGTTTTGTAAAGCTTTTCTCTCGACTTTATTATTTTTTTTTACAAAAAGATACGCGAAAAACCCTAAAAAGGGCTTGCTTTCGAGGCAGGTTTCCTGGTAAACTTTTATATTATAATGGGGGTGTTGACAGGATTTTTAAAAATGCAAACACCTCGATTATATTAAAAATAATACCAAGAAAAAACCAGTCGCGCAAGCCCTTTTCCTACTTTTCCCGGCCCGCGCGCTAACAGACAATCTAAAAAACTCTAAAATCTCAAACCGAGACCGCCTTGGACGGAGATCGCGGTATCGTCCTCATCTTCGTAAGCGTCGAAAGCAAAAATCGCGTTACCGAAGACGACCATGCGGGTATTGGGAATCGCAAAATCGATCCCCGGTTGAATGGCAATACTGGTTCGATCGCCAACGGGAGTATCCCCCGAAAAGACGACAGAAGGACCCGCACCGACGTAGACATCGGCTTGCCAGGTGATCGGGATATCGTAAGAGAGGGTAGGAACGACGGCGGCGCCGTCGCCATTGAAGAAGGCTTGAGCGCGTAAAGAAATCGGTAAAGTCAAGAATTTATAACGGGCGGCGACAATCCCGGCGGCTTCACGATCGCCGTCCGGATTTTCAGTGGTCGAAACCGAACCGCCGACGCCGATGTAACTGCCGTAAGCCGCTTGAGCATTAGCGCGCGGGACGATCGCCCCCAAACTGGCGAAGGTGCCCAGGGCGATCGCCGCCAAAGCCGAACCGAAACTGATAAAACGGGTCATCTCCTTACTCCTCCATACACCTAAATAGACGCCATCGATATCGAACCGATCCGCTCGATTTTAGCTTAAGCGATCGCCGCCATCTCTACCACGACTCGGCGCCGGGGGAACAGCGATCGTGAATCCCCCCTCGCGCACAAATATACTCGATCTGGCGATCGTCCAAATTGCGAACCCCATTAAAATTGACCCCCGTCAGCAAATCGACCCCCTCGGACTCCGAAGAAGGTTTAATAAAATCCGGTTCTTCGGACGGCGAGGAAACAGTGAAATTGACCCCTTGAAAATCGGCGCCGTCGAGAGTCGCCCCGCGCAAAACTGCCGCACTCAAATCGGCGCGTTGAAAATTCACCTGTTGCAAATTCGCCCCGGTGAAGTCGGCGCCGTTGAGTTGGGCGCTGCTGAAATTGGCTTGTTGTAAGTTCGCTTGGGTAAAATCGGCAGTGGTTAAATCGGCGTCTTGCCAATTCGTTCGCACCACAGAGGCGGCGCGCCAGTTCGATCCCACGGCTTCGGCGCGCGTCAGGCGGGCGCCGTCGAGTTGGGCTCCCGCAAAATTGGCCTCGCCGAGATTGGCTCCGGTAAAAGTCGCTTCGGCGAGGGTCGCTTGTTGGAAGTCCGTATCGATCGCCCGCACGCTGCTGAGATTGGCGCGTTTGAGCTTCGCTTGAGATAAGTTGGCGCTGCTGAGATTGGCGCGTTGCAAGTCGGTATTTTCTAAGATCGCCTGAGAGAGGAAAGCGCCGCGCAAGTCCGCATCGGTGAGGGTGCTGGCGGTCAAATCCGCCTTGCGATCGTCGAAGGTACCGAAACGGCGATCGCTCCCGGCCCCGTAAAAGAGACTGCCGCGAAAACTGGCGCCGTCGAGTCGGGCGCCGCGCAGTTGAATCCCCGATAAATCGGTTTTTTCGAGAACCAGAGCAAACGCGGCATCGGTATCGAGGCGTCCGAGATGGGTGCGATTGAGGTCGATTTCCTCTAAATCGCCACTATGAATTTTTAACAGTTTGGCGATCGCCCGTTGGGTCGCTTGCAGGCGCCGCTCGACGATTTGCCGTTGGGCGGTATCGGCGCTGTAGCGCAAAGCGTCGAGATCGGTTCTCACCGCTTGGTTGGCGGTTTTGAGATAGGGAAGGGCGCGCGGACCGCTACTGACGAGAGCTTGTTGGATGGCTTCGAGGCGATCGCCATCATTTTCGAGTCCGAGTAAGTCCGCGAGCAATTGAATCCCCGCATCGGGGGCGTCGAGATTGCCGAGGGCGAGGATGGCGCCCTGGCGTTCGTCCGGGGCGAATTTTTCCACGAGCGCGAGAAACGTTTCCCGTTCGCGTTCGGCGCGATCGCGTAACGTTTGCTGTCCCTCGATGTAAATCTGAGTGCCCATCCAAGTGACGAGAAAAGTACTCAGCCCGATCCCGAGAGCCAGGCCCCAACCGAGCGGGCGCCGCATCCAGTCCATCCCGGCGGGCACCTGTTCGGCAGGGGCGAGAACCGGGGAAATCTTAGTTTTACTATCCATGAAGGTCGATCGGTGCGCTTGAGAAGTTTTTACCCTATCCAAGCGATCGCCCTGGGTTCCCGTGCAGTTTTGTAAGGGACTGGTGTAGAAACTCTCCAACGCCGCATCGATCGCCAACGTTCCCGCTACCCGATCGTGTAAGGCCCGGCGATCGCGATCGAAACAGGCATTTAAACTATCTAACGCCAAACTGCCCGCCGCCAACACCCCCAGTAACGTCAAATCCGGCACCGCACCGCCGTAACGCCAAAGGCAATAGGCCAAACCTACACCAAGCCCCCAACGCCCCACCAGTTCGCGCAGCAATGCCCGGAACCAACCCGGCGTTTGCCCGTCCACCGCCAGCACCTTCACCCGAAACCAGCGTTTCGGCAAAGTTTGACCCGTTTTGCCCAAAGCGTACAGTTGCCACGCTCCCAGGGTCACCGGAGCGACGATCGCCGCCATCCACAGTAAATTCGTTGCCGGGGGAACGCGCTCCACGCAAGACCGTCCCGTGCGATCGTCGCAAGGACGCGGCAACGCCAAAATTGGCGCGATCGCATCTTGAGCTCGAGCCAATACCGGATGGAGCGGCACGCGATCGCCCCCCGCATCGTGAGTTCGCAGATATTCCCCCGCACCCCACGGTCCGAGGGTACTCGCCACGAGCAAGGTAATTTCTAGCACGCTGGCAGCACCCCGGCGCCAGATCGAGCCTTTCGTTTCGATCTCGGTCGGTTGCGATCGCTCGGGGTTGGCTTTTTTGTCGGGAACGAGACCCTGGGGACGAATAAACTTCACGCTGATGAATCTTCCGTGATACTTGAGGCGCTGAGCCTTTCCGGTGATGAGTCGTCAATCGCTCAGTGCCTCTACTATGCCCAATTCGGTGCAAATTCTCAATAGCCCAGGGGAGAGTCGGAAAGCGGGTGCGGGGAATCGCTACAGGGGAAGCGTTTTCAAACCATCGAACTTAACGTCCGCGCCGCTTCGTTGAGCTTGTGCGTGCTTTCTTTCGTTTGTGCGATCCCGCTTGCCGTTTCCTTCGACCCTGCATTGATACTGCTCATCGCCGTGACCACTTGATCGAGGGCGATCGCCTGTTGTTTGGAAGTCAGGGAAATTTGCTGGGAATTGACCACAATCTCATTGATAGCTTCGACAATAATACCGACGGTTTGTTTTCCTTCCACACTCATGCGAACGGTTCGATCGGTGGCACTTTCGATCTCGCAGACCAGTTGATTGATCCGTTCCGCAGCTTTGCGGCTTTCGTCGGCAAGTTTGCGGATTTCGCTGGCGACCACGCCAAACCCTTTTCCCTGCCCTCCGGCGCGCACCGCTTCTACGGAGGCATTGAGGGCCAGGACGTTCGTTTGATTGGCCAGAGTGCTGACCATATCGGCAATTTTATCGATCGTTTGAACCTGGTCCATCAAGGTGACGGTTTGTTCGGCGATCCGATCGACTTTCTGGCGCAGTCCTTCGCCGCGATCGCGAACCCCCTCGTAGTGTACGCTGGCACTATCGACCAGGGTGAGTACCTGTTTGGCGCGATCGAGGGCGACTTGAGCTTGACGGGCCGATTGTTGTGACGAAGCGTTCAACTCTTCAATCGTGCTGGTGGTTTGATTGACCGCACTCGCTTGCTGGGTGGCCACTTTTTCCTGTTCTTCGGCGGCGGCGGCGATCTCGCTAGAACTGCGACTGACCCGATTGACTGTTTCTCGCAATTTGGACAGGATCGACTGACTGAAAACATAGCCGAACGGAGAGGCGCCGACGACGGCGATCGCCAGTAAAATCGTGTAAATCCAAACCGTTTCATTAACGATTTTACCTGCTTTTTCCCGCTCGATCGCCGCCATTTCTAACTGTATTTGACTGAGTTCTCTCAAGGTTTGCGAGACCGGATCGATCGTCCGGTATAGTTCCCCATCTAACTGGGCAATTCGATCGCGATCGCCCCGTCTCAAACTCTCTTTCAGTTGTTCGATTTGAACGTCGGCTACCGCAAAGCGATCGCGGGCTTCTTTAATTAATTGCCGTTCTCGCTCCTCTACTTCGATCTCTGTATAGTCGCTCCACTTTTGGGAAATATTATTTTGAGCAGTTTCTACAATCGCTAAAGCTTCGGTCTGACCCATGATTCCTTCATTCACCTTATTGGCTGCATCGATAATCTCGACCGCATAACTTTGCTCGACAGATTTGAGCAGTAGTAAAGGAACGATACGATCGTCATAAATGAGACCGACTTCGCGATCGATCCGGAAAAAAGATAAAAGTGAATAAATACTAATTCCAACTAAAATGGTCGCCGGAATTACAAAAAAACCGAAGTAAAGTTTTGTCCGTAATTTTTTAGTATTGGATGCCATGAGGATTTCAAAATAATAAATAACTAGAATTGTTGCCGATACGATCGTTCAAAACAATTAATTACATCGCAAATCAAGTAAGACTAAACGAGCTTTCTTAACTCAAGAATAGCCGTGTTGAGCTGTTGCGTCCCCGTTCGCACTTGAGCGATGCCAGTCGCAGTTTCTCCCGAAGCTAAATTCAAACGGTGCATGGCTTCCACTACTTGAGAAATAGCGATCGCCTGCTCGCGAGCGTTACCGGAAATCGCTTGAATACTGCCGACAATTTCATCGATCGCACCGACCACAACTTCTACCGTTTGATTCCCTTCTTTCGTCGCCGTCACCGTGGCTTGAGTCGCTTTTTGAATATCCTGCACTAACGTATTAATTTGCTCCGCCGATTTACGGGAGCGATCGGCCAGTTTGCGAATTTCACTGGCCACAATTCCAAATCCTTTGCCTCCCTCTCCCGCGCGCACGGCTTCCACTGCCGCATTGAGCGCGAGCATATTAGTTTGTTCCGCTAAATTACTAACTAAATTGGCAATTTTATCGATCTGACCGAGCTGTTCGCTCAAAATCTCCATTTGTAGCGCAATTTGGCTGACTTTCATTTCCAAATTGCTGCCGTTGCGATCGAACGAGTCCTCATTTCCCAGTCCGGCGCGATACTCCTGCGAAGACCCTTCGCGAAAGCCGTCGAGGGTTTTACCACTGACTAATTTGAGAATGTGAAACACCCCTTGCGCCGCTTCTTCGGCCCGTTCGGCAGTGGTTTTAGAGGACGCATCCAACTCATTCATCGACGTGGTCGTTTCGCGCACGAAACTCGATTGTTGGGAGGCATTGCGTTCTTGCTGTTGTGCCGTAGCTGCAATTTCGTGAGAAGAAGTGGAAATCGATCGCACCGCCTCTTCGATGCGATCGCGCACGCGAGCGGCAATATAAATCGCACTCCACAAACACAGCGCGATCGCGATCGGCGTTCCCCAAATCGCCAGCAGACTGAGAAAATCTAGTGCGTCGTGGGTGCGCTCTTTTCCCTCGGCGAGCCGAATGCGCTCCCGTTCGAGAAACTCGTCGTAAACCTGCTGCATCTCGCGAATAATTTCGCTACTCTCGTCCGTCGCAAATGCTTGTAAAGCGGCGTTTAAATTGTCATTTTGAACCAAAGCGAGCATTTGGCGCTGACTCGCTGCGAGTTGTTCGCCGAGTTGCACGAACCGTTGAAAACGCTGTTTCTGTTCGGGATCTCGAAGCGCTTCGATCTGATTTTCGAGGTTTCTTACCGTTTGATTGTAACTGTTGAGTCCGATTTCAAATCCTTCTCGATGGCGCGGCTTCTGATTGACCAAATAACCCCGTAACGATCGCTCCATTCGGATTGCATTGAGGGTGGCTTCCGACATCGAGTCCGATACCCCATGAGAGATCTCGATCGCGTCGGTCAGTTGATTGACATTGCGGGTATTGACAAATACTAGAGGCGCGATCGCGCTCAATAACAAAATGGGAATTGCATATCCCGATAAAATTTGCCCTTTCAATTTTAAATTGAGCATCAATCCGTACTCGTTGTTATGTGAATTTGACGATTAAACCCTGTTGAACTCAGTTAGAATACATATATACTCGATCGCGCGATCGGAGAACGAGCAATTTTCAATCTCCCGTACACATTGAATGACTTAAAACTAATGTATGTTTTTCTTCATCTCTTCGATTTTCGATCCGGTCTGAAAAGATCTTAAATGAATGGAGTTTAACATACTTGACTCGGAAGGATTTGACTGCGTATAAAGAAAAAGCCAATCGAATCGGGAGAATTTCTAACGCCTAGATTCCCCCTTTTTGTCCGGTATTCTCGATCTGTTCCCGTAGTATGTTCAGAGGAAAATCCCGCGCTGGCACATCCATATTGAGGGCGTTCGGGTAGCGCCTCCGGAGGAAAATCGTGCGGATCGACTCGGGAAGCGATCGCATTTTCGATTGTCATTAGTTGCACCCATCGAAGCTTAACCAAATCGATCGGCGATCGTCGATCCGGTCTTACAGCTATACTTCTTCTTTGAGGCGTATGGCTGCTTGATTGAGTTGTTGAATACCTATTTTGGTTTGGGCAATTCCCGAAGCCGTTTCTTGCGCCGATTGATTGAGTTTATTCATTGCAGAAACTACTTGTTGAGTAGCCAGGGCTTGTTGTTGGGAACTTAAAGAAATTTGTTGGGCGTTGACCGCAATATAGTTAACGGCGGAAACAACACTTTCTACACTGCGTCCGCCATCTTCGTTAACGACAACCGCCGAATTCGTTGCATTGCGAATATCGACCACCAATTCACTAATTTTTTCTGCCGATTGCTTGCTGCGATCGGCGAGTTTGCGAATTTCAGTGGCGACAACAGAAAAGCCTTTTCCGTGTTCTCCCGCACGAACGGCTTCGACAGCAGCATTAAGAGAGAGCATGTTAGTTTGATTCGCTAAATCGCTGACTAAGGTCGCAATTTTTTCGATTTGATTGACCTGTTCGGTTAAATGGACGATGCGATCGGAAATTTGTTCGACGCGATCGCGCATCGTCTCCGAACGCTCCGCAGATTGATGGGAAGATGCATTGAGTTCGTCCATCGTCGTCGTCGTTTCGCTAACGGCGGTTGCTTGTTCTTGCAAGACCCGTTCTTGCTGTTCGATCGTACTGGCAATTTCTTGAGAAGAACTAGCGATCGTCGTGGCGGTGGTTTTAATCGTTTCTGTAATTCGATTGGCGATCGCCCAAGCTGAAACAAACGCCAACCCCAACACAATTGCCGTACTGGCTAACACTAAAATACTTAACCCTTCTAAATTCGATACAGTGTTCTCATTTTTAAGATTCTGAAGTTTATCTTCTTCACGATTAAACTCATTGAGAGCGTTTTCAATTTGAGTATTCAAGCTTTGCCGAAATTGCGATCGATACAGGTCTAGAGCTTCTTTTTCTTGTCCATTTTGAGCCAAGTCGATCAATTCTTGATTAAAGTCGATCACTTCTTGGGAAATTTTAAGAATTCCCTCTAACCTCGCTCGTTGTTCCGGAATCATCGTATCAATACTTTTCAAGACTTCTTTAGATTCATTTAATTTAGACAAACTCGTTTCAAAATCATCAATAACTTCCGGATTTTTTTGAATCAAGTATCCTCTGGATGCACGCTGCATTCTGGTGATATTTAAAGCTATCAAGTCAGAATTTTTAACAATGACTTGACCCAATTCGGACTCATCTAAAGAAACCTTGACATTTTGGACGCTAAAAAACATAGCTCCAGCCGAGATCGTCGATAGGAGTACGGGAATGGAGTATCCCAAAAGAATACGAGTACGAAGATTTAAGCGATCGAACATGGGTATTACCTCGATTATCTTCAACAAATAGATGAATTTTGATAGGGCGATCAAAATTATCTCTATATTCTGGCTTCACTCAGCTACGGAGATCTCCCTCGATTTCCGTGGTCACCGGAATGACAGCTTGTTTGAGCCTACTTCATTGTGAATTAAACATGCTATCTGTAGCAATTTTATCTGACTTGTAAAACTTATTGACAATGCGTATTTCCTATAAAATTTACGATCTCGATTCATCGATCTAAGCTATCATTCCTGTGAAAATAATTCATTCACTCAAATCAAACTTTACCCACGGTCAAATTGGGTTAAAATTTTATCTCCTTATAATTCCAAGCGATCGAGGATAGCTATATTTGAGTTGTGAACTTTTTTGAACACTATCGAACCCGTAGTGATTATTTTTTCAATATTGCGATCGCTTGACTCGGGGTCTTGACCGATGGATAGGAAGGCTAAAAATCAATTATTTTTGTTTCATTGAATCCGGTTAAATCCCTAAAAAATGGAAAGAGGTAAAGAGTCTTTCCAAGATCGAATAGGTGGGTACTAGAAATGGCAAGCTGTTAGACGTTTAAACTGCATGATTCAAAGAGTATCTTCGCGTAGCGTCTCCGGAGGAGAATCGTTTCTAAAAGCATGAGGATCGATAAGATTTTCGATAGTGAGAGCAAGATACCCACGGTTTTACTCCGATGCATTTCAAAAGAGAAATAGCTTATAAAATATTGTGTTTGCGAAAGTAAGTTAGGGTACGATCGCCCTCAAAAAAATAATCTTCTGCGCTGGACGCGAATTAACTCAATGAGTTCTAAATGGGTTTTAAATGAGTTCTTGAAGCTCTTTAGCCTTGATATTTAAGTTTTCCATCCCCAGTTTCGTAACTTTAATCCCTTGAGCGGTTTCGTTGGCCGAAATATTGACATGCTGCATCGCGTCGAGGATTTGTTCGATCGCCGCCGATTGTTCGCGGGTACTTCTAGAAATTTGTTTGACACTGACGACAACTTCTTCGATCGCCTCGCGAACCCCTTCAAAAACCGTGGCAGTATCTCGGGTAATTTCCATGCCAATTTCCACACTCTTATTGCTTTCGTTAGAAGCCCTCACCGTCGCCGTCAACGACTCTTCCAACTCCTTAACTAGAGTATTAATTTGTTCGGCAGAATGATGACTGCGATCGGCCAGTTTGCGAATTTCACTGGCGACCACCCCGAAACCTTTGCCCTCTTCTCCCGCTCGCACCGCTTCCACCGCAGCATTGAGCGCGAGGACGTTCGTTTGAGATGCAAAATCACTCACCATTGTGGCAATGTTGCCGATTTGATTGGCGCGATTGCTCAATTCTTCGATTTGCAGGCGCATTCCTTCAACTTTTCCCTTGAGTAAGGTCATTTCCTCTAAGGTTTTCTCGACCGCATCCGTGCCTTTTCCAGCCAGATTGAGGGCTTTTTGAGCGCCCTGCGCCGATAAATCGGCTTGGTTGGCGGCTTGACGAGAAGACGCATTTAATTCGTCCACGGAAGAGGTCGTTTGATTGACTGCAGAGGCTTGCTGTTGGGTAATGCGCTCGTGTTGGTTGGTAGTGCTGGCAATTTCATTAGAAGACGTGGCGATCGCATTGACAATATCCTGTAAAGTCGCGACGATCGCCCGACGAATGGTGACAAAACCGACAGGCGAACCAATAATTAAGGCGATCGCCAAAAGCGGAATAAACACCATCAGAGTTTGGCGATAAATCTGTGCCGCTTTCTCCCGTTCGTCTTTGGCAATTTCTAACTGTAAATCGCTCAGTTCTTGAATTTTGAAAGTCAACGGGTCGATGACATTATAGAGCGACCCGTCAAATGCACTCAAGCGATTGGGATCTCCGCTTTGCAGGGTGGCGCGCAAATTGGCGATCGCGGGTTCGGCTTGTTGAAATAACTGCTCGACTTCGCGCGCGACTTGGGCTTCTCGGGGGGTTAAGTTCGTCTGTCGATAGGCTTGCCAATTCTTCTCAATTCGAGCGATCGCGCGATCGACGGACTCCAAAGCCCGACCGCTCGTCCACAGTCCGGCGTGAGCTTTGTTGACCGCATCGATAATCGCCAGTCCGTAATCGTCAGAAATACTTTTGAGCTGCTGCAAGGGAACGACGCGATCGTCGTAAATGGTAGCAACTTGGTGGTCGATATTCGCGAACGAATAGAGCGAATAAATTCCCAATCCCGTTAACGCAATTGTGGGAATTGCGAAACCGATATAAAGCATGTGGCCGAGTTTCATCGTCGATTGTCCTCGATAGTCGATCGATTGTCGTTTCGATCGCCTGATGGCGATCGCCAAGCCACTCCCTCAATCCGGCAAACCGGGAAGCGATCGCTCGGCACCCCATCCGTTGCACCCGTTGGAGCGCAAGGCTCTCGGCGAAAGTGCGATCGCCGATCCCGATTAAATGATCGTTTTGAGCTGTTCGGCAGCTTGATTTAATTGTTGCGTGCCGAGTTTAACTTGAGAAATCCCTTCGGCACTTTCATGAGCGGCGGTGTTGAGATTATTCATCGCATCGACGACTAAGGCGATCGCGCTGGCTTGCTGTTGTAAATTTAAGTAAATTTGCTGGTTGTTGACGGCCATATTGTTGACCGCTTCCTGAACGCCGTTGAACGCTAGAGCCGTCTCTCCGGCAATGCGAACCCCTTCGTCGGCGGTTTTGATCCCTTCCTCGGTGACCATCACCGTAGCGTGAATCGAGTTTTGAATCTCGCTGACGATACTATGAATTTTTTGGGCGGATTGGCGCGAGCGATCGGCTAATTTGCGGATTTCTGCCGCCACTACCGCAAAACCTTTGCCGTGTTCTCCGGCCCGTACCGCTTCCACTGCCGCATTGAGAGCGAGCATGTTGGTTTGATTGGCTAAATCGCCGACTAATTGAGAAATATCGCGAATTTCGCTGGTTTGGTTGCTCAGTTGGGCGATCTGTTCGGCGATCTCGCCGACTTTACTTTTGAGGGTTTCGATGCCATCTTGAGTGGTGACGACGGCTTGCGAACCTTTATCCGCCAGATCTAAGGCTTCGTTGGCACTGTTGGATGCATCTTGTGCCTGTTGTGCCGACTGTCGCGAGGAGGCAGACAGTTCGTCCATCGTGGTCGTGGTTTGATTGACCGAGGAGGCTTGATGGACGGCGGTGCGTTCTTGTTCTTCGATCGCCGTGGCAATTTGTCGGGAGGAAGAAGCGACGGTGCTGGCGGCTTCGTTCATGCGCTGGTTGATGCGCGAGATAATCCAACTGCCGACGGCGATCGCGACGAGCAAGGACATGACACTCGCACCCAAGGTCACGGATAAGAGGGAATCTAAGGCATTCTCTTGTTCCGCTTGTCGCTCTTGGACGATTTTGTTTTCCCGTTGTTGCATTGCTTCGAGAACGTCAGTAATCTCTTCGCTGAGTTCGCTACCTTTTTCGGCTTTCCACAAGGCAATCGCTTCTTGGGTTTTGCCCGCATCGACTAAGGCGATTAATTGGCGGTCGAACTGGTCGAGACTTTCGACTAATTCGGTCATTTTTTGATAGTTTTGTCGTTGCTGTTCGTCAGAAATGACGGTTTCGAGTTCGGCAGCGTAATTCTCGTAGTTGCGATCCGCTTCTTCGTAAGTCTGACGGGAAGTCTCACTTTTTTCCAGCAGGTATCCCCGGGCGGCTCTCGATAATTGCTGGACGTTAAATCCGAGTTTATAAATCAGATCGGCGATGCGATCGGATTCTTTCCAAAGCGTTGCTTCTTCTCTGACCGTGTGAACGTTCACAAAAACTGCCGTTGAAGTCAATAAAAATAAAAATACCGGAAGAGCATATCCTGCAATAATCCAAGATCGGATCCGATAGTGTTTGACATCGAACATTTTTGACTCCTCTTTTCTGTCAAAAAATAAAAATTCAATCTTTCTTGTAGATGGAGAACCCCGATTAAAAATATGAGAGCTTCTGTTTTGAAGATGGCAAGTTAACAATTTTGCCGTACTTGTAATTTTTTGTTGGCTACAATTTTAACTCTATCTAGACCCGAATGCTCTCTTTCTCTATCTTGCCCTAGATACTTCTAAAAAAGGCTATATTTTTATTACAAAAAACAACAAAAATGTTGCCGAGTCGATCGCGGGCGACGATCGAGATCGACCCGTCCGGCAGGGGTTGCCGCCGCATCGTCCTCGGAAGCAGCGACAAGGGAGATCGCGGGATCGAACGGCGAATCCCATAGACAAAATCGGAGATCGGGTCTAGCGGTCGGGCGCGAACGCATCGATCGAGGGAAAGATCCGACGATCGATCGTATTTGAAACATCGCGATCGCGGCAATTTCTATCGAATTTTACGGGGTGGCAATTCTCCTTTAGAGACGCTACGCCAACGCCGGACAGGAAGCAAAAAGAATGACAAAATTTAGAGAATTTTTAATAATTACCCGTCGATAAAATTTGTCTTTTTACAAAAAATTTTGGCGGACAAGCGATTTTCTTTTGGAGACGATGAGCGCGTTCGTTGTTGCCCGCCAGATGGAGAAAGAGAGGAAGCGACATTTAAAATAACTTCTTGAGATCGTCGCTGGCTTCGTCGAGTTCTTTCAGCGAGAGATGGCTTTCTTGGCTAATGCTGGCGATCTGTGCGATCTCACTTTCCAACTGCTCGACGCTGACGAGTAATTGTTGCACCGTCATCGCTTCTTGCTGGCTGTGAATTTCCACTTGGGCGATCGCCCCATCGATCTGTTCAAACGCTTGTTTGAGACTGTCAAAATCTTGGCCGTCGCGATCGACAGGAGACACTTCCCCATTGGCGGTTTCCATCCCGCGCACTAAGGGGGAAATCTGATTGGCGGACTGTTGGCTTTCATACGCCAAAGCACGCATTTTGAGGGCGACCAGGTCGAATCCCCCGGTTGGCGAACCCGTGCGTAAGGCTTCCACTCCCGCGTTGAGGGCGAGTAAATTGGTTTGGTGGGCCAACTCTTGAACGACGCTGGCAATTTGGTGAATTTCGCTCACTTGTTCCCACAAAAAGGCGACGTGGCGATCGAGCACTTCGAGACGATCGCGGCTTCCCTTAATTTGCGAGCTAATTTGATGAGAAGCAACGTTTAACTGTCCCAACAGCGCTTGGGTATCGCTGACTCCCCTAGACTGGCGCTCGATCGCCGCTTGCTGGAGGTCGAGCATGGTTTTGACTTCCCCGGAAAACTTGGCCACACCCCGAAGGGCTTCGCGCAGGCGACGGGTGACGTAGCGCGACACCTGGGCGGCGATCGCCACCGCCACCGCCACCCACACCGACGTGGCGATCCACTGCCAGCGCAACAAACTGGCGATCGTCATTTCACTCTGTCGGTTCTGTTGCGAAAGTAATTGATGCTGAGTGCGCACGAGAGCGGCGATTTGCTGATTTAACTGGCGCATCAATTTTTGGCTTTCGGCGGCGGTCAACGTGCGGATGGCGCGATCCTGCTCGTTTCCCTGGATTAAGGCGATCGCGTAGCGATTGAGGGTATCGATTTGCGTCCCCAAATCGACGATCTCTCGCACCGCTTCGGCATGGGGAGACCCTTGCAGTTCGGCGATCGCCACCTGGGACGAGTTCTCGAATAATTTCACTCCCTCCTCGTAAGACTCCAGCCATTGGCTTTCCGGATCGAGCATGAAACTCGCTGCAGATTGGTGCATTTGTGCGACCGCAAAGCTCATCCGTTCGGAGACGACGAGTAGATCGCCTTGTTTTGCACTTCGATTCACTTGGCGCGATACCGATTGCATTTGCCCGAATGCAATGGCGGCGATCGAGATCGAGAGTAAGACGGGAACCCCGTAGCCCCATAGAATACGCTGTCTTATTTTTAATGGGTTTAACATTCCTCAGTCAGCATCAAGCATACGAAACCTCTTGTCACCATTCATCCCCCCGACAAGGCAATCCAGAATCGATCGGCGACAATGTTATTGGGGTTCGGGCGATCGACAGGCGGCGATCGGTTGCGGGAGGATCCCTCGCAGGGCGATCGCCCCGGGGAGTCTGTCAAGGTTCTTCATCGACGACCAAACATCCGTCCGTGAGGATTTTGGCCAAATCGAGCAGGCTCATCATCCGATCGCGATAGGCGACCGTACCGCGCAAATATTCGTCTTTACTCGAATGGATCGCCGCCGGAACGGGCATCACTTGGGAGGAATGCACGTAAGTCACGTCACAGACTTGTTCGATCGCCACGCCGACGACGAGATCTTCGAGGTGAACCACCATCGCTTTCAAATTAGACCCCAAATCGGTGAGGGGTAAATTGAGCAAATGGCGAAGATCGACTAAGGTGACGATCTCGCCGCGCAGGTTGAGATTCCCCAAAATATACGAAGGACAGCAGGGAATCGGCACGATTTTGTCAATATCGGTAAACTCGCGCACTAAATTCAAGTCCAAGCCAAAGTATTCTCCATTGAGTCCCACGACGGCGATCGGCATCAATCCGGCGAGGTCTTCCCCTTCGGTGCGGGTTTTGAGGTTTTCCGCGCGATCGCGCAAGATCGCCAATTCTTCCTCGGAGGCATGGGGATAAAGGCAGCGATTTTTACGGCCTCGGGGCGCTTCTTCGAGAATTAAACTACTTTCGGGGAGTTGCCCGTTGTCGTCGAGAACCTCGTCGATAAGCGGTTGCACCGATTCCCCGGAATGAATCAAGCGCTGGCAATCGAGGATCGCGACCAATTCGCCCCCGGTTTTGGCGACGCCGCGCACGAGGCGATGGGACTGGGGGGTCGCTTGTCGTCCGTAAGATAATTCGGTGACGATTTCGGCGGCGGCGATCGCCTGGACTTCGTGGACTTGATTGACGATTAAGCCGACTTTATCTCCCTCGCTTTCCAAAACGATAATACTATCGGCGATCCCGTATTCCCCGAGGCCATATCCCAAGCGCAGTTCCAGGGCCATCACGGGCAGAATTTCGCCGCGTAAGTCGATCAAGCCGACGATATCCGGGGGCGCTTCTTGAATGGCGCTTAAGGCGGGTAAGAAAAAAATCTCTTGTACGGATTGGGTCTCGACGCCGTAACGGGCATTGTTTAAGGTGAAAATCAGATACGATTGAATGTCGCTCATAGCTGTAAACCGAGGTTGACCGTCGCGCGGCGAAGGCGAAAGCGTCTCCAAAGGAGAATCGCCGCAGAGCCTGCACCCAAAGTACACCCCGATGCCGTGAGATGCTGCACTCTAGTTGACTTCTCGACCGACTAAATTTTCTAAATACAGCAATAAATCTCGTGCGGTTAGCGGGTCGCGGCGTTTGACTGGGGTGTCGGGGTGAAGTTTTTTAACGATATTGAGGGCAATCAAACGCAGCTTTTTCGCCCGAGCGAAATTTTTTTGCATTTCGTAAATAGACGCTAATTCTAAATAGGCGTAAATGCACGAACTATCCAGGTAGATAATGCGATCGAACCAATATTTTGCCCGTTCTAAATCCCCTTTTTCTTCGGCGATATGGGCGAGGAGATAGTAGGGTTCGACGGAAAGGGGATTGAGATCGCTGGCTTTTTGCGCGGAGGCTTCGGCCCGGGAATAATGGCCTAAGTTGGCGGCAATTCTAGCAATCAGGCAGTGGGCTTCAAAATAACGGGGGTTGAGTTTTAAGATGCGTTCGGCTTGCTTGAGGGCGTCGCCGTAGGCTTTTCGCTCGAACAAGGTTTGCGCTTCGGCAAATAACAGGTCGATCGCCTCGGGTTTGACGGTCAAATCGGCGGGGGGTTGGGTCGCGACCCACTGCGCTTTGGGGGAAGGGGAGGAAAAGGCGTTGGGAACGGCGATCGGCAGGGAGCTAGGGGAGGGATCCGATGCGGGATCGGGGGCGCGGTTCTGACTCAGTTCGTTGGGTGTACGAGGGTTCGCGTTGGCTCGCACTCCAGTTAACGGGGGCGCGGGAGGTCGGGTAAACTGCGCGGATCGTTGGCTGGCAGAACGTTTGAAGGGTTGGGGCGTGGGAAAGGTACTGGTGGGGCGATCGCCGCGTTGGTAAACGACGGATTGGGGGAAAATTCTCGCGTTCAACCCGGGTAGGGGTTGACCGTGCAGTTCGGCGTGGGCGACGATCAAATAGCCGCCGATTCTCAGGGTTTGGGAGAATTTTTTGACGGTTGTGGCGATCGCGCTCGGCTCGAAGTAGACGAAGACGTTACGACAGATAATTAAGTCGAAATCGTATAAGTCGCTGCCGGGATTGGGGAAGGGGTCGGCGAGTAAGTTGCCTTCGCGAAAGGTGACTAATTGGCGCACGGACGGATCGATCGTCCAGCGATCGCCGCGTTTGTGAAAGTAGGTGGACAGGTAACGCGGATCCATGCTGCGAAAGGACCAGGGACTGTACACCCCTTTTCGGGCTTTGGCGATCGCTTCGGCGTTGAGATCGGTCCCTAAGATGAATAGGTCCCAATCGTTTAAATCATCGATGAGTTCTTTGAGGACGATCGCGATCGAATAGGCTTCTTCTCCACTCGACGACCCCGCACTCCATACCCGCAGGGAAGGACGGTAGCTCTGACCGTTTAAATAAGCCTGTTTGCGTTTTTGAATTAATTCGGGAAAAATAATATTTTCGAGCAACCAAAATTGGCCTTTATCTCGAAAAAAATAAGTTTCTCCGGTGGTGAGTAACTCGATCAGTTCTTTCCACTCTTGTCGGGACAGATCGATCGGGCGATCGCCCGTCCTTATGGGGGAGTGCAGCTCGAAGGGATAGCGATCTCCGTCGCTTCGTCCCGTTTTGGTAGCGGCTTCTAGGAGCTGATAGTAATCTTGAGTCGAGGGTTGTTTGCAAGCGTTAATGCGAGTTTCCAGTTTTTTAGATAAGTGTGGATATTCGGAGGGGCGAATTTGCAAACCCGTGTAGTCTGCAATCAACCGCACGAACCGTTCGATGAAATCTACAGTCATTCTTTAAAACCTTTACCAGCCAGAGCGTGTCTCAGAGCAAAATAGGCGATCGCCTCTTGTTCGGGTAAGTTCGTTCGTTGCCACCAAGGAGTGAGATCGCCTCAATCGTTGCGGTCGGTCGCGATTTAAGCGTCGATCGTGACGAGGCTCACCCCCAAGCCGTCCGCTCCGATGCCTACATGCGGCTCTTACAAGAAAACGAACGGCCCGCGCGATCGCGATCGTCCGCCAACACCCCAAGTGCAAAGGGATCGAACTAAAAACCAGCGTCGAGCAACCCGTCGGCGTGGTTCCGATCCCTCCCGAGCGTTTCGCAACGGGCACCCTCGATTTGCTGCGATTGCTTCGATGTCTCTATGCTGTTCTCATTCTAACCATTGTTTGACGATCGCATAGGGGGAAAGGGGCGATCGCCCCCTATTTTAATACTGATATAAGATCTTGCCCTCACTGGGCGCCTGGACGGCGGGGTGTGGTTTGAGGGGAACGTATCGCCGCACCACCTCCAGCCATTGCTTGCGATCTGCTGATTTTCCTTGGAATGCGCAAGCACCGCTTAATTTCGCCCGAATTCGCTCTTTGAATCCTTCGCGATCGCCGATCATGACGATCGGCGTCTTTTGAAAGATCCCGGTTTTCCGCAAAAAACGGCACAGGGAATACCCGTCGGTTTCCGGAAGTGCGGTTTCCATAAAGACAAATGCAGGTCTTTGCTTGACGAGATTGCTCAATTCTCTCAAGGGACTTTGAATGGCGACGAATCGATAACCTGCGGGGACGAGAATGCTTTCTAAGGTGCGCTTCATCGTCGGACTCGGATCGATGCAGGCGACAAGCGGCCCGGGAGGATTCACCGCCGCACACACCAGGCGCAACTGTTCGGCGGGAGAGAGTAAATCCGGTACGTCGCGCAGCTCCATTTTGCCTTGCTCGATGAAATGGTTCAGACTGCGCGCCACGACGGCGATCGGCTGCTTGCGTTTGATCGCAACGTCCCAACAGGTGTTGTGACCGTTGAACAGTTGGGTCATTTTTAAGAGGGTATCGGACTCGCTGGCGCTGGAATAGGGGTTGATGTCGGCGAATACTGGAGCGCGATCGGGACAAATGTCTTCCAATCCCATCCCTTGCCATTGTTGCCACATCCCGCGCACTTTTTGCAGGATTTGGTGGACTTCTCCCGTCGAAAGCGGCAATTCTAAGGAAATTTGCATCGACGGCGGTCGCGTCGAGGCGATCCAGCGAATGCTGAAGTCCGGATCGTTGCGTAAGCTAAATAAAACTTCTTTGAGGATGCTGCGTAACAGAGCTTTAGCTTGGTTGAGGGTCAGTTGTTCTTGCAAGACCGCTTCTTGTAAAACCTGATATTCCCACAGGTTGGTGTTCGAGACTTTATTCGCGTCTACGGAGAAGTTGGGACAGTAGAGTTTGAGCGCTCTTTCCCACCGTCGCACTCGATGCGGCCCCCCGGTAGCGTAGAGCAAGTGACCGAGAAAGAAGTAAAAGGTCCACTGGCGATCGCCTTGAGCCAGCACGAGCCTTCCCGTCGCCTTCTGTTGGCCGAGCGCGATCAGTTTCTTCTCTAGCTTGATACACCCCGTTGTTATGGCAGCCATATGGATTCCGAGTTGATACTCTATTTTTATATTTTATGTTTTTTAAATTGGGTTTGGCTACCGTACTTTTCCCGAAATTCGATCGCCAAAACTTTACTAAAAGTTTAAACTCTAGGGGGTCGTTTTCTCCAGTTCACCCCCGATTCTTTACGAAAACTTTAAAAATGGGGTCTGACCCCTCTTTTCGTCTATAGTCGTGCTGTTTTTATTCGGTTCTCTAGCAAAGCGATCGTCGCGATCGCTCGATTGAAATCGATCGGGGGTTAAGCCTGTAGGGGGTCAGACCACTAAATGATGAGTTTTGGTGATTTTAGCTACAGGAGCGCGATCGGGGAAAAGAGTGCGTTTGAATTCGTTTAAATTCGAGGGAATCGAGGAGATCGCGCCCGTGAGATTGCCGAGGTGCGAGCATCGATCCGGCGTCAATCGTGCCAGCACAAAAAGAGGCGATCGCCCCAGTTCGGAACGATCGCCTTGTTCGCCCCAAAGGGACTCAATTGACGGCGATAACAGCTACGACGCCGACTCCGCCAGAGGGCGATCGCCCGTCTCTACCGTCTCCGAATCAAATTCGCGATCGCCTTTGAGAACCTCCTCTTGAGAAGCCTGGTGGTACATCGACGACCCGACCCGACAACCTCGGAACGCCAAAACGTACAACTCCTTGAGGTCTTGAATCAACGGATAGCGCGGATTCGCCCCCGTACATTGATCGTCGAAGGCGCGATCGGCCATTTCCTCGACCTCCTCGTAAAAGCCTTGTTCTTCTTCCGGTAACACTTCCTTAATCGTCAGCGGAATATCCAACTCGCTTTTGAGATTTTCGATCGCCGCGACCAAATTCTCGACCTTCTCCTCGTCGGTCTCCCCACCCAAGCGCAAGTGGTCCGCAATGCGCGCGTAGCGCCACTTCGCATTCGGATACTTGTACTGCGGGAAAATCGTTTGCTTGAACGGAACGTCCGTAGCGTTGTAGCGGATCACGTGAGAAATCATCAGCGCGTTCGCCAACCCGTGGGGGACGTGGAACGTAGACCCGAGTTTGTGCGCCAGGGAATGACACACCCCCAAAAACGCATTCGCAAAGGCCATCCCCGCCATCGTCGCGGCATAATGAACTTTTTCCCGCGCTTTCGGGTCGTTACTTCCGTTTTTATACGCACTCGGCAAATATTTAAACAACAGGCGAATCGCTTCTAACGCCAACCCATTCGTAAACTCCGACGCGCACACCGAGACGTAAGCTTCCAAAGCGTGGGTCAGGGCGTCGATTCCGCTATACGCCGTCAGGGTTCTGGGCATATTTAACACCAGTTCCGGATCGACGATCGCCATATTCGGCGTCAACGCATAGTCCGCCAGGGGATATTTAATTCCAGTGCGATCGTCGGTCACTACCGCAAACGGCGTCACTTCCGAACCCGTTCCCGACGTCGTCGGAATCGCCACCATCATCGCTTTCTTACCCAACGGCGGCAAGTCGTAAACCCGTTTGCGGATATCCATAAACCGCATCGCCAACCCTTCAAAGTCGGTTTCGGGATGCTCGTACATCAACCACATGACTTTCGCCGCATCCATGGGCGAACCGCCGCCAATGGCGATAATCACGTCCGGATTGAAGACGTTCATCTGGGCCAGTCCCCGGTTGACCGTCGCCAGGGACGGATCCGGTTCGACATCGAAGAAGATATCGTATTTGATGCCGATGCGATCGAGGGTTTCTTGGACGCTGCGGGTAATCCCGAGTTCGTAAAGCGGCTTGTCGGTAATGATAAACGCCCGTTGTTTCCCCGCTAACTCCCGCAAGGCGATCGGTAAGGCCCCGTATTTGAAATACACTTTCGGCGGAATCCGGAACCAGAGCATATTTTCGCGCCGTTCCGAGACAGTTTTGAAGTTGAGCAAGTGCTGGGGTCCGACGTTTTCGCTGACCGTGTTTCCTCCCCACGTCCCGCATCCGAGGGTCAGGGACGGGTCGAGGCGGAAGTTGTACAAATCGCCGATCGCCCCTTGGGAAGAAGGGGTATTGATCAACACCCGTCCGGTTTCCATGCGCGCCTCGAAGTAATGGCGGTGTTCGAGGTTCGACGGCGAGGTGTAGAGAACCGAGGTATGTCCGCGACCGCCGAATTTAATCAGGGCTTCGGCTTTGTCTACGGCGTCGTAAAAGTCCTTGGCGCGGTACATCGCCAAAATCGGGGAGAGTTTTTCGTAGGCGAACGGTTCGCTTTCGTCGATCGCCTCGACTTCGCCAATCAAGACCCGCGTATTCGGCGGAACCGAGATTCCGGCGAGTTCGGCGAGTTTCTCCACCGACTGTCCGACGATCGCCGCATTTAAGCGTCCGTTGACAATGATGATGTTGCCGACTTTTTCTCGTTCTTCTGGATTGAGGAAATAGGCGCCGCGATCGATAAATTCTTGCTTGACTTGTTCGTAAACTGCATCGACCACCACCGCCGACTGTTCGCTGGCGCAGATCATGCCGTTATCGAAGGTTTTACTGAGCAAGATCGAGGAAACGGCCATTTTAATATGAGCGGTTTCGTCGATGGTCGCCGGGGTGTTTCCGGCGCCGACTCCCAGGGACGGGTGTCCGGAGGAATACGCCGCTTTCACCATTCCCGGTCCGCCTGTGGCCAGAATTAAGTTGATCTGCGGGTGTTGCATTAATTGCTGGGACAAGGGAACTGTCGGTTCGTCGATCCAGCCGATCAGGTCCGCAGGCGCCCCGGCGGCGACGGCGGCATCGCGCACGACTTTCGCCGCCTCGCAGGTGCATTTTTTGGCGCGCGGGTGCGGCGAAAAGATAATCCCGTTGCGGGTTTTTAAGGCGAGTAGGGCTTTGAAAATGGCCGTCGAGGTCGGGTTGGTGGTCGGGACGATCCCGGCGAGAATTCCGACGGGTTCGGCGATTTTTTGATAGCCGAAGGAGGGGTCTTCTTCGACGATTCCGGCAGTTTTCTCGTCTTTGTATTTGTTGTAAATGATTTCGGAGGCAAAATGGTTTTTAATCACTTTGTCTTCAATGATGCCCATCCCGGTTTCGCTAGCAGCCATTTTCGCCAGGGGAATCCGCGCGGCGTTGGCGGCGAGGGCGGCTTTCTTGAAGATTTCGTCTACTCGTTCTTGGGGATAGGTCGCATATTCGGCTTGTGCGCTTTTCACCCGCACGATTAAGTCTTCGAGTTCTTGGGTATTGGTGACTGGAATGGTCATATTTCCTGATTTTTGTTTCTGATTTTTGAACGACGTCAAGGCGATCGCGGTTGCTACGATCGCTCCGGTTGAAGGCGATCGCCCCCCGACAAGCGGGTACGCTTGCCGATCGCCCCCTTCGGATTTGCACCCCCGCAAAGCATTGTTTAAAGATCTCGGTTTTTTGCCAGGTTAGCCCGCTCTTTACCGAGTCTTAACTTATGGCTAACTTGGTTGAATTTCCCCCCAACAGGATCGCAAAGCAAGGTGCGAGAACTCGCTTTGCAATTGTTTTCCCTTCGAGCAATCCTCTGCTTTTCGGAGGCGGCTCATCTCCAGGATACAAAATTTTTTAAAAATGGCTACTTTTTTAAACGTTGGTCGTTTTTGTGGCGATCGATTGCAGATTGTTATTATAGCAACTTTTTACTCGGTCGAGTCTCCAAAAATCTTAAGAAATCACAATAAATCGGTCGGCTTCCGGGGCGCTTGCGCAGGGAATCCGCAGGGAAAAGGGGTGAATCCTCGGCGATCGCCCCGGACGATCGGGTTTGGGTGAAGTCCCCTCGTTGGGTTCTCTGGGAACCTTCCTGTCAAGGGGCGGATTGCCGATCGCTCCCTCGGACTGTTCGGGGTGGAGCTGCAAAGATCGGGACTGTTTTGACAGAATTGTGGCATTTTTTAAATAGCAATTCTGACGAGGCGATCGCCTAACAAAATAAAGTTATTTTTCGAATTTTATCGGTTTGACTCGACCGGAGATAAAGTCTGAATTAAATCTGTTTAATGGAGTGATATATTCAGGCAACAAAAGCCATTTAAAGTCTATTTTTTAGGCAATTTAGATCTATTTAAGATTGTCGTGTCGATTTTCATAGATCGATCAAAAAAGGTTTGTTTTTTAAAATCTTATTTTTTTAGTGAAGAGTTGTAAAAAATGGACAGCTTGTTTCTCTTCGTCCATCCCGTTTCGATCGCCAATTTAGACCCCGGCGACAGCGCGATCGCCGCCGAAACTCACGACCGTGCAAACCTCAGCGAAACTCGGGGCGATCGCCTCGGGTCGTGCCGGAAAATTTCAAAAAAAGTAATAATTATTTAGATAATTTTACGGAAAGACAAGCAAAAATAATGTTAACCTGGAAAGGCTTATCATTATTCTTGTCTCGAACCGAAAAATTGATGCCATTGGAGTATAAATACTATGTCAGATGAAATCATTAACGTCAAACCTTCAACCCGAAATCATAAAGGGTTTTTCGTGCAGCACGCCGCCTACAAACTGATCGAGATTGACAAATCCGGTTGGGCTTTGATTTGCCTAGACGATGCAGTTTGTCACTACGTCGATCCCGACAGCCTCCAAATGCAACACCGTCCCACGGATAATTCGTAATCGAGTTCGTAACGCCTACAGACTTTGACGAACGACTTCAAAGCGGTGCGATTTTTGTTTAAATCGCCTCGAAACTGGCTTGACTTTTCTTAAAATTCATTCAAAATTTGCTCGGTTTTAGTGGTTTTCTCGGCGGGGGATTGTAGAGAGTTCCCCCAATTGAGGCTCCAGTCAAATTCCCAGGAAAGCCTGGAGTTAGCGATTTTCTCTATTGTCCTCTTTGGGCGGCGACGATCGCCGATTCACGATCGCCCCATGCGGTAATGTTTCCATCAAATGACCGAAATTAGTTCAAATGGTCTAAAAGCCTCGTACAATTAACGAAACTGCGATCGATAATCTTGAGGAGTTACGGATGCCTGCTGCGGTTGGAGTAATTGAAACTTTAGGGTTTCCGGCTGTACTAGCTGCAGCCGATGCGATGGTCAAAGGAGGACGAGTGACCCTCGTCTATTTTGACAAAGCAGAAAGAGGTAACTTTGTCGTTGCCATTCGCGGACCGATTTCAGAAGTTAAACCTGCTGTCGAGGTGGGATTGGAAGCCGCAGAAAAGACCTTCGGTGGTCAAGTCATGTCCTATTACATCGTCCCGAATCCACCGCAGAATATCGTCAGCGTCTTACCCATCGAGTATACCGAAGCCGTAGAAGAATGGCGATCGGTGTGGTGACGAGTCGGACGCAACGGCGAGGGTGGAACGATTCAGGATCGAAGATCGGCAGCAGAAACGATCGCTTCTTCTCGTCCAAAGCGTAGAAAAGCTGCGTAAAATTGGGTTTGGAATTTTTATCGTTTGATTGAGTAAGGCAGGAGAGTTTGAGAATGCCAGCACAACAAGCAGTTGGATCGATTGAAACAAAAGGTTTTCCAGGGATTTTAGCCGCCGCCGACGCTATGGTCAAAGCTGGCAGAGTCACCTTGGTGGGTTATATCCGGGTCGGTAGCGCGCGATTTAACATTAATATTCGGGGGGATGTCTCGGAAGTGAAAACCGCGATGGAAGCGGGAATCGCGGCGGTGGAAACTGCTTATGGGGCGACTTTAGAATCTTGGGTGATCATTCCCCGTCCTCACGAGAACGTCGTCGCCGTGTTACCGATCGATTATTCCCCGGCAGTGGAAGAGTTCCGTCAGGCCGTCGATGGCTTGAGATTGCCGTCATCGTAACGAAGGGTTCGCAAGGAACCCAAAACTCCTGTGGTGCGGGCATTTTGCCCGCCTGGAAGGAGGGGAGTTGATTTATGCGCGATCGCGCGATCGCATCGACAAACCAATCCGCTTTAACTGTTCGTTGACATCCAACACCCGCACCTTGACCACTTGTCCGACCTTGACAATCTCCTTCGGATCGTTGACAAAACGATCCGCCAGTTGGGAAATGTGGACTAACCCATCTTGATGAACGCCGATATCGACAAAAGCGCCGAAATTGGTCACGTTCGTGACAATTCCTTCGAGTTCCATTCCCGGACGCAGGTCGGAAATCTCGTTAATGCCTTCTTTAAAGGTGGCATACTTGAACTCGGCGCGGGGGTCGCGTCCGGGTTTTTCTAATTCTTTGAGAATGTCGCGCAAGGTGGGTAAGCCGACCCGATCGCTCGTATATTTTTGCAACTGCACTGATTTGAGGCGATCGCCCGCTTTGGCAATTTCGGTTAAAGGGATGCCTAAATCCCCCGCGATCGCCTCGACCACCGCATAACTTTCCGGGTGAACCGCCGTATTATCTAACGGATTGTCCCCGCCACGAATTCGCAAAAACCCCGCCGCTTGCTCGAAGGTTTTCGGACCGAGTTTCGCCACTTTTAATAACTGCTTGCGCCGTTTAAACGCTCCATTTTCATTGCGATAGGCGATAATATTTTTGGCGATCGTCGGCGTCAAACCGGACACGAAGCCGAGCAATTCCTTCGACGCCGTATTCAAATCCACCCCGACATAGTTGACGCAACTTTCTACGGTGTCGTCTAACTTTTTCTTGAGTAACTTTTGGTCTACGTCGTGCTGATATTGTCCGACGCCGATCGATTTCGGATCGATTTTCACCAATTCCGCGAGGGGGTCTTGCAAGCGGCGACCGATGCTAATCGCCCCGCGAACGGTGAGGTCTAAATCGGGGAATTCGTCGCGGGCGACCTCGCTGGCGGAGTAGATCGACGCGCCGGATTCGTTGACCATGACTTTAATCGGTGGATGGTTACAAGTTTTGAGAACGTCGCCGACAAAACTGTCGGTTTCCCGTCCGGCGGTGCCGTTACCGATCGCGATCAACTCGATTTTATACTGGGCAATTAAACGAGAAATCGTTTTCGCCGCTTCGATTTTTTGGCGATCGCCCGTATGGGGAAAAATCGTCTGATATTCGAGGAATTGTCCGGTTTCGTCCAAAACCGAGACCTTGCACCCGGTTCTAAACCCCGGATCGATCGCCAGAGTCGGTTTCATTCCCGCCGGGGCGGACAGCAACAGTTCGCGCAAGTTGGCTTCAAAGGTTTCGATCGATTCGATATCGGCCCATTCTTTTTTGAGCGATCGCACCTCGGAGGTCAGGGAATTTTGCATCAAACGCTTGAACCCATCTTGAATCAATTCGCGATAAAAATTGCGAATTTCGGGAACTTTCGTGCGAATTTCTCGCGATTCTAAATAATTTAAAACTTCGGCTTCGTCGAAGTCCAGGGTTAAATTAATAATTCCTTCTTTTTCCCCTCGGAATAAAGCTAGTAAATTATGAGGGGCAATCTCGCGAACGGGCGCCGAAAATTGGCGATACATTTCATATTTTGTCGTTCCTTCGGGATGGTCGTCTTTAATCCGCGACGCGAAGACGCCTTGTTTTAAAAAATAATCCCGCAGGTAGGCGCGCGATTCGGCTCGTTCGGCGATTTCTTCGGCTAAAATATCGGCGGCTCCTTTTAAGGCATCTTCGACGGTTTCGACGCCTTTTTCCGGATCGAGATAGCGGGCGGCTTCGGGGGCTAAAGCGGCGGTGGCTTTACTGAGATTGAGTTGTTTAATCCAGTCGGCGAGGGGTTCTAAACCGCGTTCCCGGGCGATCGTGGCGCGAGTCCGGCGCTTGGGTTTGTAGGGAAGGTAGAGGTCTTCGAGTTCGTTTTTTTGCTGACAGGCTTCAATTTTGGCTTGCAGTTCTTCGGTGAGTTTTCCCGCTTGGGCGATCGTTTCTAAGATCGCTTGTTTGCGGTCTTCGAGTTCGGTGAGATAGTCGTAACGTTCGCTAATATGGCGCAGTTGTGTTTCGTCTAAGGATCCGGTTCGTTCTTTACGATAACGGGCGACAAAGGGAATGGTGGCCCCTTCGGCGAATAGGGTTAAAGCGTTTTCGACTTGAGTGGGTTTGACGGCGAGTTCGTCGGCAATAATACGGGCGAGATCGAGCATGAGATCGTTGATGGGGGCTAAGTTGGCAACGATCGCCTATTTTATCGTTTTGTCGGTTCGCCGAGGGGAACCGATCGCCCCGGACAAGCGGCAGGAGAAAGATCCGGGCGTTGGTAAAGGATCTCGGAATGAGCATTTAGAGGCGATCGTTGCGAGTCCCGATTCCCCACTCCCGACTCTCCACTCTCCCCATTGCCGACTCAACATTTCATGACAAAAAATCTCGAAATTTAACCTTTAAACTGTTGCAAATTTGACAAAATGACAACAAGGGGGATTGTGGATTGCACGAGCGATCGCCATCATTGAGACCGTCCTTGTTTGTTTGAGGAGAACATTGAGGTAAATTAGGAGATTTTATGCAGTTTGGGGGATGGAAAAGGGGCGCTTTGGATCGACAAAGCAGGCGATCGCGACGTGGGAAAGACCTCGGTTTTGTGTTTTAGGAGAATTCGATCGTGACTATTGCAACGATTAATCCGGCAACGGGAGAAACGGTCAAAAGGTTTGAGGCGATCGCCGATGCGGAAATTGAGGCTAAATTAGCCAAAGCTCAACAGACGTTTGAATCTTATCGTCGCATTCCGTTCGCGCAAAAAGCGCAGTGGCTGAATGCGGCAGCGGATTTATTGGAGGGACAAGCCGCCGACTGGGCCAAGTTGATGACCCTGGAAATGGGCAAACCGATTCAAGGGGCGATCGCGGAAGCCAAAAAATGCGCCTGGGTCTGCCGCTACTACGCCGAACAGGCGCCGCATTTTCTCGCCGATGTTGCCGTCGAAACCGATGCCAGTCGCAGTTTTGTCCGCTACCAACCGTTAGGGGCAATTCTGGCGGTGATGCCGTGGAATTTCCCCTTTTGGCAAGTGTTCCGCTTTGCGGCCCCGGCGTTGATGGCGGGGAATGTCGGCTTACTCAAACACGCCTCTAACGTGCCACAGTGTGCTTTAGCGATCGCCGATATTTTCCGAGACGCCGGATTTCCCGACGGCGCCTTTCAAACCTTATTGGTCGGTTCCGATAAAGTCGCCCAAATTGTCGCCGACGATCGCATCAAAGCGGCGACACTGACGGGTAGCGAGTTTGCCGGGGCCAGTTTGGCCGCCACGGCGGGCAAAGCGATCAAAAAAACGGTTTTAGAATTGGGAGGCAGCGATCCGTTTATCGTTCTCGACAGTGCCGACGTGGAAAGTGCGATCGCTACGGCAGTGACTGCGCGGATGCTCAACAACGGACAATCGTGCATTGCCGCCAAACGCTTCATCCTCGCCGAGGCGATCGCCGATCGCTTCGAGCAAGGCTTAATTGAAAAATTCCAATCCTTAAAAATTGGCGATCCGATGGACGCCACCACCGACGTCGGCCCCCTGGCCACCCCCGACATCCTCGCCGAACTCGACCATCAGGTGCAACAAAGTGTCCAAAAAGGCGCCCGCGCCCTCGTCGGCGGCGCCCCCTTAGACCGTCCGGGCAACTTCTATCCCCCGACGATTTTGAGCGACATTCCCATCGGGACTCCCGCTTACGAAGAGGAATTTTTCGGTCCGGTC
The DNA here is from genome assembly GCF_016632315.1 of Oxynema mangrovii CENA135. Taxonomy (NCBI): domain Bacteria; kingdom Bacillati; phylum Cyanobacteriota; class Cyanophyceae; order Oscillatoriales; family Oscillatoriaceae; genus Oxynema; species Oxynema mangrovii. The sequence goes on along the minus strand of NZ_JAEOXH010000001.1, from coordinate 1,749,954 downwards.
GCCCTGTTATTCCGGGTGGCAGGAATCGACGAAGCGATTAAACTGGCCAACAGTACGCCCTTTGGCTTGGGGGCCAGCGCCTGGACCGCCGACGACGCCGAACGCGATCGCCTGATCGAGGAATTGCAAGCCGGATGCGTCTTTATCAACGGATTGGTCAAATCCGACCCCCGCCTCCCCTTTGGCGGGATCAAACGTTCCGGTTACGGACGAGAACTCAGCGTCGAAGGAATTCGCGAATTTGTCAATATAAAAACAGTTTGGGTCAAATAACGCGCGATCGCCCGTCTCGCCTGCGGAACAAACGTGAGAAAAGGCGATCTTCTCCTAACAAGTCACGATCGATACTACAAGGTAAGCCACTATGGGTGAAATGAATACAGCCGAACTCTTGGTCAGTTGTTTGGAAAACGAAGGCGTCCGCTACGTGTTCGGACTTCCCGGTGAAGAAAATCTAGAAGTGTTGCGCGCCTTAAGCAACTCTTCGATTCAATTTATCACCACCCGTCACGAACAAGGCGCCGCCTTCATGGCCGACGTTTACGGACGCCTGACCGGGAAAGCCGGAGTCTGCCTCTCGACCCTCGGGCCCGGGGCGACCAACTTGATGACTGGGGTCGCCGATGCCAATCTCGACGGCGCGCCCTTGGTCGCGATTACGGGACAAGTCGGTACCGACCGGATGCATATCGAATCTCACCAATATTTAGACTTGGTGGCGATGTTCTCCCCCGTTACCAAATGGAACGCCCAAATCGTGCGTCCCAGCATTACCCCGGAAATCGTCCGCAAAGCCTTCAAACGGTCGCAAACCGAGAAACCGGGGGCGGTACATATCGACGTTCCCGAAAATATTGCCGCCATGCCCGCCGTGGGACATCCTCTCACGATTGACAAACAAGAGAAAAGTTATGCGTCCTATCAAGGCTTGAACGAAGCCGCCGCCGCTATTTCCCGGGCGACGAATCCTTTGATTTTAGTCGGCAATGGGGCGATTCGCGCCCACGCCGCCGCCGCCTTAACTGAATTTGCGACGCGCCTGCAAATTCCCGTCGCCAACACGTTTATGGGGAAAGGGGTGATTCCGTATACCCATCCCCTGTCCCTGTGGACCGCCGGACTGCAACAACGGGATTATATTAGTTGTGCTTTCGACCATACGGATTTGGTGATTGCCGTCGGTTACGACTTGATCGAGTATTCGCCGAAAAAATGGAATCCGGAAGGGAAAATTCCGATTATTCACATCGGCGCCGCCCAGGCGGAAATTGACAGCAGTTATATTCCGATTGTGGAAGTGGTCGGCGATATTTCCGATTCTCTCATGGAAATTTTGCATCGGTGCGATCGCCACGGCAAGCCCCAACCCCAAGCCTGCGAACTGCGTAACGATATCCGGGCGGATTACGAACAGTACGCCGACGATAACGAATATCCGATCAAACCGCAGAAGTTGATTTACGACTTGCGCCAAGTGATGGCGCCGGAAGATATTTTGATTTCCGATGTCGGGGCGCATAAAATGTGGATCGCCCGTCATTACCACTGCGAACGTCCGAATACCTGTTTGATTTCTAACGGGTTTGCGGCGATGGGGATTGCGATTCCCGGGGCGATCGCCGCTAAATTAGTCTATCCCGATCGCAAGGTAATTGCGGCCACGGGAGACGGCGGTTTTATGATGAACTGCCAAGAACTCGAAACCGCTTTGCGCGTCGGAACGGCCTTCGTGACGGTGATCTTCAACGATTGCGGTTACGGTTTGATCGAGTGGAAGCAACACAATCACTATGGCGAGTCGGCTTTTGTTAAATTTGGCAATCCCGATTTTGTCAAATTAGCCGAAAGTATGGGGTTGAAAGGCTATCGCGTCGAATCGACCGCCGATCTCGTTCCGACGTTGAAAGAAGCCCTCGAACAAGACGTCCCCGCCGTGATCGATTGTCCGGTAGATTATCGCGAAAACATCAAGTTCACCCAAAAAGCAGGCGGTTTGACTTGTCCTATTTAGGAACTGCCCGAGGAGATGGGATTTCCTGTTTCTAGATAGCTTCGGTGGCTTCAGTGGATGGCGGGCCGGATGCCCGCCCCACAGGCTTTCTGGTAAGATGCGAAATCTCTATCTATCCTGAATTTCGATGAAAATCGCCACTTGGAATGTCAATTCTATTCGCACTCGCGCCGAACAGGTGACGAACTGGTTGCAAGCGAACCCCGTGGATGTTCTTTGCTTGCAAGAAACGAAGGTCGTCGATCGAGATTTTCCCCGATCGCCTTTCGAGGACTTGGGCTATCATTTATATATTTCCGGCCAAAAGTCTTATAATGGGGTCGCTTTATTCAGTCAAACGCCGATGTCCGACGTGGCGATCGGGTTTTCCTCACTTTTAGGCGATGCCGTTGCCGAGTTCGATCTCCAAAAACGGGCGATCGCCGCGACCTTAGAAGATGTCCGCATCGTCAATCTCTACGTTCCTAACGGGTCTGCCGTCGGTAGCGACAAGTATGAGTATAAATTGCAGTGGTTGCAAGTCCTCCACGACTATCTGAAGGCCACGGGCGATCGGACCGATAAAATTTGTATCTGCGGCGATTTTAACATCGCTCCCGACGATCGCGATGTCTACCGCGATACGAAAGATACGGATATTATGGCGTCTCCGGCGGAACGCGAAGCCCTCCAAACCCAGATCCTCGATTTAGGATTTATCGATATTTTCCGTAAATTCCACGAGGACGGCGGTCATTATAGCTGGTGGGACTATCGCCGAGGCGGTTTCGCTAACAATCGCGGCTGGCGGATCGACCATCATTATCTCACACCTGCTCTGAGCGATCGCGCCCGCCGTTGCGAGATCGATATTGCCCCGCGCCGACTGGAAAGACCGAGCGATCATACGCCAGTTGTTTTAGAATTGTAGATGAGCATTCTAGATGAAAATTGTAGACCGGGGCGGCGCGATCGGTTGAGTTGAATTCCATCTTAATTCCGAACAAAATCGAGGAACATTTGGTAATTTCGCTCGCACTGCTTGCAGACTGGTATCAGCCGTGGAAAATTGAAAAATTAGAGGGCTTTATACCATTTTTGTAAAACCTCGCTCTCTCTCATTATTTCTGAAAAATGGTATAATTTAGAGACTGTCGATCGAGAAAACATCAAAAAATCCTGTAGGGGTTTGGTTACCAAACCCTTCCTGAGTCAATTTAAACCATTTTTCCATTGGTAAGTAAGTAGATCGATCTTCCTACTAATTTGCGATCGCCTCAGTAAATTCAAACCAGAAATTTGCTCTTCTTTCCTATTCCAATTTCCAATGATTTTAGGCAATTTTAGCCTAAGTCTTGAAAGATTAACTCAGACTTCGTTCGGATGGCGATCGCAACCCTCAATTCACCGACCCTCGCGCCAATATCCGGAGGGGCGATCGGTCAATTCCCAAGGCTTTTGCTAAATTGTAGTTGAAAATCGGGCATCCCCTGCCCCTTTGACAAACAACAACTGCAAAAGGAGTTTAACGAATGTACTTAGTGACAGGTGCCACAGGCGGACTGGGACGGCGTATCGTGCGAGTGCTGAGAGAACGAGACCAAAACGTGAGAACATTCGTGCGTTTAACTTCCCGTTACGGCGAACTAGAGAACCGAGGCGCAGATATATTCATCGGCGATTTAACCGAAGAACGGGATATCCACAAAGCCACCCAAGGCGTCGATTATATCATCAGCGCCCACGGGTCGAACGAAGCCAGTGGCGGCGCCCAAGCCTTGGATTATCGGGCGAATATCGAGTTGATCGATTGCGCGAAAGCCTGTGGAGTCAAGCATTTCGTGTTTATTTCCGTCTTGGGGTGCGATCGCGGCTACGAAGATTCCCCCGTCTTCAAAGCCAAGCGAGAAGTCGAGAAATACCTGCAAAATAGTGGTTTGAATTATACCATTTTGCGTCCCTCCGGTTTTGCCTCCAACTTGTTACCCCTCGCCGAACGAGTGAAAGAAACCGGGATTTACTTGAGTGTGGGAGACATGAAAAATCGCACGTCTCCCGTCAGTACGGACGATTTAGCCAAAATAGCCGTCGATTCAGTCACCCTACAAGCGGCGAGCGATCGAATCTTTGCCGTCGGCGGTCCCGAAGTGCTATCTCGCGGCGAACTCCCGCGCATTTTTGGCCGCATTTTCAATCGCGAACCCTTCGTAATCAATCCGCCGTTAACGGTGTTCGACGGCGTTCGCGGTATTTTAGGATTTGTCAATCCCGATTTACAAAAGTCCCTCGGAACTTTGCGCGTGTTATTGGCGAATGAGTTTTTCTGCACCCCAGAGGAAATCGAACGGTTAGAAAGCACGTTCGATTTCAAGTTGGAGACCCTGGAAAGTTTCGTCCGCCGCTATCTGGGTGCATAGGCGATCTGGTTTCAATCTATCTATGTAGGGTGGGTCAAATACCCACCCTAGGGGGAGCTACTTTCCGCAAGACCTCAGTAAACATCAATGCGAAAACCGTGAGGGTGCCCGTCCCGAACGAACCCAGTGGCGCCACCGATATAACAAAAAAGTTGAGGTTTCATCGTCAATTGTACGGGGGCGCCGGAGTAACAAGAGAGAGTTTCGGTAAGTATCCCACGGAGTAGAGTAAAGATTCCTAACTTCCAGAGCGATCGATTATTTCACGTAATTTAACAATTTTTACCCAAAATTTAGAATAAATTTCCGTAAAATCCCTGTTTCTGGAGACATTTTCGAGCATTTTACTCCAAAACTTCATTAAAGTTAGAGTTTTACTCTCATTTAGAATCAGTAAAATCCCCAGAAGCGCTACCAACTTTACAAGAACTTTAAATAAAAAATTTCTGGGAAAGTAAAAACAGTGGTATATTAATTCTCACCGTAGAATTACGGAGCCAGAGCCAGTCAACTCAAATTGCTTGTCGGACACGCTTCGTGGGTGCCACAAGTCCCAGCCAGCCGAATCAAAGAGGAGAGTTGCACTCTTACCGTCTAAAAATTGAAGACATTGAATAAGGTTACTTGTGGAGTTTGAGATCGACTCAAACTTTAGGAAGCCTGACCGGAACTCACTGTTTTATGACATTGAGCAGGGGATTTTTATGGAGAGGATCCCTAGATTGTGCTAAGGGCGATCGAAGTTCAGACCCATTAAGATCGATTAATTTTTGGGATTGCAAGACCGAAGTGCATAAAACAGACGACGCTTTACCAATAAATCCATAAAGACCCTCAAGGGAGGAACCCAACCCACGAGAATCGCCCATAACCTGCGATCGAAACGATCCCCCTAAATCCCCCTTAATAAGGGGGACTTAAAAAGCCACTCCGGTTCCCCCCTTCCCAAGGGGGGCTAGGGGGGATCCAACCAAGCAAATTCTCGGACAGATCCCCCTAAATCCCCCTTAATAAGGGGGACTTAAAAAGCCCTTCCGGTTCCCCCCTTTTGAAGGGGGGCTAGGGGGGATCCAACCAACTCAATATCGAAAAGATCCCCCTAAATTCCCCTTAATAAGGGGGACTTGCAAAGCCCTTCCAGTTCCCCCCTTTTGAAGGGGGGCTAGGGGGGATCCAACCAACTCAATATCGAAAAGATCCCCCTAAATTCCCCTTAATAAGGGGGACTTGCAAAGCCCTTCCAGTTCCCCCCTTTTGAAGGGGGGCTAGGGGGGATCCAAACCACATCGACCACAAACCCCTTCCGGTCCCCCCCATATTTGGGGGGCTAGGGGGGATAAAACCAAGAGGACCAAACCATGTCGAACAACATCACCAACCAACCTTACGCAACCGTACTAGACGAATCCCTGGAAAACGTCCAAAGCATCTTAACTGAATTCGCCAAAAGTGAAGAATTTCTGCAAAAGATTTCAACCGCTTTTGGCAATGCCTATGATGCCAATCAATTAGCGGGAATCCAGCAGCAGTGGAGTAACGGGGATTTTGCCTCACTTCCCCAAATCGAAATCCTCACCGGCAGCCAACTCGGTGGCGCCAATGCTGCTTATGCCGGGTCAAATAATACGATTTATTTTTCTCAAGATTTTCTCAGTCAGTATATGGAGAATCTGGGGGCAGTTAATAGTGTGTTCTTGGAAGAAATCGGGCATTATGTCGATTGGCAGATTAATGATGAGGATACCCCAGGGGATGAAGGGGAATATTTTTCTAATTTGGTGCAAGGGTTTGAGTTGAGTCCGTCTCAGGTTCAGGCTTTGCAGAGTGAGGATGATTCAGTTGTTTTGAATTTGAGTGATAGCCTTGTTCAAGTAGACAAGTCAGAAGCATCAATATCCATTAAATACATTGATTTATTTCTGGGGAACGGTCATCTTTACTTAGTATTTAAAGATAGTAATGGAAAAGAATATGTAATTCGTGGTGGACCAGAGAGTCAAGGTAATATTTTGACTGATCAATTTGTTTTTATAGATTCTGGTTTTGGAACGATTAAGACTGAATCTGGTAAGCCGATGGAAAGCTCCGTAGAGAGGACTAATGATGTAAAAGGAACTAAAGAAATTAATCTTAATGGTAGAAATGCTTCCTCAGTATGGGAAATAATGAAACAACAAGCAGAATTAATCGATTCAGCAAATCTTAATTATCATAATAGAATTATAGGTGATTACCAAAATAGCAACTCAGTGATTTCTTCTGTTTTACATTCGGTAGGACTTGATAACCTTGCCAATCTACCAACGTTGAATGTTTCTAAATTTCCTGGCATTGAAAACCGCCTTGCCTTTAACAGGAGTTTATCGGGAACAAATGTAGCAGATATAATTTGGGGGCATACTGGTAATGATACTTTATCAGGTGGATCGGGGAATGATAATTTAAAAGGTTGGGGAGGTAATGATAGTTTAGTAGGAGGAGAAAATGATGATTACCTAGAAGGAGGTTCAGGTAACGACACTTATTATGGTGGCGAAGGTAATGATTTTGCTGACGATGATGGTGGGAATGGTATTCTGTGGTCAGGGGATGATTACTTTGAAGGTGGTTCAGGTAATGACACTTTCTATGCTGCTGATGGAAATGATATCGCTTATGGTGGTGGAGATGACGATTTTATCCGAGGTGAAAACGGACGAGATACTATCTACGGTGGCAGTGGTAATGATAACGTTGGAGGTGGTTATCGCAAAGATTCAGATTGGTTTGATGGTCCCATTGAGGAGAATGGTCCTAATTCAGGAGAAGCCAGTTTTAGCATAGCTGGTATTAGTTTAAATGCAGAAGCAAGTACTACATTTCCAGTTGACATCACGAGCAATAGTACCAAAACAATTGTTGCTGAAGCCAATACCACTACATTACAAGAAGAAGATGGTGACGACTTAATTTATGGTGAAGCCGGTGACGATAGCATTGCCGGAGATGAGGGCAATGATGAAATTTATGGTGGTAATGACAACGATTTAATTTTAGGTGGAACTGGTAACGACCAAATTTCCGGTGGCAACGACAACGATGTAATCTTTGGCAACGAAGATAACGACAGTATCCAAGGTGATGCAGGAGATGACAGCATCCAAGGAAACCTCGGACAAGACAACATTTCCGGTGGCGACAACGAAGACACCATCCAAGGAAACGAAGGAAATGACAATATTTCCGGGGATAATGGCGAAGACTTAATCTTTGGCAACACAGGCGATGACCAAATTTCCGGTGGCAACGGCAACGACGTAATATTCGGCAACGAGGATAACGACAATATCCAAGGTGATGCGGGCAACGACAACATCCAAGGCAACCTCGGACAAGACATCATCTCCGGTGGCGACAACGAAGACACCATCCAAGGAAACGAAAGTAACGACATCATCTCCGGTGACAATGGCCATGACCTCATCTCAGGCAACACAGGCGATGACCAAATTTCCGGTGGCAACGGCAACGACGTAATCTTTGGCAACGAAGATAACGACAGTATCCAAGGTGATGCAGGTAACGACAGCATCCAAGGCAACCTCGGACAAGACAACATTTCCGGTGGCGATGACCACGACACCATCCAAGGCAACGAAGGAAATGACATCATCTCCGGCGACAACGGCAACGACAACATCCAAGGCAACGCCGGAAACGACAACATCACCGGAAACGCCGACCAAGACTACATCGAAGGCAACGACGGCGACGACTCCATCCAAGGAAACGACGGCCTAGACACCATTTCTGGCGGCAACCACCAAGACACCATCTCCGGTGGCAACCACGAAGACCAAATCTTTGGCGACGCAGGAGACGACAGCATCACCGGCGACTCTGGCAACGACTACATCTCTGGTGGCGACAACAATGATCGCATCTATGGCAACCTTGGCAACGACAGCATCCAAGGAGACAACGGTCAAGACTACATCCAAGGCAACGAAGACCAAGACACCATCTCTGGTGGCAACGACAACGACATCATCGAAGGCAACGACGGCAACGACCATATCCAAGGAGATAGCGGAGACGACAGCATCACCGGAAATGCCGACCAAGACATCATCCAAGGCAACCAAGGCAACGACAAAATCTATGGCAACGACGGCCTAGACACCATTTCCGGTGGCAGCGAAAACGACACCATCTCCGGTGGCGACCACAACGACTACATCCAAGGAGACTCAGGGGACGACAACATTACTGGCGACAACGGCAACGACAGCATCCAAGGCAACGAAGACAACGACATCATCCAAGGCAACGACGGCCTAGACACCATCTCCGGTGGCAGCGAAAACGACATCATCTCCGGTGGCAACGACATCGACTATATCTATGGAGACTCAGGAGACGACAGCATCACTGGCGACAACGGCGATGACATCATCTCTGGTGGCGCCGACAACGACAAAATTTATGGCAACCTTGGCAACGACAGCATCCAAGGCAACGACGGCAACGACCAAATCCAAGGCAACGACGGCCTAGACACCGTTCGCGGCGGCGCCGGAGACGACCTCATCAACGGTAACGAAGGTCAAGACCTCCTCTATGGTGACGAAGACAACGACATCATGGCCGGAGATGCCGGAGAAGACACCCTCCACGGCGGCGCCGGAAACGACCAAATGAACGGCAACGGCGACAACGACACCCTCTATGGGGAAGATGGGAACGATGCAATGGCCGGTGATGACGGTCAAGACCTCCTAGAAGGAGGCGCCGGAGACGACCTAATGAACGGCAACGAAGGCCAAGACCGACTCTATGGCGATGGCGACGATGACACCATGTCCGGGGACAACGGCGAAGACCTCCTCTATGGTGGCGACGGCAACGACCAAATGAGTGGCGGCAACGACAACGACCAACTCTATGGCCAAGACGGACACGACATCATGGCCGGAGACAACGGCGAAGACCTCCTCTATGGCGGCAACGGCAACGACCAAATGAGTGGCGGCAACGACAACGACCTCCTCTATGGCGAAAACGGCGACGACCAAATGACCGGAGACGATGGCGAAGACCTCCTCTATGGCGGCGCCGGAAACGACTCCCAAGACGGCGGTCAAGGTCGCGACTTCCTCTATGGCGAAGGCGACAACGACTCCATGCGGGGTGGCAGTGACGACGACACCCTCTACGGACACGCCGGAGACGACGAACTCTACGGCGATGATGGCAACGACTCCCTCGTGGGTGGCGCCGGGGCCGACTTCCAAGATGGCGGCGCCGGAGACGACACCATCTCCTACTACAACTCCCCCGAAGCCATCTATATGCACCTGCAACCAGGACGGGGACTCGGCGGTGATGCGGAAGGCGACGTAGTTCGCAACGTCGAAAACGTCGAAGGTTCCGAACATAACGACACCCTCATCGGCGACAATGGCGCCAACGTCCTCAGTGGCTTAGGGGGCGACGATACCCTCGATGGCAAAGCCGGAGAAGACTCCCTCCTCGGTGGCTTCGGCAACGACTATCTCGACGGACGCCAAGATAATGACTTACTCCTCGGTGACGAAGGCAACGACAGCATCCAGGGACGGTCTGGGGACGACACCCTCGACGGCGGGGACGGCGAAGATATCCTCGATGGCAGTTCCGGGGATGACTCGATTCTCGGTGGTGGAGGCAACGATCGCATTAGTGCGGGTTCTCACAACGATCGCGTCTGGGGAGAAGCTGGAAACGACCTCATCGATGCAGGGGCGGGCAACGACTATATCGAAGGGGGTACGGAAAATGACACCCTCTACGGTCACTCCGGTGACGACACTCTCCTCGGCGGTCAACAAAACGATTTGCTTGTCGCCCACACTGGAAACGACCTCCTCCACGGCGGTCAAGGACAAGATACCCTCTACGCCGATAAAGATAATAACGTCCTCTTCGGCGGACGCGATGACGATTACCTATACAGTGGTACTGGAAGCGATACATTCATGCTCGGCGTTGGCTTTGGGGTTGAATATATCTATAACTTTGACTTCGCCAAAGACAATTTCGGCTTTATCGGCGACTTACGCTTCGATCAACTCACTTTCAGCCCCGGTGAAAACGAATTCGTCAGCGATACCCTGATTCACTATGCCCTAAGCGGAGAACTCCTCGCCGTTCTCAAAGGAAGTCCGAGTTTCTTCCAACCCGATCTTCCTCAAATTCCGCCCATTCCCCAAATCAACCTCCCAGTTTCGACGCCGCAAACCGATCGCCCGAATAACGGTAACGCCAACGGCAACTCGAACCGACCCAACCCGCAAACAGACACTAACTCACTAACTAACCTTCCGGAGATCGAAATTCCGATCGCGATCGCCTCTCCCGAGACGGAAGACCTCTCCGAAACCGTCAGTCCTACGGTCACTCCGACCGATCCGGCGTCCACGCCGACCGTCGAACCGACTGCCCAACCTAGCACCCCGGCGGAACCGACGCCGACCCCAGTCGCCGAGATGCCCGACCCGGAACCGGAGGCAAATATCGCCGAGAGTGAAGCGGTAGAAACGCCATCCCCATCGCCGTCTCAACCTGCTGTTGAGGAAAACCCCTCTACTCCTAGCGGGGAGGCGATCGCCGAAACTCCGACCATCTCACAACCCGAAAGTTCCCCGGGGATGCCATCGACCCAAACCCCGGAACCCGTCACCGAAACTCCCGGCGAAACGGTCATTCTCCCTTTGGAAGATCTCACCCCGGTTACACCGCCTCCCGCCGAACGTCCGAGTTCTCCACAAGAGGGAAGCGAACCGATCGCCGAAACTCCCGTAGAACCCGCAGTCGAAGAACCGCAACCGGAACCGCAACCGGAACCGCAACCGGAACCCCCAGTCGAAGAACCGCAACCGGAACCGCAACCGGAACCGCAACCGGAACCGCAACCAGAACCGCAACCGGAACCGCAACCAGAACCGCAACCGGAACCGCAACCAGAACCGGATCCCCCGGTCAACCTGACGGGCGGTTCTGGCGAGGACGACTTCACAGGCGGTAGTGGCGATGATAGTTTAAGCGGTAATTCGGGGAGCGATCGCCTCTCCGGTGAAGCCGGAAATGACCTACTCGTAGGGGATACGGGAGATGACACGATCGCGGGAGGCGATGGCGACGATACCCTGACCGGAGGCAATAACAACGATCTCCTCGACGGAGATGCAGGTCGTGACTTCCTCGATGGCGGCGCCAATAACGATACCCTCACTGGCGGGTGGGGCGACGACACCCTGATTGGCGGTCAAGGGAAAGACTGGTTCGTGCTTTCTCCCGACATGGGAACCGATGCGATCGTCGATTTCACCGTCAACGGTGGTACCCGCGATACTTTGGTCTTGACGGAGGGACTCACTTACGAAGCCCTGGCGATCGCCCAAATTGGCGAAAATACGGCAATTCGGATCGCGGAAACGGACGAACTATTGGCCGTTCTCAACGGTGTTGACGCCAGCGCGATCGATGCTTCTGTATTCACGATTCTGTAACTCGATCGACTAACTAGCTCAAGTTAAAAAAAGGAGGGCGTACCGACGGGTGTCCTCCTTTCTTTTTGTCCAGTTATAAATAATTATTGAGTTGATTTAACTTTTGCGATCGCCCGTCGGATCTTTTCTCAACTCGTTTGTAAAATAGAAGCAAAATCTATCAAGCTCTCGGTTTTTTCTAAAAAACGCCACCGAGAGTCATTACAAGGTAGTTCAATCAAAATCCTCTTAACAAACTTGAAAAAAAGGTTGGGTTAAATTCAAGGATGCGGTTAAAACCTTAAAAGTTCGTGAAATTACAACGATAGCTTTTCCAAAATCCGCGATCTATCAAGATTCAAACGGGTATTTTTAGGTCTTCTGGATTTGAGGTAAATATCTAATTTAACGATCGGCCACAACCAGCGACAGTAGGGGCGAACGGCCATTCGCGCCTATCCAACTTTGGGATTCGAGCCGACAAATTTCACGATCGTTCCAGAAGACCCGATTTCTTCGGAAGCTTCACCCAATGGAGAATTGCTATAAACCTTGAAGGATTTTCAGCATTTAAACTTAGCCATTAAAACTCCTAGAGTTCACCTTTCTTGAAGCTCCGATTTGTCTGTCCAATGTTCTAATTTGATTCCGGTCATCGTCCTTATTCTTCAATTAGGAGAAACAGCCATGACAGGCACCCGATTTACAGGAAACATTCAAGATCCCGTTATCCCCTTTCTCTTCGATATTCCCGGAACGGCGATCGACTTGCAACGTCCCCTAATCGTCACCTTATATCCGAATGCCAATCTCGACGTTCAACTCGATTTATTAGGTAATGGTGCTTCTCTTGTCGGCGGTCCGATTAACACTGCTATCGGAGGTACGCCGGAAACTACGACCAATGGCGTCCAACCCGGCGTCAGCTATCGGGCCGTCGTACAAACTGCCGCCGTACCCGTCCCGGCGACAGCGACAACCGGGCCATTTCTCCTCGAAATTAACTCGGAAAATGCAGCGAATAACGTCGCTGCAACTGCACCGCAATTGGGTAATTTAACCCCCCAAAGCATTAACGGCTTTGTCGGTCGCAGCGATATCAACGATTGGTATAACTTCCGCTTGCCGAGTGCGGGAACAGTGAGCCTGAGACTGTCGGGATTGCAAGATAATGCCGATTTAGAATTATACGAAGCCAACGGCACCACGTTGATTTTGCGATCGCAAAATGGCGGAACCAGCGACGAAGCCCTTGAAAATGTCAATCTGGCGACGGGCAACTACTTAGTTAAAGTAAGTGCTAACGATACCACCGCCAACTTACCCGACGGCGGGCGGGCGTCCACTCCTTATACATTAAACCTGATTCCCGGGGGAGCAGTTCCGGGAACCACGGTCACCTTAAGCGCCAGTGGAACGCCCAGCGAAGCCGGAGGCGGGCTGGGAACCTTTACCCTCTCTCGCGGAAGCCAAACCACGGGCGATCTCACAGTAAATCTTACCTTTGGCGGTACGGCAACCTTTGGCGGTGCCACCAGTGACTACGGCGTCATCGGTGCCAACTTCGCCCCGACGGGAACGGGAACGGTGACGATCCCCAACGGTCAAAGTGTAGTCAATTTCACGGTCAGCCCGGTGGATGACGCCCTCAACGATCCCAACGAAACGATCGCCGTCTCTTTGAATCCAGGGACGGGGTATAACGTAGGAACGCCGAATAGCGCCAGTTTGACGATCGCCGATAACGACGGTGGCGGAACCGATCCGGTCACGGGATTGAGAGTGTACCGTTTTTACAACACCGTCACCGGAACTCACTTTTATACTGCCGACGAAAACGAGCGGAACTTCGTTCGAGATAATTTAATTAGCTACAACTACGAAGGCCCTTCCTTTGAAGCGGCACCTGCGGGAACGCCGAATACAGCCCCCGTCTTCCGCTTCTTCAACACCCAAGTGGGAACCCACTTCTATACGATCGATCCGAACGAGGCCAATTTCGTGCGAACTAACTTGATGGCGTTCCGCGATGAAGGCATCGCCTACAACGCCTACGTGCAACCTGCCCCCGGTAGCGATCCGTTATATCGTTTCTTCAATACGTTTACTGGGGCGCACTTCTACACGCCGTCCGCCGTCGAACGTGACGTCGTCAGCAATACCCTACCTTTCTACCGCTATGAGGGGGTCGGTTATTATGTCGATGTCTAATTCAGTGTAAGTCGGTTTGAGCGATCGCCCCCGTTAAAATCCTCGCCCCCCTCTAGACAAAACCGGGGGCGATCGCTATATAATTAGCTTCTAGCCTGTTGTTGCAACCTGCAAGAAACTCGTTAAAAGTTGTAACAATTGCTTGACGCGGGCGTAGTTCAGTGGTAGAACGTCAGCTTCCCAAGCTGAATGTCGTCGGTTCGAGTCCGATCGCCCGCTTTTTTCCAAAAATTCGACTTGAAGAGGCGATCGCCCGTATCCCCCGGTAGTCTGTACGGAAATCGGACAAATCCAGAGGGAAAACCGCCGATCGCCTTCCGGCAATCTCCCATTAAAATACGGATGGGGAAGCGCATTCGCCCCATCTTGGTTAAGTATGGGTTAAAATCGCATTTCCCGAATCATCTATTTATCGGAAAATAGCCGGACATGGGATATTCCATAGAGGTTTACGACCATAACTTCGAGGAAGAAGTTCTAGCCAAATCTTACGAAACACCGATTATTGTAGACTTTTTTGCCACGTGGTGCGGTCCGTGTCAAATGCTCAAACCGATCCTAGAGAACGTGGCGAAAGAATACGATTGCATCGTCGCCAAAGTCAATGTCGAAGAAAACCAATATTTAGCGCAAGCCTTTAAAATCGAAGGTATTCCCGACGTTAAAGTCATCAAAGAAGGTAAAGTCATCGATAGTTTTGTCGGCGTACTTCCTAACGACCAGTTAGCGGAATTTTTGGCAAAATGCAATATTTCCTCACGAATTGACGAACGAGTAGCGGCGATTAAAACAAATATTGCCGCCGGGGAATTAGAGCAAGCCGAACAACAATGGCGATCGCTGCTTCAAGACTATCCCGAAAATCCCAAATTAGCGATCGCGGCGGCTAAATTTTTCATTGGTATCGATCGCCTCGAAGACGCCGAAGCCGTTATCTCCAAACTTGACGAATTCGATAAAAATTACGAAGCCCAACTGAAAGCCATTCGTTCCTTAATTTATTTTAGGAAAGAAGCCATTCATCCGAGCGGCGATCGCGAAATTGACCGTCAATTTTCCCAAGCCGCAGCCTTAACCTTAGAAGGACAGTACGAACAAGCTTTAAAGCTGTTTATCGATATCGTCGAAACCGATCGCACCTACAAAGATGACGGCGCCCGAAAAGGGGCGATCGCCATCTTCGATCTTTTAGGAAACGACCATCCCTTAACCAAAGAATATCGCAAAAAATTAATGTTAGCCTTGTATTGAATCTTCTGATTCACTTCTTCTGAGTAGTTTTCAGAAGTTAACAGACCCCTGGGGCAGGCATCTTGACTGCTATCAACTTCAGCTACAATCTCAACCCCAAACAAATCTAAACCCTAAACTTCCATCAACTTAGGAGAATTCTGTTATGAAAGTCGGTTTGTACCCGGCCTTAAATGATAACAATATCGACGCCGGACAAGCGAGTAGCCAGCGTCAACTATCCCTATCGATTGCGGCGATCGCCGAAGCCACCGATGCGAGTATTCCCTTAAATTTATGCTTAATTCTCGACCATAGCGGCTCCATGCACGGTTCCCCTTTAGAAACCGTCAAAGAAGCGGCTTTTCGCCTCATCGAGCGCCTCAAACCCGGCGATCGCCTCAGTATTGTCGCCTTCGACCATCGCGCGAAAATCATCGTTCCCAATCAAGTTATCGAAGATATTAACAGTATTAAAAAGAAAATCGATCGCCTCAGTGCCGACGGCGGAACGGCGATCGACGAAGGTATGAAACGCGGACTCGAAGAACTCAAAAAAGGATCGAAAGACACCGTTTCACAAGCCTTTATTCTCACCGACGGCGAAAACGAACACGGGAGTAATGACGCCTGTTTGAAATTTGCCAGTCAAGCCGCCGAAAGTAACATCACCCTCAACACTTTGGGGTTTGGCGAACATTGGAATCAAGACGTACTCGAAAAAATTGCCGATGCGGCGGGGGGAACCCTCAGTTTTATCGAACGTCCGGATCGAGCGGTAGAAGAATTCGGGCGGATTTTCGAGCGCATTCAATCGGTCGCGTTAACGAACGCTTATTTAATCTTCGATTTAACGCCAAAAGTGCGCCTCGCCGAACTCAAACCGATCGCCCAAGTTGCCCCCGATACGATCGAATTACCCGTGCAACCCAAGCAGGGGAAATACGAAGTCCGTCTCGGCGACGTGATGACCGACGTGCAGCGTGTGGTGTTAGCCAATCTTTACATCGGACAATTCCCCCAAGGACAGCAAACGATCGCCCGAGTGCAAGTCCGTTATGACGACCCCGCCACAGGTCAAAGCGGAATTTTATCCGATCCGGTTGCGGTAGACGCGCAAGTCTTAACCGCTTACCGACCCTCGCCGAATCCAGAAGTACAGCAACATATTTTAGCGTTGGCAAAATACCGCCAAACCCAGATCGCCGAACAGAAAATGCAGCAAGGCGATCGCACTGGGGCCGCGACGATGTTACAAACCGCAGCAAAAACGGCGTTACAAATGGGGGATAAAGGGGCCGCGACCGTACTGCAAACCAGTGCGACGCAACTGCAAGCGGGGAAAGACCTTTCGGAAGGCGATCGTAAGAAAACCCGCATCGTTTCCAAGACGATTTTGCAATAAGGCGATCGCCTCTCCGTTCCCCCCCTTCATAAGGGGGGCTAGGGGGGATCTGCAACCATAATCTGCAACAAAATAAGGCGATCGCCTCTCCGTTCCCCCCCTTCATAAGGGGGGCTAGGGGGGATCTGCAACAACAATCTGCAACAAAATCAGGCGATCGCCTCTCCGTTCCCCCCTTCATAAGGGGGGCTATGGGGGATCTGCAACCATAAATTGCACTTGCATTCGATCGATCTAAGCTCAGCAGGGATCGATCCCCCTAAATCCCCCTGAATAAGGGGGACTTTTGAAAATCGAACGGCCCCAATTTCGATAAAAATCGGGGCCGGTTGCGCGAAATGATTAACTTTTTGGTCATACCGCTTATTGTCGATCGCTCGTTCACGCAACGACAGAGGTATGAGGACGGGCGAAAATCATGCGTCCGGCAGAAGTTTGCAAGGCGGAAGTGACGACCACTCGGATTTCGTCGCCGATATGAGTTCCTCCTTCTTCGACGACCACCATCGTGCCATCTTCGAGATAACCGACGCCTTGGGCCGCTTCTTTCCCTTCTTTGAGGATTTTCAAATCGAGACTGTCTCCCGGAAGGTAGACGGGACGGACGGCTTGGGTGAGGTCGTTGACGTTGAGAACTGGAACTTTCTGAACGCTGGCGACTTTACTTAAGTTGTAGTCGTTGGTGAGCAAGGTGGCGTTAATTTCTTGAGCCAAACGCACCAATTTGGCATCGACGGTTTGTAAATCGTCGTAATCTGCCGAGTGAATGACCACGCGATCGGGATAATGTTCCTCGATGCGGTTGAGGATGTCGAGGCCCCGTCGTCCGCGTACCCGTTTTTGATCGTTAGACGCATCGGCGACCATTTGCAATTCTTGCAAGACGAACTGGGGGATGAGCAGTTGTCCTTCGAGAAAGCCCGTTTCGAGCAAGGATTCGAGGCGACCGTCGATGATGCAACTGGTATCGATCACTTTGGTGGCGGCGGGTTTGAGGGTGCCTTCGGCGACGAGCATCGCTTCGAGGCTGTGGGGGTTGATCAGCCGCAAAAAAGCGCGTCCGTGGGTGTCTGCGAGGGCGACGCCCAAAAAGGCAAACATGACACTGCCGAGAATCGCCGCTAGGGGCTTGATAAAGGCAAATTCAGAGGGAATCGGCAGTAAAAAGACCGGGGCGAGCATTAAATTGGCGACCAACAGTCCCATGACTAAACCGATCGATCGCGTGATCAGCACGTCGATCGGCATTTGGCGCACTTGGGTTTCGACCCGGCGGTAAGTGGTCTGCACTGACAAGCCGATCGCGCCGCCAATTAAGGCGCCGAATCCGGCGGTGACGGAGCGCAACCCTTCGACATTGGTCACGCGATCGATGGCAGAAGCCGGAAGCATATCGATGCCGTAGAAGCCGATCCCCGCTCCTGCTAGGATGAAGGTAAGGATAATGATTGCATCAAGCATGAGTGCAAGCCTATTAGGGTAAAACTGTTCGTGCTTCAGATTGAGGCTCTGGCTGCAATAGCGGATGCGATCGCGCGCCAGCTCTGATAATTGATTTACACGCTACTCCCCCATTATACTGTTAAGTTTTGTGGCGTTTTGCCTCGGTTGGTTACGCTTGAAACACCTATGAAGTTGCATCGGGTCCGTCCCCGAGGGGCTTACGTTCACATTCCCTTTTGTCGCCGTCGCTGTTTTTATTGCGATTTTCCGGTTTCCGTGGTCGGCGATCGCAAGTCGGGAGAAAATTCGGGGACGATCGCCGAATATGTCGAAGTGTTAATCGAGGAAATCGAAGCGACTCCGCGATCGCCCCACCCCTTGGAGACGGTGTTTTTCGGCGGCGGAACCCCCTCGTTACTGACCGCCGCTCAGATCGATCGCCTCCTGACGGTTCTCGACCGCCAGTTCGGGA
Organism: Oxynema mangrovii CENA135; assembly: GCF_016632315.1. NCBI lineage: Bacteria > Bacillati > Cyanobacteriota > Cyanophyceae > Oscillatoriales > Oscillatoriaceae > Oxynema > Oxynema mangrovii. The sequence continues at coordinate 1,731,278 of NZ_JAEOXH010000001.1, read as the reverse complement.
TCGCCTCGGATGCGGAAATTTCCGCCGAAATGGACCCGGGAACGTTCGATCGCGCCAAATTGAGTGGATATGCTCGATCGGGAGTCAATCGCGTTAGCTTGGGCGTCCAGGCGTTTGAGGACGACTTGTTAAAGCTTTGCGGGCGATCGCACGATGCTGAGGATATTTTTACAGCCGTGGAGAATATCCGCCACGTCGGGATACCCAACTTCAGCCTCGATCTGATTTCTGGTTTACCCCACCAAAGTTTAGAGCAGTGGCGCCGTGCGCTCGATCGCGCGATCGCCATTTCCCCCAATCACCTCTCTTGTTACGATCTCGTCGTCGAACCCGTTACCCCCTTCGGTCGTTTCTACAAACCGGGCGATCGCCCCTTACCCGACGACGACCTCACCGCGCAAATGTACCGCCTCGCCGCCGAAATGCTCTCGCGCGCGGGATACGAGCATTACGAGGTCTCGAACTACGCCAAAAAGGGCTTTCAATGTCGCCACAATCGTCTGTACTGGGAAAATCAGCCTTACTACGGCTTTGGCATGGGCGCCACCAGCTACGTCGGCGATCGCCGTTGCTCCCGACCGCGCACCCGCAAGGAGTATTACGAATGGGTTGCAAGGTATAAAGCCTCCGGCGGGGCGATCGACGAACCGCCCACGTCCACGGAAGATCGGCTTTTAGAAACCTTAATGCTCGGTTTTCGGTTGTCCGACGGGGTGAATTTACTCGAAATTCGAGAAAGTTTCGGGGCTGAAGCGGTGGCGGCGATCGTCGAAACTTTGCAAGTTTACGATAAAAATAACTGGATTGAAGGACTCGACCGTTCGGGGGCGATCGGGGAGAGGCGATCGCTTCCCGCCAGAGTGCGACTCACCGACCCCGAAGGCTTTTTATTTTCCAATACGATTTTGGCCAGCTTATTCGAGTCATTGACCGTAGAATTGCGGTAGTCAGCCTCACCGGAGTACAGTTAACAAAGATGTTCTCGCAGTAAACTCCGTATTATTCCTGATTTATAAATTTTTAAAAAAGTGTTATAATAAAAAATTTTTATTTCTCGAAATGATAGGATCGGGGAACAAATTCTCAAACAAGAAAATCTCGTGGAAGAGGCCCACCCTAGCGATCGCAAAACCCTTTAGCAAATTGAAGAGTTTTCAACAGAGATCGGTTCTGAAGCGGAACGATGGGTTTTCCCTTGCTATTAGCGGGATTTTTCTCTTACAGAGAATTGCGCTACCGACTCGATGCGATCGGTAGGCCGATAAAGCCGAGTCAAAATGGCTCCCCAGGAGCGAAGGTAAAGCGGTTTCGTCAGGGGCGATCGGTGACTTAAATCAGGAGATCTCAAACAACTGCAACCCGATAGAGTTAGCCTCTGGCTCGCACGTCCAGCCTCCTCGACCGACGTAACCGCTTCTAAAGTTCCGAACAGAGAAAGCACCAAACCCTCGAACATTCGTTTTGATGCCTTTCGACGGTCGCCGCCAATCCGGGAGAGCCACTAAAGTTGGCTCGGATTGTGCGGAGGGCTTGAAAAATGAAAGTCATCGAAGCTCGACATCCTCAAAATGAAATTGCCTTAATCGACCCGAACCTTCCCGCCTGGGAACTCCTCGCGGCAGGGATCAAAAAAGGAATAGAACTCATTATCCTCGACCCCGTTGGGGATCCCCTAGAACAAATCGCGGCAGCGCTGCGCGATCGCCCCCAGACCAAAGCCGTTCACCTCATCAGCCACGGTTCCCCCGGCACCCTACATTTGGGCAATATCAGTATTAACGGTAATCATTTCGACCGCTACGCCAGCTTATTCAACACCTTTTATCAATTCTCCCTTAACGACCCTCAATTTTCCGTCCTTCTCTACGGCTGCAATATCGCTGCCGGAGAAATCGGGCGAACCTTCATCGAGAAATTGCACCATTTAACAAGCGCCAATATCGCTGCATCTAGCTCCCCAGTCGGGAATCGCAAACTAGGCGGACACTGGGACTTAGACGCCATTGCCGGAAAAATAGGAGCGCAAAAAGCCTTCTGTACTCCCGCAATGGCCGCCTACCCCGCCCTTCTCGAAGTCACCTTTGACAGTCCAAGCCTTTATAAAGTGGGAAATACGCCCTATTTTGTAGCGTTCGGAGACTTCAACGGCGACAACCATCTGGACTTGGCCGTAGCCAACTCCGGAGACGACACAATTTCGATCCTGTTAGCCAATGACAACGGCAGCTTTAGCCCTCAGACAAAATTTTCGGTAGGAGATGCCCCACACTCGTTAGCAGTGGAAGATTTCAACGGGGATGGAAAAGCTGATGTGGTTGTCGCTAATTCTTCCGATACCAAAGTTTCAGTCCTTTTGGGCGATGGGAATGGCAGTTTCAACTCTCAAATGACTTATGAGGTAGGCAGTAAACCTCCTCGCTCCGTAGCCGTGGGAGACTTCAACGGCGATGGCAAAGTCGATTTGGCTGTGGCCAATTCTTCTTGGCCTATGGGAAGTTCTACCGATGACCAAGTTGCGATCTTGTTGGGAAACGGGGCGGGCAGTTTCAGCCTTGAGACGACCTATCAGGTGGGCAATGGGTCTGATGCCTCTTTAGCCGTGGGAGACTTCAACGGTGATAGCAACGCTGATTTAGCTGTGGCCAACTATCGGGATGGCAAAGTTGCCGTACTCTTGGGAAACGGCACTGGTAGCTTCGATTCTCCGATCGCGTATGGGGTAGCAGATGGGGCAAGTTGCGTTGCAGTAGCCGATTTAAACGAAGACGGGAACAGTGATTTAGCCGTAACGACTACAAGCAATAATGGCGTTTCGGTACTGTTAGGAGACGGCACGGGTAACTTTAACCCTCAGACGATTGATGAGATAGGGATTAGTTCCCCTACGAGTGTAGCGATCGCAGATTTCGATGGAGATGGCAAGCTTGATTTAGCAGTTGGATCTTCTTGGGACTACAAAATTTCGCTACTTTTGCAAAGCGCCAATGGTGTATTCGGTTCTCCCAACACGTATCAAGCACTCAAGTCTCCACGCTCTCTTGCGGTGGGTGATTTTAACGGTGATGGTCAGCCAGATTTAGCGGCAGTGAACGCTGTATATGATGGGAATGCGCCTGAGGTTTACTCATTTTACGTTGGGGTTTTTTTAAATACGACTCCTGTGAGTCCAACTCCTAGCACTCCGGTTATTTCGATCGCTCCAGATACCAATGCAGACGAAACTGAGTCAACGGACGGCACGTTCGAGATTACTTTAGACCGAGCGGCACCCACTGGAGGCTTGACCGTCAACTTCAATGTCGCGGGTACCGCAACGAAAGCCGACGACTACAACTTGAGTGCGGGAAACAATATCACCGAGGTGACGGCTACGAGTTTCACGATCGCCGCCGGAGCCACTAACGCCACGTTAACCGTAGTTCCGATTGACGATAACGAGGTCGAAACCGACGGGGAAACGGTCGAAATCCAGCTAGAGGCAGGCAGTAACTATACCGTAAGCACCACGGATAATACGGCTGAGATCGCGATCGCAGACAACGACTCCTCAGAAATCGAGGTTAAAGAACCAGAAATCGAAGTTAAAGACGGCACGACGGAGATCGAGGACGGCACGACAACGATTTTGGACTGGGGCAGCACTCCCCTGGGTACGGCTCTCAGGAACACCTTGACGATCGCCAATACGGGCAATGCCGACCTCAATCTCGGCGAGCTCAACCTCCCAGAGGGATTTAGTATCGTTGGAACCTTGCCATCTACAATTGCACCGGGAACTTCGGGCAGCTTACAAATTCAATTAGATGCCATTACTGTAGGCCGTTTTGACGGTACGCTTTCGTTTGAAAGCAACGACAGCGACGAAGATCTGTTTGATTTTGCGATCGGTGCTCAAGTGACTGAATCGGGAGAGTCTGGAGACACGACGACCACGGGTGGAGACACGACGACCACGGGTGGAGACACGACGACCACGGGTGGCGACACGACAAACACGGGTGGAGATACGACGACCCCGGGTGGCGACACGACGACCACGGGTGGAGACACGACGACCACGGGTGGCGACACGACGACCACGGGTGGCGACACGACAAACACGGGTGGAGATACGACGACCCCGGGTGGAGATACGACGAACACGGGTGGCGACACGACGAACACGGGTGGCGACACGACGACCACGGGTGGCGACACGACGAACACGGGTGGCGGAGGATGGGAGGCGATCGCCCCTCAAGTACCTTACTGTCCGAGTGTTCCTCTAGAACAACGTTCTCTAGACATGAACAGTACCCCGGAAGCAGTACAACTTCCCTTGCAAGGGTTTCATTTAGACTGTAGTTGTCCTCCCCTTCCCGAAATTCCAGCAGTCTGCTTTGGTAACCCTCAAGTTCCTAGTAATAATGCTGGCGACGACACCTTAATTGGCACGGAAAGTAACAATTACCTGCTTGGCGGTCGCGGTAATGATTTCCTCCAAGGGTTGGAAAGTTCCGATACGCTTCTCGCTGGTAATGGCAGCCCCATTCCTGTAGGATCCCTAGGCGATCGCGACCTCATCCACGCCAACCGAGGGAATGACATCCTTCAAGGATGCGAGGGCAACGATACCCTTTGCGGCGGCAAAGATAACGATATCGCCCACGGCGGTAAAGATGATGACTGCATCTGGGGCGATCTCGGCAGCGATACTTTAATGGGAGATTTGGGCAACGATAGTTTATGGGGTGGCACCAGCAACCCAGATGTTCGAGATGTCTCCGGAGAAGACTTACTGTTTGGTGGTGAGGGGGACGATTTCCTTAACGGTGATGGGGGGAATGACTCCCTATCCGGCGGTGAAGGTAACGATACCCTACGCGGTGCTGAAAATGACGATCTCATCCAAAGCAATGGCGGAGATGACTTGCTAATGGGGGACGAAGGAAACGATCGCCTGTGCGGTTCGGATGGCAACGATACGATCTTTGGCGGACTCGGAAGTGACCGTCCGATTGGTTCTGTAGGGGAGCAAGATGTCCTCGGCGGTGGCGCGGGGGACGATTTCCTCAACGGTAATGAAGGGGAAGATCGGCTCTGTGGCGGGGATGGTAATGATACCCTGCACGGTGGCAAAGATAACGATGTCGTCGGTGGCGGCGATGGCGACGATCTCCTCTGGGGCGATTTGGGTGACGACACCTTGATTGGGGGTGAAGGGAGCGATCGCTTTGTCTTGCAGGCGGGGGCGGGTACGGACACGATCGCCGATTTTGTTTCGGGTACGGATGCGATCGCCCTCGCGGGAGGCTTGACCTTCGAGCAACTCGATCTGAGCGAAACAGGAACTGTAACCCGGATTCAATTCCAAGATGAATTCTTGGCGACCTTAATCGACGTCGTCAATTTGTCGGCGGCTGATTTCACCCTTATCGAAACTTCTGACTCGTTTTAAGTTTCCCCTTTTTGAAGAGGGGCGATCGCCCGGATGACGATTCGACTTTCTTCAATTCCGTTGCAGATGTCCTATCTTATATTGAAAGGTAACGGCGCGAGCGATCGCGTCTTTACCTTTGTCTTTTTTTGAGCGCTCTTCCCTGACGACTTTTTTAAGGGTGCAACCTTTAAAAAAACAGGTCAAACAACGCGGGCGAGATCCAAGAGCATAACAACGGAACTGTCAGAGTTCCATACATGTCATCACTCAAATAGAATCGCTATAATTGTAAAATTTACAATCTAAAATCTAAAATCCCATGATTCCCATTGACGATAATTTACCCCAACGATCGCCTCCGATCGCGACGACTATTTTAATTGCTTTAAATATTGCCATTTTTATTATCGAACTGCACTTAGATGCTCGTGGAGAACTTACCGAATTTCTCAACACTTGGGCGCTCGTTCCCGCACGCTTGACTTCCATTGCCAACGATGCGATCGCGAGCCAAAATCCCGCCGCTTGGGTCGCCTTATTCGCTATGGGAGGCGGTTCGCTCTTATCGGCGATGTTTCTGCACGGAAGTTTTAGTCAAATTTTGGGAAACTTATTATTTTTATGGGTATTTGGCCGCAAAGTCGAAGATATTTTAGGCCATTTTACTTATTTTGGTTTTTATTTACTTTGTGGCGTTTTGTCCGGGATCGGACAGGCGATCGCCGAACCGAGTTTGTCTGCTTTTCTGATTGGCGCTAATGGGGCGATCGCCGCTATTTTAGGCGCTTATTTACTCAATTTTCCCAAAGCAAAAATTGACAGTCTTTTACCGTTAATTATTATTTTTATTCCCGTCGAAGTTCCCGCCTTTTTCTATAGTTTATGGTGGTTCGTCCAGCAGATGTTTTACGGAATAGGAGAACTCGGAGGACTTTACGCGAATATCAATCCGAGTAGTACGGGATATTGGTTACACGGACTGGGAATGGCGATCGGTGCGGGATCGATACCCTTTTTCGTCAGGTTTAAGCCAAAAACTGCGATTTATTAAAACTATTAATTATCCGCGATCGCGTCGATGAGATTGGGTGGAGACGATCGCCCTTAGAGACTTTTTGTAAAATCAACATTAACAGCCCGGGTTGAGAGGAGGCAATCTCCAGAACATCCAATAACAGATGGCTGTCATTTAGTTACCCCTACTTCTCTAGAGTTTGGAAACCCAACCCCTACTAGATTTTTTTGTATTTTCTTGATAAACAGTCTCTTAGATCTCCCCTAAAATTTTAACCTAAAATTATTTTTCAAAATAGGCTATAAAAATCATCAAAACCATCGATAATTTCTTTAACTCCCAACGGCATTACTATCGAGATTTCGGGCGGTACTTTGACTGGCAGATCCTTGAGCAGAAGACGATTGTTGTGCGGAATTAGCGCGATTAAGTTCGCGAATGCGGCGGGAGAGCAACCGAATAATATTAATAGCAATCCCCGGCGTTTCATCGATCGCGTCGTAGAGTTGCTGTTGGGTCAGCACCAAACAATCGCACGCATCGAGGGTGGACACCGAAGCCGAACGCGGTTCCGCATCAAACAACGACATTTCGCCGAAACAAGCCCCTTTTTCCAATTGCGCTAAATCGCGGTTGCCGATGTGAACCCGCACCCGTCCTTTAACCACAATATAGAGCGATCGCCCCTCCTGACCTTCAGTAAAAATCGTATGTTTTGCCGGAAAAGAAAGTTCGTCCATGACCGAAGCCAGCCGGACGAGAAAATCATCCCGTAGTTCCTTAAAAATCGGAACGGCCCTGACAAATAATAAACGGTCAACACTGGTGAGCATTACGACAACAAAACGTAAAAAAAGTAAAAACTAAGCAACACTCCAGTACCCGCCAGCTCGGTGTCGGGAGGGTGTCACGTGGCCTCAAATCCCGCGATTCCGCGATAGTTCGGCAAATTCGGCTGGCGACTGGGAGCCGTTCGAGGACGGGAATGAGTATCGCTCAGACCCAATTCTGCCATCATCTGCTTCACTTGTGCGGCGACCAGGCGATCGGGATCGTCGATCATCATCGGCAACAATTCGGCTAAAGCACGGGGCGAAGCGACTCGCAGATAAGCCAGTACCGCTTCGCGAACAAAACCTTTCGGATGGCGCAAACAGGCGAGGGTTTGTTCGGCGGTCAAACTCCAACGAGAGGCACGGGCGAGGTGGAAACAACAGGCTAACGGCCAATCCGACAAGAAATAACGATATTCCACCAAACGACGCAGGCGATCGCTCGGTGACATCGTTTCATAAGCAAACAAATCGGAAAGTGTTTGCAATTTCTCCAGATCCGAATGGCGGTCTAAAACCGACAGGACAATGCGTTTGCTGGGGATATCCAGGGTATTATCCAAGATTTCCAGCCCTCTGGCCATATTCGATCGCACGCCAGATTTCAGATTGAACGCTGCCGCCTGAATCGAACCGAAAGGATAAAGAAACTTCATCAATAAAAACAGGCGATCGATCGCGTCGGCAATCAAATCGTGCAAGGCACTGCGTAACAACTTCGCTTCCCGTCCGCGCACCCGGTCTTTGGTCAAATCGTTGAGGGTCGCATAAATTTGACCCATAAACATCAGTTCTTGGTCGATCAGCATCTCGACCCCACTGCGTCCGAGGCGATCGAGAACCCCCTCAATTCCCGATTCTCTGGGCATTTTCAATAAAATTCGCAAAATATTGCGTCGCGTCGTCCCCCAACTGGCGATCAAATGACCGATCAGCGAATCGAGAGCTTCGATCGTCCCGATCTGTCCCAGGGCCATCCAAGCGTGCATCCGCACTAAATCGGGCTTGTGAATGTCCTCCGCCAAGGCCACGAGGCGATCGATAATCTCGTTATCCAAACGCACCAACGCCCGCATCGCCGAATCTCGCGTGGACTTATAATACAAACCGCGCAGCAACGACGGGTAATATTCCTCAAACCGGGTCGCCGCAATCACTTCTAACAGGGCGCAGCGTACTCGCAACGATTCGTCCTGAAGCAAATTAGGAATGTACAGCCGCAATCCCTGCAAGTAATCCGCTTCTCCGAGGGCGCGACACCCCATAATCCGTTCCTGCTCCTCTTTATTCGTGAGCATTCGCCGCAAGGTATTCGTCGCTTCGGCTTTTTGCTCGCGGTTGCCCCGGCGCATGATCAGCGAAGCCGCCGTCCCGCGCACGACCGGATCCACTGCCGAATCGAGATAGGGGCGCAAGGTTTCGATATCGAGGTCCGCTTCGGTCAGCCAGATATAGCGCAACGCCAGAGCCAGCACTTCTGTGGAGGAGGGACGTTCGACGAGCTGTTCGACGTAATTTTTATACGTCGGATTCGGTCGCCTGAGCATTTCTTCCAGGCTTTGCCGTTGTAAGGCGGGGGTGAGATTGACCAGCAGGGGCGCGAGAACGTCGCCGACGTTTTCCGGGTCGATTTGGGTGAGCAGTTCGATACACGATCGCTTGTCTTCTTCCCGACCGCTTTGTTCGAGGGTTTCGACGATCGTGCGTTTGAAGGCGCGCATATCGACGTCAGAGACCCCAAAGCGTCCGCGTTCGGCACTGGAGACGAGCAAACCCAAGTAGCGCGATCGCAAAATCCAAACCACGAACAACCAGCCCAAACCCAACAACACGATCGCCAGCACGAAAAACAATCCTTGAATGTCGGTCTGTTCTTGGGCGCTGGCGTCGGGTAAGAAAAAGTTACACACCGCGATCGTGGTTAAAATCATCAGACCCGCTACCCCGGTCGAAATCGGTTCGGCAATACCGTTGACCATCGCCTGGATGTTACTGCGAATGCTGTCGGGCAAGGGTTGAAACAATACCGGACCGGTCCCTTCGATCAGGGTATATTGCAGCAGTTCTTCGATAAATTTGAGGGCGACGAGACCCCAGAAGAAGGGGAGCAGTTGAGTTAACGAAACCAGACCGATCGCGCACAGGCATCCGGGCAAAATCATCGCCGCCACAAACACCCCCACCCGTTCGATCAACCGACTGGAGACAAACCACTGCATCGCCAATTCAAAAATTCCCAAAACCCCGTTAAATAATCCGAGAAAGCTGGCAATTCCGATCGCCAAGCTTTGACCTTCTGGGGCTTGTTGTTCCAGTTCGCTTAAAAATTGAAAATCAACTAATAAATATAAAGCTTCGGCCAGAATAAAAAAGGCAAATAAAGGAATCGCATATTGTTTTAACGGTCCGGCCAAGCGCCTGTTGGTGTAATCTTGTTGGTTTTCCTGTAGGCGTCGCCGGGGAGCGTCCGGAAAAGCTTGTTGGTAAGACTGACTCAGATAAAACAGAATAAACGCCCCCAGTCCCATCATCGCACAGGACATCAAGGTGACGTTTTTTAAGCCGACAAATTCGATCAGCGCGGGGAGTGAAAAACCACTGATCACGTCGGCCAGTAAAATCCCGCTACTGATAATCGGGTAAGTACGCTTGATTTCGCGGATGTTAAAGAGTTGGTTGGCGGTAATCGAGGTATTGAGGTCGTTGAGGACGTAAGACGCATCCATCCACAAACGCATCAGAAAAACGGTGATGCTGGCGACCGCCGCCACGGCTAATCCGACGCGAAATAAGAGTAACGGGGCGGCCATCAAACAGGCGATCGCCACGATCGCCCGCCGTAACGGCAAAATTTTCTGTAACCAAGAGTACAAAAAACCCAAACTACTGCCGATCGCCGCCCCGGCAATATAAATCCACGGCAGGGAACTGGCCCCGTATTCGTCGAGGAACAAACCGACCGTACTCGCTTCCAACCAGAGCAGTCCGACTGAAGTTAAGGTATAAAACGCAAACATCAGCCACGTTCGCTCTCCTTCTTCCGGGCGGAGATTGACCCATTGGAGCAAGCCTTGAGCGACTCGACTCTTGGTTGACTGCCGATCTTTAAGTTCCATGCAGCGATGGTTTATCCTCGTGTAGATTGTCCCCGATCGAATGCGAAATCAGGCTCATCACATTGACCCCCTCACCCACTGAGTTCGTGGATCCCCCGCCCTCAAACATTGCTCCTCTGGACGACTCGCTCGTTGTTGAGGATGGGGTTTTATCGCTCCCTCAATCTCCCTGGTTCCGATCAACTACCGATCTTTTTGAGGTCACCATTTCGAGTAACCTGCATCTGGCGGTAAATTCAACACCCGAGTAAGCGGATGACTTTTAAAGAGTTTAATAAGTCGTTGGCCGTGTTCGAGCCGTTCTTAACACTTTTTCTTGTTCTGCGATTCCCACAAGCTTTGCCAGTTCAGTTCTACGTTTCCGATCGCCTCCTGGCTCCGGTCACTTGACTCCACCATAACCTTATCCGTTGGCAAATGCATATTCACGACCGATCCCGCCGATGCAGATCGCGACTCCAGCCGCCCCTCGCCACCGGGAGATCGCCATCGGAAAAGTGACACCCACAACAAAAGTTGGAGATCGCCGCGAACCCTCGACCCCTGAAATCTCGATTCTCGGAAACGGCGGCGATCGCGATCGGCTCCTGGCGCCAGTCCCGACCGCGATCGTCCGCCTTCGCTTCCGGCGTTACCCGGCTTTAGACGGCTTTACTTCTTCGGAGACAGCAACATCATCATACTGCGACCCTCTCGTTTGGGGCCTTGCTGAACCTCGGCCAATTCTTTTAAGTCAGTCGCCATGCGATTGAGCAACGTTTCTGCCAAGTCGCTATGTTGAATCTCCCGACCTCGGAACATCACCGTGGCTTTCACCTTATCCCCAGATTTGAGGAAGCGCTGCGCTTGAGAAAGGCGCACGTTGTAATCGTGTTCCTCAATCTTGTAGCGCATCTTCACTTCTTTAACTTCAGCCGCGTGCTGCTTTCTCTTAGCCTCTTTCCTCTTTTTCTCTTGCTCGAACTTGTATTTGCCATAATCCATGATTCGGCAAACGGGGGGATCGGCTTTATCGCTGACCAACACCAAGTCCAATTCTTTCTCTTGGGCAATTCGTAGCGCCTCTTGCGGCGTTATAATCCCCATTTGGCTTCCGTCGGTATCGATCGCGCGAATCTTGGGAAACCGAATTCTTTCGTTAATTTGGGGGACGTCCCGATTGTAGTGTCTTTTGTCAATCACAGGCGTTTAGTGATTATGAAAGCTGTTCGTTAACAGGTTAGGGTCTGTACTGATTGTACATAGGTCGAGTCGATCGCCTTTGCACAATTAACGGTCAAAATTTGTAACGGAAAAAATCTCAACGCCTTTAGGAGGCGTCACCGACTGGCAGTAGATTTATAGATTCATGGTTTTAAGCACCGATGTTTGAGTGCCAATAGCCGTTTAGGAAGTTCGGTTCGTAAAGGATTTGGGAGAATTGGAACGCAGCACGCCATTGTTGAAAATCAGAACCGCGCGATCGCCCTCGGGGAACGAGCGCCCCTGCCGTGCAGGTGGTCGTCCCGCATTCCCCTACAATTCTAATCCTTAAATCTCAATATCCGAATGACTCGATCCGAGCGCACTCACGTCACTCGTCACAGTCAAGCCTTCCCTCCCGCTTTGCCAGATTGAGGGCCACAAGTCAAAAACCGGGTACCTTCGTTTATTTCTGCTATTGAAATTTTTAGCATTGTTGCCGAAAGAGTGACGAACGCATAACGGAAGGATTTTAAGTTTACCCCAAGTTTACCGCAACGCCATTATCGGTGACACGCTATCTCCAGTAGAAACTTTCCCTCGGGCGAATCGCGATCGGCTGCACCCCTATTGGCAAGCGGGCGGCGATCGACAACAATTATTGAAACTTCATTTATTGAAACTTCATTAAAAACTCGCAACGATCTACAGCTTCCCGCCCTAGGGATCTTCTAGGGAAGCGATCGCGCGCGATCCTCCCGTGCCCCCTCTGGCCATAACAGACAGTTGCACAACTGGACGAGTACGAAACCCGTGCGAGTGCGTGTCACTCCCCCGCGCCGTCTTCCCCAAAGTCGATACTCTTTATAGATTTTTATAGATTTTTAATAGCTTTGTGACCCATCAAGCTAGATTTTCTCGCTTTTCTCCTGGTAAAGTCCCCTACAGGACAGTTGTCAAACCCTAACAACGTTCTCGGGTTTTCTGCCAATCGTTCCCCAAAATAAAAACATGCCAGGAAGCATTTATCCACTACAGCAGGTCTACCCAAGATTATGAAAACTTCACTTCGTCTTAAAATTGCTGCTTTAGCGACTGCCACCCTTTCCGCGATCGCCCCCATTGCCCCCTCCGTAGCGGCAACGTTCGGACAAAGAGAAGTCCAACAAGACCGCTTTATCGCCGTCGCCCAACCCTTTATGAGCGGTAGAGCGCACAAACTCTTAGTGATCGAGCAAATCTCCGACGCGCGCTCGTGCTGGAGTGAAAGCGGCAGCAACCCCACGATCGTCAATCCCCTCCTAATCAACTTCGACTTTACCGGAATTTGCGGTCGCGGCACCGACGCCAACGGCTATTCCGTCCGGGTCGGCGGTCAAGACGTAGGTATTCGCTACACCCTGCGCGTCGTCCAACGCGGCGGTGACATGCTCCTCGTCGCCGTGGACGATTTCGATCGCAAAGAAATGGTCATCGGACGCACCAATGGCACCACTACTGGCTTTGCCAAAATCCAACTGTATCCTGGATGGCGCTTTGCCAAACGTACCTATCAAGGTCAAACCCTCGGTCACGTCTATTTCGCCAACGACCAATCCTTAACTGCCCTCGCCCAACCGATCGGATCCTCCGGAAGCAGACCGACGCCGACGCCGACGCCGACGCCGACGCCGACATACACCTTCCCCGACGTTCGCGGCGATATCTACGCCCGAGAAATCGAGGAAGCGGTCAATATGGGCTTCGTCGCCGGGTTCCGCGAAGACAATACCTTCCGTCCTCTCAATTCCGTCACCCGCGAACAACTCGTCTCCCTCGTCCTCGAAGCGCTGCAAAATATTGAGGGCGCCAATATCTCGATCCCCAGCAGCATGACGACTCGCCCCTTCTACGATGTGGAAGCCTCGCGCTGGAGTGCGGCCAAAATTCAATGGGCGAAGAACAACAATATCGTCAGTGGCTACCGCGATGGCAGTTTCCGCCCCTCCGAACCCGTCACTCGCGCGGAAATGATGGCGGTTTTACGTCGCGCGGCGGAATATGGCAAGGGTCTGCGCGGTCAGAGTTCTACTCTCGAATCGACCACTTCCACCATGCAGTTTTCGGATACGTCCGGTCACTGGGCCGATTCCCTCGTCAGTCAAATGTCGTCTTATTGCAACGTCGCCTCGGCGTATAACGAAAGCGGCAGTCGCTTTTATCCGAACAATCCTGCGTTACGTAACTATGCGGCAGCAGCCACCTTACGCATGATTAATTGTGTCAAACGTTAGGGAGATTTTTGCAAAGCCTTTTACAATTTGAGCCTTTATTTCCTCCTCTGCGACTGGTCAACCGGGACGATTCGGAAACGAACGATGCGGTTGGCCAGTCTTTTAATGAAAGAGCAGCGATTTTCAGGGGAACTTGAGCGAGCATCGGGTCGCAGAAGACTGGATTTTTGCGGAATTTTTCCGATGGCCTAAAAATGAAAACAGTAGCGATCGCCCGACGCGATCGCTTACGATCGATTCGAGACCAATTGTTTGATTGTGCTTCCCATGACTATTCAAAAAATTGACCGCCACCATCGATCTAATCCTTGGATCGAACAACTCAACGGGCGCGATCGCATCGAGTTAGCAGAATACGCCACCCTAATCGGCTCCGCCCTCGGTTCGATCGTCGCGGGATTGTCCGGTCAGGTGTTGTTTGCGGCAACTCCTCTGACGTTGGCGATCGGTGTTAATATGCTCAAACGCAATCGTCTTGAAGATTACATGAACGAGCAGCATCGCGCCGCGATCGCCGACATTCATCGCGTCGTCGAATCCCTGCACACTTCTTTGGAAAAATTACCGCCAGAAGAGCGCGTCGCCGATTTAGAAGGGACGACCGTTCGCATTAGCGAAGCCCTCGTTAAAATGCAAGCAGAATTAGAAGCTCGCATTGCCAAAACCGATCCGTTAAAAGCGGAAAGTTTACGGGAAGAATTGGCAATTCTCAGACGGGCGATCGTCCGCTTGCGCGACCAAACCGATGCGAATTTCAGCCAAATGCAAGCGAATTTCGATCGCGAAATTAAAGCCGTCCGAGAACAAGTTTTATCCCACCCCACGCATCCAGAAACCCTGGGAGTCGAACGGCTACAAGGAGATCTGGCTACCCTCGCCAACGGTTTAGACGATTTGCGCGATCGCGTGAATTCTTTAGAAACTCCTGCCGACGCCTTCGCTTCTCCCCTCACCGACGATCGCCTCCAAACTTTAGATCGAAAAGTCGAACGACTCGAATCGGACAATCAAGAAAAAATTAAACCTTTATTGAAACATTTAATTCGCGCAGTCAAACAAATTGATGCCGATCGCCGCTCTCATACTGGCGATCGGCATTAATTGCGTCTTCGTCGCTCGATCGGCAATGGATTATCCCAGAACTGAGTCGGTTTTGGCGAAGGTTTCACGCGAACTTGGCCAAACCTAATCGGTATGAGTCCTGCAGTTTATGGATTGCTAGTTTCTTCATTAATTTACCTTTAAATTTACTTTTTAAAATAAAATAAAAAAACATCGTCGGGTGGGCGATCGCGAAAGCGAAAAACTCTCGCAAAAATAATTCCTCGATCGCCGCGTTTCATGTTTTTAATTGCCATAAAATAGCCCCAAGTGGGAAACCCTACAACCCCAATCGAGTCCCATCGATCGCCGCCCTTCAACTCCGATCGTTCTACGAGGCGATCGCTGCGAAAACGCCTCGAAACCTGAACGGCAAAAAGTCTCGGCGCGCGATCGCGATCGCACGCCAAGATCGCGATACAATCCCCAAATGAGCAATCGAGACAATCGCCCCCCAATCCCGTCTTATACCTGGACTCGTCCCCTCGGCTTGGGATGGGACAAACCGTACACCGTTCGCTATGCCAGCAATCTCGACGATGGCCCGTGGCATGGAATGCCCCTCGGCGGCTTTGGCGCCGGATGTATCGGGCGATCGCCTCGTGGCGACTTCAACCTCTGGCATCTCGACGGCGGCGAGCACCTGTTTCAGTGCCTTCCCGCCTGTCAATTTTCCGTTTACGAAGAAAGCGCCCATCGCCGTCAAGCTTACGCCTTAGCGACCGCGCCGCCGGAAGATGGCACCTTATCCGCATGGCAGTGGTATCCCCAAAGTACCCCGGAGCGATCGACTGGAACCTATCACGCCCTCTATCCGCGCAGTTGGTTCGTTTATGAGGGCGTATTTGACAGCCAGTTAACTTGCGAGCAGTTTTCGCCGATTTGGCCGGGAAAATATCAAGAATGCAGCTATCCGATCTCCGTTTTTGAATGGACCGCCCACAATCCGACCGACGAACCGATTACCCTCAGCATCCTCTTGACCTGGCAAAATACGGTCGGTTGGTTCACCAATGCGATTAAATCGCCCCAAATTAAAGTGCGAGATGATGGCAGTCCGGTTTACGACTATCGATCGCGCTGGGGAGAAAGTCAAGGAAATTTCAATCGCTACATCGAAGATTTTCACCGCGTCGGTTACGTGATGGGCGGGCCGATGGTGGGAGACGAACCCCAAGAAGGCGAGGGAGAATGGGCGATCGCCACCGTGACCAGTCCCGTAGTCGAAATCTTCCATCACGGACGCTGGAACCCCGTTGGCGACGGTAGCGAGATCTGGGAACATTTTTCTCGGGACGGATCCCTCGACGATTTCGCCGACGAACGGCCCGCCCGTTCCGACGAACAGATCGGGGTGGCGATCGCGGTGCGCTTCACGGTCAGACCGGGAAAAACCAGGAAAATTCCGTTTATCTTGGCCTGGGATTTGCCAATCACCGAATTTTCTCCCGATATTTGCTACTATCGCCGCTATACCGATTTTTTCGGGCGTCACGGTCGCGGCTCGTGGAGTATGGTTCGCACCGCCCTCAAGCATTACGACATGTGGCGGGAAAACATCGTTGCTTGGCAAGAGGCGATCGGCGATCGCCCCGACTTGTCCCCGGCCTTTAAAATGGCCTTATTTAACGAGTTGTACCTCCTCGCCGACGGTGGCACCCTCTGGACCGCCCAAGACGAACAAAACCCGCGCGGACAATTTGCCGTTCTCGAATGTATCGATTATCGCTGGTACGAAAGTTTGGACGTGCGGCTGTACGGTTCGTTCGGATTGTTGATGTTGTGGCCGGAGTTAGAAAAATCGATCCTCTTGGCATTTGCCCGGGCCATTCCCACCGCAGACGAGACCCCGCGCAAAATTGGCTACAACCAAGCCGACGCCGTTCGCAAAATTGCCGACGCGACGCCTCACGATCTCGGCGCCCCGAACGAGCATCCCTGGGTGAAAACTAATTACACCAGTTATCAAGACTGTAATTTGTGGAAGGATTTAGCCTGCGATTTTGTCTTGCAGGTCTATCGCGATTTTCAGTTAACTGGAGCGGATGATTTCGAGTTTTTATGGGATTGCTGGCCGTCGGTCGTGCGCGCTTTGCGGTATTTGAAACAGTTCGACCGCGACGGCGACGGCATCCCGGAAAATAGCGGCGCCCCGGATCAGACCTTTGACGATTGGCGCTTGCGCGGGATTAGTGCGTATTGTGGCGGGTTGTGGTTGGCGGCGTTGGAAGCGGCGATCGCGATCGGGGAACTGTTATTGAAGCATCCCTACGATAATGGGATTTTTAGCGGCACGATTTACGAAGAGCGGCGATCGCCCCTGAGCGAACCGGACGGGATCCAGGCGGCGATCGCCACCTACCGGGAATGGTTAGAGCAAGCCCGTCCCCTCTATCGCGAAACACTCTGGAACGGCGAATATTATCGCCTCGACAGCGAAAGCGGTTCCGATGTGGTCATGGCAGACCAACTGTGCGGTCAATTTTACGCCCGCTTGCTCGGACTTGACGATCTCGTTCCCGTCGAATCGATTCGGACCACTTTAGAAACCATCTATCGCTCTTGCTTTCTCAACTTCCACGACGGCCAATTTGGCGCGGCGAACGGGGTCAGACCGGACGGGTCCGCAGTCAATCCCCAAGATACCCATCCCCTGGAAGTCTGGACCGGGATTAATTTTGGTCTGGCCGCCTTTCTGTTACAAATGGGGATGAAAGAAGAAGCCTTTCGGTTGAGCGAAACCGTTATCGGTCAAATTTACGAGAACGGCTTGCAATTTCGCACCCCAGAAGCGATTACCGCCGTGGGAACCTTCCGTGCCAGCCATTACTTGCGGGCGATGGCGATTTGGGCGATTTATGGCGTTTTAACCGAGTTCGATCGCCGTTAAACGAGAAGGGAATACAAGTTCTGGCCGCTCTCAACCGCCTTTAGGGGCGATCGTCGTTTGGCGAAGGCGATCGCGATCGAATTCAAGACAAAAGTTAGAGTCTTGATATAGGTGGGTAAAATGTTCGCAGAAGCCAAATCGAGCCAGTCTGCTCGACGGCTTGCCCCTCTCAACGATTTAGCGTGGGAGATCGAAAAAGAGCGAACCAATTTCAACCGCTCTTTTTCGAACTAGCATCAACACTCAAATCAGAGAATCCTTATCCTCGTGCGGGTCGATCCCCTTTGGCTTGAGGCGCTGCAAAACGTGAGAGCTATGCCGGGTTCGGTTCTCGGAAGAGTCTAAACACAAAAACGCACGACAGGCGATCGCACAAATCGCCGTGTCCCAAAAACCAACCCTAAAAATTTGGTTGCATCTGATAGCTATCCGATCGCATAAGAAAGTCAAATGTCACAATCCAAACGTCCGTCCATTCCACCCCCGCCACCCCCACCGGGACGTCCCAACGCCGGAAATTCCGGGGGTCGTCCTGCGGTTCCACCCCCTCCCAAACCCCCAGCGCCGGGAAACATTCCGCCACCCCCGGCAGCTCGCCAAAGCGCCCCTCCCGCACCCCCCGCCCCACAACCGAGCGCCCCTCCCGCCTCCTCGGCGCCTAAAAGTTCTGGCGGTCCGAGTCCGGGACACCCCAAACTGCTCGACTTGGTCAAACAAGCTCACGAAGAAGGAATTTCCGACATCCACGTCGGCGTCAACGAACTGCCTCGGTTCCGCAAACGTGGCGACATTGCCGAAGCCGGATATCCGAAAACCGATCTACCTACCTTCATGAGTTGGCTGCGCGAGTGCATGTCCAACGAAGAAATTCAACAATTTCAACAAAATCTCGACTTTGACGGTGCCTTCGACTTCGGCTTCGTCCGCGTCCGGATTAGCGCCTTCGACTCCCTCGCCGGCCCGGCGATGGTTTTGCGCTTGATTGCGGCGGAGATCCTGACGATGGAACAGTTGAAACTTCCCGAAGTTTTTAAAAAGATTTGCCACTACCACAAAGGGCTCATCTTAGTCACGGGGCCGACCGGATCCGGGAAATCTACCACGATGGCGGCCATGATCGACTACATGAACAAAAATTTCCCGTATCACATCATCACCATTGAAGATCCGGTGGAATTTGTTCATAAAAGTCGAGTTTCTTTGATCAAGCACCGCGAAGTCGGTCGTCATACTTTGAAATTCTTTAACGCTCTTAAAGGCGCTCTACGACAAGACCCGGACATGATCCTCGTCGGCGAAATTCGGGATAAAGAAACGGTCGGGATTGCTATTAAAGCGGCTTCTACGGGTCACTTGGTGATGGGAACTTTGCACACGAACAGTGCTATTAAAACCCTGACCCGGATTCTCGATATGTTTTCCGCCGAAGAACAACCTGCAATCCGCACGTCAATTTCGGAAATTCTCGTCGCGATTATTGCTCAGTTGTTATGTAAAACCACCGATGGTAAACGGGCGGCTTTCCATGACATTCTGATCAATACTGATGTCATTAAAGAATATATCATGAAAGAGCAGTATGAGGATATGCATCAAATCATGTTGAAAGATACGTATGAAGGCATGATTACGATGAACCGTTCTCTGTACGAACTCTATCAAGAAGGTCGGATTACTGAAGAAATCGCCCTCGAACAATCGCCGACCCCGAATGAGATGGCTCAAATGCTACGCGGTCGAATTTAAAACCGCGTGCACGAAACAGGCAAAAGTTCGAGCAAGGTTTCTGAAGGATTGGCGCAAGTTCGAGGAGAAACCGAGCGGGTTTTTGGCTAACTTTTGCCTGTTTTTAAATTTGATTGCTTGAATGCGATTTGATTTATCGATCGAGATCGCGCGATCGCCGTTAGTGTTTATCCCCATTTGGAATTGTTGAATTACCAAACTTCTCCCACTCCTCCGTTGTTTAAAGGAATTGCATTATTTACTCCAGGAGGAGATCTCGTTTACTGCATCGATCCGAGTAAAAAAACTCAGTGGCACGTTAATTTATGTGCCACCCTACAAGAATGGTTGGGTTTGGTCGAACCCCCTCATTTTTTAGTTCCCTGTTATACCGCAACTTTCGACCGATGGCTCGATCCCAATACTCAAGCGGTCAAATGTTCTGCGATCGCCTATTCTCCCGTTTGGCGGTATCGATCGCTGTTGAATCTGATTTTTGAAACCCACGAGGTGGTTTGGTCTCAAGGATCTTGTCCGGAAGAACTCTGCGATCCGATCGTGGTGGCGAGTTATCGGGAACGATTTCCCCAACTCTGGGAAAATCACGATTTAGTCTTGCAGGTCGATTCGCCGATCGCCCGGGCGCCGGAATTCCCCGAAAGCGATCTATCGGCGATCGCCAGAACCGATCCGACCCGTCCCGAAGGAAGCGAGGGTTACGTATTGCGCTTGTTCGTGTCCGGTCGTACCACCGCCACGGAAAAAAGCTTGCAAACCCTCTATCAAGTTTTAGAAGAATCCCTCGGCGTTCCCTATACCCTCAAAGTGATCGACATTCACAAACATCCAGAACAGGCAGAGTTTTCGCAAATTTCGGCGACGCCGACCTTAATTAAATTATGGCCGCTTCCGGTACGCCGGATCGTGGGAAATTTAGAAGATCCCAACACGATCGCCCGCGTACTTGGTTATTATTGAAACATTAAAATAGGTTTAACCCGGTGTTTAACCCGGTTGCACCGACATTGAAAATTTCCAATGAAAAAGGATCGAGTCTGCCCCGATCCTGAAGATATTTTTCCTTATTTTGTACAATAAACGCTCGATATTTTCGGGGCGATCGCCTGCCAACTGTCAAAGGGGTTTGAGGGTTTGAATCACCGTCGCCAAAACACTATCGAGATCGGGCATCCCGCCTTCCGTCGCCGAAATCAAAGCTACGAAAACTGCTTGCGAATTTTGTCGGGCGAAAATAAAACCGCGCATCGGTTGGGTTTGATTGTTAAAGGTTAATTGTCCGGTCCAATTGGCGAGCAGTTCCTCGGGAGCAGAATCGAGCAGTACTCCGAGTTTAAATCCTTCTCCATTCTCGAACATGTCAACGGCGATCGCCGCCAATTGGGCGCGATCGAACGGTTCTGCTGTAGGTTTCTCCTGGACGACGACCGTATAAGCGAGGTTGCCATCGGGGGACTCGACCAGGGGATAACCGTTGACGCTGCCGATCTTGTAACCCGCGATCGTCCCGAGTTCAAAGCGTTCCTCGCGATCGCGATACGCTTGCTCGTTCAACGGGAGCATTAATACTGGATTTTCCGGCGTGCTTTGCGGCGTTGGCGAAGCGGTCGGAGTTGGCGAAGCGGTCGGACTCGGGGAAGCAGTCGGAGTTGGCGAACTCGTCGGACTCGGCGAACTCTCAGGTTCGGGCTCTTCAGTGGGAGT
The DNA here is from genome assembly GCF_016632315.1 of Oxynema mangrovii CENA135. Classification (NCBI taxonomy): domain Bacteria; kingdom Bacillati; phylum Cyanobacteriota; class Cyanophyceae; order Oscillatoriales; family Oscillatoriaceae; genus Oxynema; species Oxynema mangrovii. The sequence continues at coordinate 1,710,002 of NZ_JAEOXH010000001.1, read as the reverse complement.
AGGGGAAGCGGTTGGACTCGGGGAAGCAGTCGGAGTTGGCGAACTCTCAGTTTCCGGTTCCTCGGTGGGAGAAGCTGTTGGCGAGGGAGAATCCTCTACCGTCGGCGATTCCTCCGATGCGGGAGATGGGTTCGGAGTCGGGGAAGCTTCGGGGTTGTCTTCCTCTGGAGTTTCCGGGGAAGGTTCGGGAGTCGGTGACGCCTCCTCAACTGTTTCGGGGGATGGGATAACCTCCTGGCCATTTTCTTGAGCGATGCGGGTCGCGATCGCGCCGAGATGGGGGGGGTGTACCGCTTGCGCTGCAACGAACTGAGCGTCGGAACGATGGGAACCGAACACGACCACGACCCCTGCGGCGATCGTGGCGAGGGCGAGCGGCCATAGCCGTTTAAACGTCATCAATATTAACCTCCTCGGAAGTGCGATCGATCGATACTACGGTGGATTGGGCGATCGAAAAAAGTAAGAGAAGCGGGCGATCGCCCGGGTCGAAAAGCGCTATTTTCCTAAAACGGCGGCACTGTCGCCAAAATAATACACACCTGCGATGCAGCCCGTCATCAACGTGGCTAAGGTCGCGGCCCATAGAGATTTCCATCCCAAGGAACTAATATCGCTGCGTCGTTCGGGGACCAAACTTGCCAATCCTCCGACAAAGATGCCGTAAGACGGAATATGGGCAAAACCACATAAGACATAACTGACAATGAGCATGGCGCGATCGTCGATCGCCTCATTCGCCGATAAAGTCGCCAGTTTCAAATACGGCGGAATCGAGGTCTGTAAAACCCGTTGTCCGATCAATACGGAAGACTGCCACAATTCGTTCCACTCTAAAGAAACTCCGGTTAAAAACGTCAAGGGAACGAACAGCACGCCAAAAATATTGTCGAGGGTGACGACACTAAAGACCGCGCCGAACGGACCGGGTAAACCACTCAAGCCTTGAAATAAAGAATCGAGCAGGGCGACTAAACCGATAATGGCAATAATGACCGCCGCAATCCCCACCGCCATATTGACCCCATCCAAAGCCCCGACAATCAAACTATCCATGACTCCCGGTTTTTTCTCGTTTTCGTCTGTGGGGGCCTCGGGAATGTGACCGAGGGTGACGGGTTCTTCTTTTTCCGGGACTAAGATTTTAGCAATCACGAAACAGGCGGGAATCGTCAGCAAGGACGCGGACATCAGGTGACCTGTAATCGTCGGAAAGGTGGGGCGTAGCAATCCCGCATACAGTCCGAGAACGGTAGAGGCGATCGAACCGAAACAACTGGCGAGAATGGCGCACAGTTCGCTGCGGGTCATTTCGGCGAGAAAGGGTTTGACGGCGATCGCCGATTCGATCCCGACGAAAATATTCGCCGATCCGGAAAGGGCTTCGGCGCCGCTAATTCCCAAGATCCGGCGAAAGACAATCGCAAAGACTTTAACGATCGGTTGAATAATATTGAGGCGATAGAGTAGGGCGACGATCGCCGAAAAGAAGATGACTTGAGGTAAGGCTCTAAAGGCGAAAATATAGCCCACGTCGAGGAAGTTGACCCCGAGGCGATCGCCGGGAACGGGAACGTAAGGTTGACCGACGGCGCGCACGATCCAACGGCCCGCATCCCCCGGTCCGGGGGTCAACAGGCGATCGGGAACCATCAACGGACCGAACAGAAATCGCGCCCCGGCTTCGCTAGCGTCGATCAGGGCGTTGAGGGCGTCGTTGAGGGTGGCAATAAAATCTCGTCCTTGGGGAAGGGTGAAGACAAATAATCCGATCGCCAGTTGCAGTCCGACTCCCCAAAAAATGACTTTCCAAGGCACGGTGCGGCGATCTTCCGAACCCAACCAGGCAATAAAGCACAGGCCGAATATTCCTAAAAAAGAAATTAAATTTAAAGTAAGGTTCATGGGATGGCTATTTCCCTCAATTTAAGTCGAATCGTCTCAAATACGCGGATTCAATCAAAACAGTAACCGATAATCGATCGCGTTTCTGGCACGGCGATCGCAATCTAAACTTTAAACTTATAGAAAATTGAGGCGATCGGTGAAAATCGAGTGAATTCTCGCCCTCGCTGCCGTTTTCCAGCCCAAAGATTTTGGAGGGGAGGCGATCGCCTTTAAGTTCACTCCTCTTGTAGGGATACAGCACTCGGGCGTCTGATGAGGTACAGTGCCAGATCCCCCTATCCCCCCTTACCAAGGGGGGAACGAGGAAAGTAGGGGTTTGGTTACCAAACCCCTACCTGGCGAGGGAGATTTAGGGGGATCTAAATGTCTTGCATAGCAGAGGAAAATACTATAGATTCAACCCCTCACGAGTTAAGACGGATCCCTCGCTTCAACCTCCTTCGCCGTCTCGACACTTTCTTCCTCGGCGGTCGCCGTTTCGGGTTCAGCCGTTTGACTCGATTCGACCCCTTGCGATTCGGGTTGTGCTACTTGTGCGTCAACCGTTCCGGATTCCACAGGCTCGACATCGGGCGCACTCGGCTCGCTTGGCTCGGTTTCGGCTGTTTCCGCCTCACTCGTGTCGGGTTCGGAGGTGTTCTCTGTTGCCGCTTCTTGAGGGGTTTCGCTTTCGACCTGGATCGGTGTTTCCGTCTCCTGTTCTACCGGGGGAATGGTCGTCGTTTCTGGGATGTCCGGTTCTGAAACTGCGGGCGCCGATTCTACCGTTGGCGGAGAACTCGGTTCTACGGACGGAACGGGAGTCGCAGGACGACGGAAGCGATCGAAAAAGTGTTGAAAGCGTGAAGTAATGGACTCTTTACTGTCCGAGGACGTCACTTCCGGCTCGATTTCGGATTCGGTTTGGTCTTCGGGCGCGATCGGGGTATCGGGGGTTTCTGTGGTTTCCGTTTGGGCTTCTACAGCTTCGGTTTCCGTTTCACCGATCTCGGGTTCTGGTTCCGTACTGGATTCGGCGGATTCGGCGGGTTCGACGGCTTCGGGAGTTTCTGGAACTAATGTCGGTTCCGCCGTCGGTTCGCTGGCGGGACTGGGTTCGACGGCTTCGGGAATGGGGATCGGTTCGCTTTCAGGAACGACTTCTACGGGCATTTCTTCCGGTTTGGGAAGGGGTAGAAGAGGTTCTTTTTTCTTGGATTGGGGTTGGGGAATGGGGGTCGCTTTGGGTTCGGGCGGGTTGTAAGTCGGATCGACGATCGCGATCGCCTCTTGTGCGGACAGATCGCCGCGTATCAGGCGCGAGAGGGGGTCTTTACCGCGCGGTTGGTAGGCGATCGCCCTTACGGTGTTATTGAAGGGATTCTCGACTGGATTGCCTGTTTCGTCGAGAAATTCGAGTTGCACCCAGTTTTGTCCCGGTTTAAATCCTTTGAGATACAGGGGATCCCAGCGATCGACGGTGAAACTTTCCCCGTTGACGGTCACCCGAATCCGCCAATCGGCGATCTCGTCGTCGGGCTGTTCGCGGGCGACCCAATGTAAGGGAGCATTAGTCAGGTAAAAGTCTACGAGAATCGGTTCGGCGCCGTAGCTGCCTCGGGGGGCGTTGTAGGTGAGTAGGGGTAAGTCGGGTTTGGGGGAATGTTCTTGGGTTTTGGCGAACAGGTGGAAGGTGGTTTGTGCGTAGGCGCCTTCGTTTTTAAAGCTTTCTTCCCAGGGTCGCACCGCAAAGACGCGCAAGGTGTGGGTTCCCGGGGTGAGGTCTTCTAAGATGAGGGGTTCGTCGGGGTTGTAGACCTGGGTGTAGGTTTGGTTGTCGAGAATGACGTTTAAGTGGGGACCGAGATCGAGGTCGGCATTTTTGAACAGGGGTAAATCGCGTACCTGCAATTTGACCGGAACGGTGGTCGTTTCGAGGATTTGTTCCGGTTGGGGGGACAAGATCTCGACTTGGGGTTGGTAGCGGTCGAGAACTTGTCGCAGTTTTTGGATTTCTGTGGGGGGCGAAACTTCGCTGACCCTCGGGGTTGACGAGAGGGTGACGGTTTGCGCTTCGTCAGGAAGGGTCGGGGTTTCGAGGCGATCGCCGCACCCGAACAGACCCAAGATTAATACGAAGACCAATCCGCACTTGAGCAGCGCTCTCAACCGGAGCGATCGCCAATTCATACCAAACACTGAGTAATACTCCTAAGTGATCTAACGATTAAAATCTCCAAGCAGATTCCATAAGAAAAGTCTATGCACGGCTGACGGCACGACGGCGCGCTCTCGGCGATCGCGTGCCGTTGCACAACTATATTCCCAGGTCTTGGGTTTTTAGAAAAATACAAGCGACTCTAAGCTAGAGGGGCTACCTCTCACAGCCCCCTGAGTTGCGTTCGAGTATTAGTCGGACTAATGATTAAGATGTATTAAGTTATGGATCTAACCCTTGACTTTTGACAAGGAATTTGAAGGTTAAAGGTAACGGAATATCAAAGGTTTAAGAATTTGAATTATTGTTAAGTGCACCTGAAATTTAGTGGAAGGTAGCCCTATAATGCACCAACAGAAGCCCACCGAAGAAGCACTTCCCCTGTGAATACTGCGGATTGGTGGGCATTCCAGCAAAGGTTCTGTCTTGACAGCCAGCTTGGAGGCGGCTTAACAAACCGCCAAATTTACGTAATCCTACGGAGAGAACATCAGTCTCAAAGAGGATACAAAGCCTGTAGGTCTCTAAGATCTGCAACAAAAGGTAAAGAAAGAGCTGGCTGAGATCCCGAGCGATGTTGTGCGCGAGATCGCACCAAGTCCACGAACGGAGTCAATCTCCGAGATTGGCCGCTCCAGAGTGGGTGCTACGGCGATCGAATCGCACGACCCCCAGCCGGGAGGCAAGCAAATCTTTGCACCTCACTCACCCGCCTTCGGGTGAATTCGTAAACTACAGTTACTTGACTTGTCTAGAGAGAGGAGAGTCTCGATGACGATCAGTCCTCCCGAGCGAGAGGCAAAAGTCAAAGTGACAGTCGAAAACGATCCCGTACCGACTTCCTTCGAGAAGTGGTCCAAACCCGGGCATTTCGACCGTTCCTTGTCTCGCGGTCCCAAAACCACCACTTGGATTTGGAACCTGCACGCCAACGCTCACGATTTTGATAGCCATACCAGCGATTTAGAAGACGTATCGCGCAAGATCTTTAGCGCGCACTTCGGTCACCTGGCCGTCATCTTCATTTGGTTGAGCGGCGCCTATTTCCACGGTGCCAAGTTCTCCAACTATGAAGCATGGCTTGGCGATCCCACCGGGATCAAGCCGAGCGCCCAGGTTGTCTGGCCGATTTTCGGTCAAGAAATTTTAAACGCCGATGTTGGCGGTGGATTTCACGGTATTCAAATAACTTCCGGGCTGTTCCAGCTCTGGCGGGCTTCCGGCATTACCAACGAGTTCCAACTCTACTGCACCGCCATCGGTGCGTTGGTCATGGCGGGTTTGATGCTGTTCGCCGGGTGGTTCCACTATCACAAACGCGCTCCCAAACTGGAATGGTTCCAGAACGTGGAGTCGATGATGAACCACCACCTCGCCGGACTGTTGGGGCTCGGGTCCCTGGGTTGGGCCGGACACCAAATCCACGTTTCCCTGCCGATCAACAATCTCTTGGATCGAGGCGTCGCGGCGAAGGACATTCCCTTACCGCACGAATTCATCCTCAATCCGAGCTTGATGACCGATTTGTATCCCAGTGTGGAATGGGGATTCTTTAAAGGTGTCATGCCCTTCTTCACCTTGAACTGGGGAGCCTACTCGGACTTCCTGACCTTCAAAGGTGGATTGAACCCGGTCACGGGCGGTCTCTGGCTGTCGGATACGGCGCACCATCACGTGGCGATCGCCGTTCTGTTCATCATTGCCGGACACATGTACCGGACCAACTGGGGCATCGGCCACAGCATGAAAGAGATGCTCGAAGCCCACAAAGGTCCGTTCACCGGACAAGGCCACAAAGGTCTCTACGAAATCCTGACCACCTCCTGGCACGCTCAGCTCGCCATCAACTTAGCCTTGATGGGTTCCTTGAGCATCATCGTGGCTCACCACATGTACTCGATGCCTCCGTATCCGTACATTGCCACCGACTATCCCACTCAACTGTCTCTGTTCACGCACCACGTGTGGATTGGCGGTTTCCTGATCGTCGGGGCGGGTGCCCACGCTGCCATCTTCATGGTTCGCGATTACGATCCGGCTAAAAACGTCGATAACCTGCTCGACCGGGTTATCCGTCACCGGGATGCCATCATCTCTCACCTGAACTGGGTCTGTCTGTTCTTGGGCTTCCACAGCTTCGGCTTGTACGTCCATAACGACACCATGCGCGCTTTCGGTCGTCCTCAAGACATGTTCTCGGACACCGGAATTCAACTGCAGCCCATCTTCGCGCAATGGGTGCAAAACCTGCACGCCTTAGCGCCGGGCAACACCGCTCCTAACGCGGTAGAAGCTGCCAGCTATGCCTTTGGTGGCGACGTCGTCGCCGTTGGCGGCAAAGTGGCCATGATGCCGATTACCCTCGGGACGGCAGATTTCTTGGTCCACCACATTCATGCCTTCACCATTCACGTTACCGTTCTCATCCTGCTCAAGGGTGTGCTGTTTGCCCGCAACTCTCGTCTGATTCCCGACAAGAGCGAACTGGGCTTCCGCTTCCCTTGCGACGGCCCCGGACGCGGCGGCACCTGCCAAGTTTCCGGTTGGGATCACGTGTTCTTAGGTCTGTTCTGGATGTACAACTCCCTGTCGATCGTGATTTTCCACTTTAGCTGGAAGATGCAATCCGACGTATGGGGTACCGTTGCTCCGGACGGCACTGTTTCTCACATTACGGGTGGAAACTTCGCCCAAAGTGCGATCACCATTAACGGCTGGTTGCGTGACTTCCTGTGGGCGCAAGCCTCTCAGGTCATCCAATCCTACGGTTCGGCACTGTCTGCTTACGGTCTGATGTTCTTGGCCGCGCACTTTGTCTGGGCCTTCAGCCTCATGTTCCTGTTCAGTGGCCGTGGCTACTGGCAAGAACTGATCGAGTCTATTGTCTGGGCGCACAACAAGCTTAAAGTGGCTCCTGCCATTCAGCCTCGCGCTCTGAGCATCATCCAAGGACGTGCTGTTGGTGTCGCTCACTACCTCCTCGGAGGGATCGTGACGACCTGGGCATTCTTCCTGGCTCGGATCATTTCAGTGTCGGGATAGAGCGAGGAGGATAGATAACGACTTATGGCAACTAAATTTCCAAAATTTAGCCAGGACCTCGCAGCCGATCCGACAACCCGTCGGCTTTGGTACGGAATCGCCACCGCCCACGACTTTGAAAGCCACGATGGCATGACCGAAGAAAATCTTTACCAAAAGATTTTCGCCAGTCACTTCGGCCACCTGGCAATCATCTTCCTGTGGACCAGTGGCAACCTCTTCCACGTCGCCTGGCAAGGAAACTTCGAGCAGTGGGTCAAAGACCCGCTCAACGTGCGACCGATCGCCCACGCGATCTGGGATCCGCAATTCGGGCAGCCCGCCGTAGACGCCTTCACCCAAGCGGGAGCGAGCAACCCAGTAGACATCGCCTACTCCGGCGTTTACCACTGGTGGTACACGATCGGCATGAGAAGCAACGGCGACCTGTACCAAGGTGCCATCTTCCTGATGGTCCTCGCCGCCGTCATGCTGTTCGCCGGGTGGTTGCACCTACAGCCGAAATATCGCCCCTCCCTGTCGTGGTTCAAAAACGCCGAATCGCGGCTGAACCACCACCTGGCGGGACTATTCGGCGTCTCCTCCCTCGCCTGGGCCGGACACCTGATCCACGTCGCCATCCCCGAAGCGCGCGGGCAACACGTCGGGTGGGATAACTTCCTCTCCGTCAAACCGCACCCCGCCGGATTGGCCCCCTTCTTCACCGGAAACTGGGGCGTGTACGCCCAAAACCCGGACACCGCCGAGCACGTGTTCGGCACCAGCCAAGGCGCCGGAAGTGCGATCCTGACCTTCCTCGGGGGCTTCCATCCCCAAACCGAAGCCCTGTGGCTGACCGACATCGCCCATCACCATCTGGCGATCGCCGTCTTGTTCATCATCGCCGGACACATGTACCGGACGAACTTCGGCATCGGTCACAGCATGAAAGAGATCGTGGACGCCCACAATCCCCCAGAAGGCACCCCCTTCGGCGGACTGCTCGGCGCCGGACATAAAGGGATGTACGACACGTACAACAACTCGTTGCACTTCCAACTCGGATGGCACCTCGCCTGTCTCGGGGTGGTCACCTCCCTGGTGGCGCAACACATGTACTCCCTGCCCAGCTACGCCTTCATCGCCAAAGACTTCACCACCCAAGCCGCCCTGTACACCCATCACCAGTACATCGCCGGATTCTTGATGGTGGGAGCCTTTGCCCACGGGGCAATCTTCCTCGTGCGCGACTACGACCCGGAAGCCAACAAGAACAACGTCTTGTACCGGGTTTTAGAACACAAAGAAGCGATTATCTCGCACCTGAGCTGGGTATCCCTGTTCCTCGGGTTCCACACCCTCGGCTTGTACGTCCACAACGACGTCGTCGTGGCCTTCGGCACCCCGGAAAAACAAATCCTGATCGAGCCCGTATTTGCCCAATGGATTCAAGCAGTCCACGGGAAAGCACTCTACGGCTTCGATACCCTGCTGTCGAACCCCGACAGCATCGCGAGTACCGCCTGGCCGAACTACGGCAACGTCTGGTTACCGGGCTGGTTGGAAGCGATCAACTCCAACAGCAACTCGCTGTTCCTGACCATCGGACCGGGAGACTTCCTGGTACACCACGCGATCGCCTTGGGTCTGCACACCACGACCCTGATCTTGGTCAAAGGCGCCCTCGACGCCCGAGGGTCCAAGCTGATGCCGGATAAAAAAGACTTCGGCTACAGCTTCCCTTGCGACGGCCCCGGACGGGGAGGCACCTGCGACATCAGCGCCTGGGATGCGTTCTATCTGGCGATGTTCTGGATGCTCAACACCCTGGGCTGGTTGACCTTCTACTGGCACTGGAAACACCTGTGCATCTGGCAAGGCAACGTGGCGCAATTCAACCAGTCTTCGACCTATTTGATGGGCTGGTTCCGCGATTATCTGTGGCTGAACTCGTCGCAGTTGATCAACGGTTACAACCCGTTTGGAGTCAATAACCTGTCGGTATGGGCGTGGATGTTCCTGTTCGGACACTTAGTCTGGGCGACGGGCTTCATGTTCCTGATTAGCTGGCGCGGTTACTGGCAAGAACTGATCGAAACCTTGGTCTGGGCGCACGAACGGACGCCGTTGGCGAACTTGGTGCGCTGGAAAGACAAACCCGTGGCGATGAGCATCGTTCAAGGGCGCTTGGTGGGTCTGGCTCACTTCACTGTGGGTTACGTCCTTACTTACGCGGCGTTCTTGATTGCTTCGACCTCCGGGAAGTTCGGTTAAACCCTTCGGGTTTTAACTGAATTGTTGAAAACCCCCTGCCCGTTTGGGTGGGGGGTTTTTCGATTTTAGATAATGAGTGGATTGAGACCATCGAATTCACAGGGAATGCTCGTTATCGATTCATTTCACAACTCAGATAGGATTGGGAAGTGAAGTTAAAATTGGATCGATAGGTGTTGTTGGGATCGCCATCATGGGACTGACTCGGGTGTTATTTTATGGACTATTAGGGTTCGTTCTCTTTGGAACTTTCCTCCCTCTGTCCCTTGGGAGACGCAGTGAGTGCAATCGTTCCTTTTGTTTTGGGTCTGGAGTTTCTCAAAGCGCCAAAATTTTAGGCTTGTCCCAACCGCAATTCATTCAATATTCGCGATCGAAGGGTTCCCAAGTTGCTCGCGAAAATCCGTCTCGACCCATGCTGGTTTTAGATCGTCGCTTGTCCTCTTGTCCGGAAGGGTCGATTTATTTAGGAATTGAGGAATTGTCGGCAACTGTAGCGAATCAATTCAAACAACGGCTTAAAGATGGAGGAGTGTTGACTTCGTTGGCTGAAGTCGAAACGCAACTCGGATCGCCAAAATGTAGCTACGATTTGCCCGATGGGGGTTTGAAATGGCACTATTTGATTGAAAATGGGGGTGCGATCGCCGTGACCCGACACCAGGGGACGGTGAGCGTCGATTTTTCTCAGTTTTAAATCAGTGTTGGCGATCCGATCGCCCACAATGGAAAGCTCCTCAATCTCCAGATCGCTGGGTTTTGCCGATCTATGTACAGACCGACTTCTGGCATCCAACTTTACAAACAACGACTCGAAGGACTCAACGCCGGACGAACTTACACCCTACTTCCGCCGGATAGTTTTCGGGAAGTCTGGGAAGGGGCGACGGGACAACCGACCTATCAAGATTGGAAAGATCTCCTATATCGAGAAGCTAAGGCGATCGCCTACGGACAAGGGGCCAATCGCTTAGTTGTCCTGCTGGGGGATTCGCTGACCCTGTGGTTTCCGCCAGAATTGCTCATTTCTGGGCGCTTGTGGCTCAATCAAGGGATTTCTGGGGATAATACGGCAGGAATGCTCAAACGCTTGTGGGCGTTTTCGGCAACGCGACCGGATGCCATTTACGTATTGGGCGGGATCAACGACCTGAGACAGGGAAAACCGGACTGGGTCATTCTTAAAAATCTCGAATATATTGTCGATGAAATTCGTCAAGCTCATCCCGAGGCGCGAGTGGTGTTGCAGTCGATTTTACCGACGCGGTTGGGGGCACTCCCGAATACGCGCATTCGCAAAATTAATGCGGAGTTAGAGACGATCGCCCGCAAGCAAGGCGCCATGTATTTAGAACTCAATTCCCGCTTTACCGAACCCGGGGATATTTTACGACGATCGCTGACGACCGACGGCGTCCATTTGAGTCGCAACGGCTATCTGGTGTGGCAAAAGGCGATCGCCCAAGCGGAATCTCGCCTCGTGTTAAATCGCAGCGATCGCTATCAACAATGGCTCAAAAACTCCGAACAGTTTACCCTACACGGACGGCGCTATAACTGGGTACCCTATCGCATCCAACCCGGCGACACCCTCGAAGAGATCGCCGAAAAAACCCTGGGATCGGCAGATGTGGACTATTACGACACGATCGCGATTAAGAACGATATCTATCCCGACGCCCTCGAAGTCGATCGCACCATTTACATCCCACAAGTGATTTCTGCCTGAAATGGGGGTGCTTCCCCCCGAAATTCGCAAGAACCTAACTCTTTTTGGGCGGTTTTCCCTACCTCTCCCTCCCAGGAGGCGATCGCGGACGTGGCGATCGGGACTGACCTTCGCCGAATTTAATGCTTTAGATCGTACAAAGTATCGATTCCGGATCAAGTCAGCAAAATCTAATTTTTGCGAAAAATCCGGATTTTTGTAAGTTTTTAAGCTTTTTTACTTAAAGGGAGGCGGAAGCGAATCGCCACCCATTTGCAATGAAATGCATGAAATGGAAAGCGGCAATCCGGGATAAAAGCCGAACGACCAGGATCTGAACTGGGATTTTTAGTAACCTAAATTACTTTTTACCAGCCATTGGGGACGCCTCAAGCCTTCACCTCCGGAAAAAGGCTGGATCGGCTGAAAAAAAACGATTTTTGAGCGTAAAAAGCGATCGCGACCTTGGAGAAAAAGATAGAAAAACTGTCAACTAAAAGCAAAGTACGGTTAACCCGACTAGCCAGCAACTTGAAGAACGGGTTAATTTGCAATCGTAAACCTCGATCGAGCCAGACGTCGCATACATCGGTAAGCGATACGACAAACCGAATGCGTCACTATCAATCTAAGGGGTAAAACCATGAAACCAAGCTCGACTTAGCAGGAAAATCCTTTCTTAGCTATTTCTCAATCCAATTTCTCACTCGAACGATCGAGCGTTCTCTTCCTTTCGTTTCAGGATTAAAATTACGCTTCAGGAGACAATAGAAATATGCGGATTGCTCAAGTTGCACCGTTATGGGAACGAGTTCCCCCGCCGGGTTATGGTGGCATCGAATTAGTCGTCGGTCACCTCACCGACGAATTGGTCCGTCGCGGTCACGACGTCACCTTATTCGCCTCCGGCGACTCGCAAACCCTAGCCCAACTCGAATCGATCGCCCCGAGGGCCTTACGCCTCGACCCGAGTGTTAAAGAACCCGGCGTTTACGACTTAATGCAACTGCAAAGAGTTTGTCAGCGCGCTCAAAATTTTGATTTAATCCATTTTCATACCGGATTTACGGCGCTTCCGTTTGCCGATTTTGCCAAAACCCCAATCGTTCACACGATTCACGGCATTTTCACCGCAGACAGTCGCAAAATTTACCAACAACATCGAGATCAAAACTTTATCAGCATTAGCGACGCCCAACGGGAAACCGATTTAGGACTCAATTACATCAGTACCGTTTATAACGGCATGGCGATCGAAGAATATCCCTTTAAAGCCAAGCCGCACAATCCCCCTTACTTAGCATTTTTAGGACGACTTTCACCGGAAAAAGGCCCGCATCACGCGATCGCCATTGCCAAAAAAACCGGGTGGAAATTAAAAATGGCCGGGAAAATCGATCGCGTCGATCTCGAATTCTACGAACAGGAAATTAAACCGTACCTCGACGGCGACCAAATCGAATATCTCGGCGAAACCACTCACGAACAAAAAGTCGAATTACTCGGCAACGCGGCGGTCACTCTCTTCCCGATTACCTGGAGAGAACCCTTCGGCTTAGTGATGATCGAGTCCATGTGTACGGGAACCCCAGTTCTGGCGATGAACTTGGGTTCGGTTCCCGAAGTGATCGCTCATGGAAAAACTGGATTTGTCTGCAATAATGTCGATGAAATGGTCGAGGCACTTCCAAAAGCACTGCAACTCGATCGCCAAACTTGCCGCGATTATGTGGTTAGCCGCTTTAGCGTCAATCGCATGGTAGACGATTACGAACTCGCCTATCAAAAGGCGATCGCGGAAAGTATGAACCGCAACGGACGGGTCAGTTCTGGGCAATTAGTTGCCTAATTGAATGGGGAAGTTGGCACTCAAAAGTCCGAAGTCTGAAATATGAATTGAGGGGACTTTCGAGCAGAGGCGCGGGCAAGATTTCCGCACTACAGAATTAGATTTGTAGCCTTTGGATTCTTGCTTTTTGCCTCTTGCCTTCCTTCCTCCAAGCAACGATCGGCAACCACAAAAGGAGGTCTCAGAAGAATGGCAATGAATACTTGTCCTTGCTGTGGTGATGCTTTGCTGCGCCACGCCCGTAAAGGAAGGGTGTATTGGTTTTGTACCCACTGTTGGCAAGAACTCCCCGACGAGGCGATCGCGCCGTCGGTTCCGCAGAGTCCAACGGTGCTAACTCCTAATAACAAAACCAAATTTTCTTCAATCGCCTAAACTCAAGAAGGCGGGCGAACTGCCCGCCTCGATGGTCTCATTTTATCTAAAGTCAAAAAAGATTATTTTATAACTCTTTCGATCCAGTATGGGGGAATTATGTCCGAACTGGTTCAAGCGGTTTTAAAAAGCAGTGAAAAAGTCGATCTGTATGAATTTATCGCGCAATTAAGTAAAGATAGCGATCGCTATTTCCTCCGGAATCAAATTTTACAAGCTTTTTCAGAATATTGCAGCGATCGCGAAAAACCCGCCTATTTTTTTCACTCTTCCTCCTTGGGAGAATTAATCCATTACACCCACGAACTGATTCTCGACGATCGCGAAATCTGGTTTTTATTGCGTCCGAGAATCGCCTCGCAAGAGATTTGCAAACTCGATCGGGATTGCGATCGCGTAGAACCAGCAAACGTGCGAGATTTACTCGCTTTTCGAGATCGTATAGTCGGTCGTTTTTTCCCAGAAAAGGGCGGGTTACTCGAAATTGATATGACGCCCTTTTACGCTCATTCTCCCAGTATCCGGGACGCGCGCAATATTGGCAGTGGACTGGAGTTTCTCAATAGCGAATTATCGGCAAAACGATTTCACGAACCCGAACAATGGTTGTCCGTTGTTTTCGATTTGTTGCGCGATCGCACCTATCGAGAAACTCCTTTATTTTTGAACGATCGCATTACCAATCGCGAACAACTTTCCCAACAAGCGATCGAAGCCTTAAAGGCGATCGATAGCCTCGACCCGGACAGTCCTTACCCAGTATTCGAACAAGACCTCAGACAGCTCGGATTTGAGCCAGGGTGGGGCTATAACGCCAGTCGAGTGCGTACCGTTCTCGAATTTCTCAACAAACCGATTGGAACCTCAGATCGCGCCGTTTTAGAAGCCTTTCTGGCTCATATTCCCCTAATTTTTAATATTGTTTTAGTCTCCGTTCACGGGTGGGTGGCGCAAGAAGAAGTCTTGGGGCGATCGGAAACAAGCGGACAACTAGTTTACGTTCTCAATCAAGCCCGTTATTTAGAAAATCAACTGCAAAATGAAATTAAACTCGCCGGATTAGATCGTTATGGCGTTCGGGCGAAAGCGATCGTTTTGACGCGATTAATCCCTAACAGTGAAGGAACGGTTTGTCATCAAAGACTCGAAAAACTCGAAGATACAGAGAATGCTTGGATCTTGCGAGTTCCGTTCCGAGAGTTCAATGCCAATTTAACCCAAAATTGGCTCTCAAAACGAGAGATTTGGCCGTATTTAGAAACCTTCGCTTTAGATGCTCAAACAGAATTAGTTCGAGAGTTTGAAGGATCGCCAGATGCGATTCTCGGCAACTATTCCGACGGTAACTTAGTCGCTTTTCTCCTGTCGAGACAGTTTGACGTCCCTTACGGTCATATCGCCCATGTTTTGGAAAAACCGAGATATTTATTTAGCAATCTTTACTGGCAAGATTTAGAAGAGCGCTATCATTTTTCCCTACAATTTACGGCGGATACGATCGCCATGAATGCGGCGGATTTTATCCTGACGAGTACCTATCAAGAAATTGTAGGAACGCCGGATACGGTCGGGCATTACGAATCTTACAAAATCTTTACCATGCCCGAACTGTATCACGTGGTGAACGGGATCGAACTGTTCGATCCAAAGTTTAATCTCGTCCCGCCGGGGGTTGACGAACATATCTTTTTTCCCTATTTTGAAACCGATCGCGTGGGTGCGGATGGAGACAGGGAACTAACACGGCGCGATCGCCTCAAAAGCCTGCTGCTGACCCGTGAAGACCCGGATATTTTTGGGAAATTGGACGATCCGGACAAACCCGCCATGTTGGCGATCGCCCCCCTGACGGCGGTCAAAAATCTCTCGGGATTGGTCGAATGTTTCGGACGATCGCCTGGGTTGCAAGAGCGCTATAACTTAGTCTTTCTCACGCGCACGATTCACCGCGATCGCGCCAAAGATGAAGAAGAAAAAGCGGAAATCGAACAACTTTACGAGGCGATCGCCCGCTACGCCCTCGAAAATAAGCTGCGCTGGGTGGGAATGCGCCTGACGACGCCGGACACGGGCGGGGTCTATCGGGCGATCGCCGAAAATCGCGGCATTTTCGTGCATCCGGCGCGGTTTGAAGCCTTCGGATTGACGACGATCGAAGCGATGATTTCCGGATTGCCGACGTTTGCGACCCAATTCGGCGGACCGTCGGAAATTATTCAAGATGGGGAGAATGGTTTTTCGATCGATCCGACGGATTTAGAAGCAATGGCTCGCAAAATCCTCGATTTTAGCGATCGCCGCGACGCCGATCCCGATTACTGGTCGGAAATTTCCCAACGGGCGATCGAGCGGGTGCGGGCGAAATATAACTGGAAGCTGCACGCCAAGCACGTGCTGGCGATCGCGAAAACCTATGCATTTTGGCGATCGGCGGCAAAAGAAGACCGAGAAGCGCTGTTGCGCTATATGGAAGCTTTATTTTATGCCATTTACAAGCCTAGAGCCGAGCGGTTACTCGCAGAACATGGTCAAGGTTGACGGGTTGGAGATCGAGACCGCCGGAGTTTCGCCGATGTTGTGCTCAGATCTAACCATCGCCGACCGATCCCAAAATTTACCCTGGATCTGCAAAAACTACCCGAATCTAAAATCTACAATCTAAACTCTAAACTCTAAACTCTAAACTCTAAAAGCTGTGATGGACGCCAAAGTTGCTCCCCACCCCTTCTTATACTCCGATTGGGTTTTGAGTGAAACTCAATTCGATCCCCACCACCAACATCACAAAGAAACGGTTTTCACCATCGGGAACGGTTATCTCGGAACGCGCGGCAGTTTTGAGGAAGGGTATCCCGGCGCTTGGGCGGCGACGTTTATCAATGGGGTCTACGATGACGTCCCCGTAGTTTATACGGAACTGGCGAACTGTCCCGATTGGTTGGCGCTGTCGATCGCGATCGAAGGCGAACGCTTCCGACTCGATCGCGGCGAAATCCTCAGTTACAGTCGCCAACTCGACTTAAAACGGGGATTGCTCGATCGCCGGGTGCGCTGGCGATCGCCTGGGGGCCATACCCTCGACTTGAGTTTTGAACGCTTCGCCAGTTTGGACGACCGCCACGTTTTGGCGCTGATGGTCGGGGTGACTCCGGTGGATTTTCAAGGAGAAATTGAAATTCAATCGAGTATCAACGGTTATCCGGAAAACCAGGGGATCGTGCATTGGGAATGGGTCAACCAAGGGGCGATCGGGCGTAGCGATCGGCTACTCGAAGGGGTGTGGTTGCACGTGCAGACCCGCAATTCCCGGATCCAATTGGGGATGGCGTCCCGGATCGACTTACGCGGGGCCAACGATCCCGACATTCAACTGAAAGGATGCGAAGGTTACCCGACGATCGCGGCGACCTTTAGCGCCAGTCCCGGTCAAACCGTGAGTTTGGCGAAAGTTCTGACCGTATTCACGACCCGGGAAACGCCAGATCCCGCCGCCGAGGCGATCGCCCATTTAAGCGAACGAGGGGATTATACCGAGTTGCGATCGCGCCACGAAAAGGCTTGGGCCGCCACCTGGGACAAGTGGGACATCACCATCGAAGGGGACCTCAAAGCACAACTCGCGGTCCGTTACAACTTATTTCAACTGGCGATCGCCACGCCACGGGACGACGATCGCGTCAGCATTCCGGCGAAAACCCTGTCCGGTTTCGGCTATAAAGGGCATATTTTCTGGGATACGGAAATTTTCATCGTTCCGGCGTTGACCTTCACCCAGCCGGAACTGGCCCGCAACTTGCTCACCTACCGCTACCACACCTTACCCGGGAGTCGGCGCAAAGCGAAAGCCAGTGGCTATCCCGGGGCGTTGATTGCCTGGGAAAGTGCGGACACGGGGGATGAAGTGACCCCGCGTTGGGTGTTGTCTACGGATCCGGAAACCGAACCGATTCGGATTTGGTGCGGCGATCGCGAACTGCACATCACCACCGATGTCGTTTATGCAATTTGGCAATATTGGCAAGCCACCGGGGATGACGAGTGGATGAGCCGTTACGGCGCCGAAATTATCCTCGATACGGCCTTATTTTGGGGCAGTCGCGTCGAATGGGATGGCAAACGGGAACGCTACGAGATCCGCAATGTTATCGGTCCGGACGAATATCACGAACGGGTCGATAATAATGCCTTTACGAATCGGATGGTGCAGTGGCACTTACAAACGGCGTTGGCGATTTTGCAATGGTTGGCGCAATACGACGGCGATCGCTGCGCGACGTTGACAACTCAACTGGATTTAACGGAAGAACGCCAACAGCGTTGGGCCGATATCGTGCGCGGCTTGTGGATTCCCTACGATCCGGCGACGGGGGCGATCGAGCAGTGCGAAAAGTTCTTTCAACTCGAAGATATCGACCTGGAAGCATACGAACCGCGCACGCGATCGATGCAGGCGATCCTCGGGATCGAAGGGGCGAACAAGCGCCAAGTGCTCAAACAACCGGACGTGTTAATGCTGCTGTACGTGCTGCGCGGGAGTGGTCCGGCGATCGCGTCCCCGGGAAATCACTTGTTGTACTACGATCGCGACGTGCTGCGAACGAACTGGGATTACTACGCGCCGCGTACCGATCGCACCTACGGATCCTCTCTCGGTCCGGCAATTCACGCGATTTTAGCCTGCGATCTGGACAAACCCGAGGAAGCTTATCGAGATTTCATGCTCGCGGCTATGGTAGACCTGGAAGACGTGCGGGGAAATGCTGCCGACGGCATACACGCTGCCTCGGCGGGCGGGGTCTGGCAGGCGGTGGTGTTCGGCTTTGGCGGCGTCCAATTGCCGGGAATCGTCCCCGGGGACGAACCGATCGCCACCCCCCATTTTCCCCCCGGGTGGACCCGACTCAAGTTTAAGTTGCAATGGCGGGGTAAAACTTACGAGTTCGATTTAAACGCTTCCGATTCGACGAACGACGATCGCAATGGACAGAAAAATTCAATGATTCGCGGTGTGATTTTCGATCTCGACGGCGTACTGACCGATACTGCGGAGTTCCACTATCGCAGTTGGCAGAAACTCGCCGACGAAGAAGGGATTCCCTTCAATCGCGAGATGAACGAAGCGATGCGCGGACTGTCTCGCCGCGATTCCCTGTTGCAGATGTTGGGCGATCGCCCCCTCAGCGAAGCGGAAATGGAACGGATGATGGCTCGTAAAAATGAGTATTACGTGGAATTCACCCACACGATGGGACCGGAAGACCTACTTCCCGGGGTCGTTCCTTTACTCGAACAGTTGCGATCGCACCAGATCGCGATCGCGATCGGATCGGCCAGTAAAAACGCCCAATTGGTCGTAGAACGGCTCGGAATTGCCCCTCTGGTCGATGCGATCGCCGACGGTCACAGCGTCGAACAGTCCAAACCCGCTCCCGATCTGTTCCTCCACGCCGCCTCGTTAATTGGGGTGGCTCCACCACAGTGTCTCGTAGTCGAAGATGCCGCCTCGGGGGTCGAAGCTGCCTTAGCGGCGGGGATGTACGCCGTCGGTTTGGGGCCGACCAACCGCGTCGGTAACGCTCATGCAGTTTTACCCAATTTAGACGGCGTTCGTTGGGAAGATTTATTAGATAAGTTAGGACTAAAATCTCAATAATTTCCCGGCGATCGCGCTAAATTTTTAAACTTCGTTAAATGCGGATCGAATAATAATTTCACCACCCCTGTCGGTCCATTACGGTGTTTGGTAATCAACACTTCGGCGATGCCGCGATCGGGGGTGTCCGGCATATAATATTCTTCTCGATATAACATGATCACCAAATCCGCATCTTGTTCGATCGAACCGGATTCGCGTAAGTCGGACATCATCGGACGTTTGTTATTGCGCGCTTCTACGCCCCGACTGAGTTGAGATAAGGTAATAATCGGGACGCTCAATTCCCGTGCCAACCCTTTCAAACTTCGGGTTATTTTTGATAATTCTTGAACCCGATTATCCGGATTGCTCCCTTCCATTAATTGCAAATAATCGATCAAGACTAACCCCATTTTTCCGCCTTGTTCCGCTTGCAAACGGCGGCATTTAGAGCGCATCTCGGTGACGGTAATATTGGGGGTGTCGTCAATAAAAATCGGTAACTCCGAGAGCATCGCGACGGCGTTCGTGAGCGGTTCCCATTCGTTTTGACTGATGCGACCCGATCGCAAACGGTTACTTTCAATTCCTGCATCGCCAGCGAGCATCCGTTGCACGAGTTGTTCTTTAGACATTTCCAAGCTAAAGACGGCGACGGGTAACTCGTGATGTTCGGCAATATTACGGGCAATATTCAGGGCAAAACTGGTATTGTGTACGCAGATATCGTTAGCCACAAAGTTATGCGTTTTAGGAATGGTTAAGTCATAAACTTGTTGGCGACCGAGGGGAACGATATCGATAATTTCATCCCAATAAATTTCGCTATGAACTTCGCTATTAATTTCGCGACAATCGGCGGATTCTCCCGTGCTTCGATCGCGTTTTTCTAAAAGAGTGATTGACGAACGATCGCCGTCCCCTACTGCGCTCCAATGAATTGGTACCGGGGTTCGCATTGGTTCTAGACTGCATCTGGATAAACCCTCTATTCTCCAACCACGAGGCGATCGCCGCAGTTGGGAAAGGATCCCAAATCGCAAGAGTAAATGTTGTAGTTGACGGGCTAATTTTTCGTTGTCTACGTTGACAACACGATCGCCAAGATCGAACGTTCGATCGTCATTTGTTTCAATTTCTGAAAATAAATTTGAAAATAAATGATTCTTAGTTTTACACTGAAATAAAATGTTTAAAAATCGAGCTAATTGCGATCGCTCTAATTGAAAAACGATCGCGGGAAGTGGGCGATCGCCCGTCGCCGATTCTGCCAATGCTTCTAAAGTTTGTTCGTCGAGGCTTCGATCGCCAAAAACCGTTAATTTTGCGGGAACGGCGACGCGATCGCCGCTATTCAACTCCCAAAGAGGTCGCCAACCCTGGGGGGTTAAATACGGGTGACTCAAGGTTGTAGAAATCGTGCGACCGGAGTGCGTCGTTACCCGAAAAACGGGTTTAATGCCATCGTCAATAAAGGCAGATGCTTCGGTGAATTCAAATTTATAATGATGCTCGTTTAAGGTCAGTAAGCGAGCCTGTTTTTGACGGACAATCTCGGCGATCGTGACTAAAGAACCGTCATTTAAAACAATTTCAGAACAGGCGGCGAGACATTTTCCCATGGCAGGTCTTCCCGCCACGATCGCCAAATCCGATCGCTGAAAACCGCCCGTCATCGCGTCGAGGTCGTAAAAGCCGCAAGACAAACCGGGTAAGGCTAAACCTTGGTGATGAATTTCGACTTCTTGATAGGCGCGAACGAGAGTATCCGAGATCCGAACTAAACCTTGTTGGGGGCGTTCCTGACTCAATCCGAACACTTTTTGTTCGGCGCGATCGAGAATAGTTTTGAGATCTAAAGAAGTTTCGTAAGCTAAATTGGCAACATCGTGACCCGCGTGGATGAGGCGACGGCGGATATATTTATCGATGACGAGATCGGCATATTGTTCGATATTGACGGCGGAAACCGTGCGATCTACTAATTGAGCTAACTTACTTTGACCGCCTATTTTTTCGAGCAGTTGGCGATCGCTCAACCAGGTGGTCACGGTCATCAAATCCGTCGGTTTGCCCCTCTGATGAAGGTCGAGAGTGGCGTTATAAATGTGGCGGTGGGCGACAATAGAAAAGGCATCGGGAACGAGCTTGTCTACCACGCGATTAATCGCTTCAGGATCGAGGAGAATTCCACCTAAAATCGATTCTTCCGCTTCGATATTTTGGGGCGGAAGGCGATCGGCGCTGGCTTGAAAGTTCGGGGATTCAACCACGATCGAGCCTCGAATGAGAAAATCTGGGAGCGAGAGACGCGATCGCTCGCGCCTCTACATCGAGAAAACAGGGGTTTTCGACGGGAATCAGCCCGTCACGACCCACCAAGCCAAAAACAACCGCCCCGCTTATTGGGGGACGACTTGAATTTCGATTTCTGCGGTCACTTCCGGATGCAGTTTGACTTCGGCTTTGTAGAAACCCGTCTTGCTGATACTCGGAAGGGTAATGCCACGGCGATCGATTTCTTGATTGGCGACTGCTTGGATCGCATCGGCGACTTCGCGATCGGTGACGGTTCCAAAAATGGCATCGCCTTCCCCGACCTGTTTGGAAATTGTAAAGCGACCGATGGTTTCCAGCGCCGTTTTGCGGGCTTCGGCTTGTTGCTTTTCTTCGATTAAGCGCTGACGCTCTTTTTCTTTGCGGCGTTCGACTTGGCGCAAAATGCCCGGGGTCGTGCGTACCGCAAATCCTTTGGGGATTAAATAGTTACGAGCGTAACCGGGAGCCACTTCGACGAGATCGCCGGATTTCCCCAGCTTTTTCACGTCTTGATTTAAAACTAACTGAACTCGTTTAGCCATGATTGTCGTTACTGTCTTATGCGCGAGCTAATTGCAACCGGATCTTGGGTCGGACGCCTTTGTTTCTCAAGGAGTCGCGATCGGTCGGTGGTTACGTGCCAGAACTCTTTATTTTAGGGTGAGTTGGAGTGCGATCGCAAGTTGGGCGATCGCCTGTCCGGATCTCCCTTCCGTCGAGAGGACACTCAACCTGTCTCCAGCCCCGTCAAACTCAAAAGCGGTCTCTGCGTTCGCGCAAGCGGGCGAAGGTAGTCGCGGGATCGGTGGTGTGGACGCTGTCCTGTAGTGACGGATCGTCCCAGCGTAAGAAAGGATTGGTCCGTTTTTCCACGTCTAACGAGGTCGGAATGGTGGGTCGATCGCGATCGCGGGCAATTTTGACCGCTTCAAAGCGTCGTTGTAAGTGCGGGTTGTCCCCATCGACGGTCAAGGCAAATCGCAAATTTTTCAACGTATACTCGTGAGCGCACCAAATTTGGGTAGATTCGGGGAGTTGGCGCAATTTACTCAACGAATCGAGCATTTGGGCGGGGGTTCCTTCAAAAAGTCTGCCGCAGCCCCCCGCGAATAAAGTATCCCCGCAAAAGAGATTTCCGGCGTCTTCCCCCGCGACTGGGGGAAAATAGTAGGCGATATGGGCGCGGGTATGTCCGGGAACGAAGAAAACCTCGGCAGTGCGATCGCCGAATTCGACGCGATCGCCTTCGTTTAAAAAGACCTGCTGACCGGGGATTCGACCGCGATCGCGATCGCCGCCATAGACGACGCACTGGGGAAAGGCTTCGGTCAAAATGGTATTGCCCCCCACGTGGTCGAAATGGTGGTGGGTGTTGAAAATCGCCACCAGTCGGGCGCCGAGGCGATCGAGTTGCTGCAACACCGGACCCGCATCTCCGGGATCGATCGTTGCCGCGCTTTGCCGTTGGGGGTCGTGAATTAAAAAGATATAGTTATCGGAAAAGGCCGGAAGTCTGTAGATTTTCATTAGAGAAAGAGGAAAGCTTACGAAAGGCGCGATCGTCGCCCGGGCAGTTAAAATTTATCAACTCTTTACAATTTTGCGGCTAAAAATTTACCAGTTCCACGGGCGATCGGTCATAAAATAAAAAAAGATTCGGGCAAAAACTGGCATTTTCCCTATTTTAAATCATTTCCGAACATCGATCTCAAATGGCTCAAAGTAAACCGCAAATTCCTCCCATCGATCGCATGACCGAAGCGATTTTAGAATCCAATCGGATCAC
Organism: Oxynema mangrovii CENA135; assembly: GCF_016632315.1. Lineage (NCBI taxonomy): Bacteria > Bacillati > Cyanobacteriota > Cyanophyceae > Oscillatoriales > Oscillatoriaceae > Oxynema > Oxynema mangrovii. Next base: position 1,686,930 of record NZ_JAEOXH010000001.1, on the reverse strand, counting down.
TCCTCAAGAACACCTACAAATTACCCGTGCCATGCTCGACGGCAAATCCATCACCGACGAAGATCGCCGTCAAATCAATCGAATTTTTGAAGCCCTCCAATACGGAAAAATTAAAGTCGTTTACGAGTAAAGCCCCGGTTCGATCTCCGGCGAGGCGATCCGTAGGGTCGGACGATCGCGGGCGATCGCTAGAACTCTTCTCTTTTTTTTCGTAACAAATTGATGCGATCGTCCCGATTTTTGCGTTTTACTGCGAAAATTTCTACCAGCGTTTAGAAAACCGTAAAAAAGGACTCAACCGTGAGTGAGGTTAACTCTACAATTCTCGTAACAGGCGGAGCCGGATATATCGGTTCTCATGCCGTTCTCGCCTTAAAACGGGCGGGATATCGCGTCGTCATTCTCGATAATTTAGTGTACGGACATCGAGAACTTGTCGAAACCGTTCTCGATGTCGAATTAGTGAGGGGAGATACCCGCGATCGTCCCTTACTCGATCGCCTCTTTCAAACCCACCCGATCGCCGCCGTCATGCATTTTGCCGCTTATGCTTATGTCGGCGAATCCGTCACCGATCCGGCGAAATATTACAGCAATAATGTCACCGGAACCCTGACTTTACTCGAAGCCATGTTAGCGGCTGGAGTCAAAACATTTGTCTTTTCTTCGACTTGCGCGACTTACGGCATTCCGCAACAATTACCGTTAACCGAAGACCACCCACAAAACCCGATCAATCCCTACGGAATGACCAAATTAATGGTCGAACGGATGTTAATTGATTTCGATCGCGCTTACGATTTTAAATCCGTGAGTTTCCGCTATTTTAACGCAGCCGGAGCCGATCCGAACGGGTTACTCGGCGAAGATCACGACCCCGAAACTCATTTAATCCCCCTAGTCTTGCAAACCCTGTTAGGAATGCGCCAATCGATCGCCATTTACGGCACCGATTATCCCACTCCAGACGGAACTTGTATCCGCGATTACATCCACGTCAACGATTTAGCTTCCGCTCATGTTTTAGGCTTAGAATACTTACTAAAAGGAGGGACAACTGACTTTTTTAACTTAGGCAGTGGCGGCGGTTTTTCAGTCAAACAAGTCATCGAAACAGCCGAAAAAGTGACGGGGCAGAAAATCCCCACCCAAATCGGCGATCGCCGCCCCGGAGATCCGCCCAGTTTAGTCGGAAGTTGCGAAAAAGCCGCCAAAATTCTCGGCTGGACTCCCCAATATCCCGATCTCGAAGCTATCATAAGTCATGCGTGGCAGTGGCACCAAAAACGCCACGGTAGCGCGATCGCCGGAGAGTGAATTCGGAGAATAAACCATGTCCGACAATTCCCAACTGTCTTATCGTTCCCAACTTTACGAACGATATCTGACCACCACCTACGATCCGGGAAGTAATTTAAACGACAAATTACTGCAATATAAAGCCGACCAATACGCCCGTTATTTCGGTCCTTATTTACCGGAGAATAGAAACGCAAAAATCTTTGAAATTGGTTGCGGACCCGGTGCTTTTTTACGGTGCTGTCAGCAGTTGGGATATCAGGAATTGCGCGCGATCGATCTCTCCCCAGAATTAGTGCAGTTTTGCCACGATCGCGGCTTTACTCAAGTCGAATGTACCGATGTTTTGAGTTACTTACATCAGTGCGACGAACAGTTTGATATCGTCGTCATGAGTGACGTTCTCGAACATTTGAGTAAGTCCGAAGCCCTCGAAACCTTGTCTTTAGTCCGCGATCGCCTCGTTCCCGGAGGTCGGGCGATCGTGCGCGTTCCTAACATGAGCAATCCCTTTAATATTCGCACCTTTTTTGGAGATTTCACCCACGAACTCCCGTTAACTAAAGATAGTTTGCGTCAAATTTTGCAAGTCACTGGATATGAAATTTTAGACATTAAAGGCGAATTTTCCCTACATCAACGACGCTTAAAACAATGGTTTTACGATCGCCTCTTGTGGAATGCCTTTCACATCTTCTTAAAAGAAGTCATGCATTTCGAGGTCGATGTCGTTCGTGGCAAAAACTTAATTGCCGTTGGGGTGAATCCCAGCAATAACACGCGATCGAATGCGGACGAACACCAATAAATAGGAATTAAATTGATGGTGGACGAGACTCAAGATTATCAGCTTAATATTATTGGATATTGTTCCTTAAACCGCGATCGCCTCTTGCAGAAATTTTTACAAGATGGGGTGGAAAACTTCCCTCGTCTCGGTGGAAATTACGCGATCGCGATCGCCCACCCTTCAGAGACTTATTTAATTACCTCAATTTACGGCGTTTGTCAATACTATTATACCGTTAAAAACGGCAAAATTTTCCACGACGAAACCGTTCTCGGCGTCTTACAAAAAAGTGGATTATCCTGGTCGTGGAATTGGGAAGCATTAGGAAACTTACTCGGATTAGAACATCTTTTAGAAAACGAAAGTTTGCACCCGGACATTCACCGCGTCCCCCCGGGAACTATTCTCCATTTTAAAAACGGTCAGTTAAACCAAAAAACCTTGACTTGGGACGAAATTCACCCCCAAATTTACACCGACCCCGACACTGCACTCGATGACTTCAATCGAGAAATTCAATGCTGGACGAATACTCAGCCTGTCGTGTCCATGTCCGGCGGATTTGACTCGCGTTTAATTCTCAGCAGCTTTCTGCGACAAGGGTGCAAACCCGATTTGCTCACCATGGGATTCGATCGAAGTACCGATGTTATCATTTCCCGACAAATTGCCAAAAAATTTAACTTAAAATTAGCCGTTTCCCAACTCAAACTCGAAGATTATTTAACCTACGGTTCCCAAATTGTCCGCTTAACCAACGGAACTAAAACAGCGCGCCATTGGCATACTTATTTATATGTCAAACAAGCTCAATTAAACCCCAATACCAGCTTTTTTGTCGGGACAAACGGGGAATTTGCCCGCACCTTTTTCTACGATCGCGGTTGGGAAGCGATCGAGAAACAATGGAAAGAACCCGAGGCAAGTTTGGCGAGACTTTGGCAAGGGTATTTAAAACGGGTTTTTCAACCGGAAGAACTGCATCATTTAACCCCAGAGTTAGGGCGGCAATTAGACGAGACGGGACGGCGCGATCGCGTGGAACACTTAATCGATCTATCTTACCATCAATTCTTACCCGGTTTAGATCGATTTTATCTCGAACAGCGAGTCAAAAATTTTATGGGAAACGGCTTGACCCTCTACGGTGCCAATATCGGCTGGCGGGCGCCTTTTTTAAGCCAGAATTGGGTCAATACAATTTGGCACTTAAGCCGAATTTGGAAATTGGGTTCCCACTGGCATCGATTTGCCATTCAGAAAAATTGCGCTCAACTTTTAGCTTTTCCAGAAGAGGGAAAAAGCTTAAAAATGTCGGCCAAACCACCCCTACTTTATTGGAAGCGAAATAATCAATATCCGGTGAGTCCTTATGCGAATTATGCCGAATGGTTTGCTACTCCAACGATCGCCGATTTCGTGCGCGATGGCGCGCAGATGTTATCCGATATAATTGATTCTAAAATCGTGGATGCGATCGTAGACGAACACCAAAAACAGCAAAACCGTACTCCGGCGATCGCCTTTTTTGTTTCTACTATCTTTTGGAAAGATTTACTCAAGCAAAATCAGCTTTGCCAATAATGAGTGATTTTAAAAACTTACATTGAATCCAACTAAACTGATGAGTAATCCCTTCAAGTCCTTCGTTAAAACCTTAATTCCCCGATCCTGGAATACCGAGATCCAAGAATATCTCAGTCTCCCGGGTCAACTCGCGAAAACAAAACAAAAACTGAATGAAACAATTCGCCTTTTGGAAGAAAGCGAAAGGCGAGTTAAAAATTTATCGACGCTGATTTTATCAGAAAAATATCCCGAACTGCAGGAGAGGCGATCGCCGAAAACTGACTTAAATAGTAGAGAATTTAAACTCTATTCCCAATATGGGGAAGATGGAATCTTACTCTATATTTTCTCTAAAATTGGAACGACAAATCGCCGCTTTGTCGAATTTGGTATCCAAGACGGTCGCGAGTGCAATAGTGCCAATCTTTCTCTCAATTTTGGCTGGGAAGGATTGCTAATGGAAGCGGACGAAGACTTTTTTAATGCTGCCAAAAGATACTATCAAAAGATGCTCGGTCAACAGGCAGATCGGGTGAAGATCGATCGCTGTTTGGTAACGGCAGAAAATATTAACGAAAAACTGGTCGAGAATGGAATAGAAGGCGAGATCGATCTGCTTTCAATCGATATTGACAGTAACGATTATTGGGTCTGGAAAGCGATTTCTGTGATTTCGCCGCGCGTGGTGGTTGTCGAGTATAATGCTTCTCTCGGCGACGAAGCAGCGTTAACGGTGAAATACGAACCTGTTTTCGATCGCTTTGAAAAACATCCGACTGGGTTTTATCACGGCGCCTCTCTCGCCGCATTTACTAAATTAGCTAAAGTTAAAGGTTACAGGCTGGTAGGTTGCGATTCTTATGGCGTTAATGCTTTTTTCGCGCGCGAGGATGTGGCGGCGGATAAGTTGGCTGAAGTGACGGTAAAAGAGGCGTATTATCCCAGTTATATCCGCGTGCAGAGATACAGCCAGCAAGAACAATGGGAAGTTGTAAAAAGTTTGGATTTTGAGGGGGTTTAACCGTTGTTTACAAATGGTTTTTGAATGGAGTAAAAACATCGAATAAGTTCTAAATTTTCTAAATTATTTTAATCGTGAATTCACTTTTAGTTACGGACACTTTTTTGCCCCGGATTGGCGGACGAGAAAATTACTATCATGCTTTATTTACCCATCTGGAAGGGGAAAATGTAAAGATCGCCACGCCAGATTTAACGGGGAATTGGCAGGAGTTCGATCGCGCCTACCCCTTGCCGATTCTGCGGATTCCAGAATTCAGTCAAAAGTGGTTTAAGTGGGGACGTCCGGGACGCTGGAAATGGTGGAAAATTTTAGCGGAAATTCACGGGAAATCGCCCCTCGATTGCGTGCATTGTGGCGTGGTACTTCCCGACGGGATGACGGGGTGGTTATTGTGGCAAACATTAGGGATTCCTTACATCGTTTACACCCACGGAAAAGAAGTTTTAGAAAATCAACGGGATTCGGAAAAGAACTTGTTGATGAATCTGGTGTTTTCCCAGGCGGCGCGGGTTGTTTCTAACAGCCATTACACGGGAGAGTTGGTCAAAGCGTGCGGAGTGGCGCCGGAAAAGGTGGTGCGAATTACGCCGGGAATCGACGTGCGCCAGTGGCGGAACGTCCCGGAGGGGGAGCATTTGCAAGCTTTGCGCGCGCGCTACGACCTGGAAAATCGCCCGGTGATTTTAAGCGTCGGTCGCCTGTTGGAACGCAAGGGGATCGATCGCACGATCGCCGCCCTGCCGCGAGTGCTGGCTAAATTCCCCGAGACGGTCTATCTCGTCGTCGGAGACGGTCCCGACCGCGATCGCCTCGCAAGACAGGTGGAAGAGCTGAATTTAGGGCAATCCGTCCGGTTTACGGGGGCGATGTCCGACGCGGATCTCCAGGCGGCGTACCATCTGGGGACCGTGTTCGCGATGGTCAGTCGTCAGCCCCAAGGATCTCACGAAGTGGAAGGGTTCGGCATCGTCTATCTGGAAGCCAATATCTGCGGGTTGCCCGTGGTGGCGGGTCGCAGTGGGGGCGTTCCCGATGCGGTGGTAGACGGGAAAACCGGGTATTTGGTCGATCCGGAAGACCCGGAAGCGATCGCCGCCGCGATCGTTCGCTTGCTTGAAAATCGACCGTTGCGGGCGCAAATGGGCGAATTCGGGAGGGAACGGGCGATCGCCGAATTTGATTGGTCGCGCCGTGCGGTTAAACTACAAACATTAATGGCACGGGTGCGCGAGGAATACCCGGGGCGATCGCTCCCCAGCCAAGTCTGGCAAACGGTTCCGTTTTTGTTACGCCGACGCATCGTCAACGATCGCATGTGAGGGCGAGCGATCGTCGGGCTGCCCCCTCCTGTCAATTGTTATCGTTAAACTCAACACCATTATCGCGAGTCGATCTTGAAGTTAGCGAATCCGCCCAAACCGAAAAAAGTTTCAATCGTCGTCAGCGACCTTTCCGTGCGAGGGGCCGGGCGTTGGGGGGGCGCAGTCCGTCCGTTTCTGCTCGCCCGGGTGCTGCAAAAGCTCGATTACGAGGTCGAAATCGTCGGCTTTTTATTTGGCGAAAAACCGCCGTTCGAGCCGAATTTAGGCATTCCCATCGTTTATATCCCCGGGGAGAATTACCCGCGATTCGTCAACGGGGCGCGCCAGTTGCTCGATCGCCTCGACGGGGATATTATCTATGCTTATAAGCCAAAACCGAGTAGTTTTGGGTTGGGAATTTTGAAAAAATTTCTGACCAAACGGCCCTTACTGCTCGATATCGACGATTGGGAACTCAGTTGGCATGGGGGAGATGGGTGGCAGTATCGCCCGTCCGATCTCAAACAATTCGGGCGCGACTTGTTGAAACCGAACGGTTCCTTGAGAAATCCAGATTATACCCTCTATTTAAAATGGATGGAACGTTGGGTCTCGCGAGCCGATCGCGTCACGACCCATACCACCTTTTTACAGCAGCGTTTTGGCGGTTGTTACCTTCCCAACGGTAAAGACGTGCATCTTTTCGATCCGAGTTTGTACGATCGCGAGGCGGCGCGATCTCGTTACGGTTTGAGCGACTATCGGGTGTTAATGTTTCCCGGGGCGCCCCGCGCTTATAAAGGCGTCGAAGATGTCCTCGAAGCGCTAGATCTGTTACAACATCCCGATTATCGCTTGGCGATCGTCGGGGGCAGCCCTTACGACGATTACGACGAGCGTCTCAAACGCCGTTGGGGCCATTGGATCGTGCAGTTGCCCACGGTCGAGCCCCAACAGATGCCCGCAGTCATTGCCGCCGCCGATGTCATCGTCGTTCCCCAACGGGATACCCCGGCAGCCAAAGCCCAATTTCCTTTAAAATTAACCGATGGCATGGCAATGGCCAAACCCGTTCTCGCGACGCGGGTGGGAGACATCCCGGAGATTTTAGGAGACACTGGATATCTCGTCGATCCCCACGCTCCCCAACAGTTGGCCCGGGCGATCGAAACCATTTTTGAAGATTTCGCCGCCGCCGCCAACCGAGCCGGGCGATCGCGAGAAAGATGCGTTAAACTTTACAGTTTTGAGGCCATGTCTACTATTCTTTTCAATCTTTTTGCCGAACTGGACAGACCTCTTTAAGACTGCGAATTTTTTTTCGAGACCATCTGATGGAGCGATTGCCGTGATGCCATGCTTAAATCGACAATTGAAATGGGAGTTATACGGTTAAAAGCAGAAAATCTATAATGCTATCATTGTGTTTAAATTTATTTAAACCCCGGAAAGGGATAGCCATGAGACGATCGCGCGATCGGGTCAAACTCCCCTGTCAAACTCGTGCATAAATTAGTGACGCAGGAAATCTTGAATGTCTCCTAATAAACTTCTCCTGCAATATGCTTTTCAGCGCCCATTATTACTTATTTTTACCGTCTTACTCGGTTGGGCAGGAGCATTATTTAATGGGGTCAGTACCACGTTAATCGTCCCAGTACTGTTAGTGTTTCTGGGACAAGATTTGATGCTCCAGCAAAGTCCGGCAGTGGTGAAAGCGGTCAGCTCCGTCTTTACTGGCATTCCGCAAGAGTATCAATTGGCAGTGATGACGGCGGCTATTTTGCTGGCCATTTTGCTCAAAAATATTACTTCGATCGCCAGTACGGTATTTGGCGGTTATCTCTCGCGATCGGTGGTTAAAAACATTCGCCTTTCTGGAATTAAATTGGTTTTAGACTTAGAACTCGATTATTATTCAAAAACCAAAATCGGCGATATCATTAACTGCATCAATCAAGAAATAAACCGCACGGCCAACGCCATTCGGACCGGGATCCGAATGACGACTCAAATGATTACAATTTTGATTTATTTGGCCTTTTTAATTTCGATTTCTTGGCAACTGACTTTAGCCTCCACATTAGTTTTAGTTTGCCTCCCCTTAGTCAGCCAATATTTTGTCAAGCGTTCTAAGAAATACGGTCAAATTCTTTCCGATAAATCTCGGGTTTATTCCGGCTCGTTTTTAGAAGCGTTAAATGGCATTCGTCTGGTCAAATCGACGAGTAACGAAGAATACGAATATTTAAAACTGAAACAGGCGATCGAAGAACGAGAAAAAGCTGAGATGGACTCTCAGATTAACTTTGCGCTGATCAACCCCATTAATGAAATGACCGGGTTGCTCGGACTGTTCGCGATCGTCTTATTAGGTCGCGCGTTCTTCTCCGAACAAATTAACGCACTTTCGGCGAATTTATTACCTTATCTGTTATTTTTATATAAATTGCTTCCCGTTCTCGGCCAACTCAACAACAGCCGCAGTGAATTTGCCAACTTCGTGCCGAGTACGATTTTAGTCAACAACTTCCTGCGTCGGGACGATAAGCTCTTACTCGAAAACGGCTCCTTACCGTATCGGGGCTTTAAAGAAGGGATTGGCTTTAATGGGATTTGGTTTTCCTATCCCGGACATACGGAAGTCGTTCTCAAAGAGATTAACTTGTGGTTGCCCAAAGGTAGTACCTTAGCCTTAGTCGGCGGGTCGGGGGCAGGGAAATCGACCTTGGCGGATTTGCTGCCGCGATTTTACGACCCGACGGAAGGGTGCATTACGATTGACGGTAAGGATATCCGAGAATTTGACATGCGATCGCTGCGGCGGGCCATGGGAATCGTCAGTCAGGATACCTTTTTGTTCAACGACTCGGTTCGCAAGAATATCGCCTACGCCCGTCCGGACGCCACCGATGAAGAGATTCTCGAAGCCGCCAAACGCGCCAATGCTTACGAGTTTATTGTCGATCTGCCCAAAGGGTTCGACACGATTCTCGGCGATCGCGGGATCATGCTATCCGGGGGACAACGCCAACGGATCGCGATCGCCCGGGCTTTATTAAGCAATCCAGAAATTTTGATTCTCGACGAAGCCACCAGCGCCCTCGATACGGTCTCCGAACATCTGGTCCAACAAGCATTAGAAACCTTGCGGCGCGATCGCACTACCTTAGTAATCGCCCACCGCCTTTCTACCGTCCAAAATGCCGACTGTATCGCCGTCATGGACAAAGGGCGCGTCGTCGAAACGGGAACCCATCACGAATTGCTCGAAAAAGGCGGTTACTACACCAATCTCTACGCGATGCAGTTCTCGGAAGATACCCGCGACTTGATCAAACAAGCGCGCAACGAAACCCTAATCGGTACCTCTTACGAAATCCGAACCCGCCTCAATCCGATGATCGGCTTTTTACGTTTACTCGTCGATGACATCGTCGATTCTTCCGACGAACGCAACGAACTGATTCTCGAATCTTACGAATCCGCCTTGCGCCTCCTCCATACCCTGGAATTTTTGGAAAATAATGCCCGCAATCAAATTCGCACTACCTCTGCAGATTTGGAAGCGGAAAAGTTGTGATCGGAGTTTAGAGTTTAGATCGAGGGCGATCGCCGTTCTAGCGACGGAGGAGGCGCTCAAGTGGCTGGCGCTACGGACTATCCGCGAAAATTACTGTCGCGCAATGCCTCGATAATTTTGACATTGGCTTTGGGGAAGGGGAAGTTATCGAGTTCGTCCACATCGACCCAGCGAATTTCGTCGCATTCGATCGCCTGGGGTTCCCCACTCAAATGACGGCAGTGATGAACCGTCAAAGTGACGCGAAAATGGGTGTAAGCGTGTTCGATTTCGATCAGGCGATCGCCCACCGCGATTTCGATGCCGAGTTCTTCGCGAATTTCGCGGGCGATGCACTCTTCCATCGATTCTCCCGGCTCGATTTTGCCGCCGGGAAACTCCCACAAGCCGCCTAATAATCCTTCCGGGGGGCGGCGGTCGATCAGCAGTTCGCCGCGATCGTTCCAAATGACGGCGACACCGATGGTTTTGTGGGGAATGGGCGCAGAAGTTTCTCGCATGGGTATTTGTGACTGTAAGTTGTACTGACGAGTTTGACACCGATCGCTCCAGGGACAGAGCAAACAGGTGGGATTTTTCGGGGTGCACACCGTCGCCCCTAAATCCATCAGCGCTTGATTGAAATCTCGGGGGTTACGGCGGTCGAGGAGGCGATCGGATAACGCCCACAAGGACTTTTCAGCCTGTTTGACCGGGACTTCGAGGGCGGTGAGTCGCGCTAAAATCCGCTTGACGTTGCCATCGAGAATCGGCACGGGAGCGTTAAAAGCGGCACTGAGTATGCCCCCTGCGGTGGTGCGTCCGATCCCGGGGAGTCGGATCGCGGAGTCGAATTCGCGGGGAAAGACACCGCCGAAATCGCACACGAGCGCCTGCGCGGCCCGATGGAGGTTGCGCGCCCGGGCGTAGTAACCCAAACCCTGCCATGCTTTGAGAACGTCTTGCAAGTCCGCAGCCGCCAGATCGGCGATCGTCGGGAAGCGATCGAGAAAGCGATGGTAGTACGGGATCGCGGTTTTAACTTGGGTTTGTTGCAGGGCAATCTCGGAAACCCAGATTTTGTAAGGATCGCGGGTGTGTCTCCAGGGTAAATCCCGACCGCGCGAGCCGTACCACCCCAGCAGCGATCGCCGCAACTGCATCAGGACGGGATCGGAGAAGATCTCGCCCGGCGTAATCGGCTTGCGGTTGGGTTCGGCAGCCAGAGGGCGATCGGAAGACATGGGAGACATGGAGCACCATTGAGAGAGCGACATTGAGAGCGCACCATTGAGACACATGGCACGGATCGCGGGAAGGGCGCGACTCAAGCACCCAGCGACCAAATTTTAATCGTACAATCATTGCTACCACTGGCGAGCAGTTGACCATCTTCGGAAATGGCCACGGCGTTGACCGAACTGGAATGTTCGTTAAGGATAGCTTTGAGGCTGCCGTCGCTTAAATCCCAGCATTCGATCGTGCGATCGCGACTGGCACCGATTAGGGTTTGGCCGTCCGGGGCGATCGCCACCGCCCAAATTTTATCCGAATGGCCGACGAGCAGATGTAACCGTTGTCCCGTGGTCACGTCCCACAGTTTTAAGGTTTTGTTGACCGTCCCACTGGCGAGGGTTCGACCGTCCGGCGAAAAACACAGACAGGTCACCGAGGCGGAATGGGCCAGTAGGGTTCGTTGGAGTTGTCCGGTTCGTAAATCCCAGAATTTAATCGTTTTGTCGCCACTACCACTGGCGAGGGTGTGACCGTCCGGGGCGATCGCCACACAGGTGACGGCGTAGGTGTGCGCTTGGAGAGTATGCAGCAGTTTCCCGGTGGGGAGGTGCCAAATTTTCACCGTTTTATCAGAACTGCCACTGGCGATCGTTTCTCCGTCGGGAGATAGGGCCACACAGGTGACCCAGTGACCGTGACCGTGAAGAGTTCGCAGGAGTTGGCCCGAGGGCAGGTGCCAAATTTTGACCGTGCGATCGGAACTGGTACTGACGAGGGTGTTGCCATCGGCGCTCAAGGCGATCGCCCACACCGCGTCCTGATGTCCCGCGAGGGTTCGCAAGCGTTGCCCGGTGGCGAGATTCCAGACCTGGATCGTGCAATCCCAACTAGCGCTGACCAGGAAGCGAGATCGCGGCCCGATCGCCACGGACCAGACCGCATCTCGATGCCCTTTTAAGGTGCGAACGAGCTCGATCTGCGGTGAGGGAGTCGGTTGCAGCGTCGTCCCTCGTGGGAGATCGGGGGAGCCGATCGCCGCCAATTCCCGGGCGATCGCCGCCGTCGAAGGCGGGCGCTGTTGCGGTAAATGCGCCATCAGGCGATCGACGAGATCGGCGAGATCGTCTCCGATTTGGGGCGCGCGCGATCGCCAGCGCAACTCGTCCGTATAAGCATCGTAAAACGTCAACGGATGTTCTGCCGTGAGCAAGTAAACAAACGTGCGCCCTAACGCAAAAAAGTCCGACTGTTCCACCGCCCAACCGTTTTCCTGTTCCGGCGGCGCGTAACCCTTCGAGACGATCGCCGTCCCCGCCAACCCGTGGCCGATATTCGCTAAATACGTCCGGGTAATCGAGCGCACGCTGCCAAAATCGATCAACGCCAAATTCCCACTCGGCTGCAGCATGATATTACTCGGCTTGATATCCCGGTGGAAAAAATGCTGGCGGTGTACCGCATCGAGAATGTCGATCAGTTGCCACAACCAGGCGATCGCCCGTCCTTCGTCGATCCCGCAACCGTGGTCCGCCACCCAATCTTCTAAATTCAACCCCGCCATTTTTTGCATCACCAAGCAATGCAACACCCCCTCACCATCGGGCAGAGTTACCGTAAAATGTCCCGTCGCATCTACTTTCGGGATCCCCGGATGATTCAGTTCCGACAACACCCGTCCTTCTTGGTCGAACAACCGCAACGCCTTCTCGCGATCGCCCTTCCTGCCAAAATTGGCTAAATCTAAAACTTTCAACACTTTAGGCGTCGCGCGATCGATCGCCTCGTAAGTATGGCTGAATCCCCCAGTTTTCAAGCCTCCCACCACCCGATAACGCCCTTGCAGATGCAAGTCCAACCCGCAAGTTCGACAGAATAACGCCTCATCGGGATTGTGGGGGTCCGGACAATTGGGATTGATACAATAACTCATGAAGGCAGACAAGAAGGCCACACCTTTTGTTATAGTGATGGCTGCGCTTTTGAGAGTTTGGAGTTTAAATTTTAGAGTTTAAACCTTAGGGCGTGTCATCAATTATGTAGGTTGACAAAAGTGACCAAATGTGGAGGAAAGCGCCTGCGGACATTTAAGCCAGCCAAATCACGGATGCAGCCAGGTAAATGCCACCCAGGAAGTTCACCGAGCGCTTGTCATAACGAGTGGCAATCCCTCGATACTGTTTGAGCTTGGCAAAGAAGTTTTCCACCAGATGTCGGGTTTGATACAAGAATCGATCGTAATCGTGGGCTTGTTTTCGATTCTTTTTCGAGGGAATGACGACTTCAATCCCTCGCTCGTGCAACGGTTGTCTGACTCGTTCGTCGGCATCGTAAGCTTTATCCGCTAGCAGTGCCTGGACTTCCACTGATGGTAGCAACCGCTCGGCACCGACTAGATCACTGGCCTGACCGGGAGTTAAAAAAAAGATATGGGATTCCCCAAAGCATCCACCACCGCATGAATTTTCGTACTCAACCCGCCTCGGCTACGACCGATATTTTCCTCTTCGGCTGAACTCCCTGATGCTCCAGCACTGTGCTGATGCGCTCGCACAATGGTGGAATCGATGGCAGCATATTCGTTATCGGCTTCCTCGCAGAGGACTTGGAAAACGCGCTCCCACACCCCAGTTTTTGACCAGCGAGTGAAGCGTGTGTGGACGACTCGAAAATCCCCAAAGCGTTCGGGAAGATCTCGCCAAGGAATCCCTGCTCGAAAGCGATACAACACGGCTTCGACGAATAAACGGTTATCTTTAGCTGTGACCCCAACTGTACCCGGACGACCCGGAAGCAGGTGTTCAATGCGTTGCCATTGGTCGTCTCGTAAAGCGTAACGCCGTTTCATCCCGGTTTTGAGCTATCTTGAGTGAACGGGTAGCAGGCTACACACATTTCACTATTTTTGTCAATTTTCTTAATTGATGACAGACCCTAGATTTTAGATTGAGGGAATCGGGAAAGAGCCGAAATCTTGCTCACTCACCCCCGACTCCCGACTTCCGACTCCCCACTTCCCTGCTACAATCTTCGATCTTGTTGGAACACCCACTCCAAGGGCGAAACCCAAGGGTCTAAAAACTTAACAACCCTGGGTCTGACGCGGTTGAGCCTACGGACGCCGCGTCAGACCCATAGAAAACTTGCTTTCTGGAGGCTTCGGCGGTAGAAACTAGGAAGCCGCTTAGCTCAGGGCAAGCCCCTTGGACTTAGCTCAGGGCAAGGCTTCTAGGATGGCTTTTCATGCTACACTATTTTGCGTAAGGCTATCCCACGCAAATGATTGTACTAGAGTTTAAAGCCAAAGGGAAGTCAACTCAATACAGTGCCATTGATGAGGCGATCCGAACGGCTCAGTTCATCCGCAATCAAGCCGTCCGTTTCTGGATGGATCGTTCAGGAATTGGGCAGAAGGATTTGTATCGCATCAGCAAAACACTTAAAGATGAGTTTCCCTTTGCTCAAGACTTGAACTAAGCGTGCCTGTCAAGCTTCCATTGAAAGAGCCTATTCTGCGATGGCAAGGTTCTACGATAACTGCCGGAAAGCCATTCCAGGCAAGAAAGGCTATCCAAAGTTCAAAAAGAACTGTCGTTCAGTTGAATACAAGACTTCTGGGTGGAAACTATCAGAAACTCGCAAGCAGATAACCTTTACCGATAAAAAGGGCATCGGCCAGCTTAAATTCAAAGGAACGTGGGATTTAAATTTCTACCCGCTCGAACAAATCAAACGGGTTAGATTGATTCGTCGTGGTGATGGCTACTCTGTTCAATTTCCGATCGAAACGGTTCAAAAATCTCTATCAACTCGAACTCATGTTTGTCGATGTGGATGCACATTAGGTAGAGACCAGAACGCGGCTACTAACATCGTGACTTTTTTGCCGGGGAATAGCAACATTCTAGGGAGGAGGGATGAAGCAGGCAACTCTTAGGAGCGATCTGAGGAAGCCAGCACCCTAGCTGTTAGGGTCGGTGTTGGAAGATCTCACAATAAATAAAGCAGATTCACGTAATCCCTGCAGGTCTGCGTTTGTCGGAAGGTTCTATCTGCGTTTTAGGAATTCCCATGAACTTGTCTCGGTCTAACTTCAGCCAACGGATGACTACCGCGATTCGATGTTTGGCCCTGGTGGGAGGGGGTTGGGCGATCTCCGTCCATTGCGGCGCCGCGATCGCCCAACCTCTGCCGGAAATCCCGGTTTTCCAGGATGTAGAACCCGACGACGATCGCTTTTCACCACCCCTGGGGACTTACGAACCGCCGCCCTACACGCCCCCCAGTGCCCCCCCAGCTCCCGATTCCAAACGTTACCTCGTTTATATCCCTCGGGAAAACGAGCGGGTTTTCCAGCAAGTCCGCCTGGTGGAACCGGAAGCGTTTTACACGCAATATCGGGGCAGAACGGTGATTCAAGTGGGGGTGTTTGAAAATTACGCCAATGCTCAACGGCGATCGCGAGAACTGGAGTTTTACGGGGTGCGATCGGCGATCGCTACGGAAGAAACATCGCCTCCCGTTGCCAGTCTCCCCGCCGCGACGACGAGCGATTTTGCGGCGAACTACCCGCCCCCACCGCCGACGTTTACCGGGACGGTCCCGTCCACTTACGGGGTGAGCGATCCTTATTTTGTCATTGTTCCCGTTGACGCCCGCGACGTTGACGCGACGGTCAGCCAACTGGTGGAAGCGGGAATTCCCACTCAGGACATTACCCCTCGCAATTCGTCGTTGGGAACCTATTTACAGTTGGGGCCGTATCCCGATCGCGTCACGGCTCAACAGGAAAGTGGTTATCTTCAAAACTTCGGATTTGACGCGCGGGTTCGGAGTGGCCTCTAAGCCATTTGGCGTATTTTTACGGTTTTCTGCGAAAATTCTCCAAAAATGGGCGATCGCCCCCGATCCAACTCCCGCTAGTTGTTTTAGAATATAAGTAAGTTCGATCGCGATGATTGAACAGACCCACAAGAGTCCAACGCATCGCCTCCCTAAGATCCGGAATTCTAGTTCCTATTTTCCGTTCCGAAGATCTGAAAAGCAGGAGAAGTTCCCACGTCCGGGCTTCTCCTGCTTTTTGCATGGTTTCAGCCGACCCTCGGCGCTGCGCTCGCGATCTAAACTAATTCTGTAGCCAAATCCAATAGCAATGATGACACGGACCGATCGCAGGAAGGTAACGGTTGAATCGATTCTCGTCACCGCCGAGCAAATGCGGGCGATCGAAGCTCGGGTGTTCGAGGCGGGAATGCCCGTCGCGGCGTTGATGGAAAAGGTCGCCGGGTCGGTCGCGCGTCGCATCGAAGCCTTATTACAGCAAATGCCGGAGGTCTCGCGGGTCGGCGTCCTCGTCGGACCGGGACACAATGGCGGCGATGCGCTGGTGGTGGCGCGAGAGTTGCACTTTCAGGGCTACGCGATCTCCGTTTACCAGCCGTTATCGAAGTTAAAAGCACTGACGAGTCAACACGCCCAGTATTTGGCGAGTTTAGGCGTGCCGTTTGACGAGGAGATCTCGGCGTTAGAGGGATGCGATGTCTTCATCGATGGCTTGTTCGGTTTTGGGTTGGAACGCCCGCTCTCCGGGGCGATCGCCGAAGCGGTAGATCGGTTAAACGAGTGGGATTCCCCGGTGTTGAGTATCGATCTCCCGTCGGGATTGCAGACGGATACGGGGCAACCCCTCGGAACCGCCGTGCGGGCGACTCGCACCTTCTGTCTGGGGTTGTGGAAACTCGGACTGGTACAAGATGAGGCCCTGGCGTATGTGGGGACGCCGGAATTAATCGATTTCGATTTACCTCTGGCGGATATCGAGGCGGTGGTGAACCGTCCCCCTGCACTGCGCCGGATTGTCGGGAATTGCGCGCGATCGCAATTACCCCTCGATCGTCCCCAGGTTACCCACAAGTACAAACAAGGTCATCTGTTGCTGGTGGCGAGTTCCCGGCGCTACAGTGGGGCGGGTTTGCTGGCAGGATTGGCGGCGCGTGCGAGTGGGGTGGGGATGCTGTCGATCGCCGTTCCGGAGTCGTTGAAGTTATTGTATAACGGGCAATTGCCCGAGGCGCTGGTCGTCGGCTGCCCGGAAACGGAAACTGGGGCGATCGCCGCTTTTCCGGATGAGTTAGATTTACAAGGATTTAGCGCGATCGCCTGCGGTCCCGGACTGACCCTCGATGCGGCGGTGGTTCCCGCCATTCTGGACTGTCCCGTTCCGGCAGTTCTCGACGCGGACGGCTTAAATTGGCTCGCCCAAAACGGAACGGTGGAGCGTTTGTCCGCACGGGAAGCACCGACGATTCTGACCCCCCATCCCGGCGAGTTTAAGCGGTTGTTTCCGGAGATCGAACGGACCGCAATGCAGCGCTGCGATCGCGTCCGGCAGGCGGCGGTGACCACTGGGGCGATCGTCGTTCTCAAAGGCGCCCGCACGGCGATCGCCCATCCCGACGGCACCGTCGCGTTTCTTCCCGAGAGTACCCCAGCCCTCGCCCGGGGCGGTACTGGCGACGTCCTCACCGGACTGTTAGGCGGTTTGGTCGCCCAAGGCTCGGTCGGTGAAGGGGCGATCGCTCCCCTGGTGGAAGCGGCGGTATGGTGGCACGCCCAAGCTGGACGGTTAGCCGCCCGCGAGCGATCGGAATTGGGTGTTGACGCTCGCACGTTAACGGATTATTTGATCGCGTCGATCGTTGACCTGTAGGTATTGTAGGTATGCTTTCAGCCTACAAATCCATTCGAGCCATTTTTTTAACTCAAAGAGGGGCAAAACATTTTTCGCCCCTCCAGTGAATTGCTATTCACGATCCTGAAGAATTAGATTCAGAAAAATTCAGTTTCAAATAACGTTCAAATTTTCTCAAATCTGCTCAAAAACAACAACACCCAAGCCATACTCGCCGAGTGATTTCCTCTCTTTTTTAACATTTTGCAGATGACACCGATTCAATCGTTCAGTGGCAGAGCTGCCCTTGTTTTATTTGAGGAAATATCGACCCTCTGGTTGGGTGATGTTGTTGGAGTTTAACGAGACAGATATGAGATTGAACAGCTTTGAACCTCTTCTTATTTAACTTGAACTGGGCTGTTTGTATCTGCCAGGGAAGCCTTGATTGCTTCAATTTCTACTTTAAGGATGGATTCAAATAAGTGCAAGCGATCGATACCAAAGTTTACTCCAGACTGAGTTAATACTTTCAAATTTTGTAACTAGATGTGAAGTTAAGGCGACGGGCGATCCCCGAGATCTCGCGCCCAATAAGCATGACAGACTTTGGCTCGATTTGGCTAGGAACCCGGTCGCCGCCAGACCGAGGCGATCGAATTGGCGCCGTTGCGATCGCCAAACTGCCCGAACCCCTTAAAAGTTAAGCAGGAGGTTCCCCATTGCCCCGACCTTCGAGTTCGCCCAAACGGGCTTCGAGTTGACGAACCCGTTCCTCGGCAATTTCTGCCTGTCTCGAAAGTCAGCGAGGTGTTGCAACTAAGAGAAACCGTAGGTGCAACAATGCTAATACGGGGCTTGCGGGGATGGCTGAAGGAACAAATCGCGGAATGGGGCACTTTGTCAACAATTCAGCGCGCCAGTTTCCAGACTTTAACGCTGCTGTCGCTACTCCCACTGACCAAAATTGCGCCGTCGGGTGCGAACGCCAGCGCCGTAACTGCGGCTTGATGGGCGCTAAATTCGCCCAGTTTGGCAAAGGTATAAGGATTCCATAAAACCGCACATCCCGCACGATCGCCCGCCACCAACAAAGGCGATCGCGGATGGAAGGCGATCGCCTCGATACTTTCGCGATGAGTGAGCGTCGCTAGTCGTTCTTTTGTACTCACTTGCCATAAAATAACCGTGCGATCGCGGCTGGCGGAGGCCAATACTTCGCCGTCCGGACTAAACGCCAGAGCCTTCACGGTGTCTTCATGACCCGTCAACGTCGCCGTTAATTTTCCCGACTCCGCATCCCATAATTTCACCTCACGATCGCCCCCGCCACTGGCAATGTAGCGATGATTGGAGGCGATCGCCACACATTCGACCCAGGCCAGATGACCGCTTAAAGTGGCCAAACTCTTACCTTTAGCGAGATTCCAGACCCGCACGGTGGCGTCCTGGCTGCCACTGACGAAGAACTGACCATTTGCGGAAATCGCCAGAGCATTGACCGGACCGGAATGCTTGGCAAACCAATCGCCGAGCGATCGCACGCACTTGCGCGTCCCCCGATCCCACACTTTGATCGAGCGATCGCTACTACCCGTGAGAATCTGCTGGCCATCCGGCGCAAAAGCCACCGCCTGGATCCCCCCAGAATGGCCGGACATCCAGTTTCCCAGACTGTCCCCGCCTCCCTGTCCGCCGAGATCCCACAATTTAACCTGACTGTCTTCGCCACCGCCGACGACGACCCGCGCATCGGGACTGACCGCGACGCAGCGCACTCGCTCGACTCCGGTGAGTATTTCTACGCAGTCCCAGGCGATCGGATGTAAACTCGCCAAATCCTCTAAAATGGCCGTCGCTGACGTATAGCGTCGCGTGAGAGGTTGCACCATTTTTTCGATAATTTCGACCAAACGGGTACTCATCGGACGCACGATCCGGGTTTTCCACAGTCCCTCTTCCCCTTGCGCCAAGCTAAATAAGTCGCTTTCGGTGACTAATTGAATGCAAGTCATGCCCAAACTATACAGGTCGCTGGCAAATACAGCTTGTCCCGAGAGTTGTTCCGGCGCCGCATATTCCGCCGATCCGATAATTGTGCTACTTCCTCCGGGAGGCGTTCGAGGCAAAAGCTTCGAGGAACCAAAACCGACTAATACGAGGCGATCGCGCCTTTTTGCCAACTCTTGTTCTTCAAATTCATTCAAGAAACTTTTCGTCTTTCTGCGAATAATATTAGCAGGTTTAATATCTCGATGAATGGCAGATTGTCCGTGAACAAATTTTAAAACAGTTAAAATATCTTCGAGTAATTCAATAATTTTAGATTCGGAAAATCCGCCAGTTTCTGCAAGTTCGGCGGCTAAAGTTTTGCCCTCGATCCACTCCTGTACCAGATATTGAGCGTTATCCTGGGTAAAATAAGCGAGTAATTGCGGAATTTGCGGGTGTTTCCCTAATAAGTCCAGTTGCATTGCTTCCCGCTTAAATTGCAGACTCGCTTGTTCGTGATTTCCTTGAGAAGTTAATAAAAGTTGTTTGATCGCACAAGCGGGTTTAGAGGGCAAATCTTCATCAACGGCTAAAAAAGTACGGCTGTACGTTCCTTTTCCGAGGAATTTAACCGCGCGATATCGTTCCCGTAGTAAAAGTTTAGATCCGCAGTTTTGACAGAAGTTATTACTGTCGGGATTTTTGGGTTTGGCGCACCTTGGATTGAAGCAAAAACTCATGACATGTTAGATTTAGATTTTAGATGGGAGAAAAATTGAGATTGTTCTTCTATATTTTATGCCATATTTTAATAGTTCTGTCGGCACTGGCAGTTAACAATTTTTCGGATATCTCAACTGATGACAACTGGTAAATTGTATCGGTATGACCGTTAAGAGTTTGCAAGAGATTTCCTGTTTCTAAATGCCAAATTTTGACTGTTTTATCTTCTCCCGCACTGGCAATAATTCGATCGCCCGTCTGGTTTGCACTCGCAGCAACTGGAAGATAGGCGATCGCGTAGAATGGTTTAGAGTGGGGTTTGGGTTGGGCTAACAGTTGTCCGGTTTTCAGTTGCCAAGTTCGAATAGTTTTATCGCGACTGCAGGTGACGGCGGTGGTTTCATCCGGGGAGATCGCGATCGCGCTAACCGCATCGGCGTGTCCGGCGAGGGTCTTTTGTAAATACCCATTATGCACCTGCCAAATGTCGATCGCGCCGTCTTCATTTCCAGAAATTAACAATTTCCCCGACCGACCCAAACTGAGAGAAACGACTCCACTCGATCGCTGGGGAAAAGTCCGTTTTAAACGACCCGATCGCAAATCCCAAAGTTTGATCGTGCGGTCGAGACTTCCACTCACTAATGTTTGTCCGTCCGGCGCGATCGCGATCGCGGAAACAGGCGCCGAATGTCCCGTTAACGTCCGCAATAAAAACCCGGTTTCGGTTTGCCAAACTTTAATGGTTTTATCCGCACTTCCCGACGCAAAAATCTTGCTATTTTTGGCAATAGCAAGGGTTAAAATCGCACTGGAATGTCCGCTTAAAAGATGACGAATTTCGCCGCTATCCATATTCCAAATAACGATCGCGCGATCGTCGCCGCCACTGATTCCCGTACTTCCATCCGGCGTGACGGCGATCGCGCGGACGGCGCCGCCGTGGTGGGTGAGAGTGGCGATGCAGTCCCACGGGGGCAAACTCGGGACGACTCCCGGGGAAGCAACGGGCGCCGAAACCCTTACCGGGGGAGGTTGTGCGGGTTGTTCCCAAAAAGGGACGGGATCGGAGCGACGATCGGGGTTAGAAAGGGCGCGATCGAGATCCTGTAGCACGTCGTGCGCCGACAGATAGCGCGACTCGATCGCCTCCGCGACCATTTTATCTAAAATATAGGCGATCGCGTCGCCGACATCGCGCCCTTGACGGCGAAGGACTTCCCGCCAAACCCAGCGCAATGCGATCGGGTCGTAAAGCTGACTCGGAGGCGCGCCGCAGAGTAACTGCAAGCAAGTGACCCCCAAACTATACAGATCGCTCGCCGGATAGGCGCGACCGCCGCGCAATTGTTCGATCGGGGCGTATCCTTCCGTTCCCGTTCGCGTTCCCGTTTTCGCCAACCCCGTCTCACTTAAAGATTTAGAAATGCCAAAATCAATTAACACGAGTCGGGTTTGTCCCCCCGGTTCCGGGATCGTTTGAATAATGTTCGAGGGTTTGAGATCTCGGTGAATGACGCCGGAATCGTGGATGAATTGGATCGCGGGTAACAACTCGAACAGGAGGGCGCGAATTTGTTCCTCGTCAAACGGTCCGCGCCGTTGCAGTTGGGTGAGTAAATCGGCCCCTTCGATTAATTGTTGGACTAAATAGAGGCGCTTTTCTTGCTCGAAATAGGCGAGTAACGAGGGGATTTGCGGGTGGCGATCGCCCAATTGTAGCAACTGTCTGGCTTCTTGCTCGAACAATTCCGTCGCTTTCGCCATCGCCTGGGAATTGCCTTGAATTTCCGGCGCGGGTAACAGTTGCTTGATGACACAACGCGCGTTCAACCGATCCTCATCGACGGCGAGGAACGTGCGACCCATTCCGCCTTCGCCCAACGGTTCTAAGGCGCGATAGTGGTTTTTGAGTGAAAGTAGGGAACGACAACTCAGGCAAAACTTGGCGTTGTCGGGGTTGTAAGGCTTTTGACAGGCGGGGTTGAGACAGTAGCTCATTCGATTGGGGCGATCGCGAGACTCAGTTCTATGGTAGGTCTTCTCTCGCCCTTCGCGCCGAACTCAGGATTTATCCAACTGCTGCAATTTTTCCCGCGCGAATTTTAAGAGGTCTTGCGCTTGTGCGGATGCGGTCGTTCCCGGTTCGACTTTCTCCAATTCGTTGATAATTTTAGGCAAATTCGCCGCTAATTGAGGACTGTTCGGGTCGGACAACCCCAATTCTTGCCATGTAACAATTAAGACATTAGCGCGTTCGAGGGCTTGAACCGATCGCCGTTCCGCTTCCAGGCGATTGCGAACGGTGGCGAGGTTGGCTTGATATTCCGCCAGTTTTTGTTGAGCTTCGAGATAACCGGGGGCGTTATTGGGAACCTGTCTGAGGCGATCGAGCGCTTCTTCCCATAACCCGATAATTTGTTGCCAAGTTTCGACCGAATGGGGCGGATTTTGCGAATTGACTGCCGCTTGCATGGCAAAGATTTTCGCCGCGTCGATAAACGTGGCATTCTGGACGGTTTTTTCCGTCGATCCGACCACGACTTTAAAATCCCGTTCCGCCGCCGCCAAACGAGGGCGCACCATCGTCCCGGCGAGAGGGGTGGGAGCAATTTGGGTGAGTAAATCCAGTCCGCTTTGCCATTGTGCGATCGCCTCTTGTTTTTCCGCCCCGGTCGTGGCGCGATCGTAGGCGAGTTTAGCTTCGGCGATCGTCGTTTCCGCTTGCTGTAATTGTTTTTGAGCGTTTTGTTCCTGAAAAACCCGTGCTTCCAGTCGTCCCATCGCTTTGCGCGCCGCCTCGAACTCGTCGAAAGTAAAGCGCCAACTACACCCGAACAAACTACAGTACATTTTCGGTTCGTAGCCTAAAAACCACACCGGGAGTTGGTCTAAATGCTCTCGCGCCTGGGTCACTTTTTCGGCGCCGCGTTCTATATCTTCCGGTCCGGTCGCTTTCGCCACCAATTGGTCCGCTTCTTCCACTAAAGAGGTGGCGGCGCGGTAGTTGCGATCCATATTGATATAACTCGGCAGCAACAAGATCGGAACGGTTTCGGCGACGGGTTTGCGAATCATCGGATAGGGTAAGTTCGCAATCCAGACGATCCCGGTAAAGGCGGCAACTCCCACGGCAACGGAACCCGCAATATAAGCCCACAGTCCGCGCACTGGAGGTTTCGATTGCTCTGCAGTTGCAGCAGTGGCGCTGGTGTGGCGGTTTTGATGACGGGCGCTTTGACGGGTACCCTGTCTGGCA
This sequence comes from Oxynema mangrovii CENA135, assembly GCF_016632315.1. Taxonomy (NCBI): domain Bacteria; kingdom Bacillati; phylum Cyanobacteriota; class Cyanophyceae; order Oscillatoriales; family Oscillatoriaceae; genus Oxynema; species Oxynema mangrovii. The sequence continues at coordinate 1,663,508 of NZ_JAEOXH010000001.1, read as the reverse complement.
GATTGGGCTTTACTCTCCCCTCCATTAGCTTTGGCGGCGCGGGTGACGACCGCTTCGGGGAAGTCTTCGAAATGACCGATAATTTCAGCTTTGATATCTTCAAAAGAAGCAGGAGATCCCGGATCGGCACGCAGTTTGTCTAACGCTTCAGTCACCATCTTGGCTTCTACGTTAGCAATATCGCTCTTTTGACCGTACTTTTTCAGCTCGCCGACTAAGATTTCATACGCTTTCTCGTTCAAACGCGCCATAACTCTCACCCAAAGATTGACGTTTTTCAAAAGCCGCAATTTCGGCTTTGCTGAATCAAGAGATAAATCTCAGTAGGGGCGAAAAATTCTGTCTCCCTACGTCGGGAGCGGCGATCGGTTTTTGATGTTGATTTCTTGTTTTATCCCTTGTCCACTTCATCTCTAATTGCCGCAACGGTGGTATTTGCACGCGATCGCACTCACTTTAACCTTCTCAGTTTACCGCGATCGCTTGCATAATGCCAGAACTTTTTTCTTACTCAAAGGGCGCCGGGGTATCGTTCCCCCTTTATGCAACCGATCGCTTGAAGAAAGCTTACTGTTCATCATATCGATAATTTTTTTCGACCTGGGGCGATCGGCAAAAAAATTAATATAGATCTTGGCGATCGCTCGGCAAGGCGATCGCTCGTCAAGGCGATCGCCGTAAAAAAAACCCCCGGTTCTCCCGAGGGTCTGCATCAGAATCTGCCCTATGTACTGCACTATCCGGCGTTGTTCTCCACGGGGAAAGCACCGGGAAGCACATCTAAGCTCAGAGGTTGACCGTTGCGAAGCACTTGCATGGATAGAGCTTTACCGATCGCGCTCTTCTCCACGATTTGCTGTACCTCTGTTGCATTACTGACCTGATTTCCATCAATTTTTTGAATGACGTCCCCCGCGCGCAAACCGCTTGCCGCCGCCGGAGAATCGGGCATTACTTTCACCACTAAAATCCCTTTTTCCTCCGTTACCGTCAGTCCGGAATTGGGATTACTATTAATTTTCTGTTTAATTTCCGGCGTCAATTCCACCATCTGAATGCCGAGATAGGGATGTTCCACCTGACCGTCAGCAATCAAATCTCGCGCAATCCGGCTCGCCGTATCCACCGGAATCGCAAAACCGAGACCCTGGGCCCCTTGGATAATCGCCGTATTCACCCCAATCACTTCGCCGCGTTGATTGAGAAGCGGTCCGCCAGAATTGCCAGGATTAATCGCCGCATCGGTTTGAATGAAATTCACCCGCTTTTCGGCGACGCCAACCTGGGAACTACTGCGTCCGGTGGCGCTGACAATGCCCACCGTGACTGTATTATCCAATCCGAGGGGATTGCCGATCGCCACGACCCATTCTCCCGGGGCGATCGTTTCCGGATCGGCTAACTTCGCTACAGGTAAATCATTCGCCTCAATTTTGACCACCGCTACATCGGTCACCGGGTCCGTTCCCACCACCTTTCCGGTAAAACTGCGACCGTCTTTTAAGGTCACTTCTACCGTATCGGCGCCATCGACCACGTGAGCGTTGGTCAAAATTTGGCCGTTCTCACTGAGAATAAATCCCGATCCGGTGCCGCGTTCGACTCGTTCTTGCGGTTGGCTGGGAATTTGCGAACCGAAGAACTGGCGGAAAAACGGATCGTTAAACACGTCGGGAATATCCGTTTTCACGGTTCGCGACGCATCGATGCGAACCACACTCGGTCCAACTTGACGAACGACGGAACTAATCCAATTGCTATCGTTGCTCGCAGGTAAAGCCGCTTGTAGGGGCGCCACCTGGCTAGTCGCTCGTTCCACATTTCCATTGGCGGATTTTTCTCCTCCGAGGAGGTTTTGGGCGTGCAGTAATTGACTTCCCGACAAGGTGACTCCTGCACCGAGGAGGAAGGTTAATAAATAGGTCGTGGTTTTTTTCCAGGTCGCCGGAGATCTAGCAGAAGCGGAACCTGCATCGCTTGGGGTTGCTTTGGAAGAATTCAAGGAGTTGAGGGATTGGGGATCTTGAGTCTGCATGATAAGTTGCTCCTCTAGGTTCGATGCGGTAGGGAAGGAACAGCCTCCAGAAACAATTGAGAGGGGATGACAACTGAGGGCGCGAAGAACAATCGTCCTGGATGGCTGTACTTTTGAATTTAGAAGAGGGATGTGACGCTGGTGTGAAGTTGCTGTCACACGGAGATGGAATTTTAGATTTTAGATTTTAGATTGAGTGATTTCTGAGTTGCACTGTTCCCTATAGAGACTGAAGCTTCCCTATTTGCGAGATCCGAGATCCCCAGACTATCCTTAAAGACGCGATAAGGCGTTGCAAGGAGCGAAAACAGGCTTGTTTGAGGGATTAAAAGGGTTGTTGATACCAGATGTGGAAGGGGCGATCGAACGCGGGGATCCTTTCGATGGTTGGTCCTTGGACGATCGCGACCCCCAGGCGATCGCTCAGTTAATGCCGATTTGGGAATGGTTGTACCGCTATTACTTTCGCGTGACGAGCGATGGTTGGCAATATGTCCCCCCAACCGGGCAGTTCTTGATTGTCGGTTCTCATAATGGCGGTTTGGCGGCGCCGGATATGTTTATGGGAATGTATGACTGGTTTCGACGGTTTGGAACCGATCGCGCCATCTACGGCTTGATGCATCCGATGGTCTGGAAGGTATTTCCCGAGATGGCTCGTCACGCGACGGTCTGCGGCGCCGTACAGGCTCACCCGCGCATGGCGATCGCCGCTTTTAGGCGGGGGGCGTCGGTGTTGGTGTTTCCCGGTGGCGCGCAAGATGTCTTCCGTCCTCACGCCTTGCGCGATCGCATTTACTTCCACGATCGCAAGGGCTTTATTAAATTGGCCTTGCGTGAAAGAGTGCCGATTTTGCCGTTTGTTTCTCACGGCGCTCACGATACCTTATTCGTCCTCGGCGATCTTTACGACGGGATGCGCCAACTGCACGAAAAATTTGGGATTCCCTGGCTGTTCGATCTCGATCCGGAAGTGTTTCCGGTGTATGTCGGATTGCCCTGGCTATTGGCGATCGGGCCGTTACCGAATTTTCCCCTTCCGGCGCAAATTCACACCCGTTTTTGCGAACCGATCGCCTTCGACCGCTCCGGTCCGCAAGCTGCCCACGATCGCGACTACGTAGACGAATGTTATCACCGCGTCGTCACCGCCATGCAGCGATCGCTCGACGACTTAATCGCGAAGGTCGAAGGTCGATCCTAACGTTGGATCGACGCCAGCAGCACGGCGATCGCCACGATCGCCGCGATCGCCATTACGGCGGCGTTACGGGTCAGCCACAAGCGCCAGCGTCGCAGGGGATGGCTGCTCAAATAAGGGTTAACGGCGGGATCGGCGATCGGTTGCGCGCGATCGCGGTACAGGGTACAGGTTTTTGCCTGGGGACGTTGGGGAAAGGTGCAAGTATCGTCCTCGTGATAGGTGCAACTCTCACAGAGAAACTCGTCTCCACTGGCTTGATGCAAGGGAATTCCAGGATGACCGAACCCTTTAAGTGGCGTCCGACAAAAGGGACAGGCGATCGCCTCGGTATCGATCGATTGCTGGCAATGGGGACAGGAAGGCATTTTAGATTTTAGATTTCAGATTTTAGATCGATCTTAAACATTGGTCGCGGCGGCGATCGGCGATCGATGAGAATATTATATACTTTAAGGCGTTCTCTTTCAACAAAAAGAGTGAGAATTAGCTTAAGTATACAAAAACCATCTTGTCTCGCTTCTGGTATTCTGGGCTAGTATTCTGGCCACCTAGAAGCTCGCGGGTCACCGGAACCAGAAGCAAGGACGCTTCAACTTCCGCAAACCTCAAGTTTTTAAGTATCTGGCGATCGCCCCTAAAGAGCGTTTAAAATAAGAATCCAAACGCTTATTCAAGGATAAAAAATATGGCAGCTACTTTAGAACAAATTGCCCGTTATTTGGACAATCGAGGTTGGTCATACGAACTAGAAGAAGACAACAATCGCATTATTACCGGAGTTCAAGCCGATAACCTCGAAAACTTTTTACTCGTCATCCAACTCGATGAAGATGGAGAATTTTTCAAACTATTCGCCCCGCAAGTCATTTCCGGAATTATCGATCATCCCCATAAAGAAGCCATTTTACAGTCTATGTTATGCATTTCTTGGGAAACAAAAATGTTGCAATGGGAATACGACCCTTCCGATGGAGAAATTCGGGCAATTATTGAATTTCCTTTAGAAGACTCCATTTTAACAGAAAAACAATTTAACCGTTGTTTAAGTGGACTCATTCAGATCGTCGATGAAATTGCCATGCCCCGATTAAAAGCCGTCATGGAAACGGGAACCGATCCGGGAGATGAAGATATCGGCGAGCGATTGTTGCTCACCCTTCAAGAAGAAGCCCCCGGCATTTTAGAATTACTCGAACGCGCAATGGAAGCGCGCAAAAACCGAGGCATTTTTCCCGCAGAAGAAGATAAATCATAGACATTTTCTCCCCCTTAAAGTCCTCTCCCGATCTGTCATTCCCGCGCAAGCGGGAATCCAGCAACACCTGGAGCGGCGATCGCCTTCAAAACCGCTCAACCGCTTACTCTGATTTTACTCTGATTATTTTTCACCAATCCCGAGACCCGATACTCGACTCCCTAACGTCCCAACAGATTGGGAATCCCTTCACAGCCGCCGGGGATCGTCTCTCGGGTTTTCGAGCCCCCCCAAGCACAACAATAATACCGTTGGGATTCGGACATCCGTTGAGCGTCGGTAAAATCGGCATTTTCGATGACTGCTCCCGTTCCTTCTCCGGTTTTGTAGTTCGGCGGATCGGTTCGACTGCGCGGCGAAGCAGTTTCTAACTTGCCGTAGTAGAAACGAGTGCCTTTAAAATCAGCTCCCGATAAATCCGCTTCGTATAAAATCGCGCGTGAGAGATTGGCTTTGACGAGATCGCTGTAGCTGAGGTTGGCGCGCACTAAGTTGGCTTCGCTTAATTCAGTCCAGCGCAAATCGGTTCCCGACAGATCGGCGCCTGCGAGCATAATTCCCAGGTCTACGACGCGCACTCCCCGGGCGCGATCTTCCGCATAACCCCCCGAACCGTCGAGAATGGGGCGTCCGAGATGGCTATCCCGTCGTAGAGGGGCGAGCAGCTTGGATTGAGATAAAAAACGGATAACTTTGGCTTTTCCTTCCGAGTCTACACTACTGAGGATCGCGGCGGTGCGTCCTTCGGCGATCGCCCGTTCTTGGGGCCAGTCTTCAAGCAATCCTTCCTCATTTAACGCCAGTTCGGAAACGCCTTGGAAGTAAGCATCAATGGTTTGTTGTTGGGTAATCCGGTTTTGCTGGATGGTCAGTTCTTTGGAGATCACGTATTGTCTCCAAGCGACATAGACCGCGAGAATGGCGATTAAAATTTGACCCAAGGCGCCGACCACTTCGCCGACGGCGCCGATCGCATCCCAGTTAATCTGAATATTGCGGCTTCCCGGCTGTTGGTTGGCGCCACTGAGCATCAACAAGCCGATCACGCCGACGAGGAGTCCCAAGGCGGCGACCACCACAGCGCGCCACTGTTGGGGAACCAGTTGCAACCAAATGTGACGCCAATTCGGCCAAATTACCTGCAGGGAAAACAGCAGGGTGCCTGCGGCGCCACCGAAGCCGACCCAAACATTATCGATGGCCAACCCTAAAATCATCGTGCCGATCGAGCCTAAAATCAGAATGGCCGGGTTGATGGTGTGGGATGGCGTGGTGAGTTCTAAATCTTTGAGGTTGTTGTTGTGTCCGTTTTCGGTGGATAAAGTCGCCTTAGCGTCGCGTTCCATCAGCGAGATCGAAGGGGATGACGGTGAAATGGGAGGAGTGGAGGTGGAGGATCGAGTTTCTCCTCCGGTTTGGGGAGTTTGGGCGATCGCCGCGCGATCGCCCTGGGAACCGTTCGCCTCAGTGGTTTCTTCAGGGCTGTTGTCGGGGTCGAACTCCAATTGAAGGTCGGGACGATGAGAATTTTGCTCGGATGTCATATGTTTTTATCTGCAAAGGCTGGGCAAAGCTCCGATAAATGCATTTACCCCGTCGGTCGGCCATCAGTACGAACAGTACGATTGTACCCAACCTGGTTTGGGACGTTTAGATTTTAGAGTAGGGGTTTGGTTTCCAAACCCCTACAGGGCATCATAGAAACGTCGAGAGCGTTGGGGTAACCCGATCTCTGCCATCGGTCGTTTGATGCTCCGGCGATCTCCTCCTCTCAAACAGGGTTCTTAATGTTTATTTTATAAACAGTCTCTGAAGTCTCTGAGATTTTAGTTTTACTTGCAAAAAAAAGACTGTTATAATTTTCGATCAATTTCCTAAAATCGCCTTTTTACGGGGAGAGTTGACAGGGTTTAAAAATGCAAGATTTATGAAAAATTGGGGCGATCGCCGTGCGTCTCCCCAGGAGAATCGAGCGATCGCCTCCGTCGCGGTTAAAAAATGCAGATATTTTAAAAAATAATTCAAAAAAAGTTATGGACAGTGATTGGATCGACTGCGCGATCGCCCTCGGGAGCAACCTCGGCAACTGCCGCCGCACCCTCGAAAACGCCCTGAACACCTTAGCAGAAACTCCCGGAATCAAAGAGTTAAAGCCCTCTAGTTGGTATCGGACCGCCCCCGTCGGACCGCCCCAACCGGATTATCTCAACGGCTGCGCCACCTGCCAGGTGCAACTGGAACCCGAAGTGCTTTTAGACCGACTTTTAGCCATAGAAACGCAATATGGAAGGACGCGCGGCGAACGATGGGGACCGCGAACCTTAGATCTGGACTTATTGCTATTTGGCGATCGCATTTACCAATCGGACCGCCTGCAAATCCCCCATCCTCGCTTGAGAGAACGAGCCTTCGTTCTCGTTCCCCTCGCCGAAATTGCCCCCAATTGGATCGATCCGGTCTCCGGAAAGGCGATCGCCGAGCTCGCACAAGCACTAGATCGCGGGGGAATCGAAAAAATCAAAAATTCTGTCCTCTGAGAGATCCCAAAACCCGCGATCGCCGGGCAGAATAAACCTAATATCAATTAGCGTATCGAGGATTGTCTCAGAATGACTATTAATTTAAAAGTTCCTTCAATGGTTTGTGACGGTTGTGCCGAAACCGTCACCAAAGCTGTCAAAACCGTCGATGGTCAAGCCCGAGTCAACATCGATCTCGATAGTAAACTCGTGGCGATCGAATCTGCCGCCTCACCGGAATCGTTCGAGCAAGCCATCACCGCCGTCGGTCACGAAGTCAGTGAAGCTTGAGCGATTGTAGATTTTGGAGTTTAGATTTTAGAGTAGGGGAGTCGGGAATCGAGGGTCGGGCATCGGGCCCGTTCCTGATTTCCTGCCGGAAACACACAAGTTTCCCCTGCAACTCCTGACCTGCACCTTCACGTAACCTTACTTAAATCCTATGACCTTTGGCCACGAACCTCCCGAACTGATCCGCCATCGCTTTTCTTACTCCGGGCGGAAGTTCGGTTTTGATGTCAATACGCTGCGATTGCCCAATGGGGCTGAAGGCGATTGGGAATGCATCCGCCATCCGGGGGGTGCATTATGCGTTCCACTGACTCCAGAAGGGGAATTAGTTTTAGTGCGACAATATCGCTTTGCCGTACAAGGACGAATTTTAGAATTTCCGGCGGGAACGGTAGAACACAGCGAAGATCCCGAACAGACCATCAAGCGAGAAATTGAAGAAGAAACGGGCTATCGAGGGCATAAATGGCAGAAATTAGGCCAATTTTTCCTCGCTCCCGGTTATTCTGACGAAATTATCTATGCTTTTCTGGCGAAAGATTTAGAAAAGTTACCCAGTCCCCCGCAACAAGACGAGGATGAGGATATCGAAACGGTATTGATGACGCCGAGAGAACTCGAAGCGGCGATTTTAAATGGGGAACAGGTAGATGCAAAATCGATTTCGAGTTATATGCTGGCGCGTCCGTTTTTGACGTGAACGACCCACGCCGATTCAAACGCCGATTCAAAGAATACAGCTCGGGCAACAACCGAATAGATGGCCTCCAAGCAAACTTATTGGTCTTACATCTAGGCGATCGGCGCTATCCGAGTTCCTCAGATGTATAGACAGTACAGGTTTTACAAAAAAACTTGTATAGATTTAGCTTGGTTTTCCCGATTTCGGGCCGGGAAAAGACTTGACGACGATACTTTGCCGTTAAATTCAAGCAACATTGTCCATGGCCGGATAGTTTTTACTTGAACAAAAGTAGCGAAAGCTGGAAAGATGGTCGTCAAGGTTAACCTGGCTGGCACCTCCCAACATTGTACAATTTGCCTGAACCGAGTTCCCAAGGAGTTATCTTCTGTGGCGATCGCCACTCGACGAGGCGATCTCCCAACTCCCCTCGGACCTTTTAGACGACGAATCCGTCGTCAAATACGAACGCACTCATTTACCCCATGGCCCCTGGCTCGCAACCCCTCGGTTCGAGAGCTGGGTCGCGGGTCGGAATCTATTTCCCTCGAGCGAGGAAGACGATCGCCCCATTGAATTGAGCTGGTTGACCTGTGGCAAGCGATCGAGGTGAGGGGGAGATCGGGTCGTCGGGGAGGAAACATGGATGTCGAGTAAGGGGAATCGCGGGAACTTCAGAGATAGCCGAGAGCAACTACCGTTCTCGACCGTCGGATGTTGCCAACGTTCTGTGGCCCTGTCAAGAACCAGCGAGGGAGACCCGTAAGTTATGAATCCTTTACTCAGAAAACTGCTCGATCCGAGACCCTTAGAATATGCCATCCTCGATCGCGATTGGATCGTGCGAGAAACCTCTAGCAATATCGGGCGATTTGCCGACGTTCCCGAACTGGCCCTGTGCGATCGCGATATTCGTCTGGCCTTTCCCGAATTTATCGGCGTCGAACCCATTTTAAACGATATCCTCAACGGCCAACAAAGTTACTTCGAGCTCAAAGGCATCGCCCGGTTTGAAAACAACAACCAACCGTTTTACTTCGATTTATCCGTCACCCAAGAACCGGGAGACAACCCGCAAGATATTCGCCTGTTAGTCGTCTTTGAAGACGCCACCGAACGCATGATTCTCAAACAAGAACTCATGCAACGGGTCAACGAAGCCAACTTACTCGTCAGTACCCTCGCGGCGGCCAAAGCCTATACCGATCGCATCATTACGGCAATGGCCGATGCCTTATTGGTCACCAAACAAAACGGGCGCATTGAAATTGTCAACGACGCCGCCCTCGACTTATTTGGATACACCCGAGACGAACTGATCGATCGCGGGATTTCCACGATCTTCGAGACCGCCAATCTGCTCCCGGAATGGAGGGAAGTTGTAGGGACTGGCGACGCCAATGGAGAAAGCCCTTTACAAAAAGATTTAGAAACTAACTTAGAAACCGACTTAGAAACCCACTTAGAAACTAACTTAGAAATTCCCTGTCGGACGAAATCGGGAAAATCCCTCGTCGTCGCCTTCTCGCGATCGGTCATTCCCACCGAATTAACGGGATTGCACAAAATTCTCTATATCGGACGGGACATCACCGAACGCAAGCGGGCTGCCGAACAACTCGAATTCGCCCGCCGTCAAGCCGAGTTAGCCTCGCAAACCAAGAGCAACTTTTTGGCGAACATGAGTCATGAAATCCGCACCCCCATGAATGCGATTTTGGGGATGACCGGACTGTTGTTGCAGACATCTTTAAATCCAGAACAGCAGGATTTCATCGAAACCATTCGCCTCAGTAGCAACGCCCTGCTCAATTTAATTAACGAGATTTTAGACCTGTCCAAACTCGAAGCGGGGGAGATGCAATTAGAGACGCAAGAATTCGACCTGACCGATTGCGTCGAAGAAGTCGTCGAGTTACTCGCCCCCCAAGCCCACGCCAAAGGTTTAGAAATTACCACCTCGATCGCCCCGGACCTGCCAGACATATTAAGGGGCGACGCTTATCGCCTGCGGCAAGTGCTGACCAATTTAATCGGCAATGCCATTAAGTTTACCGCCGAGGGAGAAGTCTTCGTCAAAGTCGAGCGATCGCCCGTCAGTCTGCCGAAAGCCCCGCCGCAAGCAGTGCAGATTTGCTTTTCGACGATCGACACGGGCATCGGGATCGCCCGGGAAGACCGGACCCACCTCTTCGAGCCTTTTTCCCAAGTCGATGCCTCCACGACGCGAGTTTACGGGGGAACTGGATTGGGATTGGCCATTTGCAAACAAATTGTCGGCTTGATGGGGGGAACAATAGGGGTAGACAGCGAAGTGGGGCGCGGCTCGAAGTTTTGGTTTGCCATTCCTTTCGCCCGCGTCAACGGCCACCCGCGCACCCACGCCGATCGCGGTATTCACGAGTTGGCGGGGCGCGCGCTGCTGACCGTAGGCAATCGGGCGACCACCCAAGAGGCGATCGCCCATTGGGGCGCCTGTTGGCGGATGCGAGTGGAAGCGATGGATCTTGGCAGTTTCGAGCGCTTTTTAGAAAAGCGGGGCAAGCGTCGGGCGACTTACGACCTGGTCGCCCTCGACTTACAGCTCGATGGGATCGACGCGATCGCCTTGGGAGAACGGCTCAAAACCTCTCCCGCGTTTGCCGATACTCCTTTGGTGTTGTTGGTTCGCAGTAACGAGCGCGATCGGGCTCGTGCCTGTCTCGATAGCGGCTTCACCAGTTATCTCGTCAAACCGATCCGCCGCTCGCGCTTGTTGGCGAGTCTGAAACAATGTTTTGGGATCGAGGACGCGCCAGAGGCGGCAATCCCGACCCACGACGGTTCGGTGCAACGAGTCGGAGAACGTTTTCCCTTGAAAATTTTGGTGGCAGAAGATAACCCGGTCAATCAAAAAGTTGCCCTCAAGCAGTTGGAAATTGAGGGATTTAAAGCGGATGTCGTCGCCAATGGGGAACAGGTGCTGCAACGATTGTCCCGCGATCGCTACGATGTAATTTTGATGGATTGCCAAATGCCCGTATTAGACGGTTACGAGACCACCCGAGAAATCCGCCGTCTCTACGGCGATCGCCGCGCGCGCGATCGCGTCACTCCCGTTCCGATCGTGATCGCGATGACCGCTCACGCGATGAAAGAAGACCGGGACAAATGCCTCGCTGCAGGCATGGACGACTATATCAGCAAACCCGTTCACCCCGAACAATTACAAGCGATTCTGAGTAAGTGGGGGGCGCAATTAAACTCAGGGGAAATCGTCTCGGCACCGGAACCGCGATCGCGCCCGGGTCAGCCCCCCGATTTGTTCGATTTAGGGCGTTTGGACCGGATTTCTGAAGGAGATTCCGGTTTTATTCGAGAACTGCTAGCAATCTTTTTAGAAGATTTACACGCCCATATCGCCAGTTTGCAGGGTGCCGATGTGCAAGATCTTTACTTTATCGAGCGCGAAGCCCATTATATAAAGGGTTCGAGCAGCAATGTGGGTGCAGTTAAACTGTACGATTTGGCCAAAGAGTTAGAATATGAAGCCCATCAAGGACGGCACGAGCAGATTAATGGGCTTCTCGATAACCTCTATGGCGTTTATCGAGAAGTGGTGGTCTTTGTAGAAGAATTACTGCAAGAAAAATGAACGATCTTTTAGATTCTTTCTTGGCCGCGCGCGGCATGGAATACGTGACCTTAGATGCTGGACTTGAAATTGTCAGTGCTTCGCCCAAAGCTTATCGGTTTGCGGATTTTCCCGAGGCGATCGCCGTCGGCAATCCCCTCGATCTTCCCTTTCCCGAATCGATCGGGATCGAACCGATGCTCGATGAAGTCTTGGCGGGAACGCGCGACAGTTTCGAGTTGAAATCGATCGGTCGCTTTAACGACCCGGATCGTCCGATTTATTTTGATATTTATATTCTCCCCCAGCGCGATCTCGTCACCCAAGAAAAACGGCTCGTGGTCCTGCTCGACGATGTTAGCGAGCGGATGGGACTAGAACAAAAGTTGGTGCAAGCCACCAATGAAACGAATTTATTATTTAACGCCCTTTCTAAGTCTAAATCTTATATTGATAGCATTCTCGCCTCGATGGCAGAAGCGCTGATCGTCACCGATGGAAATGGCAAGATTAAGACGATCAATCGCAAAACACAAGAGTTATTTGAATATAGCGAAACGGAATTGATCGGCCAGTCGATCGCCCCGTTGGTTCCGGAATATCGCGCCTTACTCGCGGCGATCGAAACTGAGGATTCCGGGAATGGGGACGGCGCCAGCGAGGCGATCGAAGTGGTCGGCAAAACCAAAAGCGGTAAAAAGATTTACGTCGGCTTTTCTTGTTCTACCCTCGAACAAGAGCAGGGCAATTACGCCCGGGAATTTGTCTATATCGGTCGCGACATCACCGAACGCAAACGGGTGCAGCAACGCCAGTTCGCCCAGGCGGCGACCACCCGGATCTTATCCGAGTCCGTGTCTTTCCAACAGGCGGCCCCGCGACTGCTTCCGGCGATTTGCGAAAGTTTTGGCTGGGACGTGGGCGAAATTTGGATGACCGGGGACGATTGCGAGCGGGGGGTCGAGAATCCGGGCAGCGTCCACTCGACTCAAGGGGCGATCGCCCCACCGGAACGGCTCCATTGCGTGACGTCGTGGGCGAGATCGTCCCCGAATGCCCCTCCCGTGGAAGGGCGGCGCGATCGCTATTTGGGTAAAGGCGAAGGGTTACCCGGTTGGGTCTGGGAAAACGCACGAGGGCGGGCGATCCTCGATCTGAGTCAGGACGCGGAAGCGGCGATCGCGGAGCGTCTCCGGAGGAAAATCGCCCGTCCGGAAGCCCGATCCGTCGGCACGGGCGCCGCCTTTGCCTTTCCCATTGTCGGCGATACGGACGAGAGCTGCGATCCCGCCGACACCTCTGCCTGTCATTCGGAAATTCTCGGCGTCCTCGCCTTTTGGACGGATGAAGTCCAAACCCCCGACCCCGATTTAATGGAAACCGTCGAGGGATTGGCCAGTCAGTTCGGGCAGTTCATCAAACGCAAACGCGCGGAAACCGCCTTGCGCGAAAGTGAAGAACGCTATCGGGATTTATTTGAAAATGCCAGCGATTTGATTCTCAGCGTCGATCCCCAGGGTCGATTTCTTTATGTCAATCGCGCTTGGAAGGAAACGTTAGGCTACTCCGAAGACGATTTGACCCGGATCGGCCTGCTCGATATCGTCCATCCCCAATGCAAAGGAGATTATCTGACTCATTTCGCTCACGTCCTCCGGGGGAATATCCTCGAAGGGATCAAAACGGCGCTGATCACCAAATCGGGCCGCAAAATTTCGATTGAGGGCAGTCTCAATTGCAAGCGGGTCGATGGCAAAGCGGTTGCCGTGCGCGGTATTTTCCGCGACATTACCGATCGCTTGCAATCGGAATTAGCCCTCAAACACCAACAAGAAAAAACCGAGCGCTTGTTGCTCAATATTTTGCCGCAAACGATCGCCGAACGCCTCAAACGAGATGCGGCGACGATCGCCGAACATTATGCCGACGTCAGCGTTTTATTCGCCGATCTCGTCGGCTTTACCCGCATTGCCGCCGAACTCTCCCCGATCGATTTGGTTCGCTTGTTAAACCAAATTTTTTCGGCCTTCGATCGCCTCACCGAAGAGCGCGGCTTGGAGAAAATTAAAACCGTCGGCGATGCCTATATGGTCGTAGGTGGCTTGCCCCACCGCCGCCCGGATCATGCCGAGGCGATCGCCCAAATGGCGTTAGACATGCAAGCCGAACTCGAACAGTTCAATCTCGAAAACGAACAGAATTTCAACATTCGCATCGGCATCCACACCGGGGCGGTGGTGGCGGGGGTGATCGGACTGAAGAAATTTATTTACGACCTGTGGGGCGATACGGTCAATACGGCGAGCCGGATGGAATCTCACGGCCTTCCCGGTCGCATCCAAGTGACCCAAGATACTTACGAACGCTTGAAAGATGATTTTATTCTCGAAAAACGCGGGGCGATCGAGATTAAAGGGAAAGGCGAAATGATTACCTATTTTCTCAACGGTCGCCTGCGAGAACAACTCCCGTCGGAGGGCAGGCGCGATCGTCTCAAAGCCCTCAAACGCCTCGGGATCGTCTCGGAACCAACCCAACAACTGCTCGACATGCTCGAAAATCGGCTCGCCGATTCCCCATAATGTTTCGATCCAAAACAAAAGGCTGCCGAAAACTCCCGGCAACCTTTTGTGCGTCGGGCGCCTATCGCACTCTAACGCTCGATCGATTTTTGTTATCCGATCTCTACCATTTCAATGTCAAAGGTCAGACTCTTTCCGGCTAAAGGATGATTGGCATCTAAGGTCACCGTGGCATCGGCTACCTCGGTCACGACCACGGGAATTTTCTGCCCGGTGGGTTGTTGGATTTGCAATCGCTGACCGACTTTAGCGAAGTTGTCCGGGATTTGCTGGCGTTCGACTTGGACGACCATTTCCTCTCGGTGTTCTCCGTAAGCGTCTTCCGGGGGAATGGTTTCCGTTTTGCTATCTCCCGGATTCATGCCGAGGGCTGCTTTTTCAAACCCCGGAATTACTTGTCCTTCACCGAGGGTAAACTGTAGCGGTTCGCGTTCCACGGAAGAATCAAACACCGTTCCATCTTCCAGTTTTCCGGTATAGTGAACCTTTACCGTATCACCCGTTTTGGCTGCAGCCATATAATTTCTCCTTGTATTTTCTAAGCTTCATGCGATCGGGGCGGGTTGGGGTTGCAGGCGCGATCGCGCGCCCGATACCGATCGGCGAATCCAACACACCCCCTCGGACGCGACCAACTCACCGATGCCAATTCATTATCTGATTCAGTCGGTTGAATCGGCGTGACATTGTAATCTTTGATATCGAGCCTCGCGTGAGTTGCGATCGAAGTGCTTGGGAAATCAGTACCGTTGCAATGTCTCAAATCGCCGTCCGCTCGCTACAAATAAGCATTCTAGCTTACCGCACTCAAGATTGCAGAAAGCCTATGTTTGTTTTTAGATTTTGCCAAGGGCGAGCATCGCTGTGCGCAAGACCTCAAAAGCCTGTAGTTGCGATCGCCATCACCCCTCGATCTCCGATCCGATGTTAAGGGAAACGGCGGGTTTGTAAGCTTTCGAGGGGAACTGCCGAACTTTCGGAACTCGGACAAGTTTTTTGTTCCCAATTGCACCGATACAGATGTTCTTGTTGCCAACTGAGGGGAATTTCGAGCAAGTCTCGCGCCCCGGTAAAGCCTTGTCCGATAAATAATAAAAGTGCAAAACAGTTTAACAGGGTATGAATCAAACGCCAGCGCTGCGATCGATCTTGATAGATTTCGTTGACGATCGCCAGGGAAAACACCATCAGCAATGCGGCGGCGATTCCGTAATAATAATGGGAAATCTGCCATTCGTAGGTCCGGCGAAATACCCCTTCTTGACAGCCGAGAACGACCAATCCCATCCCGGTCAAGGTGGCAAACACGCCGCGCCACAGTTTGGATCGCGCTTGATAGAGAAACACCAAACAGGCGATCGTTGCCGCCAATAAAATCACTATGAAAATGACTTGAAACGGATCGTTCACCCAAAGTTGGTTTTTAACAATATTTTTGACAAAAATCGAATAGGCTAGGGCAATTAAGGTAATTCCCACCACAGTCCCGGTGAGGATCTGCCCGTATTTGACGTGTTCGCGTCCGACGACGGCGGGAATTTTGCTGTTTCCCCCTTGGGTTTGCAAACGGCGCGATCGCGTCTGCCACGCCATGTTCAGCACGATTCCGATCGTGGGAAAGACGACGACCACCGCCAGAAATGGATGTAAAAGAGCTAGATAATCTACCAGTTCCATAAGCGTTGACTATTCGATTTTGATTTTTGATGCCAATTGTAATGGCAATTTCCGGCGATCGCCCCGGGGGACGCGAGAGACGGTCCCCCTGTCGAGACGAATTATTTACCCGCGCAAGGATTGTGTCCCGCGCAAGGATTGACGCTGGTAGAGTTTTCGCTCAAGCTGGCATAACCAAAAGTGGCGTTAAACTCCTTACACCAGATGGCGGCAGCTTTGAAGCGATCGAGGTCTACATCGGCGGGAATTTCGTAGCGTTGAGCGCCCTCGATACTGCGTAGCATACCTAAGCTAATATAATCACTTTCTTCGATTCCTGAATTTGGTAGTTGTGCGGACTGATGTAAGATTACAAATAAGTCCGGTCCGGGATCGGTTTTAAAGTTTTCGTCGAGTTCGAGATAGTATTTGCCATTTTCCATGACGATGCGAGCCATTCCTTCGGTGGGATGTTCCGCCGAGACGAAGGTTCCGGCGATCGCGGACGAATTCATCTGTGCTATTGTTGTCGTTTGGGTCCGCACTGCACTCGAAGCGACGGTGACGCTGGCGACGCTTCCCCAGCTCAATATCGAGACGACGGCTAAAACAGTTAAGTAGCTAAGTTTCATCGGATTTCCTCTAACGTATCGTACCCACTCTAAGCGCCGTAACCGAGAGCGCCATGAGTGTTTCCTGAGAAATTCCTGGGAATTTGTAGTTCGTCAACTCTCAGCAACAACTCAGGGAAAAATCATCTGTGGCTGGGTTTGAGAGGTTATCCTAGTTTGTAAAGTTTTACTAAGATCGAAAAGACAAGCCACGCGGCCTCATGTTCAGGTGTGCCCCCCACCATTGGGGAACCGATCGCCGTGGCTGACGACTATTTGCACAATTGTAGGGATTCAAGTATGAGTTTTTCAGATCTCGGTGACGAACAAAAATTAAGCCGTCCTTGCGTCGGTAAATGGTGTATTCCCCACGTCACTACCCTAGTCACCTTGGGGATTTGGTTTGCCATTGGGGCGATCGCGGCAGCCTGGATTGGCGGATTTGAACCGATTCAGACTCTGTTTGTGCACCTTCATCGAGTTCAAGAAAATCCCCCCATTTGGTTGCAAGTCCCCTCATTCGGCGATCGATTTTTGTGGATGCCCTCCCTGATTTTATTGGCGATCGCGTCCCTCGTGACTCAATTTTCTACCGTACCGCGCACCCGATCGCGGGCGATCGTCGTTGCCATTTTATTAGCCGTAACCTTGCGCTATTTACTGTGGCGATCGTTCGCCACTCTTAACTTATCCACCCCGATTAATGGCTTATTCAGCCTCGGGTTATTCGGGTTAGAATTATTACTGATATCGAGTCGTTTAATTCAAGTTTATTTAACCCTCAGAATTCAAGACCGCAGCCGCGAAGCCGACCGACGGGCGATCGCCGTTACCGAACGAAAATACACCCCATCCGTCGATATTTTAATTCCCACTTACAACGAACCGGAATTTATTCTGCGACGCACCATTATCGGCGCTCAAGCCTTAGATTACGACCGTAAAAATATTTATCTCCTCGACGATACCCGACGCCCCGAAATTGCCCGACTCGCACGAGAATTAGGCTGTTGTTATGTCACCCGTCCTCATAACCTGCACGCCAAAGCAGGCAACCTCAATCACGCGATCGCTCATACCACGGGGGAATTAATCGTTGTTTTCGATGCCGACTTTATCCCGACACGTAACTTTTTACAGCGTACCGTCGGCTTTTTTCAAGATAGTAACGTCGCCCTCGTTCAAACTCCCCAAAGCTTTTACAATCCCGATCCGATCGCCCGCAATCTCGGTTTAGAAGATATTCTGACCCCAGAAGAAGAAGTTTTTTATCGCTACATTCAGCCGATTCGCGATGGGGTCGGTAGTGTCATTTGTGCGGGAACTTCTTTTGTCGTTCGCCGCAGTGCTTTAGCCGAAGTTGGCAACTTTGTCACCGATTCCCTCAGCGAAGATTACTTTACAGGAATTCGCCTCGCCGCCCGAGGATATCGAGTGATTTATTTAGATGAAAAATTGAGCGCCGGATTGGCGGCTGAAAATATCGGCGACCATATTGCTCAACGTTTGCGATGGGTACGCGGTACCTTACAAGCCTTTTTTATTGATTCCAATCCCCTGACGATTCCCGGATTAACCTTCGTTCAACGCATTGCTCATTTAGAAGGATTAATCTATTGGTTTGGCAATATTGCCCGACTGGCACTGTTGTTGATGCCTTTAGGTTACACCTTTTTGGGTATCGTTCCGATTAAAGTTAATTTAGCCGAATTCACCTATTTTTTCCTGCCTTATTATTTGATTTCGATCTCTACTTTTGCCTGGTTAAACCGCCGATCTCGATCGGCAATTTTATCGGAGTTTTACTCGATTGTTACCTATATTCCTCTGACAATTACTGTTTTTCAAGTTCTGCTCAATCCATTTTCTAAACAATTTAATGTCACCCCCAAAGGAAAGACTAGCGATCGCTTTTATTTTAATTGGAAAATTGCTTGGCCTTTAGTGCTTATTCTGATCGCAATGGGGTTTGCTTTTGTCAAGAATTTAAGCATAGCTTTAGGCAATGCCGAAACTCCAGCTTTTGAAGGCATTAATTTAGCGTGGATCTGGAGTTTATATAACTTTATTACGATCGCGATCGCCCTATTTATCCTGATCGACGTTCCTACCGGGGATCTTCATCCTTGGTTGGCATTACGTCGTCAAGTTCTCCTCACAGAAACTGACCCCAAAAGCGATCGCTATTCCGCTCAATTTTGGGGAAGAACGATCGCCTTATCCGAAACTGGGGCGCAATTGCAATTTAAACCACCTCTATCGTTTCACGGCGATCGCCTAACTTTAGAATTACTGGGAGAAAAATTAACATTATCGGGACAGATTCAAGCGATCGAAAAGAGAGGGGAATATTATACGGTAAAAATGGCCTTCGACCCTCTCAATTTAGAACAACACCGCCGCTTAGTTGAATTGCTATTTTGTCGTTGCGGACAATGGCAGTATCGCGAAACTCCCGGAGAATGGCAATCGTTCTTTTTGTTGTTTAAAATCTTATTAAAACCGCGCATTCTCCACGATCGCGATCGGGCGGTAAAACCCCTTCCCGTCAATCAACTATAAGCTAACTGAAAATTCGCACATTCAAACCGGGAAAATCTCGGTTTGAATTGCTTTTGTAGCTCTTCTTCAAACGATTTCGAGAGGGCGGTCTCAATTTGCGATCGGCACATCGCCAGATCGAGGCGATCGCATGTACTCTCAATTAAAGCCAATCGGACCGATCGGTTACCAATTTGTTATAAGATACATCCAACAGCCGCGATCGTGATTCGCCCTAATTGAGAATCGTTTGAATTAAAAATGAAGATTTTAGTCGTTGCCCTGTATGCGATTAACACCCCTCACTTCGAGACAGAGTTGGAAATCATCCAAAATCACCTAGATGCTGGAGATGAAGTCGTTTTATTAGGCTGCAACGCCCATTTAGAAGCCTGCGATGTCAATATGCTGCACTACATCTCGCCCTGTTTGCAGTGCATCGGTAGGCGTCAATCGGGTTTGAAATTACTCTCGAAACCAGTAACGGTCAAACCGATTTATCAATTAACCCCCCAAAATGTAGTAGAAATCGATCGCCTCCCCAAAACCTTCGCATCTTTGGATGAGTTAAAAAGTTTTAGCATCGATAACTTCGATCTCGGTTATGCTGTTCTGTCATCATTAATTTCTGCAGTTAGAGATCCGAAACCCGATCTTAAAAAATATGTAGATTTAATTACAAAATTAATAAAATCTTCCGCTTCAATTTATCGATCGCTCCAGAATTATTTAGCTATAGATCCCGTCGATCGCGTTTACGTTTATAACGGTCGTTACGCTCCCATGCGTGCGGTTTTGAGAGCTTGTCAAAGCATGGAAATCGAATGTTTTACCCACGAAAAATCGCGAACGATCCACCATTATGCTTTATTTGAAAACACGACCATTCACGATATCGACTATATCGATCGCCAAATCGTAAAAGCATGGGAAGCGGCGGGAGGCGATCGCGATCGCCGTCAGCAAATTGCCGAAGAATTTTTCTTAGAACGTGCCCAAGGAATTTCGCGAACTTGGATTGCTTTTACAAAAGATCAACAAGATAATCTCTTACCGGATAATTGGGACGATCGCAAAACAAATATTGTCATTTTCACCAGTTCTGAAGATGAATTTGCCGCGATCGGCGAATTATGGAAAAATCCCCTTTATCCCAGTCAGATTGAAGGGTTAGAAAACATTGTTAATTCTTTAAAAGATCGAGAAAATATTCACGTTTATATTCGCATTCATCCCAACCTCAAAAATGTTAAAAACGAACAAACTACCCGACTCGATCGCCTGCAATTTCCCAATTTAACTTTGATTCCTGCAGAAAGCCCGGTCAGTACCTACACCCTACTTAAAAAAGCTTCAAAAGTAATTAGTTTCGGCTCGACCGTCGGGATTGAAGCCGTTTATTGGGGAACACCTTCGATTTTAGCGGGGAAATGTCTTTATCGAAATTTAGATAGTACCTACAATCCCGCAACTCATGACGAGTTGATGGAAATGCTCGATCGCGAGTTACTGCCAAAAGATAAAACAGGAGCGTTAATGTATGGGTATTATCTCAATAGTTATGGGGTTGAATTCAAGTATTACCAAGCTCAAGGAATTTACGAAGGGTTGTTTAAAGGGGTTAAAATTCAACCGGATTTATTCGATCTAATTGCCGAGGTCGGTTTAGACGTGGGATCGGATATCGGGTTAAAACAGAATCGATCGAAGATGAAATTTTTACCGCAAAATAAACAAATTTTAGAACAGGCGATCGCCGCTTTAAATGGTAATGATAACGAGCGAGCTTTAATGTTATTCGATCGCGCGCTTTCGTTTGATTCTAACGCCCTTGAAATTAATTATGGAAAAGCGATCGCCTTAGCCCGATCGCAAAAAATTCAGGAGGCGATTGTGATTTTAGAGCAATTACTCGTCGCCTTTCCCGAACATTTCAAAGCACGGCAACTCCTCGCCGAACTCCAACCCAATTTATCTAGATCTTCCCTTCCTAAAACCGCAGCGATTGAAGATCTAGAATTTCGAGAATTACGCGATCGCATTGGTTCTTACACTCATTTCAGCGATCGATATTTGTATTCTCTATTTTTACAAGCCAAGCAAATTTGTCAGAAAAATATCGCGGGGAATTTTGTAGAAATTAGCGAAGACAATGGCGGTTCTACTGCTTTATTAGCGGCGATCGTGCGGCGTTATTCCCGCCAACCGCGCTGGCTGTATAGTTTCGTGGGAAATGACGGCGATCGCCTCCAAAAAACAAGCGAACTGTGTACTCAACTCGATCTTAATTCAGTCGTTAAATTAGTGCGCGGTAATTTGAATGAATCTTTAGCAAAACTCCAACCGATTCTCGGTTTAATTTCGTTATTTCATTTAGCAAGCCAACCGTCAAACTGTTCCGAGGAAAATATAGATCGATTAACCGATCAAATTGTCAATGAAGGCGCCATCCAGATCGGTGATACCTCCTGGATTCCAATCTTCGATCGCCTCGGCATTCATTCGTCAAAATATCGAGTCAAAGAAGCAGAATTTAGCGTCATTTGTCCGCAAAGATGGGCGCTAAATACTAACTTAGATTCGCAACTCATCCGTGAATTTGAAGAGGACGATCCGACCCGCCACGGGATCGAAAGTCAAATGTCATTAAACGAGCGTTTCCAGCTCTATTACGCCGTGCGACATTTGCTCCCACAAACGCGATCGCCGTTACGGTTTATTGAAATTGGCTCTTATGCTGGGGCTTCTCTATTTTTTATCGTTCGGGCGTTAAAAAGATGGGTTTCACAAATTCAAGGATTCGCGATCGATCCCGGGGGACATTCCCAACTCTATCGCGTCTTACCTAATTTAAAAAATGATGTCACCCATCTGCGTTTGTTCTCCTATCAAGCCGCTCCGAAATTAAAAGCAATCTTCGATCGCGACGGACATTTACCCTCATTGATGTTTATCGATGGCGACCATACCTATGAAGGCGTAAAACGAGATATTATTGATTACTTTCCGTTATTAGCTCCCGGGGGAGTCGCTATTTTCCACGATTATTTACCGCCACTCACTCCAGAAAATCGAGAAGCCATTTTCTTTCATCACGAAGGAAACGAACCGGGAATCCGTCAAGCCTGTCAGGAATTAATGGAAAATACCTATGGTTGTCAACTTTTAGACTTACCTTTACTCTACCCTACCGCACCAGGTTCGACTGCCGCCCATTTACCAATTATTCCTGGCGTTTCTTCGACTTTACGGGCGTATCGTAAACCTCTCAACTAAAATCACAACCGTAAAATCACAACCGTAAAATCACAACCATAAAATTACAACAATGAATTCGATCGAAATCGTTCACGTTATTCAACATTTGTGTGGGGGTGGGGCGTCGCGATCGCTCCTAGCGACAGCTAAATATATTTCAAAATTAGGGCAATTTTCCCATCGCATTATTTCTCTTTTGCCGCCCGATCCGCAAGCGGTAGAAGCGGCGAAACAAGTTGGCATTAAAAATATTATTTCAGGCGATCGCAGCGCCATTCTAGATGCTCTTAATACTGCCGATCTCGTTAAAGTTCATTTCTGGAATAACCCCGAACTGTACGATTTTTTGCGATCGGATTTACCGCCGATGCGCTTGCTGTTTTGGTTTCACGTTTCCGGCGATCGCCCGCCTCAGATTATTCCAAAAGAGGCGATCGACTTTTGCGATTTTGCCTTAGCTTCCAGTCCCTACACTTATCAACTTCCGGTTTTTCAAAACTTACCCGAAACCGTCAGACTTGAAAAAACTGGAATGGTTTATGACTCGACCGATTTCAATCGCCTCGCCGGATTTAACCCGCAACCTCACGACACGTTTAATGTCGGTTATATCGGGATGGTTTCTTTCGAGAAAATGCACCCAAACTATATTAGTATGAGTGCAAAAATCGATATTCCTACCGTTCGATTCATTGTTTGTGGGAATGGAATCCAGCAATACTTACAGCAACAAGCTGAAAAATTAGGTGTTGCTTCTCGCTTCGAGTTTCACGGTTATGTCGAAAATATTCGCTCGGTTTTAGAAGTTTTAGATGTTTTTGGCTATCCTTTATGCGAGGAAAATTACTCGACGGCGGAACTAGTTTTACAAGAAGCCTTATTTGCTGGTATTCCTCCGGTGATTTTTGCTTATGGCGGCGCGCAATGCAGCGTCATCGATAACTATACAGGTTTCGTAGTTCGGAGCGAGTTAGAGTACAAACAGGCGATCGAATTTCTCTATCACTATCCAGAAGAAAGAGAACGACTCGCACGTAATGCGCGAGAATATACTCGGCAAATTTTTGGGGCAGAAAATGCCGCGAAACAGCTCGAAAAGATTTACCAAAAATTACTGAATGTTCCCAAACAATCGCATCACTGGGGAATTCCTGAAGGATCGAGCCTGTTAGAACAACCTCTATCGTTAAATGATGTCAGTGGGGGCTTGCATAAATATGCCGGATCGCGATATTTTATTGAAGCTTTGGGGGAAACGGCTCCTCAATTTCTAACCAGTATTAATAGCGATAACTTAGAAGAATTATTGGAGAGCGATCGCCAAATTGCAGAATCGTCCGATTTACTATCGAGTATCGGTTCTGGCGGAATTCTTCACTATCGCAATTACTATCATAAAGATGCATTTTTGCGCTTTTGGTCGGCTTTAGTTTTGCAACAAAGAGGGCGTTACGATCGCGCAATTTCGGAGTTTTCAGAGGCGATCGCCCTCGGGTTCACCCATTGGCGAGTTCACTGGTATTTAGCTCAACTTGCAGCTAAAACAAATGACTTTTCATTCGCGCGAAAAGCCTTACAAAAAGTCAGCGAAACGGTTCCCGAGTTCAAACCTGCGCGAGAACTGTTGTCCCAACTTCAAAAAAATAGCCCAGTTGCTCCCTCTAGCTCGGCTTCGCTTTCAACAACAATTACCAGTCCTAACCAAATTTCTCAGCCCATTGCTAGTGTTCCCAACAATCGCTATCAATTAGCACAACAATGGCTAAGTTTACCGGGAGATCGCCTCGAAATTGCCTATCAAGGAGAACTAGGAAAACTTCAGAAATCCTTGTTACAAAATGGTATTCAATATCAGCCGATCGCCGAATCAGAATATTCCTTTGTCGATCGTCTCCGCAATCAAATTACTCCGGGTTTCAAACATCCTAAAGCCATTCAATCTTTACTGGCTTTTATGCTCTACCAACGCGCCGATCGCCTCACTTCTGGCTGGTACGAAGGGGCGCCAATTCCCAAATGGTTATTTGAGGACTTTCTCAATTATTTACTCGCCGCGCCTGAAGTCTTTCTAGATCTTGGCGAAACCGAAACTTATTACCATTATTGGCAGGATCTTCTCAACTATCTACACGATAAAATATTGACCAATCCAGAGGTCTCGATTTGGCAAGAAGTCGCTCAATTATTTGCCCAAAAAGCTAATTTTGTTCCCACTTACTTTACTCGCGAAAATCTGCGATCGCCCTACCGTCAACGAGCCGATATTTTAGCATTTGCGCTTCAAAATAAAGGACATCGACTCGATTACAAATTTCCGAGTCGTCCCGATCGCAAACGGCTGCGCCTGGGGATTATTAAAGAACACTTTCAACCTCAAACAGAAACCTATCTCGCTTTACCTATTTTTGAGGATCTCGATCGGGAAGAATTTGAAGTCATTCTCTATGCTTTTCATATTAGTGGCGATCCTTTAGAACGGTACTGCCAACAACATTGCGATCGCCTCGTTAAGCTGCCTCAAGATCTTCAAAAACAAGTGCAAACGATTCGTACCGACGATCTCGATATCGTCTGGTTTGCCAGCAATTTAACTGCTATTAATAAACCGATTGTCCAACTAGCATTACATCGCCTCGCGCGGGTGCAAGTCACCTCCCTCGCCTCGCCGACAACCACGGGAATGAGTAGCATGGACTATTATATTGCAGGTCATTTAAGCGCGCCTTTACCCAGTTTTCGCCAACAATATCGCGAAGAATTAGTGACCCTTGAAGGTTCGGGATTGTGCTTTAGTTTCCCCTTGCCAGCACCTTCGCTGACGGTAAGGCCGACGCGGCAATCGTTGGGAATTGCAGATGAAGCAATCGTCTTTATTTCTGGGGCAAACTTTTATAAAATCATTCCCGAATTGCGCGAAACTTGGGCAAAAATTCTCGCCAATGTTCCCCACTCGAAATTAATTTTATATCCGTTCAATCCGAATTGGGAACCTTCTTATCCGGCTCAACCGTTTGTCAGGGACTTATACCAAGTTTTGGCGCGCTATGGTGTCGATCGCGATCGCCTCATTTTTCTGAAAACTTTGCCGACTATTGCCGACATTCAAGCGAGTTTGTCGGTGGCGGATATTTATTTAGATTCCTATCCCTACAGTGGCGCGACTTCGTTACTCGATCCCTTTCAATTGGCGCTGCCTGTAGTGGCGATGGATGGCGAAACTTTGCGCGCAAAACAAGCGGCAGCTTTGCTGAGAGAATTGGGAATGAATGAATGCATTGCGACCAATGAATCCGAGTATATCGAGTTAGCGATTCGCCTCGCCAATCGTCGAGAATTGCGACAACAATATCGCGATCGCATCTGGGAAAAAATGCAGGCAACTCCGCCGTTTTTCGACCGTAAAAACTTTGGTCAAAAAGTCGCTCAATTGTTGCACGAGTTGTGGCAAAAGCAGTTGGCAGGCGTTAACGATTCCACTGCTGCGGTTGGCGCCGGACAAACCCAGGCAGTGACTACCGATGCGAATGAGGTGCCAACACAAAAATTTCTCAATCGTCTCCTCGGTTGCGCAAATCTCTACTATATCGATCCGAGCGATCGCAATATCGTTGCAGAATTGCGCGAAATTCGCCGACAAATGGCCGAGTTTTGGTTGAATACTCCGGCGGATTTAATCGAAGGATTTTATAAAGGTAATGTCGGTCAGGGATATAAAACCTTACTCGAAAGCGAGTTCAAACACGAACAATTGATACCGGAAGAAAGCGAGTTTTGCGATCGCCTGCTCCAGGTAGTCCAACAGGGCTTTAACACTCCCAATGCTCTCAATTATTTACTCGCTCTCAAGTTGTATCGAGAGGTGAATTTATCGGAGTGGGCTAAAGGATCTCAGTTACCGCAATGGTTATTTTAAAGATTGTTTTGAGTTGATAGTAAAGAGGCAGGCATCTTGCCTGCCCCACAGTTTAAAACCCATTAAAACCAATCTTCTTGGTCTCCTTCCCGCGATCGATAAACAGTTCCTTGGCTGTGAATCGCTCGGGTTTTTTCAAATAATGTTTCTTCGCTTAACTTCCACTGAGCTAACAGGGTTTGCAGCTTTTTTTTAATCTCTTTAGCGCCGGGAAAGTCTCGATAACGAATGATTAAACGCCCTAATTCCGCTAAACCGCGATCGCTCGGTTCGGTTCCGAGGAGCATATCCAGGGTGGCGTTATCTTTATTCGCTTGGGGGTGTTGTTGTTCTTCTTCCATTGAACTTAATTCAGCAAATTTCAGCTAGCTCGATTTGATAAAACTTCTGCTAATGTTTCGACGATATAATCTTGTTCGACTTCTGTTAACCCGTAATAAAGCGGGAGACTGATGGCTTCTCGGTAGTAGGATTCTGCCTCGGGAAATTGTCCCCATTTGAATCCGAATTGTTGATAATACGGTTGGGTATGAACGGGAATATAATGTAAATTTACACCGATATTGGCAGCGCGTAAGGCTTCAAAAACTTGTCGATGAGTTCGCTCGATTTGCGCTAAATTTAAGCGAATGACATACAGATGCCAACTCGATTGAGTATCGGGATGTTGCCAGGGTCGGGTCAGGGGAAAATCGGCGAGTAATTGGTGATAGCGTTCGGCTAAATAGCGACGGCGATTGACAAATGTTTGTAAGCGTTGGAGTTGACTCGATCCCAATGCGGCTTGAATGTCGGTGAGGCGATAGTTAAAGCCGAGTTCGAGTTGTTGGTAGTACCACGGACCGTGACTTTCTTCAGTCATGAAATCGTGATGACGGGTAATTCCATGAGTTCTCAAACGAATCAATTTCTGATATAAATCTTCGCGATTGGTTAAGACGATTCCGCCTTCTCCGGTGGTGATAATTTTGACGGGATGAAAGCTAAAAACGGCGAGGTCGCTGTACTGACAACTGCCGACGGGGCGATCGCGGTAGCGGGCGCCGATCGCATGAGAAGCATCTTCAACAATCCTAAAGCCGTAGCGATGACTCAGTTCGCCAATAGCAGCCATTTCGCACGATTGTCCGGCAAAATGCACCGGAACTACGATTTTTGGTAGTTTTCCGCCCTTCTCGGCCTCGGCTAATTTCCGTTCTAAGGCGGCGATGCTGAGGTTGTAGGTTTTGGGGTCGATATCGACGAAATCGACTCTGGCGCCGCAATATAAGCCGCAATTGGCGGAGGCGACGAAGGTATTGGGGGAGGTCCACAATCGATCTCCCGGATCCAATTCTGCGGCCAAGCAGGCCAGGTGTAAGCCTGCCGTGGCGCTGGATACGGCGATCGCGTAACGGGCGCCGCATTCGTCGGCGACGGCCCGTTCAAACCGATCGATCGCGGGACCTTGGGTAATCCACGGCGATCGTAAAATGTCGATTACGGCGTCGATATCCTCTTGGGAAATATCTTGTTTGCCGTAGGGAATATAGGCATTCATTCTTTAAGAATTTCGAGTAATTGTTGGGGACTCAACCAATGTTGATTGAGTTCGGAACTATATTGAAATCCTTCTTCTACCGGGTTTCCTTTTTCGTGCAACGGATTGGTAGAAAAATCTACAGGTTGGGTAAATTGAATCGTCGGTTTAATGACAAAATGATCGTCAAATTCAATCGTTAAATGGGAATCGTCCGGGGGACACAGCACTTCGTGCAATCTTTCTCCGGGTCGAATCCCGATCGCTTTATGGGGAATACCGGGGGCGATCGCCTCGGCTAAGTCGATTAATTTCATCGAGGGAATTTTGGGGACAAAAATCTCGCCGCCTTGCATTCTCTCGAAAGATTTGAGAACAAAATCAACCCCTTGTTTTAAGGTGATCCAAAACCGGGTCATGCGCGGATCGGTAATCGGAATTTCCGTGGCGCCATTGCGGATTAATTTTTTAAAAAACGGGACGACCGACCCCCGAGATCCGACGACATTACCGTAACGAACGACGGAGAAGCGCGTTTTGGCCGATCCGGCGATATTGTTGGCGGCGACGAATAATTTATCGGCGGCGAGTTTGGTGGCACCGTACAAGCTAATCGGAATTGCGGCTTTATCTGTAGATAAGGCGATTACTTTTTCGATGTTATTTTCTAAAGCGGCATCGATGACATTGTGGGAGCCGTTGATATTAGTTTTAATACATTCCATCGGATTGTATTCAGCGATCGGCACCTGTTTGATAGCGGCAGAGTGAATGACGTAATCGACACCGCGCATGGCCAAGCTGAGGCGATCGCGATCGCGGATATCGCCGATAAAATAACGCATCACTGGACTGTTATAATCCTGCGCCATTTCATATTGTTTGAGTTCGTCACGGGAGTAAACGATGATTTTTTTCGGTTGATAAGAATCCAGGAGTGTTCTAACACATTCTTTGCCGAAAGATCCCGTTCCTCCCGTGATTAAAATTGTCTTGCCGTCCATCATAAATTGCTCGCGATCGCTCCACTTTGAGGAAAATAAAACAACAAAAAAGGTAAAAGGGTCGAATTACGCAAACCGCGCGGGGCGCGATCGAGTAACCTTATTCTTTTACCTTCTCAATGGGTCTTTTGCCAATGCCCGATCGCCTCACCCGACTTGTTCGAGATATTGGTTGAGATCTTCAATGACCCGAGTCAATTCGGCTTCGCTACTGACGCGGATGCGATCGTCGCGCAGGGTAATCAAAACTTTCGCCGCGAATGGCGTCGGGTAAATATTGGGATTGCAAAACACTTCCAAGAAAATGTCCCCGGTATACTGATATTCCATCGGTTTTTGGGGGCTGGGGCGTCCGCCACCGGAACCTGGCGCCGCTTTTGCTGCGACGGCTTTGAGGCGTTCCATCAACTCGGCGATCGCGTTTTGTAGTTCCCGGGCGGCTTCCGGACTAAAGCGAAATGAAACCGACCCTTCGACCAGATTGAGTGTGAGTTGGGACATGAACTTCCAAGCTAATACCTTGCCTTTACATGGTACTGGGCAACGGGGACGGATTGGATTTTAGATTTTAGATTTTAGATTTTAGATGTTTGAGGCTTGCATGGGGTGGCTTAGGGCGGGGTTTGAGCCGAGTCACGAGTAGGATCGGCAAAATTTTGCTCGCCCTCCTCCTTTTTTATTGATTTTTATTGTCATTAAAAAACAAAAAAATCGGGTCTTTAGCTATTCTTAAAATCCCAAAATCTTGCAAAAAATACGTTAAAATCTGGCTCGGAGAGTTGAGGAATCGATCGTGACTGTTGATAACCGTGCTGAAGTGCGCCGAGTGCTAGTTATTACCTTGCTGCTGAATTTAGTCGTGTTGGCAATCAAGGCAGTAGTCGGTATTTTAACCGGATCGTTAAGCTTGCTAGCCGATGCGCTGCACAGCGTCACGGATAGCGCTAACAACGTTCTCGGTTTGATTGCGAGTCATTTTGCGTCGCCACAACCCGATCGCGAGCATCCTTACGGTCATCAAAAGTTCGACGCGATCGGGGCGTTGGGAATTGCGGCGTTTTTGGGAATGGCCTGTTTTGAAATTGTCAGTGGGGCGATCGAGCGAATCGTTACGGGGGGCAAAGAAGTCACAATTTCCCCGTCCCAATTGTGGATTTTATTAATTGTTTTGGGGATTAATATTTTTGTGGCTTTTTACGAACGTCGGGTGGGAGTTCGCATTGGCAGCAGCATTTTAGTCGCCGACTCGAAACATACGATGAGCGATATTTGGGTGACGATGTTGGTGATTTTGGGCTTAATTGGGGTCTGGCAGTCGGGACAACTGAATCTGCCTCAATTGCAGTGGTTGGATGTGGTGTTGGCGTTTCCGGTGGCGTTGTTGGTGTTTCGCAGTGGGTGGGAGGTGCTGACGGATAATTTACCGTGGTTGGTCGATGAAGTGGCGATCGCCCCGGAAGCGATTCACGCGATCGCCATGCAAGTTCCAGGGGTTCTCAACTGTCACGAGATCGCCTCTCGGGGAATGGTCGGACGGCAAGTCTTTATTGAAATGCACGCGATCGTCGAGGCGAAAGATGTCGAAACCGCACACGAAATTACCGAAAACATAGAAGCTCAACTCGAACAACGGTTCGGTCCGGCCAGAATTTTAATTCACATCGAACCGCAAGGTTATCAATCCGATCGCATCAGTTACGGGTCGCAACCGCCCTCGTAATGGCGATCGCGGTGCCAATTTGCGATCGAAGAAATGAGAGAGTTTTCCACAGAAAAACGAGTTTTCCACAGATTTCTGAGGAGTTTTCCACAAATATTAATAGGGGTTTAAGACAATAATTTGGGATTTCTACGGGTTGGAAACCGGGCGATCGCGATGCTCCAAGGGAGCCACTGCGCGAACGCCTTTCTCTATAATATTGCGAAACAATTCCCCGAGATCGAACCTCATGCTCAACATGGGTTTGACCCCCGGGGAAACCCGTTTTTTCGAGGAGATAACTTAGGGATCGCGTGGGTTTACTCCCACTCGATGGTTCCCGGCGGCTTCGAGGTGATGTCGTACACCACGCGGTTGACCCCTTTGACCTCGTTGACGATCCGGTTGGAAATGACTTCTAGCAGGTCGTAAGGAATCCGCGACCAGTCCGCCGTCATCCCGTCTTCACTGGACACGCAACGCAGGACGATCGGATAGGCGTAGGTGCGCTTGTCTCCCATAACGCCGACGCTGCGAATGGGTAACAACACGGCGAACGCTTGCCATAAATCGTGGTAGAACCCGTGACGCTTGATTTCGTCGCGCACGATAAAATCGGCGTCTCGTAAGATATTGAGACGTTCGGCGGTGACTTCGCCGAGGATCCGAATCGCCAGACCCGGCCCCGGGAAGGGGTGGCGCCGCACGATTTCTTCGGGTAAGCCGATCGATCGCCCGACTTTGCGAACTTCGTCTTTAAATAACTTGCGTAGGGGTTCGACGAGTTTGAAGCGCAGGTCTTTCGGCAATCCGCCGACGTTGTGATGACTTTTAATTTTAACGGCAACTCGTTCCCCGGTTTTCGGGTCGATATTGGTATCCGCCGATTCGATCACGTCGGGGTATAGGGTACCTTGAGCCAAATAATCGAACGGGCCGAGGCGTTTGGATTCTTCCTCGAAGACTTGGATAAATTCGTGACCGATGCGCTTGCGTTTTTCTTCCGGGTCGGTGACGCCTTCGAGTTGGGACAGGAAGCGATCGCGGGCGTTGACGTATTCAACCGAGATGTGGAATTGTTCTTGAAATAACTTGACCAGATATTCCGGTTCGTACTTGCGCATGAACCCTTGGTCGATGAACATGCAGGTCAGTTGGTCGCCGATCGCCCGATGCAGTAAAAAGGCGAGGGTGGAGGAATCGACGCCGCCGGACAGGGCCAGCAACACCCGTTTGTCGCCGACTTTGGCGCGGATTTCGCGTACCGCTTCTTCGACAAAAGCTTCCGTGGTCCAGGTCGGTTCGCACTCGCAAATGTGATAGACGAAGTTGCGAATTAAGGCCAAACCGCATTGAGAATGGACGACTTCGGGATGGAATTGGACGCCGTAGAGCTTTTTCTCGTGATTGGCGATTGCCGCACAAGGGGTGTTCTCCGTATGGGCCAACACTTCAAAGCCTTCCGGGAGGGCGATCGCCGAATCGCCGTGACTCATCCACATGGTGGATCCGTCTTCGACATTGGTTAACAAGTCCGTCGGATCGTCGATCGCGATCGCGGCTTTACCATATTCGGCCCGTTTGGCCCGTTCGACGGTTCCGCCGAGTTGCTGGACCATCAGTTGCATCCCGTAGCAGACTCCGAGCACCGGAATCCCGAGTTTCCAAATCTCGGGATCGCAGTGGGGCGCGCCTTCGTCGTAAACCGAATTCGGTCCGCCCGACAGGATAATCCCTTTGGGATTGAGTTGGCGTAATTTTTCGGCGCTGGTGCGATAAGATAAAACCTCGGAATAGACCTGGGTTTCGCGAATGCGACGGGCGATCAGTTCCGAATATTGGGAACCGAAATCGAGAATGACGAGCATTTGGCGATCGAGGGAGGCGATCGGTTCGGTTTGCTCGATGTTGTTCGTTTGTGGCGGTTGTTGAGTTGGGATTTGGGTACTCACGGCAGGGTAGTCGATCGATAAAAATTGTCTCGGTAATGCAGACAGGTCGGTGATTGATTAGCTCTTTTTCCGATTCGAGTAAAGGTCGAACATCGATCGCCCGGACGTGCCCTAACGATTCTTAGTAGGCGGGATCGAACCGTCTGTCAATCGGCACGGGTCCGAAGCGCGATCGCTTTACCCCAATCGAGAAAATGAGGAGAATTGAAACCTGTCTTGTTAAAAAGACGTCTAAACTTTATTGCGGTCTTGAAAAAACTTAAGCTAGATTTTACCTAGCGTAGCAGATTTGAGCAATTTTCATCCGTGAAATTTTGTTTTCCACAGTCAGAAAAAAGCCGATCGCGCACGGGTTCGACGGCGGATTTATGCGGGAGAACAAGCACGGGCGATCGCGATACAAACTGACAACGGCGCGTCCGTTTTGATCCCTTCCGGGTCGATATGGGTTTTCACTGCACGATAGCCCCGTTCTTGCAAACAGGCGATCGCCCGATCGCGTTTCGGCAATTCGGTCACTCCCCCCCGCCGTCCGATCTCGGATAATTTGTAAAAATACGGCGGTAAATCCGCCTCCTGGGCCATCACCGAGAGCAAGTCCACTCGGGATGTCCAGCCCCAATCCGCCGCCAAAATTGCCATTTTCTCCAATTCGGCGCGATCGTGCAGCGCCCCCAACCACATCGGACCACTCAAAATCAACCGCGACCCGTCCGCCCCACAATTCGACCCCGCCAGAGTCCGCCACGACACCCGCCGAAATTCCCCGCATTCGTGACAGTAGCCCAACCAAGCGTAATTGTCCTCTGTCAGGCGTTCCCCGGGAACCAAGCGCACCATCACCCGATAAGTTTGCACTCCAAATAAGGAAAAAATCGGCTCGATTCCGAACTGCTTCGCCGCCGCCTGTTGCTGCAAACTGCCCAACAACAAGCGCAATCCCTGTTCGTGAACCGCCGGATGATGGCGCGCGTAAGCCCCGTAAACCCGCAAACTTTTTTCCCGTTCCCGTCCCGAAATCGTGCGCCCGTCGGTACTGGTGAGATAAATCAAGCCCCCCAAGCGCGCCGCCCACAAACTGGTATTGATAAAGGGCGCCCCGGATCCGAAAGCGTCAATATCGAGTAAATCGTAGTAGTCGCGATCGGCGTAACATTGGAAAAATAAGCGATTCGCCTCTTCGTGGACGAGTTCGTAGCGATCGCCCGGGATCGCCACTTCTAAATTGTCGCGCAAAACCTCGTGCAGTTCCGGATTTCCCTCATTCACCCACAGCCAATCCGCCCCACTTTCGAGATAGTAGCGCAGCGATCGCACCCCGCACCCCGCCATCGCGTCGAGAACCCGCAACTGTCCCCGTTCCCGGCGGTAAATCGCCGCCGCCAACACCCCCAAATCCCGCGCCGTCTCCGTTTCGCGACGGTAAAACGCCTGACCCACCCGAAAGCGCGCTCGTCCTTCCCCTTGCCAGCGATCGCCCGTGCGATCGCCCGTCCTCCCGGGGTACTCTGGAGTCATACCCATTCCCTTCACCTGCGATCCGTTCAACCTCTTATGACCTGGCCTTCTCTCTCCGTCATCGTCCCCACCTACAACCGCGAAGACGCCTTGCGCGATAGCCTCGCCGACATTCTCAAACAAGATTATCCCGATTTTGAAGTCCTCGTCGTCGATCAAACTGCCGAACATCGAAGCGAAACCCAAGCTTACCTCGAACGCCTCGCCGATTCCCAACAAATACGCTGGTTTCGTGTCAACTGGGCCAGTCTTCCCGGCGCCCGTAACTACGCCGTCCGCCGCGCCCGAGGTGAGATTATTTTATTCCTCGACGACGACGTCCAACTCCCCGACGGCTTCTTACAAGCTCATGCTCAAAACTATCTCGAAAAACCCGACATCGGGGCGATCGCCGGACGAGTTTTCGATCGCATGAAACTCACCGATTCCGGCGGCAGTTTGACCTTAGAAGACCTGCCCCCCGAAGCGATGGATCCCGGTATCGCTTGGTATTATATCGATTTAGTTCATACCACAAAAGCCCAACAAGTCCTCTCCGTTCGCGGCTGCAACATGTCATTTCGCCGCGACATTTTTGACAAATACGGCTTGTACTTCGACGAACGTTTCCAAGGGAGTGCCGTTCGCGAAGAATCCGACTTTTGTCTGCGCTTGCGAAAAACTGGATATAAAATTTGGTACGACCCCGACGCCCACCTCGTTCATTTAGGTGAAGAAACCGGAGGCTGTCACGACATCAGCACGCGATCGCTCCAATATCAATTCACCTTTTATCACAATCACTTTTTAATGGGCTTAAAAAACCTCACCCCCGGCGAATGCAGCCGCTTCTTCGCCAAACTGTTCGACTGTCACGTTCTCGGTCATCCCCCTTGTAACAAAAGCCCGTCCCCCACCAAAACCCTCGTGCGTGGTTGGTTCTACTTTCTCGGCTTTTTCAACGCCTTAAATACCCTGGCGCGATCGAACTGGAATGACGGCCAAATTTACAGTCAAAAAGACGAACTCTATCAGGCGATCGAACGGCAAAAATAGTATTTTTCCCGAACAAATGAGGGGTTTATAGTCTTGTTTATAGTCTTTCTGATTTTATTAGCTTTATATTTTTAAGCAATGAAAAAGCAATGAAAATTTTAGTCGCCAGCCACACCTATATCGTCGATCTCAACCGCGAAAAACTGCGCGCCTTAGCCAAACTCGAACCCGATCTCGAAGTCACCGTCGTCGTCCCTCGCAAATGGCGACCCGGCGGAGTTCAAAACCAAACCATTATTAGCGAATTTGTAGACGAAGGATCCTTTAAAGTCGTCCCCGTTTCCAACTTCAGCCAAAATCACCAAGGATTACTCACCTTTGGCTGGGATCTCATCAAATTATTGCGCGACTTTCGCCCCGATATCATTCAAGTCGAACAAGGATCGCGCGCCCTCGCTTACACCCAATTCATTTTCCTCAATCAGTTCCTCGGACTTCAGGCAAAAAACTGCTTCTTTACCTGGTGGAATTTACCTTACACCCTCAAATGGCCCATTTCTTGGCTGGAAGAGTACAACCTCCGCCATACCGACGGACTGATTGTCGGCAATCAAGACGGGGCCGATATCCTGCGCGATCGCGGTTACCGAGGCGCCATTAAAATCATGCCCCAACTTGGCGTCGATCCCGATCTTTTCTGCCCCAAACCTCAACCGGAACTGCGCCGAAAACTTCAAATTGCCGACGATGAATTTGCGATCGGATTTGTCGGTCGTTTTGTCGAAGAAAAAGGATTATTTACCCTCCTATCGGCGGCAGCTTGTTTGCCTACCCAAAACTGGAAACTGCTATTATTAGGGCGCGGGCCGATGAAAGAGAAACTCTTAGCCACCGCCAAAGACTTAAAGATTGAAGATCGATTAATTTTAGTCGAAAGCGTCCCCCACGATCGCGTCCCCGACTATATTAATAGCATGGATGTTTTAGTTTTACCCTCAGAAACTAGCTATAAATTCCAAACCTTAACCGCCGTCGGTTGGAAAGAACAATTCGGTCACGTTCTCATCGAAGCAATGGCGTGTCAAGTCCCCGTCATCGGTTCCAACTCCGGCGAAATTCCCCACGTGATCGAAGAAGCGGGTTTAGTATTTCCCGAGAAAGATATCAAAGCTTTACGCGATTCTTTACGCCTCCCGATTGAAAAACCAGAAGTCGCCCACTTAATTGCCAAACGCGGTTACAAACGGGCCATGGAAAACTACACCAATGAAGCCTTAGCCAAACATCTTTTAAGTTTTTATCGAGAACTGATTAAAAA
This sequence comes from Oxynema mangrovii CENA135, assembly GCF_016632315.1. Taxonomy (NCBI): domain Bacteria; kingdom Bacillati; phylum Cyanobacteriota; class Cyanophyceae; order Oscillatoriales; family Oscillatoriaceae; genus Oxynema; species Oxynema mangrovii. Next base: position 1,627,363 of record NZ_JAEOXH010000001.1, on the reverse strand, counting down.
ATAACGCGATCGCCCAATTTTCTCCTCAATCCCCTGCAACAGACCCCTAGTATTTCCAGTGTTTCCCAAAATTTTATGAAAATCTTGCAAATCATCCCCTCCATCGCCCTCGTTTACGGCGGTCCGAGTCAAATGGTTCGGGGTTTGTCCGCCGCATTGGCGCGTCGCGGGATTGAGGTCACCGTCCTGACTACCAATGCAAATGGCGATGTCGGTCAACCCCCTCTCGACGTCCCCTTAGACCGACCTGTAGAGCAAGATGGATATCAAGTTCGCTATTTTAACTGTTCCCCTTTTCGTCGCTACAAATTTTCGTTAGACTTGCTCGGATGGCTCGATCGCCACGCCCGGGATTTCGACCTCGCCCACCTCCACGCCCTCTTTTCCCCGGTCATCTCCGGCGCCGCCACCATCGCCCGACGCCGCCAGTTACCCTATATCCTGCGTCCCCTCGGTACGTTAGATCCGGCGGATTTACGCAAAAAAGCAACTCTCAAACAAGTTTATACTACCCTATGGGAGCGCGGAAACCTTGCTGGAGCGAGCGCAATCCACTTTACAAGCCAGCAAGAAGCAAAAATTTCCAATAAATTTGGTGTTAATACGCCCGATATTATCGTGCCGTTAGGCGTCCATTTACCCCCGACGGAACTCTCAAAAGCAGCCGTCCGCCAACAGTTGCAGATTCCACCGGATCGCCCGTTATTATTATTTCTCTCGCGAATCGAACCGAAAAAAGGCTTAGATTTACTCATTCCTGCCCTCGAAAACTTATTAAATAGCGGTCGATCCTTCCACTTCGTTTTAGCGGGGAGTAACCCTCAAAATCCCGCCTACGAAACCCAAATTAAAACCCGATTGCAACAGTCTTCTTTGGCAGAATCTACGACGATTCCCGGATTTGTCAGTGGGGAGTTTAAAACGGCTTTATTACAAAGTGCCGATTTATTTATTTTGCCATCTTATTACGAGAATTTTGGCATTGCCGTAGCCGAAGCAATGGCGACGGGAACGGCGGTTTGTATTTCCCGAGGGGTTTATATTTGGGAAGATGTTATCGAAGCCGGGGCGGGTTGGATTTGTGACGGAGAAATTGCCAGTTTAACCGAATCTTTAGAAAGTGCGTTAAGCAATTTATCTGAATGTAAAATCAGAGGATCCCACGGTCAACGTTATGCCAAAACACATTATAGTTGGGATGCGATCGCCACCCGCACGATCGAGGTTTATCGCGAAATTTTAGAAAGATAAATAAATTTCATGGTAGGTTCGGCAATGACCACCTGACGACTCATTAAGCTATAATTAATCTAAAATCTAAACGTCTAAAATCTAAACTCCTAAATCTCTTTCATGGACGTTCCCCGCCTCCACCCCGATACCATTGAGGAAGTCAAACAACGCGCCGATATTTACGATGTCGTATCGGAACATGTTGTGTTGAAGAAACAGGGGAAAGATTTTGCGGGTTTATGCCCGTTTCACGACGAAAAAACCCCGAGTTTTACGGTCAGTCCCAGCAAGCAGATGTATTACTGCTTTGGCTGTCAGGCGGGAGGCAATGCCATTACCTTTCTCATGGAGTTGGGAAAGCGATCGTTTGCAGATGTCGTTCTGGATTTAGCCCGTCGCTATCAAGTTCCGATTAAAACCTTAGAACCGGAACAAAGAGAAGCGTTACAACGGCAATTATCGCGACGAGAACAGCTTTATGAAATCTTGGCGATCGCCGCCAGTTTTTATCAACATGCTTTACATCAATCTCAAGGAGAATCTGCCCTCAATTATCTGCGATCGCCACGCCAATTAAGCGACGAAACGATCGATCGCTTCGGCTTGGGATATGCCCCGGCGGGATGGGAAAGTCTGTACGGTTATTTGGTGGAACAAAAACGCTACAGCATTAAATTAGTCGAGGAAGCGGGTTTAATTTTACCGCGAAAATCTGGGGGGGGCTATTACGATCGCTTCCGCGATCGGCTGATGATTCCCATCCACGATATTCAAGGCCGCGTTATCGGTTTTGGCGGCAGAACGTTGGGTGACGAACAACCAAAATATCTCAATTCTCCCGAAACTGAACTCTTCGATAAAGGGAAAACTCTATTTGCTTTAGATAAGGCAAAAGGGGCGATTTCTAAAGAAGATAAAGCGGTCGTCGTCGAGGGTTACTTTGACGCGATCGCCCTCCACAGCGCCGGAATTGAAAATGCAGTGGCTTCCTTGGGAACTGCCCTCAGTGTAGACCAAGTACGCCTGTTATTGCGCTATACCGACTCGAAACAAGTGGTGTTCAATTTCGATGCGGATGCGGCGGGAATGAAGGCGGCGGAACGGGCGATCGGCGAAATCGGGGATTTAGCTTATCGCGGACAAGTTCAACTGAGAATTCTCAGCATTCCCGACGGGAAAGATGCGGATGAATTTCTCAAAAGTAGCGGGTCTTGCGAACCCTATCGCCAACTGTTAGATAATGCTCCGTTGTGGTTGGAATGGCAAATCGAACAACTGGTTTCAACCCACGATTTATCCCGTTCCGACCAATTCCAAAAAGTCGCGGGACGGACGGTGGAATTACTCGCTAAAATTTCCGATGGCAATACCCGAACTCACTATATTTCTTACTGTGCGGAATTGTTCAGTCAGGGAGACGGGCGACTGATTTCGATGATGGCGCAAAATTTACGCGCCCAAGTCCGCAAACTTTGGCGGAAAAAACGCAAAGACGAACGCCAGAACGATCGCCCTCCATTGGTTTCTGAACCGGATCCGTCAGAATCTGTAGAAGGGTCTGAATCTGCTTCGTTCATGTTGCCCACTCCGGGCGATCGCCAGTTATTGGAAGAAGCGGAGTTAGTGTTATTGCGAATTTATTTACACTGTCCCCAACATCGTCGCGAAATTATCAATTTTTTAGAAGAGAAAGATTTAGGTTTCAGTCTCTCTCATCACCGTTTTTTATGGCAGCAAATTTTAGAAATTGAGCGCAGCTTGGAGGGGCGATCGTTTCCTTCTGCCGATCCATTTTCTGAAGGAGAGAATAATAGTTTAATTTCGGATTTACAAGATCGAATTCAGCAACATAAAAGTCAAGTTGGGGGAGTTTCTCATCTGTTCTATCTCGATGAAAAGACTCAACGCGATATTCTCAATACGCGCTTGATGATTCAGGCGGCGATCGCCTGTATCGAGCGCGTCATGTGCGAAAAGCGATATCGCTATTTACTCAAACTTTGGGAGGAAACGGATTACAATAGGTATCCCGATCGCTGTCTCGAATATCAACAACAAATCTATCAGGAAAAAATTCGCATTCAAGAACTCGACAGTCAGCGTCAGGTTTCCCTCAACGATTTATTGCAAATTTAGCGATCGCCCGTCCCGTTGTCAGCAAAAGCAGCTAAACAAATCGATTTAGAAATGCATTTGAAACAACAAGTAGGGACGAATTTTCGCCCCCACTTCTCGACTGATTTACCGATCGCCTTACTCTATTCTCAATAGGAGCGAGGGAACGATCGATAGAAGGTTAAACATCCTAATCGCAATAGAGCGTATCGCGCGTCTTTCTCCCGGTAACGGGATTGGTTCCCGTCGCCAATTCGCACAACAGTTTATGCGCGTCTTCGCGTAGGAGAACGTCGGTAAAATCGGCTCCGTCAATCGTCGCCCCATTAAAGACCGCATTAAACGCAAAAGCGCCTTCTAAATTGGCATTAGTAAGGTTCGCTTTATTTAAGCGCGCGGTGTCCAAAGTGGCGAAAGTCAGGTCGGCTCCTTCGAGGTTGGCATTTTGCAAATTCGCTGCAAATAAACTCACCCCACTTAAGTTCGCATGACTGAGGTTGCTGTTGCGAAGATTGGCTTTTGTAAAGGTGGAACTGGTCAAGTCGCGACCGGAAAAATCGATGCCGACAAGATTTTCTTTGTTGTAGTCGAGGGCGAAGGCACTAGAAGCATGGCCGACAGTAATTGAGGAGATCGCGCCTATCCCCACAACCCACAACAGAAGGCACGCTACCCAACTCAACCAATGCTTTAAGGTGAAACTACGAGACTTATAATTCATACTTGAATATATAACCTCAAATCAAAAAACACGATGGCTTAGGCCGCCGATCTGCCGCACAATAGATGAGCGATCGCTGCAGTCAACGGCTCGATAAAGCTTGCAAAATACGGTCATTTTCCTCTAGGTTGTAATCTTACCAGTAAGTGCAACCGACTGAATCATTTGATGTCACACCCGCCACCATCGGGGGATTTTTCCCCCCCTCGTCATGCCGATCTCGGCAGGGCTGGGGAAGATCTCATCGCCGAATACCTGCACGCTAAAGGATGGCAAATTCTCCACCGACGCTGGCGCTGTCGCTGGGGCGAGATCGATGTGATTGCCCTCGATCCGCCTACGGGGACGTTCCGGACGCCGACCCTGGCGTTTGTCGAAGTCAAGACGCGCAACCGCCGAAGCTGGGATGCGGGGGGATTGCTGGCGCTGACACCAAAAAAGCAAGCCAAACTCTGGAAAGCGGCAGGCTTGTTTTTAGGTCAGTTTCCCGATTTTGCCGATTATCCCTGTCGTTTCGATCTGGCGTTGGTCGTCCGAGAAGGCACGACACTGGCGATCGCCGACTATCTCCCATCGGCGTTCGAGCAGTAATTGTGAATCAACAGCAAAGAAGGGCGGCGATCGCCCGTCAGGCTAAAGTTTCCGGGCAGTAACCCAATCCTTTGACAAATTGCTCCCGAAATTCCTCAATTTCCTGGCTCTCCGGGCGACCGTGAGAGACGATCGCCACTTGGTAGCGGCGCATGACTTCGATAGGGGTTTGTCCGCTTTCGAGGCACCACAAGGCCATTTGCAGGCGAATCTTCGGCAACCAAGCAATGCCTAATTCGGACATGAACGCCCGAAAGTCCCCATGCTCTTGAGGGGTCAGGCAGCGACTCATTTTAATCCGCACGACCCAGCCGTCGAGTTGGTGAATGACGGTGATGAAACGCACGGGTAAATGGGACGCCTTTCTGAGATATTCGACGACTCTTAACGTCAAACTGGTATTGGAAAGGTGATATAGATAGTCCATCATTTGTAAATTCCCCGAGCCATTATTCTATCTGTTGTTTTGACATCGATCTGATTCTCATCCCTCGATCCCCGTTGAGTAGATTGGAATCGTCAACCTGAGTGGACTCACTCGTCAGCTTCCGGCAAAAATAGAGAGAACGGATTGCCGTAGTGATTGAGGATGGCGATCGCCTGTCAGCATCGAAGGTCATCCTCGATGCGATCGAAATTTAACGATTACTTTTAAAGTCACGAATCACTAATTTTTACGGTAAGACAGTTTTCTGCCCGTTAGGCGGTCGCCTTTAGCCCCAGAGGCGATCGCGCAGCGACGGCAAGGCCGTATCGCGTTCGAGAGCGAGTTCAATTCAGTGGGTGATGATTTGATAACCCGTTCGGGATCGCATTCGTCAATAATGAGAAATTGCAATCCTATCTCTATTGTTCCTCGTTCCTCGGGATCGAGACATGGGTAAACCTCCGATCGTTACTGGGGAAGGTTACCCAATTTGCGATCGCCCCTTGTGGCTTGGTTGGGCGATCGCCCCAATGATATGATCGTGTCCTTTGTAAAACCCTTTTAGGTGGGAGCAATTCTGATAGAGGATGGCACGAATGGAATCTCGGCATCACCAATCGCCCACGAGCGATCGCCCTTTCACTCCCGAACTCAATCCTATTGAGGGCGACGGAAGAGGTGAAGTTCCCGATTCCGCCACGACAAACCCCCATTCGGATCGCAGCTTATCCGCCTACGACTACGAACTTCCCCCCGAACGGATCGCCCAAAATCCCGTCGTCCCCAGAGATCATTCGCGTCTGCTCGTCGTCGAGTCCCCCAAAGACCACGCCCATCAACAGTTTCGGGACTTGCCCGACTTACTCCAACCCGGCGACCTGCTCGTTCTCAACAACACGCGCGTGATCCCCGCCCGTCTCTACGGTCGCAAATCCACCGGAGCCCCGGTAGAGGTCTTACTCCTCGAACCCGACGACGATCGCACCTGGTTGGCGTTGGTCAAACCCGGCAAACGCTTCAAACTCGGCGTGCAGATCCTCTTTTCCCGCCTGGATTCGACCCCCCCGGCGATCGACTGTCCCGACTTCCTCAGCGCGACCGTCACCGCCACCCACCCCGAAACCGGGGGCCGTTTCCTCCAATTCGACCTCCCCGACGGTCGCGACCTGCTCGACCTGTTACCCGCTTACGGTCGCATTCCCCTGCCCCCGTACATCAGTGCATCGCAAGCGTCAGACGGTCAGTATCAAACCGTCTACGCCGAACAGCCCGGATCGGTCGCGGCGCCCACTGCCGGACTCCACTTTACCGAAGAACTGTTCGCCCGCTTGGACGCCAAAGGCATTCAACGGGCCTTCGTGACCCTCAATGTCGGCGTCGGTACCTTCCGTCCCGTAGAAGTCGAGGATGTCACCGCCCACCAAATGCACGCCGAATCCCTGGAGGTTCCGGCGAGTACGGTGGAGGCGATCCGACGCACGAAAGCGGCAGGCGGTCGGGTGATTGCAGTGGGGACGACGGTGGTGCGATCGCTCGAAGGCGCGGCAGTCTCCGGCGAATTGCAGCCCTTGCGCGGTCAAACGGATTTATTTATCTATCCCGGCTACCAGTGGCGCGTCGTAGACGGGTTGATTACCAATTTTCACCTGCCCCGTTCCAGCTTGCTGATGTTGGTCAGTGCCTTAATTGGCAGGGTTCGCTTGTTGGAGTTATATCGCGAGGCGATCGCCGCACGCTATCGCTTTTATTCCTTTGGCGACGCCATGCTGATCTTGCCGTCGGCGCGGATCGACTCGCTTTGAGGGCTTTTGGGGGATAAAGGGGCGTCGGTTCCCCCTTACCCCAACTGCCCGCGATCGCTTAATCTTCGTCTTCTTCTTCATCGTCGGTCGGGTACGAGAAGCCTTTCGAGCGTCCCGTCAACACCGACTTCCCTAAAGACAGGGCTTTTTCCGCTTGGCGTGCGGCTTTGCGCTTCCAGGTCGCTTTACGGTGATTGCGCTTCGATTTCGAGGTTTTCTTCTTTGGAACCGCCATGACAGTAATTAACTCTTACTCGTGAACAAGTGCACTTCGGACACAGATCCCTAATTGTACCCCATCTTTCGATCGCCGCGCGATCGCGGGTTCGTTCAGCTTTTCTCGGCGATGTGGTGCTCGACCACAAACACGTTGGCATAGACGTTCGCCAGAATTTGCTGTCCTTGTTGGGTTAAGGACAAATAACTCATCGCGTCAGTAATTAACGGATAAACCCGTTCCCAATACGCTTGGGTATAGTTCGCGCGTAAATCGCCGGGAGTGCGATATCCCAGTTGCTGGTTCATGCCGATTTCTTCAAATTCATAGAATAAGGCACTAATTTTTTTCAGGTAGCGCGGGTCGCTCAACTGGCCGATCGGCACCGCAGCGCGAACCAAGGCGGCGTAACTCGACGTATCCGGGGGATTGTCCCGCGCCGAAATGGGAAAGCGGGTCAGCTCGATATTATTTTCGATTTGTTTGGCATCGATGAGCTTGTGATAGCCAAAGCGCTCTTGAATGAACAGTTTGGCGCGATCGACCCGATACGGCGTCAAACTCGCCGCCGTGGATCCCTCGGGTAAGACGACGGTTTCCCCGTTGCGTCCGGTGGCGTGGCGCCCGTCGCGATCGCCCCGACAGACCCCTTTGACGTAGCCAATATCGTGACAGACCAGAGAAATAATAAAATGCAGCCAATCTTCGCAGGAAACGCCCCCCTCGCGAATGTGCTTGCCCCGTAATATTTCTTGGCCGACTAAGGTGACTAAAATCGTATGTTCGAGATTGTGATATAAGGCATCGCAATTGGCTAAATTTTCTAACGCCATATTTCCCGCCCAGCCAATAATATCGGCATAGTCGGGTTTTAATCCCCCGTAAGTGCGCGAATAACCTTCTTTCAGTTCGCGGACGAAATCATCAATGACAATTTCTATCGCATTAAAAAACATCGGTGGTTTCATTGCTATGGGTGGGCAGGTTTAAAGGTGAATTTCCCAAGTCGATGACGAGTTAGTTTGATATGTTCTCATTAATTATCCGTCAGCGCGAACCCCCGCCGTCGGATAAGCTTTCATCATTGAAGGGTTGATTAAATTGAATCGATCGCCGATGACATCAGATCGTGCGAACTTGGGCGATCGCCGCTCCTGTGATTCTCACGGGTTTCGTTCTCGCGATCGCAAGGCGCCAACTGACCTATCTGTTTCTGTTATTCCCCCAATCGATATGAAACTCATTCCCTCGATGGCTACTCCCTTGGCGATCGCCTCCGAATTGTTGGCGATCGCCGTGTTTTCTCTCCCCATTTTTGCCCAAACTCCGCCGAGTTCACCCCCTAATTCTTCCGATTCCGGTCTAGAGATTCTCGGCGAATTGGCGGAATGTGTCTCTACGAGTCTGGAAACACTCCCCCAAGCCGATCGCCAGGATTTGGAAACCCTCTCGATGCAGTGCGTTTTTGAGGTCGTCATCCTCGGCCCCGACGGCACCTTGCGATCGGATGCCAACGAACGAATGTTAGCACTGTTGGAGTTCACTGGGGGTACCTTGCCCGCACGAGTGGTTCGCGGTCAAGCGAAGGTGCCGTTAAATCCTATAGAAGATCGGTTTTTGTGGACCGTTCCCGTGACCTTGGGCGATCGGACTTATCCCTTTCTCCTGGATACGGGCGCCTCTAATTCCTTACTCGCTCAGTCGATGGCGACACAATTGGGGCTCGCAGGTACCCCGATTCCCAACGACTTATTCGCCTACATGGTCGTCGGCGAAGACTGTTCTGAGATCGATGCGACGCTGATGCAATTTCCTCACGTCAGTATCGACCGGGCCACGGTGGAGGGCATGACCGGGATGGGATTGCCCCAAACGACGATTCCCCAACAGCTCTCTGGGGTTCTCGGTTTGGATTTTTTGAGTGGGTTTGATGCGATCGTCGATCCGGGGCGCTTGGAACTGCAACTGTTGCCGCGATCCCCGGCCCCTAGCGATGCGATCCCCCTCGAAGGAAAAATGGGGGTGATGACGGCCCAAGTCTATCTCGGCGATCGCGGTCCGTTTACGTTTCTGCTCGATACGGGGGCGGAAGTTACGGCAATTTCTCAAGATTTAGCCGATCGCCTGTCTCTGGACACGACCGATTTACCGACTCAGGAGGTTGTAGGGTTTTGCGGTCCGGAAACTGCAGCCCTGACGACCTTGGAGCGGGTCCGTCTCGCCGATCGCCAGCGCGATGGAATCGATGCGGTGATTCTGCAAAAAGGGGTTCTCGATTTCCTCGGCATCGACGGGATCCTCGGTCAAAATTTTCTGCTCCACTACAAGCAACACTGGCGCTTCGATCCCCCCAATGCTCTCGGCTTCCCGGATCGGGGAACGTTGATCCTCTCCCCCGCAACCGCGCCCTAGGCGTCCCCGCGATCGCCTCCTCGCGGTTCGGCAAATGTCAAGGATCGAGATCGGTTGAAGTTGTGACGGCGATCGCGTCAATTCTACAGAACGATCGCCCCTTTTTTTGAGTAGAAATCACACCAATAATGTTGGCTATAAATCAGAATGAATAGGATAGGATCGCAGTAGAAAACAATCTCTTGATAACGAAAATGCAACTTTCATCTTATATGCCTCAAGTCCCCTTAGAAGAACTGTACGGTCAGATCATGTTTTCTAACGTGGTAACGCCTACGGACCGCCAGCAACTCAGGGCTGCTTTATTAAAAGAATGTCTCAGCGAAGACGAGAAAGCGATTGTGGATCGTATTCTTTACAACGTGCGTCGAGGTTGGTTGCAAATGGTGGAATGAAAGGGGGCGATCGGTTTAATTTCTTGAACGATTAACGCAAAAAAATAGATTTAAAACAGCGACTTTTGAGCTTGAAGTCACTCGTATCATAGGGGTGCCGCGAACGCAGATAAGATAGATTTTGTAAAAAAGCATCCTTGATATTTGCCTGCCTCAATTGGCCTCAATTGTGGCTCGATGGTGGCGCATGAGGGCGATTCTCCCTTCGACGGATCCCCCGCAGAGCCAAGCTCGACCGCCATGCCCGCACTTTTTCCCAGCACGAGATGTCAGCCGCTCGATGGACGGCGATCGTCTTTAATCATTCAATAATTTGCTCGTTCCTGTTGCAAGCTAACGGTTGCTCCGGTCGCCCCTATCCAGGATCCGTTGAGATCCCCTCGATCCCCGAACCGGGTTCAAAGTAAGTAGTGGACTTGATTGGGATCGCTGAAATGATGGCGAATTTTCTCCGCCGCTTTCCCCGAAAACCGGAATTCTTTCAACTCCATTTTGCCCGTATCCGTTTTAAAGGAGGCTTCGGACGCGCCCATCAAAATGACGACATAGCTTTCTTCTTCCGAGCCATTGTCGGCATTGAGTTCGACGGCAGCAATATAGTCGGTATTGAGAACGATATCGCCAATTTTGAGAAAACCCATGACTGATGATTCGATTGAGTTGGAGTGAGTAACGGAGGCAAGGAGAGGATTGCGCGATTTTTTACCGTTCTAAATCGCAATAGCTTCGCAATTTAAAAATTAATTAACAAGTAATATTTTATTAAAAGATTTAACAAAACATCATGTTTGATTTGAGCTTCGATCGCGAGCTTCTTGGAAAGCGATCGCCCGCCACTCGAAAGTGATAAGCTTGAGGAAAATCAAGATAATAGGTCTAAGAAAATGAGCGTTTCAGTTCAATTTATTCAAGGATTAGATGAAGAAATTAGCGGCATTAGTTTGCGAAAACGTCGCGACACGGGGACGAAAATGGTGGTCTTATTTTTCGAGCGGGTAGCGGCGATCGAAAAAGGACGCAGTTTCGTCAATCAAGTGGATAAGTTATTTTTGCGCGACGAAGAAGGGGAAATCCAAGTCAGTCCCAACGGGATCAAGTTTACCTTTGTCGATGACGATACCTTATCGCAAGCGGAATGCTCTTTTGACGTGCATTCGGAAGCTTGGGAACGGGTGATGCGCTTCTTCCATCGCTATGCCGACGTCCACGGTTTCGAGTTTAGCGAGCCGAATATTTAGGGGCAAATCCAGGGGCGATCGCCAAAATTTATCCGTGAATAATCACTGAAAACCCCCCATCCCGGAGATCGAGGAGGGTTCGATCGCTGACTCGAAAGGATTAGAGCAGTGCATCGCAGATCAACGCGGCTACGACGGCAAATCCGGTAATCCCCAAGGCAACGAGGGGATGTTGGCCTTGGCCGACCGCAAACGAAGTGACGATCCCCGCTCCTAATGCGGCGGTAACGGCGGCTGTCGCCCAATCTTTATTCGAGTTTTTATCGTACATATTCAAAATTGAAAAAGCCGATGATTGTTTGGGAATGGAGTTACCCTAGCACCTCCTTTCCACTTACAAAATAGGAACGGCTCATTTTGAAATTTATATTCAAGTTTTGCTAATTTTCTTAACATTTCCCCTTCCCGCCGCGAACGGCATCAAAAAACCGCTTGGTAAGCGGTTGATAGGGAACGGCCAAGGTCAAGGGGGTGGGCCGGGAAGTCGGGCGCCCTTGAATTAGTCCATCGGTTCTGTATTGCCGCCTTTGACCCAGCCGACTTGATTGCCACCTTCGACGCGAATTTTTTCCCATTCCTTATCGTCGGTGGATTCGACCACGACAATCGTGCGGTTGAACTCGATCCCGCCGATCGAGTTGGCATCGTAGCTGGGGCGATCGCGCAAAATCAGGCCGTCGGGCCAGGTCACCCGCGCCAAGTAGGCGCCGGGTTCGAGTTCGCGGGTCTGGGGCTTCGACGCCGTGCTGGCAGCTTGGCTCTTTTGAGAGCCGCCACTCCCGGCCCCTTCCGTGGTTTCGACCGCCGGAGTATCGTTGGCAAAGGTCGGTCGTTCGGGAAGGGCGGTTAATTTGGTGACGAAATAGAGAGCTGCCGCCACGCTGCCCCCGGCGAGAATGACGATCGCCAAGAAAAAGCCGAGGATAAACTTGAGGACACCAGAAAGACTCATAAATCGGATTCGGGCTTGTGCAGTTGACGTTGCATCCGACTCCTCAAGGGAGTAGATCGAGAAGCGAGGCGAGCTTTGCCTGCCGCCGCCCAATCTTTCAAAAACTGGATTTGTTCTTGAGCCGTGCGCGCCAGAGGGACGATTTGACTGGCGGCTTCTAAAATATCATCGGTGGTAAAGTCCCGATTTTGGCTGAAGCCGATATGCATCGCTTCAATCAGAGACTGTTCGATTTCGGCTCCCGAAAAATCCGGGGTTTCGTAAGCCAGTCGTTCTATATCATAGTTGTTCGGATTGTGGGGACGCAATCGGGAGAGGTGAACCTCGAAAATCGCCTGGCGCTCCTCTTGGTCGGGCAGACCGACGAAGAAGATCTCGTCAAATCGACCTTTGCGGAGCATTTCCGGTGGCAGGGAGCCGATGTTGTTGGCCGTGGCGACGACGAACACCGGGGAGGTTTTTTCGGCGAGCCAGGTGATAAAGGTGCCGAAAACTCGGCTGGTGGTGCCGCCGTCTCCCTTGCTGTCGAAACCGGAGAAGGCTTTATCGATTTCGTCGATCCAGAGGACGCACGGCGCCAGGGCTTCGGCCACTTGAATCATTTGGCGGGTGCGCGATTCCGACTCGCCGACTAAGCCGCCGAACAGGCGTCCGACATCGAGACGGAGGAGGGGCAGGTGCCAGTGGTGGGCGATCGCCTTCGCGGTGAGGGATTTTCCGGTGCCTTGGATCCCGACGAGGAGCAAGCCGCGCGGGTGAGGCAAGCCGTACTGACGGGCGCGATCGGAAAACGCCCCACCGCGACGCAGCAGCCAGTCTTTGAGATTGTCGAGACCGCCGATATCGGAAATCCGCTCGGTGGCGGGGTAGAATTCCAGGATTTGGGTTTGGCGGATGATCGTGCGTTTTTCTTCGAGGATCAGTTCGAGGTCGTCCGGTTCGAGTTGACCGTGGGTGGCGATCGCCTTCGCCAGCACCCGCCGAATGCGCTCGGTAGACAAGCCTTGACAGCAGCGCACCACTTCGTCGAGAAATTTGCTCTCCGGGGCGCTTCCCGTGGCGCTCAGCAGACGTTCGACTTCTTCCCGGATTTCTGCAGCGACGGGTAAGGGAAAGTCCAAAACGGTCAGCACTTCGCTGAGGTCTTCGGGAACGGCGAGTTGAGAAGAGACCAGGACCAAATTTTTCGGTTGGGATTTGAGTAATTTGGCCAGATTGCGAAGTTTGCGCGAAATGGCGACATCGTCTAGGAAGCGGTGGAAATCTCTCAGGATGAAGATCGCGGGAGCCGAGGCGGGGAGTTTTTCCACAAATTCGAGGGCTTGCAGGGGATTGCGTCGTCCGAAGCCCGTATCGTTGGGATTGCCTTGGTACCCTTCGACAAAATCCCAGATATAGACGGCTCGATTCCCCTGACGGCGGGCGCATTGGGAGATCGCGTTTTCAAGGCGTTCTTCTTCGCGCGTGGCAATGTAAATCGCCGGATAGCGCGCGCGTAGGAGCAATTCAAATTCTTCCGCGAAACTCATGAATTTCAGATTGAGCGACCAGATTGAGCGACGATCGCCCCGCGCCACCGAGGGCTTGAGGGGCGTTGAAATCGGAGGCGATCCCGTGGAACTAACTCGGCAATTGTTTTTTGAGTTCTTCGAGGGCGGCCCATCGGCGATCGGTCGGCGGCGAGGGGAGCGGTTCGGATTCGGAGTCCACCGCAATCCCCTGACATCCCTCATCGCACAGTTGTCTCAAGGGAATTTCCAAACATAACTGCTCGTAAATCCACTCTTGAGGGTCGAAATAGCCTTCCGAGGAGACGGTTTCGACGAGATCTTCCAAGTCGGTTTCTCGTTCGAGCGGGCCGTTGGCGCCGCGATCGCCCCCTTCGTCGAGCCAAATAATTTCCGAACACTCGACTTTGAGACGGTGATTGTACTGTTGCAAACAGCGATGACAGGTCAAGGTGACGATCGCTTCCGCCTGTCCGCTTACGTCTAAGTAATTGCCGCGATGCTGCACCCGCACCTGACCGCGAACGGGGAGCAACGTTTGCAAATCGAGAATAAACTGCTCGAACGGGATGACTTCGGTTCGATCGGGAGCTTTAGCTAGTAAGGGAATGTAGATAGGTTCCATCGCGATCGCTCTCTCCTCGGGCGTCTGGGGTGGCAAGCATCTGAACCGGGGACGGGAGGCGAACCCCGTTCCCTCCAGAATCGGAGCATCGCTTAACGAGGGCAAACGACGAGGCGCCGATTCGGTTCTTCTCCCCGGGAGTAGGTTTTTAAATCGGCATATTCCTTTAACAAGTTGTGGACTTGTCGCCGTTCGGCGGAGGACAACGGTTGCATTTCAAACTCTTCGCCGCTTTCGCGAACCGCTTGCGCCGCTTGTTCGGCCAAAGTTTGCAATTCTTGTTGGCGCCGTTGGCGGTAACCGTCTAACTCGATCGTATAGGCGGCTTGTTCTTCCGAGGGCCGACCGAGATTGAGGGTGGTATTGGCGAGATATTGGATGGCGTCGATCGTTTCGCCGTTGGCGCCGATGAGAAGTTCGATTTGCTCGGCGCTGAGGTTATCGCGATCGACATTCAACCAGTAACAATCTACGTCCTGACGGGTTTCGACCCCTTGAGGCAAATTGGCCAAGCGCAACAGTTGTTCTAACCACTGGCGACCGCGTTGCATCTGAGTATCGTTCATGGGTTTCTATCCGGCTTTATTTCTTGGATTTACCCGATTCTTTCGATTCTTTCTTCGAGCGACCCGAGGACTCAAAAGGCAGGGATTCACGACCTTTGCCGCCGCCACTGGTTTTTTCTTGAGCTTCGACTAACTTCTGGAGGTTTTCCGGAAGCGGTTCGCGCGACAAAATGAACGTTTGCAGGGTTTGGAAGATGTTGGCGATCGCCATGTACATCAACACCCCGGCGGGTAAGGGGAAGAATAAAAACATCCCGGAAAACAACACTGGAGTCAACTTGTTGACCGTGGCCTGTTGGGGATTGTCAGTCGGCGCCGAGTTTTGACCGGAGAGCAGTTGGTTCACGTACAACGTGATGCCGAAAAACAGAACCATGCTCAAAATATCCCAGTGGATCGTGCCGTCGTCGGCAACCGCACCGACGCGACCGAGGGCTTTGATAAACAAAAATCCTTTATTGGCGGCCAAACCGGGAATCATCCCTTGCACGGTCACTTCTCCGGGCTGGAGCGCTTCGATCGTCCCGTCGGGATTAATTTTGACTCGATCTTCTCCTTTGACGACTTGCCAGGAGGGTTTGAGATCGGTGTCGGGATATTGTGTGGTGAGTTCTTGTAAGGGCTTACCTTCTACGGTTTGAAACTCAATTTTGGTTTTTTCCCCAACCGCGAGTTTGGTGCCTCCCGGCAACAGAGCCGCAATTTTGGCATGAACCCCATCGGCAATGTAGATATTTTGGGGATTGGTGGCGAATGCCTGGGGTTGAATGCGTTCGATTTGTTCGCGCGGGAAAATCTCGATATTAAGGGAGTAATTGATATCGGAAAACGGCGATCCTCTTAAGGTTGCAAATAAAGCAAACAACACTGGCATTTGCAAGAGGACTGGCAAGCATCCGGAAAGCGGATTTCCGAATTCTTTGTAGACCTTTTGCATTTCTTCCTGCTGCTTGGCAGGATCTTCTTTATAACGTTCTTGTATTTCTTTGACCCGTTTTTGCATCACGGGTTGGGTGACTCGCATCCGACGCATACTCCGGATTGACTTCGCACTCAAAGGGTAAAGTGCAAAGCGAATCACGAGGGTCAGGGCGACGATCGCCAGACCGTAACTCGGCACGATCCCGTAGAAAAAATCCAGGATCGGCAACATCACGTTGTTGGAAAGAAACCCGACTCCAAAGTCCATTCGCTCTATATCAACCTGCGCGCTGTAGAAAGTTGTTCGACTTTGACAGTCCCACGCCTGAAGGCAGTGGGATTCTTGGTTCAACGACAAGACTTACACATTCAACCGGGAAGCCAAATGTCCACAGATCCTCATCTCCCCAAGCGTTCGTCCCCATTTCAGGGAACCTGTTCCGGTCTGCCCGACCGTACAGTAGAGTTCAAAAATCTTAAGTCTGCGTACTTGACCCTTGAAGCTTTTACCCACACGAGCTATTCTCCATGTGGAACCGACAAGCTTCAGTTTTCAAGGTTCTCATCTTCCGATGTCAGGTTTTTAACGAGGTGAGTTCCCTCTACCTAAAGCGCAATTTTAGCAAGGAATGGAGGAGTTGTGCCTCACCTCCATTCAAGCCGGGTTTGGCTTGGTCGAGGGTTCGGTTTTAGACGCAAATTCTATTGATAACGTCAATCCCATCAAAGCCTGAGTGGGGTTGAGGAGCGTCCTGGCGCGATCGCGTTCGATTCCGACGCCCGAGGTCGCACCCGTTCACTTGACGTTAACGACTGCCCAAGGCTCCACTCGCTTGTTTGGCTTTCGCAGAAAGTTTGTCGGTGATGTAGGCATAAACCTCGCGAAATTTGGGGATCGCTCGCAATTCGAGGCGGGATCCGTCGGCGATCGTAACCACCATATCGCCCCACAAGCCGAAGCCGCGAGGAACGGTCACGATTTTGACAATTTCCGAATACACGATGTCGGTGCGATCTCGTCCCAACCAGCCTCCCGTGACGGTAATGCGGCGGTTGGTAATCCGATAGCGCAACCACAACGCCCGAACGATCGCCCCAATGGTCAGGGGCAAACCGACGATTGTCAACCCGAAAAGCAGGTTCAAGATCAAATCGCCAGGATGCGGTCCGCTTTCGAGATAAATATCTTCACGGATGCCCATTGAGTACCTCTGCTTGTGCCAACAACTGCTCTAATTCTTGCAGAAGTTGGCGATAATTGCACTCGCGCCCCTGGGGGCGCACGACGATGACCACATCCCAACCCGGCGCTATTCGGGGCAGAAGCTCCCGACAGGCCCCGCGCAACTGACGCTTGATCCGATTGCGAATCACCGCTTGTTTGCTCACTTTCTGGCTGATGGAAATTCCCATGCGCGTCGGTAACTTGGGCGAGCTATCTTCCGGCGAAGGGACTGGCGGGTTGCCACCTCGTCGCTGTCGGGGGTCTCGATTATCCGACAGGCGGACTTCGAGCGAGCCGGGTTTTCTGCGCTTCGCCCTCACGCTCAAATGCTTGGACTGACGGCGCAAGCCCCCTCGATAGACGGCACTAAAATCATGACGGTGCTTGAGTCGATGCACTTTAGGCAACACGGCATTCTTGGGGATCTGTGGCTCGCTCTCGATTTCGATGTCGCCTCGGTTCGAGGGACCAATTCGGCGATCGCGGCGATCGCGGCGCCCCACTCAGGTGACCGTCGCCCCTTACCGACGACTCGCCGAAGTTCGCATCCGGGAAATGCTGCTTAAACTGACAAACGATGCCGCCCTTTTTTGCGGCGAGCCGCGATCGTTTTTTGGCCATTTTTGGTCCGCATCCGCACTCTAAAGCCCGATACTCTTTTTCTTTTGCGGGAAGTGCCGTGTAATGTACGCTGAGTCATAAAGCTTTACTCCACGAAGACCAGTTTAAACGTAAAAAGTCACAAATGATGATTGTATCATCGATACGCAAAAAACCCCACGATCGCCGTGGGGTTGCTGCCGAGTGGAGTGGGTTCGATTTCAGTCGATCGCCAGTACCCAAGTCCCTAGATATTGCGGAAGCGGCGGGCCGCCGGGAGTGACGATCCGGCAGTTAAAGTTAAACATGCCGCCAAACCGGGGGTTTTGAACGTCCGAAAGCACGATTTCGATATCTTTGTTCGCCGGAATCGGCTCTAGGGGATAAATTTCAATCAAGCGGTTTTCCGGATCCCAGAGGGCATCTTGGATTTCGATGGTTTCGTCATCGACTTTGACTTCGATCTCGTTGCTGTCAAATTCGCCATCAAAATAGTCGGGATAGGTAATTTGAAACTGCAGGACGGCCCAGTTAACTTTTTTGGCGGGAATTTTTAACCAGTAGCGATCCCAGGTGTCTGCTTTACCGCGCTGCAAACGATATTTGAGTTCGTATTTGCGCTCGACTCCTCCAAAAATCGTCCATCCCGAGGTTTGCGACCAACTCGGCGCGATCGCCCCTCCAAGACATAAGGCAGTAACGGCGAGGACAGATAAAATGCGTTTCATAGATACAACTCGACAGTAATATCGACGGTGAAAGAGCGACTAACGGGCGACAACCCAAGCGGGTTGAGTTTAGCGGGTTGAGTTGGACTCGGAGACATCCTGGCTACTGTGGGATCGAGCGGCGATCGCCGTTGGCGGGCGATCGATCGCCGATCCAGTAGGTATTATATCCTGTCTTTTTCAAGGCTTTGGGCAATCTCTCGGGAAGTCAGGTGGGGGATTTTAGAGTTTGGATGTTTAGATTTTAGATGAGGGGGCCGAGAATGAGGCGAGTTCGATCTTGAAGATCGCTTCGGGTTCGAGCAAAGTTCCCCCCGTCGCGGCTTTTAGAGGGGTGCATACCCAGTGTGAATTAGGTCTAAAACCGTTCAAAATACGCATTTTTGCACCCTCGACGCCAGAAAAGGCCAAAACCGCCCGCGCCGTCCCCACGTGGGTAAATGACCTTCTGGAGCGTCGATCGCGAATTGTAGCTGACCCGAGGGTAACCAGGATTGTCCCTGTCGCCAGCCGACACGATCGCCGAAGGCATCGTAATCTTTATCGAGACTGCGCCATAGTTTATTCTGCACGCTAAACCCGAATTTTCCTTGAGAAGCTTCTACCCAGAGGCGATCGATGATTCGTAAATCGCGACAGGGGAAGTTTTTGAGGTCTAAACTGTTAATTTTGCCTTCTTGTTCTCGACCGCAGACGCAGAGAAATAAACGAGCGGTTTCGCGATCGGCTTCTTGCCATCGACGGGAGGCGAGTAGGTCTTGTAAATGGCTGTAATCGAGACCCACGGCGGAATTCCAGCCCCTGGGAGTGGGGGAGAACGTCTCGGATCCCTCGTCGGTCTCGAAGAGCTGCAACCATTGGGCGATCGCCGCCGGACGGGAGCAGGGATTTAACGCCATTCCGGCGAGGATAGCGCGGTTGGCGCGATCGCTCAATTCGGGATTGAGCTGTTGGGGGGGGACGAGAGGATCCGGGCGACCTTTGGCGATCGCGCGATCGCGCGCCGTCGCCGACTCGGGAACCTGGGCCGTCACCAGAGAATACAGAGTCGCCGCCAACCCGTAAACGTCCGTATAAGCGCCACGTAACGCCCGTTGGTCGTACTGTTCGAGCGGTGCGAAGCCGCGAGAACCGTAGACCGGATGCTCTTCCACGCGATCGCGCACGAACTCTCGCGCCAGTCCGAAATCAATTAACACCGCATCCCGGCGGTCTTGACGCAGCAAAATATTAAACGGTTTGAGGTCCCGATGGAGGAATCCGCGATCGTGCAGGCGATTGAGTGCATCCCCTATTTGACCGATGTAGCGCACTGCGTCGGCTTCCGGTAAAGCGCCTTCGCGTTCGATCGCCGTCGCCAGATCGATCCCGTCGATATATTCCATCACCATACACCAGGTTCCCTCTTGCTCGATTAACTCGTAAACCCGGACGATATGGGGATGAGTGAAACTCGCCAACAAATCCGCTTCGCGCAAAAACTCCTGTTTGAACTTGGCAAAATCCCGCCGTTTTTTCAGGGTATCTTTGAGAGTTTTCATCGCAAACGGGCGGGCTTTTTTATCTCGAATTAAATAAGTGACACCGAAGCCACCCGTTTCTAACAGTTTGTCGATAATATATTTATTTTGAATAATATAGCCGCGTTTCCAAGCCATAGTAGGGATTTTAGATGTTAGATTTCAGGTTTTAGATCGAAAGATATTGACATGAGATCTTTACATAGGGGGACTCCGATCGCCGTGCTACAGATGTGGGGTGTTTCCCTATTGTCTTCTTCCTTGCCACAAAAATAGCCACCCCATCCAATTTCTGAATTGAAACCGTTGGGGTGGCGCGATCGCATCGGTCTTTTTACCGATGCTCCTGAGTGTGACATCTCCCCAAGGGAGAGGCAGCAAGGAAGATCCCCACTGCCTAAAACAACTCGGACGTTAAACCATTGCGGTTTGTTCTTCCATCGTCGAATCTTCCGGTAAACCGACGCCGAAGCGGTAGTTAAACGCTTGGACGTTGGTAATTTCCTCGATGGATTGAACCTTGTAGAACTCAGTCAACGCGCCAGCATTTTCGCTGACATAGGCTTCCGGATCGAAATCGCCGAGGGCGATCCCTTGTTCGAGACCGACGCTGAGGGCGTATTCCATCGTCAACGAGTAGCTGACTTCTTCAATCGTCGTGACTTCTTTACCTTGCTCTTGAGCGAAGGCTAAGAGAGCATCGCTGTTGGTTTGACGGTACTCGGCGAGGTCGAACAGGTCGGAGGGATTTTGACCTTTTTCGAGACCTGCGCCCGTGATGTAGTCAAACAGTTCGTTATTGGCGATATCGCCGTCGCCGTTCGTATCGATGAGGGTGGTATCTTCGGCGATCGCGTCGGCGTAGAATTCGCGATACCATTCGAGATCGACCGCCGGAGAAGTATTCAAGCCCTCTTCGATCCCGCCACTCATCATGTAGTTGAACGTCTGCTCGTAGCTGAGATTGTAGACGTTTTCAACGCGGTAGTTGGCTAAGGCGCGATCGCCCAAGCTTTCGCGATAGTAGTCGAATTGGGCGAATTGTTCGAGTTCGAGGCCGATTTCCAAGCCTTTGGTCAAAGCGAAGGTAATCACCTCTTGTTCGCTCAATTCCGCCGTTCCGTCATCGACATTGAGGTCGAAGAAGAACGCCAACTCGTCTTGATATTGTTCGGCGTATTGTTCGACATTGAAATCTTCGATCGCCAATCCTTGCGGTAAAGCCACAGTGTAGGCGTGTTCGAGAATTTGAACGTCCGTAACTTGTTCGATAGAGACGCCAAATTGGGAGGTCAGTTCGGATTCGTACTGCTGGCGGTAGAACTCGAAATCGATTTCGTCGGACAGACCGCCGTAGAGGTAATCCGCCACCAGCCATTGATTGAGGCTGGTCACTTCGGTCAGTTCCAGACCGTAGTGCTTCGAGAGTTCGACCGCGAATTCTTGACGCAGATATTCGACTTCAACAAATTCAAACGGATCGAGTCCTTGTTTGAAGCCTTCACCGAACATGAATTTGATAATTTGTTTCTCGCTGAGCGAGTTGACATCAAATTCAACCGTGCTGCCATCGGCAATTTCGCCAGTATTTTTGGCAGTTTTCGGCTTTGCAGTTTTCGGCTTGAACGTACCTGTTTTAAGTTTGAGCGAACCGCTCTTGAGTTTGAGACCCTTGCTTCCGGTTTTCCCTTTGAACGAACCACTCTTGAACTTGCCCGAACCTTTGGTGAACTTGACCGAACCGCCTTTGAGCGAACCGCTCTTAATCTTGAGCGAGCCCGTTTTCAGCTTGCCAGAAGTGGTTTTACCGGAACCGCTCTTAATCTTGAGGGTGCCTTTTTTCGTATCGCTATCCGGACCGAAGAAGGCGATCAATTCGGCTTCGTAAGCTTGACGGTAGCCTTCAACATCGATCGCGCCCAGTTTAACTTGGTCGGTTTCAAAGAAGGCTTTAAATTCGGAACTGAACGAGATATTGAGAACCTTCTCGATACTCAGACTGGCGACTTCTTCGACGCTGCTGATGCCGAAGTTGGTCAGTTGGTCCGCACTGAGTTGCTCGATTTGATAGCGCAGGTACTCGACATCGAGTTGACCGAATTCACTTTGCACCCAGTCGAGGGCAAATTGCGAGCCTTCGGCAGAGAGCCATTGGGCGATCGCCCCGGTGTAAACTTCGCTGTAGTAAGCGACATTTTCCGCCGTCGCCGCCGTCAGCAACTCCTGTCCTTCGCCGAGTAAGGCGGCAAAATCTTCGCTGGCGACCAAGCTAGCGACATCGGCATCGGTCAAGTCGGAAATTTCGGTAATTTCCGTGGCAAACAGTCCCAAACCGTTGAGATCGGCGATCGTCAGCGTCGCTTCTTCGCCGGAGACGAACTGTTGCAATTGATAGCGAACGAAGGCGAGATCGACCTGTGCAAAGTCGCTGTTAAAGGCTGCAAGTACGTCTTCGTCACTCACCGTGGCGGCGTCCCCGACCACCTCTTCGACGGCGACACCGAGGGACTCGGCAATTGCCGCGCCATACACTTCGCGGACGAACGTCACGTTCACCGTCTCGGAGACCGTGAATTCCAAGCTGGCGCTGGCTTCGGTCAGTAACGTCGTGAATTCTTCTTGAGAGACCAACTCGACCAATTGAGCGTTACTCAGCGCCGAGAGGTCTTCGACATCCGCCGAGATTAACGACGCTTCGGCGAGTTGGGTCAGGGTAATCGTCCCTTCCGTCACTAACTGGGAGATTTGGTAACGGACGTAAGCGATATCCAGACTGCCCGCTTCTGCGCCAATCCACTCCGTTACCGCTTCTTCGCTGGTCGCCGCGATCGCCGTTCCGTAAGTTTCGCCGATATACTCGAGCTTGACATACTGTTCCACCGACAGGCCGAGTTCGGCACCTTTACCGAAGATAAAGTCGCGAACCAGCTCCACATCGAGTTGCTCGACCTCGCTCGCCTCAATCTCGAAATACTGGGCAATCTCGGCACTGTAGGCGCTCGCGTAGCCCGCATAATCGATCGGCGAAAGGTCGAACCCTTCCAGGCTAAACCCGTCTTGGCTGAAGACTTCCGAATAGACGTATTCGAGAATCTGAACGTTAGTGATTTCCGAGATCGAAGTCGCTTCGCTGTAGAAGGCGAGCAAGTCTTCGCTAAACTCGGCGCGGACATACTCGTAGTTGACATACGAGGAAATCCCGTTAAAGGCAAAGTCGAGAACGACTTGAGCGCTCAGATTCGCGACTTGAGCGACATCGCCACCGAAGAACTGTTGTGCCAGTTCGGCGCTATAGGCTTCGCGATAGAACTCGACATCTTCGACGTATTGGGTCACGTCGATCCCGAGTTTGAAGCCTTCCTCGACTAAGAAATTACGGATTTGAACTTGGGTAATCTCTTCCACGGCGACGCCGAAGAAGCTTTCGAGTTCGGTGGATAAATCTTGGGTCGCTAATTCGAGATTAAACGGCGATAAGGCGATACTGGCGTCGAACCCTTCCGTCAAAACGTAGAGGCGCAGTTCGTCGTCGTCGAGGTCGGCAACACTGACCCCTTCTGTGGTGGTGCGATCGCCGTAGAGTTCTTTATAGTAATCGATATCGATATAAGGCGCCGCATCGCCAAACACGAACTCGATAACGTCTTCGTCGCCGTAGCTGCCTTCAAACGTAGCTTCTAGCGCTTGCGAGTACAGCTCCTCGTAGTAGGAGATCTCGACATGTTCGCTCAAGCTCAACTCGAGTTTGAGACCTTCCGTAATCGCAAATTGATAAATTTGCTGCTCGGTAATCTCCTCAATACTTTCGACTTCGTAGTATTGAATCAGCTCACTCGAATAGGTTTCGGCGTAACTGGTAAACTTAAACGCCGAAAGAGTTTTTCCTGCATCGGCTAACTCGCCCAACGCAAAGGATTCAACCTGTTCGACGGTCAGTTCGGCGACGCTGACGCCGTAAAAAGCTTCCAGTTCGGCAGCATAAGTCATCTGCACGAACTTGACATCGACGAAAACGCCTTTCCCGTCGTCGAAGACATTCTTAATCAGCTCGGTATCGCCGAAATCGGCAACACTCTCGATGTCGTAGAACTTGCGGATTTCTTCGCGATAGAGTTGCTTGGAATATTGCAAATTCACGAACGGCGACGGATTGAAGCCTTCCGCGAGTCCTTTGGTCGTGATGAATTCGAGAACTTGCTCGAAGGTATACTCGGCACCAAATTCGGCGGTCAGTTCCGCCCCGAAGACCGCTTTAATATAACCGAACGCCACGGCGGCGGAAGGACTCAAGCCTTGTTGCAGACCCGTGGTACTCAGGAAGGTGAGGATTTGAGCGCTGCTGAGTTCTTCGACGGACTCGACGCTGAAGGCGGCGGTCAGTTCTTCGGCGTAGAGGGCTTTGAAATAACCCACCCGCACGAACGCGGAAGGACTCAAGCCTTCTTGCAAGCCTTCGCCATTGGCAAATTGGAAGATTTGCTCGTTGGTGATTTGGTCGATGGAAACGCCGTATTTCGCTTCTAACTCGGCTTTGTAGGTTTGCTTGTAGAAGCTGAAGCTAAAGAATGGCGAGGGGTCGTTCCCGCTAGCGATGCCTTTGTCGAGGACGAATTCGAGCAGTTGCGCGTTGCTGATTTGGTCGATGGAAACGCCGAATTCGGATTCGAGTTGCAGTTTGTACGCGGAACGGTAGAAGCTGAAGCTGACTAACGGCGAGGGGCTGATGCCTTGTTCCAAGCCTTCGCCACTCATGTAGTCCAACACTTGGGCGTTGGTGAGTTCTTCGACGGAGGTGTTGAAGAACTCGGCCATTTGAGCGCCGTAAGCGGATTTGTAGAATTCGACATCGGCAAACGGAGAAGCGGCTAAGCCTTCACTCGCTAAGAAGTCTTGAATTTGACCGATTTGGTCTTCGGTGAGTAAATCGGGGTTCTCGAAGTCGAAATCGGGGAATTCGGCGGCGAGTTCGTCGCCGTAGGTGTCGAGGGCGTAGTCGAGGTCGAATAAGGGGGTAGCTGGGGCGCTGTCACTCTCGTCCGGGGTGTCGTTTCCGGGGATACCGTCATCGACTTCGGGGAAGTTGTCGTCGAGGGGAGGTAGGGTGTCGGGGTCTTGGGTGATGTCTTCGCCTTCGCCTTCTGCGCCGTCGTCGCCTGCGTCGTCGCCTGCACCTTCGCCGCCGTCTACATCTTCCCCTGCATCGTCATCGCCTTCGAGGTCGTCGTCGAGTTCGCCACCGAGAAGGAGGTCTTGTCCGGCGCTGCTGCTGAAGTATTCAAACAGGGCTTCGACGCTAATTTCGGAGAAGCTGGAAACGTTGAAGATTTCGAGCAGTTGGGATCCGAAGTTGGATTCGATCAGGTCGAGACCGAAGGAGTTGGAGGTTTGGAAGCCTTCGGCGATCGCCACGCTGAAGACGTAGGAGAGAAATGATAAGCTGTTAATCTCGGTAATTTCGCTGGTTCCGAAGAAACTGGCGATCGCCGCGCTATTCTCTTCTACAAAGAAGCTTAAATCGATCAACGGATGGATCGATCGCAGTTCTTCGACACCGAATTCGAGCAGGTGTTCGTAAACGGTGGTTTCTCCCGCTAAAACGGCGAGATTGACGTCTTGATTGAGTTCTAAATACTCGCTGACGCTGAAAATCGAGCTGAATTCGCGACTTTCAAACCGTCCGAAATAATAGAAATGATCGAAGGCGGTGGTTTCTCCCGCTTCGACCGCCTGGGCCACGTCTTGGTTGAGTTCTAAATACTCTTTGACGCTGAAGAACTTGCTAAATTCCCGCTTTTCAAAGCGTCCGAACCCTTTAAAGTGATCGAAGGCGGTGGTTTCTCCCGCTTCGACCGCCTGGGCCACGTCTTGATTGAGTTCGAGATAATCTTTGACGCTGAAGAATTTGCTGCATTCGCGCTTTTCAAAGCGTCCGAACGCTTTAAAGTGATCGAAAGCGGTGGTTTCTCCGACTTCGACCGCTTGGGCCACGTCTTGGTTGTATTCGAGATAGCTGCTGACGCTGAAGATCGCGCTAAATTCGCGCCGTTCGTAGCGTCCGAATTGCAAGAAATGCTCTTCGGCGGTGGTGATTCCCGCTTCGACGGCGGCGGCGACGTCTTGGTTTAAGGCGAGATAGAGTTCTTGGTCGAAAACTCCCGAGGCTTCGAGTTCTTCGACTTCGGCGCTCATCTCGTCGGTTTGCATGGCGCCGTCGCCGGATTCGTCGAGGTCGTCGCTACTTTGGGACCCTTCGATGTCGTCGTCGCTTTCGCTACCGACTTCAACGCTATCGTCGGCGGGTTCTTCGCTACTGGGCTCGGTTTCGGCAGTGGTTTCGCTGCTTTCTTCCGTGGTCTGTTCTTCGGTTGCGGTCGATTCCACGGTGGTTTCGCTACTGGTCTGAGTTTGAGTATCGGGGCTGGGTTCGGCGCTGGGTTCTTCTACCGTTTCGGTGGGTTCCACAGTGGTTTCGCTACTGGTCTGGGTTTGAGTATCGGCGCTGGTTTCTTCTACTGTTCCGGTGCTAGTCGTTTCCAGGGTTGCAGTTTCTTCCGTTTCTGTTGCTGTTGCGGTTTGGGTTTCTCCGACGATCTCTTCGATGGTTAATTGAGGCGCATCGGTATCGCTGGTTTCGGTTTCGGAAACTTCTCCTTCAGTCTCCGAGGTGACGGGTTCGCCCGTAATAATATCTCTAATTTCTTCTTCGGAAATTTGCATTTATCTGCTCCGTTAGTTTCGAGTCCATCCAAATTTGCTGCACCCCAAGCAATTTTATTGAATGGTGTCCGACTTTGGCTATACCCTGTTGACGGCGGTTCCCATCAATTATGTTCCTCCTCTGTCTATTTTTTATTTTTATTAGTCGGCAGAAAATCGAAACCCCTTGCGGTTCAACCTTTTTAAGGAGGGGAGATCCCCTTGCAAAGCCAGTAAGTTTGGAGAATTTATCGACAAAAAAAGATTGCCTGTACGCCAATCTTTCAACATTGCTGTAGCTTGTCCGTAGTTTTTCGGAGCGGTTTGACAATCTTGAGAAAAGTTTCGTTTGAAATCGCGATCGCTCGGTGTTTCTTCGGATACAAAACAATGCGATCGAATTTTTTTGAGATCGTTCGCAGATCGCAGTAACAAAACTTACAATTTTATGCATTTTGAGGATATTTTTAGTTTTTAAATCTTTTAAGATCTATACTTTGGTGACATCGAGCTTGGCGCGATCGCCCCTTCCTGTACAGTTTAAAAATAGATCGGTTTAAAATAAATCACTCGATAACAAATTAACTGGAGTTGGTATCTAAAAACTCATCAACGATCGAACCGCCGACGGGCGATCGCGATCGCCCCTCCCACTGCATCAGCCTGGGGAGGCGACCCCTACAAATAGAGATCGCCTCGCTGACTCAAGGGACGGAACCGATCGCGCGGATGTTCCATCCCCGGGCGTAGCCTTGCCAGCGCTCACCCCTCGGTATAACTCTCCATCGGGGCGCAAGAACAAACGAAATTGCGATCGCCGAACGCATTGTCAATCCGTCCGACCGGGGGCCAGAACTTGTGTTCCCGGGTCCACGGCGACGGATACACCCCCCGTTCGCGGGAATAGGGACGATCCCACTTGTCGGCGATCGCCACCTGAGCCGTATGGGGCGCGTGTTTGAGCGGATTATGCTCTCGGTCGAGACTTCCCGCCTCGATTTCGGCAATCTCCCGACGAATGCCAATCATCGCATCGCAGAAGCGGTCTAACTCCTCCTTAGACTCGCTCTCCGTCGGTTCGACCATCACCGTCCCCGCCACGGGCCAAGACACCGTAGGAGCGTGAAACCCGTAATCCATCAAGCGTTTGGCGATATCATCCACGGCAATATCCGCAGTTTTCTTCAACTCGCGCAGGTCCAAAATACACTCGTGGGCGACCAACCCGGACTTTCCTTTATACAACACCGGATAAGACTCGGCGAGACGGGCGGCGATATAATTCGCATTCAAAATCGCGAGGCGACTGGCTTCGGTCAGCCCTTGCGCCCCCATCATCGCAATATACATCCAAGAAATCGTGAGAATACTCGGACTGCCCCACGGCGCTGCCGACACCGCACCGATGCTCTGGTCGCCGCCGAGTTCGACCACGCCGTGACCGGGTAAAAAGGGGACGAGATGCGATCGCGCCCCAATCGGGCCCATCCCCGGACCGCCGCCGCCGTGGGGAATACAGAAAGTTTTATGCAAATTCAAATGACAGACATCGGCGCCGTAATCCCCCGGACGGCACAATCCCACTTGAGCGTTCAAATTCGCCCCGTCGAGATAAACCTGACCGCCATAACGGTGAACGATGTCGCAAATTTCCTCAATCTGCTCTTCAAACACGCCGTGAGTGGACGGATAGGTCACCATCAGCGCCCCTAAATTCTCGGCGTGTTTTTCGGCTTTCGCCTGCAAGTCGGCAACGTCGATATTACCGTTGTCGTCGCAAGCGACCGCCACCACTTTCATCCCGCACATCACCGCACTCGCCGGGTTAGTTCCGTGGGCCGACGTCGGAATCAAGCAGATGTGGCGGTGTCCTTCGCCGCGATCTTCGTGATAGGCGCGAATCACCTTCAGTCCGGCATATTCTCCTTGAGATCCCGCGTTCGGTTGCAGGGAAATGCCGCTAAATCCGGTAATTTCCGCGAGCCAGGTTTCTAGTTGTTGGAATAAGATTTGATACCCTTCTGCTTGGGATTTGGGGGCAAAGGGGTGCAGCTTGCCGAATTCGGGCCAGGTCACCGGGAACATTTCGGCGGCGGCGTTGAGCTTCATCGTACAAGAGCCCAAGGGAATCATCGAGGTCGTCAGGGAGAGGTCTTTGGTTTCGAGGCGTTTGAGATAACGCAGCAGTTCGGTTTCCGAGTGGTAGGAATGAAAGGCGGGATGGGTGAGATAGGGGCTGCTGCGGGCGAACGGGGCCGGATAGCTGTCGTCGAGTCCGTCGGCAAGGTCTTCGAGGCTGAAGGGGAGGGATTCGCTTCCGGCGAAGATTTCGAGCAAGTCGATTAAATCGCGCTCGTTGGTGGTTTCGTCGAGGCTGACGCCGACGGCGTTTTCGTCGAAGACGCGCAGGTTAATTCGGCGGGCGGCGGCGGCTTCGAGGATTTGTGGGAGGGGTCTGGTGTTGAGGGGAACGCGCAGGGTATCGAAGAAGGGGCGATCGCCTAAATCGTAGCCCAAGCGTTTCAAGCCTTGGGCTAAAATCGCCGTGGCGCGGTGGACGCGGCGGGCGATCCGTCGGATGCCTTCGGGACCGTGGTAGACGGCGTACATGGAGGCGACGACGGCGAGCAGGACTTGGGCGGTACAGATGTTACTGGTGGCTTTTTCCCGGCGGATGTGCTGTTCGCGGGTTTGCAGGGCTAAGCGTAAGGCGGGTTGACCGTCGGCGTCTTTGGAAATACCGACGATGCGACCGGGGACTTGGCGTTTGAATTTTTCCCGGGTGGCGAAATAGGCGGCGTGGGGGCCGCCGTAACCGAGGGGAACGCCGAAGCGCTGGGTATTGCCGACGGCGATATCGGCGCCGAATTCGCCGGGAGGGGCGAGCAGGGCGAGGGCGAGGAGGTCGGCGGCGACGGTGACGAGGGCTTTGGCGTTGTGGGCGCGTTCGACGAACTCGCGGTAGTCGTAGAGGGCTCCGTCGCTGGCGGGATATTGCAGGAGGGCGCCGAAAATGGGGCGATCGAAATCGAAGGTGGCGGGGTTGCCGACGAGGACTTCGATGCCTTGGTGGCGGGCGCGGGTTTGAACGACTTCGAGGGTTTGGGGGTGGCAGTCTTCGGCGACGAAGAAGGTGTTGGCTTTGGTTTTGCAGGCGCCGTGACTGAGGGTCATGGCTTCGGCGGCGGCGGTGGCTTCGTCGAGGAGGGAAGCGTTGGCGATTTCGAGTCCGGTCAGGTCGATAATTAGGGTTTGGAAGTTAAGCAGGGCTTCGAGCCGTCCTTGGGCGATTTCGGCTTGGTAGGGGGTGTAAGCGGTGTACCAGCCGGGGTTTTCGATGATGTTGCGTTGGATGACGGGGGGGGTGATGCATTGGGAGTAGCCCATGCCGATAAAGGATCGGAAGATTTGGTTTTTGGCGGCGATTTCTTTGAGGTCGGCTAGGGCGTCGTACTCGCTACGGGCGGGGGGGAGGTTGAGGGGCTGTTGGAGGCGGATGGCGGCGGGGATCGTGGCGTCGATCAGTTCGTCGAGGCTATTACAGCCGATGGTTTGGAGCATTTGGGCGATCGCCTCCGGGGTCGGTCCGTTGTGGCGGCGATCGAAGGAATCGGTAATGTCGAGGAGGGACGGGGAGGTTGAGGTCGGGGTTTGCACGGGCTGTTCGACCCGTTCTTTGTTGGTGGTGCTATTCAAATTGAGCATAGAACTTTGACTGTGATGGATGGACAGTTGGGGTTGGATAAGGGTTGAGCTTCCTCGCCGCACGATCGCGGCCAGGAGAACGGAACTCGCCAGTGAATTCGTTCTCTGGTGGAGCGATCGCCTCTCCACGGCGGTGGAGGCCGAACCTCGGTCAGTTTAGGGGAATTCGCGATCGCCTGCCAAATTTCAAGTCCCGGAAAGGCTCGATTTCACTAGCTTTTTTCCGGTCTGCACGTCACCATTCCGGCGATCGATCTCGGGAATAATTAACATTTTGCAACAATCTCTGAGGAGTTGCCAGCATTGCCCGGGGATCCCCCCCATTTTGGCCGTTCGTTCGTTAAAACAATCGCCCTGGGGCGATCGCTGCGATCGAAACTCCAGGGCGATGTTAATTAGATCCGGGATGGGGGTCGGAAAACAGCAACGATGGCGAGGCTTTTTCTATTCCCCCTCCACTTGAGCCCGATATTCGTCGGCGGAAAGGGCTTCGTCGAGTTCGTCCGCATCCACAATCCGAATTTTGAGCAACCAGCCTTCTCCGTAAGGATCTTCAGATAATAATTCTGGAGCATCCACCACTGCCTCATTGCGTTCGACGACGGTTCCGGATAGGGGAGGATAGAGATCTTCGACGGCTTTGACCGATTCTACCGTTCCGAAACTTTCACCTTTTTCCAAGGCTTCGCCAATATCGGGCAGTTCGATAAAAACGATGTCGCCGAGTTGGTCGAGGGCGAACGCACTCAAGCCAATGGTGGCAATTTCGCCGTCGAGACGAACGTATTCGTGACTGTCGAGATATTTGAGATCGTCAGGATATTCCAAGGCCATTTGGGGTCCTCACACTAAAAAGATTGGAAAAGATGGGAAATTTTACTCCTGTTCGAGCAATACTTAGCTGCATCTGAGGAGTCTAACAGACGAGAGTGTAGCTTATGGTCGCTCGAAATCTCGATCGGGGTGATTCTTGAAAGATCGAGGACTCGATCTCGTATGAGGAGCGTCACGGAAAATGGACAAACAAAAACTCAAACGCCTGCTGGTCGGTGAATTTTCGTTGAAGCGTCTGGTGAAATCGGCGGTCTCGATTTACTTGCTGCTCGCCTGTTATGCCTATTTTTTGAGCGATTGGCAGATTTTTCAACCGCCCGAGGCGAGTTATCGGGATGGACCGGAGATTCTCAAGCTGAAATCTGGCGAGGATACCTGGATTTCAGCGATTTATTTAGTCGCACCTGACGCTGATTACACCGTACTCTATTCTCATGGCAATGCGGAAGACTTGGGGGACGTGCGATCGCAGCTCGAAGCAATTCGCAGGAGCGGTTTTTCGGTCTTCGCTTACGATTATCGGGGCTACGGTACCAGTGAAGGCCGTCCGTCGGAGGCCAATGCTTACCGCGATATCGAAGCGGCTTATCGCTATTTAACCGGATCTCGGGCGATGGCGAGCGATCGCATCCTCGTTTACGGGCGATCGGTCGGAAGCGGTCCGTCGGTGGATCTGGCGGCGCGCTATCCCGTGGGCGGTTTGATCTTAGAAAGTGCTTTTACCAGCGTCTTTGGCGTCGTCTTCCCCTTCCCGGTGTTTCCTTTCGATAAATTTAACAACATCCGTAAAATTACTCAGGTCACCTGCCCGGTGTTAGTGATTCATGGCCGTGAGGATACCGTGATTCCTTTTGCCCACGGGCGACGTTTGTGGGAAGCTGCCCCGGAACCGAAACTGTTTTTAGCGGTAGACGGCGCCGGACACAACGACGCGATCGAGGTGGGGGGCGATCGCCTCGCCCAGGCGTGGCAGCAATTTTCTCGCCTGGTGGGGGATGGAGTTCGCTGACCAAAAATCATGGCATTCCAACCCCGCCCTTTGAGAACGGCTTTCCTGAATCAATGTACTGCCATTTATTTCAGAAAACTACGCTCTAAACGATCTAATGATGCTAAACATCGAGATGTAGCGGCGGCTCAGGTCGTAGGGGATAGAGGACTTGCAGCCGTGGGACACACGGACAAGAAGCTCGGGGAGGATAATGCCAATGGGCGCCCGACGAACTGAGAATCTCTGCGCCTTTAGGTCGGGGAGTGTCAATCGAAGCGGTGATGTCGTATTTTTCCGGTACGCTATTAATACTCAACGTCCATCCTCAAATTACGGCGTTCGAGGCTTCAACCGTCAGGCGATCGCCTAACTTGACCCTCGCGGTTGAATTGACTTGCACCTTTGCCATCGTTCCCCACCAACGCACGCGAGAAAAGAAATGGAATGGCACATGACTGATGCCCAAAGTCTGGGAATTATTGACCGCGAAATCGGCGAACACGTGTTTTCACCCGCCGAATACGAAATCGTGCGTCGGGTAATTTATGCTACGGCAGATTTTGAATATAAATCCCTAATTCGCTTTTCCGACCAAGCCCTCCAAGCGGGGGCGGCAGCGTTGGCGGCGCGCACCACCATCGTCGTTGACGTACCGATGGTACAGGTAGGAATTGCCCCCTACATTCAAAATACCTTTGCCAATCCGGTTTACTGCTCGATGGAAGCCCTCACCCGACCTCAGAAAGAAAAAACCCGCGCCGCTTGGGGCATCGAAACTCTCGCCCACCGCTATCCCGAGGGCATTTTTGTCGTCGGTCAATCTCAAACGGCCCTGACGGCTTTAGTCGAGTTAATCGAATCGGAAGAAATTCGCCCGGCTCTGGTCATCGGCACCCCTGCCGGATTTGTCGGGGTCGATGCGGCGAAAGCCCGTCTCAACGATTCGCTCATTCCCCACATCCGCGTAGACGGGCGTAAGGGCAGCGCCGTGGTGGCGGTTGCCATTGTCAACGGGTTGGTAGATTTGGCGTGGCAAGCTTACGGACAAGAGGGGCGCGGGTTGTTGTAAGACGTGGGATGTCTACTGGGAAGCGGGCAAAATGCCCGCACTACTTTCCCTGTCCCCTATCTAAAATCTAAACGCTAATCTCCAAACTCCCCAGATTCACCGCCGAACTCGCCTCGGTCTGGGTTCGCTCGGCCCCCTTCGCTGGCTGCGATCGATTTCGGTGCTGACTTCGACGAAGAAATCTCGGCGTAAGTACGGGTAATCGCTCACCCAGAGGTCGAGATCGCTCAAATAAACGTCCGAAACTTTGGCAATGCGGCTGAGATCGGCTCGATTGGACATGACGAGCATTTCGGCGCGGCTTCCGGGTCGGATGCCTTTATGCTGGCGTTTGAGGGGGACTTGAATGGCGGTGACAAAGTCGTTTTCGTCGCCAATTTCGAGATTGAGCCGCCGTTCTCGGTTTTCGACAATGACTAAATCCCCTTTACTGTTGACTGTTTCTTCAGTCCCGACGAGTTCTTCGCTGACGAAGACATCGAAGACTTCGCCTTGCCACAAGCCACTGTATTTGTAACGGCGACATTCGTAGTTCCGACGGGCGGCGGAGGCGACTGGACCCCACAGCCAATACAAACCGACGACTAAACCGAGGAGGAATAAAAAGGGCTTCCATTCCTCGATCCAAAAGTTGGCCATTAGGGTACAGATGAGGATCCCGACGACGGAAAATAACAGCCGTTTGAGGAATTGGTTGAGATTGCCCCAGAAGTAGGCATATTGAGCGCCTGTGGCTACGGCGGGGATGAGTTCGTGAAAGGTTTCGCGCTTTAAGGGAACCAGCATGAATCAAGCCAGGGTGGAAGGGTGTTAGAGAAAAGGGTGGGAGAATTTAGAGGATTTTTTCTAAACCATAGACTAAGGTTTTGAGTTCGGTGACTTTACGGATGGCGAGCAGAACGCCGGGCATGTAGCAGGCGCGATCGCTGGTGTCGTGACGCAATGTATAAATCTGGCCGGGAGCGCCGAAGATAACTTCTTGATGGGCGATCAGTCCGGGCAGACGGACGCTGTGGATGCGGATTCCTTCTCCGGCGAGGGCGCCACGGGCTCCGGTGAGTTTTTCGCTTTCTTCGACGGAGGGCGGGTTGTAGGGTTTGCCGAGTTCGGCGAGCATTTCGGCGGTTTTGATGGCGGTTCCACTGGGGGCGTCCGCTTTTTGGTTGTGGTGCAGTTCGATAATTTCGACGTGATCGAAGTATTTGGAGGCGGAAATTGCGGCTTGTTGCAGCAAGACCATGCCGATGGAAAAGTTGGGGATAATCAAACAGCCCGTACTGGCTTTATCGGCAAATTCGGCGAGTTCTTGGATTTGCTGGGGGCTCAATCCGGTGGTTCCGACGACGGGGCGGATGCCGTAGGCGATCGCCGATCGCACGTTATCGTATACGGAACTCGGATGGGTAAAATCGACCATGACGCTGAGTTCTTTTTCTTGGACGGCCATTCCCAGACTGCCTTCGAGGTCGTTGAGGATGGGAATTTCTAACGGACCGCATCCGGCGATTTCGCCGACGTCTCGACCGATATATTCCGGATTGCGATCGACGGCGGCGACTAATTTCAAATCCGGGCTGCTGGCGATCGCCTTGACGACTTCCCGACCCATTTTACCGCCTGCACCATTCACGATCGCGGGAATAACTTGACTTGCCATACACTCTCAAGATTGTGGACGCTAACAAGCGAATTTTACCTTGCCGTCCGGCTCTAACCGTAAACAGGAGCGCGCTGAATCGAGCGGGTTTTTCTGTGAGAAGCAGGGGGCGCGCACGGCGATCGCCTCCCAAGTTAAACTGGAGGTCTACTCCGCTCGCACGGCACTCTGGGAGAAAAGTTTGCGAAAATCGTTGGATATGACTGAGTTCGATCGCACGGTATCCCCACGATTGGTGAAGAACGACGGTGTTTTCTAAACTCAAAGATCCCCTCCGTTTCATCGGCAAACATTTAAAACGACACCGAGCCAATCGCCCCCTGGAATCGAGAATTCCAATCGGTCGGGCGGTGGTCAGTGCCAGTGTGTTGACGACCATTTTTTTGACGATCGTTAAGTTTTTGGGGGCTTTTGAATCTTTAGAATTAAGTCTTTTTGATGGGATGGTGCGATCGCGTCCGTTTCATTCCGAACCTGACGAACGTTTACTCATTGTCGGAATTACGGAGGCGGACATTCAATCGCGCCAACAATGGCCTTTCTCCGATGGGTTGATTGCTGAAATCTTAGACATTCTCCTAGAATACGATCCGGCAGCGATCGGTTTAGATTTATATCGTGACGTTCCTCTCCAACCCGGTCACGATCGCCTCGTCGAGCAATTGAACTCTCCCAAAATCATCGGCATTACCAAACTCGGCGATCGCCACAGCGAAGGTGTCCCGGCGCCCCCGTCCCTTCCCCCCGAACGAGTGGGTTTTAACGATCTCATTCTCGACAACGACGGGATCGTTCGTCGCAATTTACTCTACGCCAACCGGGAACCCTCCGGTGAAGTAATCTTTTCTTTTGGGGTCAAACTGGCGTTAAATTATTTACAACAATTCGATATTCAGCCGCGCAATTCTCAAGACAATCCCTATCAAATTTACTTAGGAAAAGCAACATTCAATCCCCTAGAGGTGAATTCCGGCGGCTATCAAACGATCGACCCGAAGGGCTATCAAATTTTACTCGACTATCGCGCCCCCGAAACGGTTGCCAGACAAGTGAGCATGACCCAAGTTCTGGCGGGAAACATTCAACCGGAATGGGTCAAAGATAAAATTGTCTTGATCGGAACCGTGGCGCCGAGTTTGAAAGATATGTTTTTTACCCCGTACAGTGCGGACGGGAGTAACGTTCAAATGGCGGGAGTGGTGATTCACGCCCAAATTCTCAGCCAATTACTCGATAGTTCGTTGGAGGGGAAAGGGTTATTTTGGTTTTGGCCCGAGTGGGTCGAGATCGTCTGGTTGGCGCTGTGGTCTGGGGTCGGCGGGGTGTTGGTGTGGCGCAGCGATCGCCCCTTGAAATTGTTCGGATTGGCGACGGGGGGGATTGCAGCGATCGTCGTCACTGGCTTTGGGATGTTCTTATTCATGGGGTGGATCCCGATCGCGTCGGCGATCGCCGCTTTACTCCTGTCCGGGAGCGGCGTGGTCGCTTCTAAAGTCCTCTATACTTTGTTTTACGATCCGCTCACCGGATTGCCCAATCGGGCGGGTTTCGTGCAGGAAATGGGACGACTCAAACGGCGATTGTTGAAAGGGGAACAGACCGCCAAACCCGCAGCGTCGCCCTCCACCCGCTCGACTCTATCGACGGGATCGACTCCTTTTATTGGCGTCGTGTTTTTAGATTTAGACCGCTTTAAAACGATCAACGACGGACTGGGACACGAGGTGGGCGATCGCCTCTTAGTCGCTTTTGCGAAACGCCTGCAACAAATCTTGGGCGAACAACGCCGAAAATCGATGACCGATACGGGATTGCGGCGATCGCAGGCGATGGCGAACGCTAAAGTCGCCCGGGTCGGGAGTGACGAATTCGCCATCCTTTTAGAAAATATCCGCCAAGTGGAGGAGGCGGCAGGTATTGCCGAACAAGTCCGGCGTCAACTGACGATTCCTTTTGAAATTGAAGGACACGAAATCTACAGCAGCGCCAGCATCGGGATGGCCCTCGGTCCGGCGTCGGAAGACCGGGATCTGTTGCGCGAAGCCCATACGGCGATGTATCGGGCGAAAGTGTTGGGCAAACCCAATCTCGAAGTCTTTGAAACGACGATGCAAAGTAATGCGATCGCCCGCCTGGAACTCGAAACGGATTTGCGCCGTTCTCTACGCGATAACGAACACCTCCGCCAGAAAATCCACGATCTCCAATTGCGCGGCGAGGATTATTCCGCCCTCAATTCTCAATTCCCCGTCTACTACCAACCGATTGTAGACTTGCCAAGCGGACGGATTGCCGGATTTGAAGCCCTCGTCCGTTGGGAACATCCCCAACGCGGTCGGGTGTTCCCCGGTGAGTTCATCCCCCTGGCGGAAGAAACCGGGGAAATCATCCCCCTCGGGGCGTGGGTTTTGGAAGAAGCTTGCCGTCAGGTCCGCCAATGGCAACAGCAGATCCCCGGTTGCGAACATCTGACGATCGCCATTAATTTATCGGGAAAACAGTTTAATCAACTCGATTTGCTCGATACGATCGCCACGACCCTCGAACTCACCCAACTCGATCCCCACTGCGTCAAACTCGAAATCACCGAAAGCGTGGTCATGGACGAAGTGGAAGCGGCGATCGCGATGTTGAATAAGATGAAAGCGTTAAATGTCAAACTCGGGATCGACGATTTCGGGACGGGTTATTCGTCGTTGAGTTATTTGCACCAGTTTCCGACGGATACGTTAAAGGTGGATCGTTCTTTTGTCAGTCGCATGGAACAGGGAGAGGACAAGCGGGCGATCGTCAAAACGATTATTGATTTAGCCCATAATTTGAAGATGGAAGTCGTGGCGGAAGGAATCGAAACGCCGGAGGAATTAGCCCGGTTGCGATCGCTCGCTTGCGAGTACGGTCAGGGTTATTTTTTCGCCAAACCGTTACCGAAACATGAGGCAACGGCGTTGTTGCACTCGAATCCGAGATGGTAGAGGAATTTTAGATTTTAAATTTTAGCTTTTACAGCATTTTCCTCTGCTATGCAAGACATTTAGATCCCCCTAAATCCCCCTCGCCAGGTAGGGGTTTGGTTACCCAACCCCTACTTTGCTCGTTCCCCCCGAAATCCCCCCAACCCCCCTTTGAAAGGGGGGCGAAGGGGGGTTAGGAGAGATCGGCACTGTACCCGATCGGACGCCCGAGTGCTGTAGATTTTAGATTTTCGATTCCGGGGGACGAGGAGTGCTCTCTCACGACAAAGCAGCCCCCACAATGGCACAATAAAGAACTGCGTCTAGAAGAACAAAAATTTAGGTAAACTCGTGAGTCCGACTGCCCAAGTTAGCCCAACCTTAACCAAAGTCACCCGCCGTGCCGTTTTTCCGTTTACGGCGATCGTCGGTCAAGAAGAGATGAAACTGGCGTTGTTGCTCAATGTCATCGACCCGAAAATAGGCGGGGTGATGATTATGGGCGATCGCGGCACCGGAAAATCGACGACGATCCGGGCTTTGGCCGATTTATTGCCGGAAATTGAGGTCATTGCTGACGATCCGTTCAACAGTCACCCCAGCGATCCGGAATTGATGAGCGACGAGGCGCGCGATCGCCGCGATCGCGACGAGGAATTACCCGTGATGCGTCGCAAAGTTCAGATGATCGACTTACCCCTCGGGGCGACGGAAGATCGCGTTTGCGGCACGATCGACATCGAAAAAGCCCTTTCTGAAGGGGTCAAAGCCTTTGAACCCGGTTTGTTGGCGAAGGCGAATCGCGGCATTCTCTACGTCGATGAGGTCAACTTGCTCGACGATCACCTCGTAGACGTACTGCTCGATTCCGCCGCCAGTGGCTGGAATACGGTAGAACGGGAAGGGATTTCGATCCGCCACCCGGCGCGCTTCGTGTTGGTCGGTTCCGGAAACCCGGAAGAAGGGGAGTTACGTCCCCAACTGCTCGATCGCTTCGGGATGCACGCGGAAATTCGCACGGTCAAAGATCCCCAATTGCGCGTCAAAATTGTGGAGGAGCGATCGGAGTTCGACCAAAATCCGGCGGACTATCTCGAACGCCATCACGGCGAGCAAGAAGGGTTGCAAAATAAGATCGTCGAGGCTCAGAATTTATTGCCGTCGGTCAAGATCGATTACGAGTTGCGGGTGCAGATTTCCCAAGTCTGTTCGGAACTCGATGTCGATGGGTTGCGCGGCGATTTGGTCACCAACCGCGCGGCGAAGGCGATCGCGGCGCTGGAAGGTCGCACGGAGGTCACTGTCGATGACATCCGCCGGGTGGTAACCCTGTGTTTGCGTCACCGCTTGCGCAAAGATCCTCTGGAGTCGATCGATTCCGGTTACAAGGTGCAGAAAGTTTTCGCCAGTGTCTTCGGTGTGGAACTCCCCGGGGAAAGCCAAGACTAATCCTTGTCTTTGTTTCCCACGGCTATGGAAAAGCGCATCCTCGGGATCGATCCGGGGTTGGCGACGTTAGGATTCGGGGCGATCGCCTGTCGTCAAGGGAGTTCGCGCGGTTCTCACGCCGAGATTTCGGTGTTGGACTTCGGCGTGATTCAAACTCCGGCAAAAACGGCGATCGGCGATCGCCTCCGAATTATTTACGATGATTTACACACCCTCATCGATCGCTTCCAACCGGATTTGGTGGCGATCGAAAAGTTATTTTTCTATCGCATGGGCAACACGATTTTAGTCGCCCAAGCGCGCGGCGTCATCGTCTTAGTTTTGGCCCAGCACCAGCTTCCCGCGATCGAGTTTACCCCCGCCCAAATCAAACAAGCGCTGACGGGGTACGGGAATGCAGAAAAACGCGACGTGCAAGAAGCCGTCGCCCGAGAATTACACTTAGAAACGATTCCCAAACCCGACGACGCCGCCGATGCTTTGGCGGTGGCGGTGACCGGGTGGTTTCAGGCCCCTTGGCGCTAGGGGGCGAACGGCTCCGGGAAGCAGTCAATACGGCTCCGCTTATTGAGAATTAACTGCAAGGATATTTGCATAAAACTCCGATCGCCTCTCCGGATGTTTTCAGGCTATAATCCTTGTATGACAAAGCATATAGCTTTTTTAACGAAATCTTTACTTGAGAATATTTATCAAAAAGTTCCGAATCGGTTTACCATAGATTTCGGTTTGCGAACGCAACATCACGGATGGGTCAACTATGGGATCTTGGCTGAGCTTATTTTTACAACTGGTCATTCCTGCGATCGAAAGTTTGGTCGCGGTGAAAACCAAGAAAGCTTTAAACAGCGTTCATTTTGAAGTAGACGGACGCCAAAAACAGCTCGGAATGTCGGCGACCTTTTTCGAGAATGCTTGTCCGAGTCTTCCCGAAGGGAAAGACGGCGATCGCGGCAAATCTTGGCCGGAAAAATTACTCAACTTCAGTCTCGAACACGGCGAAGAAATCGGGCAACTGGTGCGCTCTTGCACGACCCCCGCCAGCGACGCCCCCCATTTCGATCGCGCCCGCTTCCTCGAACAAAAAGCCCTACAACAACAAAGCATTCTCGAAAATCGCAAAACCCTCTTTCAACTGGCCGCCCAACGTCGAGAAATCACCTTAAAACTGCCAGAAGTTCACAAAATCCTCGACCATTGGCCCTTACGTTTATTCCCCTCCCAACTCTTAGAATCCTCCGGCGATCGCACTCCCCTCCCTTTAAAAATTTTCCTCGCCCCCCCGCAAATCAACGGCGATCGTCCGACCTCGGAAACCGCTCCCGCCCCCGACCTCGAACTCTCTCTCGCTCAAGGATTGCGCGAATTCCTCTCGCGTCACTATCCCCTTCACAGTGCCAACCGCCCCACGGAATTTTTAGGGGGAGCCTGGGAGAGCAAACGCTTTCACAGCGAATCGAGCATTAAAGCCCTTTACGGATTACTCAAGTCCGAACCCTGTACGATTTTAGAATCCGAAATCGATGGCGATTTCCTCACCTTTCGCCTCGCCTATTGGGGCTTAGAATCCGCCACCTATTACTATCAAACCGTTTTTTCTTTTTCTTATCGCGAATTTTTACAAGAGTCGGCGAAAAATCGAGCCTTAAAATGGCGCGACACCTGCCGAAAACTAAAGACTTTAGGGAAAAGTCCCAAAGAAATTAAAAAACTTGGAGGCGAGAACTGCAAAAACCTCTCGCTTTTAGAAGAAACCGAACTCCTCAAACAGGCAGGTATCGATTTAGACCAACTCGATTTAA
Source organism: Oxynema mangrovii CENA135 (assembly GCF_016632315.1). Lineage (NCBI taxonomy): Bacteria > Bacillati > Cyanobacteriota > Cyanophyceae > Oscillatoriales > Oscillatoriaceae > Oxynema > Oxynema mangrovii. Next base: position 1,586,410 of record NZ_JAEOXH010000001.1, on the reverse strand, counting down.
GTTATACGACTTCACAGAAAGATTGGCAAAATTTGGCGCAATTTTTAAAACTCTGTCACTGTTTGGTGGCCGGGTGGATCGCCGATATTTATTATTTCACTTACGCCGATCGCTGGCCCTTATTGCCGGAGTTGCTGCCCCAATTGATGGCAGATTGTGCCGATCCCGACTTACTCGAACTCCCGGTGGCGGCGACGGTGACGATTTATCGGGATTTGCTCGCCGTAGTGGGCGATCGCCGTCCCTACTGGATGCCGGAATTAGCCCTCAATTTAGCCTGGAGTTTGACCCATTTTCCCGATCGCGCCTGGGCCCGCACCGAAGTTGAATTTTCCGTGCGGACTTGGCTGCAACTGCGCCAGCGCGAGGCGCCCCACGCCCTGCCAGACGCCCTAGAACGGATGTCAGAGGCCCTGACCCGGGAAGATCGCCCCTATCTCGAAACCCTCAAGCGCTGTTTGACCCAGTTGGACGAACGGGAGGCAGTGGCGACGGTGGAGGGGTGGTTGGCGCGCTTGGGAGAGCTGACGATCGCCCCGGAAACCACGATACCGCGATGGGATCGGCTCTCGTTGCTGGAAACGTTAGAGCCGACCTGCGGCAAGGTGGCGGCGATCGCGATCGCCCCGGACGGCAAAACTTTGTATAGCTGCGGCGAAGACCGGATCGTTGAAATCTGGAACCTGGACCGCCACGGCGACGGTCAACCCCAAGGGACTCTCAAAGGCCATTCCGGGGGCATTCTAAGCCTGACGCTCAGTGGGGACGGGCGCATTCTCGCCAGCAGCGATCGCTCGAAAAACCGCAGTTATATCAAGGTTTGGCATTTAGAAACGGGTAAACTGCTCTGGACTTTATTCGGTCATAAAAAAGATATTTTATGTCTCGCTTTGAGTCCCGACGGCCAGACCCTCGCCAGTGGATCTCACAAAATTAAGCTCTGGGATTTGAAGACCGGAGAAGCCACGCGAACCCTCTTCGGTCACCGCCAGTGGGTGCGCGCCTTGGTCTTTACCCCGGACGGGAGACACCCAATCAGCGCCAGCGACGACGGGACGGTGAAAGTTTGGGACGCGATCGCGGGGACGTTAAAATACACCCTCAACGGACATCAAGGTAGCGTGCGAACCCTGGCGGTCAGTCCCGACGGTAAAACCCTCGTCAGTGGCAGCGCCGATCGCACGATCGCGATTTGGGACCTGCAAACGGGACGACGAGTCCGCACGATCTCCGTCCACGATCGCCCCATTTGTTCCGTGGCGATCGCCGCCGACGGTCAAACTTTAATCAGTGCCAGTGAAGACAAAATGATAAAAATTTGCAATATAGAAACGGGAGAAATTCTTAATAGTCTCGACACCCGAACCGAAGGGGTCTCCGTTCTGGCAATCTCTCCCTCCTCGCGGCTTTTGGCGACAGGTAGCCCCGATCGCACTTTGAAAATTTGGCAATTTTTTTAGATCGATGTAAGGCATTTCAAGAGGTTAAGAACTCTTTAACGTTTTGTAAAATTGTCGGCCTTTAAACCGAGAGATTTGAGAAATTACTCTTATAATAAGAAATGTAGGTTTGCAAAAATGAATTAATTATTGCAAGTATTGCAAAGTGGGGAACCGAGCCAATGGCTAATGTCGAGATCTCCCCGAGCGATCTCTCAATCGAATTAGTTTCCGCCGCTCCCGGACGAGTCAGATTACGCAGTCGAGGGATACCCGCAGAAACAACGGCCCGAGCGATATCCGAGCGCCTGCGCGATTGCACCAGTATTCGCGAAGTCGTGGGCAACGAACGGACGGGGAGCATTATCATCCGCTTCGAGGCGCGAGAATTGAGCGCGTGCGAACTGCTCGAAGAATTCTTGCCGGAAGTGCGAAAAACGCCGCAGCCCTCGCCGCATCAGAGCGCCGGGGCGATCGCCTCCGAAATCGACTGGACCGACACCTACACTCGCCTCAAGTCCTGGATCCCGCCCATTCTCGGTCTCGTGTTCACGCGCACGTTAAGAATTTCCGGCTGGCCCTCCCTGCTGTCTTACCTCGTGTTTACGGCGATCGCCCGCGAAGCCCTCGATTACCTAGAAACAGAGGGCGACGGCGACGGCGAGACCCCCGAAGCCCCGGTTCGCGTGCCGATCGCCTCGGGCGCTTACGAGGTCGTTCACGCGATCGACGGGCGAATTCGCCTGAAAATTCCGCAAATTTGCGAAGATCCGGCCTATTGCGATCGCTTGGAAGCGTTTGCTACCGAGGAAGACTGGATCGATCGCCTCACCCTCAATCGCAATACCGGATCGGCGATCGTCGCCTACAACGTCGGGGCGATCGCCGACAACGCCGTGCCTCGCCGACTCCACCAACTCCTCGAACGGGCTGCCGGAATCGCTCCCGCACAATCCTCTTCCCCCTCGGATCGCAACGGATCCTCTCCGCCTCCGACCGACGGCCCCTCGGAGAGTGACCCTCGCGATCGATCCTCCGGAACCGACGGAGACCCCCCCGCCGAAGTCCCCGCCGATCGAGATCGCGACGGCGAGGGACCTGTCGGCGAAGGGAACGAGAACCCGGAACAAGAACAAGGCGAACCCCGGGAAGCGCCGATCCCGGAAACGGCATTCTCCTGCGAGGGGGACGAGAGCGAGCCGCCTTCGGGAGCGCCACAAGCGGCGTTGGAGCGCTTGCACGATCGCCTCTCCACCTGGTGTTTGTTACTCAAATCTTGGAGAAAACCGCCCGTTCCCGAAACCCATCAAGCCTGAATCCGCCGTCGCTCTCGCGATGGCGATCGCTAAAACATCCCCGTTCTCATTCTCGACGAGTTCCCCAAGGTACAACTCGCCGGAATGAGAAAGGCTATCATCTCAGATATTGTTTTCCAGAGGAACTCAATTATGTCACTCAAACTCGGAGATTTCGTTGAAGATTTAGGCGCTCCCGGAATTGCCCTCGGTGTCGGCGCCGTCGTCCTCGCTCCTTTCTTGGCGCGATCGCTCAAACCCGTTGCCAAAGCGACGATCAAAGGCGCGACGATCGCCTATGAAAAAACTAAAGGCATGGTCGCCGAAGCGGGGGAAGTTTTTGAAGACCTCGTCGCCGAAGCCCAAGCCGAACTGGCGGAGGAACAAGCGAAAAAATTAGAAGGAATGCCGGAAAATCAATCTTAACCGAGAGATTTTCCCCGTACTGAAACCGGAGCGATAAGCCACCCCCAGACTTCGATCTGGGGTTGTACGGGGTTCCTCATTCCAAGCGTAAAAATTAACCGATCGCAGCCAACGGGGTAGCTGATGAATGCCAATAATTCTAAATCCAGTTCGGCGATGCTTCAAGAGAGCCGCTTCGCGATCGCCCCGACCGTCATGGAGACCAAACGAGTGATTCCAGTCCAATTACTCAGTGCCAGTCCGGGAAGAATTCGTCTTCGGGTCGAGTCCTTCTACCGCCACCCAGATACCCTAGAGGCGATCGCCGCTCGCCTTCGCGCCGGACTGGCGGTGGATCGCCTGCGCAGCAACGTCCAAACGGGCAGCTTGACGATTTTTTACCCGTCCCAATCCCTGAGTGTCGCGGAGGCGATCGTCCGGTTGGAAGATTTGGGATTTGCTTGCGTCACGCCCCCTCGCCATCCGCCCGGCGATCGCTCCCAAGCGGCTGACGAGATCGTCGATGTCATGACGGTTTTCAACAGTAAAGTCAAGCAAATGAGCGAAGGAAGTGTCGATTTGCGCTTCTTAGTTCCCCTGAGCTTTACGTTATTGGCTTTGCGCCAATTAACCCTCAAAGGCTGGCAATTAGATGTCATTCCGTGGTACGTGCTGGCGTGGTATGGATTCGATAGTTTTATCAAACTTCATTACAGTAACGGCGGATCTACTCCTAGCGAATCCGATTGAAGGAACTCCCCCGGTCGAGAGGATCGATCGGGTACGATCCGAGCTATTTGTGCCGTTCGATGAGAGGTTTGAGATCGAGGTTCAGTAGCAGTGAGTTTAACGATCGCACGTCGCTGCTGGCGGGTTAATTCTTGGAAGTAAACGATCGAACAACCCTCTTTTGATGGAGAAAACGTTAAAGTCGAGCCAATTTCTCAATTTGAGCAATTTTGATGGAATCCGTCGGAACCTTCGTGCTTTCACGGAGGGAAGCGAGGACTGTCTTTGCAGCGAATCGCAAGAAGTCGAGGGGAAAAAGGAGCGGAAGTAACTTTGCGATCGACAGAGATAAGATTGCTAAAAGTCAATCGGCTAAATTACGATTTCAGCTAATCAAAACGCCTGTAAAAATTGAGAAAATTATAGACTTAACATTTTTTTAAAGTTAAAAAAATATTTTCCTTCCAAAAGGGTGTAATCTAATAATAGTGAAATTCAAAAAAACTCAATAACAAAGGTCGTACAGGTCGGCACGAGTCGAGTTCTATGGCATCCTCAAGATCGATGGGATCTTCAGGCGCGGGTCGGGTGAGTCCGAGAATCACTTCGGTAAAAAGAGATAAAAAAACTCACAATAACTCACAACAAACAGGCGAGCCATTGGCTCGTTCGATCCAGCTCGCTCGTTCGATCCAAGTGACGATCGCCCTGGGTTCTTGAAAGAGCGAGACCGATCGCGATTTCGAGTCGATCCCGGGATCGTCGTCGCACTCCAACGGGGGGAAATGGGGCGGAGTGTACCAGAGGGGAAATTCCGTCGGTACTTCATGGGAGTGGAGAGCAATGGTTCAAGTCGCGCTCACGCATCGGAGTCGATCGAAGCAGGAGTCAATTCTCGGAGCGAACGAGATCGAGGGAACGCCCGTTAATTTAGCGGTTCCCTATGGCGTCGTTCACTGGATGCCCGGTCGGGTCCGGGTGCGGGTGCCGCGATTGAGTTGCGATCGCCCTTATGGCAGGCGCTTGCAACGGGCGGCGAACCGCCAGCATTGGATCCTCGACGTGCGCCTCAATCCGGCGGCGGGTTGCGCGATCGTCCGCTATCGAGTGGAAGGACTCAGTCCCGATCGACTGCGAGTCGCTTTAGAACGGTGGCTGGCGCGGGCGGGGGATCCCCAAGCCGACGACGATCGCGATCCCGATTCCCCGGATCGTTCGGGGGAAAGCTGGCTCTCGGAGCTGAAATTGCCACTGCTCGCTACCTGTCTGGCGATCGGCGCCGGGCCGTTGGGATGGTCGATTTCCCCCGTGGCGATCGCCTCGACGATCGCGATCGCCGCCTTACCCGTCGCCAAACGGGCGATCGTCAGCTTGTGCGCCGAACGGCGGGTCAATATCGACGTTCTCGACAGTTTGGCGATTTCGATTACCACGATTCAAGGGCATTTTCTGACTTCCGCGACGATGGTCGGCTTGATCCAACTCGGGGAAGCGATCCGCAATCGCACAGCGCGATCGTACCACCACGAAGCCTTAGACCTACTCAGTTCCCTCGCCCGTTTTGCTTGGGTCGAACGCGGCGGCGAAAAACAGCAAGTCCCCCTCGAAGTGCTGGAAGTCGGCGATACGGTCATCGTCTACCCCGGGGAACAGATCCCGGTAGACGGTCGCATTTTGCGCGGCAAAGCCTTAGTGGACGAGCAAAAACTCACCGGGGAATCGATCCCGGCAGTGCGATCGCCCGGGGAAGCGGTGTACGCCTCGACCTTGGTGCGATCGGGTCAGATCTACGTCTTGACCGAACGCACCGGGGCGGCGACTTTAGCGGGTCGCACGATGCAACTGCTGCAAAATGCCCCCGTTTGCGATACGCGCATGGAAAACTACGCCGCTAAAATTGCCGATCGCGCCGTGATGCCCGCCCTGTTGCTCTCCGGCGCCATCTACGCCCTCACCCGCAATGCGGCGCGGGCCGCCTCGATTTTGACCTTAGATTTCGCCACGGGGATCCGAGTGTCGGTTCCGACGACGGTGATGGCGGCTCTCAGTGCGGCGGGGCGCCACGGGGTGCTGATTCGCTCCGGGCGCGCCCTCGAACAGTTGGCGCAAGTGGACGCGATCGTGTTCGACAAAACGGGAACCCTGACTCAAGGGGACGTGGCGATCGTCGGGGTGAAAACGGCGGAGGCGGCGATCGATCCGATGCGGGTGGTGCAGTTGGCGGCGGCGGGCGAACAGCGCATCACTCACCCGGTGGCGGAAGCGGTCATGCGTTACGCCAACTATCACGAATTGATCGTCCCGGCGCGCGGCGAGTGGGACTATCAAGTGGGTTTCGGTTTGAGCGCGCGGGTGGAAGGACAGGCGGTGTTGGTGGGTAGCGATCGGTTCATGGTTAAAGAAGGGGTGGATCTCGATCCCCTGCACGATCGCCATCCGGACGTGTTGACGGCGGGCTATCCCAAGATTTACGTCGCCTGCGATCGCCGCTTACTCGGGGTCATTCAATATAGCGATCCCCTCCGCCCGGAAACGGTACGAGTTTTGGAGAAATTGCGCCGTTTTGGGGCGGAAATTCACATGCTCACCGGGGACAACTGCCAACGCGCCGCTACGGTCGCCCGGGAGTTGGATATCCCCCCGAGTCACGTCCACGCGGAAGCGTTCCCGGAACACAAAGCGGAGGTTATCGGGCGCCTGCACGATCGCGGTAAAACTGTGGCGTTTGTCGGGGACGGCTTGAACGATTCGGCGGCCCTCGCCTATGCGGACGTCTCGATTTCGTTCGGCGACGGGTCCGATGTCGCCCGAGAAACGGCGGACGTGGTGTTGATGAAAAATAATTTATATGGATTGGTCGAAGCGGTCGCGATCGCCCGTCACGCGAAGCAAATTATCGCTCAAAATACGGGGATCGTCGCCCTTCCCAACCTGTCCGGTTTGGCGATCGCCGCCACGGTCGGCATGAACCCGATGACGGCGACGGCGATCAATAACGGATCGAGTGTTGTTGCTGGAGTGAACGGCTTACGTCCGGTGCTGATTGCACCGTCAAAGTCTGACCGTGAATAGAGGAGGTTTTTAAAATGTCGTTCGATTTAAAAGATCTCGTCGGCGATTTCGTCGAAGAATTCGGACTTCCTGGGGTGGCGATCGGGGTCGGCGCGATCGTCTTGGCCCCGGTCTTGGGGCCGCCGTTGGCAAAACTCGGCAAACCCGCCGCCAAACTGGCGATTAAAACGGGATTGGTCGTTTACGACAAGGGGAAAACCCTGTGGTCGGAAGCCGGAGAAGCCCTCGAAGATCTCGTCGCCGAAACCCGGGCCGAATTAGCCGAAGTCCAAGCGAAAAAAGCCTTAGCCCCGGTGGAAAGTTCCCCGGATGCCTTGTAGTCCCTCAGCAGGCCGATCCGGTGCGGTCAACCTGTAAATTTTTATAAATTTTTGTTACTCCCCGCCCCGTGTTTGTGATTTCGATCGCACCCACGGGGCGTTTGCAATAGCTATAACCCTCAATGAAGCTCGCGTTTTGAATTTATGAAGAAATATTGCGGAAACTTCATGAAGAAATATTGCGTCTTCTGGATTTAACTGCTACTGTATGTTAATGAGGGCGCTTCTGTAGACGCTCGTCAAAAGGAGACCAGTGCGTTATGCTCTACATTCACTTAACTGGCTTCGTGGGTTATCCCTGCCGGGTTTGACTGGCAAGTCTCCCCGACGCCACGGGGTTCGGCCAACAGATAACTAGGCTTGTCACATTGAGCATCCCCCGATTTCGATCGCTCCGATTGCGGTTTTGCCTCGGATATCCAGCCGCGAGGCGATCGAATCACCACTCGATTCATTCGGAATGACATTTCCCAGCCTCGTAAATCGAGCTTGAAATATTCGGGCAAGTTCTTCGAGAAATGTCACCCTCATCTACCTGAAATTTCCTGCTAGTTCGGTCATTGAATTAACAAATATCTGTCCGCATTTTGGGGACTTAGACCATTTCAGGGTCCCCGACGAACTCGACGTGCGGCCAGACCTCAATTGTGGAGGTTTTTACGATGAATGTTCAAGGAAAGACCGCCCTGATTACCGGGGCGTCACGCGGGATCGGACGGGCGATCGCGCTAGAATTAGCCCGCCAAAACACGAAACGCCTCATTTTAGTAGCCCGCGATCGCGATCGCCTCAACGAATTGGCGGCTGAAATCGCGGCGATCGGGTCGGAAGCCGTGGTCATGCCTTTAGACCTCACCCAACCGATCGAGGTCAATATCGCGATCGCCAAAGCTTGGCGCGACTGCGGACCGATTCACCTGCTGGTCAACTGTGCCGGAGTCGCCCACCAAATGCCATTTTTGCAGTCGCAACTTCCCAAAGTTCACGAAGAAATTTCTCTCAATCTCATGGGACTGTATACGGTGACCCGCCTGGTGGCGCGTCGCATGGCAGCCCGCGAAGAAGGAACGATCGTCAACGTTTCCAGCCTCATGGGGAAAGTCGCCGCGCCGACGATGGCGACCTATTCCGCCACGAAATTCGCCATTCTCGGCTTTACCGAAGCCTTGCGAACCGAACTGGCGCCGTATAACGTCAAAGTGGCCGCCTTGTTGCCGACCCTGACCGATACGGACATGGTTCGCAATAAGCGCCTGTTTCGCTGGGTGGTTCCGATGACCGCCGAGGATGTCGCCAAAGCCTTAGTCAACGGACTGCGCCGGGATGATTCGGAAATTTTGGTCGGTTGGCAAAGTCATCTGGCAGTCTGGTGCAAACAACTGGCGCCGGGACTGATGCAACAAATTTTGCGAATGGCGGCCCCACGCACCTTGAAGGAAGCGACGGTCGGTTCGCGCTAAGTTGAGTTGAAATAGCAAGAACTCCCCACTACGATCCCGGGGAGTTCTTGGCATTTCGGGCGTTCGCGCAGCGTCTCCAAGGGAGAATCGCCGTTTGCGAGGTCGGCGTTTCAGCTTTTGAGTCGGTCCCACAGCGAGGTGCGATCGCGATCGTCTCCATCGGACGAACTGCCCGTAATGGCTTGCAACAATAGAGAATTGAGTAAGGTGCGGATGGCGATAATTGCTGCCAGTTGGCCGATATCGTTCCAACTCGGGGCGATTGTCGTTTTCAAGATACTCCCGCCGATCAGAAAGCCCAAACCGAGGGAAAAAGCATACCCCATTTCTAGGCGACTTTCTTGGAAGGCGAGGGCAGAATGTCCGCTTAACAAACCGTGTCGCAGGTAAACCAGCAGGGATTTAACAATTCCGGTGAAAATCACAAATAAGGCCAGTAATTGACACAAACTGACCATCCAATTATGTGACATCCTCCCGACGCTGAATCAAAGATTACAGCGCGGGCTTCCCAACCTCGCGATTGGGTATTCCTGCCCCACGCCACTTATCTAGGTCATCGACCCCCGACAGACCGACTTGACAGGCGGTTTCCGTTCCCCAGAGTCCCTGGGTTACTACGTTTTCTAGTCCACGATCCAAAACCATCTCTGCTGCAGCATGGTCACGATGAGTCCGATATCCACACTCAGGACAATGATGCTCTCTGACTTCCAATCCTTTGCTCGCCGTAGCAAAGCAGGATGGACAGGTTTGACTGGTACCGTTGGGGTTGACTTTAGCAAAGTAGACTCCCCGCTTCCAGCACACCCATTCCGTCAGAGACAGGAATTGTCCGAAGGCAGCATCTACACAATCTTTTCGCAACATCCCTCGCGTCAAGCCTTTGACGTTGAGGTCTTCTGCAAAGATGGTTTGCGCTTGGTCACAAAGCTGATGAGCCGTTTTCAGATGGAAATCTCTGCGACGGTTCGCAATTCGGTGATGCATTCTAGCCACTTCGACTTGTGCCTTCTCCCAGTTTTGAGAACCCTTCTGTTTTCGTGCTGCTCTGCGTTGCAGCAATTTCAGCTGGCGTTGCATCGACTTGAAAAACTTAGGGCGCTCTTGGAAAGAGCGATCGGAAGCGGTCAAGAATCGCTCCAATCCCAGGTCAATCCCAATTGCCCGACCGTGAACCGGAACATCGGGAACCGATATATCCGATTCAATGGTGACGACAACATACCATTGCGTCCCCCGTATCCTGGACAGTACCCTTACCTGTTTCACCTTGAACCCGTTAGGGATGGGTCGATGCAGGTCGATCGGCACTTCCCCAATTTTTGGCAAATTGATTGTGAAGCCATTGATGGGATTGTTCTTGAACTGGGGAAACACAAAGGATTTGAATTGACCGAACTTTTTGAAACGCGGGAATCCATGTCCCCGTTTCACAAATGCTTCCCAGGTATCGTGCAGTCTGCGAATCGTGGTCTGCAACACCTGAGAATGCACCTTACCCAGATGCGGGAATTGCTTCTTCGCTTTGGGCAGGTTGTTCTGCTGACGATGGTAAGACGGGAATGGCTCATCGGCAGGAATGATGTATTCCTTTTCCAACGAGCATCGGTCTACCGAACACTTACGAGAAGCAATCCAGTCTTTGAGTTCGCGCAAAGCGTAGTTATATACGCCTCTGCACGTCTCCATCCACTCCAACAGTTCAGCCTGCTGTACGGCATTTGGATAGATTCGGTAAGTGTAGTTCATGGTCAGCATGACTATAATTTACTACAGGCTATAGCTGCGGGTAAATACTTGTATCATCCCCATCGTAGGGCTTGGCTCTTCCCGTAGGGTGGGGATGAGGCCAGCTCGGGGAGTCCATGGATCCCGACGCTGATGCTTCGCATACAGCGCGGGACTTATCGCTCCCCGAACCCCTCAAAAGTTAAAGATCTGACGATAACTTCCATCGCGATCGCTCCCCGATAAAATGCCGTGCGGATCTCGTGGGACAACTGACGGGATCGATCGCCACGGCGTGACTCGCCTCGATCCCCGGAACCCGGCGGTTCTCCTTTGCAGACCCTAAGCAAACCTCCGGCGACCTAGAACTCGAACGATAAAGATCGACTAGAAATTTTCGAGCATCCATTCCGACGCGCGATCGCCCAATTCTACCGGAATACTGACCGCTTTACCCAACCGGGGCCGTTCTTTCGTCTGTTCGATATAAGCGCAAAACTGCTCGATCGCCCCCCAACCGTGCAAATAGGCGACCACCGTATCCAAATGTTCGAGATATTCCGCTTCCGTAAGCGGAAATGAGGCTTGTTCGAGATATTTCCACATCACTTGTACGAACATTTTGCCCTGGGTGCGGCGCATTTTAATGTCGTAAGAATAGCCCCACTTGTCTACGAGCAGTTGGCGTAAGTCTCGTCCCGTCATAAGCTTTTACTTTACAATTTGTTACAATTCCGAGACTCCGAGGGGTGAAAATGCGATCGAGGGGTCAAAGAATGTAATAATTTTTTCAGAAACGCCGAAGGGGGTGTTTCCAAGGTGTTGTCGCTCCCTGGCAGGTTTGGCTAACTCTAAATATACACAGGCAATTGTTAAATCTAGAGTTGACCAATTTTAGCCCTTGACTGAGTGGCTAAGACATACAACTTAACACACAGATAGCAAGTTAGGTCATGGCTCAAGCTTCCGGATCTCCTGACGTTCCCAGCATGGGACGTCGCCAATTCATGAATTTTCTAACCTTCGGGGCCGTCACTGGGACAGCTCTCGGAGCGCTTTACCCCGTTGTCAAATATTTTATCCCCCCTTCTAGCGGTGGCCCCGGAGGTGGCGTAACCGCTAAAGATGCGTTGGGGAACGACATCAGCGTTAGCAAATTTTTAGACAGTCACAACCCTGGCGATCGCACTCTGGCCCAAGGACTCAAAGGGGATCCCACTTACCTCGTGGTGACCAACGACAAAACCCTAGCCGATTACGGCTTAAACGCCGTTTGTACTCACCTCGGCTGTGTCGTCCCCTGGAACGCCAGCGAGAATAAATTTATTTGTCCCTGTCACGGTTCCCAATACAACAGCGAAGGTAAAGTCGTGCGCGGTCCGGCGCCTCTGTCGTTAGCCTTAGCTCACGCCGACGTTCAAGACGACAACGTTGTATTGACTCCCTGGACGGAAACCGATTTCCGCACCGGGGAACAACCCTGGTGGACCTAACCGAATTCGAGCCGATCGGATTTTAGCTGGGCGATGGCCAGTGCCATTTACCCTCTAAAATCTCTATGTTTGAGCTTCGTCAGTAAAATCGTTCCATTCCCGATGAAACAACTTTCCTTATCGCCGATCCTGCAACGCCTCTCTGGGGCAATGGCGAAAGGCGCACTGGTACTGGTTACGACGTTGGCGCTGTTAGTCGCTTTCGACGTGACCTTACCGCAGTCCGCCGCCGCCTATCCCTTCTGGGCCCAACAAACTGCACCGGACAGTCCGCGTGAAGCCACGGGCCGGATTGTCTGCGCCAACTGCCACTTGGCATCCAAGCCGACTGAAATTGAAGTCCCGCAATCGGTTTTACCCGATACCGTCTTTGAAGCCATCGTTAAAATCCCTTACGACACCAACGTTCAACAAGTGTTGACTACTGGGGAAAAAGGCCCGCTCAACGTCGGCGCCGTGCTGATGCTTCCCGAAGGCTTTAAGATCGCTCCGGAAGATCGCATCCCCGAAGAACTCAAAGAAAAAGTCGAAGGGCTGTACTTCCAACCCTATGCGGCGGACCAAGAAAACGTGGTCATTGTCGGTCCGTTACCCGGCGAACAATATCAAGAAATTGTCTTCCCGGTGTTGTCTCCCAATCCCGAAACGGATAAAAATATTCACTTCGGTAAATATGCGGTTCACGCGGGGGGTAACCGAGGACGCGGCCAAGTTTACCCGGCTGGAAATGCCAGCAATAATGCGGTTTATAAAGCCTCTGTCGCGGGTAGTATCGCCAAGATCGAACAAGGGGAAGATGGGAGCTATGAAGTCACCATTCAACCGAGTGAAGGCGATGCCGTCGTCGATAGCATTCCTGTCGGACCGGAATTGATCGTTTCCGAAGGCGATGAAGTGACTGCCGGACAAGCGATTACCAACAACCCGAATGTTGGCGGTTTCGGTCAGAAAGATACGGAAATCGTCCTGCAAAGTTCGGGTCGGATTACGGGCTTATTGGCCTTCTTCTCGATTGTCATGATTTCTCAAATTATGTTGGTCTTGAAGAAGAAACAAGTCGAAAAAGTTCAAGCTGCAGAAATGAACTTCTAGGATTTAAAGGTCTAGGATTCTGTTTTGAATATCGACTAAAAAAAGGGGCAAATGCCCCTTTTTTTATAGGTTTTCTCAAGTTAAAACGAGTAGGGAGGATCCCCCTAACTGTCCTTTAATTTCCGTCATTTCCCCTTATTAAGGGAGACTTGACCCTGGGGTGGGTGGCGTAGGAATGAGGCGCTCGGGAAGACCGGACTACAGAAAGACGGATTCGATTCAACAAGACGATCGCCCATTGACAACCCCTCGATCGCCGAGGGCTTCTCGATGGAGCACTCTTGATTGACGGGACAAGATAACGGTAAGCTCTAAACGTCAAGAGTTCAAAAAATCTCGTGAAAATTGAAGAAAAAACCATAGAAATTGACGGTTTAAAATGGTTTTATCGGGAGTCGGAACCGTTAAACCCGAGCGATCGCCCTCCCGTTTTGTTGTTGCACGGGTTGCCCTCTCAAGGCTATAGCTGGACCGAAGTGATGCCCATTTTGGCCGAACGAGGGTTTCGCGCGATCGCCCCGGATTGGATCGGCTTCGGCAACTCCGACCAACCGAGTAACAGCCAATTTAACTATACCCCCGCCGCCTTTCTCAAGGCTCTCAGTAGCCTGATTGACGCGCTCGACCTCGATCGCTTTTACTTAGTCGTACAGGGCTTTCTCGGCTCCGTTGGCGTGCAGTACGCCCTCGATAACGGCGATCGCGTCGAACGCCTGGTGATGCTCAATAGCCCCGTTCTCAGTAGCGCCCGACTGCCTTGGAAACTGCGTCAATTGGGGCTGCCCTTCGTCGGCGACATGATGACCCAAGACCCGCTTTTAGTCGATCGCACCTTGGAAGGGGCAAGCGGTTACGGCATTTCCGAACCGGATTTAGACGTTTATCGCAAACCGTTTCTGACCAGTTCCGCCGCCGGGCGATCGTTGATGACGACGATTCGCCGCCTCAACCTCAAACAAACCAGTGCCGAAATCGAACGAGGACTGAGAGAATGGGAGCAGCCCACTTTAATTTTGTGGGGACTTCAAGATCCCTGGTTTCCGGCGATCGATGCCGAAGATTTGGCGAAATTACTGCCCAATAGCGAACGGGTCAACCTCCCGGAAGCCGGACATTACGCCCAAGAACATTGGTCTGAAGATGTCGGCGAGGCGATCGCGGCTTTCTTCAAACGTCAGGTCGTCTGAACCTAAATCGGTGGTCGATTTTACCGCGATTTGAACCGGAAAAATCCTCAAGAATGTTAAATCGATCCATGACCGATGCACCCGATCTTGATATATTTTTCTTGAGAAAACGATTTCAGTTAATTTAAGGGAAACAAATAGGTTATGTCACGCTATCGTTCAATTCTGGCTGGGATTCTCGCACTGATAACCGTATTCGTCGTAAGCTGCGGGGGACCGCAAGCGAGCGAACCCCCTCTGTATTCTCAAATTCAGTTGGAACGCATTCAGGAATACAAAGCTGACATTCAAAGTTTCCGCGCTCGCATGAGCGAACTCGAATCTTTGATTCAAGAACGCGACTGGATTGATGTCGGGAACTTCATCCACGGTCCCCTTGGCGATTTGCGCCGGGATATGGGTTTTGTCGCCCGTAATTTAGACCCGCAAGATGCTAAAGCGGCTCGCAATAAAGCGAAAGAATTATTCGTCCATCTCGAAACGATCGATCGCGCGGCGACTGAAGCGAATTACAGTTTGGCTCTCAATAACTACGCGGAAGCTCTAGCCGATTTCGATGCTTTCCTCAACCAGCTTCCCAATAGCTAGTCACTCGAAGGGGAGCGTTGCTCGAACTGATGAGGTTGTAGAGCCATTTAAAGATTGAAGAATTTGGGGGCAAGTCTATAAGGTTGTCCCCAATTTTTTTCAGGTTTTATCAAAAACTGTCGATCGAGAAAATATAAAAAAATCTGGTAGGGGTTTGGTTACCAAACCCCTACTTCTCTAGGGTTCACTAACCAAGCCCCTAAAAGTCACAATAAATAGTCTGTCGAGATAGGTAACCCGATGTCAGCCCTCGGTCGTTTGATGCTCCGGCGATTGCCTCCTCTCAAACCGGACTCTTAATGTTTATTTTTTAAACAGTCTCTAAAATCTAAACTCTAAACTCTAAAATCCCATGACTCGTATTGCTATTATTGGCTGCGGTATTATCGGAGCGACGATCGCCTATGAATTATCCCAGGTGCCGGGATTAGAAATTACGGCGATCGATCGCGCCTACGAACCTGCAACGGGGGCGACTCAGGCGGCTTTGGGGGTGTTGATGGGCATTATCAGTCAAAAGGTCAAAGGGCGCGCGTGGCGCCTGCGCGAAAGGACTTTGCGCCGTTACGAAATTTTAATCCCGGAACTCGAAGCGATCGCCGAATGTTCGATTCCTTACAACCGTCAGGGGATCGTCAAACTCTGCTTTCCCGGCGACGATCTGGAAAAATGGCGAAATCTCTGCGAAACTCGACGTTCTCAGGGCTGGTCATTAGAATTACTGACTCCGGAACAGGTGCGATCGCGCTACGAACAGTTGGCAGATTTAGACCTCATCGGCGCGGTCTACTCCCCCCAAGACCGACAACTCGATCCGGTGGCGTTGACCCGAGCGCTGGTGAGTGCGGCGACTCGTCAGGGGGTGGCGTTTCAGTTCGGGGTGGAGGTTCTCGGGGCGCGTTATACGGAAACGGGCGATCGCAAAATTTGCCAGGGGTTGGAAACCTCCGTCGGTTCGTTAGCGGTGGATTGGGCGATCGTTGCGGCGGGGTTGGGTTCGACGGCGTTGACCGAACAATTGGGGGAAGCTGTCGAGATTCGACCCGTTCTCGGTCAGGGGTTAAAAGTCCGGTTGGCGACGCCGTTGGGTGCGGGCCGTCCGGAACCCGTCCTCACCGGGGATGACGTGCATATCGTTCCCTTGGGACGTGGGGAATATTGGATCGGGGCGACGGTGGAGTTTCCCCAAGCGGGGATGGAGTTGAGGGGCGATCGCGCCCAATTGGATGCGGTGTGGGAACGGGCGATCGCCTTTTGTCCGGGGTTGGCGGACGGAGAAATCGTCAATACCTGGAGCGGTTTGCGTCCGCGACCGGAGGGACGACCCGCTCCAGTTATCGGTCCGCTCGACGGATTTAAGAATGTCTTATTAGCGACGGGTCACTATCGCAACGGGATTTTATTGGCTCCTGCAACGGCGTTGGCGGTGCGCGAGACGATCTCCGAGAACGAGTGCTAGACTTCGGAAAAATTGCTGCGCTGTCGTTGGCGAATATCTTTTTCCGAGGGAATTATGAAGCCGATTCACGCTTGTTCGATGACCTTGCTGAGTGCGATCTGTTTGACGCCAGCGATCGATCTGGCCCTTCCGGTTGCGGGATCGAGTCATCTTTTAGCAAAAACGACGATGAAACAAGAAAATGCAGAGCGAGTTACCCTCACCGGGGTGGTCATTCGCAAAGAATGGTCTCAAAGTGCGGAATCTTGGATGGCGGGAGGCAGCGAATATTACGTCCTCGATGTCGGCGATGCCGAAATTGAGGAGCGCACTGCAGCAGAAGGGACGATCTTGCGTGGTTCGGACGAGGTGGAATGGGAAAGTTTCGAAGATTTTGTCGGGATGGAGGTGGTGGTCGAGGGGGAATTTGTCGCCCCGCAGCCTTACGTTCCGAGTTCGCCGATGGAAAACTACCCCACGGGAATGGATGGAAAGCCTTTACCGAGGGGCGGCGGGTTTAAGGTCTATTCGATCGCTCCGGTTGGGGACTAACTCGCTAACACCTCCGATTGCGTTTGTGATTCCGGTTCGGCGATCGGCGATTCTCCTGGGGAGACGCTTCGCGATCGCGCACCTTTAAATATTTGTAATTGCGGTCCGGAACGGGCCAGACGCACCATCAATCCATCGATGACTGGGGCTTGCATTAAGGGGCGATCGTCGATAAAAGTGCCGTTACTGCCGAGGTTGACGATCTTCCAGCACGAACCGATCCGGCGCAGTTCGAGATGGTGACGGGAAACGACGGCGCTATAGAGAACGACGTCGTTATCTGGCGATCGCCCGACGCGAATCACGTCTCGATCGCCGAAACTCCAGGTTTGAGAAGGACTCAGACTTTGCGGATGCACCAAAATTAGAGTAATCACTCGTCGCGACTCCGAGTCATATTTGTATAAAAAGTTTTGTTAGAGAAAAAAGACGAATTTCTCCGGTGAGAAGTTTCTGAAAAATTTTTCAAAATAATTTAAAAATTATTGTTAATTATTGTTAATTATTAAAAAAAATATTGCGATTTTTGTCGCTCGTCGAAACGATCGAGTGGGGGAGAACGGCGGGGAGGGCGATTCTCCTGGGGAGACGCTTCGCGAACGCCCGTTTGCCGATCTGCTCGGACTTAGACTCGATCTTCGCTCAAAAGTGCTTCCCTTAATTTTTTTTATGCTTGCAATTAATCCGGGGAAGGAAGGGAAGGTAGAACGCCCCCGTTAAAAAGGCGATAACCGAGATTTGAGTCGTCTTTTGAAGGAAACAAGCCGATCGAGATCGCGCCCGTTGCGCGGGATTGAAACGTGGCGCGATCGAGTAAAATATCACCAACTCGCTTGGGGGAAAACCGGGCGTTCGCGAAGCATCTCCCCAGGAGAATCGCCGCGCCGGACACCGTCCCATCAGTGGCTTGAAAGCGAGAGTGCAACCGAGATCGAAATAGGGAAAGGAAGAGACGGCAGGAGGAAGACGCCAACCCCGTCAACGGAGCACGACGGCGATCGCGCTGCCGCCGGGAGTGGGCGATCGCGATCGCTGGGGTGGGCGAGCGATCGTCAATGCAGAGACTTCTCAAAAAGAAGGGGAATTTTAAAATATAAACGAACTCAGCCACAAATCTTAACGATATCCCTATCTAACCGTCGGGTAATAAATGGTAATATTTCTCCTTTTAATCGCAGCGATCGAGACCAACTCTCTGGGTTCGACACTGTCACCCGCCCTCTCGACCCTACAGCCGATCGCTCGGACGACGATCGCCCTCGCCGGGTGTTCGATCGCCTTGGCGTGCGCTTACTGGTCGTTCAAACCCCAAGCGAGTCGGTGGCGACCGTTTCTCGGATCCCTAGGCTTATGGGCGTCGGTCTGCGTGCTGGCGATCGCGATCGATCTCGCGGGCGGGGGTCGATCCCACGAACGGCTGTGGCTGGCAGTGGAGTTACTCGGCGCTTTAACGGCGTTAGCGGTGGGCGTGGCCATCCCTCGAAGCGTTCGCCAATTCGTGGGATCGACCCCCGAACACCCCGAAGACGAGAAAGGGATCGGCGAGGGCGATACTCCTTCAGACTCGCTAAGCGCCAAGCGCACGTTCCGCGATCGCGACCGTCGTTTTCAAGCTATTTTTGAGACTGCCCCGGAATCGATCGCCGTTCTCCAACCCGACGGCAAAGTATTAGACATTAACCAAGCGGCGCTCGATTTGGCTCAGTTGACCCGGGACGAGGCGATCGGTCGTTTATTTTGGCAAATTCCCTGGTGGAACGCCGCACCGGGCGATCGCGACGATTCTCCTGGGGAGACGCTTCGCCAACCCCTCGCCGAGACCTTCGCCGAAAAAACCCGCCAAGCCTTCCAACAGGCGATCGCTGGAACCGTCGTTCGCAGCGAATTCGAGTTTCACCACGAGGACGACCGTTGCGGGATCGCGACGGTTTCGTTTAAAGCCATACGCGACGACAACGGCGCGATTCAATTCGCGATCGCCTTCGGACCGACGATCGACGACGACGCCCACAGCCCATCGCAATTGTGCCTATACCAACAGCAATTAGAAAAAACCGTCGGCGAACGCACGGCGGCCCTTTGGGAAGCCAACGCCCAATTACAACGGGAGATCGGCGATCGCCAAACCATCGAAAATGCCCTGCGAGATAGCGAAGCCCGCTTGCAACGGTTGGCGAAAAACGTCCCGGGAACGCTCTATCAATTTGTTCTCCACAACGACGGTTCGATGCGGTTTCCCTTCATCAGTTCCGGGTGTGAGGAGATTTGCGAGCGACCGCCCGCCCAAATCGAAGCCGACGCCGGGGCGATCGTCGATCTGATCCATCCCGAAGACCGGGTCGAGTGGCGGCGATCGATCCTCGAATCCGCTCGAACCCTCACGCAGTGGTACTGGGAAGGGCGGATCGTCACTCCCTCCAACCAAATTAAATGGATTTGTGCCTCCTCGCGACCGGAAAAACAAGCGAACGGCGATATCCTCTGGGACGGTTTGATGATGGATATTACCGATCGCAAACAAGCCGAAGAAGCCTTGCGCGAAAGTGAGGAACGCTTGCAATTTGCCTTAGAAGGAACCGAACAAGGGCTGTGGGATTGGAATATCGCCACGGGAGAACTTTATTTCAGTCCCCAGTGGACGGCGATCCTCGGTTACGAAGAAGGGGAACTCGAAACCCACGCCCATTCCTTCGAGCAATCCATTCATCCCGACGACATCGATCGCATGAAAGCGGTCTTGAGCGATCATTTACAAGGACGCACCCCCATTTACGAAACCGAATATCGGATTAAAACCAAATCCGGCGAGTGGAAATGGATTCTCGGACGGGGCAAAGTCTGGAAGCGAGACGCCCGGGGCAATCCATTACGGGCGATCGGCATTCACCGCGATATCAGCGATCGCAAAGAATACGAACAAGCCCTCGTCGCCGCCCGCGAAGCCGCCCTCGAAGCCCTCTCGATCCGCTCCCAGTTTCTCGCCAACATGAGCCACGAAATCCGTACCCCGATGAATGGGGTGTTGGGAATGGCGAGACTGCTCTATCAAACCGAACTGAGTCCCAAACAGCAAGATTACGCCCAAATTATTCAAAATAGTGCGGTTCACCTGCTCGGGGTGATTAACGATATCCTCGACTTCTCTAAGTTAGAGGCGGGACAAATGCAACTCGACTGCATCGATTTCAATTTGGACGAATGTATAGAAGAAGTGGTCGAACTGCTCGCCGCCCAAGCGGAAATGAAAGGGCTGGAGTTGGTGGTGTTGGTGTACAGCCAGGTTCCGCGCCACTTACACGGCGATCCGGTGCGTCTGCGTCAGATCCTGCTCAATTTAGTCGGTAATGCGATTAAATTTACCGAACGCGGCGAGGTCATGGTTCAGGTGGCGTGGGAAAAGGAAACCCAAGAGGGGGTCTTGTTGCGCTTCTTCGTCGCCGATACCGGGGTGGGGATTTCCGAGGAAAATCAGCAAAAATTATTTCGCTCGTTTTCTCAGGTGGATGCGTCGGCGAGTCGGGAATATGGCGGGACTGGCTTGGGATTGGCGATTTGCAAGCAGTTGACCGAGTTGATGGGCGGTCAAATTGGGGTTGAAAGTCGTCTGGGGGTCGGTTCTAAGTTTTGGTTTACGGCGGAGTTTGGCAAACAACGTCAGGCCCTGTCGCCTCCGGTTCCGTTGGATTTGGCGGGGCGGCGGTTGTTGGTGGTGGCGCAGCATCCCCGAACGCGGCAGGTGGTGCAGTATTTGGCTCATTCTTGGGGAATGCATTCGGATGCGGTGGCTTCTGTGGAGTTGGCGAGAGAGGCACTGCAACGGTCGAGGCGGCGCGATCGCGCTTACGATGCGGTGTTGTTGGAGGTTCCGTTGGCGGATCGGGACTCTTCGGGTTCAGTTTTCGAGGCGATCGTCGGGGGTGAGCTGGGGCGGACTCGGGTGATTTTGATGAGTTCTCTGCAAGAGCGCGATCGCGTCGAAGAGTTGCTCGGTCCTGGGTCGAATCATTATTTGCTCAAACCCGTGAAGGCGTCGAAGTTGTTTGAGAAGTTGGTGGAGGTTCTGCGGTCGAGGGCGATCGAGACGGCGGCGGTGGCGGTGGGATCGTCGGGCGTTCGCGTCGGGTCTCTGGGGGAGGATCGCCGCGAACGGTCGGCGTCGGGCAGTGTGGGGGCGCGATCGCGTCGGTCCGGGCTCAAAATTTTGATCGCGGAGGATCATCCGGTCAACCAGCAAGTGATTCTCAATCAACTCGAAGCGTTAGGGTATGAGGGCGATTGCGTGGCGAACGGTCAGGAAGCCCTCGAGCGCCTGGCGCAATGTCATTACGATATCGTGTTGATGGATTGCCAGATGCCCGTGTGTGACGGTTATCGGGCGACGGCGGAGTTACGCAAGCGCGAAGGAGACGGCGATCGCCATACGGTGACGATCGCCATGACGGCTCACGCGATGACGGAAGAGCGGGAGAAGTGTTTGGCGGCGGGAATGGACGATTATTTGAGCAAACCCGTGGAATTGGAAGAGTTAGCACGGATTCTGCACCGTTGGAGTCCTTCGTCTCCCACCGTTCCCGGCGATCGCCCGGCGGGGGCGCTCTCTACGCCGAATTTACTGCTCGACCGGGCGCGGTTGGATAATTTATCTCGGGGAAAACGACCGTTACAACGTCGTTTGCTGGTGGCTTTTTTGGAACACGCCCGCTCGGATTTGAGCGAGTTGGCGGCGGCGATTCGGGAACGAGACCCGGAGGCGATCGCCCACAAAGCCCATCGCTTAAAAGGATCGGCGGGCAATGTCGGCGCCCGAGGGATTGCGGCGAGTGCTGCCGAAATCGAACGCCTCGGTTCGGAGGCACAAAGTGATAGCGTTGAGGTCGGTGAGGTGTCGCAGGCGATCGTCGCTTGTTTGACCGCGTTAGAACGGGATTTGGATCGTCTGGAAATGTTTGTCGATGGCGATTGGGATATAGAGTGAGAAGAATCCGCCCGGGGCGGCGATCGCGGAGTTCGTTCACTCGAAATTA
Source organism: Oxynema mangrovii CENA135 (assembly GCF_016632315.1). Taxonomy (NCBI): domain Bacteria; kingdom Bacillati; phylum Cyanobacteriota; class Cyanophyceae; order Oscillatoriales; family Oscillatoriaceae; genus Oxynema; species Oxynema mangrovii. The sequence goes on along the minus strand of NZ_JAEOXH010000001.1, from coordinate 1,564,585 downwards.
AAACAAAAACTTAAACTAAAATTTAAACGGTGAAATCGTAAAAAAGACTACGGTATAAATATTGAAAGTCGGAGAGGGTAGATCCCAATCGAGCGATCGTTCCTATCCCCTCGGATTTTAGGGAACTCGATCGCGCTCAACCGGAGTCAATTGATTTAAGATTGCCAATTTTCTCTCGCAAGAACGATCGTTTGGATCGGGAATTAATAATTTTTTCTCAACCCGAGTGATGCCCGATTGAAGCGGCATTTTTTGCCTTTTTTAATTGAAGGAGTATTTAATCATGCAACAACCGAGTTTAAAAAATACCTTTGAGCCTCGCGCGGTTCACCCCTTATTCCCCGAACGACAACGGTTTAAGGGAACGGGCTCCCGCCACGGCGATCGCGGTGGGGCGATCGCTCCAGTGGTTTTAAGTTCCCACGGTAGTGGAATTTGGCAAAATTTACTCGGCGATAACCCGCAAGAGCGATCGTGGGGTCGCCTGTTACAAATGAGCTGGGAAACCCTTACTGGAGGCGGCGCCGTTCCCGCCGAATGGTCGGAGTATTTAGCGATCTTCGATCCCTCTTGGCTCGCTCTTTTGCGACAGTGGGTCGGTCGAGTTTCCCCCGAGTTAAATTCCCTTGAAGCGCTGAAATTGGCGGCGGTTCTCGTTAATTTGGGCGAGGCGATTGGGGAAAGTGCGATCGGCGATCGCGGGGAAAATACCGAAACGGCGATCGCCTGTTGCGAACTGGCTTTAGATGTTTTAAAATGCGATCGTTTTCCCCAAGCTCGCGCCCCCATTCACAACAATCTCGCGCTCATGTATAGCGATCGTCTCGGGGGCGATCGACTGACCAATCTATCACGGGCGTTTTCTCACTACGAACGCGCCGCGCAAGTCTCCCGCCGCCAACCCTTCCCCGAGACCTGGGAGTCCGTTCCTCTGGTGTGGTCCGAACCGGATACCCGCTTGAATTCTCGTTCTCGTTTCCCCATCGAGGCGATCGCTTGTTAATTCTCCTCTGCTAACTGGTCACTAAAGACAATAAGGGCGCCTGTTTTGGCGCCCTTCATCTTTTCTGATTAACGTCCGAACACCTTCACCAACCCAATTCCCCCGAAATACAAGCCGACCACCGCGCCACCGAGGAGACATTGGGTGAGGGGGTCGGTCGAAGGGGTTAAAATAGCGCCTAAAATCGCCGCGCCAAGAATGACGTAGCGCCACCCAGAAAGCATTTTTTGCGAAGAAACAATTCCGAGGGTACCTAAAAGGAGTTGGATCACGGGAATTTGAAAGGCGATTCCCGTCGAAAAGAGCAGTAATAAGACAAATTCAAAGTATCGCTCGATCGACCACATTTGATCGACCACTCCCGCGCCATAATTGGTAAAAAACTGCAAAGCGGCGGGAATCAGGGCAATATAGGCAAATCCTAACCCCAAAAGGAACAAAAAGGCCGATCCGAACACGATCGGGCCGATAATGCGCCGTTCCCGACGGGTCAACCCGGGAAGCACGAACTGGAGGATTTGGTAAAGGACGAAGGGACTGGCGAGAATTAAGCCGCTATACCCGGCGACTTTGACCGTGACGAAGAAATATTCCCCAGGAGAGAGTTGGAGGAAGGTGACGCCACGGGCCGGAATTTCCAGCAAGCGGACGAGGGGTTTAACAAAGACAAAACACCCCACAAATCCGACGGCGATCGCGGCGATCGCGTAAAATAGCCGCGATCTCAGTTCTTCGAGATGATCGAACAGCGACATCTCAACTTCGTCGGGGATTTCGTCGAGATAGGGGTCGTAGTCGGGATCGTCGTTCGATTCGTAGTCCGCCGGATCGTACAGTTTCGGCGGATCTTGTTGGGGGACGCTCTCTAATTCAGACGGTGGGGTCATCACTCGCGTGGGCTTGCACTAAGTTTGAGTCTCTCTGTTTGACTATTGTAGTGGGAATGGTTCTTTCCGAAAGAGCGATCGCCTTTTCCCTCAAAGAGCGATCGCCTTTTTCCAATAAGCGCGATCGCCCTCCCAGAAATGCGATCCTTTTCCAAAAAGCGGGATTTGTTGTAGGGGCGATTCGCGAATCGCCCCTACATTACCGCTCGATCCCCTGTTTTTTTCAAAGAGCGATCGCCTTTTTCCCAGAGTGCGATCGCCCTTTTTCCAGAGAGCGATCGCTTTTACCTACAGAAATACGATCGCCTTTTTCCCAGAGTACGATCGCCTTTTTCCTAAGAGAGCGATCGCCTTTTTCCCAGAGTACGATCGCCTGTTTTTTTCAGAGTGCGATCGCCTTTTTCCTAAGAGAGCGATCGCTATTTTACTGTTACAATAAATTATCGGAGCGCAATTGGAGTTTTCCACTATGCCTGAAATGACTGTAAAAGACGTGGAACGGATTGAGTCAATCCTCAGCGACGCTGGTTTTGACTGCCAACTCGAACTGGAAGAAGGTAGCATTATTGTTATGGGGCCATCAGATATTGTGGCAAGTGAAGTCTCCCTAGAATTTGCCAGTCAACTTCGCAATTGGGTCAAACCACGTCGTCTCGGTCGCGTATTCGACTCGGCTGGTGGGTTTATTTTACCGAATAGCGACTTAAAAGCACCCGATGTATCTTTTGTTTTGCGCGATCGCTTACCCAGAAGCGTTCGCTATTTTGCTACTCTCGTTCCCGATTTAGTGGTAGAAGTCAAATCTCAAAGCGATCGTCTGAAAAAGTTGCGGGAAAAAATAAAAATTTATCTCGACCAAGGCGTACAAATTGCTATTTTAATCGATCCCGATACTTGCCTACTTGAAGTTTACCGTCCCGATGCTTCGGTACAAACTTTGGGCAATGGTGACATTTTAACTGTGCCGGAATTACTTCCTGAATGGGAATTAGTTGTAGAAGAAATTTGGCCGGTAATATTTGAGGATGAAGAATAGCTTTCATTTTTTATCTGGGTTCCAGAGAGAGCGATCGCCCTTTTTCCCACAGATAACATCCTCTCTTAAAAGTCCCCCTTCTTAAGGGGGGTTGGGGGTATCCAGCGCTCTAACTCCTGACAAACCCCCTCAATATTCTGCAACACATCAACATTAGTAAACCTAACTACCGTTATCCCGTACCCTTCTAAAATCCGCGTCCTCTCTTCATCATAGTCTTGACCCTGTTGGGTAAAATGACTGTCCCCATCAATTTCAATAACCAACTTCAAACTCGCACAATAAAAATCAACAATAAAGTTATCAATGGGGCGTTGTCTCAAAATACGCAAGGGAAAATGTCGCAAGCACTCCTGCCAAAGTTTTTTCTCAGCAGGTGTGGGATTTTGCCGCATTTGTTTAGCAATGGAGACAAGTTTTGGATTGGAGGGGAGGTGAAAGTTGGAGTTGTTACATCTTGCGACGATACCCCCTTGGCTTTCGGATGAATTATAGGGATTAAAATATTGTTAGTTGTATTTTAGTGGAGATTGATTCTTCTTTCAGAGGGGATTTTCGGCGACTCTACTAAGGGGCGATTAGGCGTAGAATCCCCCCAACCCCCCTTGGAAAGGGGGGCTAGTTTATTAATATTTTGATGTATGGCGATCGCGGGTAGAATCCCCCCAACCCCCCTTGGAAAGGGGGGCTAATTTATCGATATTTTGATGTATGGCGATCGCCTTGTTCCCAGAATCGCCTTTTAATTAAGATTCTTAACGAAAGCAAGGCTATAATCCCTTAGTATTCCCAATTCTCAGTTAGGTTTTGCTATTTCTCGGATCTTGTTGGCGATCGAAACCTCAAGATCTCAAAAAGATCTCAAATTTTATTACTTTTTATCAACTTCCCGGTCGATCGCCCGCGATCGCGCCTTTTTTTTGACCCGCGAACACCTCAACTTTTATCAACTTTTCTATATTTGCACTTTTGTTCTCCGAGGCCATGCTGGAGTTAAAAGATACCGCCGCAGAATAAAAGGGAGGAAACCGTCATGACCCAAGATACTTTTAAACTAGAAGTCGGCAAACTCGACACGAGCAACTTAACCAACCAAGGCTTTACCTCCGTTAACTTCAGTTCGAGCTTCGGTAGCACTCCTGTTATTTTCAGTCAGGTACAGACGAACAACGATACCGAGTTTGTCCGTACCCGCCAGAACAATATCAGTTCGACGGGGTTCTCCCTGGCGATGGAAGAAGAAGAAGCCTTGCAAAACGGACACGCACTCGAATCGGTAGGTTGGCTGGCGTTGGATGCCGCCGAGGGAAATTGGGACGGTCATTTGTTTGAAGCCGGGAGTACGGGAACGAGTGTCAATCAAAACTTTTCGACGATCGCCCTCTCCTCGGAGTTTGCCGAAGCCCCGGAATTGATGGCAGCGATGGCGAGCTATAACGGGTCAGATCCGGCGGGGGTGCGCTACCGCAACTTGGGAACCGACAGTGTAGACGTCAAAATCGAAGAAGACCAAAGTCACGATACCGAAGTCGATCACGCTAACGAAGTCGTCAATTTTCTGGCGTTGGAAGGCGAGGGACTGCTGACCGATGTCAACGGGACGGTTATCGGCGAGTTCGGACAGATTAATAACTTCAACCAGAACAGCCAGACCATCGACCTCCAAAATAGCTATACGAATCCGGTGGTGTTTCTGCCTACCCTGTCTTACAACGGGGCCGATCCGTCTACCACTAGGATTACGGCGATCGACAGCGACAGTTTCACCACATTTTTAGAAGAGGCGGAATATAAAGACGGCAGTCACACCACGGAAAATGTGAGCTACTTTGTATTCGAGGCGGGAAGTTGGGAACTGGGAATCGGCGAGCAGCTTTCCGGGTCGAGTGATGACGATCTGTTAGTCGGCGGTCTCTACAACGATATTATTAAGGGCGGTTCGGGAGATGACATCATCGTCGGGAAAGAAGGCGGTGACGTGGTATTTGGAGAAGGGGGAGCCGATTATTTCTGGCTGACCGAGATCGCAGACGGCGGCGATACCGTTCAAGATTTCAACTTGGCAGAAGGCGATCGCCTCGTCTTGTCGGCGACGTTGGAACAAACTGCCAATTTCGATCAACTGGCGTTCGACAGTGCCACCGGAACTCTCTCTCTTGCCGGAAATGATTTGGTAACCTTACAAAATGTCACGAGTCTCGATCTTGAGACTGATATTATTGTGAGTGAGGCGTTCGGCATCGAAGAGCATAGTGAGAATGGGACGGTGGTGGGTAGCGTGGCGATCGCCAATCCAGCCAGCAGCAATGCTTACCAAATCGTCCAAGGCAACAGTGACGGGATTTTCGCGATCGACAGTCTCACTGGAGAGCTTTCCGTCGCCGACAGCAGCCAACTCGATCGCGAAACCGTCGATTTACACCAACTGTTCGTCGAAGCCACCGACGCGACCGGGCAGACCTTAAGCAAATACGTTACCGTTCATGTCAGCGATGTCAATGAAGCACCGAGTTTTTCCGGATCGACGAGTTTCAGTATTGGCGAAAATCCGCATGATGGAGCCGTCGTCGGAACCGTGAGTGCGACGGATCCCGAAGCGGACACGATCGCCTACAAAATCGTCAGTGGGAACGAACGGGACGCTTTTACCATTGACGAAAACACCGGGGAAATTACGATCGCCGACGGACGCGAACTCGACTACGAAACTCAGAATAGTTATACTCTCACCCTCAAGGCGATCGACGCGCGGGGAGAAACCGCCACAACCGACGTGGCGATCGCCATTGAAGACGGGAACGAAGCGCCGGAAATCGCGATCGACGACAACGAAACCTTTATTTTCCACGACGAAAACAACAACAACGGTACGATCGTCGCGCGAGTTCCCGCAAGCGATGAAAATGGACAAAATCCGATTTTCAGTGTCGTTGGCGGAACAGGTCAAAACTATTTCGATATTACAGTTGATGGCAAAATTATTATCGCCGATGCCGTCGGACTGCGATCGAATGGGGCCGACGAATACAACTTAAACATTCAAGTTGCTGACGGATTCAACCAAAGTTTAACCGATGAAGTAACGGTCGTTCTCGAAAAAAGTCAATTTACCAATGTCATCGGGCAATATGGGACAGATAGTCCCTTCAATCCGATCGATGTCGGTGACTATTCCCACCCAACATTTGCAGATATCGATCGCGATGGAGATATGGATGCTTTTGTCGGGCGATCGGACGGAACTATCGCTTATTTCTCCAACAACAATGGTAGCTTTGTCCCCGACAACAATCTCAATCCACTCAAAAGTGTCAATCTTCCCGATACTGGCGCCAATCCTACTTTTGCAGATATCGACAACGACGGCGATTTAGATGCCATTATTGGCGACAATCTCAATGAGATCTACTACTACCAAAATAATAACGGTAGTTTTGTCGAAAAAACGGGAAGCGCAAATCCCTTTGACACCATCACTGGATTCAATCCATCCTTTGCAGATATCGACGAAGATGGGGATTTAGATGCTTTCATTCCCGATGTAAAAGACAGCGATTACTCGATTAACTACTATCGCAACGACGGCGGTACTTTTACCGAAGACAGCAACAACAATCCCTTCCAAAATAACATTCCCGTCACTCCCGATGTGGCCTTTGCCGATATCGATGGAGATGGAGATACCGATGCAGCAGTAGGAGCAAACGACGGCAAGATTAAATATTTCCGTAACGATAACGGCATCTTCAACGAGCAAACAGGCAGTAACAACCCGTTTAACAGCATTGATGTCGGCGACCATGCCCGTCCGAGTTTTGCCGATATCGACGATGATGGCTATCTCGATTTAGTCGTCGGTTCTGATGACGGCAAACTAGCATATTACAAAGGAACGCAGAGCGTTTTTAGTCTCGACTTTTCGAGTACGGGTCAAAGTGTTTGGGATAGTGGTTCTTCCACACAGTTAGAGTGGAATTGGTCGCCCTTACAAGACTTGATTGGTACCGACAAAATTACTTGGGATATTACCCCGTCAAAAGACTTTGGTTTTGTCGAAGTTGGGGCGGGAACTTATGGCGGTATTGGCTTAAATACGGGATATGCGATCGACTCGGGAAGTATTGATTCCGAATTGCCTATCGATGTCTGGGTTGACCTTCCAGAATCCATCAGTTCCGGTCAAACGATTACCCTGTCTTCGGGATTTTCTCTCGCCGATACGGCTAACTTTGAAACGACCACACCCCGACTGTCCGCTTACCTCGATTTTCTCTTTGAGATTTATGCCGGAGGCTGGGTAACAATCGACTACAAAATCGACGACTACACCTATGATATTAGTGCAGTCGATATCGACGAGTCGTTTAACTTCCAGTTCGATACGGAGGATATGAATTTCTCCTTCGACGAAATTGAAAACGATAGTTTTACTATCGGTTCATTTGGGTATGAAACGGGTGGATTTGGGGATATTTCCGGTTATACTCCCAACATCGATATTGAAGGCGATCGCGCCAGCAGCAACAGTCTTTCCGGTTACAAGAGCGACCTATTCTTAGATGCGAGTTTAGATTTGGATAAGGTCTTGTTAACGGCGCTTTCTGAAGCGGGTATTCCTTATCTGAGTGCTGCCGCCGAAGCCCTCGATTATGTTATTGAAGGCAATTTAGATCTCGGCATTGCTTATGCCAATTGGAACTTATTTGATGCCTCATTTACCGGGGATTTCTATCTGGCGCAAGATCTAGATTTGACTGTCGATGAATTGACCGGGGAATTGAATGTGGAAGGGTATGCCAATCCAGTACCTTTCACCGTCGGAACCGACTTACAAATTACGCCACAAGATACGAATGGAGATGGCAAAGTCGATATTACGGGAACGGTGAATATCGATCCGATACTGAACAATACGACCTCAGTTGAGTACGAGTTGGATATTCCCTTAACCGCTTTGGAAGGATCGGCGGGTTACGATGTATCGATCTGGCCTTTTGACTTTAGTGATGACGTAGAATTCGGTCCGGTGTGGAGTGACAATATTGACATCAATAACGGAAGTTTCGACCTGTACAGTAGCAGTTTCGACATCGGTGGTTTCAACAGTGCCGAGATTGACTTCTCGATTCCGATCGCTTAAGTTTAATCACCGTTGAGTGAAGTTGGCTTGAATATCGGCAAGGACGGGAAAACTGCCCGTCCTTTTTCGGTTTTGATAACTTTTTTACTGCTCTATAAAATTTCAGTCAAATCTAACTCAAAGTCCGGCAAAATTGTTTCACCAGAAAGTGTTTTGGGAGAGGATAAAAATTCGGGTTCTCGATGCGGTCGATAAATTTCTACGATTTGCCGTTCTGGGTCGATTAACCAACCGAGTTCGGCTCCATTTTCGCGATATTCTTGCATTTTAGCTTGTAGCTTGTTCAAGTCGTCGGAAGGCGATCGCAATTCCACGACCACATCGGGACACAAAGGGACGAATTTCGCCTGTTCTTCGGCAGTTAAAGCGTTCCAGCGTTCGAGACGAACCCAAGACGCATCGGGAGAACGGTTGGCCCCGTTAGGCAGTTTAAATCCGCCGGAAGAATCAAAGACTTTGCCGAGTTTTGTTTGCCGATTCCACGCCATTAGTTGGTAAATTAGCTCGGCGTTGCGATTGCTCGTTATTCCTCCGGTCGGTGGCATAATTGCGAGTTTTCCGTTCGCCGTGCGTTCAAATTTTAAGTCGCGGTGTTGTTGGCAGAGCTGGAAAAATTGCTCGTCACTCAATTGCAGGTCTAATTCTAGGAGAGCGGGGAGGTAAACCATAAGGACTCCTATTGTTGCTACGTTTGGGGGCGATCGCCCGTTTCAACTTCAATCCTAAAATAGGTGAAAGATATCAACTTTTATCAACTTTTCTATATTTGCAGTTTTTCTAGGGTGAGCCATCCTAGAGATGGAAGAGCAAAGCTATTGATTCGAGGGAGCGATCGCCATGATGACCCCGCCAGTAATGACTCAATTTCCTCAACCTTCAAATGCAATGAACGATCGCCCGATTGCGATTCCAGAAAATCAAGTCAAATATCAGTTTGTTTATAACATAACTCCGATGAATTTGGGTCAGCTCGATCTGTTTACTTATCCTCGAATTCAAGATCGGCGATCGTCGGAAGGCGATCGCGGCATAACTTATGGGATATCTGCTTCAATTGCAGGACAACTGGTCGGCTTAATTTTAGCGAACTATAGCCATCATCAACAAACGGCTGAAATTATTTCTTTTTTAGTTTTACCCCAATACCGTCGAGAAGGAATTGGCGCGCGATTGTTGCGAAATCTCGAAAGATTTTTAGCAAAAATCGGCTGCATTCACATTAGTGTTAAATATCGCACGACAGCGATGACACAATTAGCCCTAGAATCCATTTTGAAAAACCAAAATTGGCAACCTCCTCGATCGAGTTTTGTTTTAACAAAAACGAGCATCGATCGACTCAAACAGGCTCCTTGGGTCTATCGATATTCTCTTCCAGAAAAGTTTACCATTTTTCCCTGGATTGAATTAAGCGATCGCGAACGAAAACGGATTTTAGAACGCCAGCAATATCCGGATGCTTTGACACCATTTAGTAACGATCCGCGTTTGGAATCGATTAATAGTTTAGGATTGCGCTATCAACGAGAAGTCATTGGCTGGACGATTACTCATCGAATCGCCTCGGATACAATTCGTTATTCCACCATGTTTGTCGAAAGACCGTTTCAAAAATTCGGTCGTGGATTTGCCTTATTAACCGAATCCGTTCGCCGACAAATTGACAGTGGAATTCCTTATGCAACTGCAGCCGTTGCTACGGAAAATATAGGGATGTTGCGATGCATCGAACGCTATTTTAAACCCTACGGGGATTTAATTTCTGAATCTCGCTATTGTGCTAAACAGTTACAAAAAGATCGATGAAGAAACAGGATAATTGCAATAGATCGGATCTATTGATTCAATTGGCTAAGGAGGCGATCGCGGAAATATTGCCGATATAAATCACAGCTTACCGTCACTTGGTTGCCAACTAAATTTACCAAACCCATGCTGTACAACTTGAAAACTTCTACCTGTTCTAACTCAATCGGATCGTCAGTTTGAAGAACTCGAATAAAGGCACGAGCGAGATCGGAATTTTGCTGTAGGTAGCGTAAATTTCGGTGTAAAACTTCTCCGTAAATTCCCGAATCTGTAGAGGCATTTTCGATCAGTCCTCGCCAAGATAGATCGCCTTTTGCTAAATGGTAAAGGCTCAAACGAATGAGATAAGGATGTCCGGCCACTAATTCCATTAATTGATCAATTTGCTCGGTTCTAAGATCGAGGTGGTGACGACGAATTAAATCGGAAACTTGGTAGATATCAAAGGGTTCGAGTTCGACGCGCAAGCCGATGTTTAATGGAGATTGATTGATATCTAAAGGAATGTAAATTTCGGTAGAGTGAACCATAATCAAGCGTAGTTTCTGCCAGGTCGCGTCCATTTTAGTCCGTTCGTACCAAAATCGAAGTAAGGTTAGAAACTCTTTGGCAAGATCGGGATGTTCGATAATTTGGTTGACTTCTTCTAAAGCTAAAATGAAGGGGGTTTTTATGGAATTCAATAGATAGGCTTCGAGATATAAAGTACAACTCATTTTACTGCCGAGGTCTTCATCCCAAAAGGTATCTAAATTTGGTTTAAGGCCGAGTTGTAATGCTAAATTAGAACAAAACCAACGTAACAAGCGATTGAGATCGATAAGAGCTGTTGCTTCAATTTGCTGAAAGTGGAGTAATCCGGTGGTATAACCTTTCTGTTTCGCTCGTGCTAGAATACGATTCATCATCGAACTTTTGCCCATTTGTCGGGGTGCTTTAATCCGAATAAAACCGCCTGCTTTTTCGATTTCGCGATCGCACTGAGATTCATAAGGAACTCGTTCGATATAAAAAGGAGAGTCGAGAGGAACGCTATTTTGAGGCCATTCTAATTCAAGTTCAAAGGGTTGAGGTTGAATGGGACTGAATTCTCCGCGACTGAATTTTCCGCGATCTTGCGGGTTGCGATCGCCCAATTTGTCAACAAAACAATCCGGATTAGACAGAGGGTCTAGATCGACTTTAGTAGCATCGAGAATATAGCGCTCGATCGCCGAACGGACGTTAGTTTTTGTCACTTTTTCGCCGAAGGCTTTAGACAGGAGCTTCCATAATTTGGGGCCGACCCCTTGTTTTATATAATTAGCAGAATAGCCGCATTCTTTAGCAATTTGGTCGTAAGTCTTTTTGGTTTCCTGCCAAGATTCATGGAGTATTATTCGTTGTAAATCATTCAGATGCTCTCCCGTTTTCTGGAAAACCAAATCTTCGGTGATTTGTAATTGTTCTTCAAAGGATTTCATGGCGACTGATAAAAACAATCCATTCAAACGAGCGATTGCCTGTTTTTGTTCGCGGCGTCATGTCGATCTTCAATTGAGAGTATTGTAGCGTAAACTCGGCGATCGTTATTGTTCGATCGTGAGTTTTTTGTTTTCTAATAGGCAGAATGTTAATCCAAAATAACAAGATTGTTGAAATGATTTAAAGTTAGGTCATCTATGCGCTATCAAGTTGGTGGAAGTCTTACAGTTAACGATCGAAGTTATATTAATAGAAAAGCCGATCGCGACCTGTATAGTGCCTTAAAAAAGGGCGAATTTTGCTACGTTCTCAATTCGAGACAAATGGGAAAATCGTCGTTATTAGTTCGGGCAAAAGATCGTCTCGAAGCCGAAGGATTCGTCTGTGCGGCGTTAGATTTGACTGGAGTGGGGAGCAATAACGTTACGGCAGAGCAATGGTATAAAGGGGTTGTTTCGCAACTGTGGATGGGGTTTAAGTTACTGGGGAAAGTTAATTTAAAAAGCTGGTGGAACGATCGCGCCGACTTGCCCGTTTTACAGCGTTTGAGTCAATTTGTGGCGGAAGTGTTATTGGTGGAGTTTCCGCAAACTCGGTTGTTTGTCTTTATCGACGAAATAGATAGCACGATGAGCTTGCCGTTTTCCGTCGATGATTTTTTTGCATTTATTCGATTTTGTTACAACCAACGGGCATTCGATCGCGACTACGATCGGATTGCATTTGCTATTTTCGGGGTTGCGAATCCTGCGGATTTAATCCGCGACAAAAACCGAACGCCTTTTAATATTGGTAAAGCGATCGCCCTCAATGGATTTACCTTAAAGGAAGCGGCACCCCTGGCTGGCGGTTTGCAAGACGATCGCCCGCCGGAGGAAAGGCAAAAACAACTTACTGAAATTTTGCATTGGAGTGGAGGACAACCCTTTTTAACCCAAAAACTCTGTCAGCTAGCCGTAGAAGCCGGGGCGCGATCGCCGATTTCCGAACTCGTGCGATCGCGCATCATCGAGCGTTGGCAATCCCAAGACGAACCGCAACATTTACGAACGATCGCCAACCGCATTCTCTACAACCAAGAACTGGCGGGAAGACTGCTCGGACTATACCAACGCATCCTCGCCGGAGAGCGCATAGAAACGGACGATTCTCACGAACAAATCGAGTTATTACTCTCGGGTTTAGTCGAAAATCGAGCTGGATACTTGAGTGTAAAAAACCCGATTTACGCTGCCGTATTTAATACCGAATGGGTCGCCCACCAATTAGAAAACTTGCGCCCCTACGCGACCCAATTTAACACCTGGATCGCCTCGAAAGGCGAAGACGAATCGCAATTATTGCGGGGATTGGCATTGCAAGAGGCTCTGGCGTGGTCGGCGAACAAACAACTGAGCAATCTCGACTATCGCTTTCTCAGCGCGAGTCAAGATCTGGAAAAACGGGGGGTCGAAACGGATTTAGCGGTGGAACGAGGGCAACGGGAAAAAGCACAATTTGCCTTGGAAGCGGCCCGGGAAGCGCACGAGATTTTAGGACGGGCGCGCCAACGGGCGCGGGAACGCACGAAAAACGTGCATTTGGGTCGAGGCTGGATCGCCGCGATCGCCGTCGTGGCGACAATGGGGACGATCGCCTTGCGCTCGACGGGCTGGCTGCAAGGGGCCGAATGGGTGTTGCTCGATCGCTGGTTCCAACTGCGTCCCCTCGAAGCGGTCGATCCGAGAATCGCGATCGTGTCGATCGACGAAGCGGATTTAGAGGCGATCGGCGAATACCCTCTCTCTGACGCAGTTTTAGCCCGGGCGATCGCCAAAATTGCGGCTCGAAACCCGAGGGCGATCGGCTTGGATCTCTATCGGAATTTGCCCGTGGAACCGGGATATACACAATTAGCCCAAGTGTATCAAAGTACGCCTTCTTTAATCGGGATTGAAAAAGTGGTCGGCGAACGAGTCGAACCGCCGCCGATTTTGGCCGAACGGGGTCGAGTCGGCTTTGCGGATCAAGTGTTAGACGGGGACGGAACCGTGCGCCGCGCCTTGCTTTCCGTGAGGGGAGAAGACGGATCGTTGCAACTGAGTTTGGCGGTGAAATTAGCCCTGGTGTATTTACAAGCGGAAGGAATCGAAGCCCAAGGGCGCGATCGCGATCGCATCGACCTGGGAAAAACGACCCTGACCGCCTTCAAGCCGGACGATGGAGGTTATGTGAGAGCCAACGCGGGGGGCTATCAAATCCTGCTCGATTTTCGCCGGACCTCCGATCGGTTCGCGACTTTTTCGATCGCCGATCTGCTCGCCGATCGCCTGCCCCCAGAGGCATTGCGCGATCGCGTCGTCCTGGTGGGAGCAACGGCAGAAAGTATCAACGACTTATTCCAAACCCCCTACAGCAGCCGAATTGCGGGCGCCCCCCAACGGATGCCCGGGGTCGTGGTTCACGCCAATATCGTCAGCCAACTGCTCAGTGGAGCGTTAGAGGGGCGATCGATGTTGCGCGTCTGGCCCGAGACGGTCGAATGGGCCTGGATTGGCTTGTGGGCGGCGATCGCGGCGGGATTGGTGTGGCGGTGGTCCGATCCGATCGCGGCGATCGCGATCGCGATTGCGGAGATCGCCGCGATCGCCGCAATCTCGGTGGGAGCCTTTTTCCTCGGCTGGTGGATTCCCGTCATTCCGACGGCGATCGCCGCGCTCCTCGCCGCCAGCTCCTTGCCGATCCTGAGTGCAAAACAGCGCGCCACCTTAGAACTGTGCGAGACCGTCGAGGCGATCGCGCTCCTCGCCGCCGACCGAGAAGCTGCCGGATGGATCGCGATCGAATATCTCAAACAAGGTGAAAGCCAGGAAACCGCCGCCGCGATCGAGCGCCGCTTCGTCGCGATCGCGCCTTTACAAAGTGGGGGTCAAACCTGCTCGGCACTGCTAGAATCGGGGCAGCCCGATCCAGTCCCAAGGCTTCAAGCGAACGGAGATTGAGCGCCCATGAGCAACGAGCGATACCCACTCCTCTCGGCAACGGCGATCGCCGCGATCGCGATCTCAGTCGGCGAAACCAGCCTCGCCCAACTCCTCCCCGATGCCAGCTTAGGCGACGAAGCCTCGCGGTTGCGCCGAGAAACCCCCGCAACCACCACCATTGAAGGGGGAGCCAGACGAGCGGGCAATCTCTTCCACAGCTTTCGAGAATTCAACATCGGCGACGGTCAAGCGGTCTGGTTTGCCAATCCTCCCGGGGTCAAAAATATCTTGATGCGAGTGACCGGAAACAACCCGTCCAACATTTTCGGAACCCTCGGCGTGCGCGGCAGTGCCAATTTATTCTCCCTCAATCCGAACGGCTTTATTTTCGGAGGCAACGCCCGCCTCGACCTGCGCGGTGCCTTCGTCGCGACCACCGCCGAGGCGATCGCCCTGTCCGACGGCAGCTTATTCGGTGCCTTTCCCGGCTCCAATGCCGACACGGCGCCCCTGCTCTCCGTTGCCGTTCCCACCGGGCTGCAATACGGGGGCAATCCCGCACCGATTCAGTTCCAGCAGGCCGATCTCGACCTTTCTCCCGGTCAAAATGTCACATTTCTCGGTGGAGACGTTCGCTTCGCTGACAGTCGTTTGCGCGCCCCTGGAGGCCGGATCGAATTGGGCGGGCTATCGGGTTCCGGGGCGATCGCCCTCAACCCCTTTGTTCCCTCAGAGGGAAGCGGGCGCGCCGACCTCAGCCTCGTCAATTCCGACCTCAACGTGCTGGCGGGTGGAGGGGGCGAGATCGCGATCCGAGCGGGAAATGTAGAACTGATCGCGAGCAGCTTGGATGCGGGTTTATTCAACGGGTTGGGAGGACCCGGGGCGGTGGCGGGGAACATCGAAATCGAGGCCACCGGGGCGCTCGTCTTGCGCGAGAACAGCCGCATCGTCAATACGGTGCTACCGTCGGCGATCGGTCGGGGGGGAGATATCGCGATCGCCGCCGACTCGGCGATCGTGCGCGATTCGATCGTCGCCACCGAAAGTGCCAGTCAGGGAGATGCAGGCAATATCGCCGTAGCAGTGAGCGGCTTGCTCGATCTCGCCTCAACCGAACCGTTTCGAGGAAGACCCCCGCAATTTCAAGGCGGACCGCAAGACACCACGATCGCGAATTCAGACAACCCACCGATGCGATTCAATACCTTGCTGACGACGATCGCCCGTGGAGGCGGAACGGGCAATGCAGGCCAACTGACCGTCAGCGCCGGGGAAATCCGCCTCGACGGCAGAGTGCGACTCAGTAGCGAGACCGAGAGTGCGGGCAATGGCGGCGAGTTGTTCCTCGAAACTCGCTCCTTAGTCGTCACAGGAGGAGCCTTAGTGTCCTCCCTGGCGGCAGGATCCGGCAACGCGGGCAATATTACGATCCGCGCCGATACCATCGATTTGAGCGATCGCGGCAATAACTTCAATCTTTCCGGGGGGATTATTGCCACGGTCTCCCGCCGGGCCAGCCGAGGGAATGGCGGCAATATCGCGATCGAGACCCGCCGCATGACCGTGCGAGAGAGTGCCATCGTCGCCTCGGACTTGTTTGCCGAAGGAACCGGGGGCAGCATCACCATTCGCGCCAGCGAACGATTGACCTTAATCGGACAGGAAGAAGGCAAACCTGTGAGCCAGTTAGTGACAGCCGTCCAACGTTCCGGTCGCGGCAATGGCGGCGATATTCTCGTAGAAACCCAGCGCTTAGTCCTGCGCGACGGGGCAAAAATCGATGTCGGAACCGAAGGAATCGGTGACGGTGGCAACCTTACCCTCCGCGCCAGCGAACGGATCGAACTCAGTGGCGTTTCTGCGCAAGGGTTTACCAGCCGTTTGGTGGCGCAAAGCGATCGCGACGCCGTCGGTGTCGGGGGAGATATTGTCGTCGATACCTCGGAATTAGTCTTGCGTGACGGCGCTCAAATTTCGGCGGCCACCTTTGGCGAAAGTGACGGGGGCAGCGTCTTCGTGCGTGCCCGCAAGTCGGTGACGGCGATCGGGGGGTTTCCGGTGTCCGCGTCTACGGTCGATAATCTGTCGGAATTCGTGCGCGACGAATCGGGACAACGCTATCCGAGTGGGATTTTTGCCAGTTCTCCCGGGTCGGGGAATGTCAATGCCTTGCGGGTCGAAACCGGACGCTTGGAGGTGGGCGACGGCGCGCAACTGTCGGTCAGTAGCGACAATCGAGGGGCGGCAGGCAATTTGAGTGTGGTGGCGGAACAATTGCGGCTGAATCGAGGAACTTTGACGGCGGATACGGTAGAGGGCGATCGCGCCAACATCGTACTGCAAGTGCCGGACATCCAACTGCGCGGGCGATCGCAGATCGGCACCAACGCCCGAGGTAATGCGACCGGAGGCAATATCGAGATCGCCACCCAAACCTTACTCGCCCTAGAGAATAGCGATATTACCGCCAACGCCCAAGAGAGTTTCGCCGGACGGGTCGAGATTTCGGCGGTGGGGATTTTCGGCACCCAATTCCGACCCCGACCGACGCCGCGATCGGATATTACCGCCTCCTCTCAACTCGGTCCCCAGTTTCGCGGCATTGTCGAACTGAATACCCCGGAGGTCAACCCGGCATCGGGGTTAGTTCTGACCCCCGACAGTTTCCAAGATCCCCTCGAACAAGTCGTTTCCGGTTGTCCCGCCACTCGCGGTAACCGCTTTACGATCGCCGGACGCGGCGGTTTGCCCGAAGATCCGCGCCAATTCCTCCTCGGTCAAGGTGCAGTGCGCGATTTTCACTTTTATGCCTCTGAAACGCCCACTTCGCCATCGCGATCGCGCCATCGTCGGGCGGTGTTGGAAGCGACGGCATGGCAAGTCAATCCCCAGGGAAATATAGAGCTCGTTGCCCCCGCTAGAAAGGGCGATCGCTCGGTATGTTTGGGGGAATCGGGATGAGGCAGGAGGCAACCACCAACAGGAAAGGGAGCATCCGTAATGCGAATTTCTCGATCGCCGCTTCCACCGTTATTGTCCCCAACCTCAAATCTAAAATCTAGAATCTAACAAATCTAAAATCCCCATGCGTGTCCCTCGCTGGTTCCTCTTCATTGTCCTCTTCTTGATGAGTTCGATCGCGATCGCCCTCATGCAAACGGCGACCTTCGCCCGATCTCCTACTTCCGTCGCGCCTCCAGAGACGATCGCGGCACCGATCGATCGCGATCGCCTCGATCGCGGTCGCCAATTCTACGAAACCGGACAGATCGACGCCGCGATCGAGATTTGGGAACGAGTCGCCAGGGAAGGCAATAGCCGCGATGCAGCTTTAGCATATAGTGCTTTGGCCATCGCTTATTACGATGCGGGACAAGTGGACGCCGCCGAGCGATCGCTCGCCCAAGGGGCGGATTTGCTGCCCCAGGTCGGCGATCCGTTCGTGCGCGCCCGGTGGCTGCAAACGCGCGGCACCCTAGAGTTTCACCGGGGCAACCCCCAAGCCGCCCTCGATACCTGGGACGAAGCGATCGCGATTTACCGCGAGATCGGCGATCGCGACGGGGCGATCGCGGTGACGATCGATCGCGCTCAAGCCCTGCAAGCCTTGGGACTCTACCGCCAAGCGCAAAAAAGTTTGGAACACCTGGAACGACAACTGGAAAATTCTGCCAATTCCCTCCTCAAAGCCTCGACATTGCGCAGTTTGGGGGCGGTTTTGCAAGTCGTCGGCGATCGCGATCGCGCCGAAGCGGTTTTAACCACCAGTTTGCACCTCGCGCAACAGTTCGACGATCCGATCGCCGAAGGGGAAAGCCTCTTTCAACTAGGGAATAACGCCCGCTTGCAGCAACAAACCGACGCGGCGATCGCCTTTTACGACCGCGCCGCCACGACCAGCCCGATTCGGCTGCTGCAAGTGCAAGCCCGTCTCAATCAGTTAAATTTATTGGTAGCCAGCGACCGTCAGCAGGCCGCGATCGCCCTCATGCCCAGCCTTATCGGCGCCTTCGACGAGTTGCCCCGATCGCGATCGCTCGTTTACGCCCGGGTCAATTTTGCCGAAACGTCGATGCAGACCGCCACCTGGGAGCACCCCGTAAACCCTCGCGAGATCGCCACGATCCTCGCCCGAGCGATCGACGAGGCCCGCCAGATCGGCGATCGCCGCGCCGAAGCTTACGCCCTCGGACACTTGGGGGTGCTCTACGAACAACAGGGGCAATATTCCGAGGCGATTGCCTTAACCCGCCAAGGGTTGCAATGGGCCTCAACGTCGGACGCCGCCGACCTCGCCGCCAGTTGGCACGCCCAACACGGGCGACTCCTCGCCGCCACCGGACAATCGGAGGAGGCGATCGTCGCTTACGAACAGGCGGTTCAAGCGTTAGAATCCTTACGTCAAGACCTGGTCGCGGTTCATTCAGACGTGCGCTTTTCTTTTCGCGAGCGAGTCGAACCGATTTATCGGGCCTACGTGTCTTTATTACTTGAAAATGTCGATCGCTTACCGTTAGAAAAACAACAAGTCAGATTGCAAAAATCTCGACAGGCGATCGAAGCCTTACAATTACGAGAACTCGAAAACTTTTTTCGCGAAGCCTGCAAAACTTATCAGTTACAACCGATTGAAGACATCGACCCTCAAGCCGCTTTAATTTATCCGATCGTCCTCGAAAACCGGATCGATGTCATCGTGTCTCTGCCCGGCCAACCCTTAGCCCACTACGCCACCTCGGTCAGTTTCGAGGAGAGAAAAGAGGTTTTCGGGGACACCTTCGCCGCCTTAAACCCGGTTTTTCCGATCTTTCGTATTATTCAGCCCGCCCGCCAACTTTACGATTGGTTGATTCGTCCTGCCGAACCGTTATTAGAACAAGCAAATATCGAAACATTAGTGTTTGTTCTCGATGGATTTTTAAGAAATTTACCGATGTCCGCTCTCTACGATGGCGAGCAGTTCTTAATTGAAAAATATAGGATTGCCCTCACTCCGGGCTTGCAATTATTAGAGTTACCTTCGCAAGGGTCTCAAAACCGAGCCATGTTAACCGGAGGGTTAGTCGAAGCCCGTCAAGGATTTTCTGCTTTGCCGGGAGTCGCCGTAGAAATTCGAGCCTTAGACGCTTTACTGTCGCCGAAAATTTTATTAAACGAGGAGTTTACTAAAGTTTCTCTTTCTAAATCTTTAGAATCTAATTTATTTTCGATCGTTCATTTAGCTACTCACGGCCAATTTAGCTCCGAAGCCGAGCAAACTTTTCTATTGACGTGGAACGATCGCATTCAAGTTAAAGATTTGGATAAGATCTTGCAAGAACAGCGCGATCGCGCGCCGATCGAATTGCTCGTCCTCAGTGCTTGTCAGACGGCATTTGGCGACGATCGCGCCGCCTTGGGATTGGCGGGGGTCGCGGTGCGATCGGGCGCGCGCAGTACTTTAGCAACGTTGTGGTCGGTTCAAGACCGTTCCACCGCCGAACTGATGGCGCAGTTTTATCGTTTATTAAAAGAAGGCTTCACAAAAGGTGAAGCTTTGCGTCAAGCTCAACTATTTCTGTTAAAACAAGAGCAGTATCGCCATCCTTATTATTGGTCGCCTTTTGTTTTGGTCGGCCATTGGCAATAACTGTAAGAGTCATGAAATTTTGCAATCTTTTACAACCTCTGGGCCTCAGTTTATGGGTGGGTTGTTTGGGAAGTGCGGGGGGCGCGATCGCTCAAATAGCTCCCCAAACGGCTCCCCCACTGTCCCCACCCCTGTCCGAATCGATTATCTTTCAAGAAGCCTTCGACCCTCCCGGGGAGGGCAAGCCGGACGACACGGCGGGTGCAGGCGCCCGGGATGGGGCGCGCTGCCAGCCCGATGAAGACGAGATCGAAGTCTTGATGCCGCGTCGCAATTACGGACTGACTTTGGCTTCCCACCCGACGGTGTTTGTTAATTTTCCTAAAACCTCCGCCACCCAAGTTCGCTTGCTGTTTCGAGATGAGATGGGAGACTCTTCCGACGCGATCGCGTTTCCCGTTCCCCAAGGGGGAGGCTTGGTCGGGTTCCGTCTCTCGGAGGCGAGTGCTCCTTTAGAGGTCGGTAAAAATTATCAGTGGTTTTTGTCGGTGAGTTGCGCCGCCCAGCCGACCCCGAACGATCCGGTGTTTGTCGGATGGGTGCAGCGCGTGGCGTTGAACGCCGAACGACAGGGGGAGTTGGCGGCACAAAGCACCGTCGAACGGGTGCAGTGGTATGCCAGTCACGGGTATTGGTACGATTTGCTCGCGACCCTGACCGCCGCGCGACGTCAGCATCCGGAGGATCCGATGTTGGGTCAGTTGTGGACGAGCGTGTTAGAGTCGGTGGGACTGTCGGAGATCGCCTTCCCAGGGCCATTCGGGGAACAAGTGGGAACCTCGGAGTGAGACGGCGATCGGGCGATCGCCCGTAACCCCTGCGAGCATTCCCGAATCGTGCCATAATAATTCGGCTGTCGCCCGATCGTGGTTGCTCTCCATGGCTGAATTACCCGAATCCCCAGAAGCACTCGCTGCTGCGCTTGAAAGCGTCACCGACCTCAATTTTCAGCTTCCGGATCCCAGCGATGAGGAGATCCCGGAGTACGAGTTCCAGCAGCAAATTGAGAATGCGTGGAAGGTCTGCGACCACTTCGACTTGCAAACCGATATTTGGCGCGGTAGGATTCTGCGGGCGGTGCGCGATCGCGAGAAGAAAGGCGGCGAAGGACGCGGCACCGGGTTTTTAAAGTGGCTCAAGGAACAGGAAATCAGTAAAAGTCAAGCCTATTCCTTAATCGAATTAGCCAATAGTGCCGATGCTCTGTTAGAGCAAGGTTATCTCAATCCCGATACATTCGATAAATTTAGCAAGCGCGCCTTTGTCGAAACGGCGAAATCGGCACCGGAAGTCCAGCAAATGGTCTCGCAAGCGGCCAGTACGGGCGATCGCATCACCCGGCGCGAAGTCCGGCAACTCTCCGACGAATGGACTGCCATGACCTCGGATTTACTCCCGGAAGAAGTCAAGGAAAAAGCGACTTCGGGTTCGATTCCGCCGCGCTATCTCGCTCCCCTGGCCCGGGAAATGGAAAAACTGCCCGAAACTCATCAAAAATCGATGCGCGAGGAAGCTTCGATCAATCCCGATGTCGATACGGTCAAACAACTGACCACCGACGCGCGCAATTTATCGAAATATCTCGATGCGGCGGCTCAAGTGCAGGCGATTTCGCGCAACAGCATCGACGTGGAAATGGCCCTAGAAGAAGCCTTGCGCCTCGGGTTTCTCAGTACCGCCTCGGATCTGGTCAAACAGGCGGCGGCGTTAGAACAAACGGCGGTCAAGTTATATAACACATGGCGGCGTTTGGTGAGCTTAGCCGATCGCCTCTACGTGGATACGGGAGCGAGTACGCCGCACCTGCGATCGATGTTGAGCTGTCTCGATCGCCTCGCCGGACAAGTCGTGGAAGTTCACTTGAGCGAAGCGGACGATCGCACGGTGCGACTGCAAATTTTGGGCGATCGCGAGTCTTGAAGGGTCGGGATGGGGAATCGGTCACTGGAATCCAGATTCCCCACTCCCGATTTCTTACTGATAGGGCATTCCGTCCGGCATCACCGCCCCGGTTAAAATGGCATCGCGCAAATTGGCTCGATATAAATTGGTATCCATCAAGATCGCTTCACTCAGATCGGCGCCACTCAAATTCGACCAGCCGAGATTGGCGCGATACAAACTCGCCCCGCGCAAACTCACTCCGCGCAGGGTCGTCCAACTGATATTCGTGCCGCGCAATTGGGTATTACTCAGATCGGCATCCGCCAGGTTCGAGCTGCTCATCGTAGCGCGACTGAGATCCGAACCTTTAAGATTGGCCTCAGAAAGATTGACCCCGTTGAGAACCGCATTGGTGAGGTTGACCGATTCCAGGGTCGCCCGGGTCAAAATGGCGATCGTCAAATTCGCTTCTTCCAAACGAGCCCGGGATAAATCCGCTTCACTTAAATTTGCCCGACTCATATTCGCCTGACTGAGATTGGCTTCCACGAGTTTCGCCCAACTCAAGCGGGTTTCGCTGACGATCGCCTCGATCATTTTCGCCCGTTGCATCGTGGCCCGTTCTAAGATCGCCCGACTCATATTCGCCTGAGTTAAATTAGCCTCGTCGAGGTTGGCTTTCATCAAATTGGCACTGATCAAATTCGCCTCGCGTAAATCGGCCCCGGTCAGGGACGCCGACGAAAGGTTCGCTTCTCTGAGATTAGCGCCCGTCAACTTGGCGCCGACTAAATTGGCCTGTCGTAAATCCGCGCTTCTGAGATTGACCTCGCATAAGTTAATTCCTTCTAAATTGGCACCGATTAACTTAATTTCGCGAAAATCTCGTTCTCCTCGCGCGTAACGCTCGCGTAATTCGTTCGCATCCATGTTCTCCGCCTCTGTGTCTCTAAGCAATTTTATCGATAGCTGGTTCTAATGTATCTTTTTACGCTTCGACGGGAAAAGTCCTCTATTGAGGCCGATCGGGGCGATCTCGCCCTTGGTCACTCGCCGCGATCGCGCGCTTCTGGAAGCGGCGATCGCCCCCACTGCTCAAATCGTCGTCGATTCTGAGACAATCGAAAAAGGGACGAACGATCCCGGACCGCAAGTACCACAACGGGATCCCGTTCGACCCCGCCCCCCTGAACTTCTCAACGCTTTCACGGATATCAAGAATGCCTGACAACCTCAGAAGCCGCGTCGTCACCCAAGGAGTCCAGCGATCGCCCAACCGGGCGATGCTAAGGGCGGTCGGTTTTGGAGACGAGGACTTTAACAAACCGATCGTTGGCATTGCCAATGGCTACAGCACCATCACCCCCTGTAATATGGGTCTCGACCTGCTCGCCAAACGGGCAGAAACGGGGGTTCGCGATGCCGGAGGAATGCCCCAGATGTTCGGAACGATCACGATTAGCGATGGGATTTCAATGGGAACGGAAGGGATGAAATATTCCCTCGTTTCCCGGGAAGTGATTGCCGACGCGATCGAAACCGTGTGCAACGGTCAGAGTATGGATGGAGTCTTGGCGATCGGAGGTTGCGATAAAAATATGCCGGGGGCGACGATCGCGATCGCCCGCCTCAACATTCCCGCAATTTTCGTCTACGGCGGCACGATTAAACCCGGTCATTATAATAACTGCGACCTGACGATCGTCAGCGCCTTCGAGGCCGTCGGTCAGCGCAGTGCGGGAACGATTGACGACGACGAACTGCTCGCCGTCGAACGCAATGCCTGTCCCGGCGCCGGATCTTGTGGCGGGATGTACACCGCTAATACTATGTCTTCCGCCCTCGAAGCGATGGGGATGAGCTTGATGTATTCCTCGACCATGGCGGCGGAAGATGCGGAAAAAGCCGACAGCGCCGAACAGTCTGCCGCCGTCCTCGTCGAAGCCATTCGCCAGCAGATTTTGCCGCGACAAATCATGACGCGCAAGGCGTTTGAAAACGCCATTTCCGTGATTATGGCCGTCGGCGGTTCCACCAATGCCGTGTTACATTTACTGGCGATCGCCAACGCGATCGGCGTCGAACTCACCCTCGACGACTTTGAAACCATCCGCCAGCGCGTCCCGGTCTTGTGCGACCTCAAACCGAGCGGTCGGTACGTCACCACCCAACTGCACCAAGCTGGGGGCATTCCCCAAGTGATGAAAATGCTGCTCGTCCACGACTTGCTGCACGGCGACGCCCTCACCATCACCGGACAGACGATCGCCGAACTGCTCGCCGACATTCCCGAGGAACCCCCCCAAGGTCAAGATGTTATCCGTCCTTGGAATCAGCCGATGTACGCCCAAGGACACCTCGCCATCCTCAAAGGCAACCTCGCCAGCGAAGGCGCCGTCGCTAAAATTAGCGGGGTCAAAAAACCCCAAATCACCGGGCCGGCGAAGGTTTTCGAGTCCGAGGAAGACTGCCTCGCCGCCATTCTCGACGGCAAAATTAAAGCCGGAGATGTGGTCGTCGTGCGTTACGAAGGACCTAAAGGCGGTCCGGGAATGCGCGAAATGCTCGCCCCCACCTCGGCGATTATCGGCGCCGGGTTGGGCGATTCCGTGGGTTTGATCACCGACGGGCGCTTCTCTGGCGGGACTTACGGTTTGGTGGTCGGTCACGTGGCGCCGGAAGCTGCGGTCGGCGGGGCGATCGCCCTGGTTGAAGAAGGGGATACGATTACGATCGACGCCCAGCAACGGCTGTTACAGTTAAATGTTTCCGAGGAAGAACTCGAACGCCGTCGGGCCAATTGGCAACCTCCCACACCGCGTTACCGTAAAGGAATTCTGGCGAAATATGCCAAGCTCGTCTCGTCGAGCAGTCTCGGTGCGGTTACGGATTTGGATTGTTGATCGGGCAATAGGAAAGCGGGAAGCGGGAATCGGCAAAAACTAGAAATGAGCAGTTTTCCAATTCCCGATTCCCGACTCCGTCAATCTAAAATCTAAAATCTAAAATCTAAAATCTGTTTTCCGAGTCCCGTCAATAGGCGTTTAACTTTCGGATTAAAAAGGTTTCCGCCATCTCGCTGTTGACGGGTTTTGAGAATAAATAACCTTGCACGTAATCGCAATCTAAATCTCGCAAAATTTTGAGCTGGCGGGCGTTTTCCACCCCTTCGGCGATCGCGTCCATGCCCAAACTATGGGCCATTAACACGATCGTGCGGACAATTTCCAACTGTTCGGAATTCGTATCGATTTCGTGGATGAAGGAGCGATCGATTTTCAAAGTATCGACGGGAAAACGGCGCAGATAACTTAAAGAGGAATAGCCCGTCCCGAAATCATCGACGCTTAACTGAATGCCCAAGGTTTTGAGTCGTTCGAGCATTTTGACTGCCGTTTCGGCATTTTGCATGACGACACTTTCGGTAATTTCTAACTTTAAGCCTTGGGTGGCCAGTCCGGTTTGTTTGATAATACGTTCGATTTGTTCGACGAGATCGGCTTGTAAAAATTGCCGTCCCGAGAGATTGACACTAATTTTAAGGGGTTCGTCGTCGGGAAATTGGGCTTGCCATC
The DNA here is from genome assembly GCF_016632315.1 of Oxynema mangrovii CENA135. Lineage (NCBI taxonomy): Bacteria > Bacillati > Cyanobacteriota > Cyanophyceae > Oscillatoriales > Oscillatoriaceae > Oxynema > Oxynema mangrovii. The sequence goes on along the minus strand of NZ_JAEOXH010000001.1, from coordinate 1,539,192 downwards.
GAGCAATTTGCTCGCAGGCGGCGTATAAAATCCACCACCCCAAGGGTACGATCAGCCCGGTTTCTTCGGCGACGGGAATAAATTGAGCGGGGGAGATAAAACCGCGTTGGGGATGTTGCCAGCGCACGAGGGCTTCAAATCCGGTGACGGTATTGGTTTTCAGGCAAACAATCGGCTGGTAGTAGAGGACGAATTCGGCGCGATCGATGCCGTGGCGCAGGTCGTTTTCGAGTTGCAGCAGTTTCTTCAAGTCCCCTTGCATACTGGCGTCGAAGATTTCGTAGCACCCTTTGCCCCGGGCTTTGGCGCGATACATGGCGACATCGGCGGCGCCGAGAAAGTCTTCGGGTTCTTGGTAGTCGGCATCGTTGATGAGAATCCCGATGCTGGCGCTGGTATAGACTTGATAGCCGTTGTTGAGGTTGAAGGGGAGTTGGAGTTGTTCGTAGATGCGATCGACGATCGCGATCGCGTCGCCGAGTTGGTGGATGTTATCGAGCAGAATAATAAATTCGTCGCCGCCGAGACGGGCGATCGTATCTTGACTGGCGAGGAGGGTTTGCAGGCGATGACCGAGGGCGACGAGTAGTTCGTCTCCGGTCCGGTGACCGAGGGCGTCGTTGACGAGTTTGAAGCGGTCGAGATCGAGAAAAAGAACGGCGAAGCGATAGTCGCAGTGGATTTGACTGTGGGCGATCGCCTCTTGCAGGCGTTCGAGGAAACAAAAGCGGTTCGGCAGTCCGGTGAGGGCGTCGTGGAGGGCGTGATAGCGCAATTGGGCTTCGGAACGTCGGCGTTCGGTATAGGCGATATAACTGACGATCGAGATATACGATCCGCCCAAGGAGAGTAAGGGAGGCACGAGGGGAATCCACCAGCCTTGAATAAAGGCGAAGTAGGCGATCGCCACGAGTCCGCAAGCGGCAAATACGACGGTGAAAAATTCCCAACGCCGTCGCAACAAGCTCCAGGCTAAGGTGGCGCCGATCGCCGCCCAGGCGAAAATCCACAAACTTTCGACGGCTTCGTTCCAGGTGCGAATCAAGGGGCGTCCGTCGAGGGCCGCACTGAGAATCTGGCTGGCGAGGTCGCCGTGCATTTTCACCCCGGGTAAGGCGGTGATGTAGTTGTTACTGTAGGGGGTAAAAAAGCGGTCTTTGAGACTCGGGGCCGTCGAACCGATCAAGACGATGCGATCGCGCAGTAAATCCCGAGGGATGCGCTCTTCTAGCAAATCGCTCATCGAAACGGTTAAAAAGATCTCGCAGGTTTCGATTTTGCCGCGACAGGCCAAGCTACGAAAATTATAGAGAATTTGATAGCCTCCGGTATTGGCGCGCACGTAGCCCCCGGAATTCGGTTGCCAGCGATCGAAGAGGGCTTTTCCCAGGCGAACTTTCTCGCGATCGCCTTCGACGGGTTCGAGTTGGATCCCTTCTCGTTCCAAATACATCAACGCCAATCGCACCCCGAGGGTGTAGACGGTTTGACCTTGGTTGTTCGGTCGGACCGAGAGCAAAGCGCGCCGCACTTTACCGTCGCCGTCGAGGAGCAAATCCACCGCGCCGACGCGATCGAGTTCTTTGAGCTTCGGCGGGGCGGCGACGACGGCGCCGTAGTTATCGCCGATCGCCTTTTCAATGCCGATCAAGTTTGGCGTATTCTCGAATAATTCGACTAACTGCGCGTGTCCCGGTTCGACGGGTAAATCTCGATATAAATCCAGTCCGATCGCGCGCGGCTGTTGTTTCTTGATTTTCTCTAACAGAAGCGTTAACGCGGCGTCGGAAATCGGCCACTGTTGGGCTTGACGAATGTCAGACTCGGTAATTTCGACAATGGCAATGCGCGGGTCGATCGCTTCTGGGGGTCGCATCCGGAAGAGGCGATCGAGGGCGGCCCACTCCAGCAGTTGCAAGACGCCGCTCAAGCGCAAGGCGATCGTCAGGGTAGCCACGATCGGCGCCGTCATCCAAACTCCCCGCCACGCCCAGATTTGCCGTTTGAACAAGTCGCCCATCGCATTCCCAATCATGAATCGGTGTTGAGTTTTGAAGTCGCCTGGGTCGGCAGCACCGGGTTTGAAGCCCCGACCTCAAAACTCTAACCCCTCTCAAGGATTTGAGGTGCAACAGCTTAGCAGAGGTTCGCGGGCAATTTGTCCTAACTGGACTGCTTCCGACTTTAACAGGTTTTCCCAGGTGTTTGCCAGTCCATCACTGTGCGGTTGTGCGGCTCTCAAGCTCGCCAACGTGCTTAAGGTGTCGTACCAAATTCCCGCATTGCCGTAAGCGGCAGCCCGTTCGAGGGGGGTCGCCCCCTCCAGTTGACTCGCGAGCTGGGGGTCGAGTTCCGTGCGCTCGATCCAGCCATCGACAACCCAATCTTGCAGGCGATCGCTCGGTTGGCAAATCATGGCAAACGACCACTGATATCGGTGGCCGAATTCCAAGGCGGGCAAGCTCTCCGGCAGGTCGATCCGGAGAATACCCGGGGCGTTTCCTAAACTGACGGTCGTTTGATATATTCCGTCGCCGTAACCGTCGCGCAGGACGAATTCCGCTTGACTCGCCGTCGTCGGCGGGACGTATACGAAAAAGGTGGGGTGTTGGGCGGTGGTCAGCCCGCTTTGCGCGATCGGTAATAATAAAGTCAGCTCTCGATAACTTGGGGACGGGCTGATGCAATGATGTTGACTGCGAGTCGCTCCGCCTGCGGTTCCGTCTTCTTCGGGATCGCCTTCCCCTTCCGGAGCCTCGAATTTCACTAACATTTCGATATCGGCAGGATTCACCCGTGCGATTTGGCTGTCTGTTCCCACCTCTGCAGCTTGGGCGCGAGCTTGCAGGGGAATAACGATCGCCCCCAATCCCATGAGGGCTGACAGGACACGCTTGCGCAGTCCGGATCTGTTCCTGGCCATGATAGATCTGCCTCTGATGATATGATGCACCTCAAAAACGAGCAATTCAGCAAGGGAATTGCGATCGCCGTTCGATCTTGAAATCACCCTAAATTCCAGAATCTGCCTCGATTCGATGCGAGTCGCTGTTTGTTAACGCGCGATCGCCGCCCTGAGTGTCGATTGCGTTTAAACGGCGTTCATTCTGGTTGTACGAATGCAGACCCGATAGAAATACTTAGGATCCGCTCCTCTACGATCGTAAAGGTCTTACCGACGAAATATGAAAGGGGGATAAGCCTTTAGGCGTTTGACCCCTCTAATCTGTCTTACTTGTACCGCATTGCTACTTTTCCCCCTCAGCGAGCGTTCCCGAGCTCCCATTCGGTCGTCCCAGGTACTCTCGATTCCCTCGCTTTCAAGGCTAATTTTTTTTTATGGTATTTTATATTTCCATTGTCGGGGTTGCCCACTATTCCTGTCATCCGAAATCTGCCCCAAAAATATCGTTTGCCAAAGATCGCGATTTACGGAGTCGCGGATCTCGGGGACGGGTTCGGCGATCCGACTGAAACCTTAAAATTAGTCCGATCTCAAAAAACTATTGGTTTGGCAACCGTATTTTTACGGGAATATGCTAGTTTTTATATTAATTTTTATTGATTTTTGCAGTATTCTGGGGCGGCGATCGCCTCGGATTTCAGATCCACAAGCCGACGAGAACAAAAGCCGCCCAGTAAAACGGATGTTTGTATTGGGGCTGTTTTAATAAACTCAGTTGGGCGCGGCGCAAGGCTTGGGCTTTGCCGACGCCCGATCGCATCAGCTCGTGATAAAAGGACATCATCAATTGAGCGCTGGAGGCGTCCTGGACGGGCCACAAGCTCGCCAGGGTCGATCGCGCTCCAGAACGTACGGCAATCCCCGCCAGACCCAACGCGGCCCGCTTGTCCCCTTGGGCGGTCTGACAGGCACTCAAGACGAGCAGTTCGATCGATCGCGCCGTTCCCGATCGCAGCAACCGCTCGAACTCGTTGAGGTTGACCGGACCGTCCCAGGTCAAAATAAACGTCTGTTGCGGGTCGGAACTAAATTGACCGTGGGTGGCTAAGTGGACGATCTCAAAGGGTCGATCTTGCAACCAAGAAACCAATTGTTCCCGGGTAAAGTACTCGTCGAGTAACAGACGAGTGGGCATCAAGGCGGCGATCGCGTGTAATTCGCGCTCGACTCCCGGTAGCGATGCAAATCCAGCTCGGCTTTGGCTGAGTCCGCCGACGAGGGCCTCGAAATCTTCGAGGGGGCGCGATCGCGGTTCCACTACCCGTAACAAGGGGGCGAGGGCGATCGCGTATTTCTCGACGAGATAACCCGTCCCATCGTGTAAGGCGGCGATCGGTAAATTCCACAAGGGACCGTCTAAAACGAACACTAACGTCGCGATCGCGTAGCGGTCTAACTCCGTGGCGATCGGTTCGACCAACCAGCGATAAAATTGTTGCGCTAAAGGGAGCCGTTCGTTCGCAAAAGAGGTGCGCCGTAACGATTGGCGCATTTGGGCGGCGAGATCGCTCAGTTCCCGGGCGCAGACTGAAATCGTGTAATGTCCGAACTGTCCGTCGGGAAAGCCGACCACGACTTCCAACCGATCCGCCAAGACGATCGGATAGAGGGTGACCGCTTCGGGATCGATTTGTTCGAGGGATTTGCGCTGACGGGTCGAGAGGCGATCGCAATTCGTCTCCTCCGAGTTGGGGTTCTCCACGCCGTGGATGGCGGCGATCGCCCGTAAGATTTTAGCCGCTTCCTGTGTATCGAGTCGGTAGAGTTCTCCCTCGCGATCGCCCGCAGGTAAGAGGCGATCGAGCAGTTTTCTGTATAAATAGCTGGAACTGTCATCCCAGGGAAGCGTTGCTTCTGGCGCGATCGTCGTGACCTCCGTTCCCACACAGGAAACGGGTTGCGGGCGATCGCCCGACCCTGCCGGGATCGCCACGATCGCCCAGCCCACAACCAGCAGCAATCCCCACAGCACGATTCTCCCGATCGGTGATTTCACAGTTTCAATGGCGAGCGATCGCCGCACTAGCAAACATTGGCATCGTGAACTACCGCTATTGAATCAGAGATTACAATAGCAGCTTCCTACCCAACAGATTGCCCAATCGTAGATTTCTTGCGTCCTCTACGGTTCGGTCTTACATCCCGACAGTAGGCTTGGCCCCGCGTCCCGCAGGTCAAGAGTCGTAGCCCCTCTTCTCTGAGATTGATAGCTGCATTGAGATCGCGATCGTGACTCGTCCCACAGCTAGAACAAGTCCAATTTCTGACATCTAGTGGCAGGCTATCGATTTGATTCAAGCAAACGTTGCAGGTTTTAGAAGAGGGGAAGAATCTATCAACTTCAATATAGACTTTCCCTTCCTGTTCGGCTTTGTACTTTAGCATCGTCAAAAACATTCCCCAACCAACTTGGCCGATCGCCTTAGCTAGGTTAGGGTTTTTGAGCATGCCTATCCCCCCTTTAGTTCCCCCCTTATGAAGGGGGGTTAGGGGGGATTCCACACAGATGACTTGGTTTTCGTCAACTATCCTACGCGATAGCTTGTGTAGGAAATCCTCCCGGCAACGTGCTACCTTGTTATGTACCTTAGCGACTTTCTTTCGTGCTTTATTTCGGTTGTTAGAGCCTTTCTGTTTTCTCGATAAGTCTTGCTGCTTGCGTTTCAGGTTACGCTCATGTTTAGCAATCCATCTTGGGTTGTTAAACTTAGACCCATCGGAAGTTACAGCAAAATGATTTAATCCAAGGTCTACACCGACCGCTTTTCCCTCAGTGGATGAGTCTGGATTGGGTTTCCCATCTTCAAAGAGAATGGAAGCAAAATACTGGTCGCAGCGATTTTTGGTAACTGTGACGGTTTTGAGTTTGCCTTCTATTGGTCGATGAACAACCGCTTTAACTTCCCCAATCTTCGGTAGCTTCAAGACGTTCTCCAGCACCTTGACATTTTGGGGATACTGGATGGATTGTTTGCCGTGTTTGGACTTAAATTGCGGATACCTAGCCCGCTTCTCAAAGAAGTTGTTAAAAGCGGTTCCCAGGTTAATGCAAACCTGTTGAAGGCATTGTGAATATGTCAGCTTTAACCACTCATGCTCTTGTTTGAGGCTGGGAATCTTTTTCTTGATGTCGTAACTAGATAGTCCTTTTCCAGTCTCCTGGTAGGTTTGGTTCATCAAGTTCAGACCATAGTTCCACAGCCATCTGCAATTGCCGAAGGATTGCTCCAGCGATTGCTTCTGCTGCTCATTTGGGTATAGTCTGATTTTTACGACTTTGAGCATTAAGGCAAATTAGATTCACCATAAACACTCTACCATAAGTTACTGCCGCCATTCATCTCACGCTTCAAATCTCTGATTGAAGCGTGAGATGAATGGCGGATTTGGCTAAAGCCAATCTTCCGAAAACAGTCAATGGTATCGGCCCCCTACCGGGGTTTGGCAACATTCCAAACTCGATCTAAATTTCAACTTCAACGGATTTAGAACTGCTATAGCGATCCTCAATCTTGTTGTAAAATTCAGAGTTTTTAGGGACACGACATTGCCGTGTCCTTACAGGGATTTGACGACTTTCCCGGGTCGATCTCAGATTCAACTGATTGAGGATTGCTATATATATTATTCAAAAATAATTCAAAAATAAGCAAAAAAAAACTGGAGTCAATATTGACTCCAGTCCGTTCGCTGTTTGGCAGATCTACAGCCTACTGGTCATCGCGCACTGGGAGGGGAGTGTCGAGAATTTCCATTAACAACTCCAGGCGCGACGGGCGAGACAGAAGGGGAACGACATTCGGCAACGAATAATAATCGCCATTAAACGTCACCGTCTCGACCGGAATTTGCTTTTGCTTTCCTTGAGTTTCGAGCCAATCGTAAGCGTAGCCGACTTTAACAATCGTCACGTTCGGCATCACCCCAAATTCACGGCAGTAAGACTGATACGTACTCGTGAAATAGGGCGCGTTATTTTCCCCTTCGTCGGTCACCAAAATCATTTGCTCGACGCTTTGCTTCTTAGCGCGCATCGCTTCCACCGCACAACCGATACTCGTTCCCCCTCCGGCGTGCAGGTGTTGGAACGCCCGTTCCCAATCGCTCAACTCCTTGCCCCGGGCTTTGATTTCGTAGGGCATGGTATCGAACGCATAAACGAACAAGTCGGCATCGGTAATCCCGGAAATGAGGGCGGCGAGGCGCTTACCCACTTCCAGTGCTTGGTGCATGGAACCGGATTTATCGACGAGTAACGCGGTGGATTGACTGATTTTGCCGCGTTTTTTCACTTGTTCGTCGGTGACGCGCTCTAGCTGGGCGGTCGTGGAGCGATCGACTCCGGCGACTTCGGCGGCGACCCGCGCTTTGTAGGCGGAGACGCGATCGCTCGTTTGTGCTTTTTGCAGCTTTTCGTCGATTAACGCCTTCACCTGCAGGTGATCCATCGCCCCCCGTTGTTTCAGGGATTTGAGGTTGTTGATGACCTCTTGCGGCGTCATAGCATTAATCAGTGCTACCAAAACCGTCGGGGTCAGTTGTTTGACCGCCCCGACGGCGATCGGGTACGGGATTTGATGTTCGACAATCAGAGCGGCTTGGTCGGCGGGGGTTTCGGCTTTTGCCAGTTGTTTGACCAAGTAAGCGAGGCTGTCTTGCGGCGGGTTATCTTTAAACAGAATGGCGTTGGCGCGATCGCTCGGACGCACGTGCAAGGTAGCATACAGGTGCTTGAGTGCTTTGCGACCCCGCACGGCGGCGCGATCGAAAAATTGGGTATTTTTCTCGCGATCGCGCAAATAACGAGTGACCGCCGTGCGCGCGCAACGCGGTACTTTCCCGCGATGGCGTTTCATAAAGTCCACAATCCGCCCCACTTGGTACGGCGCGAACTCCCGCAGCATCACGAACCCCGCATCTCGGTGTTCCGGAAGTGGACTCGTCAGCAAGTGAGCGACAAAGACTTCTTTATGATCGCGCACGTCCCCTTGTTTTTGATACCAAACGCCCAAGTGACCGTAAAAAATTGGGTCGAGTTCGAGCATGATGGCGTGAATTTCCGCCACATCTTCGAGCTTGCGGTGGGGAGTCGTCAGCAAGCTATTGAGCATTTCCAAGCGCAAGTCGCGTTCTGCTGCATTCATCGGTTTTACCTCCAATTGGGGATCGAAAGCACGGCTAACCGATGCAGGTGTCGCGCGCGATCGCTACAAAAACACTAGATATCGCACTTTTTTAAAAGTGTGCCGCACGAGTGAGGAAGGCATCGACCCGCTATTGAGGTTCGGGCTTGCAGCGCTTTCTCCAAAGCGCACCTTGAGTTTGGAGGAGTATGTAAGCCTTCCCGGTTGGGGCGCGGCGACAACTGCATGATTTTGTTGAAAAACTTCAGACTCAGAAAACAACAGCTCGCAAAGCTGTGGTGCGGGCATCTTCCCCGCAACAAAGTGAGACTTCTCTTAATCTAAAAGTTAAAATCTAAAATCTAAAATCTAAAAATCCCTTCGCGCAAGTTGAGAAAGCTGTTGGTTCACACACGGGATTTGAACCCGCAAAACTCCAGTTAAGGAGTTAACTTGATTATGAGTCAAGCGCCTTTACCAATTAGGCCAGTATGTAAGCTTTCTGGATTAGGGCGCGAAGGGAAAAAGATTCAATCAGAATTTAAGACCAAATCGAAAAACTCAAATTTTATAGGGCGCGCCTTCAAAACTAATTAAATTGATAGGATAAATCCGACCGCCGTGGGCTAAATAATTGAGAATTTCTTTAACGTGGGGCGATCGCAATGACAATTTTTCTAAATCTTTCCAAGAAAACCAACTTGCTCCTAACGATTGATTGTCGGGTACGGTTTTCGGAGGCGTATCGTCTTCGGGACGGGCGACGAAAATCATGCGAACTCGGGCGTTATTCCCGAGGGGTGTATGTTCCATCCGCAATACGCCGTCAATAATAATCGGAATTCCTGCTTCTTCGAGGGCTTCTCGTCGCGCCGCTTCGACGAAGGTTTCTCCCGGTTCGACTCGTCCGGCGGGAAAGTACCACTGTTGATTGTGTTTGCACTCTTGCACGAGTAGAAAGCGATCGCCGGAACGAACGACGACTAAGGTATAAAATGCCGTTTGAATCGGTTTGCGTGCCATGAATTGAATGCTCCCCTCAATGAATGTTTGGCTGTCACGATCTCTTATGATACTGCGCGCTTTTCATTTCGGGGAGAAAGCACTTCGCGCAAGTCAAAAAAGCCGGAGTCACATACGCGGGATTTGAACCCGCGACCGTTACCTTTACAGGGTAATGCTCTACCACTGAGCGAGTATGTAAGCTTTTTCAGTCGGGGCGCGAAGTGCTTTTTTAAGGGGATTGGATGGACTCCCGCGCGAGTTAATAAAGCGTTAGTATTGTTGCTCTTACCGATGAGCGACACCTCCGAGGCGGAGGTGGTAGGAGTCGAACCTACAAACTGAGGATAAATCAGTTATGGATGTAAGCTTTATCGGTCGGGGCGCGGAAGTTTCCAAAGTTTCAATTTTTTGGTTAAATACGTTGAAAACTAGCCGTAAACGGCCTCCGGACGGACGATATAGTCTCCAGAAGGACGGCGGTCGATGACGTAGCGATCGAAGCGATCGCGTTTGACTTCAAAATGGCGGGCGAGGCGGTCGAAAATCTCGCGATTGTCGGTGCGATCGCTAATTCCCAAGTTAGTTTCGTCAAGATCGTAGGAACGTCCTTCAAAGCGGATGTGAATCATTTTGGCACCTCCTTACTGAACTGGATTGTCGTTCGTATTCGGGAAGGGCGATCGCCTGTTGGTGAAAGTGCCATCGATCGAATTTAAGGGATTGAATGGCTAACTTTCTACAGAATAAAACGCCGTTCTAATAAATGTAACTCGCTTCCCCGCGCGATCGTTTCGGTCGTGTATTTGGCGAGAGTGAGTTCGCGTTCCATGGAGCGATCGCGCGTTTCAATTTTTGGGACGCCCAAGTTTGATAATCTCGCCTCACTCGTGTCAGTTGTGGCCTCACACTCTTGAGTTTTTGGCCAGATAGGGCGATCGAATAAGTGCGTATAGATTAGCACCATGATGAGTTGAATTCTCTTTAAAGAATCCGCAAACAAATGTTATAAAACTTCGCTTTTTTATTGCATTGTCAAGGTTCTTTTGGAGAAAGTTTATGCCTCAAATTTAGCTATTTTTTCCTTTCTTTATTTACATACTACACAAATACTACATTAATGTCAAGGGGTTGGAAAAAAATTTTTTTGACTTCCTCGCCATGGTGGCTTCGATCGAACCGTACAAGTCTTGAAAAACAGGAGTTATTTGAGTGATGCCACAACAATTTTGCTGTAAGCAATCTGGGTATTGATGGTACGAAAGCCCACCGATTCGTACAGGCGCACCGCACCGGATAAATTGTCCGCATCGACGTAAAGCAACGCCGTCTCGATGCCTGCGGCTTTCAATTCTTGTAATACAGCATGTAATACGGCACGAGCTAAACCCCGTTTGCGATAATTCGGTGCGGTTCCGACGGGATTGAGCCAACTGACTCCCTCGGCGGTGATGTAAGCGTCACAAAAAGCCGCCATTTCGCCATTGGGGGCGATCGCCAATCGCGATAACGAAGCGCGAAACTCTGGATTTTTCAACTTTTGTCGGTAACCCTCCAGAGTCTCTGGGTGATAGTTCCAATGCTCGCGGAACGTTTCGTTAAACAAAGTAACCCACGCTTCGGCGTCCGCTTCCCCGTTCGGCGCACGCAGGGTAAATCCTTCGGGGAGTTGGGGCTCGGCGATCGCCTCGGCGAGCGATCGCACCATAGTGAGAAAATAGCGCGCGATCGTAAAACCACAGCTTTCTAAAATGGCGATTCGTCGGTGGTTTTCGGCGATCGCCCCGACAATTAATTCTTTATTTTCGCCAATTTTTCGGGCAATTTCGCTCATTCTCGCTTCTCCCCACTGTAAAATCGCCCGATGTAAAGCTTCACTGCGATAATCTGGGTGAATGCGAAACCAGAGAAAGTTATCTAACATGATTCCGGCAACGGCGATCGCCTCTCCAGTTGCGGTTTCCCACAATCTCACATCACGGGTCTTGTCCACTGCGGGACGATCGAATTGTAGCAAAATATCGCTAATGGAAGGCCATTCATCGTCAGGATCGACTATTTTACAGCGCTCTAGTAGGGGGGCGATCGCCTCTAAATCCGCGCGATCGTGATAAGATCGGGAGAAATAATTTGACATCATTTTGAATTTAACAATAACAAAATAAAACTCGATCCTTTGCCTTTAAATATAAATTGACTGTCAAACTTGTCGATCGCTCTAATACTCTAGATCGATCCTCAATTAGTTAGAATCGTAAAAGAATAGCAATTTACTCCATTTTGTCGCCTATAGAATTGAAAATGGCTATATTCAATTGCCCTCTTTTCTAAATCTCTGCTTTAAAGCATAACTCATCGTTGTAATGACTGGGCTTTTGGTCTTCTCGATAGTTTGCACAAACTTGAATCTTCCGATATCCCATTTTTTGCAATAACATCACAAACTCATCAACCCCAAACCAATGTAAAGGAAAACGCTGTAATTCCGTTTGTATCAATTGTCCATTCTTCCATTTTTCGTAACGCAAGATAGTTAAATTGAGTTGAGCGATCGGATCGATTTGAGAGGTTTTCTGTAAAAGAATAAGAGAACCATCAGGACAGTCCACTGGAGGAATTTGTCTGATTTTTCCATTCTCATTAAATTCTTCGAGCGGAATTTCTAAATCAATAAAGAGTTGGCCTCCTGTCTGTAAATGTTTAGCAAAGGTTTGTAAGGCAGCAATTGCGCGCGATCGCGTCTCCAACAGCATAAACGATCCCCACGCAATGACAATCGCCTTAAACTTTTTCGGTAGGTCAAAAGTTGCCATGTCTTCTTGATAAAGAACCGGATTTAAGCCGCGATTTCGGCAATTTTTTCGGCAGTATTCCAGCATTTCTGGCGAATTATCGAGTCCTTCTACATTCAATCCTGCTTCTAACAAAGGTACGAGTAATCGTCCCGTTCCGACTGCAACTTCCAAAATTCGACCGTCAATTTTTGATAATTGCTTACAGTAATAAGCAATATCGGGATAATCTGGGGCGATCGGTTTAGTTAAATGATAATACTCGGCACAAAGCGAACCGTAACGAGACTCGATAGACATGATTCAAACAACAAATTTCTTTAAATTCTAATCACTAAAATCATAAGGCAAGAAATAGACTTTTTTTGAAAAACATCTTTAAAAATACCACGTACAAAGATCGAAAATTAGATCGAATCTCTAATCTAAAACTCCCCAGCTTGGACTCGAACCAAGAACCCTCCGGTTAACAGCCGGACGCTCTACCATTGAGCTACCGAGGAATAGCCCCTCTGGATGGAGTCGAACCACCACAGCCGACGTTCGTAGCGTCAGTGCCAAATCCCCTGGCAGAGGGCAATCCACCGAGGAGGTACTGCCCCTCCTCTCCCCGCGTTATCAGCACGGTGCCTCACTTTTCGGCCTTCGGTGGTTCAAGGAAGATGGAGGAATCGAACCCCTACAGTGACCCGTACCCTGGTTTTCAAGACCAGTTGCCAACCATTTAGCGGCATCTTCCATTAGGGGTGTCTGACGGGACTCGAACCCGCTAGGACTGGTTCCACAAACCAGTGTCTCGACCGCTTTGACTTCAGACACCAGATGGAATCAATGGGACTCGAACCCATAACCTCCTGCTTGCAAGGCAGGCGCTCTAGCCCGTTGAGCTATGACCCCAAATTATACTTTTAACGATCGCCGATGGGTTAAAGGCGATCGCCCGTAGCGTGCAAGTTAGGGGAGCGTTGTGCGCTCTCTCAGTTACTAGAGGGACTCCGCCGATGAGTTTTTACACACTCTTTAAAGGATGGCTACCTCTAAGCCCACCTACCGGGTTCTCCGCACTCCTCGTTCTCACGCGCCCACTGTATCTGACAGTGTTACCGTTCCTCTCGTACTCAGTATGTAAGCTCCAAAAGTTGGGTCACGCTACGGCGCGATCGCGGTTTTGGCAGTTAATTAAAAACAATTAAAAACAGTGAAAGTACACCTCCTGTGTTGTTTTAAAAACGGGAGTGGCAGGACTCGAACCTACACGAACCGATTTAGAAGATCGGGACTCTATTCCCTTGAGTTACACTCCCTTTAATCAATAGTCCCGATCGGATTTGAACCGATACCATCTTGCTTGTAAGGCAAGCGCTCTACCGTTGAGCTACAGGACTAAAAAGCGAGTGGCGAGACTCGAACTCGCGCGCAAAACTTGGCAAGCTTTGATGCTACCACTACATCACACTCGCAGATAAATACCTGCATAAAAAAAGAGCGAATAACGAGATTTGAACTCGTCCCCAGAGCTTGGAAGGCTCTCATGCTACCGCTACACCATATTCGCCTGTTTTATGGTTCTTTTTTTCTTTGAATTAAACCTAAATTTTAGATCTAAGGGAGTAGAGGCGAAAAATGTTCGCCCCTACAGTCATGGCATAGAAACTCAAAACTACTGTAAATTTTTTGAAAATGTCTTTTCAAATTCTCGATAAGTTTTCCGATCTTTACTCGAATCTAAAACCGAAAATAAAACAGTTTTAAATCTGCCCCAAAATGGAGCGTTGGATAAGAGAAAATCGGCGAAAATTTTGGCGACGATCGCCGGATCGTTGCGGAAAACACCACAGCCCCAAGCCCCTAAGACTAAAGCATCGCAGTGGTGGTAAGCGGCCAAACTCAACAGTTTGGAGGCGCGATCGCGCAATACTGGAATAATTTGCGGCACCGATTCCGGTTGTTGTCGCGCGATCGCCCCGGCATTGGGAGCCGGACTGGTTATAAAATCAACTCGATAAGGTTGCGCCAACAGCGTTCCGTCATCTTTTCGGAACACGGGACAACCGGGAGAATAAACCATTCGATTGGAATATAAAAGCGATCGATAAGACCGATGAAAATCATAATACTCTTGAGCCTTTAATAAGCTTTGATATAAACCAGAACTGCGAGCTAAACTTTCCTCTTGAGCTTGAGCGCCGTTGAGAAAGCCGCCCCCGGGATTCCTCGCAGAAGCGAAATTGAGAACTCCAATTTTTTCAAAATGTTGCGATCGCGCCAACCGCTCCGCACCCATTAAAGTCGTCTCATTTTTAAGTTCAAAAAGAGTTTGCGAAAACCTCGGAGAACGGGCTAAAACCTCTCGTTCAATTTGAACTAAAAAGTCTGGATGATAAAATTTCGTATTTTCCAGACATTCGCGTAGCTCGCGAGCCATTTCGATTTGACGATCTTCATAAAAGTAGTGACCTCTTTCGAGAATTTGGATCGTTTCTTGGGCGATCGCAACGCGCTTCATTCCCGTAACTCCCAAAAAAACCATATATATTAAAATACTCCCGGCAGGACTCGAACCTGCAAAAAACCAGATCCTTAGTCTGGCGCGTCTTCCACTTCCGCCACGAGAGCATATACCCCTGACAGGACTCGAACCTGCAAACCACCGAGTCTGAGTCGGCCACGTCTTCCAATTGCGTCACAGGGGTAAACAGTCGGGATGGTTGGACTCGAACCAACGACTCCTTGGCCCCAAACCAAGGCTTCTGGCCACTGAATTACATCCCGGCGATACTCCTGGCGGGACTCGAACCCGCAAACAAACAGATTTTAAGGCTGTCGCGTCTGCCAATTGCGCCACAGGAGCAAAATAGGGGGGTGATGTAGGAGTCGAACCTACCTAAATCGGGTTAAAAGCCCGATGCATCAGCCGCTCTGCCAATCACCCAATGTGAGTGCGATACTTTTCTCGTTTAGTGAGCCAACTGGGGAGGCAGGAATCGAACCCGCGAGATCCCGATTCAAAGTCGGGTGGCTTTGCCAACGTCGCCTACTCCCCAATCACTGCCGGAGTTGGGATCGAACCAACCTCTCCGTGATTCAGAGTCACGGCGACTTACCCATCGTCCATCCGGCATCAACAGCCCCCCAAGTCGGAATCGAACCGACGACCTCCTGTTCTTCACACAGGCGCTACTACCAACTGAGCTACCGGGGGAAATGTTAAACATCAAAACAAAATCAAAACAAAATCAAAACGGAGAAGGAGGGATTTGAACCCTCGACGGCTGTTTAAAACCGTTCTTTCTTAGCAGGAAAGCGCCTTCAACCACTCGGCCACTTCTCCCCAAAGGGTCGGGAGGGACTCGAACCCCCACGTTTAGCATAAAAGCACTTGATTTACAGTCAAGCTCCGTCACCCATTTGGATACCGACCCAAAAATTGACACCCTTTTTAACTGGTTATTAAAATCGTTTTTAAAAAGTTATTGAAACCGATATTAAAACAGTGCCGACGGGATTTGAACCCGCAAACGCCGACTTGAAAGATCGGGGGCTTTACCAATTTGCCTACGGCACCTTATTAGACACGGGGACTGAGAGTCGAACTCAGAATCTTCGGTTTTGGAGACCGAGATGTTTGCCTGTTACACCATCCCCGCATGACCTTTTCTGAGATAAAAGCGAGGGAAAAAGGCTCCGATGAGGTTTCTACTCGCGAATAGCCAAACATTGGAAGTCCCGACGGGATTTAAACCCGCATCTCCAGCTTGAGGGGCTGACGGCTTATTCGTTCGCCTACGGGACTATCGAACGGGGATGACGGGACTCGAACCCGCGACTTCTTGTTCGACAGACAAGCACTCTACACGTCTGAGTTACACCCCCATTTGTTGGCATTTTGTGGATAAGTTTTCCACCTTTCTCCAGTTGAATTCACCCCAGGCAGTTGACGGGAGAGAATGATTCGAGGGAATGATTTTCCCCGCATCAATCTGCCTGTTTTGTGAATTCTTTCCAATAGGTCATGATTGAATTTATTCAGTTGTCAAGGTTCTAATTTGGGCGATGGGGCGTTGCGTCAGAGCGCTTTTCCCGTCCGCCACATTTACATGCTACATACATACTACATTAATGTCAAGGGGTCTGGCCGAGATTTTTGGGGAAATCTCGGTATACGATCGCGCTACAAACCTTAAAACCTTTAAATAGCAAGGGTTTTAAGGTTTGTAGTATTACTGAAAATTGTAGTATGCACGAGCGAATTACCCCGATCGCCGATTCCGGGAGAGGCGATCGTGTAGTACGCAGGGGGAGGGTCGCTAGTCCGGATTAAAACGAGCAGATCGAGGCGGGTTCGACCGGACAGGTTTTTTCGGCGATCGCATTACCACTTAAAAAGAGTCCGGAGAGGGACTTGAGAGGAGAGAGGGACTGAATTTCGGCGATCTGGTTGTTTTCTAAAACTAATTCGTTTAAGTTCGTCAAAGACGCCAGGGGTTTGACATTCTCGATCTGATTATCTTTGAGATTCAACGTTTTGAGCTGAGTTAAACCCGCCAGAGGTGCGACTGTCTCAATTTGATTGCCATTGAGATTGAGGATTTTAAGCTGAGTTAAGCTCGCCAATGGCTCAATGTTGCTAATTTTATTATTAACCAAGGATAATTCTTCGAGATCGGTGAGGTTGGCTAAAGGGGAGATCTCGGAAATTTGATTGTCACCGAGATTCAGTTTTTTGACATTAGTTAATGACGCGATCGCCTCCACCGTAGTTATATTATTTTTAGTTAACTTGAGCGTTTCGAGTGCCGTCAGTTTCGCCAGAGGCGTGATTTCGGTAATTTGATTGTTTTCTAAACTTAATTCACTCAAATATGTCAGATTAGCTAAAGCATCTATGCTGTTAATCGCATTAGTATTGAGATTGAGTTTTGTTAAAGATTGAAGAGGGGCGATCGCGCCGATATCGGCGATCGTGTTGCCGCTTAAATCCAATTCCGTCAAAGAATTTAGGTTTGAAAGATTGGTAATATCGACAATTTGATTACTTCCCAAATGAAGGATTTTTAGAGTTGAGACTGCAGCCAAGGAATCGAGATCGACAATCTGATTGCTGCCGAGGTCGAGTTCCGTCAAAGAACGGAGGGAACCCAACGGTTCTACGGTGATAATTTGATTCGTTTCTAAATTTAATGTTTTTAGATTGACGAGATTGGAAAGAGCTTCCAAATTTGTAATTTGATTGTTCCCCAAATCGAGCTGACTCATATTATTTAATCCCGATAATGGAGTTAAATCAGTAATTTGATTGTTAAACAGGGTCAAAGTTTGCAAGTTGGTTAAACTTGCAAGGGGAGTTAAATCACTAATCTGATTATTAAAAAGAGATAAATTTTTCAGGTTAGTCAAATTAGAAATTGGCTCCAGATCGACGATTTTATTGCTGCCTAAATCTAGTTCGATCAAAGAGGTTAAAGAGCGTAACGGTTCGAGATCGGTAATTTGGTTGCTACGTAGGGAAAGCCTCCTTAAATTCGTAAGAGACGCGAGGGGTTTGAGGTCTACAATCTGGGTTCCGCGCAAGTCGAGTTCGGAAAGTTGCAGCAGTTCCAATTGAGCTAGCTCGCATTCATTCGCTTGGATATTTTCTAGTAATAAATCTACCGTTTGTCTGAGAGGTTCGGAAAGATTTTCTTTGTTTTGGCACCAATCAACAAAATTATCGTAGGTCGTCGGGGAGGGTAGAGCTTCTGGGGTGGGGCTTTCCGTTGCTAGCGGTACGGTAAAATCGCTTAATTGACATCCTCCTAAAGATAGAGATAAGACGATCGCGCCCACGCTCATTTGACGAGAATATTGACGGAAAAAAATTGCGAACATAGCCTGAATGTGAATAAACAATTCATATTTTAGCTAGGAAATCGCAACTGGCGCCAAAGATTTGCTAAGCTTAGCTTTGGATCGGTCTCAAGGGGGTGAAATTTAGGGCGATCGCCGATAAGGTTTGGTTTTGCGTATATTTGGATAAATCAGGAAGAAACAGCGACTCGTTACTCAAGCTGTTCTCGATCTGTTCAATTTCTCCTATCTCTCCAGTGAGGATAATTTGTGATGCTTAAGTTTTACTACCACCAGATTTCGATCAATTCTCGACGAGTGTGGATTGCTTTATTAGAAAAAAATATCGAATTTGAAGGAATTGAACTTAAACTCAATGGCGACCAGTTTGAACCGAGTTTCTTAGCCCTCAATCCTTTTCACCATATCCCCGTTTTGGAGGATGATGGGTTTTCAGTGATTGAATCTTTCGCAATTCTCGATTATCTCGACGCGAAATATCCAGAGAATCCCTTACTTCCGACAGATGCGCGATCGCTGGCACTTGTTAGAATGGTGCAGATGGTGACCCTGAATGAACTATTAACGGCGATGAATCCGTTAATTGTGAAAGGGATGGGATTCGGCGAACCGGAAGCGAATAAACTTGAAGAGAGTCAGCAAAAAGTCGGTAAAATTTTAGAGTTTTTAGCTGAAAAATTAGGCGAACAATCTTATTTTATCGACGATCGCCTTACCCTTGCCGATATTGTTGCAGGGACGGCGATCGGGGTTTTACCGTTCTTGGGGTTTTCATTAGATAGCTATTCAAATCTTAAAGCATGGTGCGATCGCCTCATGCAGCGATCGAGTTGGCAACAAACCCAAGCGACCCCAGAACAATTAGAAAGTTTTAAAGCACAAATGAAAATATTAATGGCTAAAAAAGTAGCGGAATAATCATTCATAAGCTGTTAGATCTTTAAACTGCATGAGTCAAGCTGGGGATCTGGCTAGAACCACGATCGCATAAGTTTTTCGGTGGCACGGGCATCCTGACCGACTCTTTCCACCGCATCATTTTATAAATTTCAAAGGATTAATATGAGCATTTCTCTAATTGATATTGCCACCTATTACGAAGGACTTCCCCATCAAAAACATGCCCTAGAAATATTGCAGCAACAAATCGAATCCGATCGCCCCGCTTTATTAGAAGATGGTTCGCCATTTATCCAAATTTGGCGCAATTCTCCCCAAGCGGCTGAAACCTTTCCTCGGGTTGAAATTATCTCGAATAGCAAACAATTACAAGCCCAATGGGGCGGCGAAATTTTCACGATTGATGCGAGTGAAATGAATGTATTCGTGATGGATGCACCGGATCCGGAAACGGGAACCATAAAAGCACGAGAAATGAGCGGCGATCGCATTGTCGATTACAGTGTCGATCCGCAAACAGGTAATATTGCCGTCGGTGTCATGCTCAATTACTATGCGGCGACCACCACGAGTGCGGTGTTTATTATCGACCCGCAACCGGGAGGATATGCGATTTATCGGGGGAGTATACCCGGACCGGAACCCCTGCCCGATCGCGATTTTTCAACCTATAGTTTGAGTAGCATTCAATCAGTTCGTTTTGTCGAAGGCTACTTGCAAGTTGTGGAAATCGATCCGCCTGGAAATATGGCTTTAGTTGTGTTTAAACCGTCGAATAGTCCGGCGATGGAATATTCGGGTTGTTTGAATTTAGAAGTAGTTGAAAGTACCCGAGGTGGATTGTGTTCTAAGCATTGACTCTGTTATCCTAAATAAGGAAGGTTTTCCCAAAGACGCCGAATCAGAAGCTGGATAGGTTTTAACTCATTTTTCTTTGGGGAATCCAGGAAATGGCGCTCTGTGTTCGGCATTGATAAACGCAACTCTAGTTATGAGTCCTGTTCTCAGGTCTTTCACGTCGTTCCCTAGAGGGATTGTGGTTTCTGCTTTCAGGAATCACGAGCCACTGCATTTTCAATGCCTAATCTCTACAAACCAACACAGGGCGATCTAATGATTTTTTAGATCTAGACTCCCAATGTTGGATGGGTCGTCAACGAAGGGATTCTGAAATCGTCCTATAACTGGGGTTACCTACAACCTAACGGGTAGGAGAACCTCATGAACAGTCATTCTAATGCTATTCCCTCATCTGAGCGATGGGCGCATCTCGATCGATACGAGCGCAAATATGCCCGCAAAGTGATGGAGAGGTACGATCGCATTATGCAACTGAAAACGGATGTTTGTAGGATTGCCAATCGTTATCAATTCTCAGTTAACGAGGTGCAAAGGGCAAAAGACTATGCATTTGGTAGTGGGGTTTCGCGCTATCAGTTTTATCCCGATGAGGATATGGCAGCCGCTTGGATTAGAATGGCAGTAGGAAGGGCAATGGACATTGATGAGATTTTACTTAGGCATGAAGTGTTTGAATCGAATCTGGTCATTAACCAGGGTGCGATTGTAGAAGATGCCCACGAATTGGCTCAAGCTAGGTATCCTTGGTCGGAACGGCTAAAACAAAGGAGGCACGATGAATAAATCATCCACCGAAAAATTCCTTGAAGCGGTTGAAATTTGCAAATCTTTAAAGACTTTGCACTGTAAGCGTTCGAGCCTCCCTTGTGAAGCCATCCAACTTTTATGTGAAGTTGCTCGAGACCCTTCAGAGTTACTAGAGTTGTGCCAACAGTATCGTGCTGAGATAGAACCTGCGGTCACTGGCATTGCTGACTATGCAGCGAGCGTGGATAATTGGAAAGCAGGAAGTTGTCCTTTTGGTTTGAAAGACCATTGTAATATCTTGCATTTTCTTTTCAATGTTGATACGCAGCAATTTGAGTTTTTCAGAGGGCGAAAAACCTTTACTCCTGAAGTCATTTGTGAGTTTCTCAAGGACTGGAAAGGGATTGATTTAGCGCCTTTGGTCTTAAATTACTCCGTTAGATAACAAGCTCTTAATTTTTTAGGGGAGAAAATCGAGGAAAAATCGGTGCTTTTATCTCAGAAGAAGGGGCGATCGCCTAAAATACGATCGCCCCTCCTTCAAGGAATCGGCTTCAATCGATCGATTTCAATCAATCGACCTCTTCGAGTAGCGAGATTTTCGTTTGGGCTTGCTCCCACAGGTCGATCAGGTAGAATTCGCTCAGTTCGCCGATGGCAGTCACGAAAACACCTTCTGCGGTTTCCGAGTTTGCCGCGATCCACGTTCCGTGCAAGCTCACTTCCACGTAGTCCGCGTCGGCGATACACAGGGCGATCGCCTCATTTCGATCCCGCCGCGCTTGAGTTTCCAAACCCTTAAGCCCCGGTAGGTCTGCAGGGAGCAGAAACGATGCACTTGTCGGTTCGACGACGATTCCTTCGCCGACGCGCATCGCCAAAACGACTCGCCGGGCGACTAACTCATCGACGGAGGACGCCAAACGCTCCAAGTTAAAGCCGTTTTCGGTGTACGTGAACTTCAACATTCCCGGTTATTCTCCCGTGGTTTTGAGTATTCTCGTTCGTTGGCTGTCAGCGCAGCCTTGCCCGATGGGGCTTGAGATCCACAGGGGTCGAGGTAGGCGGTGAGAGGAGTATAAAGAGCGGTGGAATTCCCTCTTTGTTGCCGCTACCTGCGGGTTGGGTTCAGTTAATCTTTGAGAACCGAACTATTTTTCCCCTTTAGACCTGAAAATCATTCCAAAATTCTTCAGCAAATGCGATCGCGGGATGCATCGGTGCTTTTGGCTTGCTTGCGAGCGGCATCCCCGCTTGCTGGGGCGTGCGATCGCCTTTGCGACCGTTACACGCACTGCAAGCTGCGACGACGTTATCCCAACTATGGGCGCCCCCTTTTGATTTAGGGATGACGTGATCGAGGGTCAAGTGTTTCGTACTGCCGCAGTATTGGCAGCTATGGCGATCGCGTCGCAGCACTTCCCGGCGGTTGACGGGAGGTACTTTCCACATCCGTTCGGTACCACTGACCGTGAGGCGGATATGTTCGGGAACCTGCAAGATCGTCGAGGGCGATCGGACTTCGTAAATTTTGCTCAAAGGCATCCCCGTCGTGGCGGCGGCCATACCCCCCGTCAAATCGAGGGGTTCCGCCTTTCCGGCGATTAACAGCACGATCGCCCGTTTAACGTTCACTCGCGCGATCGGCAGGTAGTTTTTAGAGAAAACCACCACCGCATGTGTCAATACGTCAGTTATGCTGCTCGTCACGGCTGAACTCCTTATTAAATGACCCCCACTTCTCATGCTGGAGGAAGCGGGGGCCACAAAATCCGTTTATGGTTTTGTTTTATCTATTTCAGGTACGACATCAACTTGAGGCGTACCTCCCGCTTCTTACACCCGTTCTATCACCATTGCCCTCGGGGTTCCCCGGGGCTAAACATACGAAACCTTCTCCAATCTCTAGCACATCTGCGCAGGAATCACACCCACTCGCAAAACCATCTCTGGCGATCGCCACGACGGCACCGACTCGGCGCGCGAGGTCGATACTCCAGTCAAAGGCGTCGGCGAGATATCGTTGCATAGAGAGGGCGGTTGAAAGCTTCACAGTAAAAAGTTTTGAAGGGAATGACTTGAAATCTACAGTAAACATACTACACTGATATTACAGAGATGTCTACCCATTTGAGGAAAAAATTATGCCCGCAATTACTCGAACTCCGACCACCGAAATGGAAGTCACCAGCATCCGCTTGGAGAGAGAGCTAAAAGACAATCTCAAAGCCATTGCAGGCGATCGGGGCTACCAAGCCCTCATTCGCGATGTCCTTTGGAATTACGTCCAGCAGAAATCCGGTCATTATCGACCCTCGTTTTCACCGTCCGATATCCGCGCCAGCCTCGAAGCGACAGCCCAACGAGAGGAACGTTGCGTGATTACAGGCAAAACCATCCGACCGCAAGAGCCGATGTTGTTAGGACTGACCGTACACGGCGAAATGGTTCCGTTGAGCATAGATAGTATGGCGAGTTAGATTGCTCGACGTGGCCACAATTTAGGCGACAAATCCCCATTTTGTTTTTTTGATTCTGTTCCAATAGATCTTGTAGGGGCGAACGGCTGTTCTCCCCTACTTGTCTCATTGCAATGAGATCGTGACTGTAACCTTCCGCGATCGCCCCTTCTTCGCAAATACAGCACTCGGGCGTCTGATAAGGTACGATGCCGATCCCCCTATCCCCCCTTCGCCCCCCTTTGAAAGGGGGGTGGGGGGGATTTCGGGGGGAACGAGGAAAGTCCCCCTTTGAAAGGGGGATTTAAGGGGATCTAAATGTGTTGCATAGCAGAGGAAAATGTTGTACGCACTCGAAAACTTGCATTACGGCGAATCGAAATTGTTCCATTCTTCGGCAACGATTTGCTCCGCTTTCGCC
Organism: Oxynema mangrovii CENA135; assembly: GCF_016632315.1. Taxonomy (NCBI): domain Bacteria; kingdom Bacillati; phylum Cyanobacteriota; class Cyanophyceae; order Oscillatoriales; family Oscillatoriaceae; genus Oxynema; species Oxynema mangrovii. The sequence goes on along the minus strand of NZ_JAEOXH010000001.1, from coordinate 1,516,075 downwards.
TCGGGAATTTCCAAAGCTCGCGCTAATTTTTCCAAATACTCCGACTCTTCCTTCGTCACTCGACCGTCGGCGATCGCAAAAGCCACCGCCACGGTATACGCATCTTCTCTCATATCCGTCGGTAATGCCTCGATCGCCGCATTCAGCAGCGCCCCCGTTCCCTGCAAATCCCAAATCGTATCGATTTTTCCGGATACGACCCGGAAATCGGCTTGCGAATAGCCTTTGACCGAACCACTGGCTAAAATATCTCGAAATAACTCTAATTCTTTCGCCGACATCTCCCCATCGGCATAAACCACAATTAAGGCGATCGCAAATAAGCCCTCAACTGGGGTGAGTTTTTCCGAAGATTTAGCATAAGCATTGAAAATTTTGTCGTATTTGCTCATCGTTTCGAGAAATTCATAAGATCCGTCGTTCGGCCATGTTGCTTGTTTTAGGAGCATTGAGAAGCGCAAGGGCAGGCGATCGCATCCAGGTCAATATCTTTTTTATTTATAAATTAAAAAATCTAGGGCGTGTCATCAATTATGTAGGTTGACAAAAGTGACCAAATGTGGAGGAAAGCGCCTGCGGACATTTAAGCCAGCCAAATCACGGATGCAGCCAGGTAAATGCCACCCAGGAAGTTCACCGAGCGCTTGTCATAACGAGTGGCAATCCCTCGATACTGTTTGAGCTTGGCAAAGAAGTTTTCCACCAGATGTCGGGTTTGATACAAGAATCGATCGTAATCGTGGGCTTGTTTTCGATTCTTTTTCGAGGGAATGACGACTTCAATCCCTCGCTCGTGCAACGGTTGTCTGACTCGTTCGTCGGCATCGTAAGCTTTATCCGCTAGCAGTGCCTGGACTTCCACTGATGGTAGCAACCGCTCGGCACCGACTAGATCGCTGGCCTGACCGGGAGTTAAAAAAAAGATATGGGATTCCCCAAAGCATCCACCACCGCATGAATTTTCGTACTCAACCCGCCTCGGCTACGACCGATATTTTCCTCTTCGGCTGAACTCCCTGATGCTCCAGCACTGTGCTGATGCGCTCGCACAATGGTGGAATCGATGGCAGCATATTCGTTATCGGCTTCCTCGCAGAGGACTTGGAAAACGCGCTCCCACACCCCAGTTTTTGACCAGCGAGTGAAGCGTGTGTGGACGACTCGAAAATCCCCAAAGCGTTCGGGAAGATCTCGCCAAGGAATCCCTGCTCGAAAGCGATACAACACGGCTTCGACGAATAAACGGTTATCTTTAGCTGTGACCCCAACTGTACCCGGACGACCCGGAAGCAGGTGTTCAATGCGTTGCCATTGGTCGTCTCGTAAAGCGTAACGCCGTTTCATCCCGGTTTTGAGCTATCTTGAGTGAACGGGTAGCAGGCTACACACATTTCACTATTTTTGTCAATTTTCTTAATTGATGACAGACCCTAGGAATTACACCTAGATTTCATCAAAACACCATAACGTTTAAACTTTTAACCCGTTGAAACCCTCACGAATCGACCTCGTAATCGACCACCGCGCGATCGCCGACCACTTTGACAATAAAATCCTTACATTTCTCATGTTCTGGATGTTTTTGATAGCGATCGAGTGCTTCCATACTGGCAAATTCAGAAGATAAAACCACATCGTAACTGGCAGGAGAGGCGATCGCATTGATGCCGACCTCGATCGCCTCAATTTCCGCGATCGTCCCTTTCAACCCTTCGAGCATTTTCTTTATTTTTAAAGCATTTTCTGCCTTAGAAGCCCCTTCCGCAGACTCGTGCAAGCGCCACATTACGATATGTTTGATTCTCGAATTTCCCATAACTTTAATGATTCAATCGTTGTCTACTTTCGATCGTTTAATTCACCCCAGCCGTGACGCCCGTTTGTAAATTTTGACAGGCCAAAAGCGCCCGAGCGCGCACCACTAAAACCTCATCCTCACTCGATAAGCGTTCCAAGCGAGCCAAACTTTGAGGAACCCAACTCGGTTCGGGCGATCGCTCATTTTTTAGCAGTCCCTCGATCCCGACCACCGCCGCATAGCGCACCACCCATTCCGGATCCTCCGCGACCTGGATCAAACAGTGATGGACTCGTTCTCGCTCTTGCTCCCGTGGGGTCGCCTCCAAGCGATCCCAGAGAATATTTCCCAATCCCCGCGCGGCGGCCCGGCGCACGCTCAGGGCAAAATCGTTCTTCGCCGCCTCGGTCAAAATATCCAAGCCGCGCGGGTCGCCAATTCCGGCTAAAGCGCGAATTCCCCAGGCACGGGCGCCGTAGTTGTAGCCGTCGAGCTGTTCCAAAATTGCGGGAACCGCGAGCTCGCTCAAACCGACCAGCCCTTCGACCGCAGCCACGGCAGCGCCGGGATTGTTGTAGCCGAGAGCTTCGATCAGGAGAGGAATTGCTTCCGGGGAACGAGTTTGAGCTAAATTCCGAACGGCTCCCGCCAGGGCTCGGGCGGAATCGGCAGCGCGAACGGCTTCGATCAGGGTGTGGATGGAGGGTTGCGAAGTCATGAGCAGGAAATAATCTGGCTGCAGTTCCCGGTGGGGGCGTCCGCTTGGGGGTTTTCTAAAGCAGGGAATCCATTAAATATAAGGTATCGATCGCCGCTTCGGAGAGCGCGGGTGGCTTGTCGGCTTCCGGCGAGTCTAAATGATGTTCGACGATCCCTTTGAGCGAAATCAGTTTAATGCTATTTTCCGCTAAAGTTTGCGCGATCGCGGGAGCGGCGGGAAGATAGCCGATCGCCCCGAGGTCGATCAACGCCGAGCGCCGTAGTTGTAGCTTCGATCCGCGCAACGCTTCTACCAGGCGATCGCCATACGCCGGATCTCCGGTCAGTTGGTACATCGCCCGCGCCGCCGAATAGTGCACTCGTTCAAAAGAATGATTTAAAAATGGGGCGATCGCCTCCGTCGCCTCCGTCGCTTTCAGAGACCCCAACGCCTCGATAATCGTATCGTAAGGTTGGTTTAAGTGCGGTTTACCCGGAACCCGGACTGCGGCTTCGACGCCGCCATCGAGTAATTTGAGCAAGGCGGGAATCGCTTCCGGGTCGCCCAAGCGTTCCAACCCTTCCGCCGCCGCTTCGCGAACGTAGTAGTCCGGGGAATCGAGGCAGTCGATTAACGCGGGAACCGCGCGATCGTCGCCGACTTTCCCCAACGCTCGCGCCGCGTTCCGTTGCAAGGGATAGCCGCCTGCTTCCGTGCGATCGCCGTGTTCTTGCAACAAATCGAGCAAGGCATCGATCGCCTCCGGTTCGCGCACGCCAAAGCGACCGATCCACCACGCCGCATAGTAGCGCAAGCTCAGATCCTCGTGGCGCAGATTGGCGATCGCTTCTTCTACAGTCAGAGACTCACCGCCAGCCTCCTGGGCCGACGGTGAAGCTGATTCAAAATCATCCAGCATGATGAGTCAGGTGCATCCGTTTAACAGGATCGGGCGGGAGATTTAGCCCTCCCCCTCGTCATTATTGGCAATCGGCTGGATATTAACAATTTTTCCGCCCATGCGGGTAATGCGCTGCATTTCCTCATTCATCCGGCTGTAAGGTACCGTGATGAACACGCTGCCACTTTCGCGGATTTGATAATTCATATCATCCGTGACTTCGCTTTGACGCAGCCCTGCCACTTCATAGCGAAAGTAGCGGTTCCCAGCGCCCGTATTGGCGCTACTGCCACCTGCAACTTGACCGAGCATATCTGTCTGTTAACTCCTAAAGTAGTAACCGTTGACGGGTCAATGGGTCAATTGAGACCTTGACTAAGCCGGAGTAATGCTGGCAATCTTGCCACCTTTTTTGAGAATCTGCTGAATTTGCGAGGACAGCTTCTCATAAGGGACGATGTAGCTGTTGCTGCTACGGCGTACTCCGGTTTGACGGATTCCCGTCACTTCGATCCGATAGACTCCGCCTTGTTTGCCAAAACCGACAAACGCACCGCCGAGGCAAGTGTTCGGGGTCGCATCGGCTGCACTGCGGTAAGACCAGCCGGAGCTACCGCCGGACGGTCCGACAATCGTGGACGCCGTATTTTGAGCCAATTCGCGAGCCAAGCGCGAGTTGTTGCCTTCCACCTGAGCGCGATCGCTGTTGGCGTAACCGCGATACAGGCGGAACATCCGGTTGAAACCGACGGTTTTCTGACCCGGTTGGTTGTTGAAACCGCGATAGTAGGGGACGATATAGTCTCCGAAGTTATCTTGATACTCCCGAGAATCGATGTAGGAATCGATTTCTGCATCAAATCCTTGGGTTTCGTAAAGATCTAAATGCTCGATGACTTCAGATTCATCATAAGGAGCGCGACCCAAGAGGTGCTTGAAGTTAAGCTCGATCACCCGGGTCTGGAAATTGTTGTAGAGAAACTTGGTTTTGTAAAGCTCGGATTTGGCAACGCAACGCACGAAATCGCGCACGGTGATGCTGCCATTTTTCAGCAGGGATTCGGCACTGGTGAGCCGTTCCGAAGACATCACGTAGTCATTCCCGAGCACCTGGCGGTACACGGCGCGAATGACGGCGATCGCGTCTTGTTCGCTCCAATTCGGACGCAATTCGACCGGAGCCGCATCTAAAAACGCCGAAGTCCCCAAACGGGCTGCTGCTGTTGTAATAGCCATCTGATCGATCTCCCAAGAAGTAGTTTTGTTTAGAGTCTCTCGATTTGAGATTGAAAGGGGATCGTCGATTGGCCTCTCGCTGTTTCAATTGATCGAGTCCATTCCCACTCGAACTCATCCAAAATCTAAAACGTGATGAGGCAAATCTTTGTTAAATCCCCAAAATGCTAAAGATGTCCGGAGAGGTAAACAGCAACTAGCCTGTTACTAGCAACCTGCATACCTACCCGGACATCCCTTACGGTCTATCCGAGTGGATAGACTGACGAGTTTCCAAGCAAGACTAGCTCAGGGCGTTGATGGCGTAGTCGATGTAGGCGTTCGCTTCGACAGCCGCTTGACCGCTCAAGCCGTGGTTGTTTTTGATGTACTTGAGGGCTTCAACGTACCAGCTCGGAGACAGATCGAAGGTGCTGTTGATTTCATCGAGACCCGCGATCAAGTATTCGTCCATCGGTCCGGTGCCACCCGCAACCAAGCAGTAGGTCACCATGCGCAGGTAGTAGCCGATGTCACGAGAGCATTTCGCTTTCCCGGTTTCGGTGGAAGCGTAGTTGGCCCCTTGCATACTGGTGGTGTAGGGGAATTTGTTGTAAACCGCTTGAGCGGCGCCGTCAACCAAGCGTTGGGAGTTGCTGGTCAAGGCACGAGCGGCTTCCATGCTGGCAGCAGCGCGCTTGAAGCGACCGTCAACGGCTTGCAGTTCGGTGTTGCTCAGGAAACGGCCTTGGGCGTCGGCAGTAGAGATCGCTTCGGTAATTGGGGTTTTCATTGTTGAGGTATCTCCCTATGGTTGTGCAATGTTTATAGAGTCGTCGGTTATGAAGAATGAATCAATGAAGTCCGATCGTCCGAAACTAAAGGGGTCTCAGACTTCACGCCTTATATGGCTGTTTAGCCAACGGCGGCGGCGGCGCGATCGAAGTAGCCCGCCACTTCAGACATCAGGGCGCTGCAGTCGCCAGGAGTGATTCCTGCGGGATCGTTGGCGATGCGGACGGCAGCTTCTTTCATTTTTTGAACGCCGACGGCAACGGAACCACCGGGGACACCCAGGGCTTGGTAGGTTTCACGCAGACCGTTCAAGCAGCGATCGTCGAGGACGCTGGCATCACCTGCGATCGTCGCGTAGGTGACGTAACGCAAGATGATTTCCATGTCGCGCAAGCAAGCAGCCATGCGGCGGTTGGTGTAAGCGTTACCACCAGGTTGGATGAGTTGGGGCTGCTCGGCAAACAAAGAGCGAGCGGCTTCGGCAACGATCGTCGAAGCGTTGCTGGTGATGCGGTTGACGGTATCCAAACGCTTGTTGCCGTCTTTGACCATGTTGGCCAGAGCGTCAAACTGAGCGTCGGTGAGGAATTCGCCGCGTGCGTCGGCTTGGGAAACCACCTTGGCAAATGCGTCTAGCATGTACTTAAATCTCCTAACTTGTTTGGGTTTGTTTTCGTTTCAAGGAATTTTAGCTGAGCCAGTTCCAGCTTGCCAGCTTGTCGGGTTTTGAGGACAGATACCAGTCATCATGCTGGATGCTGGGTTAACCGACTCTCGAAGTCCGATTCTTTCAAGCGCTCAGGAGCCTTAAAAGCCGCCTTCGAGAAATCTTAGAAAATTTTACACCTGGATGAGAAACCTGAAAACGTTGTTAATTCAGTGTCTGGGTTAACTTTGCTCTGTCCTTTTCGCCCTCCAGGTTCTTTTTATACACCGCAGTTGAGGCATTATTTATTACAAGTTGTTAAGAATTTTTATTTCTGCCCAAAATTGAGTAGATTTGCTTACCAAAATCCCCCAAAAACGCCCCGATCGCCTCTCGAAGAGGGGGTCAATCCTTAACGAATTGTAATAATTGCCCGATCGCCCTCGGGCAGCAGGGACGATCGCAAGCCGTTAATCAGACTTGAAAAGCTTATTACAAGGGACTTTCAGGCCGATCGCCCCTCGTTGTATTCCTCAAACTCCCCCTCAATCCACCTCAACTCGTCCAGACCTCGAGATGCTCTCCACTTAAGAAGCAACGGGGAAATTCCAACCCCATCGCCATAGATGACAGGGAGATCTGCCCCAGGTTGACAAAAACCCCTACTCATCCGCTCCACCTCGCCGAACCCATCCAATGCCGTTCGGGAGCATCCCGCCAAATAAATGCAGATAAAACACAAAATAGTTGCACGACCCCCCCTTGAAACTTATGAAATAGTCGATCGCATCTCAAGGCAATCCAAAAATTTCAATTAACCTGCAAATAGTCGTGGCAACCCAACACTCGGGAACGATCGCCGTTCGAGATTGCTCCCAGTTAACTATCGAGGTGCTTCCATCCCATCGATCCGCTTAAATCAGACAACGACGTTCGACGAACTTAGCTTTTTAACCCTTGTCGATACTGTGTTTTCATAAAAATCGAAGAGTTCGAGGATCGGGGAAATGCAGTGAAACAAGATTATCCTTTTCTCAGAAAAAATAAGTTTAAAATAAAATCAAGATCGTTTTTTTATTGATTAACTTTTTTAATCCAAAAAATAAAAAAACCTTCAAACTAATCCTTTTAAGACTTTAGAGACTTACAAAAATATCTCAATTGTCAATTGTAAAATTTCAAAACTTCTATTTTGGGGTTTTGAGATCGACTGCATTATAAGACCTGGCCAAAAAATCTCCGATCTTCCCAAAAGATTAAAAAATATTAAATAACTTAAGGATTGGAACCACTAGCGGATTGCCACGATCGCGCGTCAAGCACGAGTCAGCAATGGATAGAAGCCCCAAAATTTGGGCAGTCTCAAATGATTGAAAACCGCTCTCCTACTGGCTTCATCCCCTTGCGATCGCCCCAAATTGCTTGGTTATTGAGTCAAAGTGAACCGCGACATCGAGCGCGATCTCCTCACTAGGGAATTTTGCGGATCGCCATCGGTGGGAAAATCGACGATCGCCGCGATCGATCCAAAAAATCCGTATAAATCCCATCTGCATACCTAAAATTTATCAATTTTCTCTTCAATCAAATGAGTTGAATTTAATTATTTCATAAAACGTAGTTAAAAAATAATTATCAATTCGATCCCTGCCAAAATAACAACTTTAAACTCCGCATTTTTACGGAGTTTATTTTATTTATGAAATCAACTACAGCCAAAATTCAACTTAATCAATATTTCCGGAGATCGAAACAAGAGACAAGAAGAATAGATTAAATCATTGACCTCAATCGCTCGACAATCTGGGAGTAATTATGGAAACCGAGTTAACTCGCCAGGTAGCTCGCGAAAATATAGAAGATTCCATTGAGAAAGTCGTTGCTAAAATGCACGAATCTGGAAAAAGCTTTAAAACGATCGCCGAATATATTTTGCTTCCTGAAGAAACGGTTAAAGCCGCTTATGAAAGATATTGTGAAGAATCCCTCTGAGGCTTAACGATCTCGATTGGATATAGCCATCGTCGATCGCTGATGAAATGGATTGAGAAAAATCTTCGCGGGTTATATAAAATACTTTTTGGATAAATCAAATCCCTACATTACGTTGAGAATGTGGATAAAAACAATATGGTAGAACGATAGATCTGTAGGGAAAGCGCACGGAAATCGTTGCGGGAAAAGCGATCCCCCCAATGGAATCGGGAGCGATCCGATTTCAGGTAGCCAGTTAGTCACGAAAAAAATGGAACAATTTAGGGTTGAAAACGTCTGGTGAATGTTTTTAAAATTTAATCAGTTGAGTAAAATCGGCGATCGCGCGATCGCCGATTTCGGAGTTCGAGCGCGGCAGTTTCAATTCAAAAATGAGGGAAATCCATTATCGTTTGAAGTCGCTGTAAAGAGCATGAATCCCGGACAAGAGGGATTCTGAGGCGATCGCACCAGTCAATCCCGTGAAAACTTCCTACAATAGGAAAACTGGTCAACGGGATGGCGGGATTGAGATCGTGCTTTTTTTTAAATCAAAGCGAAAGAAATTGCGAAAGCGTAGCAAGAAATTCATCCTTTATCTTGGCGCGATCGCCCTCGTTTTCGGTGCAGGAATATGGGGAATTTGGCGTTATTCCCAGTCGCGAACCTCTCGTGCAACGCCGACAGCGAACTCGCCAACCGAGAATCGTTCCAATTCATCGCCTGCACCATCCGATCGCGTCGTTTCGACCCCTTCCGCGAACGCCTCGCCATCGACACTCGGGGATGAAGCTGGGGTAGCGACCGTTTCGTTCGGATTGGCAGCGACCTTGACCGGAGCGACCTGGACCGTGAACGATTTAGCGATAACCCCAGACGGTCGGAGGGTATTCGCGAGTGATTACGCTTCAATTCGCTCGTGGCAACTGGGGGCCAACTGTTTTGAAAATCGTTCTTGTACCGCGACGGAACAATTTGAAATTCCGGCGTTGTGGATTTATTCGTTAGCGATGCATCCCAACGGCGAACTGCTCGCCAGTGGGACGTGGAAAGAGATTAAATTGTGGAATTTAGTCTCTGGAGATTTGCTCGGGTCGATTCCGGCGCATTTAGATGCAGTGACGACGTTGGCGATCTCTCCCGATGGCCGCATGTTGATCAGTGGGAGTAATGACGCCACCCTCGAAGTTCGCAATCTGCAAGAGCTGACCGAGGCGATCGCGATCGATCGCGACACCTCTCCCCTACAGACCGTCGAAGCGCATTCCGAGGGGATTAACGCGCTGGCGATCGCGGCAGATGGAAGGACCCTCGTCAGTGGGAGTAGCGACGGCACGCTTAAAGTGTGGGATTTCAACGCTTATGCAGCCAGTCCGTTAAGGTTGCGCCATACCCTCGCGGGTCATGAAAACGACGTGCGTTCGGTGGCGATCGCGCCGGACGGGGAACGATTAGCCAGTGGCAGTTTGGATAAAACGATCGGGATCTGGAATCTCAAAACGGGACGACTGCTTTCGACAGACGACCCCGATTTAGGAACGGTTCTCGCAGTGGCCATCAGTCCCGACGGCGAACTTCTGGTGAGTGGGGGAGGCGATCGCCGGATCAAAATTTGGGATTTAAAAAGCGGGAAATTGTTGCAAACCTTAACGGGTCATTCCGGTTCGGTGAAATATTTGATTTTTAGTGAAGATAGTCAATTGCTTTTAAGTGGAAGTGAAGATAAAACGATCCGAGTTTGGCGAAGGCAGGGATGAATTGAAGGAATCGCTGAAAATTTGACGGCGAGGGCGATCGAGACTGGCAAAGGGGTTTAAAATATGAATACAGAGGGAAATAAACACCATTGGATCGTAATCGTTCCCTCACAAGCGAAGCGCTCGATCGCCGCAGTCGAGCCGATCGAGCTTAAAAAGCGTCGGTGGCTCGATCGCTGGCAGTCAGCCTGGGAATGGTTGGTTTTGGGGTGTTTGCAAGCGATCGCGCGTCAGTCCGCAAAAGAGCGTGACGCCGATCGCCTGTCCGGTGCGACGACCGTAGGGGGAACGGGGCGATCGCGTGAAAACCCCAAAAGATCGAGAAGCGATCGCGGGTTTTCGGAGGCTGAATAGGGTAGCTTCGGATCGTTATAATTATTATTAAAAACTGGGCGATCGATACGAGCATCTCCGTAAATTTACGAGGAAAAACACCGATCGACTTTAACCTCCGAGAATCGATGGAGCGAACTCTAAAAGATTACGAAGTCTTGCCAAGCTTCTGACGAGTAAAGCACTCCAGTCAAATCCGCCCGTTGGCCAGTGAAATTGACTCGGAATCGAGCATGGAAAAGTCGCGCCTACAGGCTTCGCGCTTGGCATGACCCTACAGGGGGGGGTCGATCGCTCCAAGTTATAGTGTTGTTGAGAGTGCAGTCAGAATCTGGGTAGTGTAGCTTCCGTGAGTTATTGCATTAATCCAAAGTGCCCCAATCCCGGTGACCCTGCCAACGGGAACCTACTCAGTTGTCGTCACTGTGGCTGTGACTTGGTATTACAAGGACGGTATCGCCTCATTCGTCCCCTCGGGGGAGGAGGATTTGGCAAAACCTTTGAAGCCGACGATCGCGGCGCGTCAAAAGTTATTAAAGTTTTACTGCAAAACAACGAGAAAGCCGTCGAGTTATTCGTTCAAGAAGCCGACGTTCTCAAACGGGTCAAACATCCCGGAATTCCCGCCGTAGAAGCCGACGCCTACTTTACCTTCACCCCACCGGAAACCAGCGAACCCATGCACTGCTTAGTCATGGAAAAAATCCACGGCGTCAACCTGCGCGATTGGATGAAGCAGCGCGGGAACCGCCCGGTGTCCCAAAAGCAGGCGATCGAATGGATGGTCCAACTGGCGGAAATTCTCGAACAAGTCCATAAAGAGCAGTTTTTTCACCGCGACATCAAACCGCTCAACATCATGGTCAAACCCAACGGACAACTGGTGTTGATCGACTTTGGCGCGGCCCGGGAAGTGACGGCCACCTATTTTGCGAAAGTCGGACAGGGACAAAACATCACCGGAATTGTCTCGCCGGGATACACGCCCCCCGAACAAGCCAACGGCAAAGCGGTTCCCCAATCGGATTTTTACGCCCTCGGGCGCACCTTTGTTTTTTTGCTCACGGGTAAACCGCCGACCGCCTTTTCCGAACACCCGCGCACGGGGAAATTAGTCTGGCGCAACAGTGCCCCCCAAATTGCCAAAGAATTCGCCGACGTGATCGATTACTTGATGGCGCCGTTTCCGGGCAAACGACCGCAAAATTCACAGGCGATCGTTCAATGCCTCGCCGAGATCGACCTGACCTTACCTGGGGAGGAGGATACGGGGAAATTCAATCAGAAAACCATGTTTGGCGGGCGCACCGCCTTCTCCTCCAACTCCAGCTTGAATTCGCGCGGGTCGAATTCCTCCGGTGGCAAATCGCCCCGTTTATTGTTACCCAAAAACAACAGGTATCGTACCGCGCGATCGGCCAATGCCTCAAAAAGTCGTTGGCAATTGAGCATTGCCCTACTGTGTTTGATGTTAGGGCTGTCGCAAGTTTACGGTTACTGGCGCTACGGGTTTTTACCCGCCAGTCCGATCCGCTTGGTTCTCAGTTTACCCAGTAGCTTTTATTTAAAGAAAACTCTGCGCGGGGTCGGTCAGGTGCAGACGATCGCCATGAGTCCCCTCAAAGGCGCTGCGGACTTCCCCGAAGGCGCCACCTTCGCCAGTGGCAGTTACGGCACCATTCGGATCTGGAATCTGCGAACCGGAACCCTACTGCATACGATCGCCGCCCACAAACTTTGGATCAACGCCCTCGCCCTCACCCCGGACGGCAATATTTTAGCCAGTGGCAGTTCCGACCGCTCGATTCGCCTGTGGGATTTCGAGCGCGGCAGTCGCATTCTGACGATCGCCCCCGCCCACTCCGGCGCCGTTCAAGCCCTCGCCATCAGTCCCGACGGCAGATTGCTCGCCAGTGGCTCCGAAGACAACACCATTCGCATTTGGGATCTGTACAGTGGCGCCCGCATCCTCACCATTCAAGTCGGTTCCGGCGTCAACGCCTTGACCTTCGCTCCCGACGGCAAAACCCTCGCCAGTGGCAGCAAAGATCGCAACATTCGCATCTGGCACGTTCCCACCGGGGCGCGCTTGCGAACCTTGAGCGCTCATTCTCACGAAGTGCTTTCCCTCGCCTACAGCCCCGACGGCAAGATTCTCGCCAGTGGGAGTGGGGACAATACCGTTCAAATTTGGAACGTTCAAACCGGAGAGCGCAAATACCAGCTCAACGCTCATGCGAGTTGGGTGCGGTCCGTGGCGATCGCCCCCGACGGTCAAGCCCTCGCCACCAGTGGGGATGCGATTAAAATTTGGAATTTAAGTACCGGGGAACTGACCGCCACCTTGCGCGGACATGGGAAATACGTGAGCGCGATCGCCGTCAGCGCCGACGGCAAAACCCTCGTCAGTGGCAGTCCCGACGAAACGATCAAAGTCTGGTCGATGCCCGAGATCGACGACTCCGACGGTTGACCTGGTGGCGCGCCCCCCTTCCCGCCTATCCGTGCGATGAAACCCAACAACAACGAATGGCTTAAAATTGCCTTGGGCTTCAAAAAATCCGTCATTCCTGCCATTTGGCCTCGGGTTCTGTTTTGTGCCGTTTTCGCCGCCGCGATCGCCTTTTTATCGACTCTTGAAATTCCCGTTTCTTGGCCCGTTCTCGAAGGACTCGTGCCGAATTTAGTCCTCGGGCTTTTATTAGTTTTTAGAACCAATACCGCCTACGATCGCTTTTGGGAAGGTCGCAAAGCTTGGGGAACCTTAGTTAATACCATTCGCAACTTTTCCCGACAAATTTTAGTGGCGATCGCCGAAACCAACGACGGCGATCGCACCCAAAAAATCGCCGTCTTGCGCCTGCTCGTCGCCTTCGCCGTCGCCGTCAAACTCCACTTGCGTCGGGAATCCGTCAACGCAGAATTGGCCGCCTTGATGTCTCCCGCCCAATATGAAAAACTGCAAGTCATGAACCATCCCCCCTTAGAAATTGCCTTTTGGATCGGGGATTACTTGCAAAAACAACACGATCTCGGCAGGGTCAATACTTATCAACTCACCGCCCTGTTTAAATTACTCGATACAATGGTCGAAGTTCTCGGAATTTGCGAGCGCATTTTAAAAACTCCCATCCCCGTCGCTTATACCATTCATTTAAAACAAATTTTATTAATTTACTGTCTCGCTTTACCCTTTCAACTCGTCGGCGACCTCAGCGCTTGGACTATTCCCGTCGTCGCCTTAATTAGTTTTACCTTATTTGGCATCGAAGAAATTGGGGTCGAAATTGAAAATCCGTTTAATTACGACCCCAACGATTTGCCCCTAGACGACATTTGTAAAACGATGTTGCTCAATATCGAAGATTTAATTTCCGTTTCCTCTTGCGGCGATCGCTCCGGGTTAGATTCCTTCGGTCTCCCCGATCCTTCCTTTCCCCCTCAATGGTCCGACGAACAGCATTAACCTGCACCCGATCGCGGGCGATCGCCTCCCCACTATCCCTGAAGGAAAAACGTAAAACTCCTATACTGGAAAATAAAGCGCCAATTTTGAGGGAGGGCTGAACATGGCTCCAAATCCCACCATCATGAAAGCGGTAGAACAGCTCGACTACCGCACCACTATCGGCGATCTCGCCGCTCACGTCGGGATGGACGTGCGACTCGCGGAACGCGAACTGCTCGCACTCGCCTCAGAAGCAGGCGGTCACTTGCAGGTGGCTCAAAGCGGGGATATTGTTTACCAGTTTCCCCAAAATTTTCGAGCGGTTCTGCGCCAAAAGTTTTTCCGCTTGCAACTTCAACAGTGGTGGGAAAAAATTTGGCGGATTTTGTTTTATCTGATCCGCATTTCGTTCGGGATTATTTTAATTGTTTCGATCGTCCTGATTTTTGTCACCATTTTTATTATTTTGTCCTCTCTCAACCGCGACGGTGACAATCGCAGTAGCGGTAATTCTCGCTCCGGTGGCGGTATCTTCTTCATGCCTCATTTTTGGTGGGGACCGGATTTATTTTGGTTCTTCGATCCGAATTATGGCAGCTACCAACAGCGACGCCAACAACGGGTTAGCAGTGGCGATCGCGACGAAATGAACTTTTTTGAAGCGGTCTTTTCCTTCCTGTTCGGCGATGGCAATCCTAACGCCAATTTAGAAGAACGACGCTGGCAAGAAATCGCCGCTACCATCCGTAACGCTCGCGGCGCCGTCGTCGCCGAACAAATTGCCCCCTATCTCGACGATCTCGGTGCGGATTACGATCGTGAAAACGAAGATTATATGCTTCCCGTACTGACCCGCTTTAACGGACGTCCCGAAGTCAGCCCCGACGGTCAAATCGTCTATCACTTCCCCGAGTTACAAGTTCGCGCCAGTCGCAGCCAAAATCGTTCGACCTCTGATTTTCTCCAGGAATTTCGCTGGCAATTCAGCCACGCCAGTTCCGGTCAAATTATTTTAGCGAGTGGTTTGGGTGGGGTTAACATCGTCGGCGCTTTAATTTTAGGTTACTTGTTGCGCGACGGCGCGATCGCCTCCGCATTAGGGGGATTGGTCGCCTTTGTCGCTTCCATTTACTGGCTCTTACTCGGGTATGGCGTCGCCTTTTTAGGCGTCCCCTTAATTCGTTATTTCTCGATTCAATGGCGCAACGAGAAAATCGAACGGCGCAACCAAGAGCGTCAATCGCGGGCGATCGCCTTAAATCAAGCCAGTCCGGAACTGCACAAAAAACTCAACTACGCCGAAAAATTTGCTGCCGAAACCACGATCGACAGCCAAGATCTCGCCTATACCACGGAAACCGATCTTGTAGAACAAGAAGTCGCCCAAACCAATCTCCTCGATGCCGAATGGCGCCGCCGTTTGGAAGGCGATTAAATCCTGGATTGATTTGAGATTGAGGGAGTGGGGATTTTAGATTTTACTTGAACTTCCCTGCTTCTCCCTCAACTCTCCTTGATCCGTTTCAATGTCAAAAACCCATACCCGTAAGCCGGACTAAAGTTGAAATTCACCATTTCCCAACCTTGTTCGCCGAGATAATTGGCATATTCGTGTAAAGGATGCTGACGGCGTTCGTCGCGAATTTCTTCGCCGTTGGCATTTTGCGGTCGGAGATCGCCTGCAAAGTAGTCAAAACGGACGAACAGATATTCCCACTGTGGCACGGTCGAACTCCTACCCTATTGATTGAATGCAGAAATCTTGCATGACGAGATTGCGAGAGGATTTGGCGAGCCTTGAAAGGCTTGAAAATTGAGAATGCACGAGGGGCGATCGCGCGATTCTCCTGTGGAGACCCCGCGCGATCGCCCCGTTCCCGATTATTCGACTTTAATCTTCGCCAAACTCGAATTTTGATAGTAATGCAGCAAAATTTGCTGGTAGTTGGCGCCCTGATGAGCCAAATGATACGCCCCCCATTGACTCATCCCGATGCCGTGACCGAAACCGCGACCGTCGAGTAAAAACCCGGTAGGAATAGCATTGGCATTCTCTTTGCTCGTTGCCGATCCATATTGCGGAAGCACCGTAAAACGCGCACTTCTGAGATCGAGCGCTTGGCGGAACGCTTCCCCATCGAGGGAGCGTTCTCCCGCATCGCCGATCGCCCGAATGCGCACGACGCGACCTTGAGGCGTCATTGCTTCCACATTCAAAGATAAAACATTGCCCACGCCGGAAATTAAACGACTCAGTTGGCTACTCGAAAAACTTTCCTTCCATTCGTAAACGGGCGCCCCCGCATCGAAATCGGGAACGCCACGCAAGTAAGGACGAGTTTCAGACCAAACGTCCTCCACATTTTCCGTATGACCGCCTGAAGAAGAATGAAACACCGCTTCGATAATCTGTCCGTCGTGGGTGAGCACTTGTCCGGCGGTCTCTTGGACGGCTTTATGGGTGGTGGTCGCTTCCTTTTCCAAACCGGAATAAACTTGCCAGTAGGTATCGTCGCCGACATCGTAAACGCCGTTGCCCCGATGTTGGCGCTGGTAGAGGACGTAAGAACGGGCGGCGACGGCTTGAGCTTTTAACGCTTCCGAGGGCCAACTGGGACTCATTTCGGCGCCGACGACACTGTAGAGGTATGCTTCGAGGTCTACGGCGTTGACGGCAGTCAAACCGCCGTCGGTGGGGACGAGGATGGTGTGACCGCGATACCAGCGATCGCCAATGTAAACGTAGCCGTCATTTTCCGGATCGATGGTGATGCTGTTCCCTTGCCATTGTTGCAAGCTAATTCCCGCGCCGTTGCTTTGGGCGTAGAAAGAGCGCATGGCGTCGAGTTGGCCGAGGTTGCGCCCGTTACTATCGCGCACCATGGCAGGTGTAGAGCTACCCACTTTGACGCGATCGACATTTTCTTCGATCGCCACTTTTAATAACAGTGAAGCTTGGGCGGGAGCGGCCACAATTAAGCCGATGGCCAGCCACATCCACCAGAGAAACTTAAGCTTGACTCGGAATTTCTTGACGGGAAATAATAGGTTGTGGGCCATAATAACAAGATTCGATGGTCGATTGGCAATCTCCCGATCCGGGTTCTCGTCGAGCGATCGAGGGCCTGTGTTCGGGGAATCTGGTTACAATACAGGTTAGATCGATTCGTCAATTTTGCTGAAAATAACCGCATTTGTCCAGGAGGCGATCGCGCGCTCGTTGAGGAGATCGTCTCCGAACCGACCATCGGCGTCCCCGTCCACCGGGTCGCCGGGGTCATTGTTGTCAGAGTAGAGTCAGTTCGTGCAAATTACCTTTCTTGGAACGAGTTCCGGCGTGCCGACGCGATCGCGCAACGTTTCGGGGGTGGCGGTTCGCCTGCCCCAACGCGCGGAATTCTGGCTGTTTGACTGCGGGGAAGGCACCCAGCATCAAATCTTGCGAAGTGACCTCAAAATTTCCCAACTGTCGCGCATTTTTATCACCCACATGCACGGCGACCATATTTTCGGCTTGATGGGGTTGCTCGCCAGTTGCGGTTTGGCCGGAAATACGGAGCGGATCGATATTTACGGGCCGCCGGGGTTGAACGAATACTTACAAGCCTGTCGCCGCTATTCCCAAACTCATTTTTCTTACCCGGTCGCGGTTCACGAAAATCGCGCGGGTCTCATTTACGAAGATGAGGAATACCGGGTGCATTGCGGTTTACTCGAACACCGGGTGACGGCGTTCGGTTACCGGATTGAAGAAAAAGACCGTCCCGGACGCTTCGACGCTCAAAAGGCGAAAGCGTTCGGGATTCCCTTCGGGCCGCTTTACGGCCAACTCAAACGCGGCGAAACTCTGACCCTGCCGGACGGACGCCGGGTGCGTGGGGCGGACTTTTGCGCCGAGCCGGAAGTGGGCCGCAAAATTGCTTACTGTACGGATACGATTTTCTGTGAAGGGGCGGTAGAGTTGGCGCGCGATGCGGATGTTTTAATTCACGAAGCGACGTTTTCCCACCGCGACGCCCAACTGGCGATCGATCGCCTCCATTCTACGAGTACGATGGCGGCTCAAGTGGCCTTAGCGGCGGGGGTGAAGCAGTTGGTGATGACTCATTTCAGCCCCCGTTACGCTCCCGGCAATGCGATCCAACTCGACGATCTCGAAGCGGAAGCGCGGGCGATTTTTCCAAAAACGGCGATGGCACGAGATTTTTGGAGTTACGAGGTGCCGCGTCGCCGTTCTAGCGCGTCGGAGACGGCGATCGCCCCTTAAAGGCGGTGGCGCTGGCCGATCGGTCGCGGATTCGATCGCAACTCCCCGAGGGGTTTGGGATGGCACGGACACAAAGGAAATTCGCCGCTCGATTCCGGGGCGATCGTGCTATCTCCAGGACGCGGGCGATCGCTGTCTTCTTCGTCGGCTTCGGTGTCTTTGAGGAAGAGGCGATCGCGGATTCCGTGGAGTTGGTGTCGATTTTCGACGGGAGATCGCGGTTGGGGCAGTTCTGTATTCGGCCAGCCGACCAGATCGTTACAGGGGCAAACTTCCGGCGGCATCCCCCGCACGGGCAAGGGAATCGGCATCGAGCAACGGGCGCACAGCACGATTTCCCACCGGGAATCGAGGAGTTCGCCGACGCTGAGATCGGTCCCTTCGAGATAACACGAGTCGCGCTCTTGGGACCAGATCTTTTGCCAGCACTGCTCGAATTCTTCCGAGTAGCGATCGCCGCCATAAATCACTTGCGGGAGTAAGGCAACTTGAGTGCGACCGACAATAATTTTTTTTCCTAACTGAAACCAATATGCCAAATATTGTTTGATTTGCTGTTGCGATGCCATAAACGATCCTCGTGGTTTGCACTGCCACCCAAGCTCGAATTAATTTTGCAAATTCTCGAATGATATTCCCCAGGTCGTCCCCCCTTTCCCCTATCTTATCTAGATTTTGAAGACTTGACCTCTAACGAGAGTTAGAAGTCATTACGATTTTTTACAGATCGATGCAAGTTATTAACGGTGGAGATCGCTCTAGTTAGGCGGTGTTGTCCGATCGCGATCGCCTTCGTGGGGATCTCTATCGTGACATCCTCCTGACGCTCACCCTAACAGGTAGAGTGCGGGCTTCCCTTCCTCGCGGTTGGGTTTTCCTGCTTCATCGGGGTTCCCAAGCAACCTTCCTCTGCAGGCAGCATCACCGACTGTCCGTCGGCTGCAAGTACAAGACCTCGTTGCATGACCACTTGAGCGGCAGCAACATCCCGGTCAGTTACATATCCACGCTCATCACAATGATGCACCCGTTCGCCGAGTTCTTTCTTTCCAGTATGCGCCCCACACTGAGGGCAAGTTTGACGGGTTCCGTTGGGGTCAACCGTGGCAAAGTAGACGCCACGCTTCCAGGCAACCCACTTGAGGATTTCCAAGAAGCTTCCCCAAGCACCATCCAAACAATGCTTGGCCAATATCCCGCGACTGGTCATCTTGAGGTTCAAATCCTCAGCAAAAATCATCCCAGCATGGTCACAAAGCTTGTGAGCTTTCAGGAAGTGGAACTCACGGCGAACGTTATAGATATCTTCGTGCAGTTGGCGAATCTTGGCTTGAATCTTCCGGTAATTAGCAGAACCCTTTTTCTTATTTCTCAATTTACGTTGCAGCCATCGAAGCTTGCTTTGCAAATTCACGAAAAAGCGAGGGCGTTCTACCCACTCTCCCGTCGATCCAGCCAAGAACTTTTCCAGTCCCAAATCCATACCAATCGGTTCACCGTGAGGCACGATCTCGGGGACGGCAAGATCGGCTTGCAGAATCAGTTGAGCATACCACCAGATGGCTTGAAGACGACCCGTACCCGCTTGAGTGCAAACCCTTCCGGGAGAGGTCGATGCAGGTTAATGGGCATGGCTCCAATTTTCGGCAGTTCGATTTCAAACCCGTTGACGGGATTCGATTTGAACTGCGGAAAGACAAACGAGCGGTACTGACCAAACTTTTTGCATCGAGGAAATCCAAATCCTCTTTTCTGCATGAATTTGAACGACTTGTCCAATCGCTTCAAGGCATCTTGCAAAACTTGAGAGTGAACTGCCTTGAGTTCTGGGATCGCCTTTTTGGCTTTGGTCAGTGCATTCTGCTGTTTGTAGTAGTCGGGATAGGGTGCATCAGCAGAAATGATATATTCCTGCTTGATCGTGCAAGCATTGACCGGACATTTACGCGAGCCGATCCAGTCCTTGCGCTCTGCCAAAGCGTAGTTATAGACGCGACGACACTGCTCCAACCAATCGAGCATTTGAGCTTCCTGGTCACGTCCTGGATAGATTCGGTAGCTGTAGGTCAAGTTCAACATACCTACAGCCTAACCGATTTGCGCTTTCCGTTAGACTATAGGCAGTGTGTCGATTTTCGGGGCATCGTAGACGCGAAGCGGCTTCTCGCTACCCCTCAATCGACGCGGGGAGTCCATGTATCCCGATACTGACCTTTCAGGTACAGTGCGGGATTTATCGCTCCCCGAACCCCTCAAAAGTTAAAATCGGGGCGATCGGGGGTCGGCCCGAGGGGAGTCCCCAAGCGCGCGAGGTTGACGGCGCGACCTGCCACCACCAGGTAAACCGGATCGGCGATCGCCCCGAGGTCGCGAACCAAACTGCCGAGGCGATCTCGAAACAAGCGACCGACCGGATACGCGGGAATCACCCCCCATCCCACTTCCTCCGCGACGAAAATTAACTCAATTTCGGGCAAATCGGCCAAACTCGCCAGCAATCGCCTGCGAACCTCACTCCAACTCGCTTCGTCGAGATCCAAACAATTCGTCACCCAGGTTCCTAAAGAATCCACCAACCAACAACTCCCCGGCGTCGCCTGCTGCAGGGACGCCGCCAATTCGATGGGGACTTCCAACGTCGTCCACTCTCCCCCGCGACGTTCGCGGTGACGTTCGATGCGATCGCTCCATTCCGAATCGCTTGGATCGCGACGCGCCGTCGCCACGTAAACAAGCGGTTTGCCCGTCTTTTGCGCGAGGGTTTCGGCCCACTCGCTTTTGCCCGATCGCGCCGGGCCGGTGACTAAAACAACTCGATGAGTCACGACTTCCTCAATCGTTCGCGCCTAGAATATGGAAGAACACTCAGAACCGTTGGGGTTCTTCTTTACTCATGTCAGACCTCGAAGTTTCTGCAATTATCTGCACCCACAATCGGGAACAGTATTTAGGGGAGGCGATCGACAGCTTGCTCGCCCAAGACGTTCGGAACTTCGAGGCGATCGTCGTCGATAATGCCTCGACGGACGGCACCCGCACTGTGGTCGATCGCCGCCGGGACGACGATCGCCTCCACTACGTTTACGAAGCCGAACTCGGACTCTCCACCGCCCGCAATACAGGCGCTCGGGTCGCCCGGGGTCGCATTTTGGCCTATCTCGACGACGACGCCGTAGCGAGTCCTCAATGGCTGAGCGTTCTCGTTCAAGCCTATCGTGAAAACGACCGCCTCGCCGTCGCCGGGGGAAAAGTCACCCTGATTTGGCCGGAACACTCTACTCCTCCCCCGTGGCTGTCTGACGGACTGGCAGGCAATTTGGGCGCTTACGACCTCGGCGATCTCCCACAAGCGATCGAACAACCCGGTTTGACCCCCCGAGGCTTGAACTATTCAATCAGGCGCACGTTTCTCGACCAAATCGGCGGGTTCAATCCGAATTTAGGACGCATGGGTACGAAATTACTCTCGAATGAAGAACTCTACGTCACCGAACTGGCTCTCGAACTCGGTTGGCAGGTGTTTTATCTTCCCGAGGCGTTGGTCGCCCACCACGTGGCTCCCGAACGAATGGCGCGATCGTGGTTTTTACAACGGGGATGGTGGCAGGGTATTAGCGAATGTTACCGCGATCGCCTCTGCGGTCGCACCGGATGGCGTCAGTTCGGTCTCGCCGGGGAACGCATCGCCCGAGGGGTTTATAAAGCGTTAAAATCCTGGCCCGATCCGGCCCGACGCTTTGATAATTTAGTCTATGCTTACGGTCATCTCGGTTATTTGACCGCCGCAGTCAGCGACCTCCTGAGTCCCTCGAAGACCAATTTATCCGAATCTCCCGTTTTCACCCCCGAAAGATTTAAAAATCGAGATGGAGTATAAAGATTAAGGGAACAATCCATCCTCGAATCTCCACTTCGGAGCGATCGTCTTTCCCGTTTGTATTGCTGACCTAATGGCCAAGAACATGACCTCCACTATCAAAAAAGTCCCGGTGTCCGTCCTCATTCCCGCTAAAAATGAAGAGCGCAATCTTCCCGCTTGTTTGGCCAGTTTGGAATGTGCGGATGAAGTTTTTCTCGTCGATTCACACAGCAGCGATCGCACCGTAGAAATCGCCGAAGCTTGGGGGGCAAAAGTCAAACAATTTGACTTTAACGGATATTGGCCGAAAAAAAAGAATTGGTCTTTACAAACCCTGCCCTTTCGCAATGAATGGGTGTTGATTGTCGATTGTGACGAACGCATTCCTCCCGAATTATGGCAGGAAATTGCAGAAGTTATTCAAAATCCGCAGTACGAAGGATATTATCTAAATCGTAAGGTTTACTTCCTCGGTCGATGGATTCGTCATGGGGGAAAATATCCCGATTTTAATTTACGCTTGTTCAAACATTGCAAAGGTCGCTACGAAAATCTCGGGACGGAAGGGGTTCGCAATACGGGGGATAATGAAGTTCACGAACACGTGATTTTAAAAGACAATCTCGAAGATAAAAATAGTCCGCAACTGACCGCCGGACATCTCAAAGCGGATATGATTCACGAGGATTTTCGGGATATTTACGAGTGGATCGAGCGTCACAATCGTTATTCAAATTGGGAAGCTAGAGTTTATTACAATTTACTCGAAGGAAAAGAGGATGATTCGATCGAAGCGAGTTTGTTTGGTTCCCAAGCTCAACGCAAGCGGTTTTTAAAGAGGATTTGGGTACGATTGCCATTTAAACCGACTCTGAGATTTATTCTGTTTTATATTATTCAGCTCGGTTTTCTCGACGGTATCCAGGGTTATATTTATGCCAGGTTATTGAGCCAATACGAGTATCAAATCGGCGTGAAGCTTTACGAAATTCGTAAGTTTGGCGGTCAGCTCAATCCCCATCCCCAGGATGTTGAAACGTCTAAATCTTTGGCTCAAACTGATTCTTAAATAGTCTGGAAGGACAGTTGAGTTAAACTGAGTTTGTTAAAAGTTAATTTTCTTTGCTGTGAACGCCAAACGTCCCGAGTGATTTCTATGAGCGATCGCCCCGTTTCTCCTCCCGAACCTGTCGAACCCGTTCTCGATCTCCCTCCGGCGATCGATTTACGTCAGTACGATCAATCCTGGTTCGATCGCGGGCGCCCGGGTTGGTTCATTTTGTTGTGGTGGTTGGTGCAGGCGATCGCTTTTCCGTTAAGCCTGCATTCCGCCCACCGCTTTCGCTGCTGGTTGTTGCGCCGTTTTGGCGCTCGCATCGGTCAGGGGGTGATGATTCGACCCACCGCCCGTTTTACCTATCCCTGGAAAGTCGAAATCGGCGAGTTTAGCTGGATCGGCGATGATGTCGTCTTCTACAGTCTCGATCGCATCACCGTCGGCAAACATTGCGTGATTTCACAAAAAACTTATTTATGTACCGGGAATCACGACATCGCCGACCCCGCCTTTGGCTTGTTAACGGCGCCGATCGCGATCGGCAATGGCACCTGGGTCGCTGCCGATTGTTTCGTCGGTCCCGGCGTCAAGATCGGCGCCAATGCGGTTGTCGGCGCCCGCAGCAGTGTCTTCACCGACCTACCCGCCGCCCAAGTTTGTTTCGGTTCTCCCTGTCGTCCCCGTTCCCCCCGCGAGATCTCCTCCTCGGATCGATAGAAAGGATCGCGCGACGATCTCGTGAGGGGTGACGGGGGGCGATCGCCAATCGCTCAACTTTTTCAGTCTCGACAATAAATAAAAATAGACACCTACTGATCCTCATTGAATTGAAGGTCAGCTCAAATGTCTAATAATCCTCTTGCAGAGGTTTTTGGCTTTCCTAGTAATAGTTTTTCCCAAGAAGCAAATCGATATCGTCGCGATCGGCTGTATCCTTACAATAATAAAGTTGCTAACTGTACTAAAGATAAAGCAAATAATCCCCTCGGTGTTTGTAGCATTTACCATAAGAAAGCTCCCGTCATTACTTGCCCGGTTCGTTTTCGTCAAGATTGGTTGATTGCTGAAAATGCTGCTGATTTCTTTTTTGGGAAAAATCAACAGTGGACAATTCTAACAGAAGTTCGTTTAAAAGATGCTAATAATCAATCGGCTGGCAATATCGACTTGGTACTGGTTGCTTACGACCGTCGCGGGAAAATCATAGATTTTGGAGCGGTTGAAGTTCAGGCTGTCTACATTTCAGGCAATATCCGACAACCGTTTGAAGCCTACATGAATCAGCCTGAAAATTGGGAAAATATTAAGGAGTCACAATTAACCCCCTACTATCCGACTCCAGATTACCTTTCATCTTCGCGCAAACGATTAATTCCTCAACTCCTTTACAAAGGAACCATTTTACATGAGTGGGGTAAAAAGCAGGTTATTGCAGTACAAAAAGCATTTTTTGAAACCCTACCCTCTTTAGTGCGAGTTTCACGCGATCGCGCCGATCTAGCCTGGAATCTTTACGACCTCCAAAAACAGAACGATCGCTTTCAACTTGTCCTCACCGATGTGGTTTATACTGAATATTGGGTGGCAATTAATCGAATTTCTACTCCTGAAATCGGTCATTCAGAAAAATTTATTGAAAGCTTACAAAAAAAATTGGATAGTCGCCTAAAAAACTGAAGCAATGAAAACCGATCGTGCAGAAGCGATCGCTTGTGGAAACAGGGTTAAAACTAATGCCAAAAACCGATCTATTACCTTCTAACAAGGTGGATGTAAATTCTAAAATTGTCAACATTTCTACTGTTCCTCAACGGAGTCCGTTTCGATATGCAGGTGGGAAAACATGGTTGATTCCCAAGATTCGACAATGGTTGAATGAGCGCGAACATAGTAGTAAAGAACTGATTGAACCCTTTGCTGGGGGGGGGATTGTCAGTTTAACGGCTGCATGTGAAAACCTAGTTCATCGGGTAACAATGGTGGAAAAAGATGAAGGGGTTGCGGCTGTATGGCAAATTGTTCTTAATGGAGGCGCCCAATGGCTTGCAAATCGAATTGTTAATTTTCAATTAACTCCAGAAAGTGCTAAAGAAGTTATTGAAAAGGCGAATGAATCTTTAGAATCTCTAGCTTTTGCTACGATTGTCAAAAATCGTGTCAATCGAGGTGGTATTTTGGCGGATGGAGCGAGCTTTGTTAAAAAAGGAGAAAACGGTAAAGGAATTCGGTCGAGATGGTATCCCGAAACACTTAAAAAACGGATTCTTGCTATTGGAAGAGTTAAAGATAAAATTAATTTTATTCAAGGAGATGGATTCGATGTTTGCCAACAGAATTCTTCCCGAGAAGATGTGATTTATTTTATCGATCCGCCTTATACAAAAACGGGCAAAAGACTTTATCGTTATTCGGAGGTGAATCATCAGCAGCTTTTCGCTTTAGCCGCTCGATTAAAAGGGGATTTTTTAATGACTTATAACGATGCGGCGGAGTTAAGAGAAATGGGAAAGTTTTATAATTTTGAGATGAAAGAAGTGGCGATGAAAAATACTCATCATGCGAAAAAGTCGGAGTTACTGATTAGTAAAAATTTGGCTTGGTTATCCAGTGAAGTGACGAAGAAGCCCACAGATAAGAACTGAGTTGCGCGAATGGGGATAGGGCAAATTAAGCGGTTGCTTGTTGAGGCGATCGCGCCTTATACAGCAATTCGCGCTGTCATGAGGGACAAGAGGCAAAGAAGCCCCCAACCCCCCTTAAATCCCCCTAAATCCCCCTTATTAAGGGAGATTTAGGGGGATCGAAATGTACCGCCCAACAGCGAAAACTGCTGTAGCATTTCTGACGATCGTCGGGTAAGCTTACTCAGCCTGTTATTTCTGTGGAAAGAACCCGCTAATCCCTTGACGAACATGGGCGATCGCCCCGACCGACAGGCGATCGCTCCTCCAAATCACAAGCTTATAAAAAAGAAACTTCCCCGACGACATCGAGACGCTTGAGGGGCGTGAGGTCGATAAACTTGTCGGCCAGAT
Source organism: Oxynema mangrovii CENA135 (assembly GCF_016632315.1). Lineage (NCBI taxonomy): Bacteria > Bacillati > Cyanobacteriota > Cyanophyceae > Oscillatoriales > Oscillatoriaceae > Oxynema > Oxynema mangrovii. Next base: position 1,490,290 of record NZ_JAEOXH010000001.1, on the reverse strand, counting down.
TTTCGGCGATCGTCGGGGTGATCCATCCGAGTTGTTTGAGCAAGTGGATGGCGACGGCATATTTCGCCCGCTTGGCCCCGTCGAGCACCTTGATCGACAGTCCCATCCCTTCTCCGACTCGTCCGATACATTGCACGCCTTCAGCGCCGGACTTGCTGACGATTTCCCCTTCGGTCAAACTCATCAGCTCGGTATCGAATTCTCCCGGTCCGGCGACCATCGTGGGATGGGCGACCATCGCGCGCACGATCCGTTCCATATCGACACTATCCCCGGAGGCGAGGATGGCATAAAGGGTTGCCATCTGTCCTAATTCCATCAAATAGGTAGGCGCCCCGCAGTCGTCGCGCACGGCGATAAATTCGGCGGCGGGCATTCGCAGCAATTCGGCGACTTTATCTAAAATCAACTCCTGAACCGGATGGTTGCGCTTGAGATAGGTTTCGAGGGGAAAATGACGCTGTTTGCACACTGCCAGCATTCCGGCGTGTTTTCCGGAGCAGTTGTGTTCGAGGGGGCTTTGCTTTCCTGGGGGAATCGGACATTGCAAGGCGGAGGTATCGACATCGCAGCGCCATAAAATATTAAAGGCTTGCCGGGTTTGCTCGATGGTACCGCGATGGGAACTGCAAATAATGGCCAAGTCGAGATCGGTTAAATCGAACCGTTCTAAGGTGCCTGTGGTGGTGACGGCGAGGGCTTGGAAGGGTTTGAGGGCCGAGCGGATAAAGGCCGTGGTTTGAGCCTTTCCGGCGACGGATAGCACTCGACCCCGGTTATCGCAAACGACGGCTTGAACGTTGTGGGTCGATTCGACAATCCCTTCACGGAGTAAGCGGACTTCAAGAGATGCGGCTGAGTTACGTTTTCCCATTGTCACGGGTTGGATTTACCTCTTGGTGAGGGACACGACGGCGAGTTGATTGAGGACACGAAGCCCCCGATTACATTAGAGGCGATCGCCTACAAAAAACAACCGTTCTGAAGAAAGGGGAGCCGGGCCGATCGCCTCTCGGCGTTCCCGATTTCAGAGGAAGGCCCACAGGGTTGCTCCCACGATACAGGACAGGGCGATCGCCCCGAGACTGCGGCTGAGGCGCGTCAGGATCGGTCGGAGCTGGTAGTTGACGACGAGGCGATCGCGGGCGAGCAGTTCGGGGGTTTTCGTCCATGCCTGACCGTCGTACCATCCCGATTCTTCGTAGAAGATTGTAGGACTCCAGAGGCGATCGCGCACGTAACGCCAGCCCAAATACAAGCGCAATAAGGCTAACGATAAAAATAAATTCCCCCCGCCCGCCGTACACAACATGCATTCTCCGAGATGTTTGCTCGGTGCAAAACTCGCCGCCGCAATCGGGAAACACAGGGCGCAACTGCATCCCCAAATGAGGGCGATCTGGGTCGCGTAACCCCGCCGATCTCGCGTGGCCCAGCCGAAGAAACACGATTCTTTCAGTTGTTCGTATTCGTTGAGCGGTTGCTGTTCGTCAGGGACGGGACATTGCGCGATCGACGTCTCCCTCATTTGAGTTATTCTCCCAATCCGTACTCGTCGAGGTCGAGGCGTTCTGCATGACCCCAGAAGGCTTCGAGATTGTAATAGTCTCGTTCTTCGGGCATCAGGATATGAACGATCGCGTCGCCGTAATCCTGAACTAACCACGATCCTTCCCCTTGTCCTTCGACGTGCAGGGGTTTGCGGTGACATTCTTGCTCGACGCGCTCTTCGATCGCTTGGGCGATCGCGCGCACTTGCACTTTGGAAAACCCGGTGACGATCGCGAAGTAATCGGCTAAATAGGACACGTCGGAGACTTTCAGCAAAACCAAATCCCCACCTTTGCGGTCTTGGGCCGCGCGGGCGATCGTCAAGGCGAGCATTTGGCTGTCTTCGTCGCTGAAGTCACCTCCGCGATTCAAGGTTAACGGGATATTCGATTGAGCTTGAAAATATTCCGACATTAAAACTCCATCAATATTATTGGCGAGCGGATTTTATTTGACTCGCTGCATTCCGTCGGTCGCTCCGGGCGATCGCGCCTCTGTTTCCAGACCGAAACAGCGAAGGACTTGTCTGGTGAAGATCGAATCGATCTCCCTTGGTTTTTGATGTAATCCTAGCAAATTTCAAGCCGGAACGCGATCGCCACTGTCTTGCTTGCGAGCCGATTTGGCCGATTTCGCCGCTTGCATCGCCCAATTCCGGGTCAAAATCGTGCGCGGGTGGATCAACTGCTGGCGATCGATCAGGTAGCGCTGGGTATAATCTCCCGTCAGCCACACCGCTTTATAAAGATCGTCGCGACAGGCTTGTCTGAGTTCGGCTAACTCCGGGGTATTCCCCCGTCCCGGTTCCAAGCTGTCCGCTAAAAACACCACGCAACTGAGCGCGCTCATCTGCGGACGCCCTAAGGTATGATCGGCGATCGCCGCCAACAGCTCCTCATCTTTGACCCCAAACTCCTCCCGGGCCACGATCGCGCTGACATCGGCGTGCAACAGGTGCGGGTTCGCTTGCAATACTCCGTCAATTTCCAACCCCTCCCTCGTCGCCATCTCTAATAACTGTTTGGGCTTGAAATATTTCGCCAAATCGTGCAGCAATCCCGCTAATTTAGCTCTGTTTTCGTCGATTCCGTGCAGTAGGGCCAACTCTCCCGCCATCTGTTCGACCCGCAGAATATGGCGGATTCGTCCCGCAGGAACTCGCTCTTCCAACCAAGCCAAAATGCGATCGCGCATTGTCTTTCCACCCCCGAAAACTTAACAAACACTTAAAAGTATTTACTCAATTTATTATAACAGTTAAGTTTTAGTCGCAATTCCTGCAAAATGCGTAAATTTTCCTAAAATTAAATTACATTTTTTAAACTTCAAAAGATAGGCGATCGCCTCTGCCTACCCCCCGCAAACGCTCCCCATGCCCCCATCTTTTCCCCTCAAAAGTCATTGGAAACGCACGGCAGAAACCAGGCTATCTCTCGTCCTGGGAACCTTGCGGCGATCGCCATGACTCCCCTACAACAATTCCCGACTCAATGCGATCGGCGATCGGGCGCTTTCGACTGAGCTACAACCTCTTCAAAAAGCGCCTCATACTTATTTAACGTATCCTCAAACCCATAACACTCCAGGGCATGTTCGCGACCTTTGCGACCGAGGGTTTCCGTCAAATCGCGATCGTGATAAAGCTTGAGAATGGCATCCGCCAAATGGTCCGGATCTTGAGGCGGAACCACCAACCCTCCGCCACTTTTACGAATCGCTTGCGCCGCCGTTCCCGTATCCGGAACCGACCCGACAATCGCCCGACCACTCGCCAACAACACCGGAATTTTAGAAGGCATATTAAAAGAAATGACGTTCGCTTTTTGAACCACCAAACCTACATCGGCAGCCGCTAACATTTCCGGTAGTTTTTTTCGAGGTTGAAACGGTCGTAAAATTACATTGGGAGCGTCATACATTTCGCAATAATCACGAACGCGATCGATCGCCTTTTCTTCTCCCACGATCGCAAATTTAATATCGGCAATATCCTTGAGTCGCGCCGCCGCTTTAATCACCGTCGGTAAATCCTGGGTCAGCGCAATATTGCCCGAATATAAAACAACAAATTTCCCCGTTAAGTTATTCTGAATCCGGAAATAATTCTCCTCTTTCGGTAACGGTCGAATAAAATTAACATCGACCCAATTGTGAATCAGCGCAATTTTTTCTTCTGGAATCCCTTTATTTAATAAATTCTCTCTAAAGCCTTCCGCAATGACCGTAATTTTATCCGCCTGATGACAGGCAAATCTCTCCAAGCGGGTAAACGCCTCGATCGCGAATTTATTTTTGAGCAATCCCACCGAAACCGCCGCTTCGTGTTGGATATCTTGAATATTTAAAACGACCGGACATCGCAATAACTTACCTAAAACTGTTGCAGGAACCGACACGGGTAAAGGGGGAACTGTTGCTAAAATTACATCCGGACGCCAACCATTAAATGCTTGGGGCAAACTATTAATCACGAAACTGCCATCTAATAACAGCCGATCCCACAAGGTCGGCTGAGGTCGAATAAAAATAAAACAGCGTTCGACTACTACTCCGTTCACGATTTCGGCCATGAAAAATTTCCCTTGATAGGGAGCATAAATTTTACGCTCCGGATAATTGGGCATGGCGGTAATCACCCGCACTTTATGGCCTTTTTTCGCCATTCCTTCCGCTAATTCTGTCATTAACGGAGCGATTCCAATCGGTTCTGGATGATAATTGTAAGAGTAAATCAGAATACGCATAATGGTTCGTCTAGAGCCAGGTTTCTGGCGGCAAAATAATCGATTGTAAGGTCGGAGGAAATTTTATCTGGCTATCTATATTAATTAGGGTTCGTTCCGAGCTTGAAAGTCTTGTGAACTAGGAGATTTTAGAGTGAACGAAAATCTGGAATGGCGATCGCGGTCGGTCTCGATTGAGATTCAAGGGTTGGCCAGATCTTCGAGTCCGTTATAACATGGTTGAAGCCACATCGGAAAAATCAGAGTCTTAAGTTTAAATTTGCTTTATCGATCGCCGCTCTTTATTAAAGATTAAGATTTAGGGACTGAGCGATCGTCTTGATGCTGTCCCTAAGCTTCATCTCTGGATCCTGGTTTTCGGTAAAAATACTGATTTTTTTGAAAACAGCGATCGCCCCGATCGTCGAATCTAGTGGTTTTTCTTGAAGTGAGCGATCGCCATCTTTCTAGTGTAGCTTGCCGTTTTTAAACGTCAGGCGATCGGAAGACTTCGTGGATCCTTTCTCGGGAAAATGTTCTCGTTCGGTCAAGTCCGTTTGACTTGTTTTATCCCAATTTGAAAGTTAACGATCGCCACGAAAATCGAAAGAAATAAATAAAAGAAACGCAAGCCCCAGCCTCGTCCCGCAAATAAATAAGAAACCATTCGATCGTCTAACCCGGTGAAGCGAGAAAATCGATCTTTACTTTTTTGTTCCAGTTCGTCGAGCAGAACCATTTCTTTCTCTTTATAAGGAAGGCTGGGAAATTGAGCGGTGTAAAAATAAAACCCAACAAACCCTTGGCGATCGCCCGTCTGATTTTTTAAAAATGTATTGGTGATTCTTCGGGACTGTTCGTAAGAAATATTTTCCCGAAAGGCGAATTCTTGAACCCAATTATAATAACGAAAAATTGTACTCGTGCTAAAAATCAAAGGAACGAGCAAGACGAGGGTATAAAAGCTGACCCGGTTGCTGAAATAACGGGGCAGCAAAACCGTCGCCAGTCCGAATCCCATTCCGAGAATTCCGAATACTAGAATATTCAGAATTTCCATGATTTCTAAGCTCAAAAAGGCGTCACCAATTAAGGGAATTTGATAGACGATTTCATCTCCTAATAAAATTGACAGGAATTTGACAATTAGGGCGATCGCCACGACCGCCAACGTCGTGACTAAATAGAGACAAGTTCGCCCGAAGAAATTTAACAACAACATTGATTGAAGCGGGAAAAATTAAGGACGACAGCCCGATCTCGGACTAGCAGCGATAATAACATTGCCGGGTTTGGCGATCGCCGGACGACCCCTCAAGACCCGATCGCCTCCTATAGATAAGGAATGGATGCAGCCGTAATTTTGTTTCGCCCGGAGAATTTAACCCCGGTCGTCCCCAGTTCTCGCCGGGACGAATACCGAGGCGATCGCCCCCTCGTCGTCGATCGCGCGCAGGGCGGTCGACGACGAGGGTTGCAGGGGTGGCGCTCTCCTCGGAACTGCGGGGGGCTTGCTCAATATTTGTCAAATTTTTTTAATAAAACGTTGCACTCCGAGGCTGTTTGCGTTAACTTATATTACAAGGGTTGACAAAAGGAATGTTTTCTGAGCCATGAACGAAGAAACCACCAAATTTGGATTCACGCAATTTGCGGAAACCTGGAATGGCCGCTTGGCGATGCTCGGGTTCCTCATCGGTCTGCTCACCGAGCTGATGACCGGACAAGGGATCTTGTCTCAAATCGGCTTAATGTAGATCTCCCGTCGGTTGTGCGACGTTTGAGTTTTTAAAAATTGCAACAGCAGGAGTAATTGTAAACATGGATAACGAAACCACGAAATTTGGCTTTACCCAATTTGCGGAAACCTGGAACGGTCGTTTGGCGATGCTCGGGTTTCCGATCGGTCTACTCACCGAGTTGATGACCGGACAAGGGATCTTGTCTCAAATTGGCTTAATGTAAATTGCCGCATCCGTTCGATCGATTCGACATTTACCTCAAGGCCCGAGCCGCGTTTACTCGCTCTCGGGTCTTTCGCTTTCGACGATCGCCCCGCGATCGCGCAATTGATTTTCCAGTTCGGGAGACAGTCCGATCGTCGCGACAAAGCGGGTTTTGCTGACTGTCGCCTCGTTCAACTCAGCTCGGGTCAAATCCACGGCAGTCAGGTTGGCCCCGGTCAAATTGCTCCCTTTTAAATCGGCATTTTTCAGACTGGCGCCGCTCAAATTCGCTTCGGTGAGGTTGGCGCCTTGCAGGTAAGCTGCGGTTAAATTGGCGCCTTCCAAACAGGCTTGTTGCAAGTTGGCGCCGCTTAAGTTGGTGCGTAAATCGGCGCGACGCAGGTGGGCGCGCTGTAAGTTGGCGCGGTTGAAGTTGGCGTTAATAGCAAGAGTGTCCACGAGATCCGCATCGGAGAGATCGGCGCCGCAAAAGTTCGCCAGTTGGAGAGAACAGCGACTCAAACAGGCGCCTTGGAGGTTGGCGTTGGCAAAATCGGCGTCGTCGAGATCCAAGCCACTCAAATTCGCTCCGGCAAAGTCCCGGCGCAGGTCGAGACCGAGTTCGGTACAAAAGTTTTGAAAATCGCGGTTGGGACTGAGATCGAACAGTTCTCGGGCGATTTGGGTACGATCGCGCTGGCAGGCTCGGGCTTGGGAAGGGTTGCCACTCGTGGTGTAATGACGCTGCAACTCGGACAGGACGCTGCATTCCAAGCGCCGATCGCCGAGTTGGCGGGCGATCGCGAGGCGTTGCTGCTGGCAGGCGATCGCCCGCTCGAAGTCGCCGAGAGCGGCATGAGTGTTGCTCAAATTAAAGAGCGCATTGAGGTGTCCGGTGCGATCGGCGATCTCCTCGGCGATCGCCCGATGTCGATCGTAAGCGGCGATCGCCTCGTGCAAGCGTCCTAATGCCTGATAAACCGCGCCGCAGTTGCCTACAGCCGCCCCTTCGCGGGCGCGATCGCCCACTTTTTGATAAATTTCCCCGGCCTGCTCCCAGGCATCTAAAGCCGCCTCAAACTCGTTGTTTTGATAGCACTCGATTCCCGCTTTCAGCAGCCGATCGCCCTGTTCTACACTCATCCCACTCCCCTAGCTCACGCTTCCTCAAAAATAGCGCCGCCTGCTTTTAACATCTGTTCGATTTCGACAGACAAACCCGCATCTTTTTTAAACCGCGCGCCTTCGACTTTGACTCCGGTTAAGTTCGTTTCCGTCAAATCGGTCAACACTAATCCGGCTTGGTGAAGGTCGGCCCCGGTCAGGTTCGCTCCCGTCAATTTGGCATCGCTGAGATTGGCATTGCTTAAGTTGGCTTCGGTTAAATTGGCGCCGACCAGATTGGCGCCGCTTAAATTCGCCAACGCCAAGCTACAACGATGCAAATCGGCCCGTTCTAAGTTGGCATCGCTCAACAGCGCCCCACTCAGATCGGCGCCGCCGAGTTGGACGCCGCGCAAGTCGGCTTCGCTCAAATCCGCATCGCACAAGTCGGCGCCGCGCAGTTTGGTTCCTTGCAGGTTGGCTCCACTGAGATCGACACCGCTCAAATTGCAGCCCCAGAGTTTGGCGCCCGCAAAATCTTGGAGCAGGTCGAGTTCGGCGAGTTGGGCCAGTTCGGTGAAGTCGTCGGTTTTGGCGTCCATGACCCGGGCGATCGTTTCTTGGAGGCGATCGAATCCCGTCTCCGAAGCTTCGATCTCGTATTGGGTGAGGCTCGGTTCCCGGTCTAAGCTGCTGTAGCGCAGTTCGACCCGGCTGAGATACGGTTGCAGTTTGAACGCCGCTAGCTCTTGCATCAGCCGCCGTTCGAGAACGCCGTGTTTGTTGGGACTGATGTCGTGGGGCCACAACCGTTCGGCTTCGATTAAGGCGAGGTTGGCGGCGCTGACTTCAAAGGTGGCTTCGATGGAAAACGGTTGACCCGTCAGTCGCGCTCTTCCGAGTTTGAGGCGATCGATGCCGCCGTGCAGAACCGGGGCGCCACTTTTGAGGGTCCAAGTCCAGGTGGGTTGTCGTTCGCTACCGCCTCGGGTGACCTCAACGGCGATCGCGTCGCCGTCAAAGTTGACGGTACGGCTCAGGGGTTCGCTCTCGTCTACCGCCATGTCGGCGCGATCGAGCGCCAGCTTCAGGGTGCCACCGATCGCCCCAAATTTAAAACGCCCCTCCTCGATGCTTTGCCACACTTCGTGAAAGTGGAGACTCGCGTAGAGATCGAGGAATTCCGTATCTTGGGTCGGGTCGGAAATCGGTTGACCGCTCAGTTGCATCGAAAGGCAATTGAACTGGGGGTGTTCGCTCGGGGGCTGCTGCATAACCAATCGGAAATCATCTGCTTAAAGGCTTGCTCAGTTTTTCACTCTAACTGAATCAAGGCATAAAACAACAGACATCCCCCTCAGTTTTGCCCGCCGTCGGCGCCCCAACCCTTCCCCCCTCGTGACGAACATCACGAGTTTCTTCTTGTCAAGTCACAGTAATATTTCTTTACATTGCGTTACATTAGTTAACAACAAGGCAAACGAAAGGAGTTCCTACTCATGTACACCACCACCGACGAACGCGGCATCCTCAACAACTACGCCACCGAACCGAAGATGTATTACGCTAAATATCCCTCTCAAGCCCAGCAACGCCGTTACATGCTCCAAGGCGCCTTCTCCATCCTCTTATTTACCGGACTGCTCTTAGTCGCGGCAGGGGTCAGTTAGAAACCGCTTCAATTCGCTTTAATCTACATTTTTTGTACATTTGTACCTTTGTAAACTTGTAAATTTTGTAAATTTCAATCGAGGAGATCGCAGATATGGCTACCTTCACAATTTTGATTGCCTTATTTATCGCAGGTTGGGCCGCCGTCGCCGTCATCGGAACCCAAGCTTACTTCCGAGGCGAACAAAGCAAACCCATCCACGAACGTAACTGGCGTTCCGAATCCTTCGAGAAATTAGCGAAAAGCATTACCGGACAAGATATCGACTATAAAGATCGCGTTCCCGCTTACCGCATGGATGCTTACGCCAGCAACAACCTGCCTGAATAATGTCCGTTGCTCGGCCTAAATCTTCAATTTTCCCAACCCTCCTCCGTGAGGGTTATTTTTTTTGGGGACAGCGTTAACAAGAGGCAAAAAGCAAGAGATTCAATTTTTAGATTAGAATCAGATCCAAGCTTTTCAGTTTGCGCGTCACTTCACCTCCTGTATAAGTCCCCCTTCTCTTCGAGGGCAAATATGGAAGACAACCATCACAACTCACCTCAAAAAGATTCCCGTTTGCCTTGGCAAAAATGGATAAATCCTCGCTCTTGCGCCTTGGGTTGCGTCTGTTACCTCGCCGGATTTGTGACCGTACCCGCAATTTTAATTGCCGATTCCAATCGACCCGAAATTAAAAAAGAGAGATTTTTAAATCGAGAAATCAATTCTTGTCAAAACTGTGACCTTGCTTTTCAGGATTTCGCCTTACGAAACTTCAACGAAGCCGACTTTTCCGGCGCCAACCTTCAAGAGGCGATCTTTGGAGCCACCCAATTAAGCGACGCGAATTTTTCCAAGGCGAATCTGGAAAGAGCGATTTTGAGACAAGCTAACCTAGCAAGGGCAAATTTTGAGGGGGCTAATTTATCTCAAGCCGATTTTTCTTGTGGGGCGGGAACTTGTACTTACTTGAGCGATACTAATTTTAGAAATGCCAATTTAACCGGGGCAGATTTTCAAGCAGTTGGCTTTACCCCCGCCGGAGAAACGGGCTTACCTAATGTTGATTTTACCGGGGCTGATTTAACCCGGGTTGATTTTACCTATGCCAGTGTAAAAGGGGCGTTAATGGAAAAAGCAAAGTTATGTGAAACGATTATGCCAGACGGTACGATTTCCAACCGTGATTGTCCGTAAAACGGATATAGGTTTTTTCAGATTGGTCAGGTAGATACAGCACTCGGGCGTCTGATGAGGTACAGTGCCGATCGCCCTATCCCCCCTTCGCCCCCCTTTGAAAGGGGGGTTGGGGGGATTTCGGGGGCAACGAGGAAAGTAGGGGTTGGGTAACCAAACCCCTACCTGGCGAGGGGGATTTAGGGGGATCTAAATGTCTTGCATAGCCGAGGAAAATGCTGTAGATCGGAATGAAACCAGTCCCAAAAAATTATCGTATATTTGCGAGAAAAGCTCTAAAATTATTTAGAAATAGGCGATCGCCTTTGCTATTGTTTACGGTCGATACTGAATCCGATAAATGCGGTTATTCGATTCTTCAGTAAATAATAAACTACCATCGTTTAAAACTAAAACGCTAACCGGGCGTCCCCAGGTGGTCGGTGTTTCTTCATTCGCCAAAAATCCGGTGAGAAAATCCTCATAATAGTCCTGGGGTTGTCCGTTCTCGTCGAAAGGCACGAAAACGAGTTTATATCCCGTCGCGCGATCGCGGTTCCAACTGCCGCGAAAGGCCACAAATGCCCCATTATGATAGCGTTCTGGAAAGCTTTCACCGTCGTAAAATTGCAACCCCAATGCCGCAGAATGGGATTGAAATAAAACATCGGGCATTTTCGTTTTTTGGACTAATTCGGGCGCTTCGCTGCGTCCGTTGACCGTCCGGCGTGGGTCTAAGTTTTGTGGGGAAAAATAGGCATAAGGCCATCCGTAAAATTCCCCTCGATTCAATCCCGTCAAATAGTCCGGAACTAAATCATTTCCCAAGCCATCGCGTTCGTTAACTGTCGTATAAAGTTTTCCCGTTATCGGGTGAAAATCTAACCCCACTGGATTACGCAAACCAAAGGCAAAAGTTTCGACTTGCGATCCGTCTAAATTCATCACTTGAACGGAAGCGCGCGGTAATTCTTCTCGGTCTACATTCGATCGCGAACCGACGGAAACGTAAAGCTGCTGTTCGTCGGGAGAAACAACTACATTGCGCGTCCAATGTTGGCGGTATCCTTCTCCCGGTAAGTCGGCAATTTTTTCTCCGGTTCCGGTGAGTTGAGTTTGTCCGTTTTGATAGTTGAAACGGCGGACTTCTCCAGTATTTCCTAAAAAGAATGAATCGGAGGCAAATGCCATCCCAAAGGGTAAATTTAAGCCATTTGTGCGATCGGCAAAGATATTTTGCTCGTCCGCCACGCCGTCGCCGTCAGTATCGCGCAAGCGACGAATTTGGTTGTTTGGGGTTTCGGTCACCAGAACGTCTCCGGTCGGCGTCAGCGCCAACCAACGCGGACTCGTCAGTCCTTCGGCGAAAATGTTGACCTCGAATCCTTCGGGGACGTTTAAAATGGGGCGATCGGGAATGGGGACGACTTGCGGCGGTTTGGCGACGCTGTCGCTGTGGAACGGTTCGGGGAGGTTGGCGGCGGAAATGCGAATCGGTTGGGGGGATAAAACTGCCGTTTCGAGGCGATTGGGGGCGCTTGGGGTCGTTTCGCTACCGATCGCCTCCGTTGCTGTATTCGTAGTTTCTGGGGTTGTCGCGGGCCGATCGCCTGTCGGCGCGATCGCATTACATCCGGCGAGGATGAGGACACAGCAAGGTAAAAGAAATCGAAAGTCAGACATCATTTTATCCAGTTAAAATTATCGAGTTTAAACCTTCGGTCGATAGGGCGATGGCAACAAATTTGAAATGAGTTATTTTTTCAAAAATTGTATTTTTGGCTTTTTATAAAAGAGTTGACATTATCTAGGGTTATTTTAAACTATTTTGGTTTATTTTAATCGATGAATATAAACATTTTTCCGTTTTTGTACGGACAGAAGTTTTTTCAAAATTCCTTCGAGTTCTGCTTTTGTGGTTCCGGTGGCGATCGCCGTATCTTCGTAAAAAGCAATCCAGGCTTTTTTGATGCCAATTTTTTTATATTTTTCGGCAAGGCGATCGGCGCTATATTGACCTATTTTTTGATAATACTGTTTGGCTAGTTTAGCATTATTGGCGATCGCGGTTTCGAGTTGTTCGCGATATCGAGCGCGATCGCCTTCGTGTTCGATATAATAGTCGATTAAGGCTTCGTCACTCATCGACGCGATCGCCGCTTGCGGTCTGCATTCTTCCCTTTTTTGGCGAACGGGTTCGTCTAAACGGGTAATAATCCCAAATTGAGATTCCGCTTCTTGATAAGAATCTTGAAGCGTTCCGCGAATGCTACAGCCGAAATAAAACGGATAAGATTGTAAAATACCGTCGTAAATAATGCGATCGCCAAAAGGAAGTAACACAGTTTCGACGATCGCGGGTAATGCACTTCCAATTAACTCGCGAAATGGAATATCTAAAGCTAACACCCCATAAACTTTACTCGGTTTGCGATCGACTAAAAATAGGGTGTACTGTTCGCGGTATCCAAAAATATAGAATTTCCCTTTAATAAAGGTTTTCCAACTGCGAACTAAGTTTAAATCTTCTGAAGAAAAATCTCGCGGATTGTCTTCGAGAAATCGGTCTAAAAATTCCGGATGTTGATAAAGCTGTCGGCGAAGAATTTCAATTTCTGCGATCGTAAAATTAACTAAATCCTCCAGTTCGCGTAATTCTTCAAATCCATTAATTCTTTGGTTGACATCAATTAATAAAGAATAATAAAGACGGTAAAAGCGATCGATTTCGGGTTCGGATAATTGCATGTTCCCCTCCTCCACCCGTAATGAATTGGGTTGAATTGTTCACTATACCCCGGGATTGGGGCGCCAGTCCGGGCGATCGCGCCTTCAGCTTACCATCCGCAGACTTGACAACTGTGTAGTATTTATGTAGTATCAAGATCGATTCCGACTCAATCGGGTCGATCGATCGGGTCTCGGGCGATCGCCTTCATCCCACCCCGCGATCGAAACTCATCCTAAATACAACCGATTTTATCGTGTTAACCGCCTGAAATTGAGCGGATTTAAAATCCCTTTTTTTCTATCGCCATTCCTCAGAAATAATACAACTTATGGGAACCGGATATTTTGGGAACTCCCACGATCGCGATCGCGCCAATTCGTCCCCAGAACAGGGATTACTCGGTGCAGGTTGGCGACCGCTTTATCGAGAATTTGACTGGAATTTTTTCTATCATCTTTGCTGTAACGATACCTTTGAACTCACCAAAAAAACCCTCGATGTAATTAGCGATGTCGCCGACGCCCTCGGACGGAAAGATTATGCTTGGTGGGCGAATATTTTTAATCTTTTTTCCGATTATACCCGAGGCGATCTCGATGAATTTTGGGATTACATCACCCCAAACCCACCCACACCCAACTATCGAGAATGCGACACCCTCAGTATCGATACTCCCACGGAACAAATTGTCAGTCGAGATAGCATTCCTATTGACTACGTATTGCGTCGCTTTCAGGAAATTACCGTTTTTAAGATCTTAGATTTATTAGACCGCCCCGATCTGATTACCCAAGTTTATCAAGACCGAAGTTTTTACTATCCCGTCGAACGCTTTGTCAGTTGGGAACGCCTGCAAACCATGGGAACCATTTTCGCTTATTGGCAATCCCATGATATTTGGTTGCAAATTGACTATCTCGGACAAATGCAAACTGGGACACGTTCGCAAAAACGTTATACCCTAATTTCCCGAGAACTCGGGTCATTAATCAATAAAGCAACCTACAATCTCGCGGTCATGTTAAGTGGCTATCACAGTCGCGTCGGACAACTTAATAGCGAGTTTGAAATTCGTTCTTTTCCTCAAGATATTCAGATTTTCACCGATGCGGTGCAACAGGCGATTTTTAACCAAAATCAATTGGCGATTCTCGTTCATGGGGTTCCGGGAACGGGTAAAACGGCTTGGACTCAAGCGGTGGCTAAAGAAATTTTAGTCCCTCTCGGCTATACGATTTTTATTCTCGATCGCGACGGGGTAGAAAACTTTATTCCGCCCAATTATTTAGAGCGAATTTGTATTATTATCAACGAAGCGGATAACTTGGCGCAAGACCGCTCTACTGAAATCGCCCAACAAAGCAATCGAACCGAGCATATTTTAAGTTTGCTCGATGGAACCCTTTATCAAAGTATCATCGACGATCGCCGCCTCCAAGAAACCCAGAAAATCGTCTTTTTGATGACCTGTAACACGACCGAACGACTCGATCCGGCGATGTTACGCAAAGGGAGAATCGATTTAACCTGCGAATTTACCCATCGTTTTGTCTGAAACCGTCTGTTTGTGGGCCGAGTTAGGAAAAATAGCGGATTTGTTATCCTATTTGAAGAAACTTATGTTTTAAGCGGAAGTCGAGCTAACCCAAGTTAAAAACTGGGTCAAGTTACGATAATTTTCACCGGGAGGAAGGGCGAATGGTACGCGGGCGATCGCGATTGGAAGAAATTCAAGAAGATTTTGATATCTGGCCCGCATTTACGGACTTAATGTCCAATGCGTTTATGATTCTCAGTTTTCTGCTATTGCTGGCGATTATTAAACCGTTGGTTTCGATTTCGAGTATGCGCGAAACCGAAGCCGCCTTGCGAGAACAGCTTGTCGGGTTAGAAAATAGTTTGGACAAACAGCGCGATCGCGCGGCGTCGGCGGAACAAAGAATCGGCATTTTAACGCAACAAAATCAAGCCCTAGCTGCCCGAAATCAAGCGCTCAACGCTCAAACGGAAGATTTGAAGGGACGCTTAAAAGAAGAGCTAGAAACGCCCAAAGCACCGCCAATCATCGTGATTCGAGATACGGGTTCCTATCGGTTTGAGTCGGGGAGCGCCCAAGTTCCCGATGCTTTAGAAAGTTACGTGCGATCGCAGTTAGTCCCGCAAATCGAAGCGAACGCCAAACAATATCAAATTGATGTAGTAGAAATTATCGGCCATACCGACGGACAACCGAACGAAAGCAGCGCCAGCAATCTCGATCGCTCCCTGGAACAAGTGGCGCGTGGCAATACGGCGGTCAGTCAACTGGTTCCCGGTTCTAATGCGGATTTGGGGTTGATGCGATCGCTGGCGGTGGTGCAGATTTTACAGAATATTCAGAAAAACGAAAAACGCTTGCAAGGGTTGGAATTTCGCGCCTATTCCGCCGCGCAACTGGTCTCTCCCAGTGGCGGATTTGCGGATATCAATCGCAACGCGGACGAAACCCGCCGTCGGATCGAGATCCGCTTTACTCGCCTGGGAGAAGTCACCAGCGTTCAATAGGGTGGGTTCGACCCTTTAGCGGTTGGGACGTTGAACGATCGTCTCGCTGACCCGGCGTTTCGCTTGCGGTTCGATCCCGACAATCCGCACGTAGTCGTTGGGATGGGTTTGCAAACAATTGGCTAATTCCCGGGCCGCTTCCTCGTGGCGATCGCTGGCGATACAGGCGCAAGTTTTCCAGGAATTAGTCTGGAAACGGCGTTTATCGACGAATTCGATGCCGATGTTATATCCGGCGATCGTCAGTTGTTGCAACGGTTCGGCAATCTCTGAAGGTAAGGTTCCCTCGTTAGCCGAATGGTTATTCGCCCGGGGTGTGGCTTCCGGTTGGCTGCGTTCGGTGCGGTTGCGCCCTACCGCTTTCCCCGCTTGCGGCGATCGCGCGGGCCGGATTTCCTCGTCGTCGTCGCGATCGTCAATTCTCATGTACTCCCGCGACAGGCGCATCCGACGCACTCGGTCTTGTTCGTCGAACATCAGATGACCGATTTCGAGCAAATGTTCTAGATTAAAGTTCGGTCGCTCGATCTTCGGCGCCCCTTCCGTACTTTTGAGCAAGCGCGACGAGACCCGATTTAAGCCGATTTGGTCGATGAATTTACGCACTTGTTCGTCGTACAAGCGCGATCGCAAGGCGCCGAAAAAGTCGATCGACTGCTCTGGGAAGGTATCCACTAACTGTTGGATTTGAGCGCGCGAGAGTCCGTCCGCTTCAAAAATTCCCGACACGATACCGATGCGATCGTCCCGGGTCGGTTCCCAGTAAAATTTCTCCATGCGACCGTCACGGATTAACGGTTCGTAGAGGGTCGAAAAGTCGTTTCCGGTGACGATTATCGGGACCCGGTGCAGGGGGGTCTCGTCGTAACTCCCCGGTAACTGCACGTTGGTCGGATTGTCCGCAATATTCATCAACGTCCCGTTGACCAGTTGGGTGTTGACCGTGTACTGGGTGGAGCGATCGAATCGTCCGGCCCCGGCGTCGAGGTCGTTAATCATCAACACCGACATTCTGCCGCGCGTGCGAATCAGTTCGGCAGCTTCGCGATAACGCAGGCGAATCAAGCGCGCCGGATCCCCCGCGTCCGGGCTTTCGAGTTCTCCCGCCGACATGTGAACGACTTCGACGCCCATTTTCTCGAACACCAGTTCGCACTGAAAGGACTTCCCCTCGCCCTTGCGTCCGTGAATTCCCAAAATTAAGGGAACCCGAACGTCGGGTAAATCCATAAAGTTCTTGGTAATGTGAACCGCTAATTTGTCTAAAAACTTCGGAGCAATATAAAAACTCATGCCTGTTGAAATTCGCGATCGCGCTGCTTCTTTGTTCTTGTATTAAGATTTTATGACAAAAGCTTCGAGACAATAAATGTTTTTCGAGGGATTGAATTAAAATCTTTTATTCTGGCAATAAGTGCCTCGCGATCGCCTCGCCCAACCCCTAACTTAGGGCATCCATTCCAACACGAGACCCCAGCGATTTTCCCCCTCATCTTCTGCATCTTGTCGCTGCCAATCCGCCCCCAAACGCAGTTGTGGCAAAACCGCATAACCGACATTGACAGAAAACAAACCCCCGCTTTCTTCACTGCCGACCCCTACCCGACTGTATCCGAGGGCAATATCTGCCGCCCCCGTGCGCGACAGGGCCAACATCACCCGCCCGCCGAGTTGTAAACCGTCGATCGAGTAATCCTCAGATTCGAGTTGGCGGTAGCCGAGAACCGGAGCAATATTGACGTAATTGCCCAAAGGTAGCAGGTAATAGCGCAATTCCGCACCGCCGCCCGAGCGATCGCCCCCACTGGCCTGATAATCCCCACTCAGAGTCAATCCGGTGCGACCGAGAAAGATATCTTCCACCCCAATTTGGACGCCGCTACTGTCGTCCGCGTCGCTAAATTGCGAGTAACCCAACCGCACTCGGGTTTTAAAACTCGGATCGTTACGAATATCGTCTAAAACATCAGGAACCTCTTCCAACCACCGTTGTAAAACCGGGCTATTTTCAATCACTTCCGGATCGAGATCCAACCGTTCGGCATCCGAAGTTTGGGCGATCGCCATTGGAGAAAGAATAAAGAAGAAAAAACTCACAAGCCAAAAGCCAGAGTTCGGCAGAGATAAACGAAGAGATAAACGAGATTGGCAGGTTGTTTTCATGGGAATTTTGGAGGCAAGAAGCAACAGGCAACAGGCAACAGGCAACAGGCAACAGGCAACAGGCAACAGGCAACAGGCAACAGGCAACAGGCAAACAACTCCCTCAATAAAACCAATAAAAACGGCCCTGCGACAGTGCAGAGCCGAAAGACGAAACAACAGAGGAGCGAAACCGGAATACTGACTAACGAACTACCCCTTCCATCGATGTCACTTCGATTGGCTTCATCAGATACAGACGCAGAAGTTGCCAGGCAGTAGAAAGATAAAGGGGTAGTTTTTGGAAAAACTGCAAGAATTTCGGCGTGTTAGAACTCGCTATTTCGGCAAGTTTAACATTATTTTCCGTGCAGGTGTCCAACCGACTGAAGAATTCGGGATGGTCTACATCCAGAACCAGAGGGAACACCCGTCCTGCAGTTTCGTTGGTCTTGCGAATCACGTGAATGTCATAATCACGGGCGTCAAGACCGATGCAAGCGTAGAATCCGGAACGCTGGATATCATTAAGATACATCGTAGCAAAGACCGAGAGCAAGAAGAAACGGCTCCAGAGTTTCGCTCTCCAGTCATTGAGCATTTGCGGTTGCGATTTCATAATCGCATCGAAGAAATCGCCGTGGCGGTTTTCATCCTGACACCAATTTTCAAAGAAGCGGAAAATCGGATAAATCCGATGTTCGGGATTCGCTTCTAAGTGGCGATAGATCGTGATATAGCGCCAATAACCGATTTTCTCGGATAAATAGGTCGCGTAGAAGATAAACTTCGGTTTAAAGAAGGTGTATTTCTTATTTTTGGTCAAAAATCCCAAATCCAGGGATAATTTGAAATCCGACATCGCCTTGTTTAAAAATCCGGCGTGACGGGCTTCGTCGCGGGACATCAAGGCGAAGCACTCGGCTAAAACCGGGCTTTTGCCTTTGAGACGACGGGATAATTCTTTGTAAAGCAGAAAGCCGGAGAATTCAGCCGTGCAGGAACGTTCTAAGAATTCGACAAACAACCTGCGCGTTTCGCCGTCGATGTGATCCCAAGATTGCTCGAACTCGTCGTCACGGACGAAGTGGTGACGGTTGTAGTCGGTGCGAAACTCTTCGAGAATCGCTTGGAGTTCGTCTTCATTCGGGGAGATGTCCATTTGAGCCATCTCCTCGAAGTCGGTGGTGTAAAACCGAGGGGTGAGGATGGTGTCCTTCGCCGGGGCTTTGACCCCAGGGCGAATTTCATCAAAGGCAGGTTTTTTGAGGGAATCTACCATAGGATTCGT
The DNA here is from genome assembly GCF_016632315.1 of Oxynema mangrovii CENA135. NCBI lineage: Bacteria > Bacillati > Cyanobacteriota > Cyanophyceae > Oscillatoriales > Oscillatoriaceae > Oxynema > Oxynema mangrovii. The sequence goes on along the minus strand of NZ_JAEOXH010000001.1, from coordinate 1,471,425 downwards.
TGTTGATGTTCTTAAATGTGCCTGACGGGTGTCTGACGAGTATCCGACCCGAAAACGCCGACGAAATCGCCGCTTGAGTAGGTCGATCGCCCTTAAGGCGTGCCTAGAGTTATACGCCCGTGAAGTCGTATTGCCTTCAGTCTATCAGTCTAAACTGAGTTGACCGCATCCGATCGCGTTAAGATTCGCAACAGTCAGTCAATTTTTGTTAAAAATTTGCAATAACTGAGTAGAATTACTCAACTTTTTCGGCGATCGCCCCCGGTTTGGGTCCGGTTGGGGAACAAAACCCGATCGCCACCGACCGAGACCCGTGGGGCGATCGCCCAGAGTCCGGGGAGATTGTGCCAACATAAAAGGAAAGGCATTAGCTCGATGGCGTCCCCGTATGACTGTTTGCCTCAATCCGCACTGTCCGCAACCGAATAATCCCGATCGCTCCCAGTTTTGCCAGACTTGCGGCGCGAAACTGCTGCTCGGCGATCGTTATCGTCCCGTCAAACTGATTGGTTCGGGAGGATTTGGGCGCACCTTTGTCGGCGTAGACGAATACAAACCCTCCCACCCCCGTTGTGCGATCGAGCAATTCTACACCCCCGACGAAGGACGGAGTTCCCACTACCAAAAAGCCTGCGAACTGTTCCGACAACAAGCGATCCGCTTGGAACAACTCGGACAACACCCGCAAATTCCCGACCTCCTGGCTCATTTCGACCAAGAAGGACGGCAATATCTCGTGCAAGAGTTCGTAGACGGTCAGAACTTAGCCGAAGAACTCGCCCTCACGGGTACCTTTGACGAACGACAAATCCGAGAACTGCTCGAAAATATCCTGCCGATTTTAGAATTCATCCACGAGCGAGAAGTCATCCACCACGACATCAAACCGGAAAATATCATTCGGCGCGATCGCGACGGCCAGCTATTTCTCGTAGACTTCGGCGCCGCTAAAGCCGTCACCGCCGCCACCTTGGGCCATACCGGAACCGTCATCGGCAGTGCGGGCTATTGCGCCCCGGAACAAACCATCGGTAAAGCCACCTTTGCCAGCGATTTGTATAGCTTGGGCGTCACCTGCGTTCACTTGCTCACTCAAATCGAACCGTTCGACCTGTTCGACTCCCGCGAGGGGAAATGGGTATGGCGCGATTATTTAGTCGATCGCACCGTCAGCGATCGCCTCGCCCGCGTCCTCGACAAACTGCTCGAAAATCCCCTATCGCGCCGCTATCACAGTGCGAGGGAGGTTCTCCAAAACCTACAGCATTCTCCCGCCCGGGCGATCGTCAACCCGGCGCCCTCCGTATCCCCCATCGCGCCCTCCCCTTCCCCTCGCGGCGAACTCGTCCCCGCCGACGAAGACCTCCAAAAACGGATCGGCACCAGTTACTTACTCTGGGTCGTCGGTTGGGTCGGCATCAGTGGCTTGCACCGACTTTATAACGGCAAAATCTTCTCCGGCGCCTTGTGGTTCTGCACCGGAGGCTTATTCGGTCTCGGTCAGATCGTCGATGTCTTCCTGATTCCGGGAATGGCCGAAGAACAACAAGCCAAAATTCGCGCGAAACTCGGGATTTCCGAACGCGGCATTCCCTTAAACCAGCAAGCGGCGATCGCCCAAACCCTCACCCCCAACCGTCACGACCAAATCGCCATCAAACTCCTCAAAGCCGCCCAAGCACGCGGCGGCCAGCTCTCCGTCACCCAAGCCGTCATGGATACCGAAATCGGTTTTAGCGACGTCGAAGCCACCCTTACCAAAATGGTCTCCTCCGGTTACGTCAGCATAGAAAACGACCCCATCACTGGAGTCGTCCTCTATCGCTTTAATGAATTCTGACCCGACCTTCACCCTCCCCGGGTAACGCTTCCCCATCGGGAACCCTTAACCTCTGCGCGGGAAAGCATCCAGTCACTAATTCGGGCCGAGCCACTTTTGACCGTTCAAACGCTGCACCACATAAAAGACCAACAAATCTAAATCGATCTTGCGTTCGTCAATCAAAAACGGTTCCAACGTACTCGGTTGACTCGACCCTTCAAAGCAAGAAAAAGCCCTCGGCCCTTTAATATCCTCCGCCGGGAAGTAAATATTAAACTGCCGCCGTCCGTTCATCCAACGGCCAATCACTTGAGCGCAATCCCCATTCTCTCCCAAACTGGCCGCAACCTTTTGCTTGGCAAAACTCAGCTCCAGATCGTCGAGACCTTGTTTGCCGAGCGCTTCTTTGAGAGCCGGGATGTAGTGTTGTTCGACGAACTCGGCAAAAGGTTTATCTTCCACCGCAGGAGGTTTTTCCTTTTTCGCCGCTTTCGCCGGAGGTTTTCCCTTGGGCTTTTTATCTTCTGGTGCCATTGACGCTGTATCCTTTAAATCTCAGCAACTGCTCGTTCGACTAACCGACGAGCTAGGGTTTGAATCCCCGTATGCTCATAGTAATTCGTTGTCATGTCCAGAAAAGCACCGAGGTAGTCTAATTTATCGTCAGACACTTCGATAAATTCTTGGATGTTGTTGACCACCTTCTCCGGAGTCAAGCCCCGAGAAGCGACGAAATTGCTCATCCAGCCAGAGGTTGAGGCAAAACTTTCCCCGATAAACCCGAGTTGTCCCGCCGCATCGCCACCGGGAATGACGCTGCTGAGTTTTTGGAACATCCCATTTTCTTTGATGTCCGAAGCGCTCAAGTTGCCGATAATTTCTTGGGTTTTGAGAATAAAGTCCGGCCCGAGGGGAATCAAACCGTCCAGACAGACTAACGCCGCCATCCGCATCAACGATTCGCCGCCGTAATCGCCCAAAGACGCGACGAAATCCCCGATACTGTCCCCGGGAATGCCGTTAATTTGGCAAAAGGCAATCAGTTCGGCCACCAATTTGAGGGACAGGTCGATAGTTTGGGCTTTGTCCGGTTTCGGGGTGAGCCGATTTAAGAAGCCCAAGAAGCCGACTTTTTCGCCCACCTTATTGGCGAGGGCGGCTGCACCGAGAGTTCCACCAAAACTATCGACAGTTTGATAAATCCACAAGGCTCGTTGGTATCCTTGAGATTTATCGTTATAAAGTTCGATCGCCCGTTCGCCAATGGCTTGAATGACTTCATCGTCTTCGACTTCGGTAACGCGACGGATCGTGTTTTCAAAGCCTACGAGGTTTTCCCATTCCCCGGGAACGACAAAATCGAGGGATCTTAAAACGTAAATGGTGATGTTATTAGTCGGTAATTCGTCAACTAATTCATAGATTGGTTTACTCACGTTCGGCTCCTTTGGTGATGTCTAGATTTTGTAATTTGAGAAGGCAAAAGTTACGCGGTCATAGGCAACAGGGAAGGGCTAAGAGGCCAAAAGTTATAGGCCAGAGGTTATAGATCTTTAGATCTCATGTTTAAGCCTCCCGATTGGTGACTTGCTATTTCAATCCGGCTAAACCATTTAAGTTAAATTTTTGTAACCAGGCTTCCCGATCTCCTGGGGTAAACGAATCGTCTCGCGATTGAATTTTGACTTGGAAGCGATCGGCGACCAAAATTGCCGTATCCTTTGGGGTTAAAGAATACGCGGGATATCCGGCCACTTGTTTAGTGCTGTTTTGGAATTTTTCAGCCGCTTTCGGATTGTTGGCCGTATCGGTAATGGACAATACCGCAATTTCCTTGCCCCCTTGTTTCAATTTCGCTAAGGCCGAGCCTTGTTTTTCCTGGGTGTAAACCCGCTCGAAACCGTTGCCGGAAAGGGGAAAAAAGCGGTTGAAAGCACTTCCGGGAAGGACTTGCGCGCTGCCGGAGGAACGAGAGGTATTGACTTGTTCGGTGCTTTGACGTTGGGCCGAATCCCAGCGCGAGGCTTGTTTCGACGAACCGCCGCAAGCCGTGACGAACAACAACAAAGTTAAGGCAACGGAAATTATGGTGGCGGAGGTACGTTGTTTTTTAATAATCATCGATTTAACCGAAAAAATAGTCAGGTAGGGGCGATCGGCAAATCGCCCCCATAAGATACGTCGGATCGTAGCGCAGACCGGATCCGGTACGGGAGATCCTTGCGATTTATTCAGATTTGCGCCCATGAGGGGGCAAAAAAGGGGGGAAAGTTTGGAGATCGCGATCGCGGCTTACGGCGTCGAGGTTGTCGTCGGGGGGCGATCGGTGGGGGGAGAATTGGCGCCTTCGGCGGGGAGTGGGGTACAGTTTTCGATGTCGTCGGCGTGGAGATGGCGGTGTTCGCGCACGGATCCGAGCAGGCGAGTTTCCCGAATCCAGCCGATTTGCCCGGCTTTGACCGGGGAAGGGGTCGTCAGATGGTTGGCTGGGGAATGGGCGATCGCGGAATCCGAGGGAGGGATTGGCGACGATTGGTGTTCGAGTTGGAGATCGGGCGATCGTCCGGAGGTGGCGGGGTCGTTCCCCGGATCCGGCGCGTTGGGGATCGCACAAACTTGCAGTTTGACCCAGATTTCCGACTCCCCTTGAAGCTGTTGTTTTTGCTGAATCTGCACGATACTGCCCACGGGAATCATGCCGACGATCGCCTCGGTAGCGCTGGCGGACTCGACGGGTTCGGCGAGCAAAAGGCGCACGTTATTGCCATTGTCGTTGGCATTCGTCGTCAGTTCCAAGCGGTAGAAGGCTTTGAGATCGAGACGGTCGCGGGCGATCTTGCCGGAATCGACGACGGGAGAGGGACTGTACTGGGCGATCGGATTTTGCCAGCGTTCCGTCGCCATTAAGACCGCGACGATGCCGACCCCCAACAGGGCGATCGCCGCCAACGCCACGGGCCAGGACAGCAGCGAGTTCGGCTTGGTCTGGGGTGGGGGGACGAGCTGGGTGTCGCCCCCCTTTTTCTTCGGAATTTGGGTATCGGCTTCGCGGGAACTCGCCTCGGCGGGGTCGCGTTCCCCGGTGTTTGTGGTCGGGATCGATTCGAGGTGTTCGAGTAAGAGATGCGGACTGAGGCGAGCGTCGGGATCGGGTTCGACCCGGCAAAACAGCACGGCGACGGTAACGTTATCGTGTCCGTTATGGTAGTTGCCGATATCGATCAACTTCGTCACCGCGCGGCGCACGTTCAATTCCCCCGTTAAAATCGGCAAAATCTCCGTTTCCCAATATTGTTCCACGCGATCGTTATCGCTCAAGCCGTCGGAACACAGGAGAAATACACTATCTTCATCCAGGATCGTCCGTTGCACCGTCGGATGCAAGATCGCCGATGCCCCCATGCCGAGGGCTTGAATTAAAGAGCCAGAAGCCCCTTGTTGCAAGGCATCGCGGTAAAGAGCGTAGCCGAGGCGCACTTCTCGGGAGGCCACGTCATCGTCTAAAGTGACTTGCCGACATCCGGAACGGGTGATCCAATAGGCGCGACTGTCGCCGACGTGAGTGAGGTAGATTTCGCGATCGCGGGCGAACGCCATCACCAGGGTCGTTCCCATGCGTTGGCGTCCCTGTCGCTGTTGACCGTCATTGCGCTCGGAAATCAGTTGGTTCGCGGCGCGGACGGCCCCTTCCAGGGTATTGTTCAGAGTTTGGGGGTTTAAGGGGACCGGACGCTCCAAGAGGGGCTGGAGGTTGTCTCGTACCGCTTCGATCGCCAATTGAGAGGCGACGTTCCCCCCTTCGTGTCCGCCAATCCCATCGCACACGATCGCCAGCACCGACCCGTCCGGGGGAATGGCGATCTCGGTCTCGCTGGCGGGATAGCAGGCATCTTCGTTGCGACGGCGGGTCGGGCCGCGATCGGTTCCCGTGGCGAGCTGGTAAGTGCGCCGATACAGTCGCGACGTCGTGGCGATCGCGCGATCGAGCAGTTCGAGCAGTTGGGTGGCAGTGCGGATTTGCGATCGTTCCAGCATCCCGAACAGTTGGTCTAAAAACGGTGCCACCAGGGGATCCGCATGAGGGAGCAACTGCCTTCCCAAGCGACCGAGGCGATCGAGTTCGATAGTTTGTCCGCGATCGAACTTCAGTTCCAATATCTTTAAAATTGACCCTTCCACCCGCAATAACTCCGGTTGTACCAGGGTCGAAACCACTTTCTCCTTAGCAAAGGGATGCCACAATTGGGCGATCTGCCACAACCAATAGAGCTGGCGCAGGGGAGACGCCTGTTTCCAACTTTCTCGCAAACTCGGCAACAACTCGACGCGCACCGCAGGATTGCCGTTATTCGACGCCGTGGCTTCCCCTTGGGGGACGACGGCGATCGCCCCTTGTTCGAGCAACCAAATCGGCTGCACCGTCGGATTGCCGTTTTCCGAAAGCACGCCGTAAATTTGAGGGACGTGCAGGCGGTAGGGAAACAACTTCAAATAGGGAACGGTCGATTCGGGCAGATCTACCCAGACTTGCGGGACTTGACCCGGTTTCGTATCCAGAAAAACGCGCCGGGTCATCACCTGATAGCGCTCCGCGAGGATGTCCCCCGGCTGATAGTTGTCAACACCCTTTCCCACTCCCCAGAGGTAACGCTTCGGTAAAGGAGTGCGGCATTGCTTGCAAAATTTAGCGGTATGGGGGTTGGCCGTTTGACAGGTGTAATTGGGACAGTAAATCTTTGCCGCCGGGTTTTGCATGGGGTTTCCTCGCGCCTGTACGCTGTTGTCGGTAGAGCCGTATGGGTTGAAAAACTATCTCATTCAAACTAGCTTATTGTCGCCGCGCTCGATGCCAATGTCACGGACGATCGCCTGCGAACGAGTGGGTTAACGTCGCGATCGCCATCCTCCAACCCCCCACGAATTCTCGCGAGCAGCCCCGCCACGAATACTGTCGAATCCTCGGCCAACTCCCGGTTGCCATCGTCGTCGACCTCGGCGATCGCCGTTCGGGGAGATCGAACTCTCGCAATCTCAACGAGCATGTCAAAATGATTGTAGTCTTATTGTTGCCCGTCAAATTCTCGTTATGTTACTCAAGTCCACAACTCGTCACATCCACATTTTTGCTGCCGAAGTCCTAGAAGGAGAACTCGTCGCCAGCAATGATGTTTTAACCCTCGACATCGATCCGGATAACGAACTCAACTGGAGCGACGAAGCCGTACAAAAGGTCTACCGTCAATTTGACGAATTGGTCGCTGCTTATCGAGGCGAACCGTTGACCGAGTACAACTTGCGTCGGATCGGCTCGGATTTGGAACATTTCGTGCGATCGCTCCTGCAAAAGGGCGAATTGAGTTACAACCTCAACAGTCGGGTGATGAATTACAGTTTGGGTCTGCCCCAAGTCGTTTCCCAAGAGTAATAGTTGCTACCCCTAACCCCCGGTACGATCCGGCCTTGCCGTCGCGATCGCGATCCGCCTCCGGCGTTGTGAAGCTATCGCTGAAGCGGACTCATTCTAACCCGATTGTTCCCTCGAACAATCGGGTTTTTCACGTGCCGCAACCCGCCTTCATCGATCGCCGTCAAGTCCTACAATCGAAATGAAGCGAAATCAAGCCTACTGACGATCGCGACAGAGGTCGAACCCCGTAAAATAGTTGGCTCGATCGCGTGCAAATTTTTGATAGTTCTGTGTTGAAAAATGTTGGCCCTCTCGAACCTTTCGGTTTTCGGTTCTTTCCTATCCCACGGACAAGATTTTCTGTGGAAGCCGGGGTTAGTATGGCTGCATTCGATCTCCGATCTCGCCATCGCGATCGCCTATTATTCGATCTCCCTCGTCGTCCTTTACGCGCTCCAAAAACGTCGGGACTTGCCGTTTCGCTGGCTATTTTTCTTATTCGTCGCCGTCCTCCTCAGTTCGGGGACGACCCATTTAATGGCGGCGTGGATCTGGTGGCACCCGGATGAGTGGCTCTCGGGTTGGGTCAAAGCACTCACCGCGACGATCGCCCTCGGAACCGCGATCGTCGCGCTCCCCTCTCTCCCCAAAGCCCTGAATTTACCCGATCGAGAAGCACTCGATCGCGCCTTAGCCCGGGAAATTGCCGAACGCGAACGCGCCGAAGCCCACTATCAAATTATGGCCGACGCCATGCCGTTCGGGGTCTGGATGTGCGATCGCGAGGGCAAGGTCACCTACGTCAGCGCCTCGTTCCTCCATCTGCTCGACATGACGTTAGAAGAATGTCGTGCTTCCGGCTGGATCGGACGCTTGACCCCTCCCGACGTCGCCCCGACTTTGGCCGCGTGGCGTCACTGTTTGGCGACGGGACAGGTGTGGGACTGCGAATATAAAATTATCGGTAAAAACGGTCGAGAACATACGATCTGGACCCGAGGGCGTCCCTTGCGCGACGAGAACGGCGCGATCGCCTCCTGGGTCGGGATCAATCTCGATATCAGCGATCGCAAGCAGATGGAACGGGAACGCAACCAACTGCTCGATCGCCTCGCCACCAAACAACGGCTGTTAGAAGCGGTCTTACAACAAATGCCTGCGGGGGTCGTGGTCGCCGAGGCGCCCAGTGGCCGCATTTTACTGACCAACGACCGCGTCCGGGAGTGGTTCGACACCGAACCCACCCCGGTCACTCCCGTGGCGGCAGACTTGAAAGTGCATCCCGTCGAACCCGGCGATCGCGATCCGGACGCCGTCGAGGCGATCGCCCTGGCGCGCACGATCTCCACCGGAGAAGTCGTCGTCGAAGAACCCGTCGAAATCCGCCGTCGGGATGGCATCTGCCGCACCTTACTCACTCATTCCACTCCCGTTCGCAACCGCGACGGGGAAATCGTCGCGGGGGTCTGTACCTTGCACGACGTCACCGAACGCCAGCGCATTCAGGCGGAACGGGCGACCCTACTGGTCAAAGAACAGCAGTTGCGCCAACTGGCGGAACAAACGAACGAACGTCTGGCGGGATTGCACTACGTCACGGCGGGACTTTCGGAAGCCCTCACGGCGTCGGACGTGGCGGACGCGATCGTCAATACGGCCCTGGCGACCCTCGGCGCCACGATGGGGATTGTCTCGATCCTCGACGAGGACGCCGAGGAATTCCACAACATCCGCATGGTCGGCTATCCTCCCCAGGTGGTGGAACAGTGGCAGCGATTTAGCGCCACGGCGGCGGTTCCCATTGCCGACGCCACCCGCACGAAGACGACGATCGTCTTGGAAAATGCGGCGCAACGAGACGAACGCTATCCCCATCTGGCGGCGGTGCAAGCCTTGGGGAACCATCGTTCTCTGATTGTCAGCCCGATGATTTTAAACGATCGCGCGATCGGCGCCTTGGCGTTTGGGTTTGCCGAAGAACGCTCCTTGAGTCGCGACGACCTCTCCTTCGTGATGGCGTTGAGCCAACAATGTGCGTTGGCGTTGGAACGATCGCGGCTGTTTGAGGCCCAACGGCGGGCGCGTCGGGAGGTGGAACAAACGTTAGAAGCGTTGCGAGACAGCGAGGCGCGCTTTCGAGGGGCGATCGAGTCGAACGCGATCGGTATTGCGATCGCTAAGTTCGATGGCGAGTTGACTTACGCCAACGATGCTTTTTTAGAAATTGTCGGCGCCAAGCGCAGCGATCTCGACGCCGGAGGCTTGCATTGGTCGCCGATGGTGACCCCCGACTTGCGCGATCTCGACGCGCGACGCTTACGTCAGGGAACGCCGACCTTCGAGCAGGAATACTTACGCCCGGACGGCGATCGGCGTCAGATCCTGGTCAGCAGTACCTTGTTAGCTGGATATGAAGAGACGGTTTTATCTTTCGTTCTCGACCAAACCGAACGCAAGCGCGTCGAAGCGCAGCGCGATCGCCTCTTGAAGTTGGAACGGGCGGCTCGGTCGGAAGCGGAGGCGCTCAACCGCGTCAAAGACGAGTTTTTGGCGATCTTGTCCCACGAATTACGAACCCCGCTCAACCCGATTTTAGGCTGGGTGAAGTTATTGCGCAATCGCAACTTTGAAGGGGCGACGATGGATAAAGCTTTAGAGACGATCGAGCGTAACGCCCAGTTACAATCCCGTTTAATCGAGGATTTACTCGATATTTCCAGTATTTTGCAGGGTAAGTTAAATTTACAGGTCAAATCCGTTCCCCTCGATCGCCTTTTAGGGGCGGCGATCGAGTCGGTGCGTCTGGCGGCGCAAGCGAAGGCGATCGCCTTCGACGCCGATCTCGACGCCGACATCCCCCCGGTGATGGGAGACGCCAACCGCTTGCAGCAAATTTTCTGGAATTTACTCTCGAATGCGGTCAAGTTTACCCCCTCGGGCGGACGAATTACCATCCGCCTGGAAACGACGAAGGATCCGACCCGGGACGGCGAAGGCGCCGTCAACCCCAGGGAGATCCCCCTTCCCGAACCCGAATATGCTCAAATCGAGATCGCCGATACTGGAGAAGGGATCGATCCGGAGTTTTTACCGTTTATTTTCGACCGCTTCCGTCAGGCGGACAGTAGCACGACGCGCAAGTTCGGCGGGTTGGGTCTCGGTTTGGCGATCGTCCGCTATCTGGTGGAAATGCACGGCGGAACCGTGAAGGCGTACAGCGAGGGGGTGGGTCGCGGTACCTGTTTTACGGTGCGGTTGCCCTTGCGCGGCAGTTTCGAGGGGTCGCCGTCGGATCGGGAGCGATCGCCCTCGTCGGTTCCGGATCCCTTGGACGGGGTGCGGGTCGTGTGGCTCGATCGCTTTGCGGACTGTTTTGATGGCATCTGTACGATCTTGGAACGATACGGGATGCGCGTCGATCGCGTGGCGTCGGTCTCGGAGGCGATCGAGATCGGGAATGACGATCGCCCGGAGGTCTTGGTCGGCGACCTGGCGGTACTCGATCCGACGGAATGCGAGTTACTCCACGAGGCGAGACATCGTCAGGGGGGATCGGGGTCGCCGATTCGGGCGATCGCCCTCACGGACGGCATTTCGGCCACGGAACGCCTGCTGGCGGAGGGCTTCGATGGCCAGTTGCTCAAACCCGTGGAACCGGAAACTGTAATTCGGGCGATCGCCGATCTGTTGTCGGCCCCGGGCGAACCCTAACTCCATCCCGCCCAAATGCCCAGCAGGAGGACGATCGCCGCGATCGCAATCCAAATAAACCGATTGTCCTCGGTATTCACTTCAGACCAATCGATCGGCGGTTCCTCTCGTTGCTGCTGCTTCGGCGGGCGCCGCTTCGCGACCGCTTCCGCACTCAGTTGGCTGACTTTCGATTCCCCCTGTTCCATCTCGCTGAGGTCGGGAATTTTGACCAGCCAATCCGGTCGCGTCGTCAGTTCGGGGGCTTCGAGGATGTAAAGCAAGCGCCGCCCTTGTTTGCGCGTCTCGAAGGACGGATGGCGCGACAGTTCGCGACACAGGGCGATCGCCTCCTGACGCAATCCCGCCGCTTGATAGGCGCTGACCAACCACATTTGCACCTCACCCCCGAGGCGCGATTGGCGGGCTACTTCTTCTCTAGCCGCTTCTAAATGGGCGATCGCCTCGCGATAGCGACCCCGTTCGAAGGCATATCGACCTGCTTGATATTCGCTGCGAAACCGCTCTGGGGTTTGAGAACTCACGATACTTTAGCAATGTAAGCCTTGAATGCGTTCCGAGCTTAGCGCGATCGCCGTGCTTCTCGCAACGCGGCGATCGCCATTCCTACGAATCTTTTTCCCCGCACTCCCGTCAACTCCCCTAACCCCGATTTCCTTTTCTCCAATCCGTATCGATGAGGTTCTTACATCATGTTTCGATCTGACCGATTTTGTTTCCGTCGCCCCCTGCTCGCCGTTCTGACCCCCTTGAGCGCGGCGATCGCCTTTGCCGGAATCGGCGCCACTCCGGCCCGTGCGGACTTTTCCATCACCGTCGGCGATCGCGGTTGGTCCGTACAAATCGGACAACCGTCTTATCCCTATAACCCGCGTCTTTACCATCCCGCCCCCGTTTACCGATCGCCTCAAGTCATTTACCGCGATCGCTACCGCCAGTCCTATCCCGATCGCCATTCGGTGAGAATTCGTAACTCCACCCTCGTCAATCCCACCTTGGTCAACCCGACGATCGATCGCTCGATCTTAATTAACCCCACACTGATCGAAACCACCGATCCCTACGCCCCCCGCTACGACCGCACCCGTCGTTCGCGCCGGGTACGCGGGGTTTTACCCGGGGATCTGTGAACCTCCCTGGGGGCGCGTCCGGGCGATCGCCGCCCCACGCCCCCCTTGTTTCTGCCTCGGTCTAAGGCATAAACTCCGAAGCGACGATCATCGAGCCGATCCCGGAATCGGTGAACACTTCCAATAACAGGGAGTGAGGAATCCGACCGTCAATAATATGAGCGGCGCGCACTCCCTGAGCCAGCGATCGCACGCAACAGGTCACTTTCGGAATCATCCCCCCCGCTACGGTGCCGTCCTTAATTAATTCTCGCGCCCCTTGTATATCGACTTTCGTTAACAAGGTTGACGGATCGCGGTAATCTTGTAAAATCCCCGCCGTATCCGTCATCAAGATTAACTTCTCAGCCCCCAGGGCTGCTGCCAATTCTCCCGCCACCGTATCGGCGTTGATATTGTAAGCTTGTCCCGATTCGTCCGCCGCCACACTCGACACCACGGGAATGTAACCCGCATTGACCAAGGTATCGATCGCGTCGATATTGACCGTACTGACTTCGCCGACAAAGCCGATCCCTTCCTGTCCCTGGGGTCGCGCCGTGATTAAATTACCGTCTTTACCGCACAAACCGATCGCCGAACCCCCCGCCTGGTTGATCAGGGACACAATTTCTTTATTGACCCGACCGACTAAGACCATTTCTACCACGTCCATCGTCGCCGCATCGGTCACCCGCAAGCCATTTTTAAACTGGGGTTCGATTCCCAGTTTGCCCAACCAACTATTAATTTCCGGACCGCCGCCGTGGACGAGTACCGGACGAACCCCCACGCAAGACAAAAAGACCAAATCTCGCATCACTTGGTCTTTTAAGGTACTATCTTTCATCGCCGCCCCGCCGTACTTGACGACGATCGTCCGTCCGGCAAATTTTTGGATGTACGGCAGCGCCTCGCTGAGGACTTTGACGCGGATCGCGTCTGCATTCTTCTCGATGGATTCGTTTTCTGTGAGCATGGATGGCTAAATCGCGAGAAAAGGCTTTTATGGAAGTTTAGAAGAGGTTCGCGCCAACTACAACTCGGTACCCAACGCTTTTGCGCCGCCGGGCGATCGCCGTTCGCCACCCATGGTGGGTTTCAATTGAGATCGACCGTTGTCGTTTTGAGGCATTTGGGAATTTCGGCGATCGCCCGTCGCACAATGGCTTCCGGGGTTTCTCCTTCCCCGACGACCAAGCGCAAATCGGCTTGGGCGTATAACCCTTGTCGCGACGCCAACAGCGATCGCAAGGTCGCCAACGGGTCAGGATTTTGTAACAAAGGTCGGCTGCTATCCCCTTGCAGGCGTCGGTACAACTGTTCGGCGGAAACGTCTAACCAGACGACGAGTCCGTGATGCAAGTAACTCCAATTTTTGGGAGACAGAACGATCCCCCCTCCCGTGGCGACTAGCAATTTTTGATAGGCGCACAGTTGTTCGAGCACTTGACTTTCCAGTTGGCGGAATTGCGCCTCTCCCGCGTCGGCAAAAATTTGGGCGATCGAACATCCGGCAATTTCTTCGACCAGTTCGTCGGTATCGAAAAACTGATAGCCGAGTTCTCGCGCCAACAAGCGCCCGACGGTGGTTTTTCCCGACCCCATCATCCCGACTAAATACAGATTGACGTTTTGTAATAAAGAATCAGTCACCCTTGCTGTCACTCGATAAAATCTCTCAAGGTTGGCGAGTGCAATTTGACAATGGCAGCTCGACATTCACCCCATTAAAAATAACATCGAATGCGGCAGCCTCGAACTTCGCGATCGCCTTTTACAATAAAGCTCGTTGAGTAGCCGATTCAAACCTCGATTCGATCGTGAAATTTAAATTGATTTTCAAACTGCTTAAACTGACCTTCATCGCTTGGCAAAAGGACAAAGCCTCGCGACTGGCTGCTGCATTAGCTTATTACACCGCCTTTTCTCTCGCACCGATGTTAATCATCGTCATCGCCGTCGCCGGGTTGGTGTTCGGACAAGACGCGGCCCAAGGAGAAATCGTCGCCCAATTGCAGGGTCTCGTCGGACGCGAAGGGGCGCAAGTGATTCAAAATTTAATTGAAAACGCGCGCCGTCCTCAATCGGGAATCGTCGCCACGATCGCCGGAATCGCGATTTTGCTGTTTGGCGCGACGGGTTTGTTTACCCAACTGCAAGATGCCCTCAATACGATTTGGAACGTCCAACCGAAACCGGGACGGGGGATAAAAGGCTTGTTACAAAAGCGGTTTTTATCCTTTGCGATGGTCTTGGCGATCGCCTTTTTGCTGTTGGTCTCCCTCGCGGTGAGTGCGGGGTTGGCGGCGATGGGTAAATATTTCGACCACCTGTTCCCCCACGTCATTTTATTGTGGCAGGTGTTAAATTTAACCCTTTCGTTTGCGATCGTTACGGTTTTATTTGCCACCATCTATAAAGTGCTGCCCGATGCCAAAGTTGCCTGGAGTGACGTTTGGATGGGGGCGTCGATTACTTCGTTGTTATTCGCCGTGGGTAAATGGGCGATCGGTTTATACCTCGGTAATAGTAGCGTCGGTTCGGCTTACGGCGCTGCCGGATCCTTCGTCGTCATTCTGCTGTGGGTGAACTATTCGGCGCAAATCCTGTTTTTTGGGGCGGAATTTACCCAAGTCTACGCCAATCGCTACGGATCGCGGATCGTCCCCAATCGCCACGCGATCGCCCTCGGCGACTCCCCTCGTAACGATCGCCCCTAAGTCGATCGCGCGATCGCCTCGAAACCTTGCGGTCTCTACCTACAGACGTAATTCAAAGCTCTTACCAGAGATAGTTTGAGATGCCCCCTCCTACTGGTTAGGGTATTAATGTAATCGAACTAAACCGCAAGGAGGTTTATATATGAGCGTCGATCGCATCAGCCATAACGACAAACAAGTTAAAGAAGACCGCATGGAACCGGGTTACGATCGCGGCATCGAACCCGCCGAAATCGCCGCCCGCCAAGAACGCGAGGGCGAGAATTTCCAAAGTAAACCCGAAGACGGTCGTTCTGGAATCGATACGACGGGCGGTTATACCGTAGATAATGAAGGCCGCGCCAACAACTACGCGATCGAGCCGGAAATGTACGTCAACGAACCCGGCGACCTGCGCGAACGGGAAGAAGCGAACCGGGAAGCCCGCTTGCAAGAGCAAGAACAGGTCAAGCATCACGACGAAGAAGGCAAGTTGACCATGGAAGGCGATCGCCGGGGCAAAGGAACGGGCGTCATCTAAGTGCGCCGCCCCCTCGAAGACCGGGGGTTCTTCCCTCACTTCAATCCCCGCGTCCTTCCAAAAGCAATCGAGCATCTAAAACAGTTTTAAAACACATTTAAGGAGGTTTATTCATGACGACCGCTACAGGTACTCGTCCCGCCGCTACTCAACCGGAAATTAACATCGGGATCGACGAAGACAGCCGTCGCGAAATTGCTGCCGGATTGTCTCGGGTACTGGCCGATTCCTATACTCTGTACCTAAAAACCCATAATTTTCACTGGAACGTCACCGGACCGATGTTTCACATGCTGCATACAATGTTTGAAGAGCAGTATAATGAGTTGGCCTTGGCCGTGGACGAAATCGCCGAACGCATTCGCACGTTAGGCTTCCCCGCGCCGGGAACTTACGACGAATTCGCGCGCCTCAGTTCGATCGAAGAAGATCGCGGCGTTTTAGGGGCGAAGGATATGGTTCGCCGCTTGGTGGAAGGTCAAGAAAGCGTGGTCAGAACGGCGAGAGAACTGCTTGAGATCGCGGAAAAAGCGAACGACCAACCCACCCTCGACTTGCTGACTCAACGAATGCAAGTTCACGAGAAAACAGCTTGGATGCTTCGCAGTTTGCTGGCGGAGTGAACTTTTTCTCAATCTCAGTCTCCGAGGCGCGATCCGCCTCGCGCCGACTGAGGCGAACTGAGGATTGTCAATCGTCCTGGGGTTTCCAATCATGGAGAACCCCGCGATCGCCCCTCCCTTAGATTTGCCAAAATTTTCAAATTTTTTAGATGTTTTAGAACCTTAATTCAATTCTCCTGTAAAACAAACGAGGATAAAACCTATGTTCAACAACATGTTTAATCTAAACTCCCGTCTCGAACGCAATTTAAGCATTTTTGCCGCTATTTTAGGCGGATTGCTCTTCACTATGAGTGCCAGTCCGCGCGCGGCGATCGCCGAAACCCGCGCCAGCGATAAAGACGGCGAAAGGGCTAACGCCGAAATGTTAGCGCAAAGAACACCCCTACCGCGATCGCGTAACACCCCCGTCGCCGCAGTTCCCGACGACAACGGCGAATTTAGCATCCGCTTAGTCAACACCACCGCCGCACCCATTAAATATCAAGTCGTCGGCGATACGGAAGACCGCTTTTTAATGGGCGATCGTGAAATCACCCTCACCGGACTAGAAGACCCGGTAACCGTCACCTTCCAACGACAAGATGACGGCTTGTTACAAGCGGAAACGAAAGTGTTTTCTCAAGAAGGAATTTTAGAAATTACTTTCGACGAAACCACTGCCTTAGACATGGACCGCAACGCCTTGCGCGTCGATGAATCCGGGTGGGTTTACTTGAACTAACTTGAACTAACAACGAACGGGATTGCCACGAACTGAAAATCCCCTTCACCCCTGTAGTCATTAGAGGTCTTTTATGACAGCCGATAATTCTAAAAAGCTCAAAAAAGTTGCCATTTTAATCGAACAAAACGTCGAAGATTCGGAATTTCAAGTCCCTTACCAAGCCCTGCAAGAAGCGGGGGCGCAGGTACAAGTCCTCGGCGCGCGCATGAACGAAGAATATCGCGGCAAGTCGGGTAAAGTCAGCATTAAACCCGACGCCACCACCGCCGAAGCGCGTCCGCGCGAGTTTGACGCCGTGGTCATTCCCGGTGGTGGCGCACCCGACAAAATGCGTACCAATCGCAACACGCTTAGATTTGTCAAAGAAGCTGCCGCCTCGGGTAAATTAATTGCGGCGATCTGTCACGGACCGCAGCTTTTGATCGAAGCGGACTTACTGCGCGGTTGTCGCGTCACTGGATATCGCGCCATTCGCAAAGACATCGAAAATGCGGGCGGGACTTATATTGACGAACCTCTGGCGATCGATACCCAGTTGATTACCTCCCGTCAACCCGGCGACTTGCCGATTTTTACCACGGCGATTCTCTCTCGCCTGCAACTGGAAATTCCCGATCGCGTCCTTCCCGACGAAAACGACAGCGAGGCCCAGTGGTGGCAACTCGGTGAAGCCTGGGGCGGATCGAGTAAAAATGAGATTGTCGAAGGGTTGAATAAAGCCCTGGCTGGGGAACGCTACACCCAAGAGGCGTTTCGGCACTATGCAGACAAAACCGAAGATGCGGCTACCAGTTTGCTGTTACGCGAAATTGCCGAAACGAAAGGGCGTCACCTCGAACTGCTCGAACAACGCATCCGCACTTTGGGCGGACAACCCGCGATCCCGTCGTTTGTCGGCGAAGCGCTGGCAACGCTGACGAGTTGGTTACCGTCGAGTAACGACCTCGATATTTTACGTCGGGCTTTGGGCGACTTACAAACGGGGGCGATCGATGCGGCCCATCTGGCGTCTAAATATACGGATCCCGTTTCGACGATGATTTTTGCGACGATCGCGAATGAATTGGCTCACGCCGAATATCGCGTGGTGGAATTGTACGACGCGCGACTCGGGATCCGATCGCCCGAACCCGCGAAACCGACCACGGGAGTCGCGGTATAAGATCTCGGATCGATTCAGATCGATCGCGTCTTCTGCGGGAGGCGCGATCGATTTTAGATTTGAGATTGTTTAGATTTGAGATTGTTTTAATTTGAGATTTTGGTGTCGGACTTGCAGATCGCGCCAAAGTCTTGAGATGGCTGGATAGTTTTTGAGAATAGTTTTTGAGAATAGTCTTTGGGACTGTTTGGACGGCGGGGGCGATCGCCCTCGGTCGAGGGAAAAATTTTTTCTCAAAATATCCGATGTGATTGGAGGGTCAATATGGATAACCAGAAAAACTTGGATTTCGACTTTCAATTCGAGTCGAAGGCGTCGGAGGATCCGATCGCCCAAGCAATCGACGATCTGCAGCAAGAATTAGACCGCGCCGGGATCGAAGCCGATCGCCTCGCGATCGATCGCCTCTCCGAATTAATTCAAGCCATTGGCGCCATGGTGACCCAATTGGGCGAAAGCGCCACGGAAGCGGGAGTTTCCGCCGCCCGCGAGGTGGATATCTTCGTCGATCGCGCTACGGAAGAAACGGGAAAAACCCTCGACGCGATCGGCACTAATCCGGTTTTGAAACAAGTCGCCGGATGGTTGCACGCCGATTGGTTGCTCGCCTTTATCGGTCAAGTCGATGTTGACAAGGCGTATAGCGCCGTTCGCGAACTCCAGCAGGCCCATCCCAGCGAAACGCCCCCCGAAATTGCCCATCGCGTCATGTGGGACAAAGCGGTGCAGGCGGCGGGAATCGGGCTGGCGAGCAGTATGTTGCCCGGTTTCGCGATCGCCCTGTTCGGCGTCGATTTGGCGGCGACGACGGTGTTACAAGCGGAAACCATTTATCAAATTGCTGCCGCTTACGGGCTGGATTTAAACCAGTCGGCGCGCAAAGCGGAAGTTTTAGCGATTTTTGGCTTATCTTTAGGCGGTTCTGGCGCAGTTAAGGCAGGATTGGGGATTTTTCGCAATATTCCGATCGCAGGCGCGGCGATCGGCGCCAGTACGAATGCAGTGCTGCTTTATCTCCTCGGTTACGCCGCCTGTCGCTTTTACGAAGCTAAAGTCAATCCCCTCACCTCGGAAGTCACCGCACAAACGATCGCCCGCGACAGCGAAGCGTATTTAGAAAAGGCGATCGCCCAGAAAGAAATTATGGATCGGATTTTTGCCGAAGTTCTCGACGCCAGACATCCGGAAACGTCGCGATCGCAACTCCTGCGCGAGTTAGAGTTGATGGAGTTTACGCCGCGATCGATCGCCGTCATCGAAGCTCAGTTAGACGATCCGATTCATTTCGACGAGTTACTCGACCGACTCGACCGCGATTTTGCCGTTCCTCTCGTCGCCCAATGTTATCGCACCACGGCGCCGTCATCGGCGATGACGGAAGCGGAACGACAGATCGTCGAGGAGATCGCCGCTCGTTTCGATTTGAACTTAGCACAGATCCGCGAAAAACTGATTAAAAATCGGCGATCGTGAGGGGTTTTATCTCATTTTCGATCTCCGTTCGTCAAGCGAAAATCCCGATCGCGATTCTCCTACGCAGATGCTATGCGAACGCCGATTTGACGTCGTATTTGAGCGGGGAGGTGGGGCGGTCTTTTTTGTCGTTCGGCTTGGGGTTCGGCTTGTCCCAAGCTTTCCCTATCCCATCAGTTCCTATTGATTCCGATTAACTTCGGATAGCCTGTCGCGATCGCCGTGCGAAAATCGTATTTATACTGATTCAAAGACCAATTTTTTTCAGGTAACTGACATACGCCGCGATCGCTCCCCTCAATCGCGATTTCCAGGTTTCGATCGCGGTTTCGATCTAAGGCAATCGCGGGCTGTACCCCCTCATTTTCCGGTAAAAATACCGCTTCTATTCGTATTCTGCGATCGCGCGATTCCTTATAAATACTGAGGTTTTGTGCTGCGCTTGCACTCGGCTCATTTAGATCGGCTCCTTCGATGTTACCCCGAGGGCGATCGTCGCTTCCGAGGTCGGCGCGCGCTTCGTAGCGATCGAACAATAGGGTCGGTTCGGACAGTTCTCGATCGGTTTTTGGACTCGCTACAAACGCCCAAATTGCGATTACAATAAAAGTGGCGTGTAGAGAGCGTTTGAGAAACATATATTTTCCTGAATTCTCCTTTTTGTTTGTTGCACAATCCGCGATCGCGACTGTTTCTAGATGTTCTTATTCTTCATTGGCGCGATCGGGCGATCGGTAAATTTGTGATAATGTTTACATTTTGAATGATTTAGATGTTCGAGTTGTTCGGATTTTGAGGTTGTCACGATCTGAGCATGACGGCAAATCTACAAAAAATTTCGTCGATCTCCCCAACAGTTGCCCGATTGGGTAGGGGTAATCCCCGTCCGAGAGGGGTAAGGAAACTCCTAATCATGGCTCATAGATAGGCGATCGCCCATGAAAAAGCAAGCCGATTTACAAAAGTTAAATCGACCCCAGGAGATCGTTCTTTTCCAGGGTCAGAAATTCCTGATAAAATCACAGCTCGGAAGGGGCGATCGTGCCGAAATTGACGAAAAACAATGTAGATGTCATCTGCTTGCTGAAACTTCACCGTCGATCTCCCGCGATCGAGCGGCGAACACGGAACGATCCTCTAAAAATATCGACCCCTGAAATGGGGAAACGGCTTGAGAACTCGCAAAAATCTGAATTCTCATCAGAGCGGCGATCGCGCTTCGCCTCGGTCACTTCAAATCGGTCAATTCAAAACAAGAACAAAACAACTGACACTCAATTCAGTTTGAAAGTCTTGAAAAGCCGTTAATTAGGAAAAAATGAAATATTTTGACTCGATAACAATTGTACTACAGTTGCAGTCATTTTTCAAATCGCGCGCCGATATCTAAAAAGCAGAATCATTGAGGTTGGAGATCGCGATCGCACTCCTTGCAATGCCCGGGTAAAAACACAAAATCGGATAACTTCGCAACGCCATCGACGAAAAAGCCCGTAGATCCGCAGAAAACTTGACGACTTCAAAGACATCGCCTATGCTAGGCGCGGTTACTCTTCGATGCCGTGCCTTCAGCCGCAATCTAAAGAGAAATCACCTCTCCCGACCAAACCCCTCAACTCCACCAGACTTGTCTGGGGACTCCTCCGTTACTGGCTCCTTCCCCTGCTTCCCAACTTCTGTCAAAGCGCTACAATGTTGCAAAACTTTTGACCTTCAAACCTCGGATTTGGCCGATATGGATATGACTGCCTATTCCAATGCTGATTCACTTGACAACCTACCCCGTGAGGTGAGGGTCACTCAACTTCAAAACCTCATGGAAACCCTCGCCATTGCTGACGAAATTGCCAGCAAAGGCTACCTCATTACCAGTTCCGAACTGGCCGACCTGATGGATATCAATGCCAGCGCGGTCACCAGTCGCGGAGACAACTGGGTTTGGCGTAACTGGATTGTTTCCAGGGTCAGACGTGAGGGCAACCAAATTCTCTGGCAATTAGAAAGAGTGGATTTGGTCAATGCCGAAGGCGTTGACGAGTAGGGATCCAGTTTCGAGAACTGGAAGACACACTTGTCAATTGCCGAAGGGTTCTACTTTCCTCCCCAATCCCTTGGGGAGGCTAGGTTCCAATCCGCGATCCAGCTTGAAAATTTTGTCTGGTACTTGGGTGGGGCGGGCATCTTGCCCGCCATTGAGTCTTTAGGGATTTGAGTTCGATCCGTCCGCGAGATCCCTACACTCTAAAATCTAAACGCTAAAATTCCCCATAGTCTCGGCCCCGCCACCGCTTGGGTCTGTGCAAACTCGACAGAAAAATGCGAATGACCGCTAAGGGGTCGGCGAGGGGAGAGAACCAAAATAATAGGGCCGTCAGAGGCGACGATCGCCGAAGATCGTAAGAAGGGGCGATCGCCGCGCTCAAGGCAAAGCGGATCGCCAACAAGAGGCCATTTAAGCCGAGTAAGGCGATCTTACTCCACGATAAAGATCCCTCAACTCCCCAGATCGCGGCGGCGATCGCCCCGGCCACCAAGATCGGTAAAGGTAAGCCTTGAACGGCCACTAGAAAGCCTAAATCGCCCCATAACTGCGCTTTCGAGCAAGCATCCTTGAGATCGAGCGATCGCCCCCATTCCCGCCAAGTTTCTAACGCCCCTTCATACATCCGGACTTGTAACACGTTCGCCCCGTCGAGAAATCCCACCTTAAATCCGGCGCGGGCGATCGCTCGGGCCAGAGTCACGTCATCGCAAAAGGAATCGCGCGCACTGCTATAGCCGCCAACCCGTTCGAGAACCGCCCGCCGACAGAGAAAACACTGTCCGTTCGCCATCACTCGTTCCGGAGATCCCGCCTCCGTATTCGTCGGCCCGAAACGATAAACCAGGGTCATCAATAACGCAGGTTGCAGCACGATTTCCCCGGGAGATTCGAGCAGAAATTGCGGCGAGAGGGAAATTAAATCGTAACCGCCGCGAAGGGCCGCCTGTAGGGCCGAGGCGACTAATTGGGGATGGGGTCGAGTGTCGGCATCGAGTCCTAAAATCCATTCACTCTCCGGGGAACTCTGTAAAAACCCGGTATGCAAGGCCCAGGGACGACCGACCCACCCCGCAGGTAAGGGATCGTCGGTTATCAGTCGCAGTCTCGGATCGCTGTGGGCCGCCGCTTGCACTAATTCTGGGGTACCGTCGCGCGATCGACTGTCAACGACGATCGCCTCGCGCAGTTCGTAACTTTGCCGGGTCACCCCCTCCAAACAGGGGGAGAGGCGATCGGCTTCATTCAGGGTCGGAATGACGATGCTGACGCGCCCCAAATCGTCCGGTGTCGGCTCCCTCGGCGCGATCGCGGGCTGCCGAATCGCCCCTTTGATTAAGCGGGACAACAGAATCGCCGTAGCGACGACTTGCACGAGTAACAGGATAAAAATAAATAAGGCAACAATAAAATTCAAGGCACTATTGAATACTTTTACTTATCTACCTTTGGCCTCTTGTTTCCCCCTCAATACCGTCTCCCCCGCCATTGCTTCGGCGGACGTAAGGCGGAAATCAACACGCGCAACCAGACCACGGGATCGGCGAGGGGAGAAAGCCAGAATAACCACGGGGCTTTAGCCTGGGTGCGATCGAAATAGGGGGCGATCGCCCATAACATGGCGATGCGTGCCAGCATGAGTAATAAATTGAAGCTCCACAGGCCCACATGAGGCCATTGGAAGAGCAGCGAACGGGGGACGGCGATCGCGTAGAACCCTAAAATAAGGGGGGGCAGTCCTTGAACGGCGAGTAGAAAGACGACATCTTGCCATAATTGCCACGGATGGGAGGCATCGCGCACGCCGATGGTGCGTCCCCATTCCCGCCAGGTTTCTCGCACTCCTTCGTACATGCGAACCCGCACGACTTTGGATCCATCGAGGAAGCCGACGCGATATCCCTGTTTGGCGGCGTGGCGGGCGAGTTTCATGTCGTCACAAAAGGCATCGCGGGCGATCGCAAAACCGCCCAACTGTTCGAGAACCTGCCGACGACAGAGCAAACATTGACCGTTCGCCATCACCCGGTCTGGAGAGTTGGCCCGTTTGCCGATCGCCCCGAAACGATAGGCGAAGGTAATCAGCATCGCCGGGTGAAACCAGACTTCCCCGGGATATTTGAGGATAAATTGGGCGGAAACCGAGAGGAGGTCGTAGTTGGAGGCGATCGCCGCCTTGAGCAAACTCGCTACTAACCCCGGACGGGGATAAGTATCGGCATCGACGCGCAAGATCCATTCACTTTCGGGGGAACTGCGTAAAAAACCCGTTTGCAAGGCGCCGGACGGGCCGACCCAGCGATCGCTGTTGGGATCGTACAGAATCAAGTGAAAGCGCGGATCTTGGGCGATCGCCGCCTCGATCGAGGCCACGGTTCCATCCTCGGAATAGCTGTCGATGGCGAGAATTTCGCGCACTTCTTCGGTTTGTACGGTCAATCCCGCCAAACAAGGAGACAGTCGCTTGACTTCATTGAGGGTCGGTAACAAAACCGTGACTTTTCCGGCCCATTCCGGCGGCGCCCATTCCGGTTGTAACGGTCGGGGGCGGTTTTTGCCTTGGGCCAGTCGCCAAAATAAGACGGCCCCGGTGCTGAGTTGGAAACCCAATCCCAGCCATAACCAGATCGACAGCACCCCATCGAGTTGCAACATTGCGAAGTCTGGGGACGACCGCGCCCGCGCGATCGCCCCCAAGTCTCCTACAATCATCACGCCAAGCTCGACAATTGGATTCACTTGGCCACCATTTCAACGGGGGCTACAGTGGTCGCACTAGCCGAATTGGTTTCCATGATTTCGTCTTCGCTTGCTACTGTTTCGCTGGCGTGGTGATGTCGAGCGATCCACCACAGTCCGAAGGCAGGCAACACTCCTAAAGCTATACTCAAAACGGTCGGAATCCAAAAGCGGGAATCCAACATCGTCAGGGTGATGACCGCACCAAAGGCGAAGTTTACCAGATAAACGGCTAAGGGCAAATTTAATTGAGAGCGTTTCAGGGGAATCTCGGTTTTTTGCCACAATACGGTGGCTACTCCCATAAATAAGGCGCCCGTTCCCAGCCAGCCACTCAAGTTCCGATAGGGCATTCCGAAAAAGGCGCCCGCTTCTTGAAATTCCCAGAACGGAAACGGAGTTTGGCTCATCGCCGGATCGAGGACGAAATCCCAGGCGGTCAGTAATAGCGCTCCTAGGGCGATTCCGCCGATTTTCTGTAGCCACGGGGCGGCGGCGATCGCGCTCAACCCGGCTCGGGCGAGGATCCAGCAGGTAAATCCCATGTAAAACCAGGACAGGGGAATGGTAAACGGCACCAATCCGGCGATTTTATAGCCCAAACCGCTTAAATATTGGTAGTGTCCGAAGGGAAAGCCCGTACTGGTGCCGATCAGTTCGCTGCTCGCAGATAGGGCGATCGCCGGAATCGCAAAGCTCAGGGCTCGTCGCAGTCCGAACAAGCGGCTGGCGTAAATGGCGATCGCTACGGCTCCGAGGATGATATAGACGACGCCACCGCCTGCCATGCTCCATTGAAAGGCTTTTTGCCCGAATCCGGGTAAATTCAGGATAAATTCTGGATGCGGCAGCACTAACACCAACCCCGCCAATCCAAATGCCGTGGCCACGATATGGCCGACCAAGCAAATGCGCTCGAAAGTTACAAGTTGTTTCATTGGAATCCTAAAAAATCTCACACAGAGAAAGCGCTTCATATTAGTTTACAAATGTTTATGGAAAATCCAACTTCAGCCGAGTCAAATGTTGGGGATTTTGGATTTTAGATTTTGAATTTTAGATTTTGAATTTTAGATTTTGGAGGAGTCGGGAGCGAAGGGCAGGTTACAAGTTTTTGAGGGGAGTTCGGGGGAAAATCTTTAAAATTACTATAATTTCAGGGGGTGTTCGCGGAAGGGCGATCGCCGTCACCACCGGAATCGAGACGGCAAAGGAGTAGTTTAGCAAAGTTAAAATATGCAAAAATGAACCGACCTCGCCCCGAACTCGCCCCCGTCCGGAATCGACTCGGTTGGCGGCGAAGGAAAATTGCCAGAGTCAAGCGCGTTCCCTTCCCTCAATGGCTGCCGTCGCGATCGGCGCCCGTCGAGGGGGAATCGGGCAAAATGATATAAATCTGGGGATGACGCGCCCTCTGCGCTCCACTCGCGAGCCAGACCGTCACCCCCTATCCAGTCAACAAGAGAAACAACAGAGAGGCAACTGTGGCGATCGCAGCAACCATCGGAATCAGTCTAGCCGCCGCCGCCCTAGTCGTCGGCGCGGCAGGAGCCGCCCTAGAATGGCAATACCGTCGGCGTCCCGGCAACGATTTAGACGTTCCTCCCGGCGAGTGGAATCGAGAAATCCTGTCCCCCGAACGTCACCAACTCGTGGGAATCGTCGAATTTCGCAACCGAACCCCCAACCTAGAAATCATGCTGCCGGAAGTTCGGGCACAAGTCAGCTTGCTGTCCGAAACCAGTGTAGACGACATCCACACCCGCGTCCGCGTCGTTCCCCTCCATCCCGACGCCCCGGCCCGGGAAGACGGCTACTGGTTCGGCTATATCGTCAAAATTGGCAAAAGTACCCGCGCCAAAATTGCGATCGACATCGAAGGGAACGATCTCGATCGCCTCAAATCCGCTTGGGTCAAAATTCACTACGTCACCTACGGTCCGGAAGGTCGCATTCCCAAAGTCCGCCACGTCGTCATCCCCTTACAACATCCGGATCCCTCCGTCGCCCCCAACCCCCGCACCGTGCCGGAAAATGGCGCCGAAGTGTTCCCCATTAAAACCCACCTGCTCACCCACCTCGACGATCCCGTCGAAATCGTCAAGCGCTACGTCTTGCCCCACGCCCAACCGGGCGATATCGTCACCCTCGGCGAAACCCCCGTCGCCATCATGCAAGATCGGTGGCGTCACCCCAGTGACGTGCGTCCCGGTTGGGTCGCCAGACGCCTGTGTTATTACTTCCTGCCGACTTCAAGTTTGGCGACCGCTTGCGGTTTGCAAACCTTAGTCGATTTGGTCGGTCCGGGGCGCGTGTTCTTCGCCTTCGTCGGCGGGGCGATCGCGCGCGCGTTCGGTTACCGGGGCGGCTTTTACCAACTCGCCGGAGAACAAGCCCGGCTGATCGACGACGTAACGGGAACCTTACCCCCTTACGACAGTTTTATCGTTCTCGGTCCGAACCGTCCCGAGCAAGTGGTCGCCGATATCCAACGAGAAACAGGATTGTCCGCCGCGATCGTCGATGTCAATGACTTAAAAGCAGTTAAAATATTGGCAGGAACGCCGGATCTTTCCACTGCTTTTCTAGAAACGGCCTTGCGAAGCAATCCCGCCGGAAACGCCGACGAGCAAACTCCCGTCGTGCTGATCCGCCCCGGAAAAACCGCTTCAGGTCAGTTGTAAAAGCCCACGGGAAAAGGCGAAAAGCTTGGAAACTTCACATTAGCGCCATCACAGCCGACGCGATCGAGCTCTGAAGCGGCAACGGCACGGGAGCTAACTGCTGCGGGACCTCTCCTCTCCAGCGCGAGGCTTGACGCCCCCGTGCGCTTCTACCCGTCCTCCCTCGTGTTGAGATTCGATAAAGTAGGGGAAGACCGCCCTCGGTACGACCCGGATCGGGACGGGTGCCAATCTCCCCTACTGTGCTGTCACTGTCATATCCAACGCTGGCTATCTCCACTATGAATCCACGCTTGCCCCAAAATTCCAATCTCTGCATCCGCCCGCTTCAATACCGAGACCTCGATGCGGTTGAATCTCTCGTGCAACACGGGGTTGAGGCAGGCAAAAGGGATTTGAGTTTGGCCACTCGCGCCCTCGACCTGACTCGACACATCCCCTCGGTTCGCCGTTGGTACGGGTTGCTCAAATTGCTCAGTTTGTTTCCCAATCCGTTCCAACACTTGCTCTGCGTTCACGTCGCGCAAGAAGAGGAGTATACCCGAGGGGTCATCCAGATTTCTCCGTTCAATCAAACCCGCAGCACCTGGCGCGTCGATCGCGCGATCGTCGAACCGGGCGCCTGTATTGAAGATATCGATTCTCAACTGCTGCGCCATTGTTTGGAAACGATTTGGGAAGCGCGCATGTGGTTGATCGAAGTCGGAATCGACGCCAAGAGCGAACTGGCTCTCTACCGTCACAACGGTTTTCAGCGCTTGGCCCAGATTACCTATTGGGAAATGAATGCCGCTTTGCTCGAAACTCTCGCCCAGCGCGAACCGGATTTGCCTAACTTACTCCCGGTCAGCAATGCGGACGCCCAACTGCTGTGTCAGCTCGATACGGCGTCGATGCCTCCGTTAGTGCGCCAAGTGTTCGATCGCCACGTCAAGGATTTTCAAACCAGTTTGCTGCGTTCCGCTATCGAAGCCGTCCAGCAATGGATCGATCGCACGGAAGTTGTCAGCGCTTACGTGTTCGAGCCACAACGCAAGGCGGCGATCGGTTATTTTCAACTCAAACTCTGCCGCGATGGCTCCCGTCCTCATGCTGCCGAGTTAACCGTTCACCCGGCCTATACTTGGCTCTATCCGGAACTGCTCGCCCAAATGGCGCGCATTACTCGGGATTTTGTACCCCAGTCCCTGCACTTGACCTCGGCGGACTACCAGCCGGAACGGGAGGAATATCTCGAACAAATCGGCGCCGCACGGATCGAGCATACTTTGCTGATGTCTCGCTCGGTCTGGCACAAGTTGCGCGAGTCCAAACCTGCGGCTCTCGACTTGCAACTGTCGGAAGTTCTCCAAGGTTTCCAACCCGCTCGCAAGCCGATTCCCAGCCGCATTGCTTGGTTGCAAGAGGGCCAACGCGGCGATCGCCCCAACCCTCAAGGGGACTCCAATCCCTCCATTGAAGAGTTGCGCCAATTCTCGAATAACGGCGATCGCTTTGACAAACCTCGCGAGGAGGATTCGGGTAGCTAAGACCCGCTTTCACGCCGGATGAAAACCACGATCTCCGCTTTGGGATTAGATATCGGTCGCAGGCGCGTTGGCGTCGCCGGATGCGATCGCACCGGGTTGATCGCGACGGGGCTGACCACCTTAGATGCTAAGGTCTTCGCCGATCTGATCGCCGAGTTGCGATCGCTCGTCGCCGAACGGGAGGTCGAAGTCCTCGTTGTCGGACTCCCCTATTCGATGAATGGGGACATCGGCCCTCAAGCCCGACAAGTCCAAAAGTTTGCCCGTCGTCTGTCTCGGACTCTCGATCTGCCTGTGGACTATGTAGACGAGCGCCTGACTTCCGTGGAAGCCGAGCAAATGCTTCACGCTCAACGGATTTCTCCCTCCCGCCATAAGGGCCTGATCGATCGCAAGGCAGCCGCTTTGATTTTGCAGCAATGGCTCGACGAACGCCGTCAGGGGTTACGAGCTTTCCCCCCGACTTCCGACTTGGAAAGTGATTAAGTTTTGTAACAATCTTCCGGATTCGCCCTAAAAAGGGGGCTGGGCGGTTGTGCTATGGCTTGTTTTGCTGTAGTATTATTTTATAATGGGGATATTTTAAAATTTTTTGAAAATGCAAATATTCCTATTATAAAATAAATATACCATAAGAATTCCCTCGCGGGGGAATTTTCCCCTTCTTTTTTAGCCGCACGAGCAAATTTTTTGAAAATCGCAGATTAGTTACGAGTCAGGAGCAGGAAAATCCTGTGAATCTTGTAAGCGAGTATCGGACGACCCGTTGAGTGTGGTATCCGGGGGAGATTCCGGCGGAATTTCCGAAGGCGAGGGAGGGGCTAAATCGGGATGAGAGGCAACGATCGCCTCAATTTTAGCGAGAACGTCCTCGTAATCGGCTTGTTGTCCGCGATTTAAATAGAGGTCGCCCGCGCGGCGAAAATCGGCGATCGCCCCTGAAAAGTCGCCCAGTTGGCGTTTGGCGAGGGCGCGGTTGTAAATAGCATGAGCATAACCGGGATTGAGCGCGATCGCGCGATCGCAATCTTCCAGGGCGGCCCGATCTTGTTTCAAAGCGCGATAAGCAACGGCGCGATTGTTGTAAGCGCGGGTATAGTTAGGATCGACTTTTAAAGCGGCATCGTAATGAGCGATCGCGCCGTGGTAGTTGCGGGCGTCGTACAACTCCAAACCGCGATCGTTGAGAGTTTGAGGCGTTTGCGACTCGGACGAAGCGGTGAGATCTTCGATCGCGGGGGCGGTGGAGGACGGATCGGTGCTGGTCGATCGGGCGGCGCGGGGGCGCGATCGCCGTCGCTTGGAGAGTAACAAGCCGATCGCCCCGACCAGCATCACCAAAACCGCACTACCGATCGCCGCTGTTTCCGGAGTGAGGGGGATGCGAGCGATCGCCTGCTGCCACTCTAATAAAAGGGTACTTGGGCGAACGGACTGGGCTAATTCCGGCTGGAGTTGGCGCAGGCGATCGAAATCCTGCTGGGCCGCTTCTTTTTCGCCCAAGCGCGTCAGCACTAAAGCGCGATTGAGATAAGCTTGAGCCTCCTCGGGATCGAGTTCGATCGCCCGGGAATAATCGGCGATCGCGGCGGTAGAATTGCCGAGTTGCTGGTAAGCATTGCCGCGATTGAGATAAGCGTCGGCAAATTGAGGGTCGAGTTCGATCGCTTGGGAGTAGTCGGCGATCGCCGCTTCGTACTCTCCCAGTTTAAAACGAGACAGACCGCGATTGAGGACGACATCGCTGAGGGTGGGGTCGAGGGTCAAGGCGCGGTCGTAATCGGAGATCGCCGCCGGGTGGTTGCCGACTTCCGAGAGAGCAAAGCCGCGAAAGCGGTAAGCTTGCACGTCGTCGGGATCGAGGGCGATCGCCCGATTGTAGTCTTCTAAGGCGGCTTCGGTCTCGCCGAGTTTGAAGCGTGCATTGCCTCGGTTGAGGTAAAGCCGCGCAATTTGGGGATTGAGTTCGATCGCCCGAGTGAAATCTTCGACGGCCCCGGAATAGTCTTCCTGGGAAAACTTACCCATGCCCCGTTGGAGGAGATCTTCAGCCGTAAGCTGGGACAACAAGATCGGTGGCGTTATCTGTGGCGTTGGTGCTGGCTTCGCCCTCACCTCAGTCACTCCCGAATCGGGGGATTCGAGCAGGGCGATCGGTGGATCGATCCGGTTCATTTAAACCTCGCGGGAGAACGGCAACCGCCTTTTTTGTAGGGGCGATTTACAAATCGCTCCTACTCGCGTCTTTCACAATATAACGGTTCGAGGCCGGGGAGGTGCGTTCGCAAAGGGACGCCTCCGGCGTATCGCTCCACCACCATCGCCTTCACCGTCGAGAAGCGACGAAGGGCCTCCGGGAGAATCCCTTCCCGTTCTGGGGAAGGGGTTGCGCCCCTTTGGTTAACATTTTTTAAAACTTTTGCAAGCTACTGCTGAGGGCGAGTGAAACCGGAAAAGTGCCAGAGGATTTATCAATTTTGGCGATCGAAGTAAACTTTTGTTGCTAGGGATTGATCCCGAACAAAACCCTGTTTATAGTTATAGGTGAAGTTGGAAAACTTCATCGGCAGATCGAACAGCCAACGTTCAATCCAAGCTAAGAGGTACAAAGCGCTGTTTCTAGTCAATCTGTCTATTCAGCTACCGACAACACCCAAGTGTTCCGTCGATATTTCCTCAACTAGCAAGTAGGGAGCAAGGGAACGAGCGGTCGAGAGTTCTAAGAAGAGTTTGAGACGGCGAGTGCAACTCCAGATAGTTTCAGTTGAAAGAGGAAATGACTCAGACGTAGAGCCTTGGGTGTTGTTGTGCGTGAAGGGAACCAGCACTGTCGCGAGGCGATCGCCGCTTCGAGCGCAACGGGCGATCGCCTCGAATTTGTTGGAAAGATCGCCGCAAACCGAGGGACATCGACCCCTCAAGACCGATCTACCGTGTCAGTGACCGACCCTCGCCGTTGTCAATTATCCGTGCATCCCGAAAACAGATCTGATGGCGATTATTGCCCTACGAGGCTGGTACATCCAACATTACGAACCGATTCGAGAATTAGAAAAACGGCCTCACGATTTGCGATTGAGTAAAAATAGTTTGCTCAAAACCGGATTGCGTGCCGACTTTTTAGACGATAGTGAAACCGTCAAAAACTCCCCCTGGTTCGAGCGTTATTTAGACGGAGAAACCGTCGAATTTTATATTGAAGGAAGCGGCGGTTATGCGATTTCAAACATCGATTTAATCAGTCACGAGATTTATTTCACCAAACAAGACGTCATGGCTCAATTAGAGCCGATCGTGTTTTTCTGCTCGCAACAGGAGTATCCCGAATCGAGCGACGCCTTGCGCGAAGCCCTGCAACAGAGCTTAGAAAAGCTCAATCGGCGATCGCGCCTGTCCCTGACCCTAGAAGAATCGGCGCGATCGCCGAGCGCGCCGATGCGCTTGAGCAATAGCCAGATGCGGAAACTGCGTAAAAGCCTACTGGCGATCGCCGACGTCACCGCGATCGCCAAAATCCCGGGAAACCCCGCGCATTCCCTTCCCAGCGCCAACGTCTGCATCCAGCTCGGTTACGCCTTGCAAAGCAAACGTAGCGAACACCTGATCCTCGCCATCGGTCAACGGGAGGGCTTTCCCGAGGAATTACCCTTCGACCTCCCGCGTCACCAACAAATTTGGTTCAAACAGCCCTCAGACCTAGAAAGCCCCTTGGAATCAGTTCTCGAAGCCCAGCTACAGCGCTTTAATTTATTTTCGTGAGGGAAGCTCAACCGCTTTTTCGCGAAATATGAACAAAAAAAGGCGATCGCGGACCATAATAAACTCGGTGCGTTGAGGATCGTGATTGATTTATGCCGAGAACCCCAGATGAAATCGCCGTTCACCTGCTCGTCGAGGGCGGTCATCGCGAACACGTGCGCTTTACCACCATTCAAGAATTTCAAAAATGGTATCAAGGCGTACTCGTTCCCAAATCGGATTCCCGAGACTTCGTGAATGTTCCCTTAAAAACCAGCCAGGGAGAATACATGGTCATTCGTCCCTCCGCCATTTTAGGGATTCGGGTCGAACCCGTTTACCTGTCGAGCAATCTGGATCGAAACCAGATGGCTGACGAATGAACCCCCCGAATCGAGCTGGGGTCAAAGGTCAAACTTACCCCAGCCTGACCGGACGCCCACGAAATGTTTGGCTCCAATGCCCCATGTGCTATCCTTGATGGAATGCTAAAGTCAACCCTAGCCCCCGCCGTCGAGACCGTCCGCGTTCCTCGGGCCGCTACCGTCAAAACCCCCAGAGCGACCCGCGCTCCGTCCCGATCGCATTGCCGCGCTCGCATGGCCGCGCGAGAGTGCAAAGGTGTGCCAGTGCAAGCAGATTTTTAACATCAAGTTGTAAATTGTACCCTGTCTGTAAGGCGTCTCATTGACCTCGTTGTCCTTTTTTACAAGCAACCGAGTGAAGGACAAGAGAAACGGGAGATCTTGTAAATTGAGGCGTTCGACCTGAGCTAACTCACCGCTCGACAATTACGCCTATGGAAGTGCCTTTTGACATTACGCTGCTGATGGTGTTGACCGTCATCGCAGGGATCGGTGCTCAAGTGCTGGCCGATTACTTCAAAATTCCCGGGATCGTCTTTTTGCTGTTATTCGGCATTTTGTTAGGTCCCGACGGCTTCGGACTGTTAAACCCGCATTTGCTCGGAGACGGTCTGGAAGTGATTGTCGGCTTGTCCGTCGCTCTGATCCTGTTTGAGGGCGGTTTAAACCTCGAACTGCGCGATCTCGATAAAGTTTCCGGCAGTCTGCGAAACTTAGTCACCGTCGGCACCTTAATCACCTTGATCGGCGGGGGAATCGCCGCGCATACCTTGAGCGAATTTCCCTGGCCGATCGCCTTTTTGTATGCCGCGCTCGTCGTCGTCACCGGACCGACAGTGATCGGCCCGTTACTCAAACAGGTACAGATCCAGCGTCCCGTCGCCGCCTTGCTCGAAGGCGAAGGGGTGTTGATCGACCCGGTGGGTGCCATTTTGGCGGTACTCGTCCTCGACGTGATCCTCAACGGCGATGCAGATCCCTTGCGCTTAATTGCGGGGTTGACGATTCGTTTGGGCATTGGCAGCGCGATCGGCGCCCTGGGGGGGTGGACGATCGGCTATTTCCTCAAAAAAGCGGATTTTCTCTCCGAAGATTCCAAAAATTTGGTGGTTTTAGCGGGGGTGTGGGGCTTATTCGGCCTCGCCCAAGCCATTCGCAGCGAATCTGGCTTGATGGCTACCGTGGTCGCCGGGATCGTCCTGCGCGCTTCATCGGTACCGGAAGAGCGCCTTTTACGCCGTTTTAAAGGACAACTGACGATTCTTGCGGTCTCAGTCCTCTTTATCTTGCTCGCGGCGGACTTATCCCTCGCCAGTATTGTCGCCTTGGGATGGGGGAGCGTGTTGACGGTTTTAGCGTTGATGTTCCTGGTGCGCCCGCTCAACGTCTGGCTGTGTACCTGGAATAGCGATTTGAATTGGCGGCAAAAGCTATTTGTCGGTTGGGTAGCCCCGAAAGGCATTATTTCTGCCTCGGTGGCGTCCTTATTCGCGATTTTGCTCACCGATCGCGGCATCAACGGGGGGGATTCGATTAAAGCCCTCGTGTTCCTGACGATTATCGTCACCGTGGTCTTGCAGGGCTTGACCGCGCGGGGGGTCGCCCAGTTGCTCGGGATCATGTCTACGAAAGCGACAGGAGCCACGATCGTCGGCTCCAACCCGTTGAGTCGTTTGGTAGCCCGCCTGTTCCAAGAGCGCGGCGAATCTGTGGTCCTGCTCGATACCAATCCGGAAGCGTGCGAGGCGGCCCGTCAAGAGAACATACGGGTGTTTTTGAGTTCGGCTTTGGATCACGACGTTCTTGAAGAAGCGGGACTCGAATCCATGGGAACATTTTTGGCGATGACGAGCAATGGCGAAGTCAATTTAGTCTTGGCCCAGCGCGTGGTTGAGGAATTCGGCCCGCCGAGGGTACTGGCGATTTTTCCGCAAGATCCGCAAGGACAGAAGACGACGAATAAGACGAATAAGGCGAAAGTTCAACAGGCGTTCATTCAAGATCTGCCGTTAAAGGCGTGGAATCAATACTTGAGTGACGGTCAGGTGAAATTAGGTGAAACGGTGTTGAAAGAACCGGGTTTGGCCTTTCAACAGGCGCATTTGCAAGCGTTGATGCGATCGGGGGAGTTGATGCCGTTGTTGGTCGAACGTCGCGATCAGTTGTTGGTGGCGTCGGCGTCGGACGGCGCGTGGCAGCGCGGCGATCGCATTATTTACTTGCTGCACGACCCCAAACCGAAGTTATTGCAACGGCTTTCGGGATCGAATCAGTCGCGCTTGACCTTGGAAAAACTGCCCGCCGTGGAGGAAGTGCCGATTCCCACCCCGGTTTCGCAAGAGGCGATCGCCCAAAACATCTCCCGAGAAGATAACTCCCACGAGCCGTCCGAAGCCCCGACCCAACCCCCCACCCAAGGGGAGCAACAGCAAGCGGAGAAAGAATTAGAATTGCTGTAAACCAATGGCTCCCAGCAACGCTCCTCCAGGGGCGATCGTCCCCAAAACCGTAGGAACCTTTCCGACTCTCGCCAAAAGAAGCGGGTAAAATAAGAGAGTCTACGACTAGATTCCCCCACCATAACGGGGATCGGTTGCTCTAGAAACGGACGGCGATCGCGCCGCCCCCTGCCAGCCTCGTTCACCTTCACCCTCTATCTTCTCCATGAAGCCAGCAGGCACCCTCTACGGGATTGGTGTCGGTCCGGGAGATCCCGAACTGATCTCCGTTAAAGGACTGAAAATTCTCCAAAGTGTCCCCGTCGTTGCCTTTCCCGCCGGGGTGGGCGATCGCATCGGAATGGCCGAACGGATCGTCGCCGACTGGCTGCAAGAGCGTCAAGTCAAACTTCCCCTGACCTTTCCTTACGTGCGCAACGAGTCTATCCTCGCCGCAGCGTGGCAACAAGCGGCCCGGGAGGTCGGGGAGGTGCTGCAAAGCGGTCGAGACGTGGCATTCGTCAGCGAAGGCGATGTCAGCTTTTACAGCACCTTTACCTATCTGAGCGAAGCCCTCAAACGCCAGCACCCCCACCTAGAAATTCGCACGATTCCCGGTATTTGTTCGCCGTTAGCCGCCGCCGCCGAATTGGGGATCCCCCTGACGATCGCCGGACAACGCTTAGCGGTTTTACCCGCCCTCTACGCCGTCGAAGAACTCGAACGCGCCCTCGACTGGGCCGATGCGGTGGTCCTGATGAAAATGAGTTCGGTCTATCCGCAAGTCTGGCAAGTGTTGCAACGGCGAGGATTGCTCGATCGCACCTACGTCGTCGAACGCGCCACCTGGCCCGAGGCCACCGTTTATCGGGGTTTGCGCGATCGCGACAATCTCCAACTGCCCTATTTTTCCCTCACCATCATTCAAGTTCGCCCCGCCGAAGTACCCACCACCGATTCAGGCACCTTTTCCGCTACCGACAGGTCGGTGAAATAAAACCCAATTCCAGATGAGTTCGTCAGATGGCAGAATATCGCTCCTGCCATCGGCAAGATCGAGGTAAACTCAACCCTAACTCTCCCCCATCCAACGCCATCCCATCCCCCCTCCCAAGACCCTATGTCTTACTCGTTTCCCGCCAAAACGCTTTTTGACTCCGTGCGTCAACCGACTGGACTGGCGATTCTCGCCTCAATCGGCGTCCACTTGCTGATTGGGTGGAGTTGGGATTTGTTTCCCCTCGGGTCTAAAAAAGCCGATCCCTTGGAACCTGTAGGATTGCTCGAACTCAATCCCGAAGAAATCAGCCGCCTGCCCAATTTTGACGAACCCGTTGCCGTTCCCCAGGCTCAGCCGAGTTTGGGCAATCCCCTGCCCCCACCGGAACCCACGGACTATACCATTCCCGAAGATCCCGCTCGCAGCCCGTCGTGGACCTTGCCTCCCGGTCGCGATGACGGCTTGCCGACTTTACCTTCAGATTCCGCAACGAATTTCCCGAGCTTATGGAACATACCGGACGATCTCTCGGCTTATAACAGCTACGACCGTTCGATTACCAATACTCCTCCACCGCCTCCCGCCGATTTTGGCAACTTTTCCGATCGCCCCAATTCTCCTCCCTTCGGGTCATTTAGAACGAATCAAAACCAAAATAACCTCGATAGTGGCGCCCCGTTACCCGTACCGCCATCCCCCCTCGACGTGCAGCCGGAACAGGTGGATCCCAATGCCAGATTGGGACAGGGAACCGATGGGATGAACCAACAGGTCGATCCCGGCTTTAAAAATCCTCCCGACGCGAATGGAGAACAGAAACTGGCCGATTTAGGGCGCCAACAATCGGTAGGGGCGGAAAATCCCCTATCTAGAGAAAGCTTAGATACAGTGGCGTCAGATTATCTGGACAGAGCGAGAAATAATTACAATTTAGGCGGTTCCCCAAGGGGCGATCGCCCAAGTTCTACGGAGGAAAAACCGCCGTCTAACGATCGGAATAACCAGAATAATCAGAATAACAATAACGAAAACCAGATCGCTTCGGCAGAAGAATATAACGAACAACGTCAGGAATACTATGAAAATAATCCGGAGGAACGGCGCGAACTCCTCGATCGCCTCCTCGGAGAAAAACGACGTCAAGAAGCCGCCAATCGCAATGTGACGGGTTCAGTTTCGCAAGATAGAGAAACCGATATTCAATCGTTAAGTGCAGTAGTACGCTGGCGAGGAACATTAGCTCAAAATCATACGAAAATTGTTGACGATCCCGAGAAAATTAACATTGAAAATATAGACCCGATCGCCGATCGCTACCCCGCCGAGGCTTGTGCCAATAAATTAGAAGGAAAAGGGACAATTGGCGTATTTGTCGATGATAAAGGAGCGGTAATTGACGGACCGCGAGTTCTAGCGGCGACCGGACACGACATTCTCGATGGCTTTGCGAGTAACTGGATCGAACAACAGTCTTTTGAAGGGACGAATCGCCCGACCATTTACGTTTATCCGTTTAGTTTTACCTACAATGCCGAACGGTGTCGCACGGCGTCGGATGGAGACGCGGCGACGGAAACTGAATCGAACCATTCTCCCGCACCGACGGGGACGACGGCGCCGAACTCGGTTGATAATAGTGCGAGCGGCGATCGAGCCAACCCCTCGGAAACGGAGGCGTCTCAACCTGGCGAGGCGGACGGTGAAGCGACGACGGGGGACGGACAACAGACTCCCGCGACCTCGGAGGATCCTGGGGAATCGGAGGCGGAAACGACGGAAAGTGAGAGCGAGTCTGGATCGGGCGACGATCCATCGCCGCCAGAAGCGGACGCCGAAGAAGCAGAAAATCCGGAGGGGGAAGCTCCCGAGGGGGAAGCATCTTCGACGACGGAAGAGTCCGTCGGTCGTCAGAATTTATCGGATAATGGATCGCAAGAGGGCGATCGCGCGCCGGGTCAATGCAATCCGAACTCACTTCCTTCCCTTGAAGGCTGCTGATTTTATATATTTATTACCTATACTTTAGGTTTATTTCTACAATTGTGAGAGAAATTCAGTTAGAGGTCGAAGGAAAGAAAGAACGACTGGATCGCTATTTGGCCGATCGCCTGGCGGACTTGTCGCGATCGCGCATCCAGCAACTGATCGCCGAAAACTGCGTGCGCCTCAACGACAGTCCGTGTACCGCCAAACGGGAGACGGTACGGGCAGGCGATCGCGTCACCTTGACAATTCCCGACCCGGAACCCGTCGATTTAATCCCCGATCCGGATATCCCTCTGAGCATCCTTTACGAAGACGCCGAACTGCTCGTGATCGACAAACAGGCGGATCTCGTCGTCCATCCCGCCGCCGGACATGCGAACGATACCCTCGTCAACGCCTTACTCGCCCATTGTCCGGACTTGCAAGGGATTGGGGGCGAACGGCGTCCGGGGATCGTCCACCGCCTGGACAAAGACACGACCGGGGCGATCGCGATCGCCAAAACCGAGCGCGCTTTGGCTCACTTGCAAAGGCAAATCAAAGCCAAAAGCGCCCGCCGGGAATACCTCGGCATCGTCTACGGCGCGCCGAAAACCGAAAGCGGTACGGTCGATGCGCCCGTCGGTCGGCATCCGGGCGATCGCAAAAAAATGGCGGTCGTCCCCGTCGAAAAAGGCGGACGCCGCGCGGTCACGCACTGGCAAGTGCGTGAGCGACTGGGAAATTATACGTTAATATACTTTCAACTCGAAACCGGACGCACCCATCAAATACGGGTACACTGCGCCCATTTGGGACATCCGATCGTCGGCGATCCGATTTACAGCAAGGGGCGATCGCCGGGAGTGAGGCTGACGGGTCAAGCCTTGCACGCTTGGCGGCTGACCTTGGAACATCCGGTGACGGGAGAGACGATCGCCGCGATCGCCCCCTTACCGGAAACCTTCCAAACCTTGCTCGACGTTTTGCGACGGCGATCGGGGGGGTTATCCGTCCGGGACGAATCCCGGACGAGTCTGACGGGCGATCGCCGTTAAGCGGGGGATACGGTTTCGACTTGCGCCGTACCGTCCGCCTCGACCCAAGCGATGCGGGCGATCGCGCGATCGGCGGCCCATTGACGCACGGTTTCGGCATCCTCCGCCGGATCCAACTGGAGTTCGACGCGAGTGGAGGATTCGCCCTCGCGCAACTGGCGGGCGTAAACAAACGCGGCAGTGGCGGCGCGATCGCCCGTCGGGACGACCAGCCAATCACTCGTAGGCGTTTGCGCCGGGAGTTGACCCGTGGGGAGTAAAACGCGATGGAGATCTTCGAGATTGAGGGCAAAACCGATTCCGGGCGTCATTTCCCCTTCCGGATGGTAAAGCGCCAACAAGCGATCGTAACGGCCCCCTTGACCGAGGACTTTGGCGTAGCCGTCCCTGGCGACAACCGCTTCAAAGACGATCCCGGTGTAATAATCGAGGGGTTGGATCAAACTCAAATCTAAAATTAAGTTGTCCGGGCCGAGACTGGCGCCCTTTTGCCCGGTCGAGGCTTCTGCCAGTAAATCGACCAGAGACTTTAGATTTTCGAGACTTTGCTGTTGCTGCGCGTCGAGGGGCAATTGAGCCACCCGTTGCAGGACATCCCCCGGGCGCCCGCGCAAATCGAATAAAAACAGGGCGCGTTCGCGTTGGGCCTCAGAGAGGGGGAGGTGGTGTAGGGCGACCCGATCCAAATGGGCGATCGCCGAGCGCACCTTGGGGCGCAGGGTTTCGGGAAATTCCGAGAGCAGCGATCGGGTCAACCCCGCCTCGCCCAACACCAGGCGCCAGCCCGTCAGTCCGAGGGCTTGCAAGCAATTCGCCAACAGGAACAGCACCTCCGCGTCGGCGAGAACGCCCCCCGCGCCGAGCAGTTCGACCCCCGCCTGATAAAACTCCTGTTGGGAGCCGTGAGGGGCTTGAGACTCGCGCCGAAAGACATTGGCATTGTAGTAAAGGCGCTGGGGATAGGTGACCCCCGCCATGCGCGTAACCGCCGCGCGGGCGATCGAGGCCGTAATTTCCGGGCGCAGGGCCAAGGGGATCTCTTCGTCGGTTTCCTGCAACTGAATCAGGGTAGAGGCATCGATCGCCCCCCCAGCCATCAGGGTATCGAGCCGTTCCAGGGTCGAAGTTACGATCCGGTGATAGCCGTGGGCGTGAAACACCGAGCGCAGACGATTTTCAATCCAGCGTTTTTGGGCGACATCCAGGGGCAGAAGATCCCGCGCCCCTGCCGGGGGTTGATGAACCATTATTTTTTCTTCCCACCAAACAGATTATTCAAAAATCCGGCAAGAGCAGAGCCTTTTTCTTGTTTTTTCGCCGATTTCTTCGACTGCTTGACCAACTCTTTTTTAGCCTCGTTGGCCATTGACTCTTGAGGATTGAGTTTCAGGGCTTGATTGATGTGAACCTTCGCCATCGTGATCTGGTTTTGCTTCACATAAGCCATCCCTAATAAACCATGAATTTGACTGTTTTTCGGGTCGAGTTTGAGGGCTTCTTTCAATTCGACGACCGTTTGAGTCAGATTCCCGGCTTCCATGAATTCCTCGGCCCGACGGCAATAGTCGGCGATTTTCGCGGATTTTGGAGAAGTTTGCGAGGTGTTCGTGTCTTCTTCGCTTTCTCCGGAAGACGGCGAATCGGGCTGGTCGGGTTTGGGTTGGGGTTGTGCTTTCGCCCGTTTTTTCTTCCCGAGTCCGCCGCCTTCGCTTTCTTTGCGAAGCAAGTAAACGAGATTGAGTTCGCTCAGTTGGGCGATTTGCTTTTTACTTCCCGAGAGGGAGTGATAGAGGTCTTTGGCAATTTGGGCGATCGCCTTTTTGTAATCCTCATCGAGATTGCGGCTTTTCATTAACTCCGTCGCCGCTTGGCTTTTGACCTGGATTTTATCCCGTTCTTGAACGAGGCGTTTGCCCATCATCCCGAGTAAGACATCGTGTTCGGCGCGGTTGCGATCGCTCGACAACTTGGCATAAGCCGGATTGACCAGTTTGGAAAAAATTTGACTGGCCATTTGCTTGTCCGAAGGGTTATCCGTCTGGAAACTATCCGGATGCAAACTCCGGGCGATTTTCATGTAGCGCTTGCGGATGTCGTTAAACTCGGCGTCTAATGGAACGCCCAAAATCGCGTGGTGGTCGGTAAAATCAAATTTAAACAGACCGTGTTCGATTTTAAAAGACATAGTTCGCCATCCCAATCCCCTGGCATTGACTTGATTTCTAGTGTACTGTTCTGGCGAGAACACTGTCCTCGCGAGAAACGCGGAATCGAGAGACGGTGGGCGATCGCCCCCTTAACCGATCGCCTCCGCCACGGGATTCGCCCAGCCCTCCAGAGGGCGTATCCGT
The DNA here is from genome assembly GCF_016632315.1 of Oxynema mangrovii CENA135. Classification (NCBI taxonomy): domain Bacteria; kingdom Bacillati; phylum Cyanobacteriota; class Cyanophyceae; order Oscillatoriales; family Oscillatoriaceae; genus Oxynema; species Oxynema mangrovii. The sequence goes on along the minus strand of NZ_JAEOXH010000001.1, from coordinate 1,430,240 downwards.
TGCAGTTCCCGAGATAACGGCTCGTGTAAGTGACCGTTGGTGGCTAAAATCCGCCCGGACTCGATCGCGAAGGGACTGCCGTCGTAAGCGGTGACGCGCCCGCCCGCTTCGCGCACCAGGACGATCCCCGCCGCCAGATCCCACGGGGATAACCCCCGTTCCCAATAGCCGTCCAGTTGACCGCAGGCGACGCGGGAGAGATCGATCGAGGCGGATCCGGAACGGCGTACCCCTTGGGTTAAATGGGTGAGATGGCAAAATTCCGCATAGTTGTTATCGGCGGTTTCGCGGCGATCGTAGGCGAACCCGGTGACGAGGAGAGAATGAGCGAGTTCGGCAGTTTGAGACACTCGAATCGGGCGGCGGTTGCAGGTGGCGCCCAATCCGGTCGCGGCGCGAAACAGCTTGTCGTGTAAGGGGTCGTAAATGACGCCGACGTGCGGCACTCCTTCGACGAGTAGGCCGATCGAAACGGCAAAATCGGGATATTGATGGGCGAAGTTGGTGGTGCCGTCGAGGGGGTCGATCGCCCAGAGGTAGGGGGTATCGCTACCCCCGATCGCGCCGCTTTCTTCGGCGAGAATCGCACAATCGGGGAAATGACGGGTCAACAGCTCGACGACGACCCGTTCCGATTCCTTGTCGGCGGCGGTGACGAGATCTCCGGGTCGTCCTTTTTCCTGGATGCTGTCGAGATTGCCCCAATAGGATTGGAGGACGGCGCCTCCGGCGAGGGCGGCTTCCGTGGCGATGTCGAGGAAGATTTGCAGTTGTTTTTGGTTCATGCTTACGAGTCGATCGCGACTGGGGACAGCATCTTTACGCTACCCCCCTACAAGTCTTACCATTGCGATCGCCCCTCGCGCTGGCTGGCGCGAAATTCTCTCGGGGTTTGCCGCATGGGGTTTTTGGGGTTCCAAATGCCCAAACCCATGAGGCGAGCCCACTGTTGGGCGCGTTCGAGGCGATCGGCGTATTTGGTATTGGGCGATCGCGCGCTGGCTAAGACGTAACCTTCTTTGACCAGTCGTTCGTTGATCAGGGTGCCATCTTGCCAAAGATAAACCAGTTGGCGACAGCGATCGCGGTAACAATACTCCCGTTCGACATCGAATTCAAGCACCACCGGGCGATCGCCGACCAGTTCGGCGAGTCGTTCTTGGGCGGCTGGCCCCCAAGGTTCTTGGTCGAGATCCGGTGCTTCGATCCCGATCGCGCGCACGTCCGGATTGAAGCCGCGATCGCCGATCGTCTGGACTAAGGTAGCACTCTGTCCGCTCGTGACGCGATCGACTTGGACGACAGGATCCGAGGGGGTTTCGCTGGCTTGACAGCTTGCCAGCGCCAACCCCACCCCGACGGCGATCGCGATCGGGCTAATCTTCATCCAGGGGCAACCCGACCCGCACTTTGCCCTTGCCGAAATAACGCCCGAATTGCAGTTCGTAGACCTCATCTTCGTCTTGAGTTTCGACTTCCAAATCCGATCGCGGATAACTCACGCATAAGAGGGCGTAACCGCGCGCCCTCAGTTCCGGCGACAGTCCCATCGCTTCCGGTTGGTCTACTTCCCCGGAGAGAATGCGGACCGCACAGGTCGTACAGGCGCCATTACGGCAGGAAAAGGGCAGTTCGACCCCTTGATTTTCGAGATTTTGCAAAATGTAGCGGTCTTCTGGCACTTGCCGGGTGTAGGTTTCCCCGGTGTGGCGATCGCGCACGGTGACGGTGTAAGAACGAGTCATGGGTTCAATCGATTCAGTTCAGAGAAGCAAACAGTCTTTCGCCTAGAGTACGACAAATTTTAGACTTTAGAGTTTAGATTTTAGATTGAGCAGGGAACGCTGGCGGACTCAATTCTGGCTGCCTAACTTCTGACGGGCTGGCGTTTCTGTAGTCTGCCCCAGGGATTGGGGAGTTTTGGCCAAAAGACTTTGCAGAAAAAATTGGCAACTCCCTTGCTTCGACCGGATCGGTCTGCTACAATGATGAACCTGTGAGCAAAAATCAAATAACTTGTCTCGTGGAGAGGTGGCCGAGTGGTTGAAGGCGCAGCACTGGAAATGCTGTTTAGGGGCAACTCTAACGAGGGTTCGAATCCCTCCCTCTCCGTTTCAATCAAAGGCAAAAATCAAACCCGGCGATTTTATAGAATAATCGCCGGGTTTTCTTAAAGGGAAATTTAGCAGATGAGGCGATCGCGCGTCCTTGAAATCCGGCGATCGCCTGCCAACAGAGGGCAAAATTCAGTTGCGGGAATTTTGATTGGCTGCCGCCATCCGCGCTTGTTTTTGGCGAGTGAGGTTATCGACGCTAATCCCGATCACCCACAAGGTGACGATAATGACGCCGAGCCATTGATTGAGGGCCAAGCTTTCGCTAATAATGCTGACGGCAAGCAAACTGGTCAGAGCCGGACCGGAGGCAGAAATCACCGAAGCAAAGGCAGCACCAATCATGGGAATGCCGAAATTATTGAGCGCGTAACCGACCAAGGTGGTCAGGGCTAACAGGACGGTGCCGAACCAGAGATGAAACCAGTTGACGCCATCAGTTTGAGCGGGGAACAAGCGCAAGAAGACGACAGAAAAGACTAAAATGACCGAAAAATTGAGGACGCTAAAGGGAGCCGGGTGCAATTTGAGTTTCTTGGCACTCAATTGCGTCAAAATCACGTATCCGGCAAAGGTGATCCCGGAGGCCAAGGCAGTAGAAGCACCGAGCAAGATGTTGTTGCTACCGCCTCCCTGGAAGGCGGCGGGGGGTAAGGTCAAGAAACAGCCGATATAAATGGTGGCGGCGGCGAGGGCGAGAATAAAACTCGGGCGCGAGCCGAAAATCAGCCAGGACAAAAGAATCGTGACCGTTGGAAAGACGAAGAAAATGGCGATCGCCACCCCAGTTGCGATATTGCCGAGGGCAAAATAGATGAAAAACTGGGATAAAAACAGACAAACCCCACTCAATACCGGAATCCAGACCGAGCCGCGTTTTTCGGGATTGGAGAGTTGACGCAAGTCGCGAAACGTATTCGGATACAGGATCGAGCCGACGATCGCCATTCCGGGCACCACCAACAGCATCCGCATTGCCAAAATCAACAGGGAATTCCCCGGACCCGGTCCGATAATCCCGCCCATTTCTCCGAAAAAGATCACGGGTTGCACGCTCAAAATCACCCGGGTGATGATATTTTGAATCGAAATGACCAGGGAAGAAATCGAAATCAAAATAATCCCGGTTAAGAACTTGCCGCCATCGGCGGATGGAGCTGGGGGCGGGGCAGGTTGAGGGGCGGGTCTGTCCGTGGCCCGTTGGGCGGTTTGAGCTGGTGAGGGGCGATCGCCCTCGCGGCGCTCTCCCGTTGAAGGGGCCGACTCACCGGGAATCGCACGTTGACCCTGAGAAATAATCTCAGCCGTGGTATGGACTTGACCCGCATCTTCTTGCAGTTGAGCGATCAAACGCTCGACCAGGGTTTCTAAAACCGCTTCTCCCTGTTGTTGCAAGGAGTGCATCCGATTGAGCTGTTGGGACAGAGAGCTTTGATAGCTACTGAGTTCTTGCTGTAAGGTCTTAAAGGTCGTGTTGAGGGTGGTATCCAGGGAAGCCAGCAACCGATAAGCATTGTCGTTATAGCTGCTCGGGGGAGGCGAAGGCGCATGGGTACTCGTGGTGCCGGCAGTCCCCGGCAAGGGTTGGGGAGTGGGACTCGCGGCCAGGTGTTTGAGGCGATCGCTCAATTCCTCTTGCAGTTGAGAAGCCATGACTTGAGCCAGATGCTTAGTCCACTGCTGCTGTTGGACGATTTGCTGGCGACCGACAGCTTGATATTGCTGGGATCGCAACCGTTGCTGTTGGCCTTGTAACTGGTCGATTTCACTGCGCAGACGGTTTTTCTCCGCCTCCAGTCGAGCCATGTCCTGAGTCAACTGAACGAGCAGATTGTGCTGGATTTCTCTAATCTCTTGGGTCATCGCGGACACGAGACGATCCATGTCCTGACGGTCGGGTGTTTCTGAGTTTTCCGGTCGATTGTCCAGTTGCCCCATTATTGTCTAACCTCTTGCTTATCGGTGGTCAAAAAACATAATTCAGGCTGGATCGGCATTGGTCTTACGTTAACTTGAATTTTGGCTCTAATTCTAGAGAAACTTATTCTAGAGAAACGGGTAATCCGTGAATGGTCTCGACGGCGATCGTCTGGCTCGGCTCCCTTGAATTCGAGAGAATTTTGCGGTCATTTTATCCAAGCTAGACCCAGATGGCTAGGTTTCGAGACCCCTCTCGGGGGTTTCCCATCCCGGATTCGGCGATCGCCGATGGGAGTTCCTCGTTTTTCAGACTGCCCAAATGGACGGCGCCACGAACACGGCGATCGCCGTCGCACCCGATTTGCAGGTCGGGCAGTCGCGACGATCGCGACGAGGTGAGGGTTTTTGCAGATAACTAACCCTGAATCGCGGAGAAAAGCCTCAAGTCTTCTCTAGTTCCCGGAGAGTCTGTTGCGAAAGGCTCCCGGACAACTTACAGAAGATGCACGATTGAAAAAATGCTGGCTCCTAGAATAGCAGCAATGGGAACCGTAATCAGCCACGCGAGGAAAATTCCTCGCAAGGTCGCCCATTGAATCGATCGCCAGTCGGACGCCAAGCCGATACCGATGACGCCGCCGACGAGGGCGTGAGAGGTGGAGACGGGCAAGCCCAAGCGCGAGGCGATCGATACGGTGGTGGCGGTGGCGAGTTCGGCACAAAAGCCGCTACTCGGCTGTAAGGCGACGATCCGCTCGCCGACGGTACCGATCACCTTTTTGCCCCAAACGGCCAATCCCGCGACGATGCCGATTCCGCCGACGAGTAACACCCACACCGGAACGTGAAAATCTCCTTGGGGAACTAATCCGGTGCGCCGGATATAGGCGATCGCCGCTAGGGGCGCTACGGCGTTACCGACGTCGTTGGAGCCGTGGGCGAAGGCGACAAAACAGGCGCTGAGGACTTGAAACCGGGCGAGTTGTCGTTCGATCCGGGAGTCGAAGCGCGATTCGCCGTCCGGGGCAACGTCGGCGGGGGTCTCGGGCAGGCGATCGAGTTGTCGCCAGCTTACCCAACACAGGGAGACGGCGGCCACGCTGCCGACGACGACGGGCAAGTTGTGGGCTGGAATGGCAATGGCGAAACGAACTTGGAGCCACTGGCGCAGGGGTTCGACGATCTCGGGCAAGACGATCGCCCCGAAAATCCCCAACAGGGCGGCACTGAGCCAGGGAATCCATTCTTGCAGTTGTTGGAGGGGATGGGGATGGTCTAAAATCCAGCGCTTGATGAGGGTGTAGAAGCAGGCGGCGATCGCGGCGCTGATGGCCGGGGTGAGGATCCAGCCGATCGAGATCGTGGCGATCGTCGTCCAGTCTACGGCGCCCCAGCCTGCGGCAACCGCACTAAATCCGGCTAGAGCTCCGACGACGGCATGAGAGGAAGCGACGGGCCAGCCGCGACTGGTGGCGATTTGCAGCCAAATGCCGCAAGCGAGCATGACCGAGACCATGCCCGCGAGCAGGAGATAGGGCGTTTCGGCGAAGCGATCGCCCTCGACGATGCTGGTGGCGAGGGTTTCGGAGACGCGCCCGCCGAATAAGACCGCGCCGCTCAGTTCTAAGATTCCGGCGATCGCCAGGGCTTGGCGCAAGGTAATTGCTTTGGAGCCGACGGAGGTTCCCATCGAGTTCGCGACGTCGTTGGCCCCGAGGTTCCAGGCGACGTAAAAGGCAAGCAGGGCGAGAAAAATGAGCAGCATGGGCGTCAAAAGTCGGCAACAGATCTAAACCTTACGTTAGCGCTAAAGCGGGATTGACTAAGGCGGGAACGATGCGATCTCAGGCTATTCTGGCTCCGGCCAGGTTGGGAGCCGCCGGACCGATCGGGAAGGCACTTCCGCGCCCCTCGACGTGCAAGCGAAAGTGCGATCGATTGTTGACTCGGAGCGGTTGGATCCGTCGAACCCGGGCGACGATGACGGGCGCGATGTCCCAGCAGGCGATCGGGGCTTGACAAAACTCTCGAAATCATGCGATTTCCGGCAGGTCGTAGGGGGGAAATGTTTAAATCCAGGGCGTCGGTCCCGGCTCCAATCGTGGCAATGTCGAGCCGAGCCGGAGTTGAGAGAGACATTCGTAATCTTTTGTAATTTAGATAATAAGAATGATTATCTGCTTAAAACCCAGGAAATCTCAAGTTCGAGGGAATGGGGATCGGCGATCGCGCCGATCGGCGATCGCCGGAAATATAAAATCGAGCCAACAAAAACGACAAAGCCCCTAGTTCTTACGGCATGATTAGAGAAGACGCTTGACGAATCGATCGAGAGGTTTGACGTGATTTCGCAAAGCCCAGCCGAAAGAGCACAAACAACATCCTTACAACCCACTCGCCGCACGGGTGGGTATGCATTGATTGACAGCTTGAAGCGCCACGGGGTCAAACATATCTTTGGTTATCCCGGTGGGGCGATCCTGCCGATTTACGACGAGTTATATCGCTTTGAAGCCGCAGGGGAGATGCAACACATCCTCGTGCGGCACGAGCAAGGTGCCGCCCACGCGGCGGACGGTTACGCCCGCGCCACGGGGAAAGTCGGAGTTTGCTTCGGCACGTCCGGACCGGGGGCGACCAACCTGGTGACGGGAATTGCCACCGCGCATATGGATTCGATTCCGTTAGTCGTGATTACCGGGCAAGTCCCGCGCGACGCGATCGGAACCGATGCCTTCCAAGAAACGGATATTTTCGGGATTACCCTGCCAATTGTCAAACATTCCTACGTGGTGCGCGATCCTCGGGATATGGCGCGGGTGGTTGCGGAAGCGTTCCACATCGCCAGTACGGGAAGACCGGGTCCGGTGTTGATCGACGTGCCGAAAGATGTGGGCTTGGAAGAGTTCGACTACATTCCCGTGGAACCGGGAAGCATTCGGTTGCCCGGATATCGCCCGACGGTGAAAGGTAACCCGCGCCAGATCAACCAAGCAGTTCACCTCCTCACCCAAGCCGAACGCCCGCTCATGTACGTCGGCGGTGGGGCGATTTCTTCCGGCGCCCATGCGGAAATTCAAGAACTGGCCGAGCATTTCAATATCCCCGTAACGACGACATTGATGGGGTTGGGAGCGTTTGACGAACAACATCCCCTCTCCGTGGGCATGTTGGGAATGCACGGCACTGCCTATGCGAACTTTGCGGTGAGCGAGTGCGACTTGCTGATCGCGGTGGGGGCGCGGTTTGACGATCGCGTCACCGGAAAACTGGACGAATTCGCTTCGCGGGCGAAAGTGATCCATATCGACATCGACCCGGCAGAAGTCGGCAAGAACCGGGCGCCAGACGTGCCGATTGTCGGCGACGTGCGCCAGGTGTTGGTGGATTTGTTGCGACGCTGCCACGAATTGGGCGATGCGGTCGATCGCACGCGCACGGCGGATTGGTTGGCGCGGATTAAGCGCTGGAGTGAAGATTATCCGTTGAGCGTACCGCAACATGCGGATAGTTTGTCGCCGCAAGAGGCGATCGTCGAAATCGGACGGCAGGCGCCGGATGCCTATTACACCACCGATGTCGGCCAACACCAGATGTGGGCGGCTCAGTTCTTGAAGAATAAGCCCCGTCGCTGGATTTCCAGTGCGGGATTGGGAACGATGGGCTTCGGAGTACCTGCGGCGATGGGTGCCAAGGTGGCGCTACCGGACGAGCAGGTGATTTGTATTAGTGGCGATGCCAGTTTCCAGATGAACTTGCAAGAACTCGGCACGATCGCCCAATACGGGATCGATATTAAGGTGATGATCCTCAATAACGGTTGGCAGGGGATGGTTCGCCAGTGGCAGGAAACGTTCTACGGCGAGCGCTATTCTGCGTCCAACATGGAAGTGGGGATGCCGGATATTCCGTTGTTCTGTCAGGCATACGGGATGAAAGGTAAGGTCGTGACCCAACGGGAGGAACTGCCGGGGGCGATCGCCGAATTGCTCGCTCACAAAGGTCCGATGATTCTCGACGTGCGCGTGACTCGGAACGAAAATTGCTATCCGATGGTGGCGCCGGGTAAGAGCAATTCCCAGATGTTGGGATTGCCGGAACGGCAGAACCTCGAGCGAGCTACGGAATTAGTCTACTGCAGCCATTGCGGGGCGAAAAATGTCTCGACGAACAGTTTCTGTCCGGAGTGTGGCACGAAATTGTAACTTATGTAGTTTTACGTGAGATCTTCCAGATTTTTAACCAGAGGGATGTACATCTCTCTGGTTATTTTGTTGTCTTTATAAGAGATAGAAAGTGAGATGTCGGGCAAGATGCCCGCACTATAGTGGGGGGAGCAGGATTGAGATAAAGAGCTTCAATAGGCAATTCTCATTCCTGTGGGACAGGGATCTCGCCTGCCAATCTGTGCATTTGAGGAATGGGTTTATATAATGGCAGTAGAATCTGCGTAGCTTGCCTACAGCAACCGGACAATTCTTAGGGAACTCCGATCGAGCAATTATCTTCAATTGGAGAAAAAGATAGGAAGGGGTATCAATCATGAATAACATCGATCGCTCAATTTCTTTAAAAATATTGAAAGCTTTAGAAGTTAAAGCCCCTCATACTTCTAAATCCATGGGACTTTCGGTGTTATTCCTCGCTTTACTCCTACCACAAGCCGGAAACGCTCAAATTACCCCAAATGATGACGGAACCGGAACCACGGTCGATCGAGACAGTCAAACCTTCACCATTGACGGCGGACGGCGATCGCCAGACGGGAGCAATCTCTTCCACAGTTTTAGCGAATTTGGACTCGATACCGACCAAATTGCTAACTTTCAATCCCATCCCGAGATTTTAAACATTTTAGGTCGGATTAATGGCGGCAATCCTTCCATAATTAACGGCTTAATTCAAATTACTGGGGGTTCGTCTAACTTATTTTTAATGAACCCGGCGGGAATCGTTTTCGGAACGGACGCGCGCCTCAATGTTCCGGGAGACTTTACCGCCACCACCGCCACGGGAATCGGATTTGAAAAGGGTTGGTTTAACCAAATTGGCGACCCAAATTACAGCAGTTTAGTCGGCAATCCTAACGCCTTTTCCTTTGAAGGATTGCCCCGGGCGATCGCCAATTTTGGCATCTTAAGCGTACCCGAAGGACAGCAACTCGGCTTACTCGGGGGTAGCGTCCTCAATCTGGGTACCTTATCCGCCCCGGGTGGGGAAATTACGATCGCCTCCGTTCCCGGACAGAGTAGGGTTCGCCTCTCACAACCGGGACACTTGCTCAGTTTGGAACTCGATCGCCCGGACTTACCGGGTACCGACCCGACCAATTTACCCCAACTGCTGACTGGGGGCGGATTGCACCATGCTAACCAAATTACGGTCAATGAAAATGGCAGCATTCGCCTTTCCGGTTCCACGGTAGACGCGCCGACTCGGGAGGGAACGACCCTGATTTCCGGAACCGTGGACGCTTCCGGAACGACCGGGGGACAAATCACAATTTTAGGAACCCAAATCGGGACGATCGCCAGTGAGATCGATGCTTCTGGAAGCTTCGGCGGCGGGACGGTTTGGATCGGCGGCGAGTATAAAGGATTGGGAACTTTACCGAATGCCGACCTCACGTTTATCGATGCAGGGAGTCAGGTTCGCGCCGACGCGATCGCCTCGGGAAGCGGAGGAGAGGCGATCGTTTGGTCCGATCGCACCACGCGCATTTACGGCAACATCAGCGCCCGTGGCGGCGCGACCTCGGGGGATGGCGGCTTTGTCGAAACCAGTAGTGCGGGTTTTCTCGACGTGGCCAATCCGCCGGATGTGAGTTCGCCGACGGGACAAGGGGGAACCTGGCTGATCGACCCGTACAATATCACGATCGCCGCCACCACTACATTCAATATAGATACGGTCATCGACCCGTTTACTGCAACCGGGGACAATGCCAACTTAGATGTCAACGATCTGATTGCTGCATTGACCGATGGCGCGACCGTGATCGTTTCTACGGGAACCGGGGGAACCCAAGACGGGAATATTACTCTAGTCAATGGAACCATTCTGGATTTTGACGGGACGGGAAATAATACCCTCCGCTTGGAAGCGGCGAATACGATTACCATTGATGGCGCGATCGAAGATAGTACCCCGGGGGGAGATTTACTCAACTTATTTTTAATTGGCGATACCGACGGCGATGGTGAGGGTCAAGTAATCGTGAACAATACCATTGCGACTGGAGGCGGAGACCTGACGATTGAGGGGGACAGTTTGACGGGAATAGGGATCCAAATTAACGGCGATCTCGATTCCGGTGGGGGAGCGATCGATTTTCTGGGAGAAGGAAGCGGAACGATCCAGAGTCAGGGAATTTGGATCGATGCGATCGTCGATTCTCAAGGCGGTGCGATTTCGATGGTAGGAACAAGTACCTCTTTTGAGGGACTTCGGATCGACGGGACGATTCTTTCCGGCGGCGGAAGCATTAACCTTACGGGGATTGCAATTACCAATCCCGGACTATTAGCGACTGGATCGATCGATTCCGAAGGTGGCGAAATTAACTTAACAGGGACGAGTGATACCTTTCCAGGCATATCCACCTTGGGTTTAATTCAATCTCAGAATGGAAATATCAATATGTCCGCAACGAGTTCCACTGCAGAAGATCTTTCCATTGCGGATACGGTGGATGCGGGAACGGGTAATCTAACCCTGACGGCGGATGAGATTAATTTAGATCCGGGTTTTGGCACCCCTGAATTGTTGGGAACGGGCAATTTAATCATTCAACCGGAAACACCCGCCCTCAATTTCCAAGTGGGAGGGGCTGGAGATTCGGCGCTTGTCTATCTGACCGAAACTGAGGTAGACAATATTTGGGGAGATTTTGCCTCGATTACGATCGGACGGGCGGATGGGAGTGGAACCCTAACCCTTGGTGGCGATGCCTCTTTTTTCTCGCCAGTAACCCTGCAAGTTCCTGTCGGGACGGGAACGATCGCCACGACTGGGGGAACGATCTTTGGTCGTTCGATCGAATTATTGGCTAACCAGGATATCACGATCGCCACTCTCTGGAGTCCCAGTGGAACGATTGAGATAACGAGTAATAACGGCAATATCGATGGAACCCAGGGAAGTCTAGACACTTCCAACGAAGGAGATGGCGGTCCGATCGCTGTTAATGCACCGAATGGGGCGATCGACTTAGGTACGGTACAAACGAATGCTTTGGGTGGGGATGGCGGTTCGGTAACGGTGATTGGCGATGGAGATATTAATATTGCCGAAGTAGCAGGGACTTCCATTAATACCACGGGGACTCTCAATGGGAATGTCGAAATTACCAGTAATAATGGCGCGATCGCGATCGACGGACGTATTTTTGCTGGAGTAGCTAACGGAGATACGGGAGGTAACGTTAGCTTACAGGCGAATAATAATATTTCCGTATTGGGGGACATCATTAGCAGTGGCGACTTAACCGCCAGTGGCTTTATCGAGATTATCAGTACCAACGGCAGCGTAAGCGTTACTGATGTATATGCAGATTCCGAATCGGGAACCGCCGGAAATATAACGGTGACGGGATTGGGCGACGTGACGATCGGGGAGCTCTTCGGCAGCAGTGAAGTCGGGCCGGGGGCTACAGTGACGCTGACCAGTAACGAAGGGGCGATCGCCGTCGGTGGTGCGGTCCCCGATGTATTTTTCGCAACCTTCTCCAACAACGGACCCGGAGGTGACATCACGATCGATGCTGCTAACGGAGTGACCATCAATGAAACCATCGACACGACGGGAACCACGGGTGGCGGTTCGGTGAGCGTAACCAGCGATAACGGGGCGATTTCCACGCTGGAGGTCAAAACAACCTCGACTGGGGGAACGGGAGAGGCGATCGCCCTCGACGCTGCCACCACGTTGACGATTGCTGGGGGGGTGGATGCTAGCAATAACAGCACGATCGCCCTGACTGGAGACGAAATCGACCTCGACGGCGGCCTCGATACTATACGAAGTACGGGGGGTACCTTAAGCTTGCAACCCCGCGACCCGAACCGCAATATCGAACTCGGGGGGGCGGCGAATGTGGCGGGCAGTTTGAGCCTGACGACGACGGATTTAGAGGCGATCGCCGACGGATTCAGCAGCGTGACGATCGGACGTAACGACAGTAACGGTACCCTCACCGCCGTCAGCGATGTCACGTTGAGCGATCCGACCTCGATCCAAGCCGGGGCGATCGATATCTCCGGGGTCACCCTCACGGGAGAAGACGACGCCACGATCGCCCTCGAAGCCAATAATAATCTCACGACCGGAAACATCGCCAATCCCGGACGGGAAGTCAGCCTATCGAGTGCCGAGGGTACGATTGATTTTAGTACGGCCACGATCGATACTCGTTCTACGAACGGAGTCGGCGGCGAAATCGTATTCGACACTGCCAACACCTTAATTTTGGGCAATATCGCCACCAACGATCGCGATCTGACCTTCGATATGCCGATTCAACTGGCCTCGGATAGCGCGATCGCGATCGAAGGCGCGGGCGGAACCATTACGTTTAACAGCTTCATCGATACGACAATTATCGACACCAACCAAAATCTCACCTTAACGGCTGGAACGGGCGATATTATTTTTAATAGTGATATCGGTAGTGGTTTTCCCCTACAAACCCTGACCGCGAACAGCAGTGGCGTCACGCGCATCAACGCCAATATCAATGCGGGAGGCTTGCAAACTGACGGCGCAGGCAGCATCGAACTCGGCGCCACTGTGGCGACAAGTGGAGTTACGGGACAGACGTATAACGAACCCGTCCAACTCACGGACAATGCGGTTTTGAGCAGTAATAATGCCGATATTACTTTTAACAATAGCGTCGATGGTAGCCAAAATTTAACCGTTACCGCCGGAACGGGGAATGTTACGTTTAACAGCAATCTCGGTAATACAACTCCCCTGGGACAAGTCCAAATCAACAGTAGCGGTACGACGGCGATCGCTGGCACGGTCAATGCTACTGGCGTGTCAACCGATGCCGGAGGGACGACGGAACTGAGCCAGAATGTCACGACAACTGGAGCGACGGGACAAAACTATGGCGATGCGGTGCAATTACTCGGGGCGATCGCCCTCACCAGTCAAGATGCCGACATTACGTTTGACAGTACAGTCAACGGCAGCCAAGATTTAACCGTCAGCGCCGGAACGGGTGACGTAAGCTTGAACGGCGACCTCGGTAATGGCGAACCCCTCGGCAACCTACAAGTCAATAGCAGTGGGGTGACTCAACTCGGCAACGTCCAAGCCGCCAGCGTCGAAACCGATGCCGAAGGCAGCACCGAAATTTCCGGCAATATCATTACAAATGGGACGACAGGACAAACCTATAACGATGGGGTGGAGCTGACGGGTAATTCCAGCCTGAACAGTAACAACCAAGTCATTACATTTAGCGGTACAGTCGATGGCAATAATGGGTTAACTGTCGATTCTGGAACCGCCGCCGTCAACTTCGATCGCGCGATCGGGAATAATATCCCCGTCGGCAACTTCACGGTCAATTCCGGGGGGACGGTACGGTTCGGGAGTACGGTCACCGCCAGCAGTTTGACCGTTTCCGGCGCCGGAAGCAGCGAACTCAACGGCGACGTAACCACCACCGGAAGCGCGGGACAGACGTATGAGGGAAATGTTTCTCTCTCGGGAAATATTGTTTTAACGGGAGATGAATTAACCTTTGATGGCTTGGTTTCGGGAACGGGACGAGTGCAGTTGCAACCGTTTACCAGTAGCCAACCGATCGCGATCGGAGGAACCCAACAGACCAGTGGTTTGGACTTGACCGCTACCGATCTGGTCGCGTTGCAAGATGGATTTAGTGAGATCGTCATCGGTCGCGGCGATGGCAGTGGGGCGATCGCGATCGCCCCCAATGGTGCGACTTTCTCCGATCCGGTGGTCTTACAATCCCCGTTCGGGGCGATCGCCGTCAACGGGATCCTCCAAGGGACAGGAGACGCCACCTTAACCCTCAGTGCGCCCAATATCGCCCTCAACGCCGATCTGCTCAGTAACAATCAAAATATCACTTTGGGAGGAGAGAATAGCGCGATTACCCTGGGGAACAATCTGCTCATTTCCACCGGGACGGGTTTGGGAGACATTCGCTTACTCGGTCAGTTGCAGGGGGCGCGGGATCTGACCCTAGACAGTGGGATCGGCAATATCTTCGTCTTAGGGTTTCTCGGTAACAGTCCCTTGGGGATTTTACGCGCCAACAGTAGCGGCGTCACCGAGTTCGCCGGGAACCTGCAAGCGTTGGGGATTTTAACGGATACTGACGGAACTACCGAACTTTCGGGGACGGTGACCACTACGGGAGGTGAGGGACAAGTTTACAACGATCCGGTCAGCTTAATTGGGGAGACCCGCTTAGAAAGTAATGGCGCCGATATTGAGTTTGGAGACCGTCTCGACGGAAATGCGGATTTAACCCTCAATGCCGGACTGGGGAATATTTTATTTGCCGGGGAGGTTGGCGCGACGGAAGCGTTGGGAATTTTAACGATTGAAAGTGCGAATAATGTAGACGCCTTGGGAGCGATCGCCGCCAGCAGTTTCATTCAAGAACAAGGAACCTCGACGACCACTTTAAACGCGCTGACGACGACGGGAACGGTGGATCTGAATGTAGATGGGGCGATCGCGATCGATCGGATCGTCAGCAATGGCGGCGATGTGGGGTTGACGAGTAATCGCGACGCAGTGACGGTTCTCGGAGAAATCGATACCCGTACGACAGAGGCGGGAACCCCGGGGGGTGCAGTTTCTGTTTTAGCGGCGACGGAGATCGTCACCGGAGATATTTTAACCTCCGCGAACAGTGCCAGTAGCGGGGGCGTCTCCCTGAGTGCGTCGGGAAATATTACCACGGGCAATATCGATACGCGATCGGCGATCGGCGATGGCGGACCGATTACCCTCAACAGTACGGGAAACAATGGTAGCTTGCTGACTGGAGACTTACTCAGTAGCGCCAATAGTGGCGATGGCGGTCCGGTGTCGCTGACGGCGCCCATTGATATTACTACGGGCAATATCGATACGAGTTCGGTCGATGGGGATGCGGGTTCGGTCAAAGTTGACCCGGAAACGATTAATATTGCGTCCATTCGCGCCGAAAGTGTCTCCGGTCGCGGTGGCGAGATCGACGTGGTGGCGTCGGAGTCGATCCGAATTACCGATAGTTTTACGGCGCAAGATGGCACCGTTTCGAGTATTTCATCTCAAGGGGGTGCGGGCAGTGGGGCGATCGCCCTGCAACACGGCGGCGATGAAAATATGTTATTTACTGTGGGCGATCCGACCCTAAACGGGACTGCAGGGGCGATTACCGCCGGATTTGGACCCGAAGACACGATTTTACCGACATTTGCGATTCCCTTCCCGCCTCAAACCTTTACTCAAGGGAATATCACGGTTCGGACGACGGCGCCAGAACCGCCTGTTATCGAACCCGTAGAAGATCCGATCGTTCCTCCGGGAACACCGACAGAACTCGAACCCGCCGGGGAGATTACCTCGCCGGAAAGTCCTACAGTGGAGGAAGTCGCGGCGCAATTCGGGGAACCGACGATCGCCGAACCCCAGAGTCCGGAAGCGCCACAACCGGGAGTCAGCGAGACGGAAGCGCCACAAGCGGCGCCGGAGGATGCGGTTGTCGAGGAAACGGCGACAGATACGGAAGCGGCGACAGATAATGTGACCGATAGTGTGAATGAGGCGATCGCCCCTCCGATCGCGATCGATCCCGCCGAGGTAGAATCTGCCGAGGCGATCGACTCGGTAGACATCGACACAGAGAATCCCACGCTTTCCGAGAGTGCTACAGGTTCGGAACCCTCGAATTCTTTCCCTCAAGAGGGAGAAGTCAGCGCCGCCTTACAAGGGGAAACCTTAGAAGAAGAGGAGATTCCGGCGGAGGATATGGAGTATCGCAACGTCACCGAAGATGTTTCGAGGGTGGAAGTCGATCCGGGAATGGAAGAGATCGATCGCGCCTACACCCAAGAAGTGGCGCAATATTTCAGCCAACAAGGGGAGACGAGTTCGTCCTCTGGCGAGGTGGTCAGCTTGAGTGAGGCGCGCAATATTTTGCATCGGGTCGAGGAGGCGACCGGGGTCAAACCTGCCTTGATTTACGTCAATTTCGTCCCGTCCTATAGTGGCGCCGATGCGGACAGCGACGAGTTAGATTTAGTCTTAGTGACCACGGACGGGAAAGCGGTGCGATCGCGCGTCGGCGTCACCCGAGGGGAAGTGATGGAACAAGCGCGCCAATTTCAAGGGGAAATCACTAATGCTCGCAAGCGCAACACCGACAGTTATTTACAAGCTTCCCGCCAATTATACGATTGGATTATCGCACCGTTGCAAACCGATCTCGAAGCGCGCGAGATCGATAATTTAGTGTTTATTATGGATACGGGGTTGCGATCGCTGCCGATGGCGGCGTTGCACGACGGCGAAGGATTTGTCATCGAACGCTACAGCGTCGGACTGATGCCGAGTTTGAGTCTGACCGATACCCGTTACGGAACCGTGAAAGGGACTCAAGTGCTGGCGATGGGGGCGTCGGAGTTCTCGGAACTTAGCGACCTCCCGGCAGTTCCGACCGAGATTCGGGCGATCGCCACCGAGTTATGGTCCGGCCAATATTATCTCAACGAACAGTTTACCTTAGAAAATCTCAAGAAAAAACGGGAACAAGGACGCTACGGCGCCATTCACCTGTCTACTCACGGTCAGTTCCTCTCCGGCGAACCGGGGAATTCTTACATTCAACTGTGGGATACCAAATTGGGATTAGACCAATTGCGCGAATTGGGATGGAACGATCCCCCAGTCGAACTGCTCGTCCTCAGCGC
Organism: Oxynema mangrovii CENA135; assembly: GCF_016632315.1. Classification (NCBI taxonomy): domain Bacteria; kingdom Bacillati; phylum Cyanobacteriota; class Cyanophyceae; order Oscillatoriales; family Oscillatoriaceae; genus Oxynema; species Oxynema mangrovii. The sequence goes on along the minus strand of NZ_JAEOXH010000001.1, from coordinate 1,413,262 downwards.
CTGTCGCACCGCTCTCGGCGACGAACAAGCAGAATTGGGTTTTGCGGGCTTAGCGTTCCAAGCGGGGGTTAAAACCGCCGTAGCGTCCCTCTGGTACGTCAGCGACGAAGGGACGTTAAGTTTAATGACCGAGTTTTACCGTCAGTTAGATCGGGCGCCGATTAAGGCGGAGGCGTTGCGCCGCGCCCAGTTGGCGATGCTTCGCGGCGAAGTTCGCATCGAAAACGGTCGGTTAGTCGGGACCGGGGAGTCGGGTCAGTTACCGTTACCGGAAGAAATTGCCAACCGGGGCGATCGCACTTTATCCCATCCTTATTATTGGTCGGCGTTTACAACGATTGGCAATCCCTGGTAGGGGCGATCGACTCGAATGGAAAAATAGGGGCGTTGCATCATAGAGAATGATGAAGCGTTGAGGGAAGCATCATGAACTGTCCTTACTGACTGCCTGACACATCTTTTCTAATTGACAGTATGACCAGGTTTACAAACAAT